>CAZNWC010000045.1:378-1519 GCA_964577055.1 uncultured Chitinophaga sp. | reverse complement strand
ACAAGTCGCAGACCGTTCCTTCGGTCAACGAAAACGGTCTCTACACCGGCACAGCACCGTTCCTGACCGATCTTCTCAATTCGGTCCGTCCCAATCCGAACAGCAGCGATCCGCTGGATAACGCAGCAGTCAGCTATCGTCAGGACGGCCTTATCAAGATGCGCAACGGCCAGCGCATCTCGGTCGACGGCATTTACCTGAACGGCGATATCGATTTCGATTTCGGCACGCTGACTTCGGTCACCGGCTGGCGCAAGCAGGAATCGCGCATTCCTAACTCTTACGCCGGCGCCGTGCCGATTGCGGCAGACGGTCAACCGCTGTCGATCTTCGATGCGACACGTGATGATGATCGCAAGACCTTCCAGCAGGAACTGCGCTTTGCCACCGATCTTGGCGGCAACTTCGATATGGTATTGGGCGGGTTCTATCAGCGCGAAACCATCGATTTCTGCGTCGCCCAGATCCTCGGCTTCCTTGATCTGACCAACGGCCCGCTGCCATTCGGCAACTGGAACGATACGCCTTACATCCTTTGCAACGCACAGAAGTCGCGTTCGAAGGCGGCCTTCGCCGAAGGCACCTACAAGATCACGCCGGAAGTCACGTTTACCGCCGGTGTGCGCTACACGTGGGAAGACAAGGAATGGTACGGACGTCAGCAGGTGTTTATTCCTGCGCTTAACGGCGGCTTTGATCCTTCGATCCAGATCGACGATGCACTTGATGCCAGCGTGTTCAAGTATCCTGCCGGTGTCATCCGCGTGGACAACAGCGCCCGTCGTGCAACCTGGCGCGCAAGCCTTGGCTGGCAAGCCACGCCCGATGTCTTTGCTTACGCGACGTATTCGCGCGGGTTCAAGAGCGGCGGCTTCAACGACCAGATCGGCGGCTTTGCAGCCTTCGGTGAAGACGTTAACGCCTTCCGCACAGCAGCACGCGCAACCAACCCGGAAACGGCAGACAGCTATGAAGCTGGCGTCAAGACCGAACTGTTCGACCGCCGCCTGCGCTTCAACCTCACCGGCTTCTATGTGAAGTACAAGGATCTGCAAAAGCAGCTCAACGTGCCGATCGTTGTAAACGGCCAGTCGAACCAGGTAACGATCTTCGTCAACGCGGCAAGCGCCACGGTGAAGGG
>CAZNWC010000045.1:0-368 GCA_964577055.1 uncultured Chitinophaga sp. | reverse complement strand
GCGGCCTATGACAGCTACACTGCGCCCGGCGCGGGCTATGACCTGTCAACCGCTCCGCTTGACCGCGCGCCAAAGTGGCAGTGGACGCTGGATGGTACGTATGAAACACCGGTCAGCAGCGAATTCAAGTTCGTTGCGAACGCATCGGCTGCCTACACCAGCCAAAACCTGAATACGCAGGCGATTGATGATCCACGCGGAAACACGTTCCTCAACGCACGCACACTGGTGAACGCCTCGCTCACCCTCGCGCAAGTAGACAACAAGTACTACTTCCGCGTGATGGGCCGCAACCTCACCGATGAGCGTTATCGCATTGCTTCGCAGAACGTCGCCGGACTTTGGCTCAACTCCAACTTCGGCGCTCC
>CAZNWC010000044.1:0-1650 GCA_964577055.1 uncultured Chitinophaga sp. | reverse complement strand
CAATACATCAACAGTATTGATTTGTACAGGGCGCTTGGTGGAGGATGGAGATAAGCAATTAATTTTTATGGGAATCAGGAGGCATAGAAGGGATAGCCTTCAAATATTCTATAATCGCCATACGCTCATCAGGTGAAAGTGCACGACCAATCTTGCCCTTAATAGTTGCATCATCTGTAAAAGCATGACCGGTGTTGGCATTGCCTGGAAGTCGGGTATCAAATAAAAATGATTTTGGACCTTGCTGACTCACATAACCAATTTTAGCTGGATCGTATTCGTAAGTGCCTAACCAAAAAGTAGTTGATCTTTCTGTAGGCGGACTTAATAATTCATAGATGTTGGGGACTGAACCATTGTGTAAAAAAGGTGGCGTGCTCCAAACGCCATCCAATGGTCTTGCTTTATACACTGCTTTTGCCCTCACTACTTCATGCTTACCATCACCGTTTACTTTTTGAATTTGCTCATCGGTATACCCCAATTGCTTGTAGGCATATTTTTCCATCTCTTCTGTCAAGAGTTGCAAGCCTGTCGCGCCATCTATTGAAGTTGCACCCGGACCTAATAATTTTGAGGCATTGTAACGGCGGTTGACGAAAGTAGCGGCTTCGCTGGAATCAGTTCCGATGACATGCAAAGGAACAGCAGCGACTTCCCACTTGGGATTTGCAGGATCGGAACCAGCTTCGGGACGAGGCGCGTGGCATTTGGCACAGTTCTGTATGAACAAAGCTTTTCCATCTGCTGCTTTTTTCTCATCGATTTCACCGAGCATAGCTGATGGCCATTTTGGCGCCTTCAATGCCGCGAAACCTTTTTCCATTTCAAACAAACGCTCGATGTTGAAATTACTCGCCCATTTTTCCGGACCAGTTTTTACATTGCCTTGTTCATCCAGAAAATATGTTTTACCACCATTGCCAAGTACTTGTAAAATATTGCGTGCAATCGGTTTGCTAAATGATGCATTGTAGTGCACCCAATTGAGACGAGCAACATCCCAAAGATAAGGCACACCCACAGGTGCGTTGGCTGCATGGTAGTTCGCTTGTTCACCCAAACCTAGTCCGAATACTTGGTTACCAATGCGGTTGAAAGGATCCATGCGACCATGACCGGCATCAACAGATTGCGTTCCAAGTTTTGCATAAGCTTCCATCTCCCAAGCAGCAAGAGCCATCACTTCACCAACCTCTTTTTTCAATTGCGCTTCATCACCAGGTTCTTGAGCCAACACTTTTGTTGCAAAATCTTTCCATACCAATGAGTCTTGTAATGTTCTCGATAAGGCAACACCATAGTCGGTGAAGAATTTATAAATATTAAATCCAGCAGATGCACCATCGATGCGAAATGCTTTGCCTTGGTAATTCAATTGACCTGTATGACAAGATGCACAGGTGAGACCTAACATCACACGACCATTTTCTTTTTCTGGGTTGATGGAAAACCCGACAGGCAAACCTTCGGGATTGTTTTTGGTGATGGGTTTATCTAAAAATCCTAAACCACGCAAGTAAGCTGGATCTAACAGCGAAAGATTGGTATCAGGAGCTTGCAGTGCCCTCACCCAACTCAATGGCGCAAATTCTTGACCCGCGTTGAGGTGATGCCAGTAATCACGTTCTTCTTCAGACCATCCCTGTT
>CAZNWC010000043.1:0-1704 GCA_964577055.1 uncultured Chitinophaga sp. | reverse complement strand
ACAAAAACATGGCTGGCAGTACCGCATTGATGGCCCATACCCGGGTGGTTGCTTCCGATGGTTTGCCACTGCTTGACCTTCCTTGGCCGATGTCGCCCGGCCGGTAATGTTGTTGCCAATAGGCCGAAGGCTCCACCCGAAGCTGGCTGAGCAGGTGTTGCGGGCTATCCGATTCCCTTAAACGCTGAAACAAAGGCATGCCTCCGTGCAACAAAGCAGCCAGCTGTGCGAGCCGCCGGGTGGGAAAACCCGCGGGCCGCATGCGTAAAAATCGCCACACGCCTGTTGGCATGGGTCGCAGGCCATGTTTCGCTTGCAGGTAGCGGTATTCGTCGGCCAAACGCAAAGGCCATTGGTGCCCTTCGGGGATGTTCTGCAAAAAGCCTGCTTGTCCGAACAACAGCGCCTCGAGCGAAAGCAGTTGGGTTTGGTACCGGTGCAAGAGGTGCACCGATAGGCCACTGGCCAGTGCTTCCATGGGCTCACGGTTTACGCGCAAACCTAAAGCACCAGCCATCCAACGCCAAAAAGCTTCTTCCCAGTCGCCTTTGCAACTTTCTAATTGAATTCGCATGCGGCCCACTGCCTGTTCGAGTCGTTCTACCCCTGCCCGATCGAGCATATTGGGCATAAAACCCCTTCCCTCAGGCAACAAGGGGGCGCAAGGCAACAGTTCAGGCGATTGCATGAGGCGCTGGTATTGTCCCAGTAACTCCGATGGCACCCAATTTTTAAGGGCGAATTGGGGGATGGGGGTTCCATCGGCGCGAAAGGCTATTTCTTCGCCCTCCCATACTACATGCAGCACTACATTGTTGTAGGCCTCATCGTTTTGATGCCCATGGAGGTACCACTCGCGGGCTTTAACGTGAATTTCTACGCTGCCCATCCAACGTTGTCCACCTATTTTTACCAAGGCCTCGGTAAAATCGGGACCTGCATGTTGGTTGTGGTAGCCACTGTGGTAGAGCTCGAGCGATTCGCCTTGTTGCGACTTCCATTGGCCTTGACGAATGAGTCGGTTTTTCCAGATGAAATGGAGCAGGGCTTCTTGCATGCTTGAATTTACGGCGCTTGCAAGGGCGCTCCAAACCAAAAGCGCCAAATGCGCAGTTTGCGAAAACAATTGCGCAAAACGTGGTGCAGATGTGGGCTTATAACAAATGAAAACCGCAGAGGCGCAGAGAGGTTAATTAGCCGAGTACACATTTTTGTATCGACGTTAGCCGGTAACTGCCTTGCGCGAGCGACCTTTTACGGTGCAGACCCTGGCTTTAGGCAGGCCGCGAGGTAGCGGAGCATTTTGCCCTGCACTGCTGTCGCAGCTAGGGCGGAGAACGCAGAGAATAGTGCTGGTATGAAAAACAGAATGGCATCAACCATTTTTTTAGCGCTGCGGTTTATGGAAATCATCTTTCGCTATATTTGCACTCCCAAGTTCGGGGTGTAGCGCAGTCCGGTTAGCGTACACGTCTGGGGGGCGTGTGGTCGCTGGTTCGAATCCAGTCACCCCGACAAGCAAAGCCTCTCCGCGAAAGCGGAGAGGCTTTTTACTTTCCAGACCGAGCCAAGCCCCAAGCTTGGGCGAGGAATGGAAAGTAAAAAGCCAAACACGCGAAGCGGGTTGGCTTTGCTTGTAACGCCCACCCCCAAGGATCGGCGAAGCCAATCCAGTCACATCATCTTTCCAGGCTGAGCCAAGCC
>CAZNWC010000042.1:0-1787 GCA_964577055.1 uncultured Chitinophaga sp. | reverse complement strand
TCGGCACCGGCCTTTGCGCAGGACGCCAAGGACATCGTCGACACCGCCGTCGGTGCGGGCAACTTCACCACGCTCGTCGCCGCCGTCGAAGCGGCCGGTCTGGTGGAAACGCTGAAAGGCGCCGGTCCGTTCACGGTGTTTGCACCGACGGATGCCGCCTTTGCCGCGCTGCCCGCGGGCACCGTGGAAGACCTGCTGAAGCCCGAAAACAAGGACAAGCTCATCGCGATCCTGACCTATCATGTCGTGCCGGGCAAAGTGATGTCGACCGACCTGTCCGAAGGCCTGAAGGCCGCCACCGTGCAGGGCGCGGAAGTGACCATCACGCTGGAAGGCGGCCCGAAGGTGAACGGTGCCGTCATCTCGGCCCCGGATGTCGAAGCGTCGAACGGCGTGATCCACGTCATCGATTCGGTCATCCTTCCGCCGGAAGGCTGATCTTACGGTTTATCGTGGGAGGGGGCGCAGCGGATACTGCGCCCCTTTTCGTTTCAGTGCACCACGGCCTGCGCCGGGCGATCACGGCGCGAGGCGATAACGCGGTCGCCGACGATCAACCCTTCGGTCCCCGCCGTGACATGGACGGTTGCACCGTCAAGGATGTCACCTGCCAGCAGCATCTCGGCCAGAGGGTCCTGCAACTGGCGCTGGATCACCCGCTTGAGGGGGCGCGCGCCGTAGACGGGATCATAGCCTTCCTCGGCCAGCCAGGCCTTGGCATCGGCAGCGAGGTCGAGCGTGATCTTCCGCTGCGCAAGCCGCTTTTCAAGGCGGCGTAGCTGAATTTCCACGATCCCGGTCATGTCGGCGCGACCGAGGCGGTCGAAGATGATCGTCTCGTCCAGACGGTTCAGGAATTCGGGGCGGAAATGGGCGCGCACCGCTTCCATCACTTCGCGCTTGGCCGTCGCGGCATCCGACCCGTCAGGCAGCAGCGAAAGCGCCTGCGAGCCGAGGTTGGAGGTCAGGACGATGATCGTCTGCTTGAAGTCCACGGTGCGGCCCTGACCATCGGTCAGGATGCCGTCGTCGAGAACCTGCAAGAGCACGTTGAACACGTCGGGGTGGGCCTTTTCCACCTCGTCGAACAGCACGACCTGATAGGGCTTTCTGCGCACCGCCTCGGTCAGCACACCGCCTTCGTCATAGCCGACATAGCCGGGTGGTGCGCCGATCAGGCGGGCCACGGCGTGCTTCTCCATGAACTCGGACATGTCGATGCGGACCATCGCGGTTTCATCGTCGATGAGGTATTCGGCGAGTGCCTTGGTCAGTTCCGTCTTGCCCACGCCAGTGGGGCCGAGGAAGAGGAAGGATCCCAGCGGGCGGCCTTCGTCGTTCAGGCCGGCGCGGGCGCGGCGGACGGCTTTCGACACCGCCTCAACCGCCTGCCGCTGGCCGACGACCCGGCGACCCAGTTCATCCTCCATCCGGAGGAGTTTCTCCTTCTCGCCTTCCAGCATCTTGGTGGTGGGGATGCCGGTCCAGCGTTCGACAACCTCGGCGATCTGTTCGGGGCGCACGGCTTCGCTGACCAGGGCCTCGCCTTCGCGGGCCTCGGCTTCGGCCAAGGACTTCTCAAGCCCCGGGATGCGACCGTACTGCAACTCGCCCGCCTTGGCGAAGTCGCCCTCACGCTTGGCCTGTTCCAGTTCGGCGCGGGCGCGGTCAAGCTGTTCCTTCAGCTCGCGCGCCTGTTCGAGGCTGTCGCGTTCGGCCTGCCATTTGGCGGTCATCGCGGCGGATTGCTGTTGCAGGTCCGACAGTTCCTTTTCCAGCTTTTCCAG
>CAZNWC010000041.1:0-1854 GCA_964577055.1 uncultured Chitinophaga sp. | reverse complement strand
GGTGTCTCTCGCATTGTCGCGGTGGACATGGAGTCCGCCATCGGCATGATGGAGTCGAACTGACCTTCTTCCCTCACACCACTCACTTACCACGTTATCTCATGAGCAGTTTGCAAATCGGTCTGGTCGTTCTGGGGGGGATCGTCCTCTTGGCAGTGGTGGTCTATAACACCTGGCAAACACGAAGACACGCTCCGCGTATTGCCAGCGAACGCATCGATCCTTTGGTTGCTCCTGCGAATGAGCGACTTGAACCCCATTTGGATGGGGCACCAGTCGCGGATGACAACCGTCCATTTGATCGCGGTGAGCCGTCGCTCGGCCAATTGCCGCAGCCTGAGCGTAAACCCGCGCTGGATGCCTTGATCGACTCCCTTGCATCGCTGAATCTTGACCACCCTGTATCGGGGGATGCGGTGCTGGCTGCCTTGCCCGCCACGCGCCGGGTGGGAAGCAAGCCGTTTGCGGTTGAAGGCCTGCACACTGACACCGGAGAGTGGGAGGCACCCCGCGCCGGCCAGCGATACAGTGCCCTACAGGCCGGGGTCCAACTGGCCAACCGCGCCGGTGCACTCAACCAGATCGAATTTTCCGAGTTCGTCGTCAAGACCCAGGCCCTGGCCGATGCGCTGGGTGCTTCCCCCGATTTCCCCGACATGATGTCTGAAGTTGCCCGCGCGCGGGAGTTGGATCACTTCGCGACCGGGCACGATGCACAACTGGCGCTGACCCTGCGCGCTCGCCGCGCAGCCTGGAGCCCGGGTTATCTCACCCAGCAAGCCAGTGCACAGGGTTTTGTTCCAGGGGCTCTGCCGGGTCGTATGGTGTTGCCCTCGTCCCACGCGCACGAGGCACCCTTGCTGACACTGGGCTTTGATCCCCAGGCTGCCATGGCCGATGATCCTGAGCAGAGTGCGCAAAAGTCGGTCACTCTGGCACTGGAAGTGACCCATGTGCCACGCAGCGAAGACGCCTTCGGACGTTTGCGCAGTGTGGCTTTTGCTCTGGCTCAGAGCATGGAGGGCGTGGTCACCGATGAACGCGGTGAGGCCCTGGGAGAGGCCGCTCTCGACATGATCGCCGAAGATCTCCAGCGTTTGTATGATGCCCTTGAGACCCGGGATCTCGCGGCGGGATCTCCCCAAGCCCGTCGCTTGTTCTCGTGACACAAGAAGACCTGTTTGGCGAGCGTACCGGAGATGACGCGTGGCAGCGTGTCGTTGAACTGCGTGCGGCGCTCCACCACCACGCTTGGCGCTACTACACGCTGGACGATCCCGAGATCCCCGACGCTGAGTACGACCGTCTGTTTCGGGAACTGCAGACCTTGGAGGCGGTACACCCTGAATGGGTCGCGCCCGATTCGCCCACCCAGCGGGTGGGCGCCCGGGTGCTTGACGCCTTTGTGCCCGTGCGTCACCGCGTGCCCATGCTCAGCATCCGCACCGAAACCGACACCGAGGCCAGTGGCGCCCAGGCCTTCGACGCCCGCGTGCGCAAAGAGCTGGGCTTGAGCGAGGCCGATGCGCCGGTGGAATATGTGGCCGAACTCAAGTTCGACGGCTTGGCCATGAGCCTGCGTTATGAAAACGGTGTGCTGGTGCAAGCCGCGACCCGGGGCGATGGCGAGACTGGTGAGGACGTGACACACAACGTGCGGACCATCCACCAGATACCCCTGAAGCTGAAAGCCGACTTGCCACGCGAGTTGCCGGCTGTTCTGGAGGTGCGCGGCGAGGTCTACATGCGCCGCGACGATTTTGACGCTTTGAACGAGCGCCAGCGCGCCAAAATCGCCGCCGGGGCCAAGGGCGAAAAGACCTTTGTCAACCCGCGCAACGCCGCTGCGGGCGC
>CAZNWC010000040.1:0-1941 GCA_964577055.1 uncultured Chitinophaga sp. | reverse complement strand
GTATTGAAGCGGTTCTCGTGTTCAATAAAATAGACACCTATGACGACGCAGCTTTGGATGAGCAATTGTATTTGCAATATGTTTACAGTCAGATTGGCTACCGTTGCTTACGTGTTTCGGCATTGGAAGCCAAAGGTCTTGAGGAACTTAAAGCATTAATGGTGGATAAAGTATGTATGTTTTCGGGACATTCCGGTGTAGGGAAGTCGACTTTGGTCAATGCGTTGGAACCGGGGTTGGATTTACGTACTGCTTCGATTTCGGATTCCCATCAACAGGGGCAACATACGACAACATTTGCCGAGATGTTTGATTTGTCGTTCGGGACAAAAATTATTGATACTCCCGGTATTCGTGGTTTTGGCGTGGTCGATATGGAGCCCGAAGAAGTAAGCGATTACTTTCCTGAGTTTTTTGCGTTAAAAGAATCGTGCAAGTTCAACAATTGCTTGCACAAAGAAGAGCCGCATTGCGCTGTGAAAAAAGCATTAGAAGCCGATACCATTGCGTGGTCGCGCTACCGTAGCTATTTACAAATTTTAGCCGGAGATGACGAACAGTACCGCGGAGACCAATATGCGGAGGAACGGAAGAGTTTGTAGTGACTGGTGACTAGTGATTAGTAATTAGTGACTGGTGACTAGCTCCGAAACTTCGGTACTGAATCGTGATTGGTGGAATTTCTTAGGCGGTTTGGAGGTTAGTTTAAAATTCAATATCAATATCAATATCAATATCAAAATTCAATATCAATATCAATAACAAAATTCAAAATTCAATTTCAAATTTCAAATTTCAAATTTCAAAATTCATAACTCATAACTCAAAATTCATAACTCTTCCCTATGCGTGCAGTTCTTCAAAGAGTCACACAAGCTTCGGTTACCGTTGATGGAAAAATAGTGTCTGAAATTCAAACGGGTTTGTTGATCTTGTTGGGTGTAGAAGAAGCCGATGGGATGGACGATGTGCAATGGTTGGCGTCCAAAATTGCTAACCTTCGGATTTTTGGCGATGAGCAGGGTGTGATGAATTTATCTGTGAAAGATTGCCAAGGGGATTGTATAGTAGTGAGTCAGTTTACCTTACATGCCATGACCAAAAAAGGCAATCGCCCTTCCTACATTAAGGCCGCCCGACCCGAACAAGCGATTCCTTTATACGAAGCCTTTGTGTTGGCGATGGAACGGGAATTGGGGAAAAAAGTGGGCACAGGGATTTTTGGTGCCGATATGAAAGTTGCCTTACTCAATGACGGTCCGGTGACGATATTTATGGATACTCAAAATAAATTGTAAATTTTGTTTGTAAATTTTTTCCAAAAAAAATATATTTGGAAAAAATTAGTTCGAGATGTATAAGCCTTTACTCCTACTGTTGTTGGTACCCCAATTTTTTTTCGGTCAAAATCCAAATTACACCGCCCTTACGGTTCCAGATGCATTAAAAGAATCCGCGAATAGTATTGTTCGTAGGGATGATATTGTAGTCAATATTACATCATCCAAGTCTTACACCATCAGCCGTAAACGGGTGGTTACCATTTTTAATAAAAAAGGTGAAGACCATATTGATGCTTATCTTCCGTATAGTCCTTCGGAAAAAGTTTTACATCTACAGCTCACGGTTTACAATGCCATGGGGATGGAGATAAAAAAATTTAAAAAGAGTGATTTTACCGACCAAAGTGTAGCGGATGGATTTTCACTTCTCACTGATAATCGTGTCCTTTTTTTAGATTATACCCCAACGGAGTTTCCGCTCACATTTGTTTTTGAATCCGAGCTAAAAACCATAAATACAGCGTTTATTGCTTCGTGGAGCCCCTATGAAAATTATTATTCGTCCATTCAAAAATCCTCTGTAACGTACAAATATCCTGAGGATTTAACGCTTAGAATTAAAGAAGAGAATTTTGAAGGTCGCACCATAACCAAAACC
>CAZNWC010000039.1:0-2034 GCA_964577055.1 uncultured Chitinophaga sp. | reverse complement strand
CTATCGCAAGACGGATGCCTTCGCGAAGCGAAGTCTTGGCCTTCCAGCCAAGCTCGTTGATCATGCTGACATCAAGTAACTTGCGAGGTGTGCCGTCGGGCTTTGAGCTATCCCACTCAGTAGCTCCTAGATACCCGACCTCTTCGGCAATAATTTGAGCCAGCTCCTTGATGGTTAGATCTTCCCCAACACCAACATTTACTTGACTTGGACCGTCGTAGTTTTCCATCAAAAACAAGCTGGCTTCCGCTAGGTCATCCACATACAGAAACTCGCGCATTGGTTGGCCGGAGCCCCAGTTGACAATCTTCGCGTCGCCGTTGATGCGGGCAGTCTCATAGCGTCTAATCATCGCTGGCAAGACGTGTGAGCCCTTTTCTGAGTAGCTGTCTCCTGGGCCATAGAGATTGGTCGGCATGGCCGAGATCCAGCGTTTGCCATGCTGTCTGCGAACCGCCTGAACCTGGGTGATGCCAGCAATCTTCGCGACAGCGTAAGCGTCGTTAGTTGACTCAAGATGTCCGGTCATGAGTGAATTCTCAGTTATTGGCTGAGGGGCAAACTTCGGGTAAATGCAGCTGGATCCCATAAACAACAAGCGTTCAACATCAAATTCCAGCGCGGCATCCATGACGTTGATCTGAATCTGCAGATTCTCACTCAAGAAGTCAGCAGGATAAGTGTCATTCGCCAAAATTCCACCAACCTTGGCGGCTGCCAGGACCACATACCTTGGACGCATTTGCTCGAAGAAGGCAAAGACTGCCTGACGGTCTCTAAGGTCTAGATCTCTCGATGTCCTGCCGAACACGTTTGTGAAGCCCACGGACGCAAGGTGACGAACGATTGCGGAGCCAACCATTCCCCTGTGTCCAGCGACATAGAACGGTGCGGATTTATCTAATGGAAAGAGTGTCATTAGAGGAACTTTGGAGTGTCGATCCAATGGCTGCCCTCATGCCGCAGAGCCTGAACATCTGCCTCCACCATGATGCGTGCGAGGTCTGGCGTCATGGTCTTTGCTTTCCACCCGAGCTCTCGTTCAGCCAGAGACGCATCACCAATCAGTGCATCAACCTCAGTTGGGCGTAAGTACCTTGGGTCGAATTCGACAAACTCTTCCCAGTTGAGATCCAAAGCCTCAAAGGAATGAGTCAGAAAGTCACGAATAGTGGCTGCGTAGCCGGTTGCCAGCACGTAGTCCATCGGCTTGTCGTGCTGCAGCATTCGCCACATACCCTCGACATACTCTGGGGTATAACCCCAGTCACGAACAGAATCCAGGTTGCCAAGGTACAGCTTGCTTTGAAGGCCAGCCTTGATTCGCGCAGCCGCTCGAGTGATCTTTCGAGTAACAAAAGTCTCACCGCGCCTTGGAGACTCGTGGTTGAAGAGAATTCCATTCACTGCGAATAGGTCATATGCCTCGCGATAGTTCTTCGTCATCCAATATGAGTAGACCTTGGCCGCACCATATGGGGAACGGGGATAAAAGGGCGTGTCTTCGTTCTGCGGGGGCGGTGTCGCGCCAAACATTTCAGACGACGATGCTTGGTAGAAGCGGGACTCAGGAGAAACCAAACGAACCGCTTCGAGAACTCTCGTTGTTCCAACGCCCGTGATGTCACCCGTGTACTCCGGCTCATCAAACGAGACTCGAACGTGAGATTGCGCGCCAAGATTATAGATCTCGTGAGGCTTTAGCTCGGCGATCAATGAAACGAGCCTGGAACCATCGGACAGGTCACCATAGTGGAGCGTGAGATTCTTGCCTGCCTCATGACGGTCTCGGTAGAGGTGGTCAATTCTTGAAGTGTTAAAGGTGGAAGCACGCCTGATTAGACCGTGAACCTCATAGCCCTTGTCGAGCAGAAGCTCAGCTAGGTACGAACCGTCCTGGCCGGTAATTCCAATAATCAAGGCCTTCTTCAAGTAGCACCTCATCTTTCTAGGCACCAGCCTACAAGCTGAGCTCCCAATTAAATGGAAACCCCCCTGGCAAGCCAGGGGGGTTTCGGTTATCAGATGATTACT
>CAZNWC010000038.1:0-2061 GCA_964577055.1 uncultured Chitinophaga sp. | reverse complement strand
TGTAAGCGCCTGTTAGCCAGATCACTTGCTCACCTACCATGTCGAATACCCTGAAACTACCGGCTGAGGTGAGGGTGGTGGATGCGGGTGATTGGTGCAAGCCAATACCACTGTGGATGCGCAAACGCAATGGACCAAAGGCGGGACCGCTGCTGCTTTCGGCAACGGTACTGACCACCAGGCTACCGTTCCAGTCGCGGGCCATGGCGGTCCATTCATAACCCGCAGAATCAAGGTCGTGGGCGATGAAATAATTGCGGGTGTTCTGGGCATAGGTCATCGGCGGCAGCAGCAGTAACCACACGAAGCAAATGAGGAGATTTTGGTTTTTCATAGGCGCTTATTTGGTAGCTATGGCTGGTTATGAATCATGATTTTAGCAAATCGGCTGCCCTCAGATAGTTGCAGTTCAAAAAAGTACATACCGGTTGGTGCATCACCTACCTGAACGGTTTCGCCGGTATCGGTTAATCGACCCTGATGCACCGTTCGGCCCTGCACATCGCGCAAGGTCCATGCAGCGGGTTGGTCGAAGGGCATTTCGGTTTGGATCTTGAACTGCCCTTGGTTCACGGGATTGGGGTACACCTGAATGGCTCTTTTATCATCGGTTTTCACTGCATCACCAAAAGGAAGGAATTGCATAATCACCCAATTATGTTTAAATGAGACGTCTGGCGATTGAACAAATCCGGCAAAGGAGCCATTAACATTATATGCGTCTAAAAGCAACCTCACCGGGATGGCCAATACTGCATCGAATTGACTTAAAGAGAAGACTCGTTTGCTGGTGGGTTGCCAGCTATCGAATTCGATGATAGCTTCCCTGTGAAAGCAACTTCGACATTCCAATTGCCATACATGAAAATTATTATTTGGCCATGTAGCCGTTTCGTAAAAATGAGTAACAGGGTAGGTGCCAGGCGCCTCCTTGTGGAAAAGCAAACGGCCATTGTGCCTTACCGAATCCACCGCCTGAGCCGTGGCAGCCTCTCTGTCAAAGTAAAGTTGTTTGATCAACGGATCGGTGGGCGTTGCTGTGGGCAAGGATGCTATGCCGTTTGAGCTGAATGTTGGGAGTAGATCAAAGCGGGTATAGGGCAATGAACGAATAAAAACAACCGAATCGTTGGCGGGAAAATACCGTGCCCAAAAACTGCGGATGCCGGTGAGTGGGCCACTTAGCGGAATAGGTTTTTCACTGATGTGACCATCGTCGCGACAAGTACCAGCTAAAAGGATGCTTCCTGGCACTTTAAAATCAGCCACGGCATCGCTCAAAGTGCGAATGCCGGGAAAATGCTTTTGCAAGATGATGTTGCCATTCGTGGCATTCAGCACCACCAACATACCCATGCTGTCGTTTACCGAGCCGCTGATGGTAAGTCGGTGCGGGAAGGAGGTTTGATTGCTGTGCCTTATTTGGTGTATTCCGCTGACGCCACTGGAACTGTCTTGCCATGCCCAAGCAAATCGGTGGTTTTGCAGATTCATACTGCCTACAAAAGCTTTGCGATTGCCCACGATTGTCGGGAAAAGCGTTAAGCTATCGAGTTGACTGGTATCTGTGAAAAATCCACCGACAAAAGCATGGTTCATGGCATCTTCGATGCTATTTGCACGCATCTTTCCCGGGTAATAAAAGGTCTGGGTAGGCACATTGCTACTATGCAAAGAACCATATTCCCTTAATCGTAGCATCCCCGTTTCCGGAGAAATGCTGTCGACCTCAGGAAGCGTAGCGGCAAAAAAACGCCAGGTATAAGATGAGGCAGCTGTCCACTCAAAGCCAAGTGAATCTAGCTCGATCACACGCACGTATTGAGCAGGCGTCTGGCCTATTGACTTGCAAAGTGTCAAGAGCAAGCATAAGCCAAATATCAAAGATGTCTTCACGGCTCACGCAAGATAACAAAACCCAATGGCGGCAGCAAACATTTGTTTTTCTTGATGGAGGCGGCTTCCGATTGGTAAAGTACCTCGGGCTGACCTTTCACACCTGGTATTTGCACCGATTGGCTTTGGTTGCTGTTGTTCAACACCACCACCAGGCCCTTGCTT
>CAZNWC010000037.1:0-2245 GCA_964577055.1 uncultured Chitinophaga sp. | reverse complement strand
TGGTGAATTGGCGGCTGAATTCCAGGCACTGAAAGAACGCTTGGCTGATCTGGTCTCTGTCCGGGGGGATGTGCAGCCCGTGGGACTCCCTCTGCAAACTACTGAAAGAGTAGAGGTTGTCGAAGGGACTGAACCCCAGCAGCTTGAGAGCATCCCCATCCCTGAGATTAAAACAGACGCCTTGGATGAGCAGATCCAGGGATTGGTCGATCGTTTTCAGGCACTAGAGACGGTTTTAGGCGACCTGTCGGAGCCAGCAGATCCTGAACCTGCTCAACCTTCAGAGCCACAGACTGAGGCTGACACCACAGTTTTACAAGCAGCCAACGATCGTCTAGAGCAAGCAGTTAACGCCACCGCTGAAACTCTACAAACCTTTGCGGCTCAACCCTCCCAGCCAGAAGAAGGGCCAGCAACCGCCATCCAGCCTGATACCGAGCCACAACAGCAGCCTGATCAGGGAAGCCAGCCGCAAACCGGCGCACCCCCCGAACAGCAACAGGTCGATCTGCTCCGGGTGATCTATTCCCTGAAGCGGGATATTGTCTCGCTGGATAATCGTGGCGGCGAGGATGAGGAGGTTGTCAAGCTTCGGCAAGCCCAGCAGCTCATGCAGGAAGCCTATCGCTATAAGCAACAGTTAGCGGCGATCGATGGTGCTGGTTTTACGGGTGAAGATTTAGCGATCGCCAAGGAAGTCGCCAGCGAAGTCAACCGGATCAATGAGCTGAAAATCCAGGCTCAATCTGAGGAGGGCGGAGGGGAGGACGCCCAGAAAGAGATTGCCCGCCTGCAAGAGTCCATCCGCTACAAGCAGGAACTGGCCTCGATCAAGGTCTCTGGCTTCTCAGATGAGGATGTGGACAAAGCGCGGGAAATTGCCGCCCAGATTAACCAACTCAATGTCGAGCGGATCAACGATGGTTTTGCTGAGACAACCAGCCTGTTGCGGGTGGTTAGCAGTCTACAGCAGGATATTGCGGGTTACCGGGACACATCCGGGGAAGACGAAGAGATTACGAAACTTCGGCAACAGCAGCAAACCCTTCAGGAGGCTGCCCGCTACAAGCAGCAGTTAGCGGATATTGAGGGTGCTGGCCTGAGCGCGGATGACTTGGCCGTTGCCAGGGAGTATGCCGCTGAGGTCAATCAGATCAACGAGCTTCTGATCCAAGCTCAGACGGAGCGGGGGGGAGAGGGGAGCGAGAACACCCAGCGTCAGATCGCCTTGCTTCAGGAGTCTCTGAGGTACAAACAGGAACTAGCCTCAATCAAAGAGGCGGGATTCTCCGATGAGGATGTTGCCAGGGCCAAGGCTCTGGCGGCTCAAATCAATCAGATCAACACCGAGAAAATCCAGAATGCAGGCAAAGGACTGGATCTGGGACGGGTTAAGCAGCAGTTTGACCAACTGGCGGGCGGTAT
This sequence comes from uncultured Chitinophaga sp., assembly GCA_964577055.1. Lineage (GTDB taxonomy): Bacteria > Bacteroidota > Bacteroidia > UBA7662 > UBA7662 > PNNG01. The sequence goes on along the minus strand of CAZNWC010000037.1, from coordinate 820 downwards.
TGCCAACTCCATCCAAAGCTTGGGGCAACTGTCGGCTGGTTTTCTGGCAATCCAGTTTGCGGCTACTCAGATGGCGGCATCGATCGGGGGTTCCTTTCAGGCGCTGTTAGACCAGGCGATTAGGTACAAAGAGCGATTGCTGTCAATCCAGGCGACCTTGGCTTCCACCACTCAGGTGACGATCGGGGGCACAGCCGTCCAAGGGGCACTAGACCAGATCAATTCCCTGCAAGGGCCGGTAGAGGATGCTTTCAACCAACTACAGAAACGCTCGATGGACTTGGCTGGAATTACCTCAGACCAGCTAAATGACGTGTTTTCCACCGTCGCCAACAGTATCAGCTCTGTTAGCGGCACTTTAGAGCAGGCCGTTGATCTTTCTGTGAAATTTGCTGCTGGGATGACCACCCTCGGTGTCGATCTTAGTCAGCAGTCCCAAGAAATCAGCTCGATTCTCACAGGGCAGATTACAGAGGACAGCCTGCTGGCAAAAAAACTGAATATTAGGAAGCAAGAACTGGAGATCTATCGTGCCCAAGGCAGGGCTGTGGAATACATCCAGAAAAAACTGGAAGCGGTAGAAGCAGGTCAAGCCATCCAAGCCAAGAACTGGTCAGGGGTGACCTCCAACATTCAGGAATTCTTTGAGGTGTTGCAACTCAGGGCTGGCCAGCAATTACTTCAGCCTGCGTTGGACGCTGTGAGCGCTTTCCTGGCATTCCTCAACGCTAATCAAACCAAGGTCACCGAGTGGGTACAAGGGCTGGCAGTTGGTTTTTCTGAGTTTGCCAATTCCGTTAAAAATATTTTCACCGCATTG
>CAZNWC010000036.1:0-2604 GCA_964577055.1 uncultured Chitinophaga sp. | reverse complement strand
AAATTCAACTTTCGACTGCCGAATTTGTTACTGACCTTTGTAGTTCTGTACCATGAATAGTTTTGTAGCCCAAGCAGTCGACCAGCTCGATCCCCGCCACCACATCATCATCAAAAATGCGCGTTTGCACAACCTCAAAGGGGTTGATTTGGCCATTCCGCGCAACCAACTGGTGGTAGTAACGGGCTTATCGGGTTCGGGCAAATCGTCGCTGGTGTTCGATACCTTGTACGCCGAAGGGCAACGCCGCTACGTGGAAAGCCTCTCGAGCTATGCCCGGCAGTTCATGGTACGCATGAAAAAGCCCGAGGTCGATTACATCAAAGGCATTTCGCCGGCCATGGCCATTGAACAGCAAGTCACCAGCCGCAATCCGCGCTCCACGGTAGGCACTTCGACCGAGGTATACGACTATTTAAAACTGCTTTTTGCCCGGGTGGGCCGCACTTTTTCACCCGAAAGCGGCGAGGAAGTCCGCAAGCACAGTGTTTCCGACGTGGTAGATGCCATCCTGGCCCTCGGTTCAGGCAGCAGGGTGCAGATTTTGTGTCCGCTTGTGCGGCACGACAAACGCAGCCTCGCCCAAGAACTGCAGGTGTTGCAGCAAAAAGGCTATGTGCGGGTGATGGCGGGCGATACCGCCTACCGGGTTGAGGATTTGCTCGGCGATAAAGCCAGCCAACAAAAACTGGAACAAGAGCCCCTTTTTGTGGTGCTCGACCGGGTTTCGGTTGATTTGGAAGATGAAAGTCTCGCTTTCCGCTTGGGCGATTCGGTGCAGACCGCCTTTTTTGAAGGGCATGGCGACTGCTACCTGCTTACCGACAACGGCCGCCTGCATTTCAGCGATCGCTTTGAAGCCGACGGGCAGCCTTTTGAAGAGCCTTCGGTGAATTTGTTCAGCTTCAGCAATCCCTACGGTGCTTGCAAAACATGCGAAGGTTTTGGCAGCGTGATTGGCATCGACGAAGATTTGGTGATTCCCGACAAAAGCATGAGTGTGTACGAAGGCGCCATTGCCCCCTGGCGTGGTGAAAAAATGAGCGAATGGAACGATGTACTGGTAAAAAACGGCATCCGTTTCGATTTTCCCGTGCACCGGCCGTGGTATGATCTCACCGATGCTGAAAAAAAATTGGTGTGGGAAGGCAACAAATATTTTGAAGGACTCAACAGCTTTTTCCGCTATCTCGAAGAACAATCGTACAAAATCCAATACCGGGTGATGCTGAGCCGCTACCGGGGCAGAACGGTTTGTCCCGACTGCAAAGGCACCCGTTTGCGCAAAGATGCCAGCTATGTAAAGCTGGTAGATGCGGCTACAGGCGCTCGTCACAGCCTCATGGAGCTGGTGCTTTTGCCTGTTGACAAATTGCTGGTGCTTTTTGAACAGCTGCAATTGCAAGCCACCGAGCAGCAGGTAGCCAAACGTTTGCTGGCCGAAATCACCAACCGCTTGGGCTTTATGTGCGATGTGGGTTTGGGTTACCTTACCCTCAATCGTTTGAGCAACAGCCTATCGGGTGGTGAGTCGCAGCGCATCAAGCTGGCCACCTCGCTGGGCAGCAATTTGGTGGGCAGCATGTACATCCTCGACGAGCCCAGCATTGGCCTCCACCCTCGCGACAGCGAACGCCTCATCAAAGTGCTCAAACGCCTGCGCGACAATGGCAATACGGTGATTGTGGTGGAGCACGAAGAAGCCGTGATGCGCGCCGCCGATCAGTTGGTCGACATTGGTCCACTTGCCGGTTCACATGGTGGCCAATTGGTGTTTCAAGGCGATTTCGAAGCACTTTTGAAAGCCAAAGACAGCCTTACCGGTGGTTATTTGAGCGGTCGTGAGGCCATTGAAATACCCACCCGCCGCCGCAATTGGCGCAAAAGCATCACCATCAAAGGTGCCCGCGAAAACAACCTGAAAAACATAGATGCCGAAATTCCGCTTGGCTGTTTTACGGTGATCACTGGGGTGAGCGGATCGGGCAAAACCTCGCTCATCAAAAAGGTGCTGTACCCCGCATTGAAAAAACAAACCAGTGGTTTTGGTGAAAAAGGCGGTGATTTCGACCGGCTGGAAGGCGATTTTGCCAGTGTCAAAAACGTAGAGCTGATCGACCAAAACCCCATTGGCAAATCGAGCCGCTCCAATCCGGTTACCTACACCAAGGCTTACGACCACATCCGCAACCTGTTTGCCGACCAGCAAGCCAGCAAAATCAACGGTTACAAACCCGCGCATTTTTCATTCAATGTAGAGGGAGGTCGCTGCGAAAACTGTCAGGGCGAAGGAACGGTCACCATCAGCATGCAATTTTTGGCCGACATTACTTTGGAATGCGAAGTGTGCAAGGGCAAACGGTTCAAAGACGAGTTGCTGGAAGTTCAGTACCGTGGCAAGAACATTTCGGAAGTGCTCGACATGACCGTAAGCGATGCTTTGGCCTTTTTCAGCGACGAAAAAGCCATCCACAGCCGTTTGCAACCGCTCGAAGATGTGGGATTGGGTTATGTCAAACTAGGTCAGGCCAGCAGCACCCTATCGGGCGGCGAGGCCCAGCGCATCAAATTGGCCAGCTACCTTACCAAGGGCAACCAGGCCAC
>CAZNWC010000035.1:0-2741 GCA_964577055.1 uncultured Chitinophaga sp. | reverse complement strand
ATGGAAAACGAAGAAATTGTAGTAAGAAAAAAGGGTAGGCCAAAAGGGTCAGGCAAGAAAGAACAGGTTGAAAAAGTAAATTTCACCATTCCAGTTTCTGAAGGCAAAAAAAGAGGAAGAAAAAAAGTAGAAAAAATTGAGGTAGCCCCCGTAACCGAGGCCCTAGAGGTAGAGGTAGAGGGAACAACCACTGATAAGCTAAAAGGGCTATCAGCACAGCTCCAGGGCATAGACATCAAGTTGAATGACGAGCCTTATAGAATGGAGTTAAGGGTAAGGAAGAACGAGTTAATCGCCCGCATGTGCTACCTAATAGAATCGCTTTAAGGGGCGTTATCAGTGGAGTTAATAAACGACCAGGCGCTGAGCGGCACCTTCGGCGCCTGGGAGGAATAAGTGGGTTTAACCCAATGAAGGAGGAACGGGCTATGTTTGGCCTTAAGGGGAAAGGATGTTATATTCAGGTAAATAAAATAACACATTATGGAATTAAATGAAATTAAAAAATTAGTAGCTCAATTGATGGTTGATCAATCAAATAGATGGAGTGACGTTTATGGAGGGGAACAGGATCCAACACCAGATAAAATAGAACATTATAACCAGTTTCGGGAAGGAATTGAGAGAACAATTTGTGAATTGGTTCCAAAAAGTGAAAAACTAATGATTTGTTTATCGGGTGTGGCTGCGGAAGGGGTATCACATTACGACATTGAGGATTCACTCCAGACTGAATTCAAGTCAGGTGAGGGGGTGCAGTATGATAGTGAGAGTGGCCAGTTTTGGATGTATGTTAAGCCAACTCTAGTGCAGAAGGTGTTGAGACATATTGATTATCACTTCCCATGTAAGATTGATTTGGTGGTGGAACCAAATAATTACTGTAATAATCCATGGTTTCAGAACTGGAGTCAAGCCAGAAGATATTTGGAGGCGAACTCTTGAGCATTTTTATGGGCGCGAAAATTACGCACCCTAGCCAAATATTGAATAAATAGATAACTAAACTTTTATTTTATTCGTCAGTGACTTTCCGGATCTGCCGAGTGTGACTTTAAACAATCGTTTACTTGTTTTTGATACGTTTTAAACCTGCTATCTCGGTTTGTGCGTTCGACCTGCATCTCGGTGACATGGGGGCGACCCAATTAAGTTATTTATTTATTCCGGTTTTAACCCGCCATGGGTGGATAGGTGGTCCAGTTAACAGTTTTAACCCGCTATGGGTGAGTGTAGTGGCTCAAGTATTACGCAGTCTATCGGTGCGACACGGACCTGGTCGGGTCTGATATAAATATATGGGGGAGAAACCTCTTACACCTTTTGTTTGGCCTTATGTTCATTTGATGTTATATTTAGTCATAATTAAAAACACACACAAATGAAAAATTTAACAATTGAAAAAAGAGGTAAAGGTCGCCCAAAAAAGAACCAAGTCGCAGCATTAGAATTTGATCCTAAATCAGTTCAAATTTTTAAAGGTTCAGAATTGAAATTCAACGAATCAATTTTCAAGCCAATGAAGACTGGTACGTTGATGGATGAGTTGTTGAGCGCGGATAAAGGGTTGATGCCTGCAGTTAATATGATTATATGTGGAGGTCCAGGCACTGGTAAGAGTACAGTTGTATTGGATATGTTAGCTCGTTTAGCCCGCACTGGGAAGAAGGTATTGTTTGTGAGTGGTGAGATGGATGAAATAGGCCACTTTAAATACTGCAAACGAATGCCTCACTTTGCAACTGTTCCAACTTTGTTTTTGAAGAACTATACTGAGACAGTTAAGGAAACAATGGAGTTTGTCTTTGATCAAGGTTATGATGTTGTTGCAATTGATAGTATTGCGGAAGTGATTGAGATGTACAAGGACACTTACCGTACAACTGAAAGCGCTGCAGAGTTGTGGTTTTTGAATCTACAATCAGTGATTAAGAAAGGTGAGAATAAATTGAAAAAATATACAACGTTCATTAACATTCAACAAGTTACTAAAGCAGGAGATTTTGCAGGTAGTAACAGATTGAAACATATGACTGAAGCAATGTGTCACCTAGAACGTATCAAGGATAGTGATTCTAGAAAGATTTATTTCAGCAAGAACCGAGATAATAGTATTGATTTTCATATCACTTACAGAATCGGTTTGAACCAAGTAGAGTACAGCTTGCCAGAGGCAGGCGATGACGAATAAAATGTGTGTGTTTTAATTATAGGGGTATCGGGTCCGGAAACGGACCCGTTCCTCGTCTAAGCAGATCCGGTAGGCATAACCGGTAGATAAACGGCCTAGGGAGATCCGGTAACGTAGGACGATCAGGTAGAGGTTAGGCGGCTTAAAGCCGGGCTATGCCGGCCAAAAATAGGTTACTTTATATTTGGCTTTAGGGGAATAGGATATTATATTTAGTCATAATTAAAAATAAGTAACACATGACAAAAGTAATTAGAACAGCGACAGTTAAAAAACCGAGAGCAAAACGCTCATTCAAGGTAGGTGAACAAGTTAAATGGACAACAGAAGAAATTGTTAGGGGTGCTTGGGAGGAATTTAAGCATAAAGGGGAGATAATTAAAGTAAATCCAACTACAGTTCATTGTATTGATAAGGATGGAAATGTATGGTCTGTAGGTAAGAAAGAGGCTTACGCTATGTAACCTCTTGCTTGGCCTCCAAGTACAACCTTATTATATTCAGCTATATGAAAAATTTGACAATTAAATCATCAGGGAAATCGATGAAG
>CAZNWC010000034.1:0-3517 GCA_964577055.1 uncultured Chitinophaga sp. | reverse complement strand
TTGGGACAAGTATGCCACGAGATTTGCTTCATCGAAAGTGGTTCTTTTCGCTTTTACCACGAACGCGAAGACGGCAGCGAATGGGTTACCGCTTTCTTTTTTGCCGGCGATTTTGTGACCAATTACCGGAGCGTTATCACCCACCAACCCTCTTCGCACCACATCGAAGCCATGCAAGATGCCATAATCTACAGCATCCAAAAAGCCGATCTTTTTCGCTTGTACAGCCAATTTCATGCATTGGAACAATTGGGCAGGCGCATTGCCGAGGGCTTGTATTTACTGGTGGCACACCGGCTCGATTCGTTCTTGTACGAATCGCCAGAAGAACGTTACGAAGCGCTGCTCCGTCGCAATTCGCGCCTGCTCAACGAAGTGCCGCAATACATGATTGCCTCTTACCTGGGCGTAAAACCCGAAACCCTCAGCCGCATCCGCGCACGCCGCTGATGTTTTCTTGACCAAAGTCAACCATTTCTGTCGGCCTTGGCCCCCAGCTTTGTGGGGTAAACAAAACGACATGAAATCAATACTTTTCAACAGCTTCTTGCTGCTCTTGCCTTTTTTACCGCAAGCGCAATCCACCGAAAAAGCAATCTTCACTTATGCCGAAATCAAAAGTGGCTACGGCCGTACCCTATTTGGCAGCGGTTTGAAAGAAAGGGTTGAAGCAGGTAATTTTTCGGCGAGCGGGGGTGGACTCACCTCCTTGGCTGCCTACCACAAATTTGCCAAACTCAACCACCTGAATGCCGGCATGCGCTTCAAAGGCTTGGGTGCCGGCCCGGCCACGGGCAATGGTGGCGAGGAAATGTTTTTCAACTTTTGGTCGGTAGGTGTATCGGCCCGCTATTTTCCTTTGGCTGCCGAGGCGCGCGCAGGTTGGTTTGTGCAGGCCGACTACAATTTTGTAAGCCAGTTCACCCAAAAATACCGCAATTCGGCTGGCCTGCAATTCGACCATCAATTTGCCATTGGCTCGGGGGTGGCCTTAGGGTTGGGCTACCAATGGTGGTTCAGGCCAGGTTTGGGTTTGGTTGGCAGTGTTGAATACGATTGGTCGCGCCGCCAGGGCGAGGTCACGGGCTTGGGCGACAAAACTTTCCGCAACGGCCATGCGGCTTTTCAAATCGGACTCATTTTTTAAACTTATTATCCGCATGACTACAACCTCGGCTTCAAAACAAACCGCAGAGGCACAGAGGAAACAAGAATGTTGTAATGGACTGTGTACCTATTAACGGTTTCGCAGCTTAGAATGAACGTTCCAGTCAGTGCAGAATTAAGCTCCACGCAAACCGCGAGGCAGCGGAGGCATTTGGTCTGCGCTGCTAGGCAGCTTGACCAGAGACCGCAGAGTCTAAGCCTTCGGCTTAATACTATCATACAAATGAACAATTTTTTTTACCCATGAAATACCTGTATTCTTTCCTTTTAGCAGTTGCATTGGCCATTTTCGGTTTCGGCAGCAGTCAGGCGCAAATCAACGGTCCCCGCTGGAGCGCCGAGTTCAACGTACTTTGGCCCATTTTTCCGGGCAATATCTACAAGCCGCTGGCGGTGTATCGGCTGTGGCAGCAAGATCATCTGGCCGGTGATTTGGCTGTTGGGCTGCATATTCGGCCCTTCGAGTTCAGGCCCGAGGAAGGCGATTTTTCGAATTACGCCCTCACCCTGGGTTACCGGCAGTATTTGTGGCGCGGACTGCATTTCGAAGCTTACCAAGCCTTTGGTCCGGGTTTTAACCGCAACAATGTGGTAAACGGGGCCGATTATGTAAGTTGGGATTATGAGGTGGGTGCCTTTGCCGGCTACCGCTGGTGGCTCGGTCAATCGTTTGACAAAAACAACACCCAGTTTCGTCCCTATGTGCTCATGCAGCATGGGCTGATGTACCTGGCAGCACAATCGAACCCGCACCCCATTGTGGGCCAAACGGCAGAGCAACCGTTTTATGCCGGTTCGCTGCACATAGGCTTGCAGTTTGGGAGAAAATAAGACCGAGTCTTTTTGATGCAATCAAATATGGCCAATTTGGGATAGGTAAAACTGCTTTCGTTCTGGAGACTTTACCGTTCAACGCACAAAATGAATAGCAACCCAAATAGGCGAAGACAATACGTCCTTACAACGCTATGCTCCATATTAAGCACATTTCTCCTTTCCTAAAAGACGATCTGCATCGCCCAAAAAAAACCGGCCACCAGGGCCGGTTTAAAATCCTATCAAACGCCTCAAATCATCTGCTTCGGATCTACCCAAGCATCAAATTGCTCGTTGGTGAGCAAGCCCAACCCAATGGCCGCCTCCCGCAAGGTAGTACCTTCTTTATGGGCAGTTTTGGCGATTTTAGCCGCGTTTTCGTAACCGATGTGCGGATTAAGAGCCGTTACCAACATCAGCGAATTTTCGAGATGGCGCTGCAAAATGGGCAGGTTGGGCTCAATACCTACCGCACATTTGTCGTTGAACGACACACAAGCATCGCCAATCAAACGCGCGCTTTGCAACACATTGGCTGCAATCACCGGCTTGAATACATTGAGCTCAAAGTGGCCATTACTGCCACCAATCGATACCGCCACATCGTTGCCAATGACTTGGGCAGCTACCATGGTCATGGCCTCAGGCTGGGTGGGATTCACCTTGCCAGGCATGATCGATGAGCCGGGCTCGTTGTCGGGAATAATGATTTCGCCAATGCCCGAGCGTGGACCACTGCTCAGCATGCGGATGTCGTTGGCAATTTTCATGAGCGATACCGCCACCCGCTTGAGGGCGCCACTCAGCTCTACCATGGCATCGTGGGCTGCCAGGGCTTCAAACTTGTTAGGTGCGGTTACAAATGGCAGTCCGGTAAACTCGGCAATCTTCTTGGCTACCAGCACATCGTATCCTTTGGGCGCATTGAGGCCCGTACCAACAGCCGTGCCACCCAAAGCCAGTTCGCGCACCATCTCGAGGGCGTTGCGGAGGGCACGCATGCCGTTGTCGAGCTGCTGTACGTAGCCCCCGAACTCCTGGCCAAGCGTGAGAGGGGTAGCATCCATGAAGTGGGTACGACCAGTCTTCACAATGTCTTTGAAATCGACTGCCTTTTGGGCCAAGGTATCGCGCAGTTTTTGGATGCCGGGCAAGGTGATTTCGGTCACCTGCTGGTAGGCCGCAATGTGCATGGCTGTAGGAAAAGTATCGTTAGAGCTTTGCGATTTGTTTACATCGTCGTTGGGGTGCAACACCTTCTTTTCGTCGCTGAGCGAGCCTCCCGAAAGCACATGGGCGCGGTAGGCAATCACCTCGTTGCAGTTCATATTGCTCTGCGTGCCCGAGCCGGTTTGCCAAATCACCAGTGGAAACTGATCATCGAGTTTGCCAGCCAAAATTTCATCGCAAGCCAAGCCTATCAAATCGCGCTTTTCGGCCGTCAATACCCCCAAATCATGGTTGGCATGGGCAGCTGCCTTCTTCAAATAAGCAAAAGCACGGATGATTTCTTTGGGCATGCTGGCCTCGGGAC
>CAZNWC010000033.1:0-4125 GCA_964577055.1 uncultured Chitinophaga sp. | reverse complement strand
GAGCCAAGCCCCAAGCTTGGGCGAGGAATGGAAAGTAAAAAGCCAAACACGCGAAGCGGGTTGGCTTTGCTTGTAACGCCCACCCCCAAGGATCGGCGAAGCCAATCCAGTCACATCATCTTTCCAGGCTGAGCCAAGCCTCAAGCTTGAGCGAAGGCTTAAAATGAAAAAGCCCTAGAGACGCGCAGCGGATCAGGCTTTACTTGTAACGCCACCCCCTATTGACTGTCTGTTGTTAGCGGTCTGCTTTAGGCTTTCCGCAATCGACTGTTGGCTGACGGTATTTGGCTGTAAGTTTTCGGCTGAATGCCAAATGCTGAATGCTAAATGCCGAACGCTGTCGGCGCTAGAAATTAACTTTTAACTTTTAACTCTGGCAAAACGCTCGCCCAAACCTAAAAATCAGGTTTTAGAACCCTCACCGAAGTAGCTCCCTATTTCTGTTGGTTGTAGTATTTGATGGTTTCGCCCAACTGTTTAAAATCGAGTTTGCCGTTGCTTTCGTTCAGGTGGTGGCAAATGGCCAATGCCTTGCGGATGCGGCTGTCGGTATTTTTAATCTTGCCCACAATGTGCAGCAAAGCCCGTTGTTTGCCAGGTGTGAGTGCCATAAAATGGCTGTAGGCCGCTTCATCTTGCGCAAAAACCTCCACCATTTCGTCGGGGACGGGCATACCGAATTCGGAAGGGTCTTTTTCGAGGGTGATGGGCACGGTTTGGCCGGGCACCAAGCCCAACTTGGCCCGAAGTTGCTTGTTCACCAAGATGAAGTACTGTCCACGCATGGGCATGAGGGCCGCATGGATGGCGGGTGCGCCTTTGATGAAGCACAATACCCGGCGGTTGCCGTCAGTCAGCAGCTCGGTTACCCAATCGGCTTCCAAAATGAGGTGACCGCCCCAGAGATCGCCTTCAAAAACATCGAAACCGGCTTGCAGTGAAATCATCGTGGAAGATAAGGGGCGGTAGTGGGATGTGCAAGGGCGCGGGGCGAGGCGGAAGGATGATAGCAGAGGCGGTGGAAAAGCGTGGGGCGAGGCGGTTGGCTGTCAGTTTTCGGCTGAATGCTGAATGCCGTTTCGGCTCCGCTCAACGACCGAAGGACGCACCGGTGGTTGAGCGGAGCCCAAACCACCGGAATTGGCTGCGCCAAAATTCCATTTGCCTATTCATTTTTGAACTTTACCTTTGCGTTGCTGTTTTGATGTTTAAACATTGAAACTAAAATCGAAAGGAAATACCATGAAAAGCACCTTAGCCGGCATCCACCACGTAACAGCCATCGCTGGTGAGGCCCAACGCAATTACGACTTCTATACCAAGGTGTTGGGACTGCGATTGGTGAAAAAAACCGTCAATTTCGATGACCCAGGGACCTACCACTTTTACTTTGGCGATGAAGCCGGCAATCCGGGAACCATTCTCACCTTTTTCCCTTGGGCGCATGTGCGCCGCGGAATGCGCGGAGCCGGACAAGCCACCGAAACCAGCTTCAGCGTGCCCTCAGGCAGCTTCGACTGGTGGATGGCGCGCTTCGAAGAACACAATGTGATTTACAACAAACCTTCACACCGTTTGGGCGAAGATTATTTGGTGTTTGTTGATCCCGATGGCTTGAAGCTCGAGCTGGTCGCCGACGATAATGATACCCGCCAGCCTTGGTCGGGCGGTGGCATTCCGGCCGAAAAGGCCATCCGCGGTTTCCACGGCATTACGCTCACCGTGAACGACGAAAAAGGCACGGCACGTTTGCTCACCGAAATTTTCGACTTCCAAGCCACCAAAAGTCACGGCCACCGCTACCGTTTCGAAGCAGGTAGAGGCGCCTTTGCCGACAAAATCGACCTGGTGGTGTTGCCCCACGAGCAGCAAGGTGTTGTGGCAGGCGGTTCGGTACACCACGTGGCCTTCCGTGTGCCCGATTACGACACCCAAATGGTGCTGCGCGAAGAAATTGCCAGTGCGGGTTACGGCATCACCGGGCAAATAGACCGGCAGTATTTCAAATCGCTTTACTTCCGCGAAGATGCCGGGGTGTTGTTTGAAATCGCCACCGACATTCCCGGCTTTGCCACCGACGAAAGCCTCGACCAGCTGGGCCACGGCCTCATGTTGCCGCCCCAGTATGAAAGCCGCCGTGCCGACATTGAACGTGTGTTACCTCAACTGAGTTTGTAAGATGGACATCCAAACCTTCACCCACATTTACCAGCCAGGCAGTGAAGCGCGTACCTTGCTGCTGTTGCACGGCACCGGTGCCGACGAAACCGACCTCCTCCCCTTTGCCAAGGCCATGGGCTGGAAGGGCAACGTGCTCTCGCTCCGCGGCAGGGTACTCGAAAACGGCATGCCTCGCTTTTTCAAACGCCTTGGTTTTGGGGTGTTCGACATCGAAGACCTGAAATTACGGACCCAAGAACTGCTCGATTACCTGCCTCTGGCGGCTGCGCACTACGGCTTCGATGCTTCACAAGTGTGTACCCTCGGCTATTCGAATGGTGCCAACTTGATTGGCGCCGCCCTCATCACCCAGCCCGGTGTGTTCACCAAATCGGTATTGCTGCGGCCCATGATTCCGTTCGAGCCCGAACAAAGTCAGGAATCGGCAAGCGGGGAAGTGCTTTTGCTCAGCGGCCAAATGGACCCTACTGTGCCTGGTGGGATGCCCCAGCAATGGCAGTACATTTTGGAGGGCTTTTACCCGGGTAGGGTTGAGTTGCAGCTCATGCCTGGTGGTCATGGCTTGAGCCAGGCCGACTTGCAGCGGGCGGCGGCATTCTTCGTGTAACATTAACCGCAGAGGCGCAGAGGTTTTGTGAACCGTTGATTAACAGTAATGCGCTTTTGCGGCTTTGGAATAGAGAAGCAGCTATTCTTTTTGTGCAGGCTCAAGCAGAACGCAAAACCTGAGGTAGCGGAGGCACAAGGCCATCGCTTGTGCTCTGGCCAGAGGTCGCAGAGCGCTTGCTATCCCCTTCACCTGATCACATCCGCCACAAAGCCGCGGGCGAAATGGCGATGCTATTTCTTTCATAAACGCCGCAAGGCCCGTATTTTCGAGCGATGGAACAACGCATCCGCCTGCAAGTACGGGCCCTTTCGTTTCCGGTAGCAGATACGCTGTTGGTGCAATTTGAGCCGATGGAAGCGGCCTACGCAGCCGGGCAACACCTCACCCTGCTGCTGCAACCCGGTCTCAGCGAAATTCGGCGCTCCTATTCGCTTTGCAGTCTGCCCACCGACCCCTACCCTGCCATTGCCATTACGCGCGTGGCCAATGGCGAAGCCTCGCGTTGGTTGCATGAAAAGTTGGCAGTGGGGCAATGGCTCGACAGTTTGGCACCGTCGGGCAGGTTTTTATTAGAAGATGCTCCCGAACTGGTGTTCTTGGCAGCAGGTAGCGGCATCACACCCATCTTTCCCCTGATCAGGCAGGCTTTGCTTAGCACCAACAGCCACCTACAGCTGTATTATGCCGAAAAAACGCCCGAAACCACACTTTTTTACCACGAACTACTGGCTTTGCAGGCCCAATACCCCGAGCGATTCAGCCTCCACTGGCACTTTAGCCAGGTGGTGAACCGCCAAACCCACTTCAGTGGACGGCTGAACCAGTACGTGCTCGAAAAAGCCTTTGCGCAACAGCCTAACAAGGAAAACTTCCGCTTCTACGCCTGCGGTCCACACAGCTTTCTGCGGCTTATTCGATTGAGTTTGCAATTCATGGGCTATGCCGATGGCCAAATCAAACGCGAAAACTTTGCCAGCGAGGGAATTCCCATGGCGGGTACAAAACCCGAGAGGACCGAAAAAATGGTGGCCGTGCAGCTGGGCCAACGGCATTACTACCAATCGAACCAACTCAGCTTGCTCGAAGGTGCCCGTAAAGCCGGCATTCAACTGCCCTACAGCTGCAACAATGGGCAATGTGGTACTTGTGCCTTACGCCTCAAAAGTGGACAAGTGCTGCACCGCCTCAACGAAGTACTCACCGACAAAGAATTGGCCGAAGGATATGTGTTGAGTTGCACCGCCTTCCCTGAAAGCGATGCCCTGGAAGTGTTTGCGTGAAATTCAACTTTCGACTGCCGAATTTGTTACTGACCTTTGTAGTTCTGTACCATG
>CAZNWC010000032.1:0-4443 GCA_964577055.1 uncultured Chitinophaga sp. | reverse complement strand
CCAGGTGTACATTGGTCACCCCAAGCGCGACTATACCCCCATCACCAAGCGCTAAGCCAGGTGTATGAAATACAAACCGCTGTTCGAAAGGGCAGCGGTTTTTTTGTTGCCAGCATTCGCCGGCGAAAGGGATGAGGTTAAAAGGGATGAATAGGAAGCACCCGAATCTCAAAAGCTGAACGGATGCGATTTCACCTTGCGCTCTGCGAACTCCGCTGGAGTTGCGAAGCAAACTGCAGCGAAAGCCTCCGATTCCTCGGCGCCGTGGACAGTTTTTAGTTGCACCGAAAAGAGCATTTCTTGGGAACAAAGTGAGAGGTGACGCATTCAGCCATTTCAGCGTAAAAAGTCCTCCGCACCTCTGCGGTTAAATCCGCCGCTTATGCCTCAGGCCGCGCCAAGAACCGCCTTCGCCCCGCGGCAAAACTGCCAGGCCGCCCAAGCCATCAAACAATGGCTCAAGTCGAGGTGGTTGAACCAGGTATGTGGACTGATTTCGAACAAATGCACGCCCGCGGCCACGGCGGCAATGCCCACGGCCTGGAGCAGGGGCAAACTGCCGGGGGAGCGGTGGCGGTACCACAGCCAGGCTTCGAGGCTGCCTACCACCCCAAGCAATCCATATGCAGCATGGGCTTCCACAAAAAAGAAGTTGAGGGTGGTCAATACAATGACCGTGAGTGAAATCAACTCGGCCACGTTCAACCATGCCAAGGCCTTGGCCCAGCGTGAGGGCAACTCGCTGCCCGCATGAAAAATAGCGGCCCGTTCCAAGAGCGCAACTGCCAGCATCGAAATGAGCCAGCCAGGTACTTTCCACGAGAAGCCGAGCTGTACGATGAAGCCGTGACCAATAACGCCTCCGTAAGCAGTGGCCAAGCCCATCATCCAAAAATAGGCTTCGAATAGCCGGCGCAAGGTGGAGGGTTTTTGTGCCCGCAACAGCCAAGCGGCTCGCCAGCAAACGGCTGTAACGAGCAAATCGGTCAAAACGGTTACGGGTTCGTGCAGGATAAAAGCACCGAAGTCCCAATATGTATGCGTCATCACCTTCTTTTGCTCGAAAATAAGGCCTGTTGTTAAGTGGTCGACCGCTTGACATTGTATTTTTTAATGATAGCCACTTTTGTAATATGTGTATATTACACCCACATATCCAGTATGCGCACCCACCGTTACCGTTTGCAAGTGAGCTGGACCGGCAATACCGGCAGTGGTACTTTCGATTATCGTTCGTATGAACGTAGCCACCAGATCGAAGCACCGGGCAAACCAGTCATCCAAGGCTCTTCTGATCCCGATTTTAGGGGTGACGCTTCGGCTTACAACCCTGAGGAACTGCTCCTGAGCGCCCTTTCGGCTTGTCATATGCTTTGGTTTTTACGTCTCGCGTCCGATGCGGGTGTAGTGGTGACTGCTTACACCGATCAACCAGAGGGATTGATGGAAGAAGACGGCCGCAAGGGCAGGTTTACAGAAGTAGTGCTGCACCCCAAGCTTGAATTGGCCGAGGCCTGTGCTCCTGAATTACTGCAACAGCTGCATGTCAAAGCCAAAGCCGCTTGTTTCATCGCCAATTCAGTGAATTTTCCGGTGCGTTGTGAACCCATTGATTGAATCCATTACAGCATAAAACTTTTACACCATGAAAAAGATGCTCTATGCCTTTATCGTGCTGTTTAGCATGGCAGCCTGTGAGTCGAAAACCGATGCGCTTGAAGCGCTGCGCCAAAAGCAAGATCAAAATGTGCAGGTAGTCCAAGAAATGTTTGCCCATTTCAACAAGCACGATTGGGAGGCCATGGCATCTTTGTATGCCGAAAAAGCGGAATTCAAGGACCCCGCCTTTGGTGCAGAAGTCAAAATGCAAACACGGGCCGACATTGTTGCGCATTACAGCGAGTTGGCCAAGATGATTCCAGATGTGCAAGACGATGTGAAAAATCTATATCCAGCTGGTGAGCGACAAGTAGTGGTGGAATTTGTATCTACAGGAACCGGTCCCGACGGTGAAGCATTTTCCCAGCCCATCTGCACCATCCTCACCATCAATGATGGGAAAATTACGGCCGATTTTACCTATTATGACCAAGGCTGCAATCAATAATTGAAATAAACCTTTTTACTGAATATACGTAGTATTGGGTATTGGCCGTAGGTTTGTTCTGCTTTGCATATGAGTTCCAACAATATGTACGATTTTCGGCGATTTTTTGAAATGTCGGGTGACCTGCTGGTGATTGCCGGCGACGACGGTTATTTCAAAAAGGTAAATCCTGCCGTTGAAAAGCTCTTGGGCTATCCGGCCGAAGTATTGTGCAGCAAGCCCATGCGCGACTTTATGCACCCTGACGATCAGGTAATCACCTTTAATCGCCGCCGACGACTTTTTGAAACCGGCCAATTGATCACAGGTTTCGAAAATCGGTACATTACCGCCCAAGGAGAGGTGGTATGGTTAAGTTGGTCTTCTATGCCTTCCATCGAAGAAAAGCTGGTTTTTGCGGTAGCCAAAAACATCACGCACCGAAAGCAACACGAACAAGAGCGCAACCGCATGCTTGAGAAGGTGGCGCAATCGAATGCCGAACTCAAGCGATTGAGTTACGCCACCTCCCACGACATTCGCTTGCCCGTAAATAACCTGTTGGCAGCCTTTGAAGTGCTCGACAGCCTGGAAGTGGAAGATCCTGATTTGCGCGAAATGCATAATGTGCTGCGTCAATCGGCCTTGCAACTCAAATCCACGCTCGACACCTACCTCGATGAAATCAGCAACCGATTGGCGGGTGAGGAAAATAACGAAGCGGTGGTATTGCGCGATCAAGTTGAACAAGTAGTCGATAGCCTCGCGCAAAGTATCAAAGCGGCGAATGGCGAAATCAGGTTGTGGTTTGGCAAAGAGGTTGTGGTTTGGGGCAATGCCGTGCAATTGCGAAGCGTTTTCCTGAATTTATTTTCCAATGCGCTCAAATATGTGCGCAAGGGGGTTCCTCCTATTGTTGAGGTACATGCCTTTCGCCAAGATGGCAAGTGGGAAATTTCGGTAAACGACAATGGTACTGGCTTTGATGCCGTCAAATACGGCAATCATATTTTTGAAGCAAATACACGTTTGTCCCACGATATCGAAGGAAAGGGAATAGGCTTGCACCTTGTACGTGAAATGGTAGAACGCATGGGTGGCCACATTCGAGTCGAAAGTGAGCCCGGTGCCGGAAGTAACTTTATCTTGCTGCTAACGGCTCATGACTGAGGCTCTGCGCCCGCTTCAATTTGTCCACTTGCCAGTGCGCGTGGCAGCTCCTTCAAAAAATAATCCCATAACGCTGGAGTGCCGGCGGCAATGCCTTTTACACGGTCGAAAACTTTCGAAAGTGGCACCTCATGTTCTTTCCATGTACCTCCACCATTGGTGAGGTTTTGAAACAGTGGCTCCATGCGGTCGATTGCCCTGGCAAAACGGGTGTCGGCGTTGTCGGCGGTTTCGAACTCTTGCCAAAGGGCGTAAAACGCATCGCGCTGATCAGCTGGAAGCAGCCCAAAAATGCGTTGAGCAGCAGCTTCCTCGGCATCGGCATTTGCCTGCGCTTGCCGGGCTGGGTCGTACAAAAAGGTATCACCGGCATCAATCTCCACCAAGTCGTGGATGAGCAGCATCTTCAATACCTTGAGGGCATCGATGGGCTCGGGACTGTACTCCTGCAACACCAGTACCATCATGCACAGGTGCCAGCTGTGCTCCGCATCATTTTCGCGCCGGTCGCTGTTGAATAAGCAGGTTTTGCGCAATACGTATTTGAGCTTGTCTATTTCATGAATAAAAGCGAGCTGCTGGGCAAGGCGGGTAGTCATGGTTGTGGGCAGATGGTTTGCGAAGGTACAAGAAAGGAGGCGGAATGAAACGGTCCTGCGAGTGCCTCAGGAACCATGTTGGTAACCGATGCTGCAGGGGGGCGGGGCAGGGGGCAAGGTGCATGGCTTTTTTTTACATCTGTGTTCTACGTGAACTCCGTGTTTTGCCAAAACCTTCCTTCTAAAATTAACTTTTAACTTTTCACGCTACCTGCATGCTAATGGTATTGCTAAAGTCATCGGTTTGCCAGCCTTACTTCTGCTGGAGGCCCGCCAAATATTTGCCGGTATAACTCTCAGTGCATGCCATCAAGTCTTCGGGCGTGCCGGTAAACACCAAATAACCACCGGCATCGCCCCCTTCGGCACCCAAATCGAGTACCCAATCGGCACACTTGATCACCTCTTGGTTGTGCTCAATCACGAGCACCGAATTGCCCTGTTCAATGAGTGCATTGAGGGCATACAACAATTTTTTGATGTCGTGGAAATGCAAACCAGTGGTAGGTTCGTCGAATACAAAAAGCGTATCGGTGGCCTGGTTGCCCTTGGTAAGGTAGCTGGCCAATTTGATGCGCTGGGCCTCGC
>CAZNWC010000031.1:0-4779 GCA_964577055.1 uncultured Chitinophaga sp. | reverse complement strand
GTGCCCAGGACTGGACTCGAACCAGCACAGGAATACTCCCACTACCCCCTCAAAGTAGCGTGTCTACCAATTTCACCACCTGGGCTCGGAATAGTGGTGCAAAGATATAAGCATTCTGAATAGCCGCAACTTTTAGGTCAAAATATTGACCGTTAATCATGGAAATCGGTATTTTCTTCTTGTGCTTCTCTTTGTCTTGCTTCCATCACCAGTTTGCGATTGATGTAAATGGCGGCATTCAGCTCAAAGCCGATAAGAATGATGAATGCGTTTAAATACATCCACAACATCACCACGATAAGGGTGCCGATGGAGCCATACAATTTGTTGTAGTTGCCAAAGTGGTTGATGTAATACGAAAAAGCAGTGGAGGTAATCACAAACAGCATAGTGGCAACCACTGAGCCTATGCTGAAAAACTTCCAGCGCTTGGCAACAGCAGGGCCGAAATAGTACAAAAGCGAAATACCGATGTAAATCAGTGCCAAAATGATGACCCACTCTAAGGCTAAAAACAGAATGGCTACAAAATCGCCACTGATGAGGCCATACATTACCATCATATCAATTGCAAGGCTACCTCCTAAAATAAGGATCACAGCCACCACTAAGACGCCAAACTCAAGCAAGGTGAGCATCAATGCCAAGCCCCGTTGAACCAAAAAAGAGCGCGACTCAAAAATATCGTAGGATTTATTGAACGATTCCATCAAGGCATTCAAGCCATTGGTACTGAAATAAAGCGCCATGAGGATACCAAACGACAACAATCCACTCTGCTGCTTGCTCACAATGTCGTAAATGGTGGTTTTTACGGCCTCAAAAGCATTTTCGGGCATCACCTCACTGAAAAAATCGAGAATGATAACATCCAAATCTTGGATGGGGATGTACGGAATGAGCGTAAACAAAAACAGCGTACCCGGAAAAAGGGCCAGAAAAAAACTGAAGGTGATGGCCGAAGCCCGCATGGTTAAATCGGGCTTACTGATTTCACGCAAGAAAAAAACCAGCACATCGTACAAAGGAATTTGGTGCTGTTTACCCAAGCGAATGCGCTTGAGTACAAAAACCAAGCTCTTAATTGGCTTCCAATTCAAAAGCATGGCGAAATAGCTATTCATGCAAAATGCGGAGCTAGTGCGGTTATAAAATCTGCCGGTGCACGCATCGGGCGGTTGGTGGCAGCATTCACAAAGACCAAAGTCGTGAAAGCTTCATTTAAAAGTTCGTCAAGTTCATTCAGTACCTCGTATTTGAATTTGATGCGGGCTGCGGGCAGTTCTAACACTGTGGTGCGAATGGTCAGCAAATCATCGTAACGTGCAGGAGCAAAATACTTGGCTTGTAAATCCAATACAGGCATCAAAATGCCATTTTCCTCGAAAATGCGGTAAGAAAATCCCAAAGAGCGCATGGCCTCTACCCTGCCAATCTCGTACAAACGGGCATAATTGCCGTAGTACATGTATTGCATTTGGTCGGTATCGGCATAACAAACGCGGTAATGGGTGCTGTGTACAAACATACTAACCGTTGATGTTGCGCTTGTCGAGCGCTTGCTGATACAATTTAGCGTTTTTTTGGTGCTCGGGGTACGTTTTGGCAAAACGGTGATAGCCCGAAAAATCTTCCTTGGCGCAAAAGTACAGGTAGTCGTGAGGCGTTGATTGCAACACAGCGTCAATGGTTGCAATAGATGGGGTACAGATGGGCGCGGGTGGCAAGCCCTCCACCGCATAGGTATTGTACGGAGAACGTATCCGCAAGTGTCTTCCTGTTACCCGTTTGATGGTGAAATCATTGTGCGCAAATCGAACCGTTGGATCGGCCTGCAATTTCATGTTGATCTTGAGGCGATTCAGATAAACCCGTGCAACCAATCCTTTTTCATCGTTCTGGTTGGTTTCTTCCTCCACAATCGACGCCAATATCATGACTTGAGCCGGTGAAAGTCCCAAACCTCTTGCTTGTTGCTTGCGCTCTGCAGTCCAAAACTTATTTGACTCCTCTAACATGCGTTCCAAAAACTCGGTGGCATCGGTATTCCAATAGAATTCATAGGTATTGGGAATGATCAATCCCAACGAATTTTCGGCATCAAAGCCATGTTGGCGCATGAGGTTGTCGTCGGTGAATAACTTGGCCAACATGAGCGAATCTGCTTCGAGCTTGCGTCCAACGGCGCCAAGTAAATCGAATCGGTTTCTGAATTTATTGATCACCACCTTGACCGGTTCCTGGCGTCCTGAAGCCAACAATTTCACCACATCGAGGTTGTTCATGCCCTGCTCCAAACGATAACGACCTGGAAGTACTTTGTTCGGATAGCCAGCTTTTTGCGCCATCCATTCAAAACTGGCCATGTCGCGCAGCCAGCCACTTTGTTGGAGGAGATACAGTACATCTTGCCAATCGCTACCAGTGGGAATTTCGAGGTACACCACTTCTCCCGGCAGTTCTGTCACCACATTGGAACGGTACATTTTTTCGTACAAGGTGTATCCCAGCAACATGCCAGACACCCCTACCACACCCAGCAAGGCCCACAAAACCTTGCGCCACATGCCGGTTCCTTTTACCGGCGGTTTCCGAGTAGTTTTTTTACTCACGCGTTTTCAGATAAATATTGCAGCAACTGGAGGGCCTGCTGGTGATTTGGATATTTTTTCAACACATCCAACAACATTTTTTTGGCCTCTGCCTTTTTGCCTCGATACAAATGTAAGCCAATCATGTTCATGATGGCTGCCTGGTTGTCGGGATCGAGTGCCATTCCCCTGCGGTACCAAAACTCTGCCCGTTGATCGTCGCCCAATTGCAAACACACAAAACCCAAATTGGCCATGGCAGCTACATATTTCGGCTGTTCCTCCAGTAATTTTTCCAAGCGCTTGCGGGCCGGCTCCAAACGTTGGGCCTGTGCATCGGAGAGTGCCAGCTTCAATTGAAAATCGAGCTGGTAAGGCATGCTTTGTACCGCTTTGCTGAAATACAAGGCTGCTTGCTCCTGTTGGTTGCGCTGCAAAAGCAGTTCAGCCATGCGGTAGGCGGTCCAGCCCGTTGCTTTGCCAGCCGCATCGGCTTGCTGTTTCACCCAACGTTCCAAGCCCGGCGCATCACCTTTCAAGTAAAGCCAATGAACCTTTGCCTCAAAAAAGGCTTGCTTATCGGCTTTTCCTTCGGCCTTTGCCAAATAAAAAGCGGCCGAATCGAGATGCACGCGTTTGCTTTCAAACCGCTCGAAATATTGCAGCCATGCTGTAGCGGTCGTCAAAGCATCAGGACACTTTTCATTGATGCTGGCCAAGCCGGCAAATACCCGCTGCGCCTTAGACTTTTCAGTTTCGGGCTTGCGGATCCAGTGGTCGGTGATGGTCACGTGCGGGATGTCGCTGGTGCCCGATTTAGGCATGTGGCAGCTTACACAGTTGTTCTGCGCAGTAAGGCGCTTGGACATGGGCAGGCTACAGGGGTCTTTTTGGGTATGGCACTGACCACATGCGTTGTTGTAATGCACCGAGGGCGTTACCTCTATGCTCTTGTGCGGATTGTGACAGCTGATGCAGCTCAATTGCTCGCCCGACTTTTTGAAACAACCCGATTGCATCATGCGGTCGGGATGCGAAGCCATGGTGAAGCTCGATTGGTCGCCCTCGTAACGCGGCAGATACACACTCACCACATCGTGCAGTAGCATGCCCGGCTTAAAATCGAAAAAATCTTTGCCCGGCTTCAACACCGCATTGCCCTGCATGTGGCAACGCTGGCAGATACTCATTTGCAAGGTCACTGGCAAACGGCGTGGATTCACGATGCTGAAATCGGGTCCTTTGGAAGTGTCGACGATTTTACCGGCCAGTTTTTCTTGTACGTGGAGGCTACCCGGACCATGGCAGCGTTCGCAATCGATGCCTTCCTGGATTTTGTGGTATTTGTGTTCCGAACCAGCCACTTGAGTTGGGTAGGCATTGTGGCAGGTCATACACTCAGTTTGGATGGTGCGTGCAAAGCGGCTGTTGTTGCCCTTTTCGAAGCCCGGCGGCAAATCCCAGCGTCCTTCCTGGGTGTAATAGGTCAACGGCAGCTGGTACACATAACCATTGATGTTGATCAGGTGGCTGTTGGTGTGCTGGCCCGAACCAACGATGTAGCTGATGCGCTCTACGCGGTTGTGCACCGTATCGCGGCCTTCGAGGCGGAATTCGCGGATGTACAGGGCGCTGTCGGCCGTAAAAGGCTGGTAATAGAGATCAAGCTGCTCGTCGTAAATCACATGTTTGCCCTGCCAATCGGCTTTGGAGCGGGTCAGGGTAGCCTCGCCAAAAGAGCGGCCCATGCCGGTTTGCAAAAAGCTGTCGTAAATATCGGCATGGCACGAACGGCAGGCCTCCTTGCCCAGGTATTGCACCGAGTCGTGCAGGTTTTGGTATTGGGCGCCAAAAGCACGGGCTTCATCGTCGGCCGCACCTTGCGATTGACACTGCACTACACCCCACCATCCCAGCAGAATGCAGGCTGGAAAGAAAAAATACTTCGAACGAAAGGTTCTTTTCACAACTTCTGGCAACATCCGCATCAACACGACCGAAAAATACTACCTGACTTCAGCATTTCCAGCAGAGAGCTGTATTTTTGCAGCTTATTTTTAGCACGAGCCATGAGTATTGCCACCAAATACGCCCCCGAAGGAATTGAATCGACCTGGTATGAACGCTGGATGCAGGCAGGATGTTTTAACGCCACGCCCGACGAACGCGAACCTTACACCATTGTGAT
>CAZNWC010000030.1:0-4888 GCA_964577055.1 uncultured Chitinophaga sp. | reverse complement strand
CTGTAGGCCAGCGCTTTGCACGTGGCGCACAAAACCCGATTAAAAAGTAAGGTTGTCCAACTAACCTAAGTTGGCTCAAACGCGATACACAAAAGCATTGATATTCATACCCGCGCCTACCGAAGCAAACAGCAGCACATCGCCAGCTGCGATGCTTTGTCCTTCGATTTGCTTATGCAACAGCATATGAAACAGCGTAGGAACGGTAGCCACGCTAGAATTACCGAGTTTATGAATGCTCATGGGCATTACCCCTGCTGGCGCCACCCGGCCATAACGCTTAAAAAAGCGGTGGATGATGGCTTCATCCATTTTTTCGTTGGCTTGGTGGATGATGACTTTTTTAACCTCATCGATGGGAATGCCGCTTTGGTCTAAGCAAATTTGCATGGCCTCGGGCACTCTATTCACGGCAAACTCATAAATTTTGCGGCCGTGCATTTTGATAAAACGGGTGTTGGGGTCAAGTTTTTTGTTAAATGACCCACCAAAAAACAGAAAATAAGCCTCATCAGCGGTATAACTTAAGGTGGCATGGGTGAGGATGCCGCCTTCGCTATGGGCCCATTCGACCACCGCGGCCCCAGCTCCGTCGCTGTAAATCATGCTGTCGCGGTCGTGTGGGTCGAGTACCCGAGATAGGGTTTCGGCACCAATTACCAGGCATCGGCGGGCCATGCCAGCGCGGATAAAGGCTTGGGCTTGGATAACGCCTTCGATCCAGCCGGGACACCCAAAAAGAATATCATAAGCCACACAGCGCGGGTTCTTGATGCCCAAAGCGTGCTTCACCCTGCTGGCTAAACTTGGTAGGATGTCGGTTTGGATGGCATCGGCCCGCACATCTCCGAAGTTATGTGCCAAAATCACGTAGTCGAGGGTTTCAGGATCGATACCCGACTCAGCGATGGCCTGCCGCGCTGCCAAGGTGGCAATGTCGGAAGTGAGCAAGTGGTTGCTTGCATATCGTCGCTCTTGAATGCCTGTAATGTCTTCAAATTTTTGAGCAACAACATCGTTGGTGTAGGGAAAAGGACTGCCGTCTTCATTTAAAAACTCGTGCTTTGCGAAGTCAGCGTTGGTGATGCGTTCGGTGGGAATGTAGGCACCGGTACCTGTAATGCGTATGGCCATATTTCAAAGTTCGGTAAAAGTTCGCCATCCACCATAACTGCTCGAAATATTCAGAATTCTGCAAATAGCACCCGCCCTTGCTGGCATTTTTTCAAACAACCCCCATAAAAAACCAAAAAACAGCCTTCACCCCACACCAATCCTCCTCCAGCCAACCCCTCTGTTATAAAACCCGCCACTTTGAATTTTGAACTTTGAACTCAAAAAAGCGTTATCTTTCAATCGAAGTTTAAACATCGAATTATGAGCAACGACAGAAGAGGTTTTCTCGGCAAACTCGGACTCGGAGTTTCAGCCGTGCTGGCCTGGCCTTTTGCTGGATCGGCCAAAAACGACATCAGTATGGAAACAACTACAAATACCAATCAAAAAATCATTCGCGAGGTGAAACCCCTCGGCTTTCAGTGGGAAACCGCAGATCCATTTTTATTTTGCGTGCACCACGAGGACAAATTCCCCAAAGGCAACGAACACATGGGTCCTGCCAGCTCTTTGGCGGGTCGCCACATTGGCAACGACTTTATCGTTAAAGACGGCTTTAGGATGTACCACGGCAAAAAAGTGTCTGGCTTTCCTGGTCACCCACATCGCGGCTTCGAAACCATCACAGTGGTGCGTGAGGGCTTGGTTGACCATGCCGACTCGGTAGGCGCTGCAGGCCGCTACGGCAATGGCGACGTGCAGTGGATGACCGCTGGCAAAGGCGTGCAGCACTCCGAAATGTTCCCCTGCCTGAGCACTGAGCAAGAAAATCCGCTCGAGCTCTTCCAAATTTGGCTCAACCTACCGCGCAAAAGCAAAATGGTAGAGCCGCATTTTAAGATGTTTTGGAAAGAAAAGCTAGGCAAATTCAAAGCATCCGACAAAGAAGGCCGTAAAGTAGAGGTAGAAGTGATTGCTGGTAAACTCGGCACCGTGGCTGCTCCAGCCCCTCCACCTGATTCCTGGGCGGCAGACCCTAAAAACGAAGTGGGCGTGTGGAACATGCACCTCGACCCACAGGTTGAGTGGCAATTACCCGCTGCCTCAGCCGGCATAAACCGCACCTTGTATTTCTACCAAGGCGAAGGCCTGGAAGTGGCCGGCACCCAAATCCCACGATACCACAGTGTTGAAGTGCTCGGTAGTGCGGCGATTGTGCTGCGCAACGGCGACCACCCTTCTAAGGTACTGTTGCTGCAAGGCCGTCCCATCGGAGAGCCCGTGATTCAGTACGGTCCTTTTGTGATGAACAGCAAGCAAGAAATTCAGGATGCTTTCGAAGATTTCCACCGCACCCAATTTGGGGGCTGGCCGTGGCCGCGCTACGACCAAGTACATGCCCGCAGCGAAGGCCGCTTTGCCTTGCATGCCGACGGTAGCAAGGAGTTACCAAAGGGGTAATAAGCCGCTTTAAATAAAAAAGGCCGTCACACACCAGTGGACGACCTTTTTATTGTATTGAAACTTTTTACTTTCGTACGTTCACCGCCTGCAAGCCTTTGACCCCTTTTACAGTTTCAAAGCTAACGCGGTCGTTTTCTGCAATGTCGATTTGTAAGCCGTTGGCGTGTACAAATACGCTTTCTTGGGACTCGTGATCACGAATGAAACCATAGCCTTTGGCGGCATTGTAAAAGGTAACGGTACCGCGGCGCACCAATTCTTCGGCTGTAAGCGCACGCTGACGCGCAACCCCTACTTCGATATCATCGGCATTCACTTTGGTCTTTTTCAACGGATCAGGTGGGGTATCTACAATGTTACCAAAGTGATCCACATACACCATCATCTCTTCCAAGGTCTTACCCTTGTCGCTGTTGGTTTTGCGCTCTTCTTTCTTCTGATCTTTTTCCTTTTTCTTCTGCGCGCGTTTTTTCTCGTTTTCTCTTTTACTAAAAGTTTCTTGTGATCTGCCCATAAATGTTTTAAAATGAAATGAAGCCTGTAGAAGGGTCAGGCATCAGAGGGCTACGAAAAGTCCGGGAACGCGATCACCTGCAAAAGGTTTGCAAAGATACTAAAAAAATCGGACAGACAGAAATGACTGCAAATCAACAAGAACCTGTTCACCTTGCTGTTAAAGTGGGCCTAGGTTCAAATTAAAAAAGCCGCTTTCAATCAGAAAGCGGCTTTATAGTAATCCAAAGCTTACCCTTGGAATGGATAACGATAGCTCTTAGGCGGATTCAAATTCTCTTTCACCGTACGGGCCGATACCCAGCGGATGAGGTTGAGCATCGAGCCGGCCTTGTCGTTGGTGCCGGAGCCGCGGGCGCCGCCAAAGGGCTGCTGTCCTACCACCGCACCAGTCGGTTTGTCGTTGATGTAGAAATTGCCTGCTGCATGGCGCAAACGCTCCGTTGCCAAATCAATGGCGTAGCGGTCTTGTGCAATCACCGCGCCAGTTAAGGCGTAAATGGAGGTGCGGTCGCAGGTGTCGAGGATTTCCTCGTACTTGTCGTCTTCGTACACATACACCGTCAATACCGGCCCAAACAGCTCTTCCCTCATGGTGATGTACTGCGGGTCGTTGGCGCGGATGATGGTCGGCTCGATGAAGTAGCCCTTCGATTTGTCGTACTTACCACCGGCCACAATTTCTTGTCCGTCGGCCTTGGCGCGGTCAATAAAGCTGGCGAGTTTGTCGAACGACTTCTCATCAATTACAGCGTTGATAAAGTTGGTGAAGTCTTCCACGCCACCCATCTTCATATCGGCCAAATCGGCTTTTACACGTTTGATGGTGGCTTCCCACAAGCTGGCCGGAATATAAGCTCGCGAGGCAGCCGAACATTTCTGGCCTTGGAATTCGAAGGCACCACGTGAAATGGCGGTGGCTAAAATGTCTACATCGGCCGATTTGTGGGCCACGATGAAGTCTTTGCCGCCGGTTTCGCCCACAATACGTGGATAGCTCTTGTATTTATGAATGTTGTTACCAATGGTCTTCCAAATGTCCTGGAAAACGCCGGTTGATCCGGTGAAGTGAATGCCTGCAAAGTCGGGATGCGCAAAAATCACATCACCGGCCACAGGACCGCTCACATATACCAGGTTGATCACGCCATCGGGCAAACCCGCATCATGGAACAAGCGCATGAGCCAGTAGGCCGAGTAAATTTGTGTATTCGATGGCTTCCACACCACGGTATTACCCATCATGGCAGGTGAAGTGGGCAGGTTGCCTGCAATCGACGTAAAGTTGAAAGGCGTAAGGGCAAACACAAAGCCTTCGAGGGGGCGGTATTCAAGTCGGTTCCAAGTGAGCGGTAAACTCTCCGGCTGGTTGCCGTACAAATCCACCATGTACTGCACATTAAATTTGAAGAAGTCGATGAGCTCGCAAGCGGCATCAATTTCGGCCTGGAAAGGATTTTTGCTCTGTCCCAACATGGTAGAGGCGTTGATGATGTCGCGGTACGGGCCCTGCAACAAATCGGCCATGCGCAAAAAGATGGCGGCACGCTGTTCCCAAGGCAAGGCTACCCATTCGGCACGGGCTTTTAACGAGGCTTCAATGGCGGCTTGTACGTGCGAAGCATCACCTTTGTGGAAATGGGCAATCACATGCTGGTGGTCGTGCGGAGGCGCAATGGCTTGGGTTTTGCCAGTGCGCACTTCTTTGCCGCCAATAAACATGGGGATGTCGATGACCTGGTTGCGGAAGGCTTCAATTTGTTTTTGAAGCGACACCGCCTCGGGCGATCCAGGCGCATAAGCGCGTACAACTTCGTTTTTTGCTACAGGAGGGGTAAAAATGCCAAATGCCATA
>CAZNWC010000029.1:0-5059 GCA_964577055.1 uncultured Chitinophaga sp. | reverse complement strand
TTTGGCAGCACAGAATGGCTTTTTGGGTGCAGAAACAGGCTTTACCCAGGCTGCGCCCTTCGACTCCGCTCAGGGACCGGCGGAGCGTTTTGGCCTGCACTGCTGCGCAGCTTCGCAGGTGCCTACGATGCTGTCGGCATCTAAAGTAGGCCGCCGAGCTAGCATTGTCAACGGGCTATGTGGTGAAGGGTATTTAGGCAATGGTGGATGATCAATCAGCCTTCCTGGCGACGCAACACCAGCTTTGCCAACAATAATGCCAGCATCTAACCAAATGAAATGATTAAAACCTGAATCCGCCCTCTAATCTCAAGCCCACTTCGCGCGGATACGAAAGCGAGTTGGTGCTCATCATGTGCAGCCGTAGTCCGGCCACCAGACTGGCAGAAGTGTTCGACATAAAATACATCCCGATTCCGCCGCTTACTCCGATAAAGTTGCGCTCAATGCCTTGGTAAGAGACCAAATTAACGGTACGTTCCACGCCAAATGGAACGTTGATAAACAAACCCAAATGCACCAGATCATCTAATTTTTTAAAAGCGGCCAAGCCAGGTAGGCGGTAACTTATTTCTGTGGGTATCCAGCCGTTTCTGATGGCAGCTTCGTCGGAAATGGTCAATTGCTCAAAACCTATCGCAAATGGTACTTGCCAATCGCTCGGATCTTGATTGAAAAAGAGGTAGGCTGTTCCAATCCAACCTGTACTGTTGAGCGCAATTTGCCTACTTCCCAAAAGCATGAATCCCAGGCCAAGGCCAGCTTCGTTGTTGTGTGCCGAAAGGGGGGTATTGATGGTGTTGAAATCGGTAAAACTGGTCAATGCACTGTCGGTTTTCATGGCCTGAAATGAGCTTACTGCCAAACTATCGCTTCCTCCGGTTTGGTTGCTAGGGGGTAACGTTTGACCGATGGTCATGCCTTGTGTCCAGGGGCCTTCGGCATCTAAATCTTTGATGGCTTGCAGCAAGGCAGTTCGGATCCGTCTTTCGTGCGAGGCAGTAACATCTACACTCATGCGCTCTTCTATCTTGAGTTTCGAAACATACAAAGCCTGGCGTTCGGCACTGAGGTCGTAAAAAACTGCTACCATTTCAAACTGGGCACGTTCGGTGGCGAATTCAAGGGTTTCTTCAATGAGAAAATGGGTGATTTCCATCTCTACCGCCCTTTTGCTCGAATCGCGAGGCAAGGTCCAACGCAGGTAATCGCCTAAACATTTCTCCAGTCCACCCCGCAAATCGGCCTTGTTTTTTCGGTTGGCCATCCCGTTATGCACTATCCCAATGCTGTCTTTGCGCTCTCTTCCGTCGCTCACCTTGGCGATGTAAAACTCTTTGGGTGTGTAGTAGATCAACTCACGCCTCAAATCGATGAGGGTAGGGGTTTGCGCCTGCAATTTGGTGACAGGCAAATCGCCAAAGAGCATCAAGACCAATAAACAGGCATTTGTGAGCCACGAAGCAATTGATCGCCGGGTAGAAGTGGTGTTTTGGGGCATAGTATGGAGGCAATGGCCAAATATAATCAGTTGTTAATAACCATCAACAAAAGATATGAAATTAGCCCTCGAACCCTCTTTAGCCGCCAGCCTATTTTTTTAGCAAAAGCTTCTGATGCGTTTCTTAATAGTGCCATGCCTGGGCGCCGCGCTTGTTTCGTATGCAGTATTGTTGCGACCGTATGCCCATCACCAAGCATGTTAAACGACGAATTGCTTTTTCAAGGTCTTGCTCCGTACACCAGCTCTTTCAGCAGCCCGGCTTCGTCGAACTTCAACTCCAAGTATGCCGTTGGGTTGCGGTAGCGCCAGTTTTCCTGAAATGCATCGAGCGATTTTTCGTTGGGCTGTCCCAGCAGCCGTGCGGCCTGTTTTTGGGTGGTTTTGCCCATTTGGAGCTTGGCGAGTTTTTTTACTGGTATGCTGCTGCTTCGACTGTACTGCCATTGGGCATGCAGACCGTTGGGAAGCAGTTGGCCTGCACTGTCGAACTGCAATTCAACCCGCAGCAGGTTTTGGTTGCCGTCGGTAAAGCGGTACGACCAGTTGCTGCGCCCATCTTGCTGGCTAAGCCCATGTGGCGCCGCCAACTGCTGCTGCCATTCGCTGCTGTTGGAGGCTGCAGGAAGGTCCATGGGAAGCGCAGTAATTTGAACAACGGGCGCTTGTAGGTTGCCTTCAAAAGCTTGTACACTTCCTTGGGCATCGAAATGATAGCGCCATTGTACCCCATCGCGCGCAAAAGCCCAGCTTTCGCCAGCTGCATTTGGCATTTGGTGTTGCGGTGCGCCCAGTAGTTGTTGAATCTCGGTTTTGCTCGCCCCTTTCGACTGTTGGGCCAACTGAAAAAGTTGGTCGGGGGCGTTCGGACCGTTTTGTGCCACGCTGTGCATTGCCAGGCAGGCCAAGAGGAGGAAGAGCAAGGATTTCATATGGCTGCTTTGTTCAAAAATAAAAAAAATCTGCTGTTGTTTAAAGTCAGTGTGTTTTTTATTGCCAACAACTTTGCGGGAGGAGGGAGGCGGCTGTGCCAAGCGCAAGCGGGTTCAAAGTTCAAGTTGAGCGAAGCGAAATCCCGCAAGGCGGGGGTTCAAAGTTCAAGAGAGGGTTTCGCTGCGCTCAACCGGGATAATTCAAGGTTCAAGGTTCAAAGTTCAAGAGAGGGTTTCGCTGCGCTCAACCATGGTTCTGCTGTTGGTACGGGCGGAAAATCTTTACCGCTCGCCCCTGAGAAAAAATTATATTTATCGTAAAAATAAGCTGCCTTATTTGGTAATTGTAAAATATACTATAACTTGTCGGGGCAAATCTTAAATCTGTTGCATGAGGTGGATTTTACTTTTAATGGCCTGTGTATGGTTGGGGGGGCAGGCGCTGCAAGCACAACCTGTACGCACCGAGGTGCGGAAAGACGCGCGCGGCAACTGGACGATTTTTCGCGACGGTAAACCTTATTACGTAAAAGGCGCTGGCGGCTCGGTGTATTTGCCCGAAGTAGTGGCGGCTGGCGGCAACTCCATCCGAACCTGGGGCACCGAAAACGCCCGGCAAATACTCGATGAAGCCCACAAACACGGCCTTACCGTAATGATGGGTCTTTGGCTGCAACACGAGCGCCATGGCTTCGACTACGACGATACAGTGGCCATACGCAAACAAAAAGACGCTTTCCGCCGCGATGTGTTGGCCCTCAAAGACCACCCCGCACTGCTTTGCTGGGGCGTAGGCAACGAAGTAGACCTCAATTACAGCAATACCAATGTGTGGTATGCAGTAGAAGACATCGCCAAAATGATCAAGGAAATTGACCCGCTGCACCCCACTACCACGGTAACAGCCGGGCTCGATTCTGTAGAAGTGCAACTCATCAAAGAGCGCTGCCCTAGCCTCGATTTTTACAGCATCAATACCTATGGCGACCTCGACAAATTGCCTTCGCAAATCCGCCGCTGGGGTTGGGACGGTCCGTACATGATCACCGAATGGGGACCCAACGGCCACTGGGAAGTAAAACGCGCTCCTTGGGGCGCTCCGCTCGAGCAAACCAGCGCCCAAAAGGCCGAAAGCTACACCCGCCGCTACCAAGATAAAATTTGGGCCGAGCGCCCTTGGTGCATGGGTTCGTATGTGTTTTTGTGGGGACAAAAACAAGAAACCACGCCCACCTGGTACGGCATTTTTACCGAATACAAAGAAAAAACCGAAACCCTTTGGGCCATTGCGCAAGCCTGGAAGACCGAAAACCAACCCGTTCCGGTTTCGCTGGGGGGCTTCGAAAAGCCCTATTTAATGGCTACTGCCGGAGACCCCATTGTTTTACCCTTGGCTTTGCGTGCGGCCAAAATGGATGACGTGAAATTGCGCTATGAAATCATTCCCGAAAGCCAGGATATCAAATCGGGTGGTGATGTGGAAGGCCGACCCGCCAGCATCGCACGGAAAAAGGTACGCAAATTCAACGGCACCAATATTTCGCTGAAAGCCCCCGAAACCGAAGGGGCCTACCGCATTTTTGTATATGCCGAAAAAGATGGCTGGGTGGCTTACGGAAATGTAGCGCTTTTTGTGAAACCATTGGCCCCCAGTGCCCGTCCACGCAAGCTGGTACAATTTGAAACCCTCAGCCAACTACCATGAAGAAACCTTTACTTTGGCTGATGCCTTTGGTTTGGTTTGCCGGCATCGCCACTGCCCAAGCCCAACCTGCCGCAGCTTCGCAATTGCCCGTGGATAGCAGTAACAGTCAGGCCAACAACCGAGCCCTGGCGGCTTCCATTAAACGCAGTGCTTTGTGGCGCTTGCTCATCGACAGCAATAGCATGCAAAGCCCGGCACCTACCGATTTCGGCACCTTTCCCAAAATGGAGCCTGCACGTTTGCGTTCGCTCAATGTGAATGGCTTCTACCGCTTTTTCGGCACCTACCGCAATATGCCAGAGGCTTACCGTTTTTTACCGGGGGAAAATGCACCGGCGCTGCCATTGCGTGAAGTATTCATTGGCGACGATACCCAATTGCCCAACCTCCTTATCAACATCAATGGCAAGTCACGGGCAGGGGTTAGCTGGGGCATGGATCTGTTCGCTTTCCAGTTCATGGACCGCCCGGGTTTGTCGGCTTACAGTCTGGCCACACCCGATACCGCCCGTCCCAACATCGACAATCCCCTCGGTTCGCCCCGCCTTGGCCAAAGCCTGCTGCTGAACCTCGGCATGAACCTTTTTGCCACCGTGCCTACTGCTTTGGGGCCATTGAACATCAAATTGGGCGGCATTCACTGGGAAGACATGAGCGACCTCACCATGGGCGCCTACACTGCGTACGAACGCTATATGTTGTTCGACCGCAACCCCTGGGACCCCATTGGTGCCAGCGTACACGAACGTTACAACCGCTATGTCGATGCCGGCAGGGTAGATCAGGAAGAACGCTGGGGCAAGCGCGCCTTTGCCGGTGCCATTTTGAGTATGAGCCAGCTGCCTAAAAACCAGAGCATCAAATTAATGTTCGGCAAAAACGAACAAAATGGAGGTTTCGACCGGCGTCCGAATGCTGCCT
>CAZNWC010000028.1:0-5592 GCA_964577055.1 uncultured Chitinophaga sp. | reverse complement strand
ATGGTTGCAAACTAGGAATTGCCTTGTGATAACCCCAAAGCAAAAGCTGGTAAGTGTTTGGATAAGGAGAGTTAGCGCTATTTAAATTCCATTCAGTACTTAGAAACTTTGCATCAAAAACTCCGCCTTGTGAGTCTCTATCCAATACTCCAAGATTTAGATAAGCATTGAACTCTGTAAATACTCTTCTAGCAGTCTCCTCTGGTCGGTTAATGTCTGCGTTTATATCGTCTCCATTTACAATGGTTTCGCTTAATAAAAGAGACTGGTTAGGATCAAAGGTAAAAGCCTGGTAAGTTAATTGGTTGTACTCGTTTAGGCGGATAACGTAAAACGTATCTTTCCACAAGAAAACTCGAGCTAAGAAAGGATTTACCATACGCTCAATTGTTTCCTTTAAATATAACTGCTCATTTTCAATTCTTACTCCGTTGGTAAATTTAGCACTTTCACCATCGGTAAAAATAGCGTTTGGAGGGACGTTAAATTGTCTGAATGGAGTAATAGTATCGTCCATCCTTGTCTCGTGGATGTTAACACCTACAAAAGTGTTTCTCTTGTCCACAAAGCTCTGGTTTAAAGCTCCAACAATTGCGGATAAAGCTTCAGTTCGTGGATCTGGCCACGTTGCAAAATCTGATCTAATCGAATCTAATCCTTTTAAGCCGTCAATTGCGGTAAATTCAAATAGCTTATTTCCGCTAGAATATGGACTAGTAATAAAGTCTGGCGCAATGTATCCAGTAAAGAAAGGTTGCAAGCCTTCAAATTGTAAGTAGTTTATTTTACTTGTTCCAGATGTTGCACCAATTACAAAAGTATTATTTCCAAATGCAATGCTTTCAAAGGTTGCTACTGAAGCCGCTGGTATTGCAGTCCAATTTATTGCATTTGTAGAGTATGCAATGCGATTAGTGCCAAAATTTGTTACCGCAACAAAATATCCGTTACCATACGCTAATGATTGAGGTGTAAATGGTATTGTAACACTTATCCAAGTTAACCCATCAACTGAATAATAATTACCAGTTGTAAATTTACCATCTGCAAAAATAATTTTGTTTGCAACAAATGTTGTTGCTTGTTCAGCCCATGTTAAACCATCATATGATGTATAAGTAGTACCAAGTCCACCAATTGAAATTTCAGAAATCGCAACCCAAATTCCATTACCATAAGCTACTCCAGTAAATGGTATATCTTGTGCATGACTTCTTGATGTCCAAGTAATGCCATCTGGTGAGGTCATTATTCTATTTCCTACTCCAGTTTTTGCAACTGCAACAAATAATCCATTGCCATAGGATACATCTTGCCACCAGTTATTAGCTGCTGGAGTTCTTGCAGTCCAATTAATTCCATCGGTAGAGGTTGCAGCAAAACCAGTTGGAACACCAGAAACAACTGCATAACCAACTCCAACAAAAATTCCATTTCCAAAAGTAAGGTATGAAATAGATAAACCAACTGGAACTGTATTCCAAGTAATACCATCGCTAGAATAATACAAAAGAGAAAATGCTCCAACAAAAATATTGTTACCAAAAGCCATTCCTCTAAATCCAGCACTAGGAGAAGCTGCTTGCCAAGCCGTAATATCATCATTTGCTCCAACCTGAGATAAAACTACTTTCCAAGTACGGTTACCTCCAACTAGGAACTCGTTGAAATCTCCAGTCTCTCCAGCGATTGTAAAATCAACGGAGGAGCCTATAATTGTCTCTAAAGGATCGTTTCCAGTATTACCCCAGTTGTAAGTTATGTCATTAATTTGAAGAGGCGTAACGGCTCCAGAATAGCCTTGTTTTTGTATCTGCAAATCCCAAGCGTTACCGCCGTAATTCGTAGCATACCCCCCCTGATATTTCAAGCCGTAATCGTTTACCGGTACGTTTTGACCAGTTAACACAACATACATTTTTGTATCCTCAGCTGGCATCGTATAACTGAACGAAAGCGAAGAGGATAAGAAAGTGTTTCCTGGATTAGTATACCACAATGCAGTATGAAATCCAGAGCCTGGAGCAACTGCAATCGTAAGCGTATCTCCTTCAGTATAAAACTCTACTGGAGCAACTCCGTTAACTGTTATCGTGCCAACTCCTTCTCGTACTACCGCTTGAAATCTGTAATCGTTAGCCATTATCCTTTATTTATCTTGTTATTAGCTTGACCAAATACATATACCAAGTCTTGGCCACGAACTACTAACTCTCCGTTTAAGTCTCTATTCTGCTGAAATAAACCACCTTGTCCACCTCCTGCAAAAGAAGTTCCTCCACCTACTCCGCTAGATCCTACGGATGTACCACCTCCGCCTCCTCCGCCGCCGCCGCCACCTCCTGAGTTTGACCTTAATCCAGAGCTAATTGCTCCAGATAATGCTATCAATGCAACACCAGCGGCAATGGCTAAACCAGCCTTAGGAGCTGCTGTAGCAGGGTTTGTAAATAATGATTTAATTAATTTAGAATAAGCTAAACCAGCTACACCGAATGCAATTAATTGCTTACCAAAGTCTCCTAATAATTTACCAACGCTACCAAGTAAAGATTTTCCAACCGCAGAAAGTACATTTCCTCCAGTTGCCAAAGCTTCGCCAATTGATTGGCCTAAATCAACAAATGCATTTGCTAAACCATTATCTAAAATGCCAAGCATGGTAGTTGCAAATTGAGCAGTCCTTTCCTCAAGTTCGGTAAATTTTTTTGGATTTAAACGTTCTAGTAATCGATCTATGAATGGCAATTCATCTGGAATATCTTCATCTAATACAACATCAGTTTTTATTTTAACTTTTATCTCTTTTTCTGGAGCAAAAGCATCTTGTATTTGTTTAGTAAATTTTTCAACATTTAAATCAAATTTTATTTCTCTTGATTCTAGAAATGCTTCTGTATCTAATACTTTTTGAATTTCTTCTGCCTTTTTTTTCCATTCATCTAAAGCTTTTGTATTTTGATTCCTAGCATCTGTATTTTTATTAGTAAATACAGCTCCGTTTTGTAATTCTTGATTAATTAATCCATCAAGTTCAAGATTTGATTGTTTAATTTTATTAGCTTCTGAAATTGATTTAGTTTGCTTTTGTATTAAATCATTTAATTCTCCTGTTATATTCAATACAGTAAAATCAGTAGCAGCTAATTGACCAGAAACCTTTAATCCAGATTCATTACTTCTTGCTTGAGCATTTTGTAATTCAATCCTTTTAGATAAAATTTGATTTGCAGTTTCATTTTGTTCTTTTTCAAGAGTTCTAAGATCTGAGCTATTTTTGGTAATTTCATCTGAAAATGCTTTCGCTTTTGCATTAGCAATGATTTGCTTCGTTAAAATGTCATAAGAATCACCAACTTGACCAGTTAATATTTGTTCTTTAGTTAAGTTGCCTAAATATTCAGGATATTGTTTTTGTAATTCGTTAACAGCTGCGAGTCTGTTTTTATCTGAAACATTTAAATTTTGAGCTTGTGCAGTTAAAGCTTTAAATTTTTGTAATTCTCCTTCACTATTTTGAATCCCTTTTAAAGTTGCTCTTGCAACAGAACCTAATGTTTCCTCATATTCTTTTAACCTATCTGTTAATGATTTAGCACCTTTCTCTGAATCAAAAAATCCTTTTTGAGTGAGATAAGTAAGTGCAGTAGTAAGAATTGAAACACCTAGAATTAAAGCATTTGAAGAACTAAAAATTTGACCTAATGCTAATTTAAATTTTGAACTTAATGAATCTCCAGCTTTACCTAAAGTAGAAAATGATTGAGCCAATTGTTGAATGTTGTTGCCAACACCAATAATTCCAAAAGGAGCATCTTGAATTACTCTAGCAAAATCTAATCCTACAACATTAAATTGACTAGTAGCTTTAGTCAATGGTTCAATTCCAGTGCTTTTTAATTGAGATATTGCAGATTTAGTTTGAGCGAGTTTTGCATTCAAATTAGCAATTTCAGGAACTGTAGTTGCAGCTTTTAATTTCTTATCTAAATCTACAGCTTCCTTTTCTAAAGCTCCAATAATTCCAATTGATTCAACAATGCCTTTTTTAAGGCCATCAATTATTGCTCCAATTTCAACCTCTATTCTTGGATTTGCCATTTCTTTCTAGTTTACTTGCAATTTCCAACAATTTCTTTGCTTTAGCAAAGTCTTGAGGAGTTGACTCTAATGGTTTTACTATATTATCCCAAGGCAAAGGCCAAATTTTATTTGGTGAAATATTAGCACCTTTCTTTAAATGAGGTTGAAGTCCAATAATAGCATGAACTCTCATGCTTTCTATCATATCCTTTTGATCTATCTCATGGCCTTTAACCAATGCCTTTAACTCTTTCCTACTTAAACAGAAAAGCTGCTCATAAGGGATTTTTGTCCTACCTACGAGCAGCATTAAATTTTCGCGAGCGGAATAATATTCGCTCTCGTCTTCACTTATGTTTTTTTTTCTTGAGTTTCTCCAAGTCCAAGCTCAAGTAATAAATCAGCTAGGATTTCAGAAAATAATTTCATTACATCTTTACCCTCAACCCAGACTTTTAATTCGTCTAGTCCTACTGGATTTGTTGATTTACGCAAGCAAGCTACTTTGTGACATTCATGTAATAAACCATAAATATCATCTAATTTAGGAATTGTTTTTCCGCTAAAAGCATCTGCAATTCCTTGTCCTGTAAAATCCTCAAAGTTCGCCAAAGCGCCCAAATTTGGGTAAAAGAAAATCTCTCCCTCTTTATAGGGAGCTGAATGGTACTTAGCCATATATTTTGTTTAGGTTGGTATTACGCTGATAACTGGTGCTCCAGCAAAGTCGAAAGTACCAGAGAATGAAACTTGAGAGTTTCTTTCAGCTGTAATCTCAACAGAGTTTAACTGAGCGTCCACAGTAATGATTTTGTCACCTGATTCAGTGCCTCCAAAAACCAATTCAAATACTTTACCGATGTCTTCCATCAAGTCAAAAGCTGAAAGGTTAGATACTCCAGTAGATGCAAAATCTAGGTCTCCAGAGAAAGAGAAAGATCCTGATTTGTCTCCACCTTCAAGTCTTACTCCATAATCGCCCGTGCAATCGTTTCTAACTGTTACGGATTCATTTGAAATAGAAACAGAAGCGGAAGTTTTGCAAACGACTGGAAGAGAATTCCACTCGAATGTAAAGAAGTTGCCTAATTGATATGTTGCCATTGCTTATTCGTTTTAACAAATATACATAAAATTTTAATTATCAAGACACGAAGAAAATATCTAAGTTATAGGATAATATTTTTTGGTAAGCTATTTGACTAGTTCCTTGCTCGATTTGAACTCTAGAAAAGTTTTTTCGAATGTTAATTGCTTGCAAGTCGATTGGTAAGGTTAAATATTGCAAAGTCATTTTTTGCTGAATAGCATTTGAAATATTCTCAGATAATTTCTTGCCTCCGTTGCCTTGTGGAAACTTTGTTACTATGCTTATTTGGAAAGTTGCGTTCTGTCGAATTGTGCAATCGTTATTCGTTGTTTCTGTTTCGTTCTGGTCGGTAATTAAAACGTAAGCTTGAGATCCCTGGTAAATAGCTGGAACAACATTAGCTGGCAGTTCAGTATCGT
>CAZNWC010000027.1:3935-6003 GCA_964577055.1 uncultured Chitinophaga sp. | reverse complement strand
CGCAGAGAGCAGACACTGCTAACCAACAGCTTCGGGCCAAACCCCATGCACCATCGGCTCGAAAAGCGCATTTTTTTTCTTTGAACAGCTGCAGTGGGCTATGTCATTAAGTTCAGGGTGTGTAGACCAAAATGACGGTCAAATCAATGATTCGTTTGGTGCGACCCCCTCGGGGTCGGAAAGCTTTTGTATGCCGAATTTCTATATACATTTGACCCCCTCGGGGTCATATTGAGCCGTCATTATACCGCGATTATGCATGTTTTGTGATTGAATTTGTGGTTTGACGCATAATAGAGCACCCCGAGGGGGTGCCATGTGTATAGCATGACGATTTACCGAAATCAAATCGACCCTGAAGGGGTCGCACTCCGAAATGCAGTTAGTGAAGGTTAATGATGGCCGATAAAGACTTTACTTAATGACATTGCGCAGCGGGGCGCTGCCATTCGGGAGCCTCAGAGGCCAGCGGAGCATTTTTACTGCACAGCTGAAGCGATTTCGCTGGTACCGACGATGCTGTCGGCATCTAAAGAAATTCGCAAAGAAATAAACATGTGGCTTTTGAGCAAATGCCCTGAAATGGAAATAAAATTCGTTTGCCGCAATTTTTCGCCGCAAATTTGGTTATGATGCGGTAATATTGCTTCCGTGATGCGCTTGCAAACAAAAATCACTTTCCTCCTTTTGTTTTTG
The DNA here is from genome assembly GCA_964577055.1 of uncultured Chitinophaga sp. Taxonomy (GTDB): domain Bacteria; phylum Bacteroidota; class Bacteroidia; order UBA7662; family UBA7662; genus PNNG01. Next base: position 5,307 of record CAZNWC010000027.1, on the reverse strand, counting down.
ATGTGCTCGGCCCGGCTTTCGGCCCAGGCTCCTAAGTACAGCAATGAGTTCATGGCCATTGGGGTGGGTGCCCGCAACATGGCCCTGGGAGGAGCCGTTTTTGCCGGCGTGGGCGATGCTACGGCTGTGTATTGGAATCCGGCCGGCATCTTGCAAAACGAACAGCGCATGGCCGGAACCCTCATGCATGCCGAATATTTCGGTGGCATTGCCAATTACGATTTTGGGGCCTTTACCTACCAGCTCGATGAGCGCAATGCGGTGGGACTGTCGTTCATCCGCCTAGGCATCGACAACATTCCAAACACCCTCCGCCTGTTCGACGCCAACGGCAGCATCAACTACAACAACATCTCGCTTTTTTCGGCAGCCGATTATGCCCTCACCTTCAGCTATGCCCACGCCCTTAAAAACGACTGGAAAGTGGGTGCCAATGCCAAAATCATCCGCCGGGTGATTGGTCCCTTTGCCGATGCCTGGGGTTTTGGGGTAGATGTAGGCGCGCAACGCAGCTGGAACAAACTGCAGCTGGGCATCATGCTGCGCGACATTACCACCACCTTCAATGCCTGGAGCTTCAATACGGCCGAATTTGCCGATGTATTTGCCGCAACCGGCAATGCCTTGCCCGAAGGTAGCTTGGAGATCACCCTGCCCCGCTTGAGTGCCGGTTTGGGTTATACCTTTGATTTTAAAAAGAACTGGAGCTTGCGGCCCGAAGCTGGCCTGGACCTCACCACCGACGGTCGACGCAACAACCTGATCAATCTGGGCCGATTCAGCGTTGATCCGCGTTTGGGCGCCGAATTGGGTTATGCCCAGCTGGTCTTTTTGCGGATGGGCATCAACAACTTGCAACGCACACCCGATTTCGACGACCGCGTTGTCACTACCCTCCATCCGAACCTGGGCATCGGCCTCAAGTTTAAGCAGTTTCACATCGACTACGCCATCACCAATGTGGGCGACCGTAGCCAGACCTTGTTTTCGAACATTTTGTCGCTGGGCGTGATTTTGTAGCGGCTTTCTTTTCAATCCAATCTGGTTTCCGCATGACAGCAGCTTCAGCTTTTAAAATAACCGCGGAGGCGCAGAGAGAGATTAATGGCGTAGTGAAAGCAAAAGTGCAGCATAAATAGCATCTGCAACCAGAAATGGAATTCCCGGTCAGTGCAAGAAAAGGCTGACCTCAAAGCGCGAGGCAGCGGAGGCGTTTGGTCCGCACTGCTTCGCAGCTTGAGCGAAGGCCACAGAGACGAGGCCTGCAGCTTTATTCACAAGCATGCGGATGAGCAGATAATCCAATCAACGTAAATCTGCTGCAGGGTAAATCTCTGCGCTCTTCTTTAGATGCCGACAGCGTCGTCGGTAC
>CAZNWC010000027.1:0-3835 GCA_964577055.1 uncultured Chitinophaga sp. | reverse complement strand
TGCTGCAGGGTAAATCTCTGCGCTCTTCTTTAGATGCCGACAGCGTCGTCGGTACGCGGCCTGCATGCAGCGAAGGCCTGCACTGATAGAAAAAGCCGGAGCGAAGCATCGGCAGAATTGACATGAACTGGATATGCCATGATTATAACGCTCCTCCACACCTCTGCGGTTAAATTTGTGGCCGCTGAAGGAGCAAAGCCGTAGGCACCATCTCTGCGATCTCCGCCGAAAGTGCGCAGCACGCATCGGCAAAAGCCTCCGCCGGTCACTGAGCGTAGCCGAAGTGCGCGGCCTGCATGCAGCGAGGGCCTGCACTACTAGAAAAAGCCGGAGCGAGGCACTGGCTGAATTGACAGGAATTGGATATGCCATGCTTATAATTCTCCTCCGCGCCTCTGCGGTTAAATTTGTGGCCGCTGCATTTTTTAGCGAAAACTTCCGCTTGCCGCTTTTATCTCTAACTTTGTTGGCAAGCAAAAATCGCCATGAATCAACCTCATAATTTCAGCGCGGGACCGGGCATTCTCCCCCGCGAAGTCATCGAACAAGCCGCTGCTGCTGTGTTGAATTTCAACAACAGTGGTTTGAGTCTCATTGAAGTATCACACCGCGGCAAAGATTTCGTGGCGGTGATGGACGAAGCCCGCAATGTGGTGCGTCGCCTGCTCCAACTCGACGACAGTTATGAAGTGTTTTTCTTGGGTGGTGGTGCCAGCCTGCAGTTTGCCATGGTGCCCTTCAATTTATTGACCACAACGGGTCATGCCGCCTACCTGAACACCGGTGTTTGGGCGAAAAAGGCCATCAAAGAAGCCAAAATGCTGGGCAAAGTAACGGTGGTTGCCAGCTCAGAGGCCGATAATTTTACTCATATTCCCAAGCAGTACGACATTCCGGCCGATGCCGATTATTTCCACTGCACCTCCAACAATACCATTTACGGAACGCAAATGAAGTCGTTCCCCAATTCGCCGGTACCCATGGTGTGCGATATGTCGTCTGACATGTTCAGCAAACCCATCGACGCCAGCAAATTTGGGGTGATTTACGCCGGTGCCCAAAAGAACATGGGTCCTGCGGGTGCCACCCTGGTGGTAGTAAAGAAAGAATTGTTGGGCAAAACCGGTCGTACCATTCCCAGCATGCTCGATTACCAGGTGCACATCGAAGGCGAAAGCATGTACAACACCCCTCCTGTTTTTCCGGTTTACGCCAGCATGCTCACCATGCAATGGGTAGAGAAAAATGGTGGTTTGGAAGGTGCAGCACAGCGCAATGAAGCCAAGGCTGCCTTGTTGTACAACGAAATCGACCGCAACGGCTTGTTCAAAGGCACTTGTGCGGTAGAAGATCGTTCGTTGATGAACGCCACCTTCGTCCTCCACGACGACAGCCAGGAAGAAGCCTTCAACAAATTGCTGAAAGAAGCCAACATCAGCGGACTCAAAGGCCACCGCTCGGTGGGCGGTTTCCGCGCCAGCATGTACAATGCCATGCCCATTGAAAGCGTGCAGGTATTGGTAGACGTGATGCAGCATTTCGAAAAAACCAACGGATAATTCATGAAAATACTTGCCAACGACGGCATCGACGCTGCCGGCAAAGCACTGCTCGAAGCAGCGGGCCACACCGTATCAACTGCCAAAATCGCTCAGGAGGAACTGGCCACCGGTCTTAAAAATTTCGACGGCATCATTGTTCGGAGTGCCACCAAGGTGCGCCGCGATGTGATTGACGCTTGTCCACATTTGAAATTCATTGGTCGTGCCGGCGTAGGCATGGACAATATTGATGTGGAGTACGCCCGTGCCCAAGGCATGGCCGTCATCAACACCCCGGCTGCCTCGAGCATTTCGGTGGCCGAATTGGTATTTGCGCATTTGTTTAGCCTTTGCCGCTTTGTGCACGTATCGAACCGCGAAATGCCTGCGCGTGGCGTAAGTGAGTTCAACAACCTCAAGAAAGACTATGCTGGTGGCATTGAGCTGTTTGGCAAAACCATCGGTATTGTAGGCTACGGCCGCATTGGCCAGGAGGTTGGTCGTATTGCCAAAGGTGTAGGCATGCAGGTGATGGTGTTCGACGTATTGTACAGCACCACCGAAATGGCCAATAAGATCGAAAAAATGCATGGCGTAAAGGTGGGTAGTCTCAACGAGGTACTCGGTGGCAGCGATTTTGTGAGCATTCACACACCTGGTTTAGACAAGCCACTCATCACATCCGAAAATATCGGTTTGATGAAAAAGGGCGCTGGCATCATCAACTGCTCACGTGGTGGCATCATTGAAGAAGAAGCCCTGTTGGCAGCGCTCGACAATGGCCATTTGCGTTTTGCTGGTCTCGATGTGTTTGCCAACGAACCCAAGCCCGACAGCCGTTTGTTGAACCATCCTAAGGTTTCGGTGAGTCCGCACATTGGCGCCTCCACCGACGAAGCCCAGGAGCGCATCGGCATTGAAATGGCCAACCGCATCATCGACACTTTTAAATAAGCGCATGCCGGCTTTTAAGCCATTCAAGGGATTTTTACCCGCTACAACTCACGTTCAAAACGTGATCCTCCCACCCAACAAGCGGTGGGACGAGGCCAACCAAGCCATTGTAACAGGTGAAAATCCCTTGTCGTTTCACCAGGTGATGGCAGCTGCCAATCCCGAACTGCCTGAAAGGCAAATGGAGGTGGCCTGCCAACAAGCCTTTCAGCATTTCGATCGCTTTCTACGCGATGAATTGTACAAACAAGACGCTGTAGCCTGTTATTACCTCTATTTCACACGCTATAAAGGCGTTGAGCAAACGGGAATCATTGGCTTGTGTGAAGCCGCCGATTTGTTGGGCATTCGCATCAAAAAACACGAGCATACCCGCACCGATCGTGTAAAGCAGTTGTATAGACTGGTTGAAACCACCGGACTTTTTACCACGCCGGTTTTTCTTACCTATGAGCCTGTTCGGGCTATTGACGATTTGATTTTTAGAATCAAACAAAAACCTGCCTTGTTACATGCACACAGTGGCGTGGCAACCGACCACAGTTTGTGGCGTATTGATGAAGCCAGCGATATTGCCTTGATCCAGCAGCATTTGGAGCAAAAAGAAGCCTTTTACATTGCCGATGGTCACCACCGCGCCGCCATCTCAGAAATGTATGCCGAAAAACACGGTGGACATGGGCCGATGCTCAGCATTTTGATTTCGGCCAATAACCTTACCATCTTTCCATTTTACCGCCGCATATTAAACGATCAAGGTCCTATTCCCTTGTGGGATGTATTGGATGCCCTCCGGGAAAACTACCATATCAAACCTTGTTCACTCGATCAGATGTATTACCAATACTTGCCCGCACAACATTTCCTGATGAGCACCCAGGAGGCAAGTTGGTTACTCATTCCCAAACATCCGCATCTGCGGGGCGATGTATTGACTGATTTAGATGTGAGTATTCTGCAACACGAAATCATTGGGCCGCTCTTGCATATCAACGACCCCAAATCGGACCCTCGTATTGAATTTGGGCCGATGAGTATTCCGCTGGAACAGTTCAAAGCCTTATTGCAACAGCCCAATACGGCCATGATTTTTGTGTGCAGGGCGCCCTTGGCCGAAGTCATTTTCAAAGTGGCAGACGAAGGCAAGGTAATGCCTCCCAAATCGACCAGTTTCGAGCCCAAGATTTTAAGCGGCCTGGTACTCCACCGCGCTTAACACACCTTTTCCAATATTTCCCGCAGACTTCGCAGCATTGCGCAGACCATTTTTGTCGTTCGTCCACGGTCGTCCGTCAAAAACCAAAAAGCCCCGATCATCTTGCGATAACCGGGGCTAGGTA
>CAZNWC010000026.1:0-7224 GCA_964577055.1 uncultured Chitinophaga sp. | reverse complement strand
CTGATTGGCTGGGTCGAGTCGTTTGCGCATGATGAGAAATTTAACTGAGGGCTGCCGGCTTCAGCACATACACCCCATAGTCAATGATGTTTAATTCTTGCTGCAGCATCACTGTTTTGCCAGTCAGTAAGTTTAGCATTGTTTTTCCTTGAAGCGAAGCAGGAAGACTTACTTTGCTCAATTCTCCCCGCACATTCACCAAAATGAATAAAGACTGGTCTCCCGTTCCACGTTGGTACATGATTACGTCGGTTGAAGTGCTATCGAGGTAGGTGATTTCATTGCCGCGCAAAACAGCTTCATTGTGATAAACCGAAAGCATTTGCTTGTAAGCGTCGCGCATGTAGGCGTTGGCCGTCCAGCTAATCTCATTTTTCTCGAAGAGATTCATTTTTTCGGGATGCCCCACTTCTTGCCCGTTGTAAATCAAAGGAATACTTGGAAGAAATATGCTTGCGGCGAAGGCTGCCAATGAGCCTTCTCTGCTCTTGAACAAATTCACGGGAACGTCGTCCCACGAAGTTTCGTCGTGGTTGGTGATAAAGCGCATCAAACGTCCGCCAGCAATTACTTTTGCCGTTTCAGATTGAGCAACCATTGCAAAACTGGTGGCCGATTCTCCATTGAATATCTTTTTCAATTGGTGGTACACTTCCCAACCATAGGTGAAGTCAAAGCCAGCTTCATACAATTCGGGCTTGGCACCTTCAGCCAACATGATCACAGGCTTAATGGCTTGAATACGTTTGATGGAAGCAGCCCAAAAAGGAGTGGGAACCATTTCAGCTACGTCGCAGCGGTAACCATCAATGTCGAATTCCTTGACCCAATATTCCATGACTTTTGTCATTTCTTCTGGCACTTCCGGATTGTCGTAATTCAAGTCGGCAACGTCAGACCAATCTGCAACAGGAGGTACTATTTGTCCAGAGTCGTTACGCGTGTACCAATCAGGATGCTGTTCTATCCACGCATTGTCGAATGCGCTGTGATTGGCGACCAAATCGATGATGATATACATTCCTTTGGCGTGTACGGCATCCACAAGCGCTTTGAAATCTTCTTTTGTTCCGAATTCAGGATTTACGTCATAGAAATCGCGAATTGAATAAGGCGATCCATATTCACCCTTGCGGTTCTTTACCCCAACAGGATGAATAGGCATGAGCCACAGGGTATTTACCCCTAACGATTTGAGACTGTCGAGACCAGCAATTACACCACGAAATGAGCCTTCGGGACTGAAATTCCTAACAAATACTTCATAAATAACCAATTGGTCTTTGGGTGGTGGTGGCAAAGTTTCTGCCCCTTCTTGTTTTTTATCGTCTTTACTGCCGCAAGCCACAGCGAGTGTTGCCAGTATCATCAGGGAAAGTAGTTTTTTCATAGCGGTGATTGAGGCGCTAAAACTACCTACTACAATGCATTTGAACAAAAAAAACAGTGCATTCTTATGCTGTTTTTTTCGACTTAACCGGCCATGAGGTTACAGCCGCGCACATCACTGTGATCAAATCGGCCTATTATTTCGAATTGGCCATTCGCATGCATGCGCCCTAAATCTTGGGTTTGCAAAAAGGAACAACTGTCGATATTGGCCAGGTCTATCAGGTTTATTCCGCCCGCTTTGCCCGATGGCAACACAGAAAATGGATCATTCACATCGCGAACGTATACTATCATGCAGCGAGGTGGGACATACAAACCTGTTGAAGTAGCGTATGCTTGTGACAACAGTTCAGTCATCCCATATTCACTATGCACTTGATCTACCCCAAATTGTTCCCTGAAGATGTTGTGCAGTTCTTCCCTGATCATTTCTCGACGTCTTCCTTTCATGCCACCCGTTTCCATCAATGCATCATCCGATTGCAAAAGCAGGGGTGTGCTCGAAAAGGATAGATCAAGCAGGGCATAGCTTACGCCAAGCACCAATACCTTTTTGCCAGCCGCTTTGGCTTTGGCGTAGGACTTGGCCAGTGCGTCAAAATCATGCATGAAAAATCCGCTTTCGGCTTGACCGCCTTTGCGGATAAGGAAATCGACCATGTACACCAAACTAGAACCCCCACGCTCAAGATAACTTGGCAATAGTGCCAGTATCACCCAATCGGTAACCGCGCCATATACTGATTCAAACAAGCTCAGACTGTGATTTTCATAAAATGCGAGCGAAGGAAGTGCATGTTTGGATGGGATTTGTCCCGTTGTTGAACTGCTCGTAAAAGTAGTGGCTGCTGCGAAATCCCATGACTGCACCTGATGGGTCTTGAAGCACGACAAGGGAAGGCCAGGAATTTCAACCGGACGTTGGATGTTTTCGGGCTTGATGCGTAAAGCTCCAAGGTAAGCCGCATAAACCGGCACATTTTGGGCTTGCCACCGAAATAAGTCCATTGTAAACGACTCAATTGCAGCGCTATCGTCCCAATGCAGTTGGGCAAAACGCTCATGGAAGGCGCTCGCCTGGATGGCAGCATCTGGTGACCAAGTTTGCAACATGCGGCAAAGTTAGCGCACCAGCACAACTTTGGTCGCCAACTTACGTTATTGGTGCGTATTTTTGTATATGCGCTTAGTCACTTTGGCTGGATCTTTCCTATTGCTGTTTGCGATCAGCTGCCAACCCATTCGTTTGTTCGATGAGGTACCGGCTATCGTCTTTGAGTCGATAGAACCTCGCATTGCCCGTGAAAATATCGACACAGTATTGTTGGTTTTCAGCTTTACCGACGGCGACGGTGATCTTGGACTTGAAGAGGGCGATACCACCAACGATATTACCGTAATTGATAAACGCACTGGTGCACCTGCCATTGGAGATGTTACATTTCCTTACCGCATGCCCTATGTTACTCCTCCTGGACAGAGCAAGCAAATTTCAGGAACGGTTGAATTAAAAATGCAGAATTTATTTCGTCGACCAGGCTTGGTGACCGATACGGTGCGGTATGAAATTCAAATCCGCGACAGGGCGAACCGTTTTAGCAATACCATTACCACTCCACCCATCGTGATTACTGCTCCTTGATGATGCAAAAAGTATTTCAGTTCATTTTTGTACTCTTGACTTTCGGCCCTTTGACCGGGTTTGCACAAGCTGGTGGAATTTCTGTATACAATTTTTTGCGCTTAACCCCTCCTGCACGCATTACGGCTTTGGGAGGATTGGCAACTGCTACGCTCGACGGTGATGTAAATCTGGCGGCCTATAACCCGGCATTATTGGGTGCCGATCTGCACCAAAGGCTAGGGTTTTCGGCAGTTAACTATGTGAGCGATATCGGATTTGGTCAAGCCAATTATGCCTACCACCTCGATGAGAAACGTGGGACTTTAGGGTTTTCGGCATCTTATGTCAACTATGGCCAATTTGATCAGACAGATCCTGCTGGAAATGTGACAGGAACTTTTAATGCAAATGAAATTGCGCTGCAAGCCGGATGGGGTAAAGCATTTAACCGCTATTTCCGGACAGGTGTGCAGCTCAAATACATAGGGTCTTTCCTCGAATCATATCGGTCGCATGGCTTGGCAATAGATATGTCAGGCATGTATGTTGACACTGCCAATCGGATTACAGCTGCCTTATTGATTCGTAATTTTGGTGCTGTGTTGAGCAGTCATTATCCAGAGGGAAGTGGGGGCGCATTGCCTTTGGATGTTCAATTGGCGTTTACCAATAAACTGAAATATGTGCCATTCCGTTGGGGAGTAGTATTTCACAGCTTACACAATTGGAACTTGCGCTACAACGACCCATCAGATATTTATTACAGGCGTCAAGTGCTGCTCAATGAAGGGGAGGAAGCTGTTGAACAGGGAAATCCTTATGTGGATGAATTTTTTCGCCACCTTGTGCTCAATGGAGAGTTATTGCTTTCGAAAAATTTTCATTTGCGATTTGGCTACAATCACCAACGAAGACGTGAACTACTGATTCCAACCCGTTTTGGTGCCAGTGGTTTTGCTTGGGGTTTTGGGATACAGGTGAAACGTTTTCGTTTTGATTACGGAAGTGGCGCACTTACTTTGGCAGGTGCTTCTCACAATTTTAGTATCACCACCAATTTGGGTGATTGGTAAGCCCAATAGGTTGATATTCGAGAATTCCAGGAATTATTCGCATTTTTTGAAGGTAGACACAGCTGTTTTGATGGGCAGTTGTAGGATGAAAGCAGCAGGTACTGAAAAAGCAAAGAGCCTCTTTCGAGGCTCTTTGCGCATTGGAGTTAGCCAAACAATTAAGCAAATGGATAACGATTTTCTTCGAGCAGTTTGGCTGCAATGCTGCGACGGATTGCTTTCAGGTTTTCGGGTTGCACTTTGGTAAAACGCTTCAAGCCCAACAACATCATGCGTTGTTCATCGCCCTCTGCAAAGGCATAAATGGCCTCTTTACCGGCTCTATTGCACTTGTCGGCAGCCTGGTGCATGAAGTTGATGGTCATTGCATACCGCTCAGTACATGCAGCTTCTCCCATACGACCTGCTAGTTTTTCGGTTTTGAGGATAGCCGATTCCAAGGCATACACTTGAATGGCCATGTCGGCCAAACTCATCAGAATTTCCTGCTCTTCTGCCAACTTGGTTTGGAATTTTTGAACGGCTGCACCCGCTACCATGAGCGTTGCTTTTTTCAAGCCTTTAAGTACCTTTTTGGCAGGAGCCAAGTAACTTTCATCTTCCTCAGCACCAAAATCCGGGATTTCCATGAGTTCTTGGGCAACCTTCATGGCTGGGCCAATGAGGTCGAGCTCGCCTTTGAGGGCTTTGCGGAGCAACATATCTACCGTTAACATGCGGTTGATTTCGTTGGTGCCTTCGTAAATGCGGCTAATTCGCGCATCTCGGTATGCGGCTTCCATGGGGGCATCGGCCGAATAGCCCATACCGCCGTAAATCTGCACACCTTCATCGGCTATAAAGGCCATGGCTTCAGAGCAAAGTACCTTGATGATGGCACATTCTGCCGCATATTCTTCAATACCCTTGAGTTTTGCTTCGGCGTCGCTTAGGCCTTTGTCTTTGAGGCGCTGTTGGTTGCTTTCAATGTCTTGGCCAGCACGGTACAAAGCAGCATCTGACACATAAGCCAAAGTGGCCATATCTGCCAATTTGTGCTGAATGGCCCCAAAGCTTCCGATGGTTTGGCCGAACTGTTTGCGCTCATTGGCGTATTGTACCGCAAAGCCAATTACTTTGAAAGCAGCGCCTACAACTGCAGCTCCTAATTTAATGCGGCCAGCGTTGAGCACATTCACGGCGATTTTGAATCCACCGCCACGTTCACCCAACATGTTTTCTACAGGTACTTTCACCTTGTCGTAGAAAACTTGACGGGTGGATGAGGACTTCAAGCCCAATTTGTGCTCTTCTTCGTTCAAGCTCAAGCCTGTTACTTCGTCTTTGTGGAACACAAAACCGGTGATGTTTTTATCGGCTTCAATGCGGGCAAAAACGATGAAAACATCTGCGAATCCGGCATTTGAAATCCAGATTTTTTGGCCGGTGATTTCATAGTGCTTTCCATCTGGGGTAAGAACCGCTTTGGTTTTGCCTGAATTAGCGTCTGAACCTGCATCTGGTTCGGTAAGGTTGTAGCAAGCAATCCATTCGCCGCTAGCTACCTTGCTCAAGTATTTTTCACGGATGGCATCGCTGCCGTAATACTGAATGGGTAGGGTGCCAATACCTGTATGCGCACCAAAAGCAGTCGCCAAAGAGCCGGTCATGCTGCTGATTTCTTCGCAAATCAACATCGACGTGTTGAAACCCATGCCCATACCGCCGTATTGCTCGGGCACACTTACGCCGAGCAAGCCCATTTCGCCGGCTTTTTTCATGAGCTCGGCAACCAAGGCATAATCGCCTTTTTCAAAACGCTGCAAATGCGGCAGTACTTCGGCCTTCATGAATTCCTTGGTGGCCTCAAACATCATGAGTTGTTCTTCTGTAAAGTCTTCACGGATGAAGATGTCGGCAGCCTGACTGTCCTTTACCAGGAACTCGCCGCCGCGCAATGATTTTTTTGTGCTGGTTTCCATATGAAGTGCTTTTATAATAATTCGTAAATACCTGCTACGCCTTGGCCACCGCCTACACAGGCGCTTACCATGCCGTATTTATGATTGCGGCGGCGCATTTCGTTGAAGAGTTGCACCGATAATTTCGCGCCTGAACAGCCCAATGGGTGGCCCAATGCAATGGCACCACCGTTGAGGTTGATTCGGTCGGGATCGAGTTCAAGTTCCTTGATTACAGCAAGTGACTGTGCTGCAAAAGCTTCGTTCAGTTCAATTTGGTCGATGTCAGCTTGCTTTAATCCGGCTTTTTTCAAGGCCAATGGAATGGCTGCAACCGGACCAATGCCCATGTAGCGCGGATCAACACCTTGGGTAGCATAGCTTACCATACGTGCGATGGGCTTGAGACCTAACTCGTTTACCATTTTCTCCGACATCACCATTACAAAGGAGGCACCGTCAGAAGTTTGTGAGGAGTTACCGGCAGTAACACTTCCACCAGCGGCAAATACTGGCTTCAGCTTCGACAATGCTGCGATGTTGGTGTCTTTGCGTGGTCCTTCGTCGGTATCAACCACGAATTCACGGGTGCGCTTCTTCATTTTTTCGTCTACATACACCTCTTGTACCGTCACAGGCACGATTTCATCCTTGAACTTGCCTGATTCGATAGCGGCAATGGCTTTTTGGTGTGAGTTATAGGCGAATAGATCTTGTTCTTCGCGACCAATACCGTACTTGCCAGCTACTTGCTCGGCAGTGAGGCCCATGCTGGTGTAGTAATCGCCATGCGTTGAAGCGATTTTGTAGTTGAGAGCTGTTTTCCAACCCATCACCGGCACCAAACTCATTGATTCGGTACCTCCGGCAATGATACAATCGGCCATGCCCGCGTGTATGCGGGTAGAAGCGATGGCAATCGCCTCCAAGCCTGAACCACAGTAGCGGTTGATAACCATTCCTGGTACATTGATGGGCAAGGAAAGGAGAGAGATAATACGGCCCATTTGCATGCCTTGCTCTGCCTCGGGCACAGCGTTGCCTACGATGAGGTCGTCGACCCGCGAGGGGTCAAGTTGTGGGATGCTGGCAACGAGGTGTTTGATGACGTCGGCAGCCAGGTCGTCGGGGCGGGTGAATCGGAATCCACCCTTGGTTGCTTTTCCTACGGCAGTGCGGTAGCCTGCCACAATGT
>CAZNWC010000025.1:0-7565 GCA_964577055.1 uncultured Chitinophaga sp. | reverse complement strand
GAACTGTCGACCTCTTCCTTACCAAGGAAGTGCTCTACCACTGAGCTACAACGGCACTAAGATGTGGGAATGAACGTCTTTCATTCCTTTATTGATGAGCGGGAGACGAGGTTCGAACCCGCGACCTACAGCTTGGAAGGCTGTCGCTCTACCAACTGAGCTACTCCCGCAATGCTCCCGAAGGAGTTGGTGTGGGGAGAGAAGGATTCGAACCTTCGAAGATCTCTCAACCGAGTTACAGTCGGTCCCATTTGGCCACTCTGGTATCTCCCCAATGAGCCTCCTGCCGGAATCGAACCAGCGACCTACTGATTACAAATCAGTTGCTCTACCAGCTGAGCTAAGGAGGCTTGTATATAAAAGAACATTCCTTTTTAACGGCCCCGGAAGGGGTACCCGCCAAAAAGGAATGCAAATGTACTAATAAATTGGATTAAGCAAAATGCTGTCTCCAAAATTTTGCCTTAATATTTTAGTTTTTGAGTTTGCGTAGTTGACGGCGAAGCGATTCTACTGATAAATCAGTGGCTTCTTCAAAGGTTTTGCACTGCTCTTTTGCGAATAAGGTTTTACCCGGCAAGTGCATTTTGATTTCCGTGATTTTGTTGGCGTTGTCCTCAGCATTTTCAAGCTTCAGAAATACGTCGGTATTGATGACCTTGTTATTAAAGGTTTCGAGTTTGTTTAGTTTCTTCTTGATGAAGTCGATGAGCTTGATGTCGGCATCGAAATGGATGCTTTGGATGTTGATGTCCATGGAGTCCTCCTGGTTTAAGCTTTGGGATGAGTTTTGCGATATACTTCTTTCAATTTTTCGATGGAGTTGTGCGTATACACTTGGGTAGCAGCCAAGCTGCTGTGGCCAAGCAACTCCTTCACGGCGTTAAGGTCGGCACCTTGATTGAGCAAGTGCGTTGCGAAGGTGTGGCGAAGAATGTGCGGACTACGTTGCTCGAGTGTGGTTACCTGCGATAGGTAGTGGTGAACAAGATCATATACCAGCTTTGGATACATGGGCAGCCCTTTTTGGGTCAGGAACAGGGTCCTTTCAGCACTGTCCCCGAAGGTGGTGTTTCGTTGTAGTAAATATACATCGATTTGCCTGCAAAGCAATGGACCCATGGGTATAATTCTCTCCTTATTTCTTTTGCCCATTACGCGGATAGTGGCATTTCGGAGGTCAATGTCGGTGGTTTTGAGACCAATAAGTTCGGCCAATCGGATGCCTGAGCCGTAAAATAATTCGAGAATGGTTTTGTTGCGATGGCCTTCATAGGTGTCGGCAAAAGGCAGGTTGTCGAGCAACTCATCCATTTGCTTTTCGGCCACCACCATGGGCAGTCGTTTCGAAGGTTTGGGTCGGGTGAGGCGTTGGGTGGGATCGTGTTGCACCACACCCATCCTGCGCAAATGTTTGAAGTAGGCCTTGAGGGTAGAAATCTTGCGGTTCAAAGTACTGGCCTCGTTGCCTCCTTCCAATAAAAAAACCATCCACGAGCGCAACTGCGGTGCTGTTGCTTCGTGGATGGTTTGTGTATGATAGGTATCGGCCAGGTAAGCAGCACATTGCTCCAAATCAGAACTGTAAGCTCTGAGGGTATGGGCAGATGCGCGCTTTTCGTAGCGCAGGTAGCTTAAAAAAGATTCGTATGGATGCATGCGTACCGGTAAACGTACAGGTACGAAGCTACGAAACGATTAGATACCTTCGGCTTGGTTCATCTGCTGACGGTAAACCGCCTTCAGCTTTGCCTGACGGCCTACAACCGACGGCTTTTCGAACGCCTGACGCGCGCGCAACTCTTTCAGCACGCCTGTCTTTTCGTACTTCTTCTTGAAACGCTTGAGCGCTTTGTCGATTGACTCGTTCTCTTTAACCTCAATTTTGATCATGACTATTTTTTATAGAGAAGTGCAAAGGTAGTAAAAGCATTTAGAAAAACAATCACTTCAGCAATTGTCGTGCAATTACCAATTTCTGAATTTCGCTGGTACCCTCACCAATGGTGCAGAGCTTTGAATCGCGGTAAAATTTTTCAACCGGAAAATCTTTGGTGTACCCATAACCACCGAAAATCTGAACGGCTTCCACCGATGCACGCACAGCCACTTCGGAGGCGTAATATTTGGCGAAAGCTGATTCTTTGGTCACAGGCATGCCATTGTTCTTGAGATATGCTGCCTGGAAAGTCAGCAATTCTGCTGCTTCAATTTCGGTAGCTATATCGGCCAGTTTGAAACTGATGCCCTGGAATTCGCTGATGGGTTTGCCAAACTGCTGGCGCTCTTTCGAATACTTTACCGAGGCTTCAAAGGCACCTTTGGCAATACCCAGCGACAAAGCAGCAATACTGATACGCCCCCCGTCGAGGATCTTCATGGCCTGGATAAAACCTTCGCCTACTTGTCCCAAAATATTGTCCTTGTGCACGCGACAGTTTTCGAACAACAATTCGGTGGTTTCAGAGGCACGCATGCCCAATTTGTTCTCCTTGCGCCCATGGGTAAAGCCAGGGGTTCCTTTTTCGATGACAAATGCGGTCATGCCATGCGAGTCGAGCAACTCACCTGTACGCACCATCACCACCGCTACATTGCTCGATTTACCGTGCGTAATCCAGCATTTTGCGCCGTTGATTACCCAATAATCGCCGTCTTGCACCCCTACCGTCATCATGCGCATGGCATCGGAACCCGTATTGGGTTCGGTTAAACCCCAGGCACCAATCCACTCGGCCGAAGCCAACTTGGGCAACCAGCGCTTTTTCTGCTCTTCGTTGCCGAACGACAAAATATGTCCGGTACACAAACTGTTGTGTGCAGCCATCGACAAACCGATGGAACCATCAATTTTGGCCAGCTCTTCGATGGCAGTAACATATTCATAATAACCGAAGCCCGATCCACCGTATTCTTCGGGCACCAAAACACCCATCAGGCCAAGTTTGCCCATTTCCTTGAACACCTCAATGGGGAACTCCTGACTTTCGTCCCATTCCATCATTTTGGGTCGGATGTGCTTGTCGCCGAAATTGCGGACCATTTCGGCAATCATTTGCTGGTTTTCGGTTTTTTCAAAATTCATTACTGGAAATTTGTTTTCCTTTAAAAGACTTAGCCATAAGCTTTGTTTGGATGCGGCAAAAATAATGTTTCCTCAGCCTATTGCAGCCCTTGGCAAGCCAAATAAGGGCGAAGCTTTTCAAGCCGCTGGGCATCAAGGCCGTGCAATAAAGCAAGGTCATCGCATGTAAAACTTGCCTTGCGTTGTTCACGAAAGGCCACCCATCGACGGGCCACCACTTTACCGATGTAGGGGTGGTTGGCCAAATCAGTTTCGGTGGCAGTCAGAGGATCGATTTTACGCACGACCACCTTGTTCGTTTTGAGCAAGGGTGCCAAGGCGGCATAACGTGCCGAATCTACACCGTACACTTCGGCCAATTGCTCCAACCCGACAAAACCACCCAGGCGCTCACGGTAACGGACAATACGGCCAGCAAAAGCAGGGCCTATGCCGGGCAACTCAAGCAGGGCCAGCGAATCGGCACTGTTGATATCCATTTGCACAAATACTTTGGACTTGTTTTCGGCTGGCTCCGAATCGGCTGCCATGGAAGAATCAACCGCTTTGGACACCGATTTCTCAGGAAACAGCAACCATGGACGCAGACGCTCTTTTTCTGCATTTGTTAAGCTAAAAAGCCTGTCAAATTCGGCCAGATTGCGTACCCTCCCCCCTTTTGAACGAAAGCGAAGCAAGCCTGCGATGCTGCGCTCACGCAAACCCAAGCGGCGGAGCCCTGCTTCATCGAGCTCATTGATGTCGAAATAAAAGGCGCTTGTATCCCTACTTTCCGCGATGCCTTGGGCAAGGTCAGCCGAATCAGGCGAAAGCGCATGCGGTGGAGAAAGCAAGATAATGCGTGGATCGGGCTGCTGTGGCGCCCACCACGACAATCCCATGTAAGCCGCCATGAGCGCAAGCAAAAGCAAGTAACCCGATCGCTCGGTTTTGCTCAGTTGCCAGAAGGTAGTCCACAAACGCCGCATGGATTACCTCCTCTGCTTAACGGGGATCGCTGTCGTTGTCGTCGTACGAATCGGGTTCTGGCCTGGGAGGTGTTTTGAGAACCTTCCAAAAAAAGAATCCGGTGATGATTGTAACACTCAGTTGCACCAGCAACATCAGTGTAAATGCTCCGCTACTCATTAGGCTTCCCTCCCGGTTTGACGACGCATGCGGGTAGCTTTGCGCACCAGCATGGCAATAAATACAAATAAGGCAACGAGGTACAAACGCGATAAATCGGTGTACAACACTTTGTTGTAGAATTTACCGGTGGCCAACGGAGTGAGCAGTTCTACCGCATCTCCTTGCGCCACATTTATCGTTTGGTTTGCCGTGAACTCATAGGTTTTGATCACTGTACCCGTAGTTGCATCTGCAATGTCGAGCTGCTGTTTGCTGCGGTCGTTGCGTATGCCTGCAACCACGCCGCTTACTTCCGACTCAAACACATCGGCCACATACTCCTTGTTGGCTACCAGGCCTTGGTGCGTTATATTGCCAATGATGCTCGATTTGTCGAGCTCCCAACCTTCGGTAAAGGCCCGTTTCCAGTTGTTGTCTTTGGGCGTAAACATGGCGCCTACAAACACAAAGAGCAGCAAGAGCGGTGTCACATATTTGATGATGGGTTTGTAAATGCGCGGCACCTTCATGTCGGCCCCTCGGTTGATTTCATCCCATCCCTTATCGATGCCAAAAATCCAGCTGAAGAGGATGGTCTCAGCCAAAGCAAACACCACCAGTGAAACCGTTCCAGCCCAATAATCATATTCGTCAAAAACGCCTTCTTGAAAGAAAAATACGGTAGGCAAACCCATGAGCAGCACGAGGCCACCAAATGACCAGGCCGATTTTTTATTGTCCCAATCAAACTCATCGCGCATAAAGCCCATCCAAGGCGTGCCCATGGCGAGGGAGGATGTAATACCAGCGAAGAATAACAATCCGAACCACATCACGCCAGCCATGGTGCCTAAAAAGGCTCCCCATTTGTCGAAAAGGAAAGGCATGGTTTGGAAAGCCATTGAAAAACCGGCATTGTTCTTGACCCAATCGAGACCGAGGTACCCAACGGCGATGGGGATTACAATGCTGGCACCCAGTACAATCTCCACAAAGCCGTTCATCCAACCGGCCGACATGGCATTGAGGGCAATATCGTCTTTGGAACGCACATAAGCTGCATAGCACTGAATGGTACCCATGCCTACAGATAGCGTAAAAAAGATTTGTCCGGCGGCTGCCATCCATACCTTGGGATCAGTGAGGCTCGTAAAATTGGGCGACCAAAGGAAGTCGAGTCCGGTTAAGCTATTGCAATCGGTGCAACCAGCTGTAGCACCACTATCGCCCAGGGTCCAGCCACGGAGCGCCAACAAAAAGCCAAAGCCGATGAGCAGCGGCATGCCAATTTTGGCCACCTTTTCTACACCGCCTTTGAGGCCTTTCGACAAAATCCAAGTATTCAAAAAGAGGCAAAACAAGTAAAAAATTACCGCTTCGTAGGGTATACCCGTGGTGCTGTGTTCCACATCGGTGTACGACACAAAAAAGTTGGCCACTTGGCCCTGGTCCATGCCCGAAAAGGTTTGCCGGATGCTGTGGTACACATACGACAAGGTCCATGATTCGATGTAGCAATAGTAAGCGGCAACGGCTATGTTGGTGAAAATACCGAACACCCCGAAGTATTTCCAGAAGCTCCGGTGCGTCATATTGTCGAGGATGAAGGGGGTGCTGTGGTTGCCATAACGACCGCCATAGCGCCCTACCGACCATTCAATCCACAGGAGCGGAATACCCATCAATAAAAAACAAACCAAGTAGGGTATGATGAAGGCACCACCCCCATTTTGAACGGCTTGAACAGGAAAACGCAAGAAGTTTCCAAGTCCCACCGCATTGCCGGCCATGGCCAGAATCAAACCCACGCGGGTACCCCAGGAATCAGGAGAATGTGACATGCAATAGCTACAAAAATCAGTTAACGATTGGCCAAATTAGGACAATCGACCGAAGCATCCAAAGCAAAAGGGCAAAAAACCCAGAAAACGAAACTTATTGCGCAGTTTGGGATATCACCAAGGCAATACCTTCTTCAAAACTGTGGGGTTCATATCCCAAATCACGTCGGGCTTTGTCGAGGATAAAGCCTGTAACCAAGGGCCTACGGGCGCGCTGGTTGAGGGTATCTGTGCTTACTTCGCTGATTTGATCTGTAGGCAGATCGAAATACCTGGCTACTCGTTTTACGAGTTCCAATACCGACATCTGGTCTTTGCCACTGATGTTGTAAATGCCTTGTGCCCGCTTTGTGGCCGCCAAAATACAGCCCTGCGCGAGGTCTTCGGCCAAGGTTGGCGTGCGAAATTGGTCAGAAACAATGCGTAGTGGCTGGCCTTTTTCCAAGGCTCCCTTGGCCCAAAGCACAATGTTCGAGCGACTCATGTCTTCGGCTACACCGTATACAAGTACAGTGCGGATAATGCTGTAAGAGATGCTGCTGTCGAGCAATAATTTTTCTGCAGCCAATTTTGATTTGCCGTAAAAGCTGAGGGGATTGGGGGCGGCGGTTTCGTCATACGGACCAGCGGCACCATCGAAAATGAAGTCAGTTGACAGGTGTACCAAATGGGCATTCACGGCCTCGGCAGCACGGATGAGGTGATCAACGGCGGTTACGTTGAGTTCCCAGCAGGCATCTTGCTGGTCTTCACAATCATCTACCTGGGTCATGGCTGCTGTGTGGATGATGGCATCGGGTTGCCAAGCCTGGCAGAGGGCCAAAACGGCTGGGCCATCGGTGATGTCGAGTGAGGTGTATGCGTAACCCGTTTGTTGCTTCAGGCGGTTGTTGCCGCGGGCGGTTGCGAGCAAAGTAACATCGGGCCGGTTGGCCAATTGGTGGATGAGCTTTTGGCCGAGCAAACCGTTCGACCCTGTGACCATGATCTTCATGGCACAATGTTACGAAAATCGGGCTTAGTCCCAGATAACCCCGTTGCTCCTGAAGTGCGACTTTACGTTCAGCCAAAAGGCCGTGAGCATGTAAAACACCACTGGCGAACCCAGCGACAGCAAACTCACGTATATGAAAACGTTGCGAACCCGTGCAGTTGGCAGGTCGAATTTTTCGCTCAAGTAGTCGCAAACCCCAAAAGCGCGGTCTTCAAAAAAGATTTTGATGTGATCAACCAGTTTTTGCATGTTCAGTTGGTTTGGTTAGCAGCAGTCGGTTACCGACAATGCATTGCAAACAACGTTTTTCGAGGCAATAATGTTTGTATAATTCCACCATGCCTTGAGATTGTAACGCATTTTCGGGAAAAAGTTGCCAACGACCGAACAAATGTATGAGATGATTTTGTTCGGGAGGTAATTTTTCGAGCCATTGGATAGCTTTTTCTTCTTCTCCCGGCAGGTGTTGCCAGCGACCATACAAAAACATGGCTGGCAGTACCGCATTGATGGCCCATACCCGGGTGGTTGCTTC
>CAZNWC010000024.1:0-12164 GCA_964577055.1 uncultured Chitinophaga sp. | reverse complement strand
TCAACAGCGCAGCAGCGATCTGATGGGACGGCTGATGGAACGGGGTCTCTGACCCTGTTCAAGACTTAACAGTCGAGGCAACTGCGCCGCTCGGCTTCGCCGATGGGGCCCCGCTCCCGGTTCCATTGCCGCCGGCGCAGCGTTTCGTAGGCCTGGCAAAACTCCTCGCCCAGGCCTGCGCGCAGGTGCCCATCGGCGGCAAAGGCGTCGAGCGCCTCGCCCAGGTCAGCCGGCAAGCGGGGGCATTGATCCGGCCGCAGAGGTGCTGCGTAATTGTCATTGTCATGGCGAGGGCCTGGATCAAGCTGTCGTTCGATCCCATCGAGACCGGCGGCCAGAAGAGCAGCCTGCAACAGATAGGGGTGGGCTGACCCGTCCGGGAGACGCAACTCGATCCGCTGATCGTCGGGCAACCGCAGCATGTGGGTACGGTTGTTGGCGCTGTAGCTGATCCCACCCGGGCTCCAGCTGGCGCCCGATGTGGTGGGGGGGGCCGCCAGACGTCGGTAGCTGTTCAGCGATGGGTTGGTGATCGCACACAGGGCCGGGGCGTGGGCAATCAAGCCCCCCAGAAAGTGATAAGCGAGTGGTGACAAGCCCAACGGGCCCGTCGGGTCTGGAAACAGGTTGTCAGCAGATCGAGCACTGCCGGGCGCACCCCATAACGACAGGTGGGTGTGGCACCCATTGCCGGTGAGTTCGGCAAAGGGCTTGGGCATGAAGCTGGCCCGCAGTCCCTGGGCCTCGGCCATCGCTTTGACCATCACCTTGAAAAAAGCGTGGCGATCGGCAGTGCTCAGCGCATCACTGAAGGTCCAGTTGATCTCAAATTGACCGTTGGCATCTTCGTGATCAGCCTGATACGGTCCCCAGCCCAACTGTTCCATCGCCTCAAGCAAGGGTCCGATCAGGCTGTAGCGGCGCATCAGGGCCAACTGGTCGTAGCAGGGCTTCTCCTGGCTGTCGGCAGGGTCGGCGATTGCCTCTCCGCCGGCCTGGAGCAGGAAGAACTCAGCCTCCACACCGCTGCGCAGCTGGTAGCCCAATTGCGCGGCCCGCTCCTGCTGACGGCGCAACAGACGCCGGGGACACTGGGCCATCGGTGCACCATTGAGGGCGAGTTCGGTCGCCACCCAGCCCACCTCGGGTTGCCAGGGCAGGGGAATCAGACTCGCCGGATCGGGAATCGCCATCACATCGCCGTCGGCAGGGGTCAGATCCAGCCAGGCAGCAAACCCGGCAAAGCCCGCGCCGGCCTTGCTCATCCCCTGAACCGCCGAAACGGGCACAAGCTTGGCCCGCTGCACTCCGAACAGATCGGTGAACGAAAACAGCAAAAAGCGCAGCCCCAGAGCGCGGGCAGTGCTGGCCAAATCGGTCATGGGATGGAAGTGAAAACGTGGATAGCTGATGCCTGGATCAGCTGTCGAGCAGCTGATCCACGACGCGACGCAACACCAGCTGTTCGGGGATGCTGCTGTGCGGGTTGCCGGCACGGTGTCCCAGCTCCGATGCAATGACATAGAACTCGGCATCGGAAATGCACTGGGCCTCGGCGGCCATGTCATCGACCGTGAAATAAAGGTCATGGCTACCGGCGACAACGGCGCTGCGAGCAGTGATGCCGCGCAAGGCCTGGCTCAGATCTGCAGCCGGCGCGACGTCATGGGCCATCCAGGTGTCAAGCATGGCCAGCAGATCGCGGGGATCATGGCGGCGGTAATGGGGCAGCCACTGTTGCTCAACGTGCTGTTCGAGGGGCTCTGCGATGGTGCGGTAGTGGGGCTGACTGGCAGCCCAACTGGCATAGATGAACGCAAACGTGCGCAGACCCTGCTCTGGCACGCCGTCAAAGCCGGACCCGTTCCAGCAGGGATCGGCAGTCAGCGCTTGACGCAGGCTGAGACAGAACAATCTGTTGTGTGTCGAGGTGCGTGCCGTTCCACAGACACAGCAGATGCGCTCCACTGCCTCGGGGTGGCTGACAGCCCATTGATAAGCCTGCTGGGCTCCCATCGACCAGCCATAAATCAGCGGTAGACGGGTCACCCCGAACTGCTCTTCGAGCAACCGTTTCTGAGCCGCAACGTTGTCGCTGTGCTGCACCAACCATCCCTGCTCTGCCAATCCGATTGAGCCATGGCTGGGGCTGCTGGAAAGCCCATTGCCGAACTGACCAGCGATGACGATGCACCAGTGGTCAGGATCAAGGACGGGGCCGACAGTCCAGGCCAGATCTGCCGGCCGAGCCCCGTAGGAGGTCGGCATCAGAATCAGATTCGTACGCTCAGCGTTCAGGCTGCCGAACTGCCTGTAGACGATGCGGGCCTGGGGAATCGTCTTGCCACAGGACAGGGAAAAATCGCCAAGCTCGAAGACACGGTCAATCGCGCTGTCTGATGGACTGGTGGTCATGCGGGCTGGGCGAGAGACGCAAGCCTCGGGAGGAGTTGGGCATGGACGGCCAGATACCCCTGATCGAGATGCTGAAGCCTGGGCCCAATCCAGCGATGGGCTTCCGGCAGGGCATGAAATGGCAGCGATGGGTAGAGGTGATGTTCGCCATGGAACGGCATGTTCCACATCAGCCAGCGCACCGGAGCAATCGTCAACGTGGTTCGGGTGTTCGCCAATCCATCGGCGCTGTAGGCACAACCGGTGTGTTCGGCAAGCAGCAGAAAGCGCAGAAACGGTTGCCCCACCGCCAACGGCAGCAGCCAGTTCCAGAACAGAAAGCCATTGGCCCCCACCAGGGACATGCCAGCCACCAGGAGATAGACCGCGATCTGAAGCTGCACCGAACGGCGCACCTGGGGACAGACCTGGTCGCTCAGGTAGGGATAAGAAGTGAGGTCACCCCACAGCAGGCGGGCGTACCCCCGCAGCTTGCCAATCCACCAGTTCCAGCCACTGATTTCGAGCAAATAAGCCCGCAGGGATAGGGGCACTGGATCGTCGAGCTCAGGATCGAGACCCGATTGGTGGGTGTAGCGGTGGTGCCACTGGTGGTAACGCCGGTAGAAGGTTGCGTTGTAGAAGCTGAGCAACCCCAGGAACCAGGCCACCGCATCATTGAGCCCTTTGCTGCGAAAGGCTGTGCGATGGCAGCACTCGTGCAACCCTGCAAAACAGGAGGCCAACGCGATGCCATTGATCCACAGCCCCGCCAGGCGGAGCGGCAGAGGCAGGTTGTCGAATCGCCAGAGCGCTCCTGACAGAGCGATCAGGGTCAAATGCGACAACAGACGACGCACCCCTGGACCATCCCGCAGGGTGTTGAGCAAGGCCAGCTCCCCGCGGGGGATCAGATCAGTGGTGGTGGAGATCATCAGGTCATCACATCAGATGATCGTCCGGCATTTGGTAGGGGATGTGACCGTTCAGCGTCCTCTGGTGTCGTGGATCGTCTAAGGAGCCGCGTCTGAATGCACCGGAGCTAGCCACCTAAAATCACCCATGTCAGAAGGCCGGACATGGCAACCAGCGACCCCCAGCGTGAGGCTCTGATCACCTCGTTGCGGCAGCGCTATGCGCAGGCGGTTCGTGAAGACAACGCCGCAGCCAAACAGGCCCTGTTCAAGGAGGCCGTGTACCTGGGCATCCCACCTGAACAGTTCACAACATCCCTCTGACGGCAAGGTGAAGACTGATGACGCCGCCGACCGAGGATGGGCGCAATGCAGCGCCTCTGCTGCTCTTTCAAACCTTGTGGGGTTTCAACGGCGATCTGCGCTCGGCGATCGTGCGGGCCCGACAGCTCGGGTTTGACGGTCTTGAAGTCAATCTGAACCACCATGCCCTTGATGGATGGTCTGCGCAGGGGGTCCGCGAGCACCTGGATCGGGCCAATCTGGAGCTGATCATTGAACTGGTCAGTGGCGGGGATTATGTGCCTGATCTGCTGTGCTCCTGGGAGCAACATCTCGCCGATCTGGATGGTCAGCTCGATCGGGCTGGGGCCATGCGGCCGCGGCGGATCAGCGTGATCACCGGCAGCGACAGTTGGGCCGACGACATCCAGGACCGCTTTCTGGAGGCGCTCCTGGATCGCATTGAGGCCTGCGACTACCCAGTCAGCCTGGAAACCCACCGCAGCCGCAGCCTGTTCAACCCCTGGCGCTGCGCAGCGCTGATCGCGAAGCACCCACGGCTGCGCCTGACGGCCGACATCAGCCACTGGTGCGCCGTCAGCGAGAGGTTGATGCTGCCCGAGCTCGAGCCGATCAGCGCGATCGCCGATCGGGTCGATCACATTCATGCACGCGTCGGGCATGCACAGGGTCCTTCAGTAGGCCATCCGTTTGCACCAGAATGGGGTGAGGCCCTAGAGGCCCATCGCCGCTGCTGGCAGCTGTTTGTGCTTCGCCAACAGGAACGCGGGCATGGGGCAAGCACGATCACCCCAGAATTCGGTCCCGATGGCTATTTACCGTGCCTGCCATTTACGGCCATGCCCGTGGCCGATCTTGGGGCGATCAACACGGCGATGGCGCAATGGTTGCGGCAGGGAGCCCTCAACGGTTGACGTCAGAGGTTGTCGTCAGGAACCGTCAGGTGGTCGACGTCCATCAACCGGGCGTAGAGACTCTGCTGCTGCAGGATCCGCTGCTCGAGGCGGTGGGGCGGCCCTGGCACCAGACCGGAGCTGTACCCCAGCTGAGCGGCTTCGACCAGTCGGCGGTCTTCAGCCAAAAAGGTCTGAATCTCGTCCATCCACTCCATGGCCAAGGGCTTCTGGGAGGGGCTGCCCATTAACCAGACCTCCATCTGGCAGCAGCTGACGTCGATCGGCGGAAACTGGATCAACGCCAGACGACCATCGGGCCAGAACAGCAGGTGAGTCCAGGGAGCCAAACCGAAGGTCAGAAACTCGCCCTCCTGCCCGTAGGGGGTGGCCAGCAGACTTCCATGCTCACTCAGGGTATGGCGGTAAAGGCGCACTGGCCCCTGCTCCCGGTGAAGCGTCGTCGGGTGCGCAATCGCGACGTGATAGTCATCGAGGGTGTTGTCGTGAGCGATCTTCCAATTGCACTCGAGCGTCTGGCTCTGACGCAGCAGCAGATCTCGTGGACGCTCGAACAGCTCCCTGGCCTCCTGCAAAACCAGATCGAGCTGCACTTCAAGAGGCAGAGGATCGGGCCCCAGGGCTGCCCAAATCAGACCGCCAAATTCACGGCACTGGAGAGCTTGTAACGGCCACGCATCACGGGCAAACGGCTCGATGAAGTCGCCCTCGCGCGCTGCAGCTTGCAACTGACCCTGTAGGTCGTAACACCAACCGTGATACGGGCAGACCAGCCGACGGCATCGATGGGGCTGATCGGCGGGCGTTTGCAGGGCAACGCCACGGTGTGGACAGCGGTTGAAAAAGCAGCGGACCACACCCTGGGAACGCGTCAACAGCAGGGGGATCCCCAGCAATGCAAACGCCTGGACATGGGAATCAGGCAGGGCTGCAACGGCGGTGAGAGGATGCCAGAGACGCTTGGCGTAACACTCACGTTCACGCTGCGCAATAGCAGGTGCGTTGTACAGAGCAGCAGGCAGAAAGGTGGTGCGCATCGACAGGGTCAACACCGGCCGGCCGGCTCAAGGCTGCGTAGCGAGCACGCCAGATCTTCGCGCAGGTCCAGAAACGGTGATGACACCCGCAGATGGGCCATATCGCGTCGGTCGAGATCGACTGTGACGCTGCGCACGATGCGCCCTGGTGACGGGGCCATGATGTGTACTTCTGTCGCCAGCAGCAACGCCTCTTCCAGGTCGTGGGTGATCAGCAGGGCGGTGAGCCCGGTCTGGTGCCAGAGCTGATACAGAAACTCCTGCATCGACTCGCGAATCTGGATGTCGAGCGCGCCGAACGGTTCATCGAGCAGCAGCACTTTGGGCTCGGCAGCCAGGGCGCGGGCGATGGCGATGCGCTGTTGCATGCCGCCAGACAGTTCGCGGGGCAGTGACTGCGCTGCATCTGCTAGACCCACCACATCCAGAAAGTACGCCGTACGCTCCTGGATCTCGCGGCGGGACCGCCGCTGCAGTTCCATACCAAAGGCCACGTTCTCAGCAGCCGTGAGCCATGGGTAAAGGCTGTACTTCTGAAACACCATGCCACGGTCTGAACCGGGCCCACGGACCGGCAGACCATCAAGACTGATGCTGCCGGTTGTGGGCCGGTCAAGCCCAGCAATGAGACGCATCACAGTTGATTTACCCGAACCAGAGCTTCCGACCAAGGCAAGAAACTGGCCACGATGGAGGTCAAAGGTCACCCCCTCAAGCACCAATTTTGCCTGCGAACCATGGCCAAAGCTTTTGCTAATGTCAGCAACACGCAAATACATGAAATGCCTCCTAATTAGCCCAGGAACAAGCACGTCGCATCAAAAAGCGGAAGCCAAGATCGATCATCAGCCCGATTAAGCCGATAACAATCAAACCAACGAAAATTTCATCAGTCCTCAAAAATCGCTGAGCCAAACTAATGCGTTTACCAAGTCCTTCGTTGGCTGCAACAAGCTCTGCGACGATCACAAGGTTCCAAGCAGAAGCCATGTTGATCCTGTAAGCATCTAAAACCTGAGGGGCAATAAACGGCGCAACAACTCGGGTCAGAATCGGAAGGCCTCGGCCACCAAGTGTACGTGCGGTTTCCACAAATTCACGCGGCACGAACTTGACCGCATCCATGATCATTAAGGTGTTAAAGAAGAAAGTGCCAATGAAAATTAAAAGCACCTTCGGCAATTCCTCAAGACCAAAGTAGATGATCAACAATGGAATAAAAGCTGGCGCCGGCATGTAACGGATCAGCGCCATCAACGGTTCCAATAGGCGGCAGATGATCACATTCGTTCCCATGGCAATGCCGATCGGCAGGGCAAGACCAGCCGAAAGAGCAAAGCCGATGAACACCCGTTGGACACTGGCAAGAGCATCCTTGATCAGCAGTCCGCTGGCCCACTGACCCTGACCCGCAGACCATACGGCCTGAGGGGATGGCAAGAACAGTTTGTCGACAACACCACTGGTGCTGATCATTAACCAGATCAGCACCGCGACGATCACCCCCACAACCCCGAGAGTCCAGGGGTGTCGCAGCGAACGCATCAAGCGAGCACGGGCCAACGGCACAGCTCACTCCTTAGCATTGTCGACAAACCTGGCATTCAGCAGATTGCTGATGTCAGGCTTTGTTTTGGCGAGACCCACTTCAACCAGAAACGCACTGATCTGCTGTGCCGCGTAGGGCAGCGAGGTCATGGTGGAACCCGGCTTGAAGTTCTGCCGGTTCTCAGCAAGGGTCTGAATTGTCGTACCAGCGTCATAGGCCTTGAATTCAGCCTCGCTGACCCCGGAGCGCTGCACCAGGATCGGCAGTGTGATGGCAGGGTCAGTCTTGATCAACTTGAGAGTCGCAAACCAGGCATCAACAACCTTTTGAATGGCTGCAGGATTCTGTTTGATGAAGTCGGTACGACAGACAAGAAGATCACTGATGGCCCCAGGATGATCCTTGGAGGTAGTCAGGGCCTTGCTCCCCACACGCTTGAGGGCCTGGGTCGTGAACGGGGCATAAACACCTGCAGCATCAACTTTTCCAGCTGCAAAGGCAGCAGCCGCAGCGCCAGTCTCCAATGGAACAAAAGTAATATCGGAACCCTTCAGACCAGCATCCTTGAGGACTTTGAGAAGCAAATAATGGTCAACAGTTCCTTCTTCCGCAGCAACTTTCTTGCCCTTCAGTGCAGCAATGCTATCAATGCCCTCAGCTGCAATAATCTGGTCATTGCCAGTCGAATAGTCATTTTGCAAGACGACCTGGAGATCCGCACCACCGGCAATGGAACTGATCGTGTCATTGAGTGTCTGGCTATTGCAATCAAGTTGTCCAGCATTAAGGGCATTAATGCTATCGAGATAACCGTCAAACCACTGCAGCTTGGCTTCAACACCCTGCTCGCCGAACAGGCCCTTGGACTCAGTCACAGCCCAAGGGAACCACCCTGGCCATGCGCTGTATCCGATGCGCACAACAGGGCCCTGGGCTGCAGGTTTCTGACAGGCACTTAGCAAGCCAGCACCAAGACCGACAATCAAAGCCAGGGAAGCTCCACGGCGACGGCGGGAGGAACGAATCGCAGATTTCATAGAGATCGAGAAATGAAGACAACAAGCAGTAGCAAAAGATTCAGCAGCAGAGCCCGATAAGAAGCCGATCAATAAAAGTGATGAAACGGATCAAAAGAACTCGAGATAACGCGCCTGTTCCCAATCAGAAACAGCACAGTGGTAAGACTCCCACTCCTCACGTTTGTAGGTCACATACGCCTCAAACATGGCATCACCGAATACCTTTTTGGAGAGTGGGTCAGCGGCAAAGGCATCAACCGCTTCACCCAGGGTCCGGGGCAACAGTCGCAGCCCACGCTCAGCACGCTGCTCAGGGGTGAGCGTGTAGGCATTGACCAGATTTGGTGCTCCGGGATCCAGTTGTTCACGGATGCCCTCGAGGCCCGCAGCAAGAATCATCGCCGCTCCCAGATAGGGGTTGCATGAGATGTCTGCGGCACGGCATTCAACGCGACCACCCGGCGAAGGGATTCGCAGCATGTTGGTGCGATTGTTGTTGCCATAGCAGATGAACACAGGGGCCCAAGTGAAACCCGACATGCTGCCCTGAGCAACCAATCGCTTGTAACTGTTGACCGTTGGTGCAATGACCGCACAGATGGCCGGTGCATGGCGCAGCACACCGGCAATGAATTGTTTGGCCAAACCGCTGACCATGCCTGGAGCCCGATCGGTAGCGAGAAAGAGATTGTCCCCTGTGTTCAGATCTGCCAATGACATGTTGTAGTGCGCACCGCTACCAGTGCGATCCCCAAAGGGCTTGGGCATAAACGTGGCGATCAACCCGTGGCGATGGGCAATCTCCTTGGCCATCAACTTGAAGAAAGTGAGCCGATCGGCCATGGTCAACACATCGGCGTAGTCGAAATCGGTCTCGAATTGCCCGGGACCATCCTCGTGGTCAAATGAGTAGACCCCCCAACCGAGCTGATTCATGGCCGTAACCAGTTCGTCGAGCCAGGGCAAGTTGTCCAACAGGCCGCGGACGTCATAGGCGGGCTTATCGAGGGTGTCTCGCTCGCTGTAGGGAACCACTCGGCCTAACGCGTCGCGCCGAAGCACAAAGAACTCGGTTTCAATCCCAAGGTTGAAGCGGTATCCCATCGATGCGGCTTGTTCGCGCACCCGGTTCAAAATGTTGCGGCTGCAGGCCTCAAACGGTTGACCGTGCAGGTGCAGGTCACTCGCAAACCAAGCGACGTCCTTTTGCCAGGGCAGCACCGTGGCCGAAGCCGGATCGGGAACCGCAGCCACCTCATCGTCGCTCACTTCCTGGGGGACACCATCGAGAGCGGCGCCAGTGAACAGTTCAGAGCCCTGAAGCATCTGACCCAAGTGGGACAGGGGCACCGCCTTGGCCTTGCTGACACCATGCAGATCAACAAAGCTCGCCAGGGCATAGCGCACACCCTTGGCTTCAAGGTCTGCTCTCAGGGCAGTGGCACTGGGGGTTTCAAAGGGCGACATCAGGCGTTCACCAATTGCGGTACGGAGTTGTAGTCCTGCCCCAGAACGGCCCGATCCCCATGGCTCGAAGAATCCGTGTTCGGACTGTCCAATTGCTCGCTGCGTTGGGCACGAATCCAGTCATGCCACTCCGCAAGTCCCTCGCCGCTGCTGGCCGAGACACGCAAAACGGTGCAGTGCGGGTTGACCTGGCGAACATGGGCTTCGATGCGCGCGATCTCGACCGGCAGATGGGGCAACAGATCGGTCTTGGTGATCAGCACGGCGTCCGCTTCGCGAAACATGACCGGGTACTTGAGGGGTTTGTCATCACCCTCAGTGACACTCAGCAGGGCCACCTTGCGGTGCTCCCCCACTTCGAACTCGGCCGGGCAGACCAGATTGCCAACGTTCTCGACCCAAAGCAGATCCAGGCTGGATGGATCAAGCCGCTGGCGCAGCAGGCTGAGGCCACCGCTCACCATTGCCGCATCGAGATGGCAGGCCCTGCCTGTGGTGATCGGCACCACAGGCACGCCAACCGCCTCGAGCCGCTCGGCATCCAGTTGGGTGGTCATGTCACCTTCGAGCACCGCCATGGCCAACTCGGGAGTTAACGCCGTAATGGTGCGCTCCAGCAGCGAGGTTTTGCCCGCACCTGGGCTGCTCATCACATTGATGCAGAGCAACCGCCAGGCATCGAAATGTTCACGGTTGTGGTCGGCCTGGTGCTGGTTTGCAGCCAGCAAATTCAGGCCCAGGGTGTCTTCCAGGGGCATGTGCATGGTCAGGACTCCACAGGAGCGGTCAGGGGATTGAGGCTGTAATCAACGGAACGGATCCGCAGTTCCCGTCCGGACACGATCTCCTCCATCGGGTGATCGCAGCAGGGCGAGCGATAGGCCGTTTCCTGCGACGGCGAGTAGGTGGCGTTGCAACACACGCACCGTCCCATCAAGGGCACGTTTTCAATGGCAAGCTCGGCACCGGCAAGCCAGCTGTTCTGAACCGCGATGCGCCAGGTGTGGACGAGTTGTTCGGGCTCCACACAGGTGAAATCACCCACCTGCAGATGCACCTGCGAAACCCTGGGAACAGCAGGATCATGCTGCTGACGCCATTGGTTCATGGAAAGGAGCAGACACTTGGTCATGTCGACTTCATGCATCACTCATCTCCATTTCTGGTCGACGTTCATGTTGCAGTCTTCGCTGATCCATGCCGGCTTGCCCTTGCGGGGTAGCTGTCCGCTGACCACCAGATGGGCCATGGTGTCGCAGATCACCCGGGTGGCCATCAGAGAGGTCATGTCACTGATGTCATAGGGAGGCGAAACCTCCACCACTTCGAGACCACACACCGGCACGTTACGAACGATCAGCTCCAGAAGTTTCAAGGCTTCTCGCGGTAGCAGCCCCCCCGGTTCGGGCCAGCCGGTGCCCGGGACGAAACCAGCATCGATGCAATCGATGTCGAAAGAGATATAGACGCAGTCGGTGCCATCGGTGGCCCGCTCAATCGCAAACTGAGCCGCCGCCTCGAGGCCCATCTCCGTGATGTCGGTCACAGTGAGGACATTGGTTCCGCGCTCGCGGCAGACCTTGACCCCTTCGCGCGGCACCTGCCAGCCACCGATGCCCAGCTGCACCAAGTTTTTGGCCGGAGCATTGGCCATGTTCGTCGCGTGGAACCATGGGCAGGTGTGCATGCGCTCGTCCAGATCAATTTCCTGGGTATCGACGTGACGATCAAAGTGAATGATGCCGACCTTTTTGTCACCCAGATGACGGCAAACCCCGCGTACCGTGGGGAATCCGATGGAATGATCACCACCGAGGATGATCGGAAATGCACCGCTGGCAAAGATGTGGGCAATACCCTTTGAAATCTGATCGAAACTTTTTTCGTTATTGGCAGGAATGGTAAAGATGTCGCCGACATCGCAAAGCGTGATCTGCTCACGCAGATCTACACCCATCTCATAGTTGTAAGGCGTGTATAGGGCCGAGATGCGGCGAATGCCCTGGGGACCAAAGCGGGTGCCGGGTCGATAGGTAGTGCCACTGTCATGGGGAACACCAACGACGGCGACGTTGTACTCCCCAACCCTGTTGACGTCCTCCAGGTAGGGAGCCTTCATGAAGGTGTTGATGCCCGCAAAATGGGGCAACTCACCGCGTGAAAAGGTGGAAATACGCCGATCGACGATGCTCTCGGCTGCTTCCAGGCCCCAGCGATGGCCTTGCTCGACCTCCTGCTGCCAACCGGTTAGAGGCAAGGCACGTTCTTTTTCAAGTGCACGCATGCCCTCGCCAGGGTGCAAGCGTTCGAAGGCGTCTGCAGCGCCTGAATCTGATGTCATCGCAGGGATCCGCCGACAGAGGTTGGGATGAAGCGGCCTCCCGGGCTTTTATCCCTCCGTGCAGCCGGTGTATCCGGCCGGAACCTCTTGGACCAGACGCCCCGAAGAGCCGGAACCCTAGGTTTCCTTTCCGCAAGCGAACTGTCGACGACCCCAATCAACGGTGTGGTGGCGTTCGCTACGAAACAACGACCGAATCAGAACTGGATCGAGGCCCTCTGATGGT
>CAZNWC010000023.1:0-12172 GCA_964577055.1 uncultured Chitinophaga sp. | reverse complement strand
AAGCTTTTAACACCAAGGGTGAAGTATGTGCCGAAGCCCGTTTATTGGTTTATTTACGCAATTACAAAGGGCACTCAGCCAATTTCTGAGGCTCACCTCTGACAGTCTTTCCCAGTCTATGCGCACCTTACGAAAATTAAAAAATTGTGAATTTCCATTTCAATGTTTGAACTTCATTGTTTAACCACTATGTTTGCATCAACAAAATCATCCTCATGAAAAAAGTATTTACCCTTGGAGTATTGGCAGTAGCTGCTACTCTACTTTCGTTCAAACCCACCGCCAACAATCCGAAACCAAGCAACGCTGGTATTTGGGGTGTTGATGCAGTTCACTCCAACGTAAAATTCACCGTTACTCACTTGGTAATTTCTGAAGTAGACGGTACTTTCAAAGTATTTGATGGCAATATGACCACCACCAAAGAAGATTTCAGCGATGCTAAAATCAACTTTAGTGTAGATGTTGCTACCGTGAACACCGACAACGAAATGCGCGACGGTCACTTAAAGAGCGACGATTTCTTCAACGCTGAGAAGTTTGCGAAAATGACCTTCAACAGCACTTCATTCAAAAAAGTTTCAGGAAACAAGTACGAATTGAAAGGTAATTTGACCATTCGCGACGTTACCAAGCCTGTAACCCTGGAAGTAACTTACGGTGGTACCGTTAAAGATCCTTACGGCAATGTAAAGGCTGGTTTCAAAGCCAAAGGTAAAATCAAGCGTTTTGATTATGGCTTGAAGTGGAGCGCTGTTACCGAAGCAGGTGGCGCAGTAGTAGGCGATGAAGTAGAGATTCTCTGCAACATCCAAATGGTGAAAAAAGGCTAATTTGCCACTCATTTAACCAGCTACCCGAAAGCAATTGTGTTTTCGGGTAGCTATTTTTGCATTATGGGCATCAAAGAAGACATCAAACAGGTCCGCGACTTCAGAAACGACTACCAAATGGCAGCCGTTAACATCATTTACACCTGTAACTGGATGACGGAAGCATTTAAACAAATGCTCGAACCTTACGACATTACACATCAGCAATACAATGTCTTACGCATCTTAAAAGGTAGTTTTCCTGAGCCCATTTCTACCCTCGAAATTCGCAGCCGCATGCTCGATAAAATGTCGGATGTCAGCCGCATGGTCGACCGCCTGGTGTTGAAAGAATTGGTAACCAAAACGCCCTGCCCAAGCGACAAACGCCTCGTCGACGTGCTGCTCTCCGAAAAAGGACACGCCCTTTTGCAGCAAATGAGTGTGTTCGACAAAGAAATGGACAACCAGCTGAACAACCTCACGCCCGAAGAAGCCCGCCATTTAAGCCACTTGCTCGATAAAATAAGGGCTGAAAAGGCATAACATCTCCGTGTCCTCGCCCAGATAGCCGGGGCTTGCAGCGTCCCCTCCGTGTTTTTAAACAGCACCACCCACTAGCGAGCCCGTAATCGCGAACAGCCAGCCCCACTCCTCTTCAACTTCTCCGTGCCCTCCGTGCCCTCCGTGTTTTTAAAACTTCTAACTTGGGGCTATGGAAAATGTACATCCCCAAACGGGCCTTATCGATGGATTTTACAATCCGGCCGACTACAACGGCGCGGTAAAAATGCCCCTCCACCATACCTCTACCTATACTTTTGAATCGGCCGAACAGGCAGCTGCTTTTTTTGAAATTTCGCAAGGAAAGCGAGCTCCTGAACCAGGCGTTGGGGGATTTATCTACAGTCGGCTCAATACACCCAACCTGCAATTGGCCGAAAACCGCCTCACCATTTACGATGGTGCCGAAATGGGGCTACTTTTCGAAAGCGGCATGGCAGCCATCAGCGCCACTTGTCTGGCGCTGCTGCAGCCTGGCGACATCATTGTGCACACCGAACCACTCTATGGCGGAACCGATCATTTTTTCCGCGATATGCTGGCCCATTGGGGTGTGCGTTTGTTGGGTTTTGGTCCGGGCGAAAAGTTTGAACAAATTGCCGACCGACTCGAGAAAAACGGCGAATACGAGCGCATGGCCATGGTGTATGTAGAAACACCTTCCAATCCACTGAATACGCTCATTGATTTTGAAGTAGTGCAACAAGTACGCAACCACATCCATGCCCGTGGCGGCGCAGCAGTGGTGGTGTCCGACAATACCTACCTTGGCCCTATTTTCCAGCAACCCTTGAAACACGGTGCCGATGTGGTGGTGTACAGCTGCACCAAGTACATTGGCGGCCACAGCGATTTATTGGCAGGCGCCGCCTTGGGCAGCAAGAGCATCTTGCAAAAAATCAAAAAGGTGCGCAATAGCCTTGGGAATATGGCCGGTCCGCACACCGCCTGGCTCCTCACCCGCAGCCTCGAAACGCTGGAATTGCGGATGCGTGCCGCCGAAGCCAATGCGCGGGCTTTGCTGGGCTTTTTTGAAAAGCAGCATGCCGTTGAAACGATTCATTACCCGGGCTACAAGCGGCAAACCGACATTTACCAAAAGCAATGCAGCGGTTCAGGCGCTACCATTGGCATCGAAATCAGAGGCGGACAAGCAGCAGCTTTCCGGTTCCTCAATGCACTGAAGCTCGTTCGTTTGGCAGTGAGCTTGGGAGGCACTGAAAGTTTGGCCACTCATCCCGCAACCACCACGCACAGCAATGTTCCCGAAAATGTGCGGGCGCATTACGGCATCCACGACAACTTGGTGCGGCTGTCTATTGGCATTGAACACGAAAACGACCTATTGACTGATTTAGAGCAAGCCTTGAAAAAATCGCAGCAATACGTCTGATTATCAGCGCTTCAGCAGTACAGCCCCAAACAACACATCTCCCACTTCTGCCGAGAGCTGGAAGTATTGCTGCTGTTGGAGTTCGAGTGAGTCGTGCTCGAGCAAGCGACTCACCACCTCTTCATTTTCGGCCGCATAAACCGAGCAGGTGAGGTAAATCAACCGTCCGCCCGACTTTACCGACGGTAGCAAATTGGCAGCTATCTGGTATTGTCGTTCGGTGAAGCTGTTGATATCGAGCTGGCGTTGGCTTTCGAGCATCTCGGGACTGCTGGCCCAAGTGCCCGAACCTGAGCAGGGTACATCGGCTATGATGGCATCGAATTGTTTGGGGAAGCTTCCTGCTTCTTGCAGAACACCCGGGCGTGTTAAGTCGAGCACGGCACGGCTATACGAACGAATGCCAGCACGTTTGAAACGTTCGTGCAGGCGCTGCAAAATCTCCTCGCGTACATCGGTCACAAACAAGCTTACCTCTGGCTGCAGGTCGAGTAGCATCAAACTTTTTCCCCCAGCCCCTGCGCAGGCATCGAGCCAACGCTCACTGGCTTTGGGTTCGAACAAGGTTCCTGTCATTTGTGAGGCCAGGTCTTGCACTTCTATCCAGCCCTGTGCCCAGCACTGAAGGGCATCGAGCTTCACGCCTGCCTTTAAGGCCAAAGCTGTTGGCAGGCCAGCATTTTGTTCGTAGGCGATGCCTTTTTGTTCCAGCTCCTTAATTGTTGCTTGGAGATACTTTTGGCGTACACGAATCCAAGTCAAAGGTGTGGCCAAATGTGCGGCATAAAAAGACTGAAGCTCTACAGCACTGCTGATGGCCTCGGGCTGTGGGAAAAAGCCTTCCCAACGGGCCACAAAACCATGCTCAGCCAGCCAATCGAGTTTCTCTGCGCAGTCGGAAATTCCAGTCCAGGCTTCCTTGATAAAATGTGGCGTCCAATGCGCGGCAAAAGCTCCAGGCTCGGCATCGCACAAAAGGCTTCCCAGCCAAATGCGTTGTTCAACGGTGGCTTCGGGGAATAGCGTCTTTACGCGTAAGGCACCGTAAACCAGTTGACTTACCTCGCGTCGGTCGCGGCTACCCATCTTGGGAAATTGTTTAAAATACCCCTTCAAGAAGATCGAAAGTTCTTTTCCGGCGGGGTATTTGGATAAGGCCTGGGTGGCCTGACTCATGCGTATGGCTGCTATCATGGTGTGATTTACATAAAAAGCCGGAGGTTTTCCCCGGCTTTGTGATTATTCGGCACGTTCGTGCATCGACGGATCGGTGGTGGGCGGTACATGCGGCTGGGTGGCCGGTTTTTTCGACTTGCAGGCACCTGCTACCAACACCAAGGCCAATAGCAAGAGCACCAGGCGCTTATTCCCACTCAATGGTTGCTGGCGGTTTGGAGCTGATGTCATAAACTACACGGTTAATTCCTTTGACTTTATTAATGATTTCGTTCGATACTTTGGCGAGGAAAGGGTATGGCAAATGGCACCAGTCGGCCGTCATGCCGTCAAGGCTTTCCACAGCCCGCAGGGCTACCACATGCTCGTAAGTCCGTTCATCTCCCATGACGCCCACGCTTTGGATAGGCAAAAAGATGGTACCCGCTTGCCACACCTTGTTGTACAAGCCCGCTTCACGCAAATTTTCGATGAAAATATCGTCGGCCTCCTGCAACATACGCACCTTGTCGGGGGTGATTTCTCCCAAAATGCGGATGCCCAAGCCAGGACCTGGAAAAGGATGGCGACCCAAAATGTCTTCGGGAATGCCCAAAGCACGGCCAACTTCGCGTACCTCGTCTTTGAACAGGGTGTTGAGTGGCTCCACCAGCTTCAGCTTCATTTTATCGGGCAATCCACCCACGTTGTGGTGCGATTTGATGGTTACTGATGGACCTTTTACCGAAACCGATTCAATCACATCGGGGTAAATAGTGCCCTGACCCAACCAGCTCACGTTTTCGATGCGGTGTGCCTCACGGTCGAATACTTCAATGAAGACCCGACCAATTGCTTTGCGCTTCGCTTCGGGCTCCGAAAGTCCTTTGAGGGCATCGTAAAAATGTTCGCGTGCATCAACACCAGTCACGTTCAAGTGCAGGTCTTTGTAGATGTCGATTACCTTGGCAAACTCGTTTTTGCGCAACAAACCGTTGTCTACGAAAATGCAGTGCAGGTTGGCACCAATGGCTTTGCTGATGAGTACAGCAGCCACGGTACTGTCGACTCCGCCACTGAGTCCCATCACCACCTGATCGTTGCCCAGCTGTGCCTTGAGGGCTGCCACGGTACTTTCTACGAAGCTTTCGGGCGTCCAATC
Organism: uncultured Chitinophaga sp.; assembly: GCA_964577055.1. Taxonomy (GTDB): domain Bacteria; phylum Bacteroidota; class Bacteroidia; order UBA7662; family UBA7662; genus PNNG01. The sequence continues at coordinate 7,086 of CAZNWC010000023.1, read as the reverse complement.
GGCTGCGCAGCCGCAAATATCGATGAGGAAGTTGCGGATGAGGGTTTTGCCGTCGGTACTGTGCGTAACCTCGGGGTGGAACTGAATGCCATACACCGGTTTATCCGTAAAGCGGAAGGCCGCATTGGTGACTGCTGAGGTGCTGGCGAGCAATTCGGCTCCGGTCGGAAGCACTTCGATGGTATCGCCGTGCGACATCCATACTTGGCTACCCGCAGCAATACCTTTTAACAATGGGTCGTTGTAGACTGTGTTCAAGTTGGCCCTGCCGTATTCGCGGATTTGGCTGGGCATCACCTTGCCGCCATGCTGTTTGGTTAGCAATTGTGCGCCGTAACAAACGCCCAAAACGGGCAGGCGCTTCAACAAATCATCGAGGTTGGGGTTGGGCGATTGGGCGTCGTGGGTGCTGAAAGGACTTCCCGACAGGATGATGCCTTTTACATCGGTGCCAATGGCCGGAATTTTATTGAAGGGGTGAATTTCGCAGTAAACCCGCTGTTCACGCACGCGGCGAGCGATGAGTTGGGTGTATTGCGAACCAAAATCGAGGATGATGATTTTTTGCATGCGCAAAAATACCATTTGTGCCTAACATTGTGACATGAACAAAGCCCTTTTCCTCGACCGCGATGGGGTGATTAACCACGACCCTGGTGACTACACCACTTCGCCCGCTGATTTTGAGCTGCTGCCTGGCATCATTCCCTTTTTGCAAGAAGCAACAGCCAAGGGCTATTTACTCATTGTGGTTACCAACCAGGCAGGCATCAGCAAAGGACTGTATAATCTCGAAACTTATGCAGCCATTGAATTAAAAATGAAAAATCTGTTCGCCGAAGCGGGGGTTCATTTTGCCGAGATTTATTTCTGCCGACACCATCCCGACCAAGGAAAATGCCTTTGCCGCAAACCGGGTTCTTTGTTTTTTGAAAAGGCCGTCGCCCGCTTCAACATCGACCCCCAACAAAGCCTCATGGTAGGCGACCGCGAGCGCGATATTGAAGCCGCCGCAGCCGTAGGTATACATGGGGTGTTGGTACCGGTGAACAGTTCGGCCAGCAGTTGGAAGATTCAATTGTGAAACAAGAAGTCGTCGTTATCAGCGGGGCCTCACGGGGCATTGGCGCGGCTACTGCCCGATTATTGGCCGCAAAAGGCTACCGATTGGCCTTATTGGCCCGAAACATGAACGATTTGCGGCGTTTGGTTGAAGAAACGGGTTTGTCAAGCACGCAGTTTCTTTTGATGGAGGTTGATTTAGCACAAACCGTAAGCCTAAAAGCAGTCATTGCGCAGGTATTGAGCCATTTTGGCCGCATCGATGTGCTGGTGAACAATGCCGGCATTGGCAAATTCGGCCCCATGGAGCAAATCGATCTTTCCGAGATTGAAAAAATGTTTCGGGTGAATGTACTGGCATCTTTTGTCCTCAGCCAGGCCGTTCTACCCTATTTCAAGGCCCAAAACCAAGGGATTTTCGTGAATGTACTTTCGGATGCTGCTCGCCGCACCTTCGCGGGTGGCACTGCTTATTGCGCCAGCAAATATGCCCAAGATGGTTTGTTTGGGAGTTTGCGTACCGAACTGGCAGGTACTGGAATTGCTGTTTGCAACCTCTACCCTGGCTTGGTGAACACCCACTTCAATAACAAACAACCGCAAGCTCCTCGGCCGGGTGTGCTGGAACCTGAAGCATTGGCCGAAGCTATTCATTTGGCCATTGAAAATCCCTGGCAGCATCCTGAAATTTGGCCGAAAGCCAACTGAAGCATTAAAGGCTCATTAATTTTAGAAAAATGAGCAGACGAATCGAACAAGCATGCTGCAAAGGCCTTAACTTCGGCTTACCGACCATGAAGAAATACCTGTTCGTATGGCTGCTGTTTTTGGGTTTTTCGCCTTCCCTGGCGCAAAAAACAACGGTTTTTGTCTTTCTATCTGAAACTTGTCCGATTTGCCAGTACTACACCCCTAAACTGCGCGATTTACAAGCAAAATTTGGTGATGAAGTGCGGTGGGTGGCGGTATTTCCCAACAAAATGTCGAGCGATACCTCGGCCATCAACTTTTTGCTGCGACACGATTTGGCCATGCAAATCCGAATGGACCACAAACTGGTGTTTAGCAAAGTGTATGGTGTTGAGGTAACTCCCGAAGTGGTGGTAAAGGACAATAAAGGCCGAATGAAATACCGTGGCCGCATCGACGACCATTATACCGCACCAGGCAAACGCAAGGCGCGAGCGAGCACCAACGAATTGGAAGAAGTACTGCTTAAACTTTCGCGCAATGTGGAAGTCCCTTACACCGAAACCCGCGCGGTGGGCTGTTTGCTCAATAGCGCGCAGTGAGTTATATTTGATTTTCAAGCCTTTGTATGAAAAATATCCTGCTTGTTGGAGCGCTGCTGATTGGTGGCTTGTTACACCAAGTTGAAGCCCAAGTAACTTGGGCAGGACAAGTAGCCAGCATTGTTTACCAGCACTGCACGCCCTGCCACCGGCCGGGTGAAATTGGCCCCATGCCTTTCACCAATTACCAGGAAGCCTCGGCCTATGCCAGCATGATTTCGTTCACCGTGCAAACACGCTACATGCCGCCTTGGCAACCCGATCCGGCTTACAGCCATTTGTTGGGTGAGCGGGTGTTGACTCCTCAAGAAATTCAAACCATAGCAGATTGGGTGCAACAAGGTGCACAAAGGGGCAACCCAGCCGCCGAGCCTCCCCTGCCCAATTACCCCAGCGGCTCGCAGTTGGGGCAGCCCGATACGGTGATTTCGATGGCCCAATCGTATCTGCACCAAGGCAACAATACCGATATGTACCGGGTGTTTGTATTGCCCACCAACCTCAACGAAACCAAAAAAATCAAGGCCATAGAATTCAGGCCCGGCAATAAAAAAGTGGTACACCACGCCATTTTGGCCATCGACCAAACCGGTCAAGGCCGCCAACGTGATAGTTTGGACCCCGGCTACGGCTACACCCAGTTTTTTGGCTTTGGTTTTACGCCTACCGAAGACAATTGGTACGGCTGGGCGCCAGGTGCGGCTGCCAAGTATTTTCCGGCCAATATTGGCAAACAATTGCCAGCTGGAGCCGATGTGTTGGTGCAGATGCACTATGCTCCATCGTCCTTGCCCGAGCTCGACTCAAGCAGCATCAATATTTTTTATGATAGAAACAATCAGGTAAGTCGTTTGGAGCAAATTGCCGCCATTTCGCCGGTGAACTTGACCAATGGACCCTTTGTGATTCCGGCCAACCAAGTACGTACCTTCCGTGGCCGATTCAGAATTCCCAGCGAAGTTTCTTTGCTCAGCATCTTTCCGCACAGTCACCTCATCGGTACCGATTGGAAAGTGTATGCTGTGCGACCAGGCAACGATACGGTGAACCTCATCAATATTCCGCAGTGGGATTTCAACTGGCAGGGATTTTACTATTTCCCGCGCCTCATTCGGCTGCCGGCCAATACCTGGATTTATGCCGAGGCCACTTACGACAACCGGGCCAGCAATCCGAACAACCCGAATGACCCACCCCAGCAAATTACCTGGGGCGAAGGCACCACTGATGAAATGTACCTCTGCTATTTGGGTTATGTGCCCTACCAGGCCGGTGACGAAAACATCGCCCTCAGCAGCGAGGACAGAATAGGTGTTTTAAAGCTGCAAACCAAATTGTATCCAATCTATCCCAACCCCGCACGTGGTGAGGTGAATCTGGGATTCCAGCTCAACCAAGCTGCCGACATTCGCCTATCGGTGGTCGATTTGCATGGCCGCGAGGTAGCGCAACTGTGTGCCGGCAAGTTCGAACCCGGCCAGCATTTGGTGCCTTTCAACTGCAGCCAGCTGGCTTCGGGCACCTACCTGGTGCAGTTGCACGCAGCCGGCAAGGTGGAAACGCAGAAGTTGGTGGTGGAGTAAGCTTATTTCAACCTATCCCTGATATCCAAACGGTGTTTACGCGCCGTATCCTTGGCAATGTCGTAACCGGCATCCATGTGGCGGATAACGCCCATGGCCGGGTCGTTGTGGAGTACGCGGCGGAGGCGGCGGGCAGCATCGTCGGTGCCGTCGGCTACGATGACCATGCCTGAGTGGATAGAATAACCCATGCCTACCCCACCGCCGTGGTGCAAACTCACCCAGCTGGCGCCGCCGGCTGTGTTGATGAGGGCGTTGAGGATGGGCCAGTCGGCAACGGCATCAGAGCCGTCGAGCATGGCTTCGGTTTCGCGGTTGGGTGAAGCCACCGAACCGGTATCGAGGTGGTCGCGGCCAATCACAATGGGTGCCTTTACCTTGCCGGTGCGCACCAATTCGTTGAATGCCAGGCCGGCTTTTTCGCGGTCGCCCTGACCGATCCAGCAAATACGTGCAGGTAATCCTTGGAAGGCAATGCGCTCTTGCGCCATCTTGATCCAGCGGTGCAGGCCTTTGTCGTTGGGGAAAAGCTCGAGCATGAGCTCATCGGTTACTCGGATGTCTTCGGGGTCGCCCGAGAGCGCTGCCCAACGGAAAGGTCCTTTGCCTTCGCAGAAAAGCGGGCGGATGTAAGCTGGTACAAAGCCAGGGAAATCGAAGGCGTGGGTATAACCGGCTTCGAGGGCACGGCCACGCAGGTTGTTGCCGTAGTCGAAGGTGATGGCGCCTTTTGCTTGCAGCTCCACCATGAGTTCGGTATGGCGGCGCATGGCGGCATAAGCGGCTTTGAGGTAGGCGTCTTGGTCGGCTTCACGCAGTACATTGGCTTGTTCGTTGGTGAGGCCTTGGGGAATGTAACCCACCAAGGGATCGTGCGCCGAGGTTTGGTCGGTAAGCACATCGGGTACGATGCCGCGCTGGCTGAGTCGCTCTAGCAAATCCACCGCCGTACAAATCACGCCGATGCTTTTGTTGTCGCCTTTTTTGCAAAAATCGAGGGCCAGGTCAATGGCTTTGTCGATGTCGTGTTCAATCAAATCGAGGTAGCGGGTTTCTACACGCTTCTGGGCGCGCCACTCTTCTACCTCAGCGGCCAAACAAACGCCTTCGGCCATGGTAATGGCCAAAGGTTGAGCGCCACCCATGCCGCCCAAACCAGCGGTTACGCACAATTTGCCCTTGAGACTGCCACCAAAATGCTTTTCGGCTACGGCGTTGAAGGTTTCGTAGGTGCCTTGCACAATGCCCTGTGAGCCAATGTAAATCCAGCTACCGGCTGTCATTTGGCCGTACATCATCAGGCCTTTTTTATCGAGCTCGTCGAAATGCTCCCAGTTCGCCCAATTGGGTACCAGCATGGAGTTTGAAATCACCACCCGCGGGGCATCTTTGTGCGTGGGCAAAATGCCCACTGGCTTTCCGCTTTGCACGAGCAGGGTTTCATCTTCGTTCAAATCTTTCAAGGCCTTCACAATCAACTCAAAGGCCTCTACGTTGCGGGCCGCTTTGCCTCTACCGCCGTACACAATCAAATCTTCGGGGCGTTCGGCCACATCGGGATCGAGGTTGTTGTGCAACATGCGCAAGGCCGCTTCTTGCACCCAGCCTTTGCAGTTGAGCTGCGTACCAGTGGGGGTGGGATGTTCGGCCATGTTGAGTTTAGCGGTAGAAAGCGTTGACATACGGTAAATTTGAATGTACAAAACTACAAAAAAGCAGGTGGCTTTGTTTGTTGGAAAAGAGCTCAAAAACAAAACAAAACCTGCTTGTACACATGATTGACCGAAGAGAAACTGCCTTCCTTTTTTAACCGCAGAGAACCGCGAGACTTTTGTTAGCTTCTAACTGTCGTTATCCTATATTTCAGCATCTGTGCTATGAAACAGCTTTTTTTGGAAGTGCAACTAGCAACTTCGATTAGCCACGAGGCAACGGAGCCTTTTGGACTGTGCTGCTTTCGCAGCTTGTCCTGAGCCCGCAGAGCAAGGCCTTCGGCCTACCGGCAAAGATGCAGATGAAGAGTAAACAAAATGCCCAAATCGCTTTGTTATGCCCGATAAAAAGCTATTTTTGCGCAGGCAGCACGGGCCGGGTAACCACACATTTTTCAGTCATGATTCAGCTTTTTCAAACCAGCAAGTCACAATTATACGAGGTAGAGGCCCTGGGCGACAGCACCTGGGTGAACATCGTTGACCCCACTTTTGAAGAACGCGAATGGATTGAAAAAAACTGTCCCCTCGTGCTCGAATACCTCACCGACTCACTCGACATCGACGAACTGTCGCGTGTAGAAAAGGAAGACGACTACCTCTTGGTGGTGATTCGTTTGCCGCATTTCCGCGGGGTAGAGCACGATACGCCCTTCACCACCATTCCCCTCATGATTTTCCTCACCGACAGCATGACCATCACCATCTGCAAGGAGGAAAATGTGATCATTCAAGAGTTCATCAAAGAGCGGGTAAAGGGGTTCAGCACAGGCAAAAAGAACAAATTTTTGTTGCAGCTGATGCTCAAAACCGCTAGCAAATACCTCTTGCACCTGCGTAACATCAATAAAATTGTGGAGCGCTTAGAAGACGAGTTGGAAAGCTCGCTGCGCAACCGCGAAATCATGGAGTTGCTCAAGTACGAAAAGGCGCTCATTTACTATACCACCGCCTTGCAGGCCAACGGAGCCATGATGGAACGCCTGCGTCGCTTGCGCATTTTTGCGGCTTGGGAAGAAGACGACGATTTGCTGGAGGACGTAATGATTGAAAACCAGCAGGCCATTCAAATGACCAATATCAGCATCAGGGTATTGGGACAAATGATGGAGGCCTACTCTTCGGTGATTAACAACAACATGAACAACGTGATGAAAACCCTCACGTTTGTAACCATTTGTTTGGCCATTCCCACCTTATTTGCCAGCTTGTATGGCATGAACATTCCGCTGCCCGGACAAGAATCGGGCAATGCCTTTTATGTGGTGCTGGGGTCGAGTAGTTTGATTATTGCGGGGGTGTACGCCCTTTTCAAGCGCGTAAGGTGGTTTTAGCACTTCGTGCTAAAAGCGATGCTTCGCATCTCCTGAAGGACTTGGGCCCCGTTGGGGCGAACGGAGGGCGGACAATTGCGCGTGCGTAAGGAAAGCGGGCAAA
>CAZNWC010000022.1:9431-12794 GCA_964577055.1 uncultured Chitinophaga sp. | reverse complement strand
GGTTTAGTACACTGGAGGCGATTTGTGAAGCGCTCGATTGTCAGCCTGGCGACATACTTGCGTACGATAGATCGACCTAAATATTTGGCATTCGCCTTTCATCGCAACGCATCCGTGCTTGATGCCTGCTGCCCCTTGCCCCGACTGGAGGCAACCCCTGCTGTGGTAAGCTCCTGCATGTTGAAGCGGCTGACCCAGCAGGACAGCAATCAGCCGCTTTCGGCTCCTTGGGGCCAAAAGCACTGTAGACAGTATTCATACAATACATAGTTATGCCATAAAGTATGTATACCTTATACTACTTTGGAATTGGCTTGAATTGAAGCATTTATATGAGCAATATGTGCTAAATTGCACAAAGCATCTGGTTTTGACCGGTCAACAGCCGGTTCAAACGCCGGGATGCGCACACCAAACCAAAGACCGAACCATGAAAAACTTGTTCTTCCTCCTCCTAGTGGCATTGCTCGCCTGCATGTTTGTTCCTGAAAGGGCACAAGCACAAACTTCACCCGACAGCACCAAACAACTCTATGTGGTCATCAAATCAAACGGGGTTGAATACATCGGCTATTTGCTACAAGACGATGGTAGGGAAGTGCTGATCGAAACCGAAAAATTAGGCAAAGTATACATCCCCAAAGCCGACATCAGGGAAATGCGGCCCCTGGTCAAAGAAAAAGACTTGATTGACGATGCATTTAAGCCCAACAATCCTTTTACCACGCGGTATAGCTTTACCACCAATGCCTTGCCGGTGCAGAAGGGTGAAAACTATTACATGCTCAATTTGTATGGGCCCGAGTTTCATTTTGCGGTGAGTAACCGACTCAATGTAGGTGTAATGAGCACCTGGATTGGGAGTCCGATTGCGTTGGCGGTGAAATACACTTTTCCTACGCGCAACGAAAAAATCAATTATTCGGTAGGATCCCTTTTGGCTACCAGTGGCTACATCATGAATTTCAGGCGCTTTGGCGGTTTGCATTTTGCCAATGTGACCTTTGGCGACCGCGACAAAAACATCACCTTCGCTGGTGGATTGTTGCATTGGGGCGGCCAAAATGAGATACGCTTAGAAGTCCCGGGCACCTATGCTACTGGATTCGGCTCAGGAGTCGACATCCCCATGCAAACGGTATCCAATCCAGGATTAATAGGCCCCATGTTTTCAGTTGCTGCCTTTGTGCGCATTGGCAAAAGGGCCAGCTTTGTGTTTGATTCGATGCTTGGACAATTCAACCGCAATGTATCGCTCAACAACTATCGCTACAATTACGATATGAATACGGGGTCGTCAAGTACCACCATTACCCGCATCAATGAAAACAGAAGGACACTTGCCTTTTTCATGATGCCCGGTATGCGTATCAACCGCAGTGAAACCACTGCCTTTCAGTTTTCGCTGGCTGGTGTATCGGTATTGCGCAGTATCAATGGCATCCAAGACAGCTACTCCTTTCCGATGCCTTTGTGCTCGTGGTTCTACACCTTTTAAAAGTACAAATCGCCTGAACAAAGCAGAATCGGCTGGTGACAAGATTTTTTTTTCTTACTTATAGTACTTTTGACAATTTCATGTTACCTTGGTGTTTCAAAAGCATTAAGAAAACCGAAAAATAAACGTCCTTCCATGAAAAAATCATTACTTCTTTTGGCACTGGTGGCCCTTTCATTTTGGTCGACAGCCCAAACGCGCAATGTGACCTTCCGTGTCGACATGAACACCTATACCGGCACCTTTACCACGCCCGAGCTGAACGGCACGTTCAACAATTGGTGCGGCAATTGTGCAGCGATGACCGATGCCAACAACGACGACATTTGGGAAATTACCGTACAATTGAACCAAGGCACCACGGTGGAATACAAATTTTCGCACGACAACTGGACAGGCCAGGAAATGTTGCCTGTTTCGGGAAGCTGTACCAATGGCAATACCCAATTCACCAACCGTGTATTGGTGGTACCTGCCAACGACACAGTTTTGTCAGTAGTTTGCTGGGGCTCATGCGGTCCCTGCTCGGGCCAACCTTCCACTGCCAACATCACTTTTCAGGTAGATATGAATGAATTCACTGGCACGTTCACCACCCCTGAAATCAATGGCACCTTCAACAACTGGTGCGGCAATTGTGCAGCCATGGCCGATGCCAACAACGATGACATTTGGAACATCACTATTAACTTGCCTTTGGGAGATACCATTGAATACAAGTTTTCGCATGACAACTGGACAGGTCAGGAAACCAACGACCCTACAGCTCCCTGCACCAATGGCAATACCCAATTCACCAACCGTGTATTGGTGATCACTGGTGACACCACCATGCCAGCAGTTTGCTGGGGTTCTTGCTTGCCTTGTGGTCAAGCTTCGAATGTAAATGAATTGGCTGCAGGCAGCATGAAGCTCTATCCGAATCCTGCACAAGGCATCGTAACGCTTGAGAGCGCTCTTGCTGGCAAAGCCCTTATTCTCGACATTGCAGGTCGCACTGTAAGCAGCAGCACCATTGAGGCCGGCGAAAACCGCTTGTCCATCGACCAATTGCCACGTGGCGTTTACATGGTACAACTGATCACTGAAAAAGGCAGCCAAACCCAGCGTTTGATTGTCCGCTAAAAACAAATAGCAATAAAAGCCCTCTTTTACCAGAGGGCTTTTTTTATATCTTAGGCCATGCAAAAATCCCTTGTCTTCATTGTTTCGGTGTTCTTTTTCTGGGGCTTCGTGGCTGCCAGCAACGACATCCTCATTCCGGTTTTCAAAGAGCACCTCCAACTCGAGCAGTGGCAAAGCCAAATGATCGCCTTTGCGTTTTATGTTGCTTACACCTTGGGCTCTTTGGGGTATTTGTTACTCAATAGCATCCGCAAGCGCGACTTGATCGCAGAAATTGGTTTCGGCAAGGCCCTTTCCATCGGCTTATGGGTATCGGCTTTGGGCACCTTGCTTTTCATTCCGGCTGCCAACAACGGTTCATTTGCCTTGCTCCTGGCAGGTTTGATTGTTGTGGGTATTGGTTTTAGCTTGCAACAAACGGTTGCCAACCCGCTCACCATTCGCTTGGGCACGCCCGAAACAGGCTCACAGCGTTTAAGTTTGGCCGGCGGCATCAACAATTTGGGCACCACATTGGGACCGCTTTTGCTGAGCTTCGCCATATTTGGCAGTGCCAGCGGAGATGCTAGCCCTGAAATGGACATTGCTGCGGTAAAGATTCCCTATCTTATTTTGGGTGCTTTTTTTGTGCTGTTTGGACTCATTTTTTGGCGCAAAGACATGGGGAGACCCGAACCTGAGGCTGCTGCCGAAGTCACCAAAACTGAAGCAGGAGCAACAAGCGGCGGATTATTCAGTCA
>CAZNWC010000022.1:6129-9331 GCA_964577055.1 uncultured Chitinophaga sp. | reverse complement strand
CTGCCGAAGTCACCAAAACTGAAGCAGGAGCAACAAGCGGCGGATTATTCAGTCAGCCCCAAGTATGGATGGGCATGGTTGCCATTTTCTTGTACGTAGGCGTGGAAGTATCTACCGCCAGTAATTTGCCTGAATATTTGAAGATTTACCACGAAGTTCCGCTCTCACAAATGGCTCCTTATATCTCATTGTTTTGGGCCAGCCTGATGATTGGTCGTTGGACAGCAGCTTCGGGGGCGTTGGGGTTGACTGGCAGCAGCCGTCAAATAGCCCGCTGGGGATTGCCTTTGGTAGCCTTTGGTCTTTTCATGGGGGTGAACAGCCTCAGTGGATATAACGTAAGCCAATTCCTGCCCTATCTCGGCATCATTGGGTTGCTGGTATTGGCTGATTGGGCGGTAAAAGGGAATCCAGCCAAACAGTTGCTTTTGTACGCCCTCTTGGGAGCCGTAGCAACCATTTTGGGCATGTATGCCGGAGGCAGCTTCTCCGTATTTGCCTTTTTGGCTGTAGGCCTCTTTTGCTCAACCCTTTGGCCTTGTATTTTCACCTTGGCCATCGCAGGTATGGGTGCACGCACCTCGCAAGTATCCAACGCCCTGATCATGATGATCATGGGTGGCGGATTTGTAAGTGTGCTCCAAGGTTGGCTTGGTTCGGAAGAGCTGTTGGGCATCCGTGATTCGTATTGGATTGGGGTGGTTTGTTTTGGGTACCTGGCCTTCTATGCCTTCACCATGATGGGTATTTTGCGGAAAAAGGGCATCGTTTTGGAGCAAGAAGCTGGTGGTGGGCATTGATTGGCCAGCTCCAGTGAGTTGATAACAGAAAGCGCCCCAAAAGGGCGTTTTTTTTTGGGACGGAAGCATGGTCTGCCTGGCAGCCGCGATATCATGCCGCCCCCACAGGGCTGGGGAATTGGGGCGCTTTGGTGTTGCTACAATCATGTCACCTCCACAAGGCTTTTTCCTGCCGGCCAACGCCCTACAACTCAAACATAAACCCGCGCTGTATCAGCTGCTGGTAACGCGCTTGGTCGAAGCGATATAAACGGGCAGGACGGTGCCGCACCTCTGTTTGGGTTTTATCGGTGGGGATGAGCAAGTGCATCGACAAAATCTTTTTGCGGAAATTGCCCTTGTCGAAATGGGTATTCAATACCGTTTCGTACAATTGCTGCAACTCGGCCAAGGTAAACTCTTCGGGCAGCAACTCAAAGCCAAGGGGTTGATGCTGGACCTTGTAGCGCAAATGCTCAATGGCAGTTTCCACAATTTGGCGATGGTCAAATGCCATTTCACCCAAAGCATTTAGATCTTTCCAGTAGGCTTCGCTTGCCCAGGAAGCGGGCTTCGGACGATATAAGTTTTTGTCGAGCAGGGCATAATACGCCACCGTAACTACACGCCCCATCGGGTGACGGTGCACAGCGCCAAAGGTCTTCAACTGCTCAAGGTAAATTTCAGGCAGTCCTGTTAAATCATGCAGGACGCGCTTACTGGCAGCGTCAATGTCTTCATTGGGATGAACCAAGTCGCCAGGAATGGCTTCGTAACCCGCATAAGGCTCTGCACCACGCTCAATGACCAAAACTTGCAGCTGGTTACCATCGTAGCCAAAAACCACGCAGTCGACCGAAATACCAAAATGGAAATAGCCGTCCAGTCGTGCGCGGGTAGCAGATAAATCTTCGTTGGTCAACACATCCAGCATCATATCATTGGAATTCAAATATAACAGGCTTATCATTTATGGCAGCGTGGGGAACCAACCAAGCGGTACATTTTCCCTTCAGCTCAAACTTTTCGCCCAGATAGTTAAACTGTTGCAGTTCGTTGGCACGCAATACAAATTGTACATCGGCCGAAGCACCCGGCTCAAGATAATGCTGTTGGAATCCGGCCAGCTGCTTTCCAAATGGAACACCTTGTTTGTTAGCCGCCTGTTTCACATACAGTTGTACCGTTTCTTTGCCGGCCAACTTGCCGGTATTGGTGATACGCACAGCAAAAACCCAACTGCCATCGGCTTGGCGTTTGGCCGTAGGTTCGCCGTAACTGAAAGTAGTGTAGCTAAGGCCGTAGCCAAAAGGGTACTGGGGACTGTTGGGCAAGTCGTTGTAATGCGACCAAAAAACTTCGGCCGAAGGTCCTGGCCTGCCTCCTGTATAATCGTTGTACGCCATGGGGATTTGGCCTTCATCGCGTGGAAAAGTCATGGGCAAACGGCCCGAGGGGTTGTAACTGCCCATGAGTACATCGGCCACCGCCGTACCAGTAAGTGTTCCTGGCTGCCAGGCCAGCAAAATAGCGCCCAGTTGGCTGCGGATGTCGTCGGGGATGATCAACGGACGTCCGGCAAAAAGCACCAACACCACCCGCTTGTTTTGCTTCAGCACATCACGTAAAAAAGCTTCTTGTAAACCCGGCAATCGGATAGATGTACGGCTGCGGCCCTCGCCCGACTGGTAACCATGCTCTCCCATGGCCACCACCACTGTTTTGGCAGTTTTGACCAAAGCTACTGCAGCTCCCCAGCCGGCAGTATCGGTTTCGTTCACCTGAACGGCTTTGTGAAAGAGCGCTTTGCCTGTCCAGGCAGCCGGACCACTGGCCCAACGCAGCTGAGGAAAATAGCTTTGCAAGCCATCGACGAGCGGTACGGCCGTTTCGTCTTCCGAGGATACCCGCCAATTGCCCAAGGGTGCGGTGCGGTCGTTGGCCAAGGGACCAATCAACACCACATCGTCGGTAATTGAAAGCGGCAAAAGCCCTTTGTTTTCGAGCAGCACCATGCTTTTCATGGCCATGTCTTTTGCCGCTGCTCGGATGTTCGGATGACCGGTCCAGGTAGCTTCACGCTGGGCACTGCAATAGCGATAGGGATCGTCGAACAAACCCAGGCGGAACTTCAAACGCAAAATGCGGCGAACGGCTTCGTCGACCATGGCCATCTTTACTTGACCGCCTTTAACGGCAGCCACCAGGTGTTGTACATAGGCATTCGATTCCATGTCCATATCGCAGCCAGCATTGGCGGCCAAAACCGTTGCTTCGGGCAAACTGGCGGCAAAGCCGTGTGCTTGCATTTCGCCAATGGAACCCCAATCGCTCACCACCATGCCAGGGAATGTCCACGACTGTTTGAGGATGTTGCGCATGAGGAACGAATCGGCCGAACTCGGAACGCCGTTGTAGGCCGT
>CAZNWC010000022.1:0-6029 GCA_964577055.1 uncultured Chitinophaga sp. | reverse complement strand
AGGGTCATGAGACGCAATACCGAATCAACCCGCGCTTCGAGCGGTTTCACCGGCTGTGCATCTACCGAAATTGCCAGCAGCCAACAGGCTGCTAAACCCATCAACCATCCTCTCTTCATGCTAGTAAGGTTCGTAAGTGAACGACCTGATCACCACCTCGTAATCTTCGTTGGTGCTCGGACCTGTGGCCATATTGGTTACCAACCACAAATTCATGCGGGCATTGGTGGTGGGGCCTGGTGCCGGAATCACAATCGGCCGGCTGACATTGCCACCCTCTTCTTTTACCCGCGGAGGATTGTTGCGGTTGAACGACCAAGAGGAGATGGGCGTGCCTGTAGGATCGCCTATCCAACTTTTCCAGCTGATGAGGGTATCGGTCCAGATAAATTCGTGCGTGGTGTGCGAAGTGGCAGCCGCAGCAGGCATTTGAAAGCCCCGGGTGCGTTCGGGCTTAAATGGACCAAACCATACCGGCTGTACCGAAAAGTGCAGGGTTTTGGGATCTCCCGCCACACCCCAGCGGCTAAATTCGATATCGACCTCGCTGTTGGCTTCTTGCATAAAGGTGTTGTTGTCCCATGTAAACAAGCCCAAAACCGTATTGTCGGGTATGTTCACCATGTCGGACTCAATCACCCAAACATAGCGGCCATAGCCCACCACCTCGTTCGAAATCACTTCGCTGCAATACCAGCGACCGTCGGGAAATTTGCGGATGTTGAGGTGTAAGTAACCACGATCGTCACAATAAGCCGATCGGATGTCTTGGCTGAAATAATTGGGGCCCGGACCAAAAAGGTCTGGTCCTCCCTTGACGGTCCAGCTGCGGCCACTGAAACTCAATTGGTCGCCTGAACGGCCTTGCGGGGGCGGCAGTGTTTCGAGGGCACAACCGGCCAATAAGGTACTGGCCATCAAGGCCAAAAGCGGGAAAAGCTGCTTTTTCATTTTTGGTCTTTATGGTTTTACTAACAATTCACCCCAAATCGACGGACTTTGGTGAAAGCCCTCTTGATCGGCGCTGTTCCAACGAAATTGTTCACGGCGTCCACGGGCATCGCCTTGGTCTCGGGCCATTTCGAGCAGGTAACGACCCGGAAGGCGCCAGGGTTCGCGGGCCAAATCGCTCCAACGGATGCTGGCAGTAACACGGTAACCTCCTCCGGGCAAGGCAACGATTTCGCGCTGCACGGGCACAGCTTGCTGGGTGCGAAAATCCATCGCCTCTGCCTGCTCACCCAAACTGATGCCGAGGTGAATGTCGCTGAATAAAAAACGGCCTCGGGGGCGGCTCGACAATTCGGGCTGGGCGGCCAAGGCTACTTCCAAAGCATCACCATTCCAAATGTTTGCACCTGTTTGACCGTTTTCGGGCTGGTCTGTGTCAGCAAGCATGGCCTCTACGTACAACCGTTGGTCGTCCCAACGCAAACGCATCGAGTCGTTGCCTACGGCTTGCCAGGGAATTTGCTTGAAGCTGCCGGCATCAACCACTGCGGCTTGTTTGCGCGACGTGCCGGCATGGCGTACAATGCGGATGTGGCGCAAAATCACCTCGCCAGCCGCTTCAAATTGGATAATCAGCTGCTTGACATTGCTTGCATCCGTATTTTGCTCTGCCCAGTTGAATTCCTGCAATGGCAGACGAATGTGGGCGTATTGGTTGCCGATGGGGCCGTCGATTACCCAGCGGGCCGACATGCCCATCCATGCCTGGCGGTTGCCATAATCTTCGAGACCAAAGGCCAATGGGAGGGTTTTGGCAGCACGTGCACCGGCGGGCATTTTCACCTTGAGTTCAATGGCGGCACTGTCGAGCAGGGGCGCAAGGTTCTTGCCCGACCACATGTCCCAGCCTACACCCATGCCTACCCAGGTACAACCTCCGCCGGGTTTGTCCCAGCCAATGGTGTAAGTGGTATCGTTGTTTAGTTGGAGGCGCATGCAGCCCTTTTTGCTGTCGCTCCAGAGCTCTTCGCCCGCAGCTCCATCCAAGATCACCAGCGACGAAAAACCAGCAATTTGCTCGTAGTCGTTGTCGGGATTGGACATGGCATACATGCCTTGGTCGGCCGCAAAAACTACTTTGCGCTTGCCCTGAATCTCTACTTCACGCAGGTCAATGCGGCGCAGGCTATCGGTGACTTGTGCCTGCAATGATGCCGAAAGCATCAATAAGGCCAAGCCCAGAAGCGCTTTTCTCATGGTTGCACGGGTTGATTGAGCGTAAAGCACAGCAAATCCATGTCGCATTCAGTATAACCGCTCGTAGGATTGCCCAAAAACAGCATGTCCACCCGCATAAGTTTGTGTGGCTCATGTACGCCGTTACCGGCTGGCGTTGCCGGAGCACCGTTTACCAAGGTCACCAAATCGGCATACTTGATGCTTTCGAGTTCCCAAAGGGCACCTGGACGAATTTCTATCGCCCACATGTCTTCGTTCGCCTGGTTAAAGTTGCCATCGCCATTGTCGTCTTCGCGGAATTGGAAGAGGATGATGCCGTTGGTCAAATTGGCCGCTTGGCGGAAAATACCATTGAAATAAACTGCCGAGGCATTGTTAGGCAAACCAAAGCCATTGGTGCTATTGTAGGCCGATGCATTCAGCGTAAGCATGCCCTTGAGCCAATCCCAACCCACGGTTCCACCCATTTTGTAATAGTGATTGCCTTCGGCCAATGGTGGCGTTGAATCTATTCTGAATTTCATTTCGGCACCGGTTTGTACAAAAGGAATCCAAGTAGCGGCCACCCCGCTTTCAAAGTTATCGAGCACGATGGCATCCACCACCCGCTTGCCTGTTACCTCCAGGGTGCTGCGCAGGGTATCACTTTGGCCAATGAAAGTGAGCATCACATCGCAGGTTTCGACGCCAAAAGTGGGGAACTGTGTGGTTTCACCCAACCAACGGCTGTTGGTGACATCGATGCTACGCGAGCGACCGGTGATGCGCTTTACCGCACCGGAGGTCCGGCCGGTGATTTGCAATTGCCAATCGACCAAGATGCTCATGCGTGCCGAAAAATGGGCTTGTTCGCCATTGGCGAAATCGACTTGAGCGGCCGAAACTGCCAGAGGTTCCAACACCTTAAAACTACCATAAAGGTCCGATAAAAGTGGTCCGGCGGGATCAGTATCGCGCTGGCAACCGCCAAAAACCAAAAGGGTTAAACTGAGAAGCAGGTATCGCATGACGTTAAAATTGAATGAAGTAGGCTAAAAATCCAGAGCGGATGCTCCTGTCGGTTCCTGCTTGCAACACATTGCTGAGGAGCAAGCCAGCTTGGAGGGTCGATTTGCCAAAAACCTTGTAGCTCACCGATGCAACGGGCAAGGTTTCGGTATAATCGTAATTCACTTCGGTAAAATCGATGATTTCGTTTTGGCCATTGCGCATGGCATTAAATCCGGCACCTCTGTTTTGTACCTGAATTAAACCAGCGTCGAAGCGCAGGTCTTTGTTGAGCTGGTAGCCCACATTGGCACTGAGCCAGGGCATTTGCACCGAAAGGGTTGGCACTTCCGCATTGTTGTTGGCACGGAAAGCGGTTTGGTAGCGGTACATCACTTTGGCATCTATTTTTTTCCACTGGTAACCAGCTGTTACCTCAGCCCGGGTAAATTGGGTGAGGGCTGTGGTACCGCTGCCGCGGATTTCACTGAACCACTGCAAACGGGTGCTGAGCGAAAGGCCTTGGATCATTTTAGCAGGCTGCCAAGCCACCGTTACGCCACGGCGGTTGGGCGTAGCATCGCCGAAAGGATCGAGCAAGAGGTAGTTCGAATTGTCGTTGCCCAAGTTAGTGCTCCAGGCAGCGCGGTACAAGCCGGCTTCGCGGGCAAAATCATACAAGCTGGCTGAACGCAAATCGCGGTTGTTGCCCACAGTGCGGAAAGAACGGGGAATACCCACCGGATTGTAAGCCGTGGTTTGCGCGGCAGGGTTGAAATAATCGGGCCCTACCTCGGCATAACGCACTTGCCATTCTTTGCCAATTTTAACGCCAACGGTGTAGAAATAATCGGTCTTCACGGTATTGCCCGTATCGCCAAAGGCCGAACGTGAATTGCCCAGCTCCCAGTTCAGTCGCAGCAAACCATTGCCAAACGAACCATCGGTGGCCAAAACAGTATTGCGGTACAAATCGGTGCTGGCAGAAGTGCCTCCCAAATCGGCAATCGATACCAAAGTACCGCCAATACGCAAGGGGAACTCGCCCCAAATCAGCTCCGAACGACCGCCAAAAGCCCATTGCTCGGTGGCTGCTCCACCAAAACCAGGACGCAAACGCATGGCAAAAAGAGAGTTCGATAATTTTTGAGGACCTTTTTTGAATAGCAAACCAAAATCGAGCGCAGCCCCTTGGGTTCGCCAAGTGCCGTTGGCATTCATGAATACATCGTAGCCGGGCATGTTTTGCTGCAAGGTTTGCAGCGCCGGAACGCCATTGAACAACTCCAAAACGGGTGCTGTACGGAACATGGTGTAGGGCGTGAGCGCATAATCCATATCACCCACAGTGTATTTGAATCGGTTTTGAATGAGGCCTTTCACCGTCAGCTGGCGGACATCGAAGCTTACGCCCGATCCCCAAAAACCGCCGTAATCGTTGCGTACACGGACTTGCGCCAGCACTTCTGTGGCGGCATTGGGACGAATATTTACGCCCAAATCGGCCAATACATGGCCCGAATTTTCGCGCGGCAAGGTTGTGGTGTCGCCGGGCAAAGTGAGCCGGTCGGCAAAGTACACGGCCCGTGCACCGCCATTGAGCGAAAATTTGGGAGGCGGGGCTTGACCGAAGCTTTCAACGGCCGCAAAAAGACTTACAAGGAGGAGTATATTTTTCATCAGAACAAAAGCTTCAGTTCAACAGTGGTTTCGGTGCCGCGGTATTTGTCGAGGTTAAAACTGCGGTCTTCAAAGGCAAAATATTTGTGGCGGAGGTATACGCACACATTGTCGGCTGCCCAAATGTCGATGCCAAGGCCGCGGGCGGAGCCGTATTGTTCGAAAGGTCGGCCTTGAACGTTCACGCCAGTAGCAAGACCGCCGAGGGTGATGTCGCCGCTCAGCATCATCACAAAGGTGATGCGGCTGTTCCATTGCAAGTACAATTCGTTCTCGGTGGCATACTGCCGCAGCAAAGCCTGGGGCGCCATTTTGAGCACGGCCGCATTGGTTTGTACCGAGGCTGCGCGCAAAAGGTGATTGAACACCAATACCTTTTCACCCAAACGGATCCGGTACAAAGCCTGCCCTTCTAACTGCGAAAAATACAAGGCCTCGTCAATCGGACGGGTAAGGTTGATGCGGTCGTAAGTGCTGCGGTACAACACATTGGTGCGGCCATAGGGGCCAACAGCCTGCGGAAATCCCCAACGATAAAAGCGGCTTCGGGTGAGCGCATTCACCGGACGCCCAAAGGAAATGATGGTGGCACCCGTGGTGATTTCGCGGCTCAAGCTGTAACCACCTGAGAAATAGATGTTGGCAGGCTGATAACCGATGTTCAGGTCGATGCCCTGGCGGTTGTTGGCCAATTGACCGAAGCCCAAGAGCGACGAGCCACTGGGGAACAACAGCGCGCCACTGCCCGCTTGTCCGGCCGGTATGTTGGAGATGGCCGCTTCGGCCACACTGGTGTTTACAAAGGCACCTACATTGTTCACGGCACCTGGATCGATGTGATAGGCCTGACCAAACAAACGCAACCGTTTGTTGATTTGCCAGCGCACTTTGCCCTGGGCCACCAAGCCGCCTTGCTGTCCAACTTGCGTTGATTGGTAGCCCGAATAACCAGCCTCCACGTCAAAATTCACTTTCGATAACAGGTGGCTTACTTTAACAGTGTGGATCTGTGAGCCAAAACGCTGGGTCAACAAACTGTCCTGATAGGAGCGCTGGTTCATGGTTTGCACGCCCAGGCGCCAGTGGCTGTTCACAAGCCATTGATATTGTACGCCCCAGGCAGCATTCGGACGCCGGTCGAAACCTCCATTTTGTTCGTTTTTGCCGAACAT
>CAZNWC010000021.1:0-16970 GCA_964577055.1 uncultured Chitinophaga sp. | reverse complement strand
CCATCCGTCGTGCGAAGCGGCTGCAAAGGTATGAAGTTTATTTTCTAAAACGCAAATCTTTTTTCGAAAACTTTTTGCTTTAGCTTTTTGAGAACGCCCTTTCGATAAGGGACTACAAAGGTACGGCAAGAATCCAGATATCCAAGCCAAGGAGCAATAAAAAAGCCCCTCTAAACGCTAACTTTTGCACAGTAAGTTGATTTATACAGCAGTTAGGAAAACCTTATGCCCGAAAGTTTTTTTAAGCCCCTGAAATGATGCCTCAATAATTGCCCACCGACAGCATCACCAAGGTGCAAGCAGGAATAGCTTCAATGCATCGATCGCGCAAATCTTTCATGAATTCGGGATGCTCGGTACCCGGGTTAAATACTACCCGTCGAGGATGAAGCCCAAGAATCAGATCACGATAGGCTTCCAAATGGGTAGGGTTTACATAGAGCGTCACCGTATCGATGTCCGGCGCATCGGCAGGCATGCTGGTATGAATGGCATGTCCACGAACTTGTCCGGCACGTTTTCCCAACATCAAAATCGCATGGCCATGATCAAGCAGCCGATTCGCTGCCATGTGGCTGTAACGGGTGGGCTCTTCAGAAGCACCTATAATAAGTGTAGTCATGGCTTTAAAAATTGAGCAGCGGCCGTGGCCGAAAGCGCCCCGTCGATGGCGGCACTTACAATTCCACCGGCATAACCTGCACCTTCGCCTACCGGAAAAAGGTTGCTACATGCCGGATGTGACCTGGTTTCAGGATTGCGCGGAATGCGCACCGGTGAGCTGGTACGACTTTCGGGCCCCACCAAAATGGCTTCGTTGGTATAATAAGCAGGCATCTTTTTCGACAGTGCTTTAAAGGCTTCTTGCAAGCGACTATGAATGAAACCCGGAAAAAGCGCATGCAGTTCCACGCTTTTCACACCTGGGCGGTATGAACAGTCGGGCAGGGTATTGCTGATTCTTCCTTTTACAAAATCGACCATGCGCTGGGCAGGTGCAATTTGACCTCCCCCACCCAGTACATGCGCTTGGCGCTCCACTTGCTGCTGCAGGCGAAGCAAACCAAAGGCATCAGGGCCGCCGGGCAAGGCATCTTCGGCGCGCAATTCCACTACAAAGCCTGAATTGGCGAAAGGATTATTGCGTTTACTCGGCGACCAGCCATTGGTTACTACTTCTCCATTTTCAGTTGCGCAAGGCGCGATGATACCGCCCGGACACATACAAAAGGAGTACACCCCCCGCCCATTGGCCTGCTGCACGATGCTGTAGCTGGCAGCTGGCAAATACGGATCGCGCACCTCGCAATGGTATTGCATGCTGTCGATCAGGGCTTGCGGGTGCTCAATGCGTACGCCTAAAGCAAATGGTTTTGCCTCGAGGGGAATGCCAGCGGTGTGCAATAGTTCAAATACATCGCGGGCTGAATGCCCTGTAGCAATCAACAAGGCCTTTACAGGCAGCCAGGCATTTCCTTGTAGCTGTACTGCCGACACGCGGTTGTTTTCCATGCGGAGTGCAGTGACTTTGCTATCGAAATGTACCTCACCCCCACATTGCCTGATGAAATTGCGGATGTCTTCAATGATACCAGGTAGTTTATTGGTACCGATGTGCGGATGGGCGTCGAGCAAAATATCGGCATGCGCGCCAAAAAAGACGAGCTGCTCCAACACCTTGCGCACATCACCGCGTTTGGAGGCGCGTGTGTACAATTTGCCGTCGCTGTAGGTACCTGCCCCTCCTTCACCAAAGCAATAATTCGAATCGGGGTTCACCTCACCTTCGCGTGTGATGCGCACCAGGTCGCGGCGACGTTCGCGTACCGACTTTCCTCTCTCAAAAATCACCGGCTTGTAGCCCAGCGCAATGCACTCGAGTGCGGCAAATAGTCCGGCTGGCCCTGCACCTATAATATGTATCTCGGGTGCATTGGCTACCATGCGTTGGGGCTGCTCGTAAAATGCAGGTGTTTCGGTTGACAAGGCTTCTACCAACAGGCGTATTTTCACCTGTCGTCCACGCGCATCGATGCTGCGCCGCACCATGCGAAATGGCACGTCCTTCCCAAAAGGCGGATTTTGCTTGAGCCAAAGCAACAATGCTTCTTCTTGGTAGGCAATTTGGGGTGACAAAACCAATTCGCGCGTTTGGCTCATGTTGATAAGTGCGGGTTTATAAACAGCTTTTCCACTAAAAAGCACAAATGTAGATAAAGGCGCCCGAAACTAACAATCATCGCCAATGGAGGGGGAAACTAAATACGCCAGAACCTTTGGCGAAAGGCCTTGCTGCTCGCTAATATTGCAGGTATGGAAGAACGCAATCAGCCCATGGCAGTAACCAGCTCTGTATCAAACAAAAGGACTGCCATTGGTGGCTTGGCCGGGGGCGCAGGCAAATTGCCTCCTCAGGCTGTTGATTTGGAAGAGGCTGTGCTGGGTGCCTTGATGTTGGAGAAAGAAGCCCTTTCACAGGTAATCGACATCCTCAAGCCAGAAGCCTTTTACGTAGAAAAGAACCAATTGGTCTTTCGGGCCATTCAGCGGCTATTTGAGCAATCAAAGCCCGTTGATTTGTTGACCGTGACCCAAGAATTGCGCCAACAAGGCAGCCTGGAAAAAATTGGCGGCGCCTTCTACATAGCCGAACTCACCAACCGGGTTGCATCGGCGGCCAACATCGAGTTCCATGCGCGTATCCTCCTCGAAAAATACATCCTGCGCGAGCTGGTGCGGATTTCGAGCGACATCACCAAACAAGCATTTGAAGAAACAACCGATGTGTTTGACTTGCTCGACAAAGCAGAAACCGATCTTTTTGCCGTCGCCGAACAAAACATCCGCCGAAACAGCGAAGGCATGAGCACCCTCGTGGCCAAGGCCATAAAGGAAATTGAAGCAGTAGGCCAACAAGAAGAGGGACTTTCGGGGGTTCCAGCAGGCTTCACCGAGCTTGACCGCATGACCAACGGCTGGCAGCGCGGCACACTCAACATCATTGCCGCCCGTCCGGCCATGGGTAAAACCGCCTTCGTACTCAGCCTGGCGCGGAATGCCGCGGTCGACTTTAACAAAGGCATTGCTTTCTTCTCGCTCGAGATGGGAAGTATTGAATTGGTGAATCGATTGATATCGGGTGAAGCCGAAATTGAAGGCGAAAAAATCAAAAAAGGCAAGCTTGAGCCGCACGAGTGGACGCAGCTGAACACCCGCGTTGGCCGTTTGTCGCACGCACCCTTCTTCATTGACGACACCCCGCAGCTCACTTTGTTCGAATTGCGGGCCAAATGCCGCCGTTTGAAAGCCCAGCACGATATCCAAATGATCATTATCGACTACCTGCAGCTGATGAGCGGCGGTCCGGATAATGGCAATGGCAACCGTGAACAAGTGATTGCCAACATATCGCGGGGCTTAAAGGCATTGGCCAAAGAACTGAGTGTACCGGTGATTGCTTTGTCGCAGTTGAGTCGTGCCGTTGAAACCAGGGGTGGCGATAAAAAACCGCAATTGTCTGACCTGCGTGAATCGGGCTCTATCGAGCAGGATGCCGACATGGTGATGTTTATTTACCGTCCGGAGTACTATGGTATGGGCGAAGATTTGCCGCAAGGCACCGCTCAAATCATCATTGCCAAACACCGTAACGGCCAAACGGGCGAAGTAAACCTCAAATTCGTGAATAAATTCGCCAAGTTCACCAATCCGGATGCTGATTTTGAGACATTTCGGTCGTCGAATATCCCCTATGGCGGATTTGGCAACGATGGCGGTGGGGCCGATGCCCAAGTACGTGTGATGCCCAGTCGTATGAACGACTTCGGAAACGAAGAAGCACCTTTTTAAGTCATGCAGCAGGCCGCTTCAAAGGTGCAAATCGATCCAAGTTGGTTTGAAATCCTCAAAGAAGAATTTGAAGCCCCCTATTTTGCCGCACTCAAAGCCAAGCTTCAGGCGGAAAAGGCTGCGGGACAGCTGGTGTATCCCAAAGGGAGCAACATATTCAATGCCTTCAACCTTACGCCATTTGATCAGGTAAAAGTTGTCATTTTAGGCCAAGACCCATACCATGGGCCGGGGCAAGCCCATGGTCTCTGCTTTTCTGTCCCCAACGGCGTCAAGGCACCTCCCAGCTTGGTGAACATTTTCAAGGAAATCAAAACCGACATTGGACCCGATGCCTCTACTACCACGGACTTGACCCGCTGGGCTACCCAAGGTGTGTTGCTCCTGAACAGCATGCTCACGGTACGCGCCCACGAAGCAGGTTCGCACCGCCAATATGGATGGGAAACCTTTACCGACGCCGCCATCGCCTCTTTGAGTGAACACCGTACCGGCCTGGTATTTTTGCTTTGGGGAAACTTTGCCATCAACAAATCGCGCCTCATCGATCATGCGAAGCACCTCGTGCTCACTGCCCCGCACCCTTCGCCCCTATCGGCGCACAATGGCTGGTTTGGCAGCAAACATTTCTCCCAAACAAACAAATGGCTGATCAACCAGGGTCAATCAGCCATTGTATGGTAAAAGTTTTTTTTTGGTTTAGTCAACCAAAGGGTCGGTGTCTTTCTTCTTGTCGCGTGGCTTGCGCATGCCCAACAAAATGTTGGCACCCACACGTACGTTGAAAGAAGATACATTTCCCTGGTTGTTCAATGCCATGAGGTTGTCGGCAACCGTGTAAATCTGAGCAGGGCCTACTTTCACGGCCAATGCACCTCCTAAATTGTCGAATGTGCCTTGCGAAATGGTATAGTTACCACGCAAAAACAGGATGTTCCAAATTTTAAATTGCGCAAAACCAGTGATCGCTGGGTAATTGGTTCCACTGTACATGTTTTGGCTATAAATGCCCCCAACGAACATATTGGGCAGCAGTTCCAAAGATGCACTCAAAATATAGCGGGTATTCAAAGGCGTCGAAAATGCAGTTCCTTCGGTGCGCTGCACATTGAAGGCACTGATGATACTGTCTTGGATGCCCTCAAACGGCCCGCCATCACCGCTTCCACCCACTTCGCCACCTGTGTAGGTATAATTAAAGCTGGAGCTTTCCCAGGCTGTAACGTTGTTGCTCCAGTTGATGCTGCCAATATCAGTGGCACTGGCCGAAATGAGCAAACGTTTGAATGGTTTGTAGGTAGCTCCCACATCGAAGCCCAATCCCGTATTGCCGGTGGTAGGCACCCATTCGTTCACATTGAAATTACCCAAGCCGCTGTTTGCACCGCCCAAGAAACCAAAAGCTTCGTCGAGTTTGCCCAAACCGGCAGCATTGTAGCGGAAGCCACCATCCAGCCGGATGCTGTCCATGTTCCAAACCAGTTGCCCATTTGAATAGTCCATCCCTCCGCCAAGCAATCCGTTGATGTATTTGACGCGCACACCCAATGAAAATTTCTCATTGAACTGACGGGCGAACCCGATGTGGTAGGCGATGTAGGCCTGTACACCGAAGTCGATGCCACTCAATGAAATAGGATTAGATTGGAAATAAGGGCTGGTTGTTCCTTCTTGTACCAACCGCAACAAATCTACGGGCAACCTCAAGCTGGTTTGCAGCGAGTTGTATACGCCCAAACTGATGAAGTTTTTCTTCTTAATGCGGAATCCCAAGTGGAACAATTCTGCTTGTTGTTCGATGTTGAAGCCGAAAGTACCGCCAGCGCGCTCGTTGTACAACTTACTAAAATCGAGCATTGAACTATCGCCAACGGTTTTAATAATGTCATCGGCCACGAAAGTGGGATTGTAGTAATTCACATAAATACTCGGCAAAGCGATGAAAAAGCGTGCCTGTGGCAATAAAGCCGGGTTTGTGTAATTGGATTGTGGTACACCCGTAAATTGGTGCATCCCCAAATTGAATTGTGCTTTTGCTGCAAGGCTAAAGCCGAGTCCAATTACCAGAATATATAAAATTCGTTTCATAGGTTCTGATTAATTTCCGCCCAAAAAATCCCCCACCCGAACAGTCGCCTCTACGCCAATGGTCATTTTCAAATCGTAATCGGTGTAAATTTTGACCACTTGCGTACCGTTGTTCGAAGTGCTCATGCGTAACCGAATCGCCATTTTTTTCGCACGCAAAATATCCGGCATTGCAGCACGTGTGAGCGCGAGTTCGGAGGTGGAAGTACTTGGTGCAACTACGCGACCGTTTGCATCTACGCTTCCAGAGAGTACGAGCGGCGCTGAAATAACATGTACCACATTGTCAACCGAGTCGAGGAAATTGATTTCCATGATCATGTCGAAAGGAAAACGGTTCACATTGCGGAAGCGCAGTTTGGCTTCCACCACCCCATTGAGTGTTTCGGCGGCATCAAAATCGGATGTATCTCCGAAGCCAATGTTGGAGGCACTTAATTCAAAGGGCAAATCGGCTTCCATGCCTATTTTGATGCTGGATGTACTACCGAGGAAGTTAGCGCCTTGGTTACCATTCGGATTCAAGACGATCAAACCACTGGTCGTCAAGGTATCGGGAGGCAAGCTCAGCAATTGTGGCAATTGAGAGTTGTTTCGGTTGTAACTCAATGAACCACTCGCGGTTTGGCCCGGTACCGTTGGGAAAGGCAAAATTTGCGGAGGAGCGTTCAAGCTAACCGATTGTCCGGCAATGGTTTTACCCTCCATATTCAAGGTAAGCCGAATGGGCGCACCAATGGAATTGGTGACGTTTAAATCGATGTTTGGATTGGCTAAAAAGACCGTGCCACCCAACTCTTTGAGGAAAGAAAGGTTCAAATCAAGGGCTGACTCGGCGATTTGGATGTTCTTTTGTCCGAAATACCCCCTCACCAAATCAAAGGCGATGTTGCCAAAACCATAGGATACGGTCAAACTGTTCGACGAATCTATGGGCTGCAAAGTGCCTGAGCTCACCAATGAAGCCTGTACAATTACCGGTATGATATTGTAAGGTTGTTGTGCATCTGTCGTAAGGTCGATGGTTCCACCTGCCAAACTGATGTTTTCATTCGTTGTAGAATTGGGAGCGATATTGATGATGCGGTTGATAGGCGTGCCTCCAACCGTGATGGATGGCAAACTGATTTGTACGCGAATCGGTTCTGCAATAGAAGAGTTAAAGCTGAAGTCGATATTGCCTGCCGACAAATCAATTCCGTAGAGTTCTTCATTGTCGGTGGTTGCAAAATCAACCCTTGTGGTATCGGCGCTAAAGTCTTGTGATGGCAAAATCACAACCCCGTTTACCACTTGTAGCGAATCACCCGTAATGCTTACAGTTAACGCTTGAGTTCCCTGGATACTTACGTTATTTGGCGATGTGCCAGGTGAAGCAATGTTCACAATGGCAAACACCAAATTGTTGCTCAGCGTTTTACCCGCCAAATCGATGGTGCTGGTTTGTTGGGTAAAAGGCAGAACGTTGTTAAAGGTAGCTGTGCCTAAAGGCGTAGGCGAACCTTGGTTGCGCAATTCAAAAACCACATTGCTCAGGGTTGTGGGAAATCCATTGTCGAGCGTGAAAACCAAACCCCCATCGGAAAAGGTTACTTGCGAAAAAGCGGTAATGCCTGGTAAATTGTACGATCCGCCCGACTGTGCTGGAATAGGTGGAAATGGGGTGGGAATACCAAAAGAGATTGCCGTGTTGATAGCCCCACCGGTAGTTGGATCCAAATTGGTGAGGAGTGAACTTAATTGTACGGTTTGAGAACTGCCAAAATCATCAATACTCACTACCCCCAACTTCAAGGTGGTAGAAGTTGGTGCTTGGGTTGGGATTTCAAGAATTTCGCCTACAGATTGTTCTGCCAAGGTGTCGTTCCTGAAAATCACCCGTACCGATTTGTCGATGGAGTCAACCGTCAAGGTAGAATCGCCTTTGAGGGCATCGGCGAGACTGATATTGAAAGTGGCGATGGGAATTCCAAAACCTGGCTCCCAATCTGGCGATCTGAAATTGTCCGGATTGTATTTGTCTTTGAGGCAGCTGGTCGTAGAAAAGGCCACCAACCCTAAAAGCATAAGTCTTGAAAAAAGCTTGCTGTTAAATCGCTTCATAAGTTTAGTTGATGTAGATTCGCTGTGTAAACATAGTATTTTAGGGCCATCTGGCCAAAAAAAGCTTGATATTTTATACCAATGACTCCTTTGGCAAAACCAAATTACCGCGCGCTGGGTGCATTGCTCATGGCAGTGGCTATTGCAATGGGGGCCTTTGGTGCCCATGCGCTGAAATCGCTCTTGGCGGCAAAAGACATAGCCGTTTATGAAACGGCGATATTTTATTTTTTGCTGCATGCCCTGGCCTTGGCAGCCATCCCTTTTAGGCAAGGCAGTGCCCGACTCCTTGTGTTGGGTATGCTCCTTTTTTCAGGCTCCCTGATTTTGCTGAGCACCCGTAGTTGGCACCATGTAGACGTTGCCTGGCTGGGCCCTGTTACCCCTTTGGGAGGTCTGTGCCTCATGGCCGCTTGGGTGTGGCATGCCATTCAATTATTCGTTTCGAAGACCGAAAAATGAACGCTTCTGATTTGATAAATCCCTAATTTCGGCACTCATCAAGCTTATTTCATGGAATTACTCGCAAAAAGAATCACCGAACTCACTGAATCTCAGACCTTGGCGATGGCGGCACGTAGCCGCGAGTTGGCCGCACAAGGCATCGATGTCATCAACTTGAGTTTGGGTGAACCCGATTTCCCTACCCCCTCACACGTGAAAGAAGCGGCCAAGATGGCCATTGACGAGAATTTTTCGTTTTATACCCCGGTAGCAGGTTTTGCCGATACCCGTGCCGCCATTGTGGCGAAACTCAAGCGCGACAACCAATTGAGCTACACCCCTGAGCAAATTGTGACCAGCACGGGTGCCAAACAGTCGCTCATCAATGTTTTATTGTGCATTTTGGATCCGGGCGATGAAATACTCGTGCCTACACCCTATTGGGTAAGCTATTTGAGCATGATCCAATTGGCAGAAGCTAAGGCCATTTTACTCCCCACAGGGGTTGAAAGCAACTTCAAAATCAGTCCTGCGCAACTCGAGTCCGCCATTACTCCCAAAACCAAGGCCTTTATTTTTTCATCGCCTTGCAATCCCACCGGTACTGTGTACAGCCGGTCGGAATTAGAAGCACTGGCTGCGGTTTTCGAAAAATACCCGCAGATAACCGTCATTTCCGACGAGATATACGAATACATCCGTTTTGAGGGGCAGCACACAAGCATTGCGTCGATAGGCCAAATGCAGGCACGCACGGTGGTGGTAAACGGCCTTTCCAAAGGCTTTGCCATGACCGGCTGGCGTTTTGGGTACATTGCTGCTCCTTTGCCCATTGCGCAAGCTTGCGTAAAGCTGCAAGGCCAATTTACCAGCGCTACCTGCAGCATCACCCAAAAGGCGGCCATTGCAGCTTTGACCGGCGATTTGGCCCCCAGCAAGGCCATGACCGAAGCCTTCAAACGCCGGAGGGCATTGGTGGTAAGTGCCTTGCAGCAAATAGCCCGACTCAAATGCAACCAACCTGATGGCGCCTTTTATGTTTTTCCCGACGTAAGTGCGTATTTTGGCAGCCGATTTGGCGATTATCACATCCGCAATACCGATGACCTGGCCACTTACTTGCTCATGGAAGCGCATGTTGCTGTGGTTACGGGTGAAGCCTTTGGAAATGATCGATGTATCCGCATTTCGTACGCCACGTCAGACGAAAAATTAACTGAAGCCATGCGCCGGATAGCGCAAGCACTCGACCGCCTCGAGGCATGAAAAAAGAAGCTGTAGCACAATTATTCGATAAAATAGCGCAATGTACCATCCTGGTGATTGGTGATATCATGACCGATGCCTACGCTTGGGGGCATACCGACCGGATGTCGCCCGAAGCACCGGTGCCGGTATTGCACATCCGCAAAACAGAAAACCGTGCGGGAGGTGCCGCGAACGTTGCGCTCAACCTGTTGTCGCTTGGTGCCCAGGTAAGACTGGTTTCGCTCGTTGGTGAGGATGAAGCCGGTGTTCAGCTGCGTGCGCTGCTCACAGAAGCAGGTATTGGCACGGCTGGACTGGTTGCTTCTGCGCAGCGGCCGACTACGGTGAAAACGCGCATCATGAGTGGCAACCAACAATTGTTGCGCATCGACCACGAAAGTACTGCAGAGGCCAATGAAAGCGAATCTGAGGCCTTGTGGAAAGCCTTTCAAACGGCCATACAAGGGGTCGATGCCGTGATTTTCCAAGATTACGACAAGGGTGTTTTGCACCAAGGCAACATTCCCGACATGATGGCGCACTGCCGCAGTCTGGGCATTCCGACCGCAATCGACCCCAAAAAGCGAAATTTTTTCACTTATACCGGAGCCGATTTGTTCAAACCCAACCTCAAAGAATTGGGCGATGCATTGGGATTGCCTTTGGACAAGGAAAAGCCAGAAGGCATCGATACGGCCGTACAACAGCTCCGCGAAAAAATACATCCCAACGCCATTTTGCTTACCCTTTCTGAAGCAGGCGTAAAATATCACTCCACCGCACAATCGGGTCATTTTCCTGCCCATTTGCGCACCATTGCCGATGTGTCGGGCGCTGGCGATACGGTGATTGCCACGGCTGGCTGCTGCCTGGCGGCGGGACTCTCCTTGGCTGATTTGGCCTTCCTCTCCAACCTGGCTGGAGGCTTGGTATGTGAATCGCTTGGTGTAGTTCCAATAAAAAGAGATAAATTGCTGGCTGAAGCCTTGCAAAACGCCGAATAACTTGAAAAAGCTGGCCCGCGAAAACATTTTGCTTTTCCTTTTCCAGTACAAAGATCAGGTGCTGAGCAAATTGCGCTGGCTACGCATCATTGCCAGCATTTCTGCTCTTGCGCTGTTTGTTTATTACTACGGATTTCACCATGAACCCCAGGAAAGTTTCAGGTTGTTGGTGTTCACCAAAGGCATCTTTGGATTTTTTATCCTCAGCTACCTCCTGCGGGTAGGATTTTCGCTACACGCCTGGTCGTACATCAAAAGCACACTCTTCGAAGCCTTCCTCATTTTGCTGCTTTTGGCCGACATCTTCAGTGTGTTTTTGTTTGGTTTTAATGCCCTCGAGAACATCTTTATTGGGTTGCGGATCGAAAATTTTACCCCCCTTTACATCCTCTTCATCCAGGCGTATTTGCTGTTGTTGGTGGGGCTCGAAGTCACCAAGTTCAGTGCAGGCATCACCCAAATCAAACTCAAGCCTGCTACGACTTTCATCTACTCGTTTTTACTGCTCATTTTCGCCGGGGCCGGACTGCTCATGTTGCCCGAAATGACCACCCAAGCGGGGGGAATGCCGTTTATCGACGCCTTGTTCACCAGCGTTAGTGCATCGTGCGTAACGGGTTTGGCGGTGGAAAACACAGCCACCTATTTCACTTTCAAAGGGCAATTGGTCATCCTATTGCTCATTCAACTGGGAGGTATTGGTATCCTCACCTTTGCTACCTTTTTTGCGTTGTTCCTGAAAAAAGGTGTAGGCATTAGCCACCAGGCCATGATACGCGACTTTATGGCAGAGGAAAGTCTTTTCAATGCCAAGGGTATGTTGCAGCAAATCATTGTGTATACCGTGCTTTTGGAAAGTTTGGGGGCTTTTTTACTGTTTATTTTATGGGATGCGCGTGCTCCTTTTATTGACGATACAGGTGAATTATTATTTCAATCGGTCTTTCACAGTGTAAGTGCCTTTTGCAATGCTGGCTTCTCGCTTTTCGGCAACGGGCTGTATGAAGACTGGGTGCGGAATGCGCATTTGATTCATTTGGTAGTGGCCATGCTGATCATATTTGGCAGCCTGGGTTTTCCGGCCATGCGCGATATTTTCAGCTTTGGCAACATCCGTTCGCGCCTGCACGCACCTTGGAAAAAGTGGAAATTGTCGACGCGCATTGCTGTGTGGGCTAGTTTTGTGCTCATTGTTTTTGGGATGCTGGTTATCCGTTACACCGAACAACACCACACTTTGGCCAATGAAAGCGGCTTTTCGGCCTGGATGCATGCTTTTTTCCAGTCGGTAACCACCCGCACCGCTGGCTTTAATACCGTCGACATTGGTGCCCTATCGGTACCTACCACCATTTTGTTTATTTTCTTGATGTTTATTGGCGCCTCCTCGGGTTCTACGGGTGGCGGCATCAAAACAAGCACCTTTGTCCTCATTTTTCTCGCTGTAATCACTACCATCCGAGGCAAAAAAAGCCTGGAACTGGGCAGCCGATCCATTCCCTTCGATTTGCTCAACAAAGCCTTTACCATCTTCATCTTTTCGGCCACCTATATTTTGGTGGGTACCTTTTTTCTGGCCTTGTTTGAGCCGAAGATGAGCGTTTTGGATTTGGTTTTTGAGCAGGTATCGGCCTTCTGTACGGTAGGACTCAGCCGGGGCATTACCGCCGATTTGAGCGTGCCCAGCAAGTTGATCCTCATTTCATCGATGTACATCGGACGCGTGGGCACCCTTACCTTGGCTTTTGCCTTGGCCTCAAGGGTTGAAACAACCAGCTACCGCTATCCCAAGGCCCATATCTTGGTAGGCTAAGTGAAGCGGATGGCTTCCACGGGGTCCATGCGGGCAGCCCGTGAAGCTGGCAAAATGCCGGCAATGATGCCTATGATCATCGAAACCGTGAGCGCAAGCACGATGTTGCCCATGGTAAGGGTCAATTCCGTATCGAATGCATGGGTGGCCACCAAGGTCATGGCATACACCGTAATCAAGCCGAGCGTTCCCCCCATCACACTCAGCACCACCGATTCGATGAGAAACTGCAGCAAGATGAAATAGCTTTTGGCCCCCAAGGCTTTTTGGATGCCAATTTGTCCCGTGCGTTCATGCACCGATACAAACATGATGTTGGCAATGCCAAAGCCCCCCACCAAAATGGAGAAGCCTCCTACCAACCAACCAATGACCGTCAATGCATTGAACAATTGCCCCAATTGATTGGCGATGAAAGAGATTTGATTCAAAGCAAAATTATCTTCTTCAGTTGGACGAATACGCCGAATGGCGCGCAAATGCCCCCGTACTTCGGCTTTTAATTCGTTTACCGGAATGCCTTTTTTGGGTTGGATGAGGATGAGCGGATACAACTTCGAAAAATCACCCCCGCGTTGGCGCCGCACCAAGTTGATGGGCACTAAAAACTCATTGTCCATGCTCATGCCAATGGCACTGTTGCCCTCCAATGGCAAAACCCCAACGACCTTCAGCTTTTGTCCCATGACCTGCACTTCGCGGCCCACTGCTCGCAAATCGGGGAACAACTCCTCTGCGATGCGTGCCCCCAAAACCACCGATCTGGCACCCAGTTGCGACTCTGCTTGTGAAAAGTAGCGACCTTGTGCTAGTTCAATATTGCGTAAAACCGCATAATCGTGTGTTACCGCACGCACCGTGGCATTCGACAAACTCAGTCGGCCGGCTTTGGCTACCCCCCCGTTGAGTGTGGTGGTCATGCTCACCGCTTCGGCCAGCTGGGTGCGTTCAGCCAGCAATTCGTATTCGCGGTAAGTGGCTACCGGGCGGGTCATGTATTTCCACCAGGGGTAATCGGAACCGAATTGCCAGGGCCATTTTTCTACGTACACCACATCGTCGCCCAGGCTCGAAAGGCTGCTGCGGATGCGCATTTCCCAAGAATCGACAAAGGTAAAAACGGAAATAACCGCAAAAATACCAATGGTAATCCCCAAAAGCGACAGGGTGGTGCGCAGCCTATTGCCCCACAATGCAGCGATGGCAAATAAAAACCCCTCCCGAACGAGTCGTAATAGCATAGTATCACCAAAGATGAAGGCTTTTTATCAACCACACAAGGCGCGCGCAAAAGCATTGGCGTTAAATTTTATAAAAGCGTATCTTTGCCCGCTTGTAAGGATTTAAAAAGACTTCATGAAACTATCCGAATTCAAATTCGACCTGCCGTCGAGCCTCATTGCCGCCAACCCGCTCCCCAACCGCGACGACTCGCGCCTGATGGTGCTTAACCGAAAGGACGGAAGCATCGAACACCGGCAATTCCGCGACATATTGCAGTTCTTTGGCGATGGTGACGTGATGATTTTCAACAATACCCGCGTATTTCCTGCACGTATGTACGGCAACAAGGAAAAAACCGGTGCCAAAATCGAAGTTTTCTTGCTGCGCGAATTGAACAAACAAATGCGTTTGTGGGATGTGTTGGTGGACCCAGCACGCAAAATCAGGGTAGGCAATAAATTGTATTTTGGCGAAAATGATGCCTTGGTTGCCGAAGTCATTGACAATACCACCTCACGTGGACGTACCATCCGCTTTTTGTTTGATGGCACCGACGAAGAACTGCGTGCCGTACTGGACTCATTGGGTGAAACGCCCATCCCCAAAATCCTCGGACGTGATGTGATTGCCGACGACCGTGATCGTTTCCAAACCATATATGCCAAACACATTGGTGCGGTTGCCGCGCCATCAGCGGGTTTGCACTTCAGCCGTGAGTTGATGAAGCGCCTGGAAATATTGGGTGTGAACTTCGCAGAAATCACTTTGCACGTAGGTTTGGGTGCCTTCCGTTCGGTAGAAGTAGAAGATCTCACCAAACACAAATCGGAAAGCGAAAATTTTGAAGTGAGCGAAGAGGCCTGCAACATTGTAAATGCTGGCATTGATGCACGTAAAAAAGTTTGTGCTGTTGGCACAACTTCGATGCGTGCCATTGAATCGGCTGTTTCGGCCGACGGGCATTTAAAGCCCATCAGCGGTTGGACCGACAAGTTCATCTTCCCTCCATACGATTTCAGCATCGCCAACAGCATGATTACCAACTTCCACTTGCCCGAATCAACGCTGTTGATGATGGCATCGGCATTTGCAGGTTATGATGTACTGATGAATGCCTACCGCGAAGCCATCAAGGAGAAGTACCGCTTCTTTACTTATGGCGATGCGATGTTGATCATCTAAGGCGAAAACCGCTGATTTGAACCGCAGAGGCGCAGAGGACTTATTACGGTAGTAAATCTTTGGTGCAGGCCATGTGCGTTTTACGCTTGAACGGCTGTTTAAAACAGTGCAGCAAACAGCTGCGGCAGGCGCCGAGGCA
This sequence comes from uncultured Chitinophaga sp., assembly GCA_964577055.1. Taxonomy (GTDB): domain Bacteria; phylum Bacteroidota; class Bacteroidia; order UBA7662; family UBA7662; genus PNNG01. The sequence continues at coordinate 1,876 of CAZNWC010000021.1, read as the reverse complement.
AAGGAGCCTTTCAACAGCGCTGCATCGCAGCTTGGTTGGAGAGCGCAGAGAAAATACCTATGGCTCCGAAACTTTCAAGTCAAATCTATCAAATATGCAAGCCCGCTTTAGCGGGCTTTTTTTATGTCATTGGCAGTGCGAAAATCACTTATTTTGCACCACAAATACCTTCATAAATGAGCAGCGAATTGATCATTGCTTTTCTCACCCTCACCTTCCTCGAGATTGTGCTGGGTATCGACAACATCATCTTCATTTCCATTGTCACCAACAAATTGCCCGAAGAACAGCAAGACAAGGCCCGGCGTATTGGCTTATTGCTGGCCATGGGTTTTAGGGTATTGTTGTTGCTCGGCATTACCTGGTTGATTGGCTTCAGCGAGCCTTTATTCAGTGTGGCCGACATGGCATTCAGCGGCCGCGACCTCATTTTGCTCGCTGGTGGCTTGTTCCTGCTGGGCAAAAGCACCATGGAAATTCACCACAAGGTAGAAGGTGTTGAATCGCGCCCAGGTATTGAAAGCAAAAAGGCCAGCTTTGGGTCCACCTTGATGCAAATTGTATTGCTCGATTTGGTGTTTTCGTTCGACTCCATCTTAACAGCCGTGGGACTCACCCAAAACATCCCGGTGATGATTGCTGCCGTGGTGGCTTCCATTTTGGTGATGATGGTTTTCGCTACCCGCATCAGCGATTTCATCAACAAACACCCCAGTTTGCAGATTTTGGCGCTATCGTTCCTCATGTTGATTGGCTTTATGCTGGCCATTGAGGCGTTTGAACAACATGTACCCAAGGGATACATCTATTTTGCGGTGTTCTTCTCCATGGCGGTTGAAATGCTGAACATGCGCTACCGCAAGAAGGCCGATAGCAAGGAGTAAACTTTAAAAAGGGTCGGCCATCGCCGGCCTTTTTTTTGGTGTTTTACAGCCGTTCAACGGAGGTTGAGCGGAGCAGAAACCACCTGTTGAATGCTCTGAGAAACCTTCCGGTGGTTGAGCGGAGCCGAAACCACCGAGTTGTATTCAATAAGTCTCTCAACGACGTTTCGGCTCCGCTCATCGGCCATGACAAATCCCAATGCTCTTCGTACGGCATTTCGGCTCCGCTCAATGGCCGTGCTTAGCCCAACAAAAAACCCCGCAATTGCGGGGTTCGTTGTTAATATTCGTCTTCGTTGAAGAAGAAATCGTCTTTGGTGGGATAATCGGGCCAAATTTCCTCGATGGTTTCGTAAGGCTCACCATCGTCTTCGAGCTCCTGCAGGTTTTCAATCACCTCGAGGGGGGCACCTGAACGGATGGCGTAATCAATAAGCTCTTCCTTGGTAGCAGGCCAGGGTGCATCTTCAAGATGCGAAGCCAGTTCGAGTGTCCAATACATAGCGCTGTTATTTAGATTTTCCGCAAATATAGATTTTCAAACGAATGTTCAGCCCGCTCACGTATTTAAGCTGTATTAATTTTTACACATTCGTGGATAAGCTTCACCCACGCGCCGGCTGCCACAAAATTTCGGCATTGCCCGCCGATACGCATAGGTGGCGCGCCAGGGTAAAGAAGTAGTCGGAAAGGCGGTTCAGATACTCGAGCAGGGCGGGCGAAACGCTTTCTTGTGCCGACAAGGCCACCACCAAACGTTCGGCCCGGCGGCAAACACAACGGGCCAAATGGGCCGAAGCAGCTGCCTGGTTGCCGCCCGGCAACACAAAGTTTTTGAGCTCGGGCAAGTCGGCCTGCAAACGGTCGATGCCTTGCTCCAGAGCCTGGGTAAAGTCCTCCTGCCAAGCGGGCAATTGCATGCGCGATTTTTCGGAAGCCGCCAAATGCGAGCCCAGCACAAACAATTCGTTTTGGATGGCCTCCAACTGCTG
>CAZNWC010000020.1:0-19023 GCA_964577055.1 uncultured Chitinophaga sp. | reverse complement strand
CGGGCAAATTAGACATGGGCAAAAGTTGCATCCGTTTTAAAAATCCCGCGAAAGTTCCCATCGATTTACTGGCCGAACTCAGCAGCAAGATGACGGTAGATGATTGGATTGCCTTGTATGAAAAGCAGTTGAAAAAGTAGGGTTGAAACACGGAGGTCACGGAGGACACGGAGAGAAGCAGTTGAAGAAATAATATTAATACGGAGGTCACGGAGGACACGGAGAGGGCTTGGAGAGAAGCAGTAGAAGAAATAGGGGAAAAACACTAAGGTCACAAAGACCACGGAGGAAAATACAAACATCAACCACTAAAAAACCTGAATATGAAAAACCGCATGTTAGAAATCCGCTGGGGGATTTGTTTTATCGTTATGCAGCTGGCTTGGATGCTGCTCGAGAAAAGCCTGGGTTACCACAATGAACGCATTGCCGAACACGCCAGTTTTAGCATGTGGGTCATGGCCCCGTCCTTTCTGATGTACTTTTTTGCGCTGCATTTCAAACGGGTGAAAGATTATGGCGGCAAAATGACCTACAAACAGGGGCTGATTTCGGGATTGATCATCACGGCAGTGGTGACCGTGCTCACGCCTTTGTCGCAGGCCATTACCTCCTTGGTCATCACGCCCGAATATTTCCCGAACATGATTGCCTATGTGGTAGAAAAGGGTGAAAAGACCCAAGAAGCAGCCGAAGCCTATTTTAATCTGAAGAGCTACATCATCCAGTCGACCCTTTTTGCACCCGCTGCCGGTATTGTTACTTCGCTGATCATGGCCTTGTTGAACATGCGCCGCTAAAACGACACCTATTTCCGATTACTCATCTTGTTGTGTAACCTAAACCGCCGAAAGGCGGTTTTTTGTTGGCTTGTGGTTGAAGGCTTGTACCGCTAGCACGGCAAGCGTTAACCGGGCTGGGGGGCAGGCGCGTCATGCCAGCTACTCAAACACTGAATTTTTCTACCAACTGCACCAGCTCATCGATTTGGGTGCTTTTGGCCAGGGCCAGGGCGGTTCTGCCCAAACGGTCGCGCTGACCGGCATCGGCTCCTTTGACCAGCAGCAACTCGGTCATAGGCATTTGTCCGTAGCCGATGGCGAAATGCAGGGCTGTGTCGCCGGCCCCGTTTTTTTGGTTGATGTTGGCACCGGCCTCAATCAGCAGGCGCGCCACTTCGGTGTACCCTTTGAAGGCTACCCCCATCAGCGCAGTATTGCCAGCCTGATCGGCCTGATTGGCCGGGGCACCGGCCTGAAGCAGCAATTGCACTACCTCGGCATGCCCACCATAGGCCGCCAGTGTAAGCAGGCTGTGCCCCTGAGGTGTGACTTCATGCACCGATCCGCCTTGTTGCAAATACTGCCGAACAGCTTGGGCGGCACCTTTGCGTACTGCATCGAAAATAGAGGTAGAACCGGTTGGAGTCATGCGCTAAATTTTATGCAAAAATCAACAATTCCTCCTCATCGAGCAAATACATACGCCTTATCTTTGTCATAGATAAAATCGATGTATGACCCTGCAACAATTGGAATATGCGGTGGCGGTTGACGAAATGCGTCACTTTACCCGGGCCGCCGAACGCATGCACGTCACCCAGGCCACCTTATCTGCCATGGTGAAAAAGCTGGAAGAGGAGTGGGGGGTGGTGCTGTTCGACCGCAAAACGAATCCCGTGGTTACCACCCACGAAGGTGCCCTGCTGCTCGACGAGGCCCGCAAGGTGCTGGCCCAAAGTCGCCGTCTGGCCGATATGGCCGGAAGCCTGCACGGCCGCGTGCAAGGACAGCTGCGGCTGGGCATCATTCCCACCATCGGCAGTGCCTTGCTGCCGCGCATTTTACCCATGCTTACCAGCCGTTTCCCCGATCTGCGGCTCGAAATACACGAACTCACCACCCCGGTCATGGTAGAGCAGCTGCGCCAGGGCATGCTCGACGGGGGCATCTTGGCCACGCCTATCGGCCCGTCGGGACTCGAAGAACAGGTGTTGTACTACGAATCGCTCTACCTGTACGGCCGCAAACCCGACGACAAAGCCTATTTGCTGCCCTCCGAAGTGCACGAACAAGCCGTTTGGATGCTCGAAGAAGGGCATTGCCTGCGCGACCAGTTCATGAACCTGTGCTCGCTAACGGCCAAGTCGCGCCTGCCAGCGGGTTTGCGGCTCGAAGCTGGTAACCTCGAAACCTTGCTGGGCATGGTCGATGCCTTTGGCGGCTTGACCCTCTTGCCCGAGTTGTACTACCACCAACTCTCGCCTGCGCGTCAAGAAAAAGTGGCCTATTTTCAACAGCCCATACCGGTGCGCGAAATCAGTTTGGTGTACCACCGGCCTTATGCCAAGCAAGGGTTGCTGCACCCGGTGGCGGCTGCCATCACCGAAACCATCCGGCCGCTGCTCAGGAGTTCGGCCTTCCACAACAGCGAATTGCACATTACCCCGGCCGTGTAGCGAACCCTTTTGCCCAAAAGCACGTATATTTAGGCGACGATGCAACAGCCCAGCGCCTGCTTCGTTGATTAACTTCTCGATTTGAACAACATGCGTAAAAAAGTCATTTTTCCGGTTTTGTTTCTCCTCATGGCAGGAGGCTTATTTGTACAACAACAGGGTGCCGTGCAGGCCCAAGGCAATGCCGGTCTGCGCATAGGCGAAAAAGCACCCGAAATCGAACTCAACGGTCCCGATGGCAAGCCCATCAAGCTTAGCTCGTTGAAGGGCCAAATGGTGCTCATCGATTTTTGGGCCTCGTGGTGCGGTCCCTGCCGCTACGAAAATCCCAATGTGGTGAAGGCCTACGTGAAGTACAAGGACAAAAAATTCAAAAACGGCAAAGGTTTTACGGTGTTCAGCGTATCGCTCGACACGAACAAAGACCGTTGGTTGGGTGGCATCAAACAAGATAGCCTGGTGTGGCCGTACCACGTGAGCGATTTGCTGGGCTGGAAAAATCCCAACATCCAGGATTACGGGGTATATGGTATTCCCATGAGCTTCCTCATCGATGGCAACGGCATGATTGTAGGCAAAAACCTGCGCGGCCCAGCCCTGGAAGCCAAGCTGGAAGAGTTTTTGAAATAACCGAAGGCGCCAGCGGAAAACCAAGCGAGAAAAGCGGTCAGCGGTCAGCCGAATAGCCAAGCGCCACGCCCCCTGCCCCCTCCGCCTCGCTTATCATCCTTCCGCCTCCTTCCCCGCGCGCCGTCAGCGGTCAGCCGAAAGCCCCGCCCCCTGCGCCTTGCCCCCCACCGTCAGCCGTCAGCGGTCAGCCGAATGGCCAAACCGCCTCCTCTATCATCCTTCCGCATCCTTCCGCATCCTTCCCCGCGCCGCCACACATTGTTTTCACACTCAGGCGGAAAGCTCGTCCTCAGCATGTATTTTTGCACTCCGAATTTTTTTTGAAGATGTCACACCTTTCTGAACAGGAAATCATCCGCCGCCAGGCACTCGAAGCGCTGCAAGCAAGCGGCGTAAACCCTTATCCCAGCGAAGCTTTCGCGGTAACCCACCACAGCAGCGATATCAAAAAGGGCTTTGAAGACGAGAAGGCAGGCGAATGGACCGAAGTACGTTTGGCAGGCCGCTTGATGAGCCGCCGCATCATGGGCAAGGCTTCTTTCGCCGAAATCCAGGATGCCAAAGGCCGCATTCAGATTTACCTGAACCGCGACGAGCTTTGTCCCGGTGAAGACAAAAGCCTCTACAACGAGGTATTCAAAAAACATTGCGACATCGGTGACTTCATCGGTGTAAAAGGCTTCGTTTTCCGCACCCAAGTGGGCGAAATCAGCCTACATGTGCAAGAATTTACCTTCCTCAGCAAAAGTCTGCGCCCTTTGCCTGTGGTGAAGCGCGACGAAGAAGGCCATGTATACGACGGTTTTACCGATCCCGAACAGCGTTACCGCATGCGTTATGTTGATTTGGTGGTGAACCCCGAGGTGAAAGACATTTTTATCAAGCGCTCGCAAATGGTGAACACCATGCGGCAATTCTTCAACAAAGAAGGCTTTTTGGAGGTAGAAACGCCCATTTTGCAGCCCATTTACGGTGGTGCGGCAGCGCGTCCGTTTAAGACGCACCACAACACCCTCGACATGACGCTCTATTTGCGCATCGCCAACGAGTTGTACCTCAAGCGCCTCATCGTGGGTGGCTTCGATGGGGTGTATGAGTTCTCCAAAGACTTCCGCAACGAGGGCATGAGCCGTTTCCACAATCCCGAGTTTACCCAGGTAGAGCTGTATGTGGCCTACAAAGACTACCTCTGGATGATGGACATGACCGAAGAGCTCATTGAAAAAATTGCGCTCGAATTGCATGGCAGCACCAAAGTGCAGGTGGGTAACAACACCATCGACTTTGCACGCCCTTGGAAGCGCTTCAGCATGTACGAGGCCATTCAGGAATATACCGGCATCGATATCAGCGAGATGGACGAAGCCACCATGGCCGCCACCGCCAAAAAATTGGGGGTAGAAGTTGACGCCACCATGGGCCGCGCCAAACTCATCGACGAAATTTTTGGCGAATGTGTAGAAGGCAAGCTCATCCAGCCCACCTTTATCACCGACTATCCGGTGGAGATGTCGCCCCTGGCCAAAAAGCACCGCAGCAAGCCCGGCATGGTCGAGCGTTTTGAGGTGATTTGCAACGGCAAGGAAATCGCCAACAGCTTCTCCGAGTTGAACGACCCCATCGACCAGCGCGCCCGTTTTGAGGAGCAGTTGGAGCTGGGCAAACGCGGCGACGAAGAAGCCATGGTGCTCGACGAAGACTTCCTCCGCGCGCTCGAGTATGGCATGCCCCCCACCGCGGGCATCGGCATTGGCATCGACCGCTTGAGCATGATCATGACCAACAGCCACAGCATCCAGGAAGTGCTGCTTTTCCCGCAAATGCGCCCCGAAAAGAAGGCTGAAGGCAAAACAGAAGGAGAATAGTTTTGCAGATACCGGCTTACCATCCGTCGCATTGGCAGGAGTACGAGTTGCTCGACTGCGGCAACTTCGAAAAGCTGGAGCGCTTTGGCGAGCTGGTACTCATTCGTCCCGAGCCACAAGCCCTCTGGCAGCCCATTTGGCCCGAAAGCGAGTGGAAGAAGATGGCCCACGGCCGCTTTGAGCAACAGGGCAGCAATTCGGGCAAATGGGTGGCCCTCAAAAAGCAGTTGCCCGAAAACTGGCAGCTGAGCTACAAAAGCCGGCACCTCGATTTGCGTTTCCGCCTGGCCCTTACGGCCTTCAAACACGTAGGCGTTTTCCCCGAGCAGGCCGACAACTGGGAGTACATTTACCGGCAGGTGCGTGCTCTGGGCAAAGATGCCCGGGTGCTGAACCTGTTCGCCTACACCGGTGGTGCCTCGCTGGCAGCCAAGCAAGCCGGAGCCGACGTCATCCACCTCGATTCGGTGAAGCAAGTGGTGAGCTGGTCGCGCCAAAACATGGAACTCAGCAACCTCAAAGACATCCGCTGGTTGGTGGAAGATGCGCGCAAGTTCGTGCAGCGCGAAGTCAAACGCGGCCGCACCTACCACGGCATCATGCTCGATCCGCCGGCTTATGGTCTGGGTCCGAACGGCGAACGCTGGAAGTTGGAAGAGCAGCTCGGTCCCATGATGGAAGATGTGTTTCAGCTGCTCGATCCCGAGAAGCACTTTTTGGTGCTAAACGCCTATTCGTTGGGTTTGTCGAGTTTGATTTTGCAGAATTTCCTGGCACCTCGCTACAAAGCCGAGCAATTCGAAACCGGCGAGCTGTTCCTACAAGCGCGTTCGGGCATCAAATTGCCGTTGGGTGTTTTCGGCAGGGCCGAGCACAAGCGCTAATACATTTGCGTGATTTGGGGGCGTTTCGCCCGCCTTTGGGGGGTATTTTTATCCCGTCATCAGGGTATTTTGGCCAGCTTTCTTAGGTAGGTTTGGTTAAAGTTTCAAAATTAGGGTCATCAAAAACCTATACACTATGAAAAAGTTTTTCCTCCTCCTGGTGATTTTGCTGGCCAGCGCCAGCTTTTCACACGCACAATTGGCCAAGGGCAAGTACATGATTGGCGGCGGCTTCGGCCTCGATTTGTCGAACACTACCTGGAATTTGACGCCATCGGCTGGTTATTTTGTGACCGACGACATTGGCGTGGGCCTCGATCTAGATGTATTTGATGCAGGTGGCGGTTTGGTGCTCGACTTAGGCCTTGCTGGCAGAAAGTACTGGAGCATCATGGACAACACCTTTCTCTATGGCCATGCAGGGGTTACCTTGGGCGTAGCTGGCGGCGGCGGTGTGCGTATCAATGCATATCCTGGCGTGATGTATTTCCTCAACCAACGTCTGGCCATCGACGGCCGCCTCAGCGGTTTAAACGGCGGCGGCTTGGGATTGTCGTTGCTGTTTTAAGCGCACCACAAGCGAATATTCAAGTCCGGACCTGATGAGGGTCCGGATTTTTTTTTCAAATAACTGGTATGCAAGTCAGTGGCGATATACCGTTGGGGGCAATGCCCGCATCACATCGGCACACCAATCATCCATGCGTGAAAACGCAAACAGCTTCTTGCCTAAATCTTTGATCGAAGCGCCAAAATGATAACATTTTTGATGATCGATGATCAAAAAACGATCGTGCGCGCCTTCAAAGTGCATGATTTCTAATTCACCATATTGTTGATTGAATAGCTCTGCTGCCCGTATGAATGCCGGCGATTTGGCTCTTGTGAAACAGCGTAACATCACCTCGGGTTTTTTGGCACTCATGATGCGCAGCGTACCGTCATCCAAATAATTGTCAATCAGAATGATGCTGCGTTCTGCTTTCTTAATCAATTGACTTGTGAACTGGAAAGCATCAAATACCTGGCCTTCGTAGAAAATACCTTGTTGCTGGGGATCATATCCAAGTTCCAGCGCTTTGAAGATTTTTTCAAAATGTTGATCAGCCTCTAGTTGTTTCGATTCTACCAATTGCAATCGCTGAAAAACAGCCGCATGACTTACCAGGTATTTACGCATAGCTACAAAAGCATCCATGATTTGAATGCTTACGGTGATGGCTGTTTCGCTTTTCAATACCGCCGCTAACATCGCTACTCCTTGTTCTGTAAAGGCGTAAGGTTGATAACGCCTGCCGCCATGTGCTCCCCAACTTGAGGTCACAATTTGTGACCTCAAGTTGGGGAGATCCTCCTTTGTGACTTCAAATCGAAAATGTGCCGGGAATCGTGCGAGATTCCGCTTCACCGCCTGATTTAACACCTTGGTTTCTACACCATACAACGCTGCCAAATCGCTATCAAGCATCACTTGCTGGCCTTTGAAGGTGAAAATCATGTTTTGAATTTCTTCAACTGCCAACATTGATCTGGGTTGAAAGTCTTGCATTAGCCTTGCTTTGCTAGCAATTTAATACGTGTTCAACACCGCAACAAGCAGCTTTGATATGCTTGCGTAATTTGAAATAAAAATTGCGCAGAAATTACAACTTTACAGTTCATTGCATGGGAAAACGCAGGTGCCGGTACATGAAACCTTCTTGGGAAGGTTATGTCCTACCTCCGCCCTGAAAGAGATCTAGTCTTTCACTCCGCCAACTCCACCAACAACGGCAACTTTTCCAGCGCCTCCAACAAACTGTTTTCGGGATTCAACCGCACCTTCTTCGAATTCAATTCCACCTGCACCTTCTCCTCCTCGTCCCACACCTTCAGCTGCAATTTCACCTGACCCGGATGTTCGTTGAACAAGCCATCTAACTGCACTAATAAGGCAGGTGTAATCACTTCCATCCGCAACTTGAGAATGATTTGCTTGAAATGCTTCTCACGCATATCGGCCAGCAACTCCACGCTGTTGAAACGCAAAAAGCGGAACTCCTTGCCCTCTTTGTTCACAAACGAATCGTATTTGGCCTTGAACAACAAAGCCGTGCCCACCATCACCAAATGTTTGTAGCGCATGGCCTGCTCGCCCTTGAGCCGCAGCTTGCGCACGGTATCGTAATCCTCCACCGTAAATACAATGGTTTCGTTGTTGGTTTTAGGGTCCTGGAAATAGGTTACCTCGGTCACCAAACCAGCAAATACCATGTCGCGACCCACCTTTTCTTCGATGTCGCGCAGGCCCACATTGGTAAATTTCTCGATGTCGTACTTGAAGGCATCGAGCGGATGCGCGGTGATGAAAATGCCCACCACCTCCTTCTCCTTCTGCAGCTTTTCGAGCAGCGGCCAGGGTTCGCAGGGCACAATTTCGGGCTCGGGAATGTCGGTTACACCCACCTCGCCAAAGAGCGACGACTGCGCCTGCGACTTCAAACTCTGGTATTGGTTGCCAAAACGGATGGCCTTTTCGAGCAGGGTGCTGCCGTCTTCGTTGTTGAAAAAGAGGCGACGGTTGCCGTTGATGGCCTCCAAACGGTCGAATGCACCGGCCTGCGCCAATCCTTCGAGCGTTTTTTTGTTGGCCTGGCGCAAATCGATGCGCTTGCAGAGGTCGAAGATGGTTTTGAATGGACCGTTTTTCTGCCGCTCCAACACCAAGGCTTCCACCGCGCCTTCGCCCACGCCTTTGATGCCGCCCAAGCCAAAGCGGATTTCGTTGCGCTCGTTAACAGTAAAACGGTAGGCCGATTCGTTCACATCAGGCCCCAACACATCGGCACCAATGCGGCGACATTCTTCCATGAAGAAGGTCACCTTGCCAATGTCGTTGAGGTTGTTGCTCAATACCGCCGCCATAAACTCGGCCGGGTAATTGGCCTTGAGGTAGGCCGTTTGAAAAGCCACCACCGCATAGCAGGTAGAGTGCGATTTGTTGAAGGCGTAGGCCGCAAAATCTTCCCAGTCGCTCCATACCTTCTCGGCAATTTTGGTGTCGTGCCCGTTGGCCGCACAACCTTCTAGGAAAAGCGGCTTCATCTTGTCGAGCTTCTCGCGCAGCTTCTTACCCATGGCCTTCCGCAGCTCGTCGGCCTGACCCTTGGTAAAACCGGCCAACTTCTGGCTGAGCAACATCACCTGCTCCTGGTACACGGTAATGCCGTAGGTGTCTTTGAGGTATTCTTCCATGGCCGGCAAATCGTACGAAATGGGCTCGCGGCCGTGCTTGCGGTCAATGAAGTTGGGAATGTACTTGAGCGGACCCGGCCGGTACAGGGCGTTCATGGCAATGAGGTCGTCGAACTTGTCGGGCTTGAGCTCCTTCATGTACTTCTGCATGCCGGGACTTTCGTACTGGAAAATGCCGACCGTATCGCCACGCTGGAAAAGCTCGTAAGTTTTGGGATCGTCTAACGGAATGGCATCGGGGTCGATGCGGTTGCCGTGCCGCTCTTCGATGATGTCGATGGCGTCGTTGATGATGGTGAGCGTGCTCAGCCCCAGGAAGTCCATCTTCAGCAGGCCTGCCGACTCGGCTACATCGTTGTCGAACTGCGTTACGAGCTTGATTTCGGCATCGGGTGCCAGTTTAACGGGCACAAAGTTGGTGATGTCGTCGGGGGTGATGATGACGCCGCAGGCGTGGGTGCCCGTGGTGCGGATGGCGCCTTCCAACATCCCGGCCTGCCGCAGCACCCGGCCCGTGAGGTCGTTGCCCTGCATTTTCTGCAAAAAGGCTTGCGCCAGCTGGTAATCTTCGGGCTGCAGCTCCTTTTTGTTTTCCTCGAGCAGCTGGGGTTTGTTCACCAGGGTGCGCAAAGGCGCCTTGCTGAAAGCCTTGATGCTGGTAATGGCTTCGGGATAACTTTTGGCCAGCACATCGGCCTCGGCCAAGGGCAGCTCCAAGGCGCGGGCGGCATTGCGGATGGCCGATTTGGCCGCCATGGTACCGTAGGTGATGATTTGCGCCACCTGGCGGTCGCCGTACTTTTCAATCACATAGCGCATCACCTTGCCGCGACCCCGGTCGTCGAAGTCGATGTCGATATCGGGCATGCTCACCCGGTCGGGGTTGAGGAACCTTTCGAAAAGCAAGTCGTAGGCAATGGGGTCGACGTTGGTAATGCCAATGCAGTAGGCCACCGCCGAACCGGCCGCCGAACCACGGCCCGGACCCACCGATACGCCCATTTCGCGGGCCTTGGTGGTGAAATCCTGTACAATGAGGAAGTAGCCGGGGTAACCCGTTTTTTTGATGGTGGCCAGCTCAAAATCGAGGCGCTCGCGGATCAGATCGGTGATTTCGCCGTAGCGCTTTTCGGCCCCCACATAGGTGAGGTGGCGCAGGTAATCGTCCTGGTCGGCAAAACCGGCGGGAATTTCGTAGCGCGGCAGCAATACATCGCGCTTGAGCTCAAAGGCCTCGATGCTGTCGGCCAAATCGACCGTGGCATTGAGGGCTTCAGGCAAATCGGCAAAGAGCTTTTCCATCTCCTCGCGGCTGCGGAGGTAATATTGGTCGTTGGCAAAGCCAAAACGGAAACCGCGGCCCCGACCAATGGGCGTGCTTTTGAGCTCCGAATCGTTGATGCACAGCAGCGTATCGTGCGTATCGGAATCTACCGCCCGGTTGTAGTAGGTGTTGTTGGTGGCCAGGTATTTCACGCCGTGTTTGTGGGCCCACGACAGCAAAATTTCGTTCACGTGTTTTTCTTCTTCGAGCCCGTGGCGTTGCAGTTCCACGTAAAAATCGGCCCCAAAATGCTCTTTGTACCACAAAAAAGCCTCCTCGGCCTGGGTATCGCCCACATTGAGGAGGAGGTTGGGCACCTCGCCGTTCAAACCGCCGGTAAGCACAATGAGGTCGTCTTTGTACTGCAGCAGCAGCTTTTTGTCGATGCGCGGCACATAGTAGTAGCCGTCTAAAAACGACTGCGAGGTGAGTTTAACGAGGTTTTGGTAGCCTTTTTTGTTTTTGGCCAGCACCACCAGACCGTAGCCGTTGTCTTTGTTGGTGCGGTCGGCCATGTCGCGACAGAGGTACAACTCGGCCCCGATGATGGGCTTCACCCCCGCCTTAAAAGCCGCATTCACAAAGGCAAAGGCCCCGTAAAGGTTGCCGTGATCGGTCATGGCCACCGCCATGGCCCCGCTTTCTTGGGCGTGCGCCACCAGGTCTTCTACCTCCGAGGTGCCCGGCAGCATCGAAAACTGGGTGTGGCAGTGCAGGTGCACAAAGCCTTTTACGGCGGTTTGGGGGGAGGCGGAGCCGCCAGTGGTGGTGCTTTCGGTTTCGGCTGCAGCGGTTTCGGTAGCCAGGGCTTTGTAGGGCTGGGTATCGAGACCGATGAGCGCGATGGGGGCGGGATTGGCTGCTTTAAAAGCCGCGATGCCAGCCGCATCGAGGCCCACGCTTTGGGGGGCAATCACCTCCAGGCGTACCAGCTCGAGGAAACAGCGGGCCGTGGCTTCTACGTCGGCCGCGGCATTGTGCGCCTCGGCGAAGGCCTCGCCAAACAGTTTTTGGTGCAGCTCGGTGAGGGTAGGCCATTTGAACTTGCCGCCTTTGCCCCCGGGCAGGGCGCAAAAATCGGTCGATTCGTCTTTGGTATCTACCGCCGCCAGCTCCATCAAACGGGTGGAAATGCCCTTGCGGTGGAATTCGGCGCCCACCACGCTGATGTCGAAGCCGATGTTGTGGCCCGCCAGGTGGGTGGTTTTGTCGAGCACCTCGTTCAGCCTGCCCAGCACAAAGGCCAGCGGCACCCCTTCGGCCTGCGCCCGTTCGGTGGTGATTTTGTGCACCTTGGCCGCGTTAAACGGAATGGTATACCCCTCGGGCTGCACAATGAAGTTTTGCACATCTACCAGGGCCCCCGCCGCGTCGTGCAGCTGCCAGGCCAACTGCACCATGCGGGGCCAGTTGTCGCTGTCGGTAATGGGGGCGTTGTAATCGCGGGGCAAACCCGTGGTTTCGGTGTCAAAAATGAGGTACATGGGCAAAAGCGGGAAGTAGCGAAAATAGCGAAAAGCTGGGTGCTGGAGGCGGGCTATTTATCAACAGCGCGGCGGACGACAGGCTTTTTTAACCGCAGAGGAAAGGAGGGGGTTTTGCCGTCAAATGGCATCAGCAGGTATAGCCAGCTGTGTTCCTTGCACGGGCTTTTCTGATCAGTGCAACAAAAAAGCTGCACGCTTGCCGCGAGGTATCGGAGCCTTTCAGCCGGTGCTGCTGGCGCAGCTTGGCCGGTACCGACGATGCTGTCGGCATCTAAAGAAGGGCGCAGAGGTTGTGGGCAAACCCGTGTTTTTGTGATACGTGGGTAAAAGCGGCAAGTAGCGAAAAGCTCGCGGGGGGCGGTGGGCTATTTATCAACAGCGGGGCGGTTAAAGGGCGGGGGTTTAACCGCAGAGATGGGGAGAGGTATTTGCCAGTGAACTACCTCGGTAGTTGAATAATTACTGCGTGCCTTGCCCAAGCTTTGTTATCAGTGCAATAAATAGCTGCATGCTTGCCGCGAGGTATCGGAGCCTTTCAGCCGGCGCTGCTGGTGCAGCTTGGCTGGAGTCCGCAGAGGGTTAGCCTACGGCTTTGGCAAACCCGTGGTTTCGGTGTCAAAAATGAGGTACATGGGCAAAAGCGGGATGTAGCGAAAATAGCGAAAAGCTGGGTGCAGGGGGCGGGCTTTTTATCAACAGCAGGGCGGCTGCCGGCCGGTCCCTGCGTTCCCTGAGCGGAGCCGAAAGGAGGAGCCGAAGGGCGGTCGGCTGTCGGCATGCGGCATTCGGCTTTCGGTATTCGGCATTCGGCTTTCCGCCGGTCCCTGAGCGGAGCCGAAGGGCGGCTGTCGGCCAATCGCTGAACGCTGCCAGCAGAGCGCTGAAGGCTGGCAGCTGAGCGCTGAAGGCTAAACGCTGAACGCTGTCGTCCGTCGGCTGTCCCCCGTCGTCCGTTCCCCGTCGTCTGTTCGCCCCAACCAACCCCTGCGAAAAAGTGAAGACTTCCCCAAAAACAGCTACAGTTAAAAGTAGTAATTTAGGGAAGCAATATGAAAAAATCGAGATTTACAGAGAGCCAGATTGTGAGCATACTTCCCCCCCCTTTGCCTATCCGCGCTTTCTTTAATCAGGTAAAAAAGCTATTTTCATTCCAAAATTTAACCATAACGTGAACGGTCAAATAATCAAATCTATCAAGGAAGGACTCAATGAAAAAAATTGAAGTAGTTGCAGGCGTGATATTTTGGAAAGATGAGGTACTATGCGTTCAAAGACCAAAGAATAAATACCCCTATATTTCAGAAAAGTTCGAGTTTCCCGGCGGGAAGGTTGAAGCAGGTGAAACCAGAGAAGCAGCTTTGCATCGTGAGTTATTGGAAGAATTGAATCTTTCGACTACGATCAAGTCCTTTTTTCTGACGGTGGTGCATGCTTATCCTGATTTTGAGTTGACGATGCACAGTTATGTCTGCGAAGTGGAATCAAAAGAGCTTACACTTCATGAGCACATAGATGGAAAATGGTTGAAAATCCCAGAACTCAGCACACTTGACTGGGCAGCTGCGGATGTACCCATTGTAGCTAAATTGCTTGCGGATGGATAAGTTAATCCAAAGTTTCACGCAGAGCTTGCAGACTGGTTATATCGATAAGGCTGTTTTATCTAATCTCGCTTACCAACCTGAGTTACTCGTTAACCAAGCTAATCCGGCCAAAAAGGTGCTTTCAACCATTCTTCATGAATTGGAGCATTGTAATCAGTTTTTTATTTCTGTAGCCTTCGTTACCACTAGTGGTGTAGCCACGATTATCAATAAGCTTAAAGAACTCGAAGATCGTGGCATCAAAGGCGAAATGCTGGTTTCACAATATTTAAACTTCACCCAACCCGAAGCGCTGAAGAGACTGCTGCAGTTTAAAAACATCGATCTAAGAGTTGCTACTAAAGGAAATTCACATACCAAAGGATACATCTTTCGGCACAAAGAGCACTATAACCTAATTGTGGGCAGCAGCAATCTCACAGCCCAAGCTTTGAGCACAAATAAGGAGTGGAATATTAAGATATCCGCGCTTGATAAAAGCGGAATTGTCGATAAAGTTTTGCAGGAATTTCGAGCTGATTTTGAGAAAGGAATACACGTCACTAACTCCTACATAGCGGAATACAAAGAAATCTACCAGCAAGAATTGCTAGTAAGTCGGAAAATTAACAGTGAAATTTCGAAGGAAGCCCGAACTTCAATTGCGCCAAATGCCATGCAATTAGAAGCATTGGAGAATCTACGAAGCTTGAGGGCAGCAGGCAAGGATAAAGCACTTATCATTTCTGCCACGGGAACAGGAAAAACCTATTTGTCGGCATTCGATGCACATGCGTTTCAAACTAAAAAGTTGCTGTTTGTAGTTCATCGATTAACCATTGCTAAGGATGCGCTTGGGACCTTTAGGAGAGTTTTTGGCCTGAGCAAAAGCATGGGATTATATTCCGGAAACCAACAAGAGTTGGATTGTGACTTTGTATTTTCCACCATTCAAACCATTTCGAAACCAAACCATCTAGACAATTTCGCCAAGGACCACTTTGATTACATCATCATTGATGAAACACACAGGTCGGGAGCAGACTCTTATCTGCGTTTGATTGAGCATTTTACGCCGAAGTTTCTTTTAGGCATGACCGCTACACCAGAGCGGACGGATGGGAATGATATTTTCCGTCTTTTTGATCACAACATTGCTTATGAAATCCGGTTGAGCAAAGCCATGGAGGAGGATATGCTGAGCTCGTTTCACTACTTCGGCGTTGCCGACTTGTCTGTTGACAATGTTGAGGTTGAAAAGAAGTCTGATTTCAGGTATTTGGTGGCAAGGGAACGGGTTGAGCGAATCATTGAGCATGCAACATTCTATGGTAGCGACAATGGCATAACCCGCGGATTGGTATTCTGCTCAAGAACCAATGAAGCGGAGGAACTGTCTAGCTTATTTAATGCCAAGGGATTTAAAACGGTTGCGCTTACAGGAGAAAGTTCAGAAGAAGAAAGAGCCAGAGCCATTGAAAGGTTAGAATCAGATAATCTGAGCGAAAAACTAGATTACATTTTTACAGTCGATATTTTCAACGAAGGCATAGACATTCCAAAAATCAACCAGATTATCATGCTGAGGCCAACAGCATCAGCAATTATTTTCATTCAACAATTGGGTAGAGGTTTGCGAAAAGTGGATGGAAAAGGTTATTTGACCGTTATTGACTTTATAGGCAACTATGAGAATAACTACCTCATTCCGATAGCCCTGTATGGAGACACTTCATACAACAAAGACTCGCTTCGAAAGCTCATTACTGAAGGCAGCAGGATGATTCCTGGGGCTTCAACCATCAATTTTGATGAAGTTACGAAGGAAAAGATTTTTCAATCGATTGATACTGCCAATATGCAGTTACTTGCAGATCTGAAAAAGGATTACAACCTGTTGAAATTCAAGCTAGGTCACAGGCCAATGATGATGGATTTTATTGAACATGGTTCGCGAGATCCGTTCTTGTTTGTGGAATATGCCAATTCCTACTACAATTTTATGGTAAAAGTTGAAAAGGTCGAATCTCCTGAGTTGTCACAGCTGCAAATAAAACTACTTGAGCTTTTTTCCAATGAAATCAACAACTCAAAACGAGTAGAAGAGAGCCTTATTCTAAAATTGCTTATTGAGCTTGGCGAGTTAACAGTGGATGAGTTAAAAGCTGAGCTATCTGACAGGTATGGCTATTTTGTTTCGGATGAAACCATAAATTCCTGTGTTTTGAATCTCAATTTTGAATTTGTAAGAGAGAAAAAAGGCGGAAAGATGCTATCCGCCAAGGAAATCTATGACTTAGATGTAATTGGCATAGACCAAGGCAGTTTCGTCTTTTCAAGCGCCTTTATGGAGCACCTTTCTCAAGCGGAGTTCAAAAAATTTCTAATGGACTCCATAGCATACTCGATCCATGAATTTGATAGGTTATTTGACGCAGAAAAATGGCAAAACGGATTTGTGCGTTACAGAAAGTATTCGCGTAAGGATGTTTTTAGAATTTTGAATGTGAAAGAAAACCCAGTAGCTCAAAATGTGGGTGGTTATTTGGTGAGTCCTGACAATTCGCATTGCCCCATTTTTGTGAATTACCACAAGGAAGAAGACATTTCCGAATCCACCAAGTATGAGGATGAGTTTGTAAACAACAAAGAATTCGATTGGATGTCAAAATCTAATCGAACGCTGAACAGTAACGATGTAAAAGCCATTTTAGGTCAAAATGGCCCTATTCGACTTCCATTGTTCATTAAGAAGAACAACGACGAGGGGATGGACTTTTATTATATGGGGGATCTGAGCCCAGAATTAGACCATGTGCAACAAACCACGATGCCCAATGATACAGGTAAACAGCTGTCGGTCGTGAAAATCCGATTCAGTTTGTCTGTTCCGGTGGTGCAACATTTGTACGATTATTTGCACGAGAAGGCCAAGGATGAGCATCCAAAAGCAGAGCTGAAGGTTGTTCACATGAATCCAACCTTGGATATTGAAAAAGAGCTACGCAACCCAATTCCATTATATAATTTCTATGCTGCAGCAGGTACTTTCAGTGAAATGCAATTCGAGAAAGAATACGAACTCATTGAAGGGCCTGAAAACAGTGCGAATAAAGAGTATTTCGCTTGCAGGATTGTTGGGGAGTCGATGAATAGAGTAATACCGAACGGCTCGATTTGCTTGTTTAAACCTTACAAGGGGGGAAGTAGAAATGGCAAAATTTTGCTGATTGAATATCGCGATTTGCAGGATCCAGACTTTAATTCAGCATTCACAATTAAGACGTATTTAAGCGAAAAAAGTATCTCAGAAGATACTTGGGAACACACGTCTATTACGCTTCGTTCGAACTCCAACGATAGCTCATACAAAGACATGAAGTTTACCAACGAAAATGCTGAAGGGCTCAGGGTGGTGGGTGAATTTGTGGAAATTTTGAAAGAAGCCGAAGGTTGATGCCTTTGTGGCAACTAGGCCGATTAAAATAGCAAGGCAGGGTGACCGTGTTTTTTGGTTGGGAGGGTGCCGATCTGCGCGACAGTTATGTGCTATGCGAGGGTGCTGCAATGCCGGTGAAACTGAGCCCTTCCGGTTACTTCACCCTACACCACTTGGATACTGGCGAAGTCAATCTCCGGCTTTCGCTATGGGAGGGTACCTACACCCACGACACCACTTTGCGGCTGCACGATGCGCTTTTGAACTTTCATTGGGAGATACTTTTCGACAGCGAAGTGAGTGCTATCCGAGCCCAATACGACCAGCGTTACTCCCGCCCCAAGTTGTTCATCGTGGGGGGCATTGCGCCTGCGGAGGTGGTGCGACAAGAAAAGTTTGAACAACAATATGGCATTCTATACCACAGCTACGGCTGCGGGCGGCGGTCGGCTTTCCGCATTCGGCTGTCGGCTTATGGCGTTTGGCCGTCGGCCAATCGCTGAATGCCAAAAGCTAATCGCTGAACGCCAATCGCTGAACGCTGCCTGCCGAGCGCAGAATGCTAATCGCTGTCAGCCGTCGTCTGTCAGCCATCACCTGTCGTCTGTCGCCCGTTGTCCATCTGCTTTCGCTTATGGAATCTCAAATTATTTGCGCATATTTGATACACAATGCAAATGGCCATGAAAGTCATCAACGTTCGGATTTCTGATAGTGAGTTTACGCAATTTGGGCTCCATGCTACCGACTTGTCGTTTGCTGAGTTGCTCGACATTGTAAGCCGCGAATTGGTACGTCAAAAAATCAATGACAGCATTGCCATGGCCGAGAAGTTCGGTTTATCGGGCATGAGCATGGCGGATATTACGAGCGAGGTAAAAGCTACTCGAAAAAATGCAAAGGATCATCGTTGACACGAATGTGCTGGTTTCAGCATTGATTCAACGAAATTTTCCATACTATATCCTAAACGAAGTCTTTAACAACAAAGAGCTCGAATTGTGTATTTCTGAAGCGCTGTTTCAGGAATATTGTGAAGTGCTCAACCGAAAAAAATTCGCTCGTTTCCCTGATTTTGTTGTGAATGCGCAATTCATCTTAAATGAAATAGAGCGCGTTTCCAAAAAATTCACGCCAACTACGTCCATTGATGTAATTGGCGACTTAGATGACAATAGATTGTTAGAACTGGCAAGAGAAAGCCGCGCTGATTTTTTAATCACGGGCAATCACACCGATTTTACCATGCAAGATTTTGAAGGAACGCGCATCGTAACCCCCAAGGATTTTTGGCTAAAGCATTTGATCCAAAAATAGACGAACGCAGCATGCTCAAGGCTTTCGCTGGAAGACTGTCGATGTGGTTCAGACTTACAAGCATTCGCGCTGATTCAGATGTCGCGCAGAAAGCGCAGATTTTCGCAGAAGGCTTTTTCTGCGCCCGTCGGCTAGGTCTGCGGTAAACCCCCAGCGCCGAAGCGGAAATAGAGCCAGCCTGGCGGCTGTCTGGTGTCCCGCAGAAACAATGTCATTCAGTTAAGGATGTGTAAATCAGCATGACGGTCAAATCGATGATTCGTCTGGTGCGACCCCTTCAGGGTCGGAAATCTTTTGTATGCCGAATTTCTATACACATTTGACCCCTTCGGGTTCATTTTGAGCCGTCATTATGCAGCGATTATCTATGTTGTGTGATTGATTTTATGGTTTGACGAATAACAGAGCACCCCGAGGGGGTGCCATGTGTATAGCAAGACGATTTACCGAAATCAAGTCGACCCTGAAGGGGTCGCACTCCGAAATGTTGGTAGTGAAGGTCAATTATGGCTGATGAAGGCTTAACTTAATGACATTGCCCGCAGAAAGCGCAGATTTACACAGAAGGTTATTCTGCGCCCGTCTGCGAAGTCTGCGGTAAACCCCCAGCGCCGCAGGCTCCCCCTGCACGGGCTGCAATAGCCGTAAGTTTCTAATTCCATGAGCGGTCGTTTCTTGTCAATCGTCCGCCCGCCCCAGCCCCACGCCCCACGCCCCATGCCCCACGCCCCCAGCCCCATGCACGCAAAAAAACTTTTTTGAACTATCTTGCCCCCATAAAACTTATACCTCCAAATAAACT
>CAZNWC010000019.1:0-28109 GCA_964577055.1 uncultured Chitinophaga sp. | reverse complement strand
TGCATCGTCAAAGTTTTCAATGAGTTTTTTTATTTTGTCAATATAATGTTGCATTTTTTGAGTGTGTCATTAGAATTGCCCATAACGTTTTGCGGCTTGGCGTAGTGGCGGATTTTTAGCACAAAAGTTCAATCGAAGCACTGCACTTGAACCTACCACAAAACTGTCATACGAAGCAATACACCCGCCATTACGCCAAACAGCTGTTAGTGGCTGGGCTTCTTTATTTCTGTCCGTTAGCAACATTTTTTGTCTTGCTGAATTGGTGGACAAGCTACACTTCCGTAACTGCAATATACACAACAGTCGCCTTGTTTTGGTTTAAGAACTTGCTTACATTTTTCACATTCGTAAAAATATTGACAAGCGTCTGTCGGCATTGTTTCTTCTTTTTTGTGTCCGCAGTTGGGGCAAGTGATTGTTGATTGTAATATTACTTCCATTTTAATTTTCTTTTTTGTCGGTTACAGAATATCCTGTTGAGTTAATTGCTTTTTCAATGTCTGCAATGTTAGTTTTTGAGTTGTCAAATTCTACAATTGCGTTTCCATTTTCGTATGAAGCGTTTGAACTTATTATTCCTGTCAATTTATTTACTTCGTGATTTACGTGTTCGCCACAACTTGCACAAGTCATTCCGCTAATGGTAAATTCTACTTTTTGAATATTGGATTTGTCTACTACTATGATTTGCTTTTCTGACTTTGGATAGAAAATGTTGGAGTAGTGTGGAAAGGCAAGCATAACGATTGCAAATGCTGTTACAATTCCTAAAAACTTTTTTGATTGAATGAATTTAGGTTTTACTTCTGTTTCACAGTTACAGTTAATTTGTTTTTTTGGTTTCAACTTTTGATACCAAGCAAAACCAAGAACCAAAATTGTCAAACCGATAAAATACGGTCGGAAAGGTTCAAGCCAAGAAAAAGTTGAAGCAAGTCCGCTTGTCCCTGCAATGAGAGCCAAGACTGGTGTAATGCAACACAATGAAGCGGCAATTGCTGTCAAAAGCCCTGCTCCAATTAGTTTGTTGTCTGTTTTCATATTGTTTCTAATATTTTATTCTCGTCAAGTATTTTGAAAAACGGTCTCAGCATTTTTTCATACTCTTTTGTCAATGAGTAAAAAATGGTTTGAGCTTCTCTTTCTGTTTCAATTAGTTTTCTGTCTTTTAGTTTTCGCAAGTGTTGTGAAACTGCTGAAATTGTCATTCCAAGAATGTCGCTTATATCACAGACACAAAGTCGTTTTTCTTCATAGAGCAGAAACAGAATTTTGAGTCTTACGTTGTTTCCCGCTAATTCAAGTCCGTTCGATAAATAGTCAAACGAGCCGTTGAGTTCTGAAACTCGGTCTTTACAGCGATTTATTTGTTTAATGTCTGCTTGTTGTCGTATGCAAGAATTATTGTCCATTGAGCAAAGATAGTTAATTTGTTTATTTAAGCAATTGCTAAAATATGAAATGTCAAAAAGAACCCGATTTGTCTGTCGGGTTGTGTCGTCATAGCCTTGCCACTAACGGCCCGCGCATAAGCGCCGGCCGGATAACCGACCTCTTCGAGCGCAGAACCATTTGCAATATAACAACAATGCTCATGCGTACCAAAACCCACCGGCTGGAGCTTATGCGCTGTTAGCAGTTGGGGTGAGTGCACGCCGCCGTACGTCATGCACGAAGTCGCCAAGCCGCATGCGCATTGGTAAAAAGCACCACAGGCGATGCCGCTGCCAACAGCACTGCAGTTGTTGCCTCATCGTTTATCCAAGAATCTTGTTTTGAAGGATCTACCACGGCTAGGACACCCATCGAGGCCCGCGTTCCATTTGCACCTCCCCGCGCACCACCCATTCAACAGCACCCTGCCAAGCATTGAAAAACCAAGCGCGGGCCCCGGCAGGAAGCGCTGGCCACGAACGCCAGCTGCGTTTCGGTTGTGGCGCAGGGTGCGCGTCGGCTGCGGGCTGCCTGCCGGTGAAAACCCCAAAGACCAGCGTGCCGAACCTCACTGCTAACTTGCTTATATGCGCTATAAACCTGCGCCTATACACCCCTATTGGGAACAAAGGCGCAAATGTATGCGGTGAGTAAGATAACAAACCAAGTTGAAAACACAAGCAAGCACCTACCGAAAGGCGTTTGAACGCACGGCTGTTGCAACAAAGGCAAGCCGCTTCCCTTTCGGAAAGCGGCTCCACAAAACCTGCCAGAAACTGGCTACTACCCTCCCGGGTTTCTTACTGCAGCGGGACCGATTGAAGTTGTCCGCTGCTGTATTCCATGGTTTCGCTGCTTCCATCTTTGGTGAGGGTGCCACTGAAGGTACCACGCAGCTGGTTGCCTGCTATGTCGCTGATGTTTAAAGTGCCAGTGCCATACCACGCCTGGTTGCCAGCAAAATATTGCACGGCTGAGCTGCCAGCCGCACGGGAGTCGTTGGTAGGATAACCACCTGCCACCAATACCGAATCGGTTGTGTACAAGTCTATTTCGATGTTGCGGTAGCTACTGCCAGTGCCCTCTTCCCACAAGATCCTGAAACGGTTATGGTTGGGAATGCGATACCACACCGCAGCACCGTTGATGGACTCGCTGCCCACCGTCACGCAGAGATTTGCTGCAGCGGCGCAATCGGGCGCAGCTTCTTCTTTTTGGCACGACAAAACCACCCAAGCCAAGCAAGCGAGCAAAAGATTTTTGACGTTCATCTGCCTTTTTTACAAAGCTAAGGCAGTGCTTCGGCCGATGAATACCCGCTACAGGGTAAATCGTCTACCGCTTATTGCGGTTTTTTGGTGGCAATGGCAAAATAATCGAGTGCCTGCTCGTTGATGGGTGCCAAAAAGTAATCGTCGGCTTGGATGTCGCTCACCAAACCGGCATTTTCTTTTTTGAGCATCACGCGGTTGAGGCGGTTGGCCATATCGTAGGGCACTTGCAACCAGCGGCGGGGCAAGCGGTACTGCAAATTCAAAATATCGAAACGGGTGAAACGGCGTACCGAAGCCTTGTTTTTTTCGTAATAGGCCATCACCTTGTTGTTGCCAAACACGCCCAGCAATTCCACATGTTCGCCACCAAATACTTCGGCCAAAATGCCGCGCATCTCACCCGGAACATATTCGCGCACGTGCCAGGGATTGCGGCTGAGCGACATCAAACGGTTGGGTGTGGTGAGGATGAGTTTGCCTCCGGGTTTGAGCACCCGGTTGATTTCTTGCAAAAACAGCAAATCGTTTTCGATGTGTTCGATTACCTGAAAGGTCACCACAAAATCAAAACTATTGTCGGCAATGCCTTTGAAGGGCGGCACTTCCATTTGCACGATTTTGCCGTGTGCCGGTACTTGCGCTTGGGTGGGGAATTTATCGATGCCCAGGTACGACGCACAAGCGGGTGCCAAGAGTGAAATGCCATAGCCTTCGCCACAACCCACTTCAAGCAAATCGCCCGAAATGCGCTTGGCAGCTTCGCGATAGGCGATGATGTGCCGCTGGTAAATGGGGTTTTCGGAGGCGCTTTGTGAGGACGAACGTTCGGCGGTTTGAATCATGGCACGAAGATAACAGAATGGGGACAAAATAGGAGTACCCAGAGGGGGTTCAAGATTCAAGGTTCAAAATAGGATGAAGGCTTCGCCTTCATGGACTTATAAGGATTGGTACGCTTTCCGTTTCGTGGAAAGCCACCCATTGAACCTTGAAACTTGAACTTTGAACCTTGAACCTTAAACCCGCTTACGCGAGTTCGCTCATTGGCTTTCTCCCACTATCTTCTTCAACTCGTTCAATAAAAACAGCGCTTCTACCGGGGTGATGCGGTTAATATCGGTTTGGTCGAGTAACTGCCGCACCTGTGCCAGTTGGGGGTCGTTGAGCTCAAAAAGCGACAACTGAAACTCGCTTTTGCGGCTTTTCTGCAGCTTTTTGTTGCCCTTGGCCTTTTCCTGTTCCAACGATTGCAACAAGGCATCGGCCTTGCGCACCACGGCCTGCGGTACCCCGGCCATGCTGGCCACGTGGATACCAAAACTGTGCTCGCTGCCACCCGCCACCAATTTGCGCAGGAAAATGATTTTGTTGCCGTGTTCGCGGATGCTCACATGGAAATTGTGGATGCGCGGATACTGCTCGGCCATCTCGTTCAATTCGTGGTAGTGCGTGGCAAACAGGGTGCGTGGCCGGTACACCGGATGCTCGTGCAAATATTCGGCAATGGCCCAGGCAATGCTGATGCCGTCGTACGTGCTCGTACCCCGGCCAATTTCATCCAACAAAATGAGCGCCCTGCCCGAAATGTTGTTGAGGATGCTGGCCGTTTCGTTCATCTCTACCATGAAGGTTGATTCACCCGAACTGATGTTGTCGGTGGCCCCTACCCGCGTGAAGATTTTATCAACCAGGCCTATGCGGGCCGATTTGGCCGGCACAAAACAGCCCAGTTGCGCCAAAAGCGTGATGAGGGCCGTTTGCCGGAGCAAAGCGCTTTTACCGGCCATGTTCGGACCAGTAATCATCAATATTTGCTGCTGGGCGGCATCCAAATAAATGTCGTTGGGCACATAACTTTCGCCGGCCGGCAAGCGGGTTTCGATGACCGGGTGACGGCCCGCTTCGATGTGCAGTACTTCACTGTCGTCGACCTCGGGGCGGTGGTAGCCGCGGCTGTCGGCCAGGAGGTAAAACGACAACAAACAATCGAGCCGCGCCATCAACTGCGCATTGAGCTGCAGCGGCTGTATGTACTCGTGCAGCGACAACACCAGGCGGTTGAAGATTTCCTCTTCGATGCGGCCAATTTTTTCTTCGGCCGTGAGGTATTGCTCTTCAAACTCCTTGAGCTCGGGCGTAATATAGCGCTCGGCATTCACCAGGGTTTGCTTGCGGATCCACTCGGCAGGCACCTTGTCTTTGTGGGAGTTGGTGACTTCTAAATAAAAGCCAAATACATTGTTGAAGCTGATTTTGAGCGAGCTGATGCCCGTGCGCTCCACCTCGCGCTGCTGCATTTGGGCCATGTAATCTTTGGCCGAAAAGGCAATTTGGCGCAGGCGATCGAGCTCGGCATCTACCCCATCGGCAATGGCGCCGCCCTTGGCCAGTTGCAGGGGCGCATCTTCGCGCAGCTCGCGCTCGAGCCGTTGGCGAATGAGGGCACAGGGATTCAGCTGGTCGGCCAATTGCAACAGCTGGGGCAATTTACTCTTGCGGCATAACTCCTGCAGCGGTTCAAACAAGCCCATGGAGCGGCGGAGTTGCACCACTTCGCGCGGACTGATGCGGCCCGTGGCCACTTTGCCCACCAGGCGTTCAAGGTCGCCCACCTGGTCGAGCAAGCGCTCTATTTCGCCCGCCAATTGGGTTTGGGTGAAGAAAAACTGCACCACCTCCTGGCGGTCGCGGATGCGCTGCACCTCCTTGAGCGGAAACACCAACCAGCGTTTGAGCAGGCGGGCGCCCATGGGGGTGCGGGTATGGTCGAGCACCTGCACCAGCGACACCCCGCCCTCGTGCGCCGGCTCAAGCAGTTCGAGGTTGCGGATGGTGAAGCGGTCCATCCACACATAATCGGCCGGGTCGATGCGGGCGATGCCCGACAAATGGGCCGTTTGCGGATGTTGGGTTTCGTTGAGGTAATGCAGTACGATGCCCGCCGCAATGGTGCCCAAGGCCATGCTTTCGATGCCAAAGCCTTTGAGTGAGCTGGTTTCGAAACGCTTGAGCAAGGTTTCGCGGGCATAGTCGGCAGTAAAAGCCCAGTCGTCGATGGGATGGGCGTACCACTTTTCGCCAAAGGTGCTAAGGAAGAGTTTGCCGCGACTTTTTTGGTAGAGCAGCTCGGCCGGACGGAAACTCTGCAGCAGTTTGTCGACCTCCGCCACATTGCCTTCGCCCACTTGAAATTCGCCCGTGCTCACATCCACAAAAGCCACCCCGGCGCGTTCGCCATCAAGGTGAATGGCGCTCAGGTAGTTGTTGCTGCGGTGGTCGAGCAGTTTGTCGCTAAAGGCCACCCCCGGCGTCACCATTTCGGTCACATCGCGTTTTACGATGGTTTTAACGGTTTTCGGGTCTTCGAGCTGTTCGCAAATAGCCACCCGTTGACCCGCGCGCACCAGCTTGGGCAAGTAGGTATCGAGCGAGTGGTGCGGAAAACCCGCCAACTCCATGTCGGCAGCGGCGCCATTCGAGCGTTTGGTAAGCACAATGCCCAGGATGCCCGCGGTTTTCACGGCATCTTCACCAAAGGTTTCGTAAAAGTCGCCCACCCTGAACAACAGGATGGCGCCCGGATGTTTGGCCTTGATGCTGTTGTATTGTTGCATCAAAGGTGTTTCCTTTGCGGTGCCCGATTTAGCCACTAGCTTGATTTATGCGAAAATTATCGATGGATGAACTCCAACGGCTCGATGCCGAGGGCTTCAAAAATAGCGAAAAAATACCCGTTGTAGCAGTGCTCGACAACATCCGCAGCCTGAACAATGTAGGGTCGTTTTTTAGAACGGCCGATGCCTTTGCCCTTGAAAAATTGGTGCTCTGCGGCTTCACCGGCACCCCACCCCACCGCGAAATACACCGGGCGGCCTTGGGCGCCGAAGATACCGTGGCTTGGGAACATGCCGAAAACACGGCCGAAGCCCTCCAAGAGCTTGCTGCCGCCGGCTACCGCTGCATGGCCATCGAACAAACGACGGGCAGTGTGGCTTTGCATCAAATGGACTGGCAACAAGCCGATAAGTACGCCCTTGTTTTTGGCAACGAAGTGGAAGGCGTGTCGGATGAGGCCTTGGCGGCTTGCCAGGGCGCGCTCGAAATTCCACAGAGCGGCACCAAACATTCGCTGAATGTGAGCGTGTGCGGCGGCATGGTGCTGTGGGAGGCGTATAAGGCGTTCAACAGACGACGGACGACGGGGAACGGAAAAAGGACGACGGAGAACAGTCTACGGACGACTGAAGACGGTTTACCATAATGCTTGAACCATCCGCTGTTGTCTGTCGTCTGTCAGCTGTCGTCTGTCGTCTGTCGTCTAATCCTCCGTTTTCGGCTCGTGCAACTGCCCCTCCGAAGAGGCCACAATCACCGAAACAGCTGCATCGCCGGTCACGTTGACAACCGTACGCGCCATGTCGAGGATGCGGTCGACCGCCACAATGAGCGCAATGCCAGCCGTATCTAGGCCCACCGACTCCAACACAATCACCAACATGACCATGCCCGCCCCAGGCACGCCGGCCGAACCGATGGAGGCCAAGGTAGCCGTCAACACAATGGTGAGCTGTTGGGCCAACGTCAAATCGGTGCCAAAGGCCTGGGCAATAAAAACCGTGGCCACCGCCTGGTACAAACTGGTGCCGTCCATGTTCACCGTGGCACCCAAAGGCAGCACAAAACTCGATACCTCTTCCGACACCCCCAGGTGCTCCTCCACCCTTTCCATGGTTACCGGCAAGGTAGCCGAGCTGGAGCTGGTTGAAAAGGCCAAGAGCTGGGCCGGACCAATACCCTTGTAAAATTTGGCATAACCAAACTTGGTGAAGAGGCGGAACAAAAGTGGATAAATGAGGAAAATCATGGTCGCCAAACCCAGCAACACCGTGAGGCTGTACATGCTCAAAGCTTTGAGTAGCTCCAGTGCGTCGGCCGGATTGCTGCCCGCAAACTCGGCAATCAGGGCCGCCAGCAGGGCAAACACCCCATAAGGTGCCCCCAACATGATTAAATCAACCATTTTAAGGATGATGTGGTTGGTACCCTCAAAAAAGGCGCGCACCCCGGCGGTTTGTTCGTCGGGCAAGAGGATGAGTCCGATGCCAAAAAAGACCGCGAAAAACACCACCTGCAGCATGTTGATGTTGTCGCCCATGGCCTTGAACAAATTATCGGGCACCACATCGATGAGCGGCTGCAGCGGTCCGCTTTGGGTTACCAACTCGGCCTTTTCCGACTTCGATGCCGCTTCGGTAGCATAACGGGCTTTGAGTTCGTCGCGTTTTTGGGCCGACAAATAACTGCCCGGCTGTAGCAAATTCACAGTTACCAAGCCAATGGTGATGGCAATGACCGTTGTGGCCAAATAAATGGCAATGGTTTTGCCGCCCAGGCGCGACAGCTTGCTTACATCTTTCAAACTCGCAATGCCCACAATCAACGAAGCCAGCACCAGCGGCATGGCAATAAGCTTGAGCAAGTTCACGAAAATGGTACCGAACGGCTTTACCCAATCGATCACCAAGCTGTTCCAACCCATGCTGCTCGATACCAATCCGAACAGCACCCCGGCCACCAAGCCGATGATGATTTGCCAGTGCAATGCGAGTTTTTTCTTTTTCATGACAAGCGTTTCAGGAACGAAGGTAGCCTACCTACGGTGGAGTTCAAAATGGAGTGTAGTGACATCCCGAGAATTCGGGATTCAATAGGTGCTGGTTCCAAAAATTTGACAAGCTGGGTATGCTGCAACGTTCAATATTTGTATTTTCACTAAGCAAAAAAACTCCAACCTTGCTTTGACGAAGGACATCAGTATGGCGGTGCTGGTGTTCGTTCTGTTTCAAACATCCGAAACCTTAAAATACCGCCCATGGAAGACTCAACATCCCCCACGCCCATCGAGCAACAAATATTCACCGTTCGTCAAGTGCAAGTGATGCTCGATGCTGATTTGGCCGAATTGTACCAAACTACAACCAGCAGGTTAAATGAGCAAGTCAAAAGGAATATCGGCCGTTTCCCATCCGATTTCATGTTCCAACTCAATGCCGAAGAATGGCAGCAGATTTCTTCCGTTCGAGGCCCAATGACCAATGAATCTTTAAGGTCGCAAAATGCGATGTTAAAGAATGACCGAGGCAAGCACCGCAAATACTTGCCTTACGTTTTTACAGAGCAGGGTGTTGCAAGCCTTTCAGGCGTTCTAAAAAGCGAAATGGCGATTCAAGTTCATGTTGAAATCATGCGGGCTTTTGTAAGTATGCGTAAGGTGCTCGTTGAAAACATCTCTGTTTTGAAACGTATAGAAAGTATTGAGTTCCGATTGCTTCAAAATGATCAAAAGTTCAACCAGGTTTTCAAAGCTTTGGAAGCAGGACAACCCCAGCCTGAAAAGGGCATATTTTTCAATGGCCAAGTTTTCGATGCTTATGTTTTCGTTTGCGAATTAATCAAAAAAGCCAATCATGAGCTTGTGCTCATTGATAATTATATTGATGAGACGGTGCTAGCATTACTGACCAAACGGAGTATTGGTGTAAAAGTCATCATTTACACTATGAGAATATCAAAAGGCTTGGAACTTGATTTGATGAAGCACAATGCTCAATACCCTGAAATTGAAATCAAAACGTTCGCCTATAGCCACGACCGATTCTTAATATTAGATCAACGAGAACTATACCATTTTGGAGCTTCGCTCAAAGATTTGGGCAAAAAGTGGTTTGCTTTTTCCAGAATGGACTCTCAATTGCGCTTTGTGCTTGAGCAGCTTGGTCGATGAAATTGCGGAGTAACCAAGCAAATCAAAATGTTCAGATGCTTTTAGCCATTCAAAACAAAAAGGCATTATTTAAACATATATACAGGCTTTGACAAAAGAGCGGCATTTCAATCCTAACGCCTTATTTTTGAACAAATGAACCGCGAAGTCTTTACCAACATCAGCAAAATCATAGAGCGCGACAGCAAATCGTCGACCTATAAGTTTGCCTTGCTGCGCGGAGTAATTGATATCATTGACGACAACTCGCCTTACATCGACGAATTGTTTGGCCGGGTGTATATTCCCACCGGTTTGCTTGTAGAAAAATGGTTGATGTACTACTACCCCATTCTGCGATCGGAAATCCCCATCCCACAAATTAATGTCAAAACCCAGCTTGCCTTTCAAACGCAGTTCAAAAACGTAATTGCAGCCTATGAGTTGAGGGGAGGTTTTTCGGCATTTTACAATGACTTAAAAAACAAAGGTATTCCTCACGATTTAAGGAAGCAGGTATTCGACTTAGTTAAAAAGCTCAAAGATACGATTACAGATAAGCCCATGAGGCATATTGGATATTCAATAAACAATGAGCATTACTCGATTTTCCAATTCGAGAATGCTCCCATGGAACCGCCCATTTATTTGAATGTGGAATACCTCATTCAACACTGCGGCACTTTCAGCATTCCTTTAGATTATTATCAGGCATTCAAGGATTTTGGCAGCTTCATTAATGGACAAAATTCCATCCTCTTCAAATGGGCTCAGTTTTCGGTAAATGCTTCAGGGCAAAATCTGTCGATTGAAAACGTAATCAATGAAGTGCTCGTGAGCCCCATCACCGTAAGGAATATTGAAGAATCAAAAAAGATTTACCGCGAAGTACTGAATCAGCAAGGCCAAGTGTATTGTGTTTGGACAGGCGACAAGCTCCAATCCTACGAGATCGACCATGTCATCCCCTTCTCTGTTTGGAAAAACAACGATTTGTGGAATCTATTACCCGCCCGGCCTTCTGTAAATAGCCAGAAGCGCGACCGGATTCCTACGCCCGAACTTTTAGAAAAGCAAAAAGACCTCATCTTAAGCTATTGGCACATAATCCAACAA
Organism: uncultured Chitinophaga sp.; assembly: GCA_964577055.1. Lineage (GTDB taxonomy): Bacteria > Bacteroidota > Bacteroidia > UBA7662 > UBA7662 > PNNG01. The sequence goes on along the minus strand of CAZNWC010000019.1, from coordinate 17,519 downwards.
AACCAAAATGACCGATTTCAGCGTGAAATGCAAGTGGCCTTGTTGGGGAAGCGCGATTTCGACAATTGGCAGCAAACAGGTTTAACGCAACTTCAAAACAGTTGCAACTACCTCATCGAAAGCAGGGGATTTGAAGCATGGAGCATTTAAGCAATACATCTGTTTGTCCGTTCTGCGGCCCCATGCACGGCCGCCACATCCTAGCCGAAAACCACTTGGCTTTTGCCATATTCGACAAATTCCCAGTCAATCCAGGGCATGCGCTCATCATTCCCAAACGCCACATCGCCAATTATTTTGAGCTTTCTCCCGAAGAACAGGCAGCCTGCTGGCAACTCCTCCAAGAAGTAAAACTGCTGCTCGAAGCCGAATTTCAACCCCAAGCTTACAACATCGGCATCAATGTAGGCGAAACCGCCGGCCAAACCGTGATGCACGTACACCTGCATTTGATACCGCGCTACCGAGGTGATGTAGAAAATCCGAGAGGTGGTGTGAGGGGGGTGATACCGGGGAAACAAGAATATTAGAAGGGGCTCACACCCGCGCCACCCTCGCCCGCAACGCATGGTCTGCCAGCACCAGGGCGGTCATGGCTTCTACGATGGGTACGGCGCGGGGAACCACGCAGGGATCGTGGCGGCCTTTGGCCTGAAGTTCGGTGGACTCGCCCGAGCTGGTGAGGGTTTGCTGGCTTTTGCCAATGGTGGCTACAGGCTTGAAGGCCACGCGGAAGTACACCTCTTCGCCATTGCTGATGCCGCCTTGGATGCCGCCCGAATGGTTGCTTTGGGTGCGTACCCGGCCGTCGCGCAGTTCAAAGGCATCGTTGAAGGCGGAGCCTCTGCCCGCAGCGGCGGCAAAACCACTGCCGATTTCAAATCCTTTGACGGCATTGATGCTGAGCATGCCCTTGGCCAAATCGGCTTCGAGCTTGTCGAAAACGGGCTCGCCCCAGCCGGCAGGTAAACCACGAGCAATGCAAGTAATGATCCCGCCCACCGAATCGCCCTCGGCTTTGAGCTGGGTGATGAGGGCTTCCATTTGGGCAGCAGTGGCAGCATCGGGACAACGAACTGCATTTGTATCAATTTGCGCTAAGTCCAGTTCGGTATAGGGCTTTTCCACCACAATGGGCCCCACGGCACTCACATAGGCCTGAATATGCACGCCCAACTGCCGCAACAGCAGTTGGGCCAGGGCACCTGCCGCCACCCGGGCAGCTGTTTCTCGGGCCGAGCTGCGGCCACCCCCGCGGTGATCGCGCAGGCCATAGCGGGCTTCGTAGGTATAATCGGCGTGCGAAGGGCGGTAAACGTCTTTCAAGGCATCGTAATCGCCCGAACGTTGGTCGGCATTGCGCAGCAGCATGGCCACAGGGGTACCTGTGGTTTTGCCGTCGAACACGCCCGAAAGCACCTCCACCCTGTCGGCTTCGTTGCGGTCGGTGCTGAGGGCGCTTTGTCCGGGCCGGCGGCGGTCCATTTGCTGCTGAATGAAGGTGAGATCGAAATCCACGCCGGCCGGACACCCATCTACCACCACCCCGATGGCTGCTCCGTGCGATTCGCCAAAGGTGGTGATGCGGAAAAATTGTCCAAAGCTGTTACCTGCCATCGTTCGAAAATTGAATGCCTTGGGCTGCCAGTTGTTCCCAATAGTTGGGGTACGACTTGGCCACGACCGCGGGCTGGTCAAAAATAACGGTTTTTTGCGCCGCTGCGAGCACGGCAAAAGCCAAGGCCATGCGGTGATCGTGGAAGCATTGGATGTGCACCTCTCCCGCTCCTACCGACATGCCTTTTTCGATGCGCAACCAATCGGCACCGCTGCTCAGTTGGGCACCGGCCGCTTGCAGGTTTTGCACCAGGGCATCGATGCGGTCGCTTTCTTTGAGGCGCAGGGTGGCCAAACCCGTGAACAGGGCGGGTTGTTGCTGCAGGGCGCAGAGAACGGCTTGGGCGGGCACCAAGTCGGGACAATCGCGCCCGTCGTAGGTCCGTTCAGCCGCGATTTCAGGCATTTGGTGGCGCAGCAGCAAGCCGTTTGGCTTTTCAATCACTTTCACCCCCAGCGGCTCCATCCAATCCACTGCCCGGCGATCGGCTTGGTGCGAATGCAGTGGCAAATTTTCGAGCAGCAATTCGCTGCCTGGTAGCGCGGCCACCCAGGCCAACCAATAAGCGGCCGACGACCAATCGGGTTCTACCTGCAGCACGGCAGGCAGGTGGATGTTTTGCGGTGCTATGGTGTAGGTATTCCCTGCTTCCTGTACATGCACCCCAGCACTGGCCAACAAATCGATGGTTTGCTGCAAGTAAGGGCGCGATACCAGCTCACCCGTGAGTTGCAGTTGGAGGCCGCACGGCAATTTCGCTCCCACCAACAGCAAGGCCGTAGCAAACTGCGAACTTTGATGGGCAGGCAGCTGTACTGCGCCACCATTTAAATGCCCGCCTGCGATGCGCAAGGGCGGAAATCCTTCCTTTCCAAGGTAATCGATTTTGGCACCCAGGCTGCGCAGGGCATCTACCAGGGCACCGATGGGCCTTTCATGGGCGCGGTCGCTGCCGTACAACTCCCAAAGACCGGGTCGCAGGGCCAAAACCGGCAGCAAAAAGCGCATCACGGTACCGGCGGCACCTGCGAAAATGCGTCCACCCTGTTGGGTGGCGATTTGTTGCGAGGCGGCTTGCATGTAGGCGGTGTCGGCGGCGGTGGAAAGTCCGGGCAGTGCGGTGTTGGCGTTTGCCAGGGCACGTAAAATCAGGAGGCGGTTGCTGGCGCTCTTGGAGCCGGGCAGCGCGATGCTGCCGGTGAGCGGCTGGGTGGCGGGCTGGAGCTTGAATAGGGCGGCTAGCTGCTGCATCACAAGCGGGTTGAGGCGGGGTTGAACCGCAGAGGCGCGGAGGATAGGTTGGCCTCGATCAGCTGCAGTGCAGAAGCGGCAACCGCTGGGCTTTGATCGGCATTTTTGGGTGCCCTTCGACTCCGCTCAGGGACCACAAAACCAAGCTGCACGCAGGCCGCGCATTTCGACAAGCTCAATGACCGGCGGAGCGTTTTGGTCGGCGCTGCGGTGCAGCTTGACCGGAGAGCGCGGAGAGGAATGCTCATCCTTCAATGAGTTGAGGGTACCATTTTTCCAGATCGGTAACCGAAACGGCTTGGTCGTAAAGTGCGCTGCCAATGGCGGTGGGCAAAACGAACTGCACCTGGCTGTTGTGGTTCTTTTTATCGTTGCGCAACCAAGGCAAAATGAGGGCAAGGGGCGGTAATTTTCCAGCAGGTTGCCAGGCATTCAGCACTTTTGCAATGGCTGCCGCATGGGCATCATCCAATAACCCGAGGCGATGGGCCAGGCGCGTTTCTACTAACATGCCGGCAAAAATGGCCTCGCCGTGCAGCCAAGGGGTGCTGCTGTACATAAAATAACTTTCGAAAGCATGTCCGAACGTATGTCCCAGGTTGAGCAATTTACGTTCGCCCTTTTCGGTAGGATCGGCGGCTACAATGCGTGTTTTGAGGGCGATGGCCCGCTCGAGCAGGGGTCTGTCGGGAATAGCATTTACCGGCAAATCGACCAGTTGCTGCCACAAAACCGCATCGCCCAACAAGCCATGTTTGAACATCTCGGCCTTGCCACTTTGCAGTTCGCGCAGGGGCAAGGTTTGCAACAAAGGAGCATGCATAAAAATGGCTTCTGGAGGGTAAAAATGGCCGATGGCGTTTTTCGTCCCACCCAAATTGATGCCGGTTTTGCCCCCATGCGCGGCATCGACCATGGCCAGCAAGCTCGAAGGCAGCTGGATGCAAGCGATACCACGTTTGTAACCGGCGGCTACAAATCCACCCAAATCGGTGACCATGCCGCCACCCAGGTTGATGAGTACAGCCCGGCGGTCGGCCCCTGCATCGAGCAATTGCTGCCAAATATTTTCGGCTTGCTGTAGGTTTTTGTGGTTTTCGCCAGCGGGTACCACCAGTAATTTTGCGCCAAGCATTTTCGCCAGCGGTTCGGCATGAGGGCGGGTGTTACTATCAGCCAAAACAAAGCGGGCCGAAAATCGGTCTGCTAAAAAGGCTGATAAATCGCCTGCCAAATCGTCGCTGAACTGCAGCAGCGTGTTCATTCGGCAGTTTTAGAGGCGTTTAAGCGGGCTTCCTGGAACATCTTCACCTGGGTGTTGATGCTCTCCTGGTGCAGTAACTGCAACAACCGGGTGATAAAAGCAGCATCCATGCCCAATTGGCCCGAATGCTGAAGCCGGCTTTCCACAATTTCGGCCCAGCGCTGGGGCTGCAGGATGGTGATGTCGTTGTCTTTTTTCACCGCCCCTACTTCGGCCGTCAAGGCCAGGCGTTTGGCCAGCAGTTCCAACAAGGCGGCGTCTACCCCATCGATGTCGCGGCGCAAGGCCTCCAAACGGGCATTGAACACCACATCGTCGGTTTGCGGACGGCGGTAAATGAGGTTTTGCAGCAATTCTGCCAAACTGGAAGGGGTGATTTGCTGGCGGGCATCGCTCCAAGCGTTTTCGGGATCACAGTGGGTTTCGATCATCAGTCCGTCAAAATCCAAATCGAGGGCCACCTGCGCCGTTTCGGGCACCAGCAAGCGGTTGCCACTGATGTGCGAAGGATCGGCAATGAGCAGCATATCGGGCAACAGCCGCTTGAGTTCGATGGGAATTTCCCAGTTGGGGTGGTTGCGGTAGATGCTCTTTTCGTATCCCGAAAAACCACGGTGAATAGCCCCCAGCTTGCGGATACCTGCTTTGTTCAGGCGTTCGATGGCGCCAATCCACAATTCCAAATCGGGGTTCACCGGATTTTTCACCAGCATGGGGATGTTGACACCCTGTACGGCATCGGCAATTTCTTGCACCATGAACGGATTTACCGTGGTGCGGGCACCTACCCACAACAGGCTTACGCCCGCTTTGAGGGCTGCCTCCACATGTTTGCCGCTGGCCACTTCTACGGCCAAAGGAAGCCCTAGTTCACGGCTGATGTCAACACTCCATGACAATGCTTCTACCCCTACCCCTTCGAAGCTGTTCGGACGGGTACGCGGTTTCCAAATGCCGGCACGCACAAAATCGGGCTTCAACTCGGCTAGCGGTGTGAGGGTTGCACGGAATTGGGCGGGCGTTTCGGCGCTGCACGGACCAGCAATCAACAGCGGGCCGTTGGCCTTCCAGCCCGACTTGGGCACTAAATCCAATTGAGGTTTCATCAGCATTCAAACGCAAAATAAGGCAGAAAGGTTGAGTAGCGGATAAAAATGGCGAAAAATACCACCCATTTTGCGCGCATGTCCAGCACTGCCCTGTTTCAGGCAACATGCAACGCAGCCGCCGTTCACGCCCTTGATGCTGGAACAATACAAAAACTTGGAACTGAAAGCCCGTCGTCTTATCTTGGCGGGGCAAATTTAGCTTGTCATTTTTATTGTTCTGCTGCATGAAGCTTCCTTTATTTCTGCTCAAATTCCTTGTTTTTCAGCTGGTATGCTTGGGTGCCTGCTTTGCACAAACTGGCGTGGTCTTGCCCGACAGCAGTGTATTTACTTCAGCCTACGAAAAGGAGGTATTTGAACAGTGGAGTCGCGCCGAAAAAGTAGCCGACATTCGGTTCTTTTTGGCCCTCGACTACAAAACGAGTTATGCCGACATTGAAGATCGCCTCCAAACCGATTTTGAGGAACTCAAAACCTTGGTTGCCAAACAAAGCAAAGTCAATAAAAAAATCCAGCGCATTTATACCTGGGTGCACAAAAAGTACTTCAGCCGTTACAACGAAAAGGCCTTTTTTGCCGATATTTTCAATGGTGGCGATTACAATTGTGTCACTGCCACGGCCTTGTATGCCCTGGCCTTTGAAGCTTGCGGATTACCCTACACCATCAAAGCCACCCAAAACCATGTGTATTTGGTGGCCGATCCGGGTACCACCAGTTTTGTGATCGAAACCACCACCCCCATCCAAGGGGTGACGGCCTACGATCAGGATTTCAAGAGCCGCTATGTGAAGCACCTGCGCGACAGCAAGCTGATTGGACAGGAAGAATTCCAGCAGCAGAGCACCGATGCTTTGTTTGCCAAATATTACCTTACCCATACCGACATCCCTTTGCGTGAGTTGGCAGGTTTGCACTATTACAACCAGTCGGTTTTTGCGGTGCAAAACGAGCAATTGGCACTTGCCCTACCCAGCATCGAAAAGGCCATTTTGCTCACCCAACAACCCGCGGTAGGCTTTTTACAAGCGGCCATTATTTTGGATTTGCTGGGCGAAGAAGAGCAGAAAAAAAACTACAACGGCCGCCTCCTAGCCCGTTTGATGCAACTCAATTTGAAAAACGAAGAAGGTTTTGAAATGGCCATCAACCATTTTCAGGCCGTTTCGGAGCGCCTGATCATCGAAAAAAACGATTTGCCGACTTACGAAAATTACGCCAAAAACGTACTGGATGGTCTTGCCGATTCGGCGCAAATAGAGAACATTCGGATGCATTATTATGCCTACACTGGTGTGCATTATGCCGAAAACCAAAGCTATGCCGAAGGATTGAGTCGGTTCCAGCAAGCGCTGCTGCGTGGTCCCGATAATTTGCGCCTCCGCTCAAATACCACTTCGGTGGTGCAGCGGCATTGGTTGCAACTGTATCCTTTCACCAAAAGGGTCGACTCCATCGATGTGCACTTGGCCAGTTTGCCGCACTTGGTACGCGAGCCGCAGGTCCGCGAGATGGTGTTGGCATCCTACGCGCGGGTCATCGTACCTCCATTTGAGGAAGGGCGGCCGCAAGAAGGCATGAAATATTTCAAAAGGCTTGAAGTTTTATTGCGCAAATACCCCGAATTGGGTGACAATGGCGACCTCATTGGGGGTATTTACGGGCAGGTATCGGCCCATTATGTACGGGCAGGTCAATACGGCAAGGCCAAAGAAACACTCAACCAGGGTTTGGCCCTATCGCCAGGTGCCGAAGAACTTCGCAACCGTTTGCGCACCATTCGCGAAGCAGGGAAATAAACGCGACGCACCTCCACTAGCTCAAATCAAGTACCAGCGCATGGCGCAAAATCATCACACATTAAATTACATCGCTATCCAACCGAACGCCCGCGCAAAGTGTATATCTTTCCGAAGTATTGACCTTTTATGTCGTTAGGATATCTCAAAAGCGCATTCCCTTCACCTGCAGCGCTTTTCATGGGCTTTGCGTGCGGTTTCATCCTACTCTTTGCGGCTGAAAATACGCGTGCCCAAGCCCTCAATGGCAACTATACCATTGGTGGCAGCAATCCCAATTTTTTGACCATTAATGCCGCTGTTCAACAACTAGACAGTGTGGGGGTAAGCGGTCCGGTCACCTTTTGGATCCGCAATGGCACATACCCCGAAGTTTTGTTCATCGATTCGGTGAATGGGGCGTCGGCCACCAACACCATTACCTTTCGGTCGGAAAGTGGTGATAGCAGCGCGGTGGTGATCAATGGCACCACCAACAGCGTCGTCGACAAAACCCTATGGCTGAATCGCGTGGCCTACATGCGTTTCCACCAATTAACTTTCCGACAGCTGCCTTCGGTGCACAACAGCGCCGTGGTTTTTGTGGGCAGGGGGCACAACATCACCCTTTCCAATTGTGTGATTTGGGGAACGGGTGGTTCTACCAGCACGCGTACCATTTATGCCGTACAAGGGGCATGTGATTCTAATTATGTCGTTGAAAACTGTGTCATCAGGGGTGCAAACGAAGGGATCGTTTCAGCAGGAAGCAGCTTTCCGGCACAACAACGGCCTATTTTTAGAAACAACCACATTTTCGGCATAACCACCGATCCCATTTATGTGGTTGGCGGGGCTTTTGCCAAAATTATCGGCAACCGCATCGAAGCAGGAGGCGGATCGTCAACGGCAGGTATTCGATTATCGAGTCACAGCAGGGCCCAAATTGTGGGCAACCGCATTTCGGTGCTGAGCGGTGCACAAGGCAGCCATGGCATCCAAATCATTTCTTCGAGTGGATGGGCCAATGAGCCGCTCTTGGTGGCCAACAATGAAATAAACTTTACGGCTGGCAATTCCCCCAGCGCCTACGGCGTCAGGGCCAGTGGCGCTTACCATTTGTATGCCCACAACACCGTGCGCATGAGTGGCGGGGTGTATTCCATCGCTTTGACCCTTGAATCGACAAGCAACTGCCGCTTGTTCAACAATGTACTGGTGCATGAGGGAACATTGCCAGGCAATCACGCACTGCATCTTTCCATCAATTCGCAAGATGCGATGAGCAATTACAACAACTTGTACACGGCAGGACCGAACCTCACGCCCATTTATACCACTTTGGCCGCCTACCAAGCAGCTACAGGACGCGATTCGCTGTCGGTTTCGGTGCCACCCCAATTCATCAGCACAAGCGTACTGGTTCCCAATGCACCAGCTTTGATGAACAGTGGTTTGTACCTCCCCGAAGTGCCCACCGATATCACCGGTTGGCTGCGCAACAATCCACCCGACTTGGGCGCTTACGAGCAACTTACTGCACCCGTGGTACACTTGGGTCCCGATACCTCTGCTTGCGATTCCTTTGTGCTGGCTGTTCCCGCACAGGCAGGCACCCAATGGCTGTGGAGCACAGGGGATACCTTGCCTGCGGTGACCATCCGCAATTCGGGGACTTACTGGCTACAAGGAACCAACAGCATCGGCATTTCGCGCGATACGGTGGTGGTCACCATCGTCCCCTTGCCAGCCACACCCGTTATCACCCGCCAGGGCAGTCGGCTGTTGAGCAGTGCACCCAGCGGCAACCAATGGTATTTGAACGATAGCCTGCTGTTGGGTGAGACCTCCAACAGCTTGCAGCTCATTTTCAACGGGCGTTATCGCGTAGTGGTAGCCGACAGCAATGGCTGCAGCAGCACTTCGGTCGATTATTTGGTGCAAAACGTAGGCTTTTATGAACAGGCAATGGCGGCATGGCGTGTATGGCCCAATCCAGGCCACGAGCGGGTGCAGATGCATTTACCCGAAAATGCAGTGCGTTTGCAGGTGTACGACATGCGGGGCTGGTGTATTCTTTCAGCCGAACCCACCAGCATGGACCCATGGGTAATCTCAACCGAGGCCTTGGCACCAGGCAGCTATGTGTTCGAACTGCAGTTGGCAACAGGCCAGCGCCTGCACCGCAAATGGCTGAAACAATAAACCTTTTGCGACAATAAATTTTTGGTCACAAGAAGTGAATGATTTGGCCGTTTGTCTTACTTCAAAACAAACATCACATGAAGAAAGCATGCATCGTCCTGGCCCTTTTCCTATTCACCTCCTTGTTGGCCTTGGCCCAACCCGCCTTGGGCGATCGCTACCTTGAGCTGCGTCAGCTCTATCTCAACAACAATAACAACAACGACAACCGGCCCTTTATCGGTGGACAAGCACGGTCGGTTTCAATAGGCACCACCGTAGGGATGGGAAAAATGCTCAGCCCTACCTATTCGGCAGGGGTATTGGTGCAATTGGGCTATTTGTTCACCGAACAAAATGCCAGTGCAAGCGACGCCCTTCAGTTTGGGCTGCTAGCCTACGGTCGACGCTGGTACGATTTGGGCAAAAAATGTAAGCTGCATGCCGATATGGAGGCGGGCTACTCAGCCAGCAGGCCCTTCGAAACCGGGGTGCTGAATGGCAACGACCAGCTGTCGCTAGGTCTACAACCCGGAATTTCGTGGTTTTTTCATCCGCGCTGGGCATTGCAAGCCCGCATTCCCCTTTTGGGCATGAGCTACAGCCGGCAATATGGCAACGGCACCGACCAATGGTCAACGCGCTTGAATTACAGTCCCAACCTCTTTTCGGCCAATTGGAGCATGACCTTTGTGCTAAAATAAGCACCGCATGTGGGTTGCACCTTGGCACTTGGCCTGGCACAAGCCCTTGGACCAGGCATTGCAGTTGAATATGGTTGCGAGAAGTCTCATCTAAAAATTGCCACGGGCGGGCAATTTTGGAATTTAAGACCAAAAGGTCTACCTTCCAATTTCATTCTGTTCGCATGCCACAAAAAATCTTGCTCCAACCGGTTAAGCTCAGCGAAGAGCGTTCGCTCAAAACGCTGGTGGAAAACCGCTCCATCTTTTCGTTGAACCACTGCGAATTGAATGTTTTTGAGACTTACCAAACCGCCGAAAAAGTAAGCCTCGCCTTTAGCGATTTGGTGGTGACCAGCATGCTCAGGGGCAAAAAAGTGATGCATTTGTTCGATCAGCCTGGGTTTGACTACCTGCCAGGCGAAACGGTGGTGGTACCTCAAAACGTAGAAATGCGGATCGACTTTCCCGAGGCGAGCAGGCACACCCCCACCCAATGCATTGCACTGGCAATCGACCAAGAGGTGATTGGGCGTACGCTGGAGTTGCTCAACGACCGTTATCCCAAGGCCGGTGAACGACAATTTTGGAGTCTCGACCACCAGAATTATTTTTTTTACAACAATACCGACCTGGCCAACACCATCAACAAACTCATCAGCGAATGCATGGGCAGTTCTATCACCAAAGACGCCTTGGCCGATTTGGCCCTGCAAGAATTGATCATTCGTTTGGTACAGGCCCAAACGGCCGGATTGCTCGCCGACGATGAGCATGCCCCGGCCGGCAGCGCGCTCAAGCCTGTGGTGGCCTTCATCAAACAAAATTTACACGAAAACCTGAGCCTCAAACAGCTGAGTACGCAAGCCTGCATGAGTGCCACTTCCTTTTACCGCAGTTTCAAGCGCGAATTGGGCATGAGTCCCATTGAATTTATACTGAAAGAACGCATCAAAGAAGCCAAAAAACTACTGAGCAATCCCCGCAACAACGTTACCGAGGTATCGTATGCTACAGGCTTCGACGATTGCAATTACTTCATTCGACTGTTTAAAAAGCACGAAGGCGTTACGCCTCGACAATACCAGCTCATGCTGCTGGCACATTGATCATTCGTTGCGCTGTACTTCGGGCAGGGCAGTAAGTTCCTCGGGCATAAAGAGCCGGTAATGCACCACAAAGGTCTTTCCGAGAGGCGTTTCGAGCGAAAATCCACCGGCCCCAATGCCGTCGGTTACATCGAGGGTAAAATGGGCATGTTTCCAGTATTCAAAGAGGTCTTTATCGACCCAAAAAGCCACATCGTCGAGCTTTCCCAGCAACACATCGCCGTAGCGCAGGTAAAATCCACCCTCCTCAAAACACTGCGGCTGGGTGCCTTCGCAGCAGCCGCCTGCCTGGTACAGCATCAGCGGGCCATGCTTTTGCTTGAGTTCGGCCAATAAAGCAAGGGCTTTGGGGGTGGCCGCTAAACGGAGGTTTGTTTCCATGTCATCAATACAAGCAACCACACCCACCGAAGCAGGCGTGGTTGCGTTTTGGCGTGCGGTTTAGAAGAAACCGAGCTTGTTTTTATTGTACGAAATAAGCATGTTTTTGGCCTGACGGTAATGACCCAACATCATTTTGTGGTTTTCGCGGCCTATGCCCGACTGCTTGTAGCCTCCAAAAGGAGCGCCGGCAGGATACGCATGGTACTGATTTACCCATACCCTGCCAGCCTTGATGGCCCGCGGTACCTGGTACAACTCGTGTGCGTCGCGTGTCCAAACACCTGCCCCCAAACCATACATAGTATCGTTGGCAATGGCAATGGCTTCTTCGGTGGTTTTGAAGGTGGTAACGGCCAATACCGGACCAAAAATCTCTTCCTGGAAAATACGCATTTTGTTGTGCCCCTTGAACAAGGTTGGTTGGATGTAGTAACCCCCTTCCAAGGCCCCGCCCAAATGATTCACCTCACCGCCGCACAGCAGTTCGGCACCTTCTTCTTTGCCCAATTTGATGTACGATAAGATTTTGTCTTTTTGAATTTGCGAAGCCTGTGCGCCCATCATCACACTGGTATCAAAAGGATCACCGGTTTTGATGGCTTTTACCCGGGCCAACACCTTTTCAATGAAGGCATCGTAAATAGATTCGTGGATGAGCAAACGCGATGGACAAGTACAAACCTCGCCTTGGTTGAGCGCAAAGAGGGCAACACCTTCCAGGGCCTTGTCGAGGAAAGCATCATCGGCATCCATGACCGATGGGAAAAAGATATTGGGTGATTTTCCTCCCAATTCAAGGGTAACCGGAATGATGTTTTCGGTGGCATACTGCATCACCAACCGGCCTGTGGCCGTTGAACCGGTAAACGCTGCCTTGGCTACTTTCGGATTGGTGACCAGGGTGCGACCCAATTCGGCACCAAAGCCATTTACAATATTTACTACGCCAGCTGGAATAAGGTCTTCGATGAGCTCCATCAGCACCATGATGGAAATGGGGGTGCTTTCGGCAGGCTTCAGCACCACACAATTGCCGGCAGCAAGGGCCGGAGCCAATTTCCATACGGCCATGAGGATAGGGAAATTCCAAGGAATGATTTGCGCTACCACCCCAATAGGCTCGTGCACAATGATGGAAACGGTGTCTTTGTCGAGCTCCGAAATGGAGCCTTCCTCGGCACGAATCACCCCAGCAAAATAGCGGAAGTGGTCGATGGCCAAAGGCAAATCGGCTGCCAGGGTTTCGCGAACGGCCTTGCCATTGTCGAGGGTTTCTACGGCCGCCAAGTGCCCGAGATTGGCCTCCATGCGGTCGGCAATTTTGTTGAGGATGATGCTGCGCTCGGTGGCGGAGGTTTGTCCCCAACTTTCAAAAGCCGCATGCGCCGCATTAACGGCCATTTCTATGTCGAGCTTGGCCGAATGCGCGGCTTTCGACATTACTTTGCCATCTACTGGCGACAGCACTTCGAAATACTGGCCGGTAGAAGGTGGCGTCCACTGGCCGTTGATGTAGTTGTCGTACTTCTCTTTGAGGTTCGGACGGGCAATGATCTTGCTCATGGTATTTGGTTTAGGAATTCCAAACATACCCGCCCCAAATTCAGCCCATTAGCACAATTTCTCCAAATGATAGCACAATATTTTCAGAGAATCGAAAAGGCAGCCTGATCGGCTGGCCTGCAAGACAAACACTAATTCACCACAAATCGCTTTTTACTGGTCGTATGCACCTTAAAATGCCCGAGGGCGCCATTGCTGAAATTGCCTGCCGGATTGGAAGGCGTTGCGCTGTTCTGCCCTAAATTCAAATTCAAGCCTTCGAGGTAGGTGTAAGTGCCCTGGTCGATGCACTGCAAATCGATGATGACCTCTGCTTGCTCCCATGTTTGCACAAAAATGGGCCGCAGCAAGGCCTGACCATCTGCCCCCAAATCGCTGTAAATGAAAAAATCATCGTTCAACGTATCGCGCTGGGTCACCTGAAAATAGTACTGGTTGGCTTGACCCGCGGGCTCGGTGAAAATGGGGAATACCAATAAATTAACCGACCGCCTTCCGTCACTGGCTGCTGGGCCACGTGGACCAGTAAAGCGGGTGCTGTCGACCAAAATAGAGTCCAGCTCCACTTTCGGAGGCATGGTGCCGCGTGCAGTGTAGGTTTGTCCGTCGTACAGTACGCTCAATTCATAGCTGCGCCCGCTGATGCCGGCCAGGTTGGGTTTGGCGTAGAAGCCCGCACTGAGCTCGGGAATGGTATCTACCGCCCCGCTCGCCAAATCACGCAAGGTAACCAGCGCCCCACTCAAACGCGGAAAGGCAATGGTATCGTCGAAATTGAGGGTGCGCGTGAGCGAAACGGTGCATTCACCCAGGGTATCGCTGAGGTTGGCCTCAATTACAATGCGGGGATCGGTGCTGTTGAGGTCGATGTCGATGACTTTTTCACAAGCCACGAATGAAAACGCCAGCAGGGCAAAAAACAAGGGGATAGCGCGCATGGTCATTTGAGGTTAAAGTTCCAACTGATGGCAGGTACCCAACGGAAAAGGGCGGTTTGTACGGCCTGGGTTTGGTTGGGATTGGCCGGATTGGGTCGGAAATCGATGAGGAAAGGGTTTTGCCTGCCATAAGCATTGTACAGGCTAAAGGTGAGCTCACTGGTGTACCATTTGCGCTCTTTGAGTTGGTAAACGGCGCCCAAATCGAGTCGGTGGTAAGCCGGCATGCGGTAGCCGTTGCGCTCGGTATACAACCAAATGGTTTGGTCGGCCACGGTATATTTGCCACTGGGAAAAGTAACCGCATTGCCGGTTTGATACACCCAAGCCGCCGATACGTTCAGGCGACTGGTGACATCATACATGGCCACAATCGAAATGTCGTGCGTGCGGTCTTGTCGCGCTGGGTACCATACGCCATTGTTCACTCCATTGATGCGACGCTCGGTACGCGAAAGCGTGTATCCCAACCAACCGGTGAACCTGCCTTTGTTTTTCTTGGCCAACAATTCGAGGCCATATGCCCGGCCATCGCCATACAACAGCTGGGTTTCGATGGCGGGCGATTGGTCGTCGGCTGCGTCTTTGTAGTCGATTTGGTTCTGCATCCACTTGAAATAGGTTTCGGCGCTGAACTCCCAGCTGTTGTCGGCGCTGTTGCGGAAGTAACCCAGCGAAAACTGGTCACCTACTTCGGGGCGGATGTTGTTGGTGCTCATCAACCAGCGGTCGGTGGGACTGGTAGTGACCGAATTGGTTACCAAATGCAGGTTTTGGGTATTGCGGGTATACGCTCCTTTGAGGCTGCTCACCGAATCGAGGGAGTATTGCACGGCCAAGCGGGGCTCGGGGTAGAAGTATTGTGCGGCAAATCCACCATTGGCAGGCAGGGTGTCGAGGATGTTGTTGCGGTCGTCGAGGCGGAAGTAGCTGCCCGCACGGGCAAAGGCCCCAAAATGACTCACCCGCAAGCCAGCGGTGAGCTTGAGGCGTTCTTGCACTTGCCAATCGTAACTTACCCAAGCGGCCGATTCTAAACCTTCGCGCAAGGGTGGCTCAATGCGGGTGGTATTGCTGCGGATGGTACCTGGCGTAACGGTGTGGTAAATGACGTTGTAACCCGCCCGCCACTGTTTGCCCGTACCGGCAAAATACTGCACCTCTTGTTTGAAGTTCCAGTCTTCGATGCCCGAAAGGATGCTGATTTGGTTGTTATTGGCCGCAATGCTGATTTCGTAATCGTAATTGCTGTAAATGAGGCTGCTGTTGAGGAACAATTTGTCGCTCAGCAAACGGGTGTAACGCAGGGTACCCGTGGCATTGCCCCAGTCGATGCCAAACTGATCGCGCAGGCCAAACTTATCGCGACCGAAATAACCCGATAAAAACAGGTGGTCTTTGTCGGTGATTTGGTAGTTCAGCTTGGCGTTGAAGTCGTAGAAATACAGCGAATTATTGGCGAACTGGTCGTTCAAGCGCAAAAACACATCGGCATAGGTACGGCGGCCCGACAACAGAAAGGAAGATCTTCCGGGTTGAATGGGGCCTTCTACATTCAGGCGCGAAGCAATGAGGCCGATACCGCCCGAAACATCGAACTTTTGGTTGTTGCCTTCCTTCATTTTTACATCCACCACCGAAGCCAATCTACCGCCAAAGGGTGCCGGTGCGGTGCCTTTGTGCAAGGTTACTTCCTTGAGGGCATCGCTGTTGAAGGTGGAGAAAAAACCCAGCAAGTGCGAGGCGTTATACACGGGCGCATCGTCGAGCAAAATGAGGTTCTGGTCCAAGGTTCCGCCCCGCACCGAAAAACCGCTTTGCCCCTCGCCAGCACTTTTCACACCTGGCAAGAGCTGCATCGATTTGAGGAAGTCGCGCTCGCCCAACAGCACAGGCAGTTTGTTGATGGTTTGGATGTTGATTTTTTCAACACCCATTTGCGATTGCCGCAAGCGTTCGGTTTCCGATTCGCCGGTTACCACCACTTCTTTGAGGAGTTGTCCGGCCGGCTGCAAACCCACATTCAACTTTTGTGCTTCTTGCAACACCACCTTTTGTTCTGCGGTTGCGTAGCCCAGGTAGGCATACACAAAAGTATAGGTACCGGCAGGCAGGCTGAGCGCATAATAACCATAGGCATTGGTGGCTGCACCAGTGCCGGGCTTTTCTTTCACGGCTACGGTAGCGCCAATCAGGGTTTCGCCTGTTTTGGCGTCGTGGACGTATCCGCTGATGGTAGGGTTTTGGCCTTGGGCGACCAGCTGCTGTGCGAGCAACAAGAGCAACAGCAGCGTACTTTTTAATGGCATGGGAAAAAATCTGATGCGAAGTACGTCATCTGTTGTGAACTGAAAGCATCACCAACTGATTGATAACGTCATTTAACATTGCGGCCAAGAGTAAAAAGAATCGAGCGACTGATTAATACAACTGTAACAGGTTATAACCGACCGCACACAGCGATTAATGCATTCGTTTGGGCTGCATCCATCAATGCATCCATGGAGTAACAAATGTTTGTTTTCGGCGTTAGCATTCCTTCAACCCACTTACATCATGAAGAAATTTGCTTTGTTTTTGCTTCTTGGCTTATTGGCCAATCAACTTGTATTTGCCCAGCCCGTGGCTGGACAAAAATACCTGGAGTTGCGTCAATTGTCGTTCAATGGGAATGAACAAAATGCCAATGGTATTTTTGGTTCTGGCAGCAATCTCGGTTTCCATGCGTCAACCACGTTTGGCATGGGCAAAATGTTTACCGATAACTATTCCGCGGGTGCCTTGCTCACGTTGGGGTATACGCTAAACGACTACCAAAATCTCATCAACGAAGCTTATCAATTTGGATTACAGCTCTATGGCAGACGTTGGTATGATTTAACCAACAAATTCAAGCTGCATGCCGATATGCAAGCTGGGTATTTCGGTCAAAAACCGGGCTGGGCAAGCAGCCTCCAAGGCAGGGATCAGCTCGATTTGGCGCTGATTCCTGGTATTTCCTGGTTTTTCCACCCCCGTTGGGCTTTCCAAGCTCGCGTACCGCTGCTGTCACTGAATTTTTCACGCGCGTACACCAATAACATCACAACAACAAATGTAGATTTGCGCTTCAATCCCAACCTGTTTGCCCCCAATTGGGGCATGACCTTCTGGTTGAAGTAAGTTTCCTATCATCTTCGCGCTTCTAAAACGCGAGATGCTTTGAACGAGCAGGCAAATGTTTATATTCGAACATGCGATATACTTTTGCCTTGTTTGTGCTTTTGCCTTTTTGCGCCGCCGCCCAAACCCACCCGCTCCAATGGGCACGTGAAGCGGTTTGGTACCAGATTTTTCCCGATCGTTTCAACAACGGCGACCCCAGCAACGACCCGCCTGTAGGCAGTCAGTTTTACGCCTGGCCGCACGACACCCTATCGCCCTGGCAAATCCACCCTTGGACCAGCGATTGGTACGAACTCCAGCCTTGGGAAAAACAAAATGGCAAAGACCTCAGCCACAACATCACCCGCCGGCGGTATGGGGGCGATTTGCAAGGGATCATCAACAAACTCGATTACCTGCAAAGTCTGGGCATTACGGCCTTGTACCTCAACCCCATTTTTTGGTCGCCCTCGCACCACAAATACGACGGCATG
>CAZNWC010000018.1:0-29696 GCA_964577055.1 uncultured Chitinophaga sp. | reverse complement strand
CGCAGCCTGGGTAAAGCCTGTTTCTGCACCCAAAAAGCCATTCTGTGCTGCCAAAGCCTTTGAACACCGCACCACAATCATCCTTTCGATAAATAGCTCTCCGCGCCTCTGCGGTTTACAGCCCGCACCGCAACGCCTGTGGAAAAAGTCCTGCCGCCTTTACGCCTTCTTGCCTGCTTTAGCCGTATTTTTGGAGGATGGACTACCTGAAGTTGTTGAACCCCGAACAGCGTGCCGCCGTTGAGTGCACGCAAGGGCCGGTAATGATCATTGCTGGCGCCGGTTCGGGCAAAACCCGCGTTTTAACCTACCGCATTGCCCACCTCATGCACCAGGGGGTTGATCCGTTTAACATCCTCTCGCTCACCTTCACCAACAAAGCGGCCCGCGAAATGCGCGAACGCATCGAAAAGGTGATGGGCACCGAGGCGCGCAACCTGTGGATGGGCACTTTCCACAGCGTTTTTGCCAAAATATTGCGGGTAGAAGCCCCCAAAATCGGCTACCCCAGCAACTTCACCATCTACGATACCGACGACAGCAAAAACCTGCTCAAAAGCCTCATCAAAGAAATGAACCTCGATGCCGAGGTATACAAACCAGGCATGGTATACAACCGCATTTCGGCAGCTAAAAACAACCTGATCAGTCCCGAAGAATACAAAAACACCCCCGAACTCATCAGCGACGACATTGCTGCCCGCCGGGGCGAACTCTACCGCATTTACGAAAACTACGCCCAGCGCTGTTTTAAGTCGGGCGCCATGGATTTCGACGACCTGCTCTTCAAAACCTATGTGCTGCTGCGCACCCACGAAGACGTGCTCCACAAATACCAGCACCGTTTCAAATACGTGCTGGTAGATGAGTACCAGGATACCAACTATGCGCAGTACCGCATCATCAAAATGATTGCCGCCGCCAACCGCAACATTTGTGTGGTGGGCGACGATGCCCAGAGCATTTACGCCTTCCGCGGAGCCAACATCCAAAACATCCTCAATTTCGAAAAAGACTACCCCGAGCTGCAAACCTACCGCCTCGAGCAGAACTACCGCTCTACCAAAACCATCGTACAGGCGGCCGGCAGTGTGATTGCCAAAAACATCCACCAGTTCGAAAAGAATTTGTGGACGGGCAACCAGCAGGGCGACCGCATCAAGCTGGTGAGCCACATCAGCGACAACGACGAAGGCCGTTTTGTAGCGCTCGACATCTTTGAGAAGAAGATGAAAAACCAGCTCAAAAATGCCGATTTCGCCATTTTGTACCGCACCAACGCCCAGTCGCGCTCGTTTGAAGAATCGCTACGCCGGCAGAACATTCCCTACCGGGTGTATGGCGGACTGAGCTTCTACCAGCGCAAAGAAATCAAAGACATGATTGGGTATTTGCGCTTGATCGTGAATCCGAACGACGAGGAAGCCCTCAAACGCGTGATCAATTACCCCACCCGCGGCATTGGCAAAACCAGCATCGACAAGCTCATTGTGCTGGCCGACCAAAACGATGTGGCCTTGTGGGAGGTAGTAAGCAATGTACACAAGTACAATTTTGGCGCAGGAACACAGAAAATCGCCGATTTCGCCACCATGATCCAGAGTTTTCAGGCTTTGGAGAAGAAAAAAAACGCCTACGACTTGGCCCAGCACGTGGCCAAGCAGAGCGGCTTGCACGGCATGCTCTACAGCGATAAAACGGTAGAAGGCGTAAGTCGACTCCAGAACTTGGAAGAATTGCTCAACGCCATCAAGGAGTTTGTTGAAAACGACGAAGTGATTGAAGGCGAAGAACTGGCCGGCGACAAAAGCCTGGGCACCTTTTTGCAAAATGTGTCACTGCTCACCGATGCCGACAAAGATGCCGACGACGAAAATGCCGATAAAGTAGTGCTCATGACCGTGCACCAGGCCAAGGGTTTGGAGTTCAAGCAGGTGTACATTGTGGGCGTGGAAGAAAACCTCTTCCCCTCGCAGATGTCGCTCAACAGCCGCAACGATTTGGAAGAAGAGCGCCGCCTGTTTTACGTGGCCATTACCCGGGCCGAAGAAAGCCTCACCATCAGCTACGCCCTCACCCGCTTCAGGCACGGCAGCTTGTTCAATTGCGATCCGAGCCGTTTTATCCAGGAAATGGATCCAGCCACGCTCGAAATTGTGGGGGCACGCCAGCCTTCGTATGATTTTAACGCCCAGCAAGAGCGCAACAGCTGGAACCAGGGCTGGAGTGGCATGAACAACCAACCTACCCGCACGGTGGCTGTACGCAAACCGCAACCTACTCCGCTGGCCCAACAGCAGCAAGCCACGCGCCTCACGGCCGACGAAGACTTTGTGCCCGACAATCCCGCTTCGTTGCAAGTGGGCATGAAGGTAGAACACCAGCGTTTTGGCCTGGGCGAAGTGGTGAGCCTCGAAGGCAATGCTCCCGACACCAAGGCAACCATTTTATTTCAAGGACTCGGACAGAAGCAGATTTTGTTGAAATTTGCCAAAATCAAAATAATCTCCTAAGCTTACTGCATGGCTTTAGACTACAATACCGACCGCGAACAACTCGTGATATCGGAATACGGGCGCAACGTACAACGCATGGCCCGCCACCTGCACAGCATTGCCGAGCGCAACGAGCGCAACCGGGCTGCCCAGCAAGTCATTGATGTAATGGCCCTGCTCAATCCGGCTAACCGCGATGCCGCCGATTACAAACAGAAGCTTTGGGACCACCTCTTTCAAATTGCCGGCAAGGAGTTGGATGTTGACAGTCCCTTCCCCAAGCCCGACAAAGAGGTGATTTTTCACCAGAACCGCCGGCCGGGTTATCCCAACCAAGACATCAAAATCCGTCACTACGGCAAAATACTAGAGCGCATGATCGACGAGGCGGTGGCCATGGAAGAAGGTCCCGAGCGCCAGAGTTTGTGCGAGTATATTGCCAACTTCATGAAGATGAGCTACCGCAACTGGAACAAGGTGGTGATCAACGACGAAGATATTTTCCAGGATTTGCGCAAATTGTCGCGCGGGCACATCAATTTGTCGACCGAAAGCACCGTACTGGAAACCAATTACGGCGGCCACAGTGACAAACCTGCGACCAACCAAAACCGCAAGAATTTCAAGAATAAAAACCGCTTTAACCGCAATAAAAAGTCCCCACGTTGATGTCGCAGCTCGATTCCTTTGAAGTCATAGGCTCCCAGCGCCTGCACGGTGAAATCACCCCGCAAGGCGCCAAAAACGAAGCCCTCCAAATCATTTCTGCCGTACTGCTCACTGCTGAGCCGGTTACCATCCACAACATTCCGAACATCCTCGACGTAAACAACCTCATCAAGTTGTTGGGCGAGATGGGCGTAGAGGTGTTGGCCTTGGGCGAGGGCAGTTACCGTTTTAGGGCGGCCAACATCAACCTCGATTATTTGGGTTCGCCCGAGTTCCGTTCACGCGGGGCCGGCTTGCGCGGGTCGATCATGATTTTGGGTCCGCTTTTGGCCCGCTTTGGCAAGGGTTTTATTCCCAAGCCCGGGGGCGATAAAATTGGTCGCCGCCGTTTGGATACGCACTTTTTGGGTTTTCAGAAGTTGGGCGCACGTTTTGAGTACGATGCCAAGGAAGACTTTTTCCGCGTGTATGGCGAACAGCTCAAGGGCACGCACATACTGCTCGACGAAGCTTCTGTAACCGGCACGGCCAACGTGCTCATGGCCGCTTCGATGGCCGAGGGCACCACCACCATTTACAATGCCGCATGCGAACCGTACATCCAGCAGTTGTGCCGCATGATCAACCGCATGGGTGGTAAAATCGATCCCAACAGCATTGGTTCTAACCTCCTCCGCATCGAAGGGGTGAAAGAGTTGGGTGGCACTGAGCACACCATGCTGCCCGATATGATCGAAGTGGGCAGCTTCATTGGCTTGGCGGCCATGACCAAGGGCGACATCACCATCAAAAATGCCGGCATCGAGCATTTGGGTGTGATTCCAGGCATTTTCCAACGTTTGGGCATCCAAATGGAGTTCCGTGGCGACGACATTTACGTTCCCGAGCAAGACAGCTACACCATCGACACCTTCATCGACGGCTCTATCCTCACCATTGCCGATGCACCTTGGCCTGGCCTCACCCCCGACTTGTTGAGCATTGTACTGGTAGTGGCCACCCAAGCCAAAGGCTCGGTGCTCATCCACCAGAAGATGTTCGAAAGCCGCTTGTTCTTCGTCGACAAACTCATCGATATGGGTGCGCAGATCATCCTCTGTGATCCGCACCGCGCCACGGTGATCGGCCTCGACCGCCGTTACCCGCTGCGTGCCATCCGCATGACCTCGCCCGACATCCGTGCCGGTGTTGCCCTGCTCATCGCTGCCCTTTCGGCCGAAGGCACCAGCATCATCGACAATGTGAACCAAATCGATCGCGGTTACCAGAACATAGAAGCCCGTTTGAAGGCTTTAGGTGCGCAGATTCGGAGGGTTTAAAAAAAATGACATTCCATTTTGGAAGGTCAAGTTCAACCAAAAATCAACTTGCTATTCCATTTTGGAAGTTCAAGTACCGAAATCACCAACTTGATATTCCTAATTGGAATAGCAAGTTCGAGCACCGGCCATCTTGATATTCCAATCTGGAAGCTCAAGTACCGAAATCACCATCTTGATATTCCAATCTGGAAGGTCAAGTTCGAGCATCGGCCAGCTTGCTATTCCATTTTGGAAGCTCAAGTACTGAAATCACCATCTTGATATTCCAATCTGGAAGCTCAAGTACTGAAATCACCATCTTGATATTCCAATCTGGAAACTCAAGTACTGAAATCACCATCTTGATATTCCAATCTGGAAGCTCAAGTACCGAAATCACCATCTTGATATTCCAATCTGGAAGGTCAAGTGCCGTAAACCAGCATCTTGATATTCCAATCTGGAAGGTCAAGTTCAACCAACAGCCATCTTGCTATTCCAACTTGGAATATCAAGTAACTTCATCCGACCGGAAGCCGATACGCGGGCGAGGGCGATTTTTCTCCTCTACGAATTTTCGAAGATATTCGAATACCCGTCCCACCTGATCATCTTGTTGGTTCATACGCCTTTCAATCTCCTCCATTTTCAAAAGAATATCTCGGTGCGTGAGCAACATCTCACGCACCTTGCTATAGGCCCGCATGATTTGAATGTTCACCTTGATGGCTCTGTCGCTGTTCAGTACGCCCGAGAGCATGGCGACACCTTGTTCTGTAAAAACTCGGGGAAGACGCCTCGTTCCACCCCAATCAGATTGCTCAATTTCGGGCTTTAACCATTCCCATTCTTCTTGGGTAAGTTCAAACATAAAATCGTCGGGAAAGCGCTGTATGTTACGGGCCACGGCTTTATTCAAATTGCCGGTGGTCACCTCGTATAAGGCGGCCAAATCCTTGTCGAGCATCACTTTTTTGCCCCGCACCTCATAAATGCGTGCAATAATAGTCCCAATGGGCACTTGCAGTTTTTGGTCTTCCATGTGGCAATCGTTTAGAGGTTCAATAGGTATTCTGTGTAGGCCCTATCTCAACGCGTGCGACTAACTTATTCGAAAATAATGGCTATTGAAGTCGCTTCCAAACGCGTGAAAACTTATGCGTCAAACACAAAAAAAACACGCACTTGCTGGTTCTGACTCGTTTTTTTGATACCCGCATGCGTTCCTGCCATTTAAGCCCTATCTTTGCGGCCAAATTCGATACAACAAATGTCTGGTAAATACACCTTTACAATGATTAAACCCGATGCAGTAAGCGCGGGCAACATCGGCAACATCCTGGCCATGATCAACAATGCTGGTTTCCGCATCGTGGCCATGAAATACACCAAACTGAGCGCTGAGCAGGCAGGTAAGTTTTACGAAGTACATGCTGCCCGTCCATTCTACGGCGAATTGGTGGCTTTCATGAGCTCGGGCCCCATTGTGGCTGCCATCCTTGAAAAGGACAATGCCGTGGCCGATTTCCGTACCCTCATTGGTGCTACCAATCCCGAGCAGGCTGCCGAAGGCACCATCCGCAAGCTGTATGCAAAAAATGTAGGCGAAAATGCCGTGCATGGTAGCGACAGCGACGAAAATGCGGCCATCGAAGGCAACTTCTTCTTCAGCGGTTTGGAGCGCATTTAATTAGCACTTACATCTTATAAAACCCGGATAGCCAAAGCCATCCGGGTTTTTTATTATCCTTGTCTTATGAATTGGGAAGCATTTTGGGATGCCCGTGCGCAAGCAAACGATCACAATGTACAAGTGGGCCGCATCGCCACGGCCTCGCCCGAAACCTTGAACCAGCGCATCGCAACGCACATCGCGGAGCAACTCAACCTGCAAGCCAACGACCGCGTACTCGATGTGTGCTGCGGCAATGGAACACTTACCGCCCTGATTGCGCCTCACTGCCAGCAGGTTTTAGGCATTGATCTTTCTGAAAAACTGATTGAACACGCTAGGGCCAACCACCAGGCAGTCAACCTGCACTTTGCCAAAGCCAATGCCTTGCAGTTGAGCGGATTAGGAGGAACATTTACAAAAATCAATCTTTACTTTTCTTTCCAGTATTTCGAAAATTTTGATATCGGCCTGCGGGTGTTGGCTGAAATGGACAGCCTTTTGGCCCCAGGTGGTAAAATCTTCATTGGCGACACGCCCGATGCCCGCCGTTGGTTTGCTTACTACAACCAGCCTATTAAATGGCTGCGCTACGGCTATCAAAAGTGGAAAGGCAAAGAGCCCATGGGCAAATTTTGGCACCCAAACGAATTCAAAAAAATAGCGGAAAAACTCGGCTTGCAGGTGGAAATTCTGCCCGAACCGACCGATTTACCCTACGCCTGGTATCGATTCGATGCCGTATTTACCAAAAAGCTTGCTTAATATTGTGGCATTATCAGCAGTTTTCGGTTTGAAAAACGCTTTTCTTTTTCGCATACTGCTTTGGCTGCCATTGGGATTTATCTCGGCATCTAACACGCTTTTGCCCGCAGACGAAGGCATTATTTTGCCTTTTTCAACCATCGAAGCCATCTTGCTGGAGCCCGAAGTAGCCGATAAAATGGCCACTACCGATAGCTTGGGTAGAAAAGGGTATTCCTCATCCCCGACCGCAACATGAGCTGGCATGGCTTCAAACGGGCCCAACCCCGATACCTTGAGCCTTTACAGCTTCTATCCTGAAGAAATATGGTGGTACCGCGTGCGACACTGGCTCGAAGTAACCGATTTACGTGAAAAAAATAGCGAATTGACCCTCATCTTGCGAAGCCGCCAGCCCGGTCAGCCTATCAAACCCGATTACCTGCTCCGACTTCGGTTTCAATGAACACCTGATAGCTTGGTGCTTTTAAGCAAACGCATCTACCCCATCGATTGATCAGGCCACTGCAGCCACTTTGGGCAAGGGAATGCCAGCAAAAATAAGTGTGCCACGTCCAGGCTTGCTATTTACCTCCAATGCACCATTGAGCAGCCCAACCCGCCTATATAAATTCTCCCAGCCCATTCCTTTTGATTGCTTGATGTTTTCGGCATCGAATCCTTTGCCATTATCTGCTATCGACATCAACAACTCTTTGCCTTCTTCCATCCATTTCAATCCTTGGTCTAAGTCACGCCGTTTGCTGATGTAGCCCAACCCACTCAGCATGCGGGCCATGTTGAGGGTATCTTTCAATTGGGTGTACAACTTAAGGCATTGCTGTTGGTATGCCATGGCGGCTTCGTACTGACCACTGTATTGGCTTACCAATGCTTGCAAACGGCGTAAATCCACCTCTTCTCGCGGCCATTTTCCTTTGTCCAAGGCCGAATCGGCCTTGGCTACCAAGCTGCGTGCCCGCGACAAATCGGCCACAAATTGATCGTATGGAATGGCCACCACGGCCTTGATGTAAGCACGGGGATCCTGAATGCGCCCCAGCCGCAACAAACTGTCGGCATTATGGCTGAAAGCCTTTGTGGCAAACAAACAAAGTAGGACGAATAAAAATTGCATAGGTCTCATAGGCAAACGGATTCCCTAAATTAGCAGCAAAGCGCTCAAATGAAAAACATCGGCTTTCCCTCTCCCTTTAGTCTGGCGATGCTGCTGAGCGTGTTAACCGCACTTGCAGCGTTGGTTTTTGCACGTCCTGCCTCCATTTCCGCAGCTGCGTATCTCCCTGAGCTCGCAGGTTTTTGGGAATCAGGTTTTTGGGAGTTGCTCGAATTTGGCATGCAAATGATGCTGATCCTGATTTTGGGTCATGCCCTGGCCTTGTCGAAATGGGTGAACTACGGACTGGAACAACTCGTACGCTTGCCCCAAAATGGCGCCCAGGCTGTTCTAATGGTCGGCAGCTTGAGCATGTTTTTTGGCTTGTTGAATTGGGGCTTCGGCCTCATCGGAGGTGCCCTCATGGCCCAAAAAATGGGCGAAAAAGCCCGGCAACAAGGCATGGCAATCAACTATCCCTTGCTGGTGGCCGCAGCTTACAGCTGTATGCTCGTTTGGCATGGCGGATTGAGTGGCTCGGCTCCGCTCAAAGTGGCCGAAACCAACCATTTTTTGGCCGACAAAGCCGGCATCATCCCCGTGAGCGAAACGCTCTTCAGCATGCACAATTTGGCTGGCACGGGGGGTGCCCTGCTGCTTATTTCGTGCTTGTTGTGGTGGATGGCGAAACGAGCACCTGAGCACAGCAGCCTTCCGGCAAGGCCGCAACAAAACCAAGCCGACCCCGTTGATACGGCCACAGACAAAGGCGTCGATCACCAAAGCTGGTTCGGGCGCTCTTTCGGGCTGTTGATCCTGCTCATATTCCTGAGCAAAAGCTTACGTACCCAAACCGACGCACTTGAGCTGCTGAACCTCAACTACATCAACGGTATTTTATTTGGGCTCAGCATGCTTGCCCACGGCTCGGTGCAGCGATTTGTGCATGCCGTTGAAATGGCCATCAAAGACGGAACCGGCATCCTGTTGCAGTTCCCGCTTTACGCTGGCATCATGGGCATGGTAAAGTACAGCGGTCTCATGACCCTCCTTACAGAAAGCATGCTCAGTTGGGCCAATGCCGATAATTTTGGCGTTATCACCTTGCTGTCGGCAGGCTTTGTGAACCTTTTTGTGCCCAGCGGGGGCGGACAATGGGCAGTGCAAGGGCCACTCGTAATCGATGCCGCCTTGCAATTGGGCGTGCCCCTGCCCAAGGCCGTGATGGCGCTCGCTTACGGCGATCAACTCACCAATATGCTGCAGCCTTTTTGGGCTTTGCCCTTGCTGGCCATCACGGGGGCGAAAGCAGGCGAAATCTTTCGCTACACAGCGCTGTTATGTTTGGCAGGATTGCTCATTTTTGCAGCCGTATTGTGGTGGATGTGATGGAAAAAATCGACTTTTTGATTGTAGGGCAAGGCTTGGCAGGCAGCACCCTGGCCGATGAGCTGATGCGCGCCGGTGCCACAGTGCGCGTGGTGGATACCGACCGCCCGGCAGCAGCCTCACGTGTGGCCTCAGGCATGTGGAACCCACTCACCTTTCGCCTGTTGCTCAAATCGTGGCGGGCCGATGAATTACTGCCTGTTGCCCGCAGCTATTACCTCGAAGCCTGCGAACGGCTGGGTGCTGCCTTGCCAGAAGACTTGCAGATTTTGCGCATCTTCCCCGACGATGGGGCAGCCAAACGCTGGGAAGAACGACTGCAAGACCCTGCTTTTGCGGCTTATCTTTCCGCTGATAAACCAAGCGCTGCTCACTACCCCAACCTTGAAACCAAAAATCAGAACGGACTGGTAAATCAAGCCGGCTGGCTCAATTTACCCTCCTATTTGGCTGCTTTTCGTGCTTATTTGGAAGAAAAAAAAGCCCTAATTGCCAGTGATTTTTCAGCCGAGGATGTTGTTTTCACTGAAAGCACTGTCCGCTGGAAAAACTGGGAAGCCAACAAAATGATTGTGTGCCGCGGCCAATTCGAAAGACAACATGCCTGGTTCAATTGGCTGCCGCTCAAACCCGCCCAAGGCGATGTGCTTACGCTCGAAGTGCCAGGCCTACACCTGAAAGAAATCTATAATGCCGGCTTTTTCATCCTCCCGCTGGGCAACGATTTGTACCGCGTTGGAGCTACTTACGAATGGGACCAACTCAGCGAAACTCCCACCGAAGCCGGAAAAGCCGAACTGCTTCAGAAGTTTGAAGCAGCTTGCCGCTCGCCTTACCGTTTGGTCGACCACCAGGCGGGCATCCGTCCGACCGTGGCCGACCGCCGCCCTTTGCTCGGCGCACATCCCGAACACCCGCAACTGGCCATTTTCAACGGCTTGGGCACCAAAGGGGTGATGATTGCCCCCTACTTCGCCAAACAATTCGCCCGTTGGCTGTTAGGCACAGGAGATATAGAAGATGAAGTGCAGATAAAACGTTTCCGAAAACGATACGAACAGCAAACAGGCAGGCGTTGGAACCCTTAATTTTGCAACACCATGTCAACACGCCCCCTCATTTTAGTTTGTAACGACGACGGCATCCACGCCCCCGGCATCCGCGCCTTGGTGGAAGCTGTTCAACCCCTTGGCGATCTCATCATTGTGGCTCCCGACCGTCCGCAATCAGGCATGGGCCATGCGGTTACCATTGGAGCGCCCTTGCGCATTAACAACAAAACCGGGCTTTTTGGCGATTCACCGGCCTACGAAACCTCGGGCACCCCGGTCGATTGTGTAAAATTGGCGGTCGACCGCATTTTGCACCGCAAACCCGATTTGCTGGTGTCGGGCATCAACCACGGCAGCAATAGCTCCATCAATGTGATTTACAGTGGCACCATGTCGGCAGCAGTGGAAGG
Organism: uncultured Chitinophaga sp.; assembly: GCA_964577055.1. Taxonomy (GTDB): domain Bacteria; phylum Bacteroidota; class Bacteroidia; order UBA7662; family UBA7662; genus PNNG01. Next base: position 18,847 of record CAZNWC010000018.1, on the reverse strand, counting down.
CGCCATCGAAGGCATTCCGAGTGTGGGTTTTTCACTTTGCGACTATGCCTTGGAAGCCGACTTCACGCTCTCTCAAAAAATTGCTCGCAAGGTAGCCGAGCAAATCCTAAGCAACGGACTCATACCTGGCACGCTACTCAATGTGAACATCCCCAAAATCGACGAAAATCAATTCGAGGGAATCAAAGTGTGCCGCCAAGCAGCTGCAAAATGGACCGAGAACTTCGACGAGCGGATTGATCCGCACAACAAAAAATATTATTGGATGGTGGGCGAATTCAAAGCCCTCGAAGACAGCACCGATACCGACGAATGGGCCCTGGCCAATCACTTTGCAAGCATGGTGCCCGTGCAGTTCGACATGACGGCCCATCACGCCATTCCTTACCTCAACAAATGGCAATTTGAAAAGTAAAACCTTGCTCACTGGCCTGCTGGTAGGCCTTATGTTGCCCCTCTCCATTCTGCTGCTGTTCTTCGCTTGGCAGGGAGAGGGCATGGGGCTGCTCGATTTTTACATCCGCCAACATCAAAACCGCCTCTTATCCCCTTTATTGAGCTTGGCCGTACTGCCCAACTTGGCCATTTTTTGGATTTTCATCAAACGCAACCAATATTTTCAGGCACGCGGTGTAATTATGGCTACCTTGTTGCTGGCCATGTGTGTGATTGTGCTTAAATTTTCGCCATGAAGTACTACCTCATAGCCGGTGAAGCCTCGGGCGATTTACATGGCAGCAACCTCATCAAGGCGCTGCGCACGCTCGATCCAAATGCAGCATTCCGTGCTTGGGGTGGCGATTTGATGCAAACAGCCGGCGCCAACTTGGTGAAGCATTACCGCGATTTGGCCTTCATGGGTTTTGCAGAAGTGGTGCGCAACTTGCCCACCATTTTGGGTAATCTGAAGTTCTGCAAGCAGGATATTGCCGATTTCCGTCCCGATGTAGTGATTTTCATCGATTACCCCGGATTTAACCTCCGGTTGGCGCCCTATGTTAAATCACTGGGAATCAAAACTGTTTATTACATTTCTCCCCAGTTGTGGGCATGGAAACCGGGCCGCGTCAAAATCATCCGCGAGCACATCGATCAGATGTTGTGCATTTTGCCCTTCGAAAAGGCCTGGTTTGCCCAGCACCAAGTAGCAGCACACGACGTAGGGCACCCCTTGCTCGACGCTTTGGCCGATTATCCCTTCGACCCGCAATTCAGAACTGCGAATGGCCTTGATGAACGGCCTATCATTGCATTGCTACCGGGTAGCCGGAAACAGGAAATCGCTAAAATGTTGCCTGTTATGTTGGATGCATCAGCGCAGTTTACTGAATGTCAGATTGTAGTTGCCGTTGCACCAAGCCAACCCCTCTCGTTGTACCATGAAATAGCCAAAGGCCATCCCATGCACACCATCAGCGGATCCACCTACCAGCTACTGCATGCAGCTTCCGCAGCCATGGTGACGTCGGGCACAGCTACCTTAGAAACCGCCTTGATTGGCTGTCCCGAATTGGTAGCTTACAAAAGCAGCTTCCTTTCCTACCAAATTGGCAAACGTTTGGTTTCAGTGCCTTCCATTAGCTTGGTCAATCTCATTCTCAATCACAAATTGGTACAGGAATTCATCCAAAACGACTGCTCCCCTGCAAAATTGGCTGCTGAAACGCGTTTATTGTTGGAAGATGTAGTCCATCGCAACAAAATCAAAGCGGGCTACGCCCAAATCCGTGAACAGCTAGGCGGTCCGGGAGCTAGCAAACGCGCCGCCGAAAAAATTTTTACACTCCTCGGCGCTGAATAATCCCCAATCCGTCTATATTTGCACTCCCAATCATTGAGATGCAATGGTTATTGGGGGATTAGCTCAGCTGGCTAGAGTACTTGCATGGCATGCAAGGGGTCATCGGTTCGACTCCGATATCCTCCACCACCGAAAGACTGCCCCAAAGGCGGTCTTTCTTAGTTTATGGATCTTTCCAATAACCACCACTTCAAGGCCAAGGCCCTCCTCTTCTGTAAATGAAGGCTAACGCAACCATTAATCCTCACAAACCCGGCTCATCCAAGCATCCAACTTGGTAGAAGCCATGTCCCAAAACTGCTCTTTGCGGGACGGAATTACAAGTTCGGGAATAAAAAGCATTTTTGGTAAAAAGTATTCCTATTTTTGGAATCTAAAGGCCAAACGCACATGGCGAGGATTTTTATCGTCGAAGACGAACCCATCTACCTCAAAACACTTAAGTACATTGCCGAGCTCAATCCCGACAATGAAGTGCATACCTTCACTTCTGGGAAAGAGTGCATCAACAATTTGCACAAACGTCCTGACATTGTTACGCTCGACTATTACCTCCCCGATATGTCGGGAGCAGATATTTTGAAGCATATCAAAAGTTTCGATCCCGACATTTTTGTCATCATGCTCTCGGGCCAAACCGATGTATCTACAGCTGTGAAGCTCTTGAAGAACGGGGCATACGACTACATTACCAAAGACAATGAAACCAAGGAGCGCCTGATCAATGTAATCAACAACATTATCAGCAGCCAGCAGCTTGTACGCGAAAACAAGGCGCTGAAAGAGGAGCTGGGCAAAAAATATGATTTCAGCAACTCCCTGGTTGGACAAAGCGAAAGCATACGCAAAGTCTTTACCCTTATGGAAAAGGCCATCAAAACCGACATCATTGTGAGTATTTACGGTGAGTCAGGTACGGGCAAAGAGGTGGTGGCCAAGAGCATTCACTACAATTCAACAAGAAAAATGGGGCCATTTGTAGCAGTAAGCTTGGCGGCAATACCCTCAGAATTGCTCGAAAGCGAACTGTTTGGACACGAAAAAGGATCGTTTACGGGGGCCAACTCCCGCAAAATCGGAAAATTTGAATCGGCCAATGGTGGCACCATCTTTTTGGATGAAATTTCGGAGATGGACATCTCCCTCCAGGCCAAAATCCTGCGTGTAATTCAGGAAAAAGTACTCAATCGTGTAGGCGGAAACGAAACAGTAAAAATCAATTCGAGGGTCATCGTCGCCACCAACAAAAACCTCAAGGAAGAAGTAAGCAAAGGCACCTTTCGTGAGGACCTGTACTATCGATTCTTGGGCTTACCCATCCAATTGCCACCCTTGCGTGACCGGAAGTCGGATATTCCCATTTTAGCGAAACATTTCATCACCGATTTTGCGAAAGAAAATCAGCTGCCAGTCCTAAAAATAACCAAGGAGGCCGTCGAAAAACTGAGCAACTACCATTTCCCCGGAAACATTCGTGAGCTCAAAGCCGTGGTAGAGCTGGCCTGCGTAATGACCAATACCGATGAGATTGAAGCTGGTGACATTCACTTCCAACATGAAAATGAGCCTATGGATTGGCTCAAAGAAGAATTAACTTTACGTGATTTCGAAAAGAGGCTGATTCGCTACTATCTCGACCGGTACGACAACAACGTTTTAACCGTTGCCGCCAAGCTCGACATCGGCAAGTCAACCATTTACAGAATGCTCCAAAACAACGAAATATAAAACTTCAGCTATGCAAGGCGTTACCGGCTACATTGAACAACACAAAGACCGCTTTTTAAACGAATTGTTTGAACTGCTCCGCATTCCATCTGTTTCAGCGAATCCCGACTTCAAGGAAGATGTTTTTGAAGCTGCGGCTTTCATCGAAGCCAAACTCATTGAGGCCGGTGCTACCCGTGTAGAAATATGCCCAACCGACGGTTATCCCATTGTTTACGGAGAAAAGATGATTGATCCAGCTTTACCCACCGTTTTGGTCTACGGCCATTACGATGTGCAGCCTGCCGATCCATATGAATTATGGCATTCGCCTCCATTTGAACCCGTGGTGAAAGATGGAAAAATTTATGCCCGTGGTGCTTGCGACGACAAAGGCCAGATGTACATGCACATCAAGGCTTTTGAACTGATGATGCAAACCAACCAACTCTCATGCAATGTCAAATTCATGATTGAAGGCGAGGAAGAAGTGGGCTCAAGCAATCTGGCTACATTCGTTAAGAACAACAAAGAGCGCCTCAAGGCCGACGTGGTGTTGATTTCCGACACCTCCATGATTGCCAACGACACGCCAAGCATTGATGTGGGATTACGTGGCTTAAGTTACGTAGAAGTAGAAGTAACAGGCCCCAACCGCGACCTACATTCAGGCGTCTACGGCGGTGCTGTTGCCAACCCCATCAACATTTTGGCCAAGATGATTGCCAGCATGCACGACGAAAACAACCACATCACTATCCCCGGATTTTACGACAAAGTGGTTGAGTTGACGGCTGCAGAACGCGAAGCGCTCAACAAAGCCCCATTTGAACTCAGTGACTTTACCTCCGACTTGGGCATAGCCGATGTATGGGGAGAAAAGGGCTACAACACCATCGAACGTACCGGTATTCGTCCAACTTTAGATGTCAACGGCATTTGGGGCGGTTATACCGGAGAAGGATCCAAAACCGTATTGCCTTCCAAGGCTTTCGCCAAAATATCGATGCGTTTGGTGCCGAACCAAAGTTCTGACGAAATTACTAACCTGTTCAAAAAACACTTTGAAAGCATTGCGCCGGCAGGTGTGAAAGTGGTGGTAAAACCCCATCATGGAGGTGAACCTGTGGTTACGCCTACCGACTCACCCGCATACTTGGCAGCAGCCAAGGCCATGCAAACAACCTTTGGCAAAGACCCCATTCCTACCCGCGGTGGTGGCAGCATCCCTATTGTGGCTTTGTTCGAAAAAGAACTTGGGCTCAAATCGGTATTGATGGGCTTCGGCTTAGACTCCGATGCTTTGCATTCGCCCAACGAACACTATGGTATTTTCAACTTTTTGAAAGGCATTGAGACCATCCCCTATTTCTTTCATTACTTTAGTGAATCAAAAAAAGCCTAAGACAATGAAAGCACTGTATGCCCTTACTTTTTTAGCAGTACTTGGTTTATCGAGCTGCAGCAAAGATTACACTTGCACCTGCACCACACGTGTTACGGATGCAGGCGGATCTGTTATCTCTTCCAATTCTTCGGCAAGCGTATTGAACGGCACCAAAGGCAAAGTGGAAGAAGAATGCGACAAGGGTGACGCGCAAAGCAGCAGTGGCGGGTTTACCACCACCATCGATTGCTCGGCTGAAAAACGCTAATCGCCTTGGAAAGCATGATCAGAATAGCGCTGAGGGTTCTCCTCGGCGCTACTTTTTTGGTATCGGCCTATACCAAAGCCATCGATTTCAGCAGCTTTGAATTACGCATCCTCGATACAGGATTGTTCGGCTTCGGCTTTAGCAGCTGGGTTGCAGCCTTTTTGGTTGTTTCGGAATATGCTATTGGCTTTGGTTTGCTATTTCTGCACAAACAAATGCGCCGTATCCGACAGTCCACTTGGTTGTTTTTGCTCGTTTTTACGGCCTATTTAAGCGTATTGCTGGCAACCAAGGGAAACGACATCAATTGCGGCTGCATGGGCGAAACAATCAGCTTTACTCCAGTTCAGGCGATCGTTAAAAATGTAGTGAGTATGGCCATGCTGCTGCTGCTGGCGTATTTCGAAAAGAAAGCAGCCCTGGCAGATGCTTCCCGCAATTTGTACACGGTGGCGCTGGCACTTGCCGTGTTGACCAGTGCATTTACCATTCCTTCGCTTTATGCCGAAAGCGCAGCCCCGCTTAATCAGGCTGTGGCGTTTGACACCCAATTGCTGCGCGACAGCGCCTTTGCCTGGCGCAACGCCTGGTCGGGTTTGGCTCCAAACCAGCCAGCTTTGTTTGCTTTCCTAAGTATGAGTTGCCCCCACTGCCAGGTAGCAGCCGATCGTTTGGGCAGTATCACCCAACAACACCCCCTGCCGGTATACCTGGTATTCAACGGCGACAGTTCAGAGTTAGATGCTTTCAGGGAAACCTACGGGATTGGTCATTTGCCGGCAAGCATGCTATCGGCAGAGCCCTTTATTCATTTGGGCGGCAACGAACTGCCATCGTTGATGCGCATCCAAAACGACAGCATCACCCATCGCTTGCGCTTGTTTAATTTGAACGGCAAAGTACTCACCGACCTCCTTGGCTTGTAATACATATGCGTCATTTGCAGGCGGCTGTAAGGTATGATATATGCCATAATCAGGGTATTTTCGGGCTTTTAGGCACCCAATCTTTGGTGCATTTCATGCTGATGTGCATTTTGGCAACACAAACAAAATCTATTTCATAAAAAAAGTACTCACCCTCATGTTCGTTGCCTCATTGGCATTGACCGCTACTTCTTGTAAAAAAGATTACACCTGCGATTGCACGGTGAATGGCCAAACCCTTTCAGCCCGATTTGCCAATTCAAGCAAAGGCGATGCTGAAGATGCCTGTGCCGCTTTGGAAACCACCTACAAAGTTGCAAGCCCAACAGCCACTTGCACATTGAAGTAAAAAACTTCACATGACAAAAAACCGGTCGCTCTGACCGGTTTTTTTTTGTTTCAGACCAACGGACATTCACCGGTGGCAACTTCAAAAATTTGGTTACATTTGTTCTTCAACCTTTGGCACCATTTATGTCGGTTTGCACCAAACCAATTCGCATGAAGTACTTGTTTTTAGCACTTTTTTTGGGCATCAATAGTTTGAGTTTCGCCCAAAAAGACTCCAAAATCGACATCATTGAGGAAATATCTACACACATCAAAGATGCCAATGTTAAGGACCTCTCCACTTATTTCGACGTTACTGTAGAGTTAACCATACAAGAGCGTGAAAACACCTATAGCAAAGCCCAGGCGGAGATCATCATCAAAAACTTTTTCATGAAAAACCCGCCCAAAAGCTTCAAAGTCATGCACCGAGGCTCTTCAGAAAAAGGCGGCAAATACCTCATCGGATTGTTTACCAGTGAAATGGGTACAACCTTTCGTACCTCTGTGGTACTCATTGAAAAGAACGAACAATACTACGTTCAGCAAATTCGCTTTGAGTAACTTTGGGGCATGCAATTAGATGCCTTCGTTCGCCTTTCACTCGAAGAAGATTTAGGGAATGGCGACCACACCAGCCTGGCCTGTATACCGGCCCATACCACTGCCAAAGCGCAATTGCTTGTTAAAGACCAAGGTATTTTGGCTGGGGTATCCATCGCCCAAGCCATTTACCGCCAATATGATCCGCAACTTTCAGCAGAAATCATATTGGAAGATGGTTCTCCTGTTTCACGCGGCGATATTGCCTTTTACCTTTCGGGCCCTGCCCGCAGCATACTTGCGGTAGAACGCCTCAGCCTCAACATCATACAACGCATGAGCGGCGTGGCCACCGCAACCGCGGCCGTGGTCAAAGAACTCGAAGGCACAGGCTGCCAAGTGCTCGACACCCGCAAAACCACCCCACTCAACCGTTTTCTCGAAAAAGAAGCCGTACGCATCGGAGGAGGCACCAACCACCGCTTTGGCTTGTACGACATGATCATGATCAAAGACAACCATGTCGACTACGCCGGCGGCATTGAAGCGGCCATTCGCCAAACCCACGCATACCTACAACGTGCAAAGCTGACCCTCGACATCGAGGTAGAGGCACGTAACATCCAAGAGGTGAAACAAATCGTAGCCGTAGGCGGCATTCGCCGCATCATGCTCGATAATTTTAGCTTCGACCAATTGCGTGAAGCCGTTGATTTTATCGCAGGTCGCTATGAAACCGAAGCCAGCGGTGGCATCACCCCGCAGAACGCACGCGCCTATGCCCTGTGCGGAGTAGACTACATTTCCATGGGCGCTTTGACCCATACCATCAAAAACTTTGACCTCAGCCTCAAAGCCTGTTGACATGAGCAAGAAGAACAAAAACATCCAAGGCATTGTATACTCTACCGCGAGCGACTTTAGCTACGACTACGAGCAAGCCGCCGAGGCTGAAACCTTACCGCCTCAGCAGCAGAACCTTAAAGTTTTGATCGACCGCAAAAACCGCGGGGGCAAAGAGGCTACCCTGGTTACCGGATTTATTGGGACAGATGCCAATTTACAAGCACTGGGCAAGCTGCTTAAAAGCAAATGTGGCGTAGGAGGTTCGGCCAAAGACGGCGAAATCATCGTACAAGGCAACCATGCCGACAAGGTGCTGCAATTACTTCAGCAGCAAGGCTATAAAGCAAAAAGAGCAGGTGGTTAACTTGCTCTTTTTTTATTTGTAGTTGGCCAACGACAGCGACCAATCGTATTTCGTGTAAATGATCTTCGGCGTACTGCCCGCCGGAATGATGTCGCGGGCTTGCAACAGCTGGTAAATGCCCTTTTTTCCTCCGAAATCGTTGCGAAACCAACTGAATAATTTGGGCAATTGGATGATATTGGCCGTGGAATCGTAGGTGGTTTCGAACATCAAGAAGAGATTAGTGGAATTCTCCAATTGTTTGTCAATTTCGGGTTGGGTGTATTGAAAAACAGCCGGACAACTCATGGCTCCACAGTTCAAAGCGAAGTGAACCCGCCAATCGAGCTTTTCAACCCTGAATTTGCGCTCAAAAGGCGATGCCACTAATTTGTGGATGTATCCCCCCGCCCACTTTACTTTGGAGCCACGCAACATACCGTGCTCGATATCATCGAAACTGAGCTTTTGACCGGCCACCACAATCTTTTTACTGCGGAAAAACTTGCCACGGTTTACATAGCTCGAAGTATCTTGACCCAACTGGTATTGGATCATGGCATTGTACACATTGATCCAAAAAGCCTTCTTCGCATCGTCGTTGTTGAGGGCCACTTCCAATTGTTCTTCCTTGAGTTCAGCCAACACCTTGAGCATGCCTGTTACATCGGTTTTGTAACGCACCCCGTTGAGCAATTCCATCGATAAACCCACCGGATTCACAGGCGTATCGGCCTTTGCCAAGGGCATGGCCAGCACCAAAGCGACCATCAACCCAACTACTTGCTTAATCATTGTCTATCTCTTGTAATTCAGGCTCGGTTTCAAACAAATCTTTTTCGATGCGCAAATTATCGATGATGAAGTGCTGCCGTTCGGGGGTGTTTTTGCCCATGTAGTACTCCAACAACTTGGGAATGGTGGTGTCTTTGCGCAGGATGATGGGCTCCAAACGCATGTCGGGTCCGATAAATTGTTCAAATTCTTCGGGGCTGATTTCGCCCAGGCCTTTGAAGCGGGTGATTTCGGCTTTTTTACCAATTTTCTGAATCGCTTGCTGCTTCTCCTCGTCGCTGTAGCAATAAATGGTTTCCTGCCGGTTGCGCACTCGGAACAAGGGCGTTTCGAGGATGTACAAATGACCATTCTTCACCAAATCGGGGAAAAATTGCAAAAAGAAGGTCATCATTAACAAACGGATGTGCATGCCATCCACGTCGGCATCGGTGGCAATCACAATGCGGTTGTAGCGCAATCCTTCAAGCCCTTCTTCGATGTTGAGGGCGTGCTGCAAAAGGTTGAACTCTTCGTTTTCATACACCACTTTTTTCTTGAGTCCGTAGCAGTTTAAAGGCTTACCCCGCAAGCTAAATACGGCCTGCGATTCTACTTGCCGCGCTTTTGTGATGCTGCCCGAGGCTGAGTCGCCCTCGGTGATGAAGAGGGTGCTCTCATAGCGTTTGTCTTGCAGGCCCTCGTTGAGGTGAAAGCGACAATCGCGTAATTTTTTGTTGTGCAGATTGGCCTTTTTGGCGCGCTCGTTCGCCAACTTTTTAATGCCTGCCATGTCTTTCCGCTCACGTTCGCTCTGCAAAATGCGCTTGAGCAGGGCATCGGCTACATCAGGATGCTTGTGCAGGTAATCGTCGAGTTCTTTTTTGATAAAGTCGCCCACAAAACCCCGCAAACTCGGTCCATTGGGCGCCATGTTTTGCGAACCCAACTTGGTTTTGGTTTGCGATTCAAACACTGGTTCTTGCACCCTGATGCTGATGGCCGCCACAATCGAACCCCGCACATCGCTGGCATCGAATTCCTTTTTGTAGAATTCACGCACCGTGCGCACAATGGCTTCGCGGAAAGCTGCGAGGTGCGTGCCACCCTGGGTGGTGTACTGTCCGTTTACAAACGAATAATATTCTTCGCCGTATTGTTCTTCGTGGGTGAAAGCAATTTCGATGTCCTGCCCCTTGAGGTGGATGATGGGATAACGGATGGCATCGGCATTCGACTTGCGCTGCAGCAGGTCGAGCAGACCGTCTTTAGAAAAGTATTTGGTGCCGTTTACGTTGAGCGTGAGACCGGCATTCAAAAAAGCATAATTCCAAATTTGCTCTTCAATGTATTCTGGAATGAAGCGGTAGTTGCGGAAAATGCTTTCGTCGGGCACAAAGGTGACCATGGTGCCATTGCGCTCGGTTGAAGGGTCCTCGCCCGACTCGCGCACCAAAAGTCCTTGTTCAAACTCTGCAATTTTGGTCTTGCCATCGCGGATCGATTGCACCTTGAAGTATTTGCTCAAGGCATTCACGGCCTTGGTACCCACCCCGTTCAAGCCCACCGATTTGGTGAAGGCACCTGAATCGTACTTGCCACCGGTATTGATTTTCGACACACAATCGATGACCTTTCCCAAAGGAATGCCGCGGCCGTAATCGCGTACGGTCACTTTGTGATCGCTGATTTTTACTTCTATCGACTTCCCATTGCCCATCACGTATTCGTCGATGGAGTTGTCGATGATTTCTTTGATGAGCACGTAAATGCCGTCGTCGTAGGCCGAACCATCGCCCAGCTTGCCAATGTACATACCCGGGCGCAGGCGAATGTGCTCGCGCCAATCGAGCGATTTAATGCTGTCTTCGTTGTAATTTACCTCTGCCACCGTCAGTCCATTTTTTTACGAATCTAAGGCCTTTCGCTACACCGTTACGCGAAACATTTCAACAAAAAACCCCGCCGAAGCGGGGTTTTGTATACAAAAAGCGACAGTGCTTATTTGGTACGTGCCGAGTTGATGATTTCGGCAGGCTTGTAATTGGTCAAGCTCAAGCGGGTCAATACAGCGTAGGCATAGGCCTTGGTGTAGCTTACATCGGGTGTAAGGCCCGCAGGCTTCACATAACCAAAACGCTTTTCAATGGTAGTGTTGGCCGCAATGGGAGCAGGCACATCAGAAAGCGAGTGACCCCAAACGCCATACGTGAGTTCGCCTGGAATGAAGGCATTACCACGATAAACCAATTTGTGGGTAAATGGATTAGTTGCTTGACCAGCTTGTGGTGCAACCAAATCATCTTCAGCCACCAATACAGTGATGGTGTACAAACCCTCCGGCAATGCGCTAAAGGTTTTGATACGCACTTTGAAAATCAATGAATCACCTTGGATTTCTTTGGTGATAGCCAATCCTGCTTTTACAGCGGATGTTGGTGTCGCTACAATTTGATCTACTTTGGTTCTCCAAGCAGAAATGCCATCTCCACTTCCTGGGAAAAAGACTTCAGCTGCGCCAAAGCCGGGAATACCTGCTGGCCCTGGAGGATAATACGCACTCGAAAGTTCGCTGCCTGACCCAACGTAAAATGGATCTGGAGCACCAGAACCGTTCAAACCAATTTTAAGACCGTGGAATTTGTCGCCGTGTGCCGTTTTAGCTGCATACAAGGCTGGGATTCCATTCGCACCACAAGGGCCACACCAATTGCCGCTGAAGTTGAGGGCAAATACGTTCTGCACACGCAATACCTCCAACGGATCACCCGGATTGTTGGGGTTGTTGGGATCATTCGGGTCGGTAGGGGTAACGGCATCTTTACATCCAAACACCACCATACCGGCAAAGAGTAAGAAGAATATCTTTCTCATGTTCAACAGGTTTTAAGAAAAGTAAATGTAGGAATAAAAATCTTTGTTGCAACCCTTAGCGGTAATGTGCATTGAGCACATCCTGCGGTTCGTTGTTTTGCATGTCGAACAATACCGCATTCACAATCAGGTTGTTGGCATTCATAAATGGATTGATAGGAAAACTGCCCTCGTACTCGAGTACTTGTCCCACAGCAAAGCTGCCACTGCCCAAATTCACCCCCCAAGCGCCGGGAGTGGCTGCCCCACGCAACACATACAAATGGTCAAAAGTAACGCCTATGCCTTCTTGGTAAGCCACCACCCTGTTTTCGGTAACATATATCCCTAAGTTCAGCTGCTTGTTCGTCATGGCTTTTTCAATGCGCACACGCAATTTGATTTTTACATCGCGGCCTTCAATGCGTTTGATGATGCTCATCACTGCAGCAGGTGTAGCCAAAGCTGGGGTTCCACCTGTTATGTCGAACTTACTGGCACGGACCTCGGGCAACCAATCGACCGTACGATATCCATATCCTTTGACATTCAAGCCAAGCTCTGGAAAGTTCTCTGCTTGATACAAACCAAAAAACTGGTAGGCCGCCAGCGAATAAAACGGATCACCGATAGTAGAAGCATGGGCCACAATGGGTACCACATCAAAATCAAAAGAATCGGTAACCGCACTGTAGAAATACGGAATGCCACTTTCTCCTGCATACTCACTCCAAACGGCAGAGAGCAACACCAACAAAGGTTTTTTGTCGGTTTGGTAGGGCGGATACTCCTCTGGAATCACTTCATCCTGGCAAGCAGTAAGTCCCACGAGCAACAGCAAGAAGACCCACCGCATTGCTCGGCCATGGCTATGTGTCATGCCAAAAGGCAGCGCAAGGATTAATCCACCTCCTACATTTTTTAAATGCTCAAACGCCATCATGCCCATTTGCAGCTGAAACAGCCTTTGTGGTTACTTTCGGCGGTTTGAACCTGGTGGAGAAATTCCAAATTTGAAACCGTTTTCCGCCAATGAAACTTAGTTTAGGGCCACATAGGCTGCCTGCAGTACCTGGGGAACCTGCCCAATGCGGTGCACAAAGGCCACCACTTTGGTATTCGCCAAATTCCATTCGGGCTTCAAATCCAGCACATAGTTGTACACAAATACACGGTTGGCCTCTAAAGAAGGTGCAGCCAGGTTTTCGCCGTTGTAAGGCGTTACACATTGGCGCAATACGTGTTTGTGCTGGTAGGCTGAATCCACGCCGGTGGGCGTCAATTGCAAATCGACAATATTGTCTTCAACCACATACAAAGTAAGGTGAATGTCTTCGCTTTGGGCGATGTTGAGCTTTACTTTGACCTCCAAACCAGCTTTGTTGTTGGTGAGGTCAAGTTCTTTGGCAATGGTAACATTTACTTCGGGGTTGCCTTGTAACTCATTACCAATGTAATTGCTCCACTTCTGGTCGGAAATGATGATGTGACTTTCGTTGGTGAATTTGGTGCGGTTGATGGCTCCCGATGGATAGCCCTGGGCTCCTCCCAAGAGATTTTCCAAGCTATTGCCTTCAGGAATACGGAAGTCGTTGCGGCCCGCATAAGGCACCGAAAACTGACCGGTATGGATGCCCACAGGCACAATTTGGCCCGGATAAGTTGCTTGCAAATTGATGATGGTGTTGTGCGCACGCGGACAATTCACACAGCGAACCCCCGTAAACTCTTCCAAAAGCGCCTTGCGGGGCTGCGGGGTATCGGCAAAAGCCTCCACATAGGTGGTATCGGTTTTGTTGGCGGCATTCAAGCCAAGGTTCACCGGCGGTCCCACTTCCTGACAAGCAGCCAGGGCCAAAGGCAAGCAAAAGAGTACTTTTCTGAAACGCATCTTTATCATGCTTTTAGAAGGATGAAGTTAGTGAAAAACGCATTCCGTTGAATGCCGGTTCAACCCGACAAACACCTCCTGTACAAATGACCCCTTCTACCTGGCGCACATAACCACCAGTTAGTCGCAATTTGGAAAGGTTCATAGCACCGAACACAGTGTAATAGTGTAACCGTTTTTTTGGATCCTTATTGCCGTAGTTCCACATGTCCATCACACTGATGCTGTAGCGCGGGGCAATGTTGTACTCCAAAAGGCCCCACCACCAGCTACCCAGGTCTTGCTTGGTTTCCATGTGCGACAGTTCGGCACGGAGCGAGCGTTTGCGGTCGATTTTGTAAGTCACTTCGGCAAAGGGAGTAATGGTGCGTACCAAAGGCGCGTTTGGCTTGAATTCATACACCTCCTGATTGTACACCAAACGCTGAATGCCCGCCATGCCGCTCCACTTTTTGTTGATTTTGAACTTGGCCTCTGTGTAAAACTCCTGGTACAAGCGATTGCCGCTCAAGTCCTCAACGTCGGATGCATTCACGAGCAAGGTACCTTTGCCGAACAAGTCAATTACTGCATCGGCTTGTATTCCCTGCTCGCCTATCAACTGGGTGGCGGGGGCATAACGGGCAGTAAGCCGATAGGTATTCATGCGGGCGGTAGGTGGAATGAAGTTGATCAATCCGTCGTTCAATATTTCAATGGGCGACACCCTGAATTCGTAAAAGGAGGTGCGTTTGTACATTACATTCATGCCAAAACCCGGGGTAGCATAGCCAATGCCCGTAAGCACCACCGAACCAGGTTCGTTGATGAAATTGCCCTCGCGGTTGAGCACAGCCTCACGTGTTTTACCGGCCAACTCAAAATTCCAATTGAAATTACCCCAGTCCAAGGTATTGTATAACGAGTAGGCAAAGGTGTTGTACTTGGGGATAAAGCGCCGACCTACCGGTTCGTTTTCGATACCGGCAACCACCAATTGCATGGTATTGTTGTCGAGCGTGCGGTTGACCACCGAGGCTCCCGGACGGATATACACCTTTTCGCTGAGCTGTAAATTGCCTTCAAGATTCAATCCCTTGATGACTGGCCGGTAGGTTTCGAACAAAAATTTCTGGCGACCTACAAAACCTTTCAACTGCCAATTGTCGTCGAGTTTGTAGCGGGCATGCATGCCAAACATGGCGTAATCGAGGTTTTGTCCGCGTCCTTCATACGCTCTAAAGGTGATGCCATTGCCAAACTGATCGTAAAAATTACCAACGGTGAGCTCAAGCTTGTCGAGCTTTTTGCGGGCAAACCAAAAACCAATGCCCTGGTTGTTTTGCACAATGTAGGGATTGCGTAGGCCTGAATTGAGAAAGAGGTCGAAACGCACACCCACCGTCAAATCATCTTTGCGGTAATTCAGATTGAGCCAGGCATCGGTCGACGACAATTGCTGGTAGTATTGTGGCGGGATGGGATTCGACAACACTGCTGAATCGAGGAAGAAAAAATTTTGGAACAGCTCCAAATCGCCCGTAATCACGCCCTGGGCGTGTATTTTGGGCATTTGCATCCCCCCCAACAGGCTCAGGAGGAGCAACAAACGTTTGAACATGCTTGAATAAACTTAAACGAAGGCGTTAAATTACACGTTCTAACTGGGTTCACCAGCCTTTAAGCATTTATTTATCCATTCTATGTGTGTGCGCTACCATAATTTCGGCGTTAAAGCCAACCGCAGAGGCGGAGAGGAAGCAATAGCGTTATAAAAGCATATGTGCCGTAATTACCAGAACAGCAACTTAGCATGCCAATCCCTGTCAGTACCGGGAAAGGCTGAACGCAAAGTGCGAGGCAGCGGAGGCGTTTGGTCTGCACTGCTTCGCAGCTTGACCGGAGGCCGCAGAGACTTAGCGTTCGTGTTCACCAGCCTTTAAACATTTATTTATCTTTCATAACTTCACCGCATGAGAAAATTACTGACTGTGGTCGCGCTGCTACTCGGCCTTCCGGCCCTGGCGCAAGAGCAAGCCAGCTTGCCCAATGTGCAACTCAAAGACATCCAAGGAAACGTGGTAAACATGCAAGAGCTGACCACCGCCGGTGAACCCCTCATCATCTCATTTTGGGCAACCTGGTGTACTCCTTGCAAAAAAGAATTATCGAATTATGCCGAGTTATACGATGACTGGCAAAAAGACTTCAAAGTGAAAGTAGTCGCCATCAGCATCGACGATGCGCGCAATACCGCCAAGGTAAAAGCTTACGTAAATGGTGTAAAATGGCCATTTCAAGTATTGCTTGATCCAAACGAGGACATGAAACGTTCACTCAATTTCCAAACCGTGCCCTTCACCATGCTCATCGACGGCAACGGCAAAATCATCTACCGCCACAACAGCTATGTGGAGGGAGACGAGTTTGTGATGGAAGAAAAGTTGAAGAAGCTTACTTCAGGCGCTCACTAAAATAGCGATAGAGCTCGTGTACGGGCTTCTTGAGCACCTTGCCTTTTTGCAATTGCATTTCGGCCATTACCTCATCGAGCAATGGGCCGAAGTGATGTGCAATGGAACCAACAAAATGCACGGGAATGTGGTGCACATTGGGGTAACGCATCACATGTACTTGGAAGAAACGACGGAATCCTTCCTTTACTACCTCCTGCACATACGATTCGTGCAAATGGTTTGAAAGCACCCTCGCAAATGAAGCGAAATACACATTTACATGTGGCTCGTGGTAGGCATTGTGGAAGATAATTTCTTTGGAGAGCACGAACTTTTCATTCAACTCAGCCTCCAAACCAGCCGGCAATAAATGATACAAATAATCGGCGAGCAAACGTTTGCCGAGGTACGAACCACTGGCTTCATCGCCCAGCAAATAGCCCAGTGCGGGCACTACCTGACTCCAGTTTTTGCCATCGTAATGGCACGAATTAGAGCCTGTACCAATGATGCAGGTGATACCTTCGCTGTCGAAATTGGTAGCGATTGCAGCACCCAAAATATCGTGTTCAACCAGAATTTTGGCGTTTTTGAAAAACTGCTGCAAGGCACGGTGCACAATGGCATTGCGCTCGGGACTTGAACAGCCCGCCCCATAAAAAAACAAGCTCGTCGCCTGATTCGCAATTTCGCGCAGAGGCGATGCCGATAGTTCGGCAATGATGAACTCGTGGTCGTGGTAAAATGGATTGAACCCGCGCGTACTTACAAAGTGCTCGCCATCGGGTTGATATTTCCAATCGGCTTTGGTGCTGCCGCTATCGCATACTAGTAACATGCTGCTAAGTTAGATGGAAAGAATCTTAGAAATGCGATACAAATCACTATCCATATCGGAATGCAATTTAGCCGCTTGTGTAAGTGGGGTATACACGATTTTATTGTTGATAATGCCGGCCATGACCTTCGACATGCCTTCTTTCAATCCTTCGATGGCAGCCACTCCCAATCGGCTTGCCAATACCCGGTCGAAACAACTCGGACTGCCTCCTCTTTGGATATGGCCCAGTATGGTTACTTTCATCTCATAGCCGTCGAATTGCTCTTTTACTTTGCGGGCTACTTCATACGCTCCGCCCTCCTCATCGCCTTCGGCTACAATCACCAATCCCGATGTCTTGCGGTTGGCCCTGCCTTTCTTGAGGCTCACTACCAGGTCCTCAATATTGGTTTTGGTTTCAGGAATCAAAATTTCTTCACATCCAGCGGCAATACCCGCATTCAAGGCAATGTATCCGGCATCGCGGCCCATCACTTCAATAAAAAACAAACGGTTGTGCGCATCTGCGGTATCGCGGATTTTGTCGATGGCATCTACCACGGTATTCGTGGCCGTATCGTAACCAATGGTGTAATCGGTGCCGTACAAATCGTTGTCAATGGTGCCCGGCAGACCCATCACTGCCAGGTCGTATTTATTGGAAAAGTGGAAGGCCCCTTTGAATGAGCCATCGCCTCCTACCACCACCAAGGCGTTGATGCCTCGTTCCTTTAGCTGCTGATAGGCCTTTTCCATGCCAGCTTCGGTGCGAAACTCTTCGCTGCGGGCCGATTTGAGGATGGTTCCACCCCGGTTGATGATATTGCTCACCGAGCGGAGGTCCATTTTTTTGAAGTCGCCTTTGATCAAGCCATCGTAGCCACGGGTCACCCCCCACATTTCGTATCCGTAATAGATACCTGTGCGCACCAAAGCGCGAATACAGGCATTCATGCCGGGCGCATCTCCACCCGAAGTTAATATGGCAATTTTTTGAATAGATGTACTCATGTAAATGAATGAATTGGGCGGCAATTTACTGCATATGCGCAGCGCAGACAAACTTTTTTTGCCACTACCTAATGTTGAATTTTTTTCAAAAAAAACGTGAATTTTTTTTGCGTATAAAATCTCTTTGTTAATTTTAGACCTGATTGTCATTAAATCTTAAAACCGTATGAAAAAAATCTTTACGCTTTTGGCAGCTTCTGCCATCTTCACTGCGGCTAACGCCCAGATTCAAGTAACCATCAGCCTCGACCCTACCGCTGGTAGTGCTGCTTTGGCTGCTGCAACCGGTGTACACATCCACTCAGGTGGTGCCACCGATACCAATTCTGCCTGGACTTATGTGATTGGCGAATGGGGTAACCCTGCAGCTCCAGGTGCAATGACCCAAACTGCTGCTGGTTGGGACATTACCTTGAACCCCAACACCTATTATGGTGCTGCAAGCAATGGTCCTATCCCCACTGGTGAGAACATCCTGCGCATCGGTATGGTATTCCGTGAAAGCGGTCCTTGCGGTGGTTTTGGCGGTAACAGCACGGCTTGTGCCGAGCAAAAAGACGCCAATAACAGCGACATTTTCGTGAATTTGGCCACTGTACCCCCCAGCAGCAGCTGGAGCGGTGTAACTGTAGCCATTGCCTCTTCTACTGAAGATTTGGCTGGCGAAAAACTCACTGTATCGTCTTATCCTAACCCTTTCAGCGAAAAGCTGAACATCCAGTATCTGGTAACTGAGCGTGCAAAAGATGTAAAAGTAAACATCTACAACATGTTGGGCCAGAATGTACGTCAGGTTGTAAACGGTGTTGAAGAGGCTGGTTTGCACACCATTCAGTGGGATGCTACCGATGCCAACGGCAACCGTGTACCTGTGGGCACTTACTTTGTACGTTACGAAATCGACGGCAAAGT
>CAZNWC010000017.1:9498-35681 GCA_964577055.1 uncultured Chitinophaga sp. | reverse complement strand
ATTGGTTCAAAGCATTTCCTTCTCCATTTCCACCCGCAACCACCGTGAATTGACCTGTGCTAGGATAGTAGCGAACAACTCGACGCTCATATATATCGTATACATAGATAGACCCGTCAGTATGGATGTGGAAATCACCCATGCCCCAATGGAATGGCAGGTTGTTAATCCAACCATTGAAGTTGCCTAATACGGGCTCACCTTCTTCTTTATATTTTCGGTTGGTTTGTTTAACCAACTGATTGTTCCTGAACCAGTCAATCTGAACCACATTGCTATCCGGCACATTGGTCGTTAGTTGTGAACCCAAACACAAGCCATCGGCTGAGAGTGTTGTAACTGGCTTGGGCCAAATGCGCATGCTTTCAGAAATTCTTGAGCACGCATTGCTGTCAAGCACCGCCACGTGATATAAACCAGGCTCAAATGCTGTAAGACTGCTGGCTGTTGCTCCAGCTATTTGTGACCCATCTCTGAACCATTGATAAGTGTAAGTTGCGTTTTGAATGGTACTTAACTGCGTAGTATCGCCCTGACAAACATCAAAACCTCTCGATGAACTTAATAACACCTCAGGTGCGAAAATTCTATGAGATTGTGAGTTGTTTTCACAGCCCTGAATCGTGGTCATCTCAAAATGATATACCCCGTGCTCCTCAGCAACCAAAGTGTCTTGCATAAAGGTATCATCTAATTCAAAGTGCATTAAACGACTATTGTTTGTCAATACGTACAATGCACCATCTGATTGAAAATTAACATCACGTGGAAATTCCGTTTGATTCAAACTGCTGCCATTGCCATTGCCTCCGGCAACAATAACACCCTCAGTCGCACCAACAGACCAGCGAACTACACGACTATTACCATGATCAGCAACATATACATCACCGTTAGAGTTTACATATACTCCTTCGGGCACATTTAACTGATTTAAGGACGAACCCGCCCCATTACCTCCGGCAACCACAACGCCTGTTGTGCTTCCTAGAGCATAACGCATAATACGATGATTATGGCGATCTGAAACATATAAATAACCGTCAAAGAGGTAAAGGCCTTTGGGGTGAGTCAACTGATTCAGTGAAGCTCCGGCTTGTCCTGTCACACCTGCCACAACAACACCAGAAGTGGCGCCCGGTGCCCAGCGAACTACACGGTGATTATAGTCATCTGAAACATACACATATCCAGAATCATCGACCACAACATCCCAAGGCTCGTTTAAGCGACTCAACTGACTACCTGAGGTATTGCTCACCCCCGCAACCACAACACCTGAAATAGCACCTGGAGACCAACGTACTACACGGTGGTTAGTATTGTCCGCAACATAAACATCCCCGTTAGGCGTTACAAAAACACCCCTAGGATTATCCCCTAATTGATTCAAAGCATTACCGCTTCCATTACCCCCAGCTACCGTCTGATGCTGACCTGTAGCTGGATTATATTTAACTACCCTGCGATCATGGTTATCTGTAAAATAAATCCAACCATCATTATGCATATGGAAACCTCCCATACCCCAATGGAAAGGAAGTCCATCGATCCAGCCATTAAAATTACCTGCAACAACTTCCCCATCTTCCTCATACATGCGGTTGGCTTGTTTAACCAACTGATTATCTCGATACCAGTTAATGCGAACCACATTGCTATCCGGCACATTGGTCGTTAGTTGTGAACCCAAACACAAACCATCGGCTGTGAGCGTTACTTGCGGCAAAGCATTAATAATAAATGGCTCCGAAGTATGGAAACAACCACTCGAATCACCCGTCTCCACTGTATAACTTCCAGGAACACTCGTGATGTAGGTGTTGGTGTTTGCGCCCGCTATCGATTGGCCATCTTTGTACCATTGATAGGCATAACCAGCTAGTGCAGGCGTGCTTAAAGAGGTGGTGTCGCCTTCACATACCGTTGTTCCCCTCGAGGAAGTAATCTGTGCAATCGGTTTGTTGATAGTAAAGTTAGTCGATGTGGATACGCAATTTAAGCCAAATCGCTGGAACTCTGCGCGGTAAACACCCGCCTCGGTAAAGACAAGCGTATCACTATTTATTTTGTTGGCATCAAAGCGAACCAAACGCGCATGGTCTCTTTCTAAATACTCCAGATTGCCTTGCGCATCTATCCGCACAGCCGTTGGCCTGGAGGTTCTGAAAAGCTGAGAACCATACCCTAAACCGCCAGCTATCACTTGTCCACTTATTGCCCCTTCCTTCCAACGTAGAATCCGTTCTGCATGCAAATCTGCCAAGTAAATATCTTCACCTTGCACCAAAATGCCCGCTATCGGATTCCCAAATCGATTTAATTCTACTCCATGACCATTACCGCCCGCAACACGGGTGCCTGAATTTGCAACATTGGAGGCCAACAAATCATAACGCATAATTCTCGCGTTATTATCATCACTTATGTACATGCGACTTCCTTGTGAATCTATGAATAAAGCATGAGGGCCGCTCAGTTGATTGTTCGCGCTACCATTTCCTGCAGCACCCACAACCACCGTACCTGCTAATGCAGTAGTAGTTGTACTCACTGTTGCAGGATAACGCATTACCCTGTGATTGTCTCTATCTGTCACATACAACCTGCCTAAACCATCAAACTTTAACTGATAAGGGTGATGTAATCGGTTAGTCGCGGTGCCATTAATGCCCAAAGCACTTCCAGCAACAACAACGCCTACGGTGTCCCCTGGTGCCCAGCGCACAATTCTATGATTAGAATGGTCGGCCACATACACATTACCGGCTGCATCTAAAGCAACACCTGTTGGATTATGTAACTGGTTAAGACCCGATCCTTGGCCATTGCCTCCTGCCACTACCGTAAAGGTCTGTTGGCCTGTCGCATAACGTACCACACGCTGCGCGTGCATTTGAACAATATATCGATTGCCTTGTGCATCTACAACCATATCATAGGGATATCCCAAATCTGTTAGCAAAGCTTGCCCGATAAAAGCATAAGAAATAGGCACGTCCTTAATCAACTGGTTGTTTCTAAACCACTGCACGCCATAAGCCGATGAATCATCTACAACCGCAATGGCAGTTCCTGGTGCGCAATTTCCGTTTAATCTTACGGCTACTTGCAAAGGATGAACCCAAATACTTGGCCTATAGACAGCATTTACCTGATTTATTGAATCAAAGTATTGGAAAGTTATAACGTGTCTGCCAGCGCCAGCTAAATTTGGATCGAACTGATTTCCAAAAACACCCGGACCACTAAAAGTCCCTGTACCTGACCTAATAAATTGAAGCAAATTTAGCGGTTGCGCTTGTTGACAGAGTGCTGGCAAACTATCGAGAACCGGAACAGAAGGGTTCAATAAAAGTACATTATTGTTGGGTTTTGCAACGGCTGAAACCACCATTGATCCGATAGACAAAATAAAAATCCAAAAACTTGTATGAACATTTCTCATATAGCCCGGTTTGGTTTAGAGCATCAGCTTAAAAAACACTTACTGACAAATTTAAATAAATAAAAAGAACCATTTTTTATGTTTCTTTATATTGAAGGGATTTTGCTCAATCTTGCAACTTTCGTTTGCTTTTTGAAAAGCCACATCCATTCAATTGCCCTAGCTTTTGAATATGCTCGCCACCGAAGCCTTCGCCCAAATTGAAATCGATAACGAGGAAGGCCTCTATGCCTGGCTTGCGGCCAACCATAAGCAAAAGGAATCGGTGTGGTTGGTGACCTACAAAAAGTCGGCGGGCGCGAAATATTTGTCGACCGACCAGGTACTCGATGCCCTACTGTGCTACGGCTGGATCGATGGTATTCGCCGCAAATTGGATGAACAGCGTACCATGCAGCTCATTGGTCCACGGCGGGTGCAACATTGGTCGGCCACCTACAAGGTTCGGGCTGCCAGATTACAAGCTGAAGGTAAAATGCAAGCGGCCGGACTTGCCGCCATTGCCGCCTCCAAAGCCGCTGGCCTGTGGGATTTCCTCGAAGACGTAGATGAGTTGCAGCTCCCCGATGACCTCCGCCAAACACTTGCCCAAAAGCCCAATGCCCTGGCATTTTTCGAAGCCATCAACCCTTCGAGCAAACGTTTTGCCCTGCGCTGGCTGAAATTGGCCAAAACCGATGCTACCCGACAAAAACGCTTGTTGCAATTGCTTGAACTATCAGCAAAAGGCGAAAAAATACCGGGCAGTTAACAGCGCTTGTAAGCCGATCGATTTTTTTTACCATTTTTTGAGAGGCAGTGCAACCTCCGCCTTTGTACTTTCGTCTTACCGGCAAATCCACGCCATGAAAAAACCCTTTGTACCCATTTTACTTGTTTTGGTTGGTTTGCTCATATGCCTCGCACACGGCGCGCTGGCACAAACCACTATTTTGCCTTTAGAAGGCATCACCGGCATTCACCTCCGTGGTGGCATGGAGGTAGAACTGAAAAAAGGACCTGCAGAAATGCGCCTCGAAGGGGGCGAAAACACCCTCAAAAACCTTGAATTGACCATTGACGAGGGGATACTCGAAATCAGTGGCGCCAAAAAAACCTTTGGCGTACCAGTTGTGGGCGACAAAATCATCATTTCGCTGCCCAGCCTCGAAACCCTGAAAATATCGGGGGCAGCCGAAGTAACAGGCGGTGGTTTCGACAACGAAACCCTCTTTCTGGCCATCAATGGTGTAGGTAGTGCCGAACTCGACTTGAATGTCAAAATCCTGAAACTCGATGTGAGTGGCACGGGTGGCATTGAGCTCAGCGGCAAGGCCGAAACCGTGGTGATCAACCTGAGTGGTGCCGCCAGCATTAAAGCTGAAGAATATTACGTGGAGAACATGACCCTGGTGATGTCGGGAGCCGGCTCCGCCGAGGTAAACGTGAGCAAACAGCTCGACGTGAACATCAGCGGGGTTGGTGTGGTAAGCTACAAAGGCGATCCGGAAGTGGTGCGCAAACGCATCAGTGGCGCCGGAAAAATCGAGCAATTGTAGCCGGTTGTAAAAACCCTGTTCGTACAACCACATCATTTTCAACCCAACTTCTTCATGTATCGAGGTCCGGCCGGGAGGTCGGACCTTTTCGTTTGTACCTAACCGCCGCAATTCCCGTTCTTTGCAAGATGCGCCGTTTGCTGCTTTTACTGAGCTTGGTTTTTTGGGGGATGTTGGGCCATGCCCAAACCAAGTTGTACCGGGCTTACACCGACAGCCTGGTGGCGCGTTTGCAGCGCGATGATTTTGCCGCAGCTACCCGATTGTTGGGTCCGGGTTTGGCCGAAAAACTCAATGCCGAACAATTGGCAGCCGTTTGGGAAGGATTGCAATTATCGCACGGTACATTCGTCAAATCAGGTGCCGATAGCCTTTTTACGCACCTCAATCGCCCCTACTATTACCGGCAATGGGTATTCGAAAAAAATACATTACAGCTGGAGTTCAGCTTTGGTCCCGATCAACGCATTGCTTCTTTGCAAGTGCTGGCCGACGGAGCCGCCGCCTCTTATTTGCCCCCGGCTTACGACATTCCTGCGCAGTACCGCGAGTTCAGCCTGCCCATCAGGCACGACACCATTGTACTGCCAGCCACACTCACCTTGCCAGCCAATTGCCAACGCTGTCCATTGGTGGTGTTACTGCCCGATTTGGGCCCGCAAGACAAAGACCACAGCATTGGGCCTACCAAAATGTTCCGCGACCTGGCTGTAGGTTTGGCGGCCAGGGGCATTGCCAGCTACCGATTCGACAAACGCACCTACCGCTACGGTCCCGAATTGATGGCCGACTTGCGTTTGCTCACCCTCGAAACAGAAATGCTCGAAGATGTGCAGGCAGCCCTCAGGCAACTCAAACAAGTGGCCGAAATCGACACTAACCAATTGCACCTATTGGGCTTGGGCTTGGGAGGACTGGCATCAGGACGCGTTGCACGGTTCAGCGACTTGCCAGTGCGAAGCTTCACCCTTGTGGGCAGCAGTCCCCGCCCACTTCCCGACCAGCTATTCGACCAAATGTTACCTATATTGGCCGAAAAGGCGGGCGAGGCCGACTGGCAGCCTGCCGCCAAAGTTTTTGCCGCACAAGTTGCCCTTGCCAAAAGCAGCAAGCTGAGCCATTACACGCCTGCCGACAGCCTGCCCCTGCAGCTGCCCGGTCCCTATTGGAAGTACCTGCAACAAAACGATTTGGTCAATGATTTTTGGTATAGTAATGCAGCATTGTGGGTGGTGCGCGGCGAACGCGATTATCAATCACAAGCGGCCGATAACGCTGCTTGGGAAGGCCGTTTGGCCGGAAGGGGCAATCTACGCACCGAAATGCTGCCTGGGCTCAACCACTTGCTCATGCCTGTGGCAGAGGGGACGCCATTGTTGGCGCATTACCAGCAAGCTGTGCATGTAGATGTGGCTTTTATTGAGCGCTTAGCGAAATTCATACGCGAACCGAGGTAGCCTTCCATGCTACCATTGCCCCAAAGGGCTGACCATTCAACATATTGCTGTTCTCTGTCGTGTGTTTATTGGGCCCAACAAAAAAGCCACCGGAAATCCGGTGGCTTATTCATAAGGTTAGTGTGTGTGCAAATTATTCGCCGCGACCCAAACGCTTGAGGGCGCGGATGTGCGAGCCTGCTGCCAGCACCATGTTGGGATGGGCATGGTAAGGAATACCAAATTCATTGGCTGTTTTTTCAACAATTTCCGAGATTTTGGGATAGTGCAAATGGCAGATATTGGGGAATAAATGGTGCTCCACCTGAAAATTCAAGCCACCCGAATACCAGCCCAACAACCAGCTCTTGCGACCAAAGTCGGCGGTGGTATGCAATTGGTGAATGGCCCAAGTATTTTCCATTTGACCTTCGGTATTCGGCAAAGGCTGATCGGTTTCCTCAACAATGTGTGCCAATTGGAAAATGCCGGCAAGGATAAAGCCCGCGGTGAAGTTCACAACAGCAAAGCCCAACAACCACTGCCAAAAAGTAATGCCAGTGAGAAATAAGGGCATCAGCATCAAACCAAAGAACACCATTTTACCAATGATCAAATTGATCACCTCTTTGCGGTAAACTTCTTTGCTGCTCTGGCTGGCCCAAGTAAATACCTGACGGAAATCTTTAAAATGAAAGCTCAAAGTCATGAGGCTATAAAGCATCGGACCGTAAATGTGTTGGAAGCGGTGCATGGGTTTGTGGGCATCGTGGCGGTCAAGACGTAGGAATGCCTTGCCAGCAATGTCCTCATCGGCATGGTGGATGTTGGTAAAGGTGTGGTGCAAGGTATTGTGCTGGATCTTCCAGTTGTACACATTGCCACCTACCAAATACATGCTCGAAGCAAAAATGCGGTTCACCCACTGCTTGTCAGAAAAAGCATTGTGACAGGCATCGTGCATAACGCCCATGCCTACGCCAGCTAAACCAATGCCCATCCAAATGACCAAAGGCAACAACGCCCAACCCGTAAACATGCCGCTGAGCACCAGCGCATAGGGGGTGAGATAAAACACCAACATGGCAATGGCTTTGATGACCATGCGCGAACCACCCGTCTTGCGGAGGTTGTTTTCGGCGAAATACTGATCGACTCTCTTACGAAGTTCGGGGAAAAAGCCTCGCTCGTCGCGGCGCGAGAAGCGAATGGAAGGTAATTGCATTCAGATAATTTAAACTCCGCCCCGGAGATATGTCCGGACGTTATTTACAAAAGTAAGTCAAATACGCATACGTCCTACCAAATGTGGGAAATAAAACACCAAAATATCTAAAATACAAGATAACGTAATATATGACTCCATGAAGGTCAAAGGGTGTTCTACCAAATGGCCACTGTAATTTTTCCCGCATTGTCAACCGAAGCCCTGAACATGCTGCCCGAATTGAAGGGCAAATGGATATTTCCTTGGGCATCGAGTGCAATCAAGCCACCGCTGCCTCCGATGGGTTTCAATTGCTCGTGGATGACAGCATCGGCCGCTTGTTGCACCGTGAGGCCTTTGTATTTCATGAGGGCTGCCACTTCGTAAGCTGCTACCTGCCTGATAAAAAACTCACCATGACCAGTACAGCTCACCGCTACCACCCCATTTTCGGCATAGGTGCCGGCCCCAATCAACGGAACATCGCCTACCCTCCCAAACTGCTTGCCACGCATGCCACCGGTCGACGTACCCGCCGCCAAATTGCCTTGTCGATCGAGGGCCACAGCGCCCACGGTTCCAAACTTGGCATCGTGCAGCCAGCCGGGTACCTCTCCTTTTTTGTCGGGATCGCGCTCCAGAAAATAGCTGCGCTCCACCCGTTCTACCGGCATTTTCGCAGCAAAACGCTCCGCTCCCTCACCCATGAGCAAAACATGCTTGGAGCTGTCTTTCACCAATCGCGCCAGGGTAATGGGGTTTTTCACTGTGGTGAGTCCGGCCACTGCCCCCGCCTGCCTTGTCTTGCCGTCCATGATGCTGGCATCCAACTCGCAAAACCCCTCCGCATTGGTCACTGCACCCCTGCCCGCATTGAACAGAGGTGAATTTTCGAGGATGCGGATGGCTGCTTCCACGGCTTCGAGGCTACTTCCACCACGCTGGAGGATACTGTAGCCCGTGAGGGTGGCTTCGGAAAGCACTATGCGGTAACGGGCACGCAATTCGGGACTCACCTTGTTGGAATCTACAAAACCGGCTCCGCCATGGATGGCAAAAGCGATGGGCGATGACTGTGTGAAGGCCATACATGGCAATAGCAAGAGGCAAAAAAGCAGGATGCGCATAAAAGTGAGCTTTGAGCCCCTTAATTTAGGGCTTTCAAACCGTAATACATGCGCGCCGCCATTCCCAATGCCATTACCCTCACCAATTTGCTTTTTGGCTGCATCGGCATCAGTTTGGCCGCCTGGGGCGATTTGCCCGGTGCTGCCCGAATGTTGTATCTGGCGGCAGTGATGGATTTTTTCGATGGCTTTGCTGCCCGGGCATTGAATGCACAATCGGCCATTGGCAAAGACCTCGATTCGTTGTCGGATGTGGTAAGCTTTGGCGTTTTGCCTTCCTTTCTGCTCTTTCAACTGGCAGCCTCGGTGCCAGGCACCGCCTACACCGAATACGGGGTTTTTGTAGTTGCCCTGGCATCGGCCATGCGCCTTGCGCGCTTCAACCATGATACCCGCCAAACCGACGGATTCATCGGTCTGCCTACGCCTGCCAACGGCATTCTCATTGCTTCGCTCACCATTTATTTCACCTCAACCACCGGCTCTTTAGATGGTTTGCGCAAGGAATATCTGTTGGCTGCTGCTGCCCTGCTGTCGTATCTGCTGCTGTCGCCCATCCCCATGGTGGCCTTCAAATTCAAAAGTTTTGCCTGGTCGGGCAACCAAGCACGTTATCTTTTTCTGCTTTTTTCTGCCGTTCTGCTCTTGTGGTACTCGTACCTTGGATTGGCTTTTGTAATTTTGGCCTACATTAGCTGGTCGATTGTCGGCCTGCTTACAAATCGCTCCAAATGAAATTCAAAGCCGAAATCGACATCATGCCCCACGACGCCCTGCTCGACCCGCAAGGCAAAGCTGTTCAAGCCGGATTGCGTAATCTGGGACTGAACAATGTGGAAAACGTACGGGTGGGCAAGCACATCACCCTGCACCTCGATGCCGCCAACGAAGCTGCTGCCCGTCAGGAAGTAGAAGATGCCTGCAAAAAGCTGCTGGCCAACCTGATCATGGAGCGTTACCACTTTGAAATCAGCGCGGTTTAAGTCGATTTACCTCTTTTTGGGGCTGCTGTTGGGCAGTAGCCTGCCTTTGCATGCCCAAGACGCAATCTATGCCCGCCAGCAGCTTGATACGCTGAGCAGCCAGGCCTTCCACGGACGTGGGTACCAGCAGAACGGACAACAGCTCGCAGCCGAATATTTGCTGCGTGAATTTGCCCGATTGGGGCTTCAACCGCTGAGCGACAATTATCTGCAAGCCTTCAGTTTGGAGATAAATACCTTTGATAGCATATACCTGTGTTTGAACAAGCAGGTGCTGGTGCCGGGGACCGATTATGTGGTGCACCCGATGTCGGCCCACGGACAAGCACAAAAACTCAAGCCGGGCAAAGGCCTGGTGCTGGCCGAAGATGGCAAGCAACCCAAGGCCATGGGCAAAAATCCACGCCTTGTGCTAGAAACCACCGACCAAAAATTCACCTGGAGTGTGGGGCGCGACCAATGGCCCCTGGCTTATGTAGAAGTCCGCAAAGCTGCTCTTCCGGCCAAAATCAAATGGGCTGATTTTTACTTTTCGGGCAGCTACAAAGCACATACCGTGGCCAATGTAGCTGGTTTGGTAAGGGGCAAAAGGCAACCCGACTCCATCATGGCCATTTGCGCCCATTACGACCACCTCGGCCGCATGGGTTCGGTGCTATTTCCGGGTGCCAACGACAATGCCAGCGGTACTGCCTTGCTGCTCGATATGGCCCGGCACTACAGCCAACCCCAAAACCAGCCTGACTACAGCCTCCTTTTTATTGCCTTTGCTGCCGAAGAGGCCGGACTGGTGGGTTCCAATTATTTCGTCAGCAAACCTTTGGTGTCGCTTTCGCACATCAGTCTGGTGCTCAACCTCGACCTCATGGCCGGTGGCAGCGATGGCCTGATGATGGTAAACGGCGAGCAACAAAGCAAGGCCTACCAGCTGCTCGATAGCCTCAATACTTCGGGCAAATACCTCAAAAACATTCAGAAAAGGGCCAATGCTGCTAACAGCGATCATTATCCATTCACACAAAAAGGGGTACCTGCCATTTTTGTGTACACCTTGGGCGATGTAACGGCCTACCACGACCCCAACGACCGGCCCGAAAACCTCCGCTGGCAACATTATCGAGCCATATTCACCCTCTTGCGTAGTTTTACCGACCAATGGCAGCAACCATGAGCAACGGCAAACTGTACCTCCTCGCCACACCCATTGGCAACCTCGAAGACATCAGCCTGCGTACCCTTCGCCTGCTCAAGGAGGCCGATTTGGTCTTGTGCGAAGACACGCGAACGAGCGGTATTTTGCTCAAACATTACGACATCAAGCAGCCTTTGCAGTCGTACCACAAATTCAACGAGCACCAGCTTACCGAAAGGGTGATTGCCCAGTTGCAGGCCGGCAAAACCATTGCCCTCATCAGCGATGCGGGTACGCCCGGCATATCGGATCCCGGCTTTTTGCTGGCACGTTCAGCAGTAGCTGCTGGCTTGGAAGTAGAAGCTCCTCCCGGGGCCACAGCCCTGATACCGGCCCTGGTGAAATCGGGTTTGCCCAGCGACCGTTTTTGTTTCGAGGGCTTTTTGCCCCAGAAAAAAGGTCGGCAAACGCGCCTCAAGCAGCTGGCCGATGAAAGTCGCACCATGGTGTTTTACGAATCGCCCTACCGCGTGCTCAAAAGCCTGGAAGAGCTGGCCCAATATTGCGGTGCAGAGCGCCAAGCCAGTGTATCGCGTGAAATCACCAAAAAATTTGAAGAAACCGTGAACGGCACCCTGGCCGAGCTCATCCAACATTTCAAAACCCATGCACCCAAAGGAGAATTCGTCATTGTTTTGGCTGGCCGGAACTAAATCGGCCAAGCTCGTTTATGTGCTGCTGAGCGGCCTGTTGTTTTGGCTGGCATTTCCGCCTTACGACCAGGTGTACTTACTATTTGTGGCCTTTGTGCCCTTGTTGTTGCTGGAGGATGATTTGTACTATTCGCCCGGCCACGGCTCGAAGGGCGTTTGGTGGTGGAGTTGTTTGGCCTTCGTCACCTTCAATACGCTGGCGACTTGGTGGGTCAAAAACGCCGCCCTCATTGGTGCCGTTGCAGGCATTATGGCCAACACCCTGCTCATGGCCACTGCTTTTTACCTCTTTCATGTGGTGAAAAAACGCTCAGGCGAGCGTACGGCCTTGATTGCCCTGGTCAGCTTGTGGATGGGCATGGAGTATCTCAACCTCAATTGGGATCTCGATTTCCCCTGGCTCATTCTCGGCAATGCCTTTGCCAACACCCCCGCCTTGGTGCAGTGGTACAGCCTAACCGGGGTATTTGGTGGCAGTTTGTGGGTATTGGTACTCAATATTTTGTTGTTTCAAGGCATCAAAAACTTGCTGTTGCGACGGCAGCAAACCGAAGCCGATGAACGCAAGGTGCTCGGCTGGCGAGCCTTCCGCAGTTTGTTCAGGGCCGGTATTTTGTTTTTGGTGCCTGCCATTTGGTCGTGGAGCGCCTACAGCAGCTATCAACCGCAGGGCATTGCTGCCGAAGTTGCAGTGGTGCAGCCCAATTACGATCCCTATGGCGCCAAGTTCAACGAGGCGCTGTTCCAAAACCAACTTGACACGCTGCTGGAGCTAACCGACCGGGCCATGACCCCCGAAACCCGCATGGTGTTTTGGCCCGAAACCTCCATTCCTGAATTCATTTGGCTCAACCGCAGCGGACAGTCGAACTGGCAGGCCGACCAAATCCAACATTTTTTGAGCAACTATGCGGGGCCGTCGCTGGTGGCAGGCGCTAGTGCCATTACGGTATATCCTGAAAATGAAGCGCCCGCATTTGCGCGCAATTTGGGCAACGGACAAAAATACATCTCGCACAATTCGGCTTTGTTTTTTCAAACAGGCCAACCCATGGGCGTATACCACAAATCGATGTTGGTGATTGGGGTGGAGAAAATGCCATACCCCAAACTGCTGGGCTTTTTGAACAAGTTGTCGGTCGATTTGGGTGGCATGACCGGGCAGCTCGGCAAGCAAGCCGAACGTGAAGCTTTTCGGAATGGTCCGGTGAACGCTGCTCCTGTGATTTGCTACGAATCTATTTTCGGAGACTTTGTAACTGGCTATGTACGCAACAAAGGCGCGAACCTGCTGGCGGTGATCACCAACGATGGCTGGTGGGGCGATACCGATGGCTACCGCCAGCACATGGCTTATGCACGTTTGCGGGCCATCGAAAACCGCCGCGACGTGGTACGTTCGGGCAATACGGGCATCAGTTGTTTCATCAATCAGCGCGGCGACGTAGTGCAACAGACTGGCTGGTGGGAGCAAACCTCACTTACCGGCAAGGTCCACCTCAACGAAAAACTCACTTTTTACAGCCAATACGGCGATTATCTAGGTCGCACCGCTGCCTTTTTGGGTGTGCTATTGTACCTTATTGCCTTCAGCAAATCGCGTTCGGCCAAACGACTCAAAGCATGACCCAACAGCAATTAGCCTCTCTTGAATCCGAAGTTTGTGAGCTGGCCTGCGAAATAGCGGCTTTTCAGCGGCAAGAATTGGCTGTTTTCGACCGGGGCAACATCGAGCACAAAGGGGTGCACGATTTGGTGAGTTATGTCGACCGCCAGTCGGAAGAACGCCTCGTGGCCCGCTTGCAGCAACTCTTGCCTGAAGCCGGCTTCATTACCGAAGAAGGAACAGTGGTGCAGGAAGACAAAGCCTTGCGCTGGATCATCGACCCCTTGGATGGCACCACCAATTTTACCCATGGTTTGCCCTTTTTCTCCATCAGCATCGCCTTGGCTGCCGGTGAAGAATTGTTGCTGGGGGTGGTTTATGAATCAAACCGCGACGAATGTTTTTCGGCATACAAGCATGGCGGGGCGCGTTTGAATGGAAAAAGTATTCGGGTGTCGGAAGTACCCGTGCTTGATCAGTCTTTGCTGGCGACCGGCTTTCCGTACTACGCCTTCGACCGCATTGAAAACTACCTCGCGGTACTACGGTACTTCATGCAGCATACCCAAGGCATGCGCCGTTTGGGTTCGGCTGCGCTCGATTTGGCCTATGTGGCATGCGGTCGGTTTGAAGGCTATTTCGAATACAACCTCAACAGTTACGATGTAGCCGCAGGTGCTTTGCTGGTAGCCGAGGCAGGTGGAAAGGTTACCGATTTTAACGGCGGTAACGGTTATTTATTCGGGCGCGAAATTTTGGCGGCCAATGCCCGGGTGCATGCTGAGATGTTGGCGCAGGTAGCGCAGATTTAAATCTTGCTGCCGATACTGCCGTTGGAAACAGCTCAAAAACCCATCTGATCCTGTCTAACACAACCTTTAGCCCACAAACGAAAATTCATTAGATTCGTTATTCGATTGGTTGCCATGCCGAAAAACCATAACCTGCCAGCGCTGCAGCTTTTTTACAACCCTATTTGTAAGATGTTTTTAAAGCAAAACGAACGGGTGCGTTCGCATTTAAAAGACTGAAATGCTGCCTGTAGCTGTTATTGCCTATCTGATTTGTACGGTATTGATTGGCCTTTTGGCCATGCGGTGGGTAAAAAACAGTGCCGACTTTGTGAATGCCAACCGACAGTTGCCATTGTTTCTAAGTTCTGCAGCACTTTTTGCCCTTTGGTTTGGCAGTGAAACCCTTTTTGGTGCTACTTCGGCCTTTTTGGAAGGTGGACTGCTTGGAATTGTAGAAGATCCTTTGGGTGGGTTTTTGTGTTTGATGCTCTTCGGGGCCTTTTTCGCCCGAAGGTTGTACTGCATGAACTTGCTCACGCTCGGCGATTTGTACCGAAATGCGTATGGCCGGCAGGTGGAGTTGATGGCATCGGGCTTTATGTTGTTGACCTTTTTCGGCTACATTGCCGCACAACTCGTGGCCTTGGGTTTGTTGCTGCAATTACTCACCGGATTAAGCCTTACCGAGGGCATTGTCATCAGCACTTTTGTGGTCACTCTGTACACCCTAGCTGGCGGTATGTGGGCCATTTCCATCACCGACTTTGCACAAAGCATCGTCATCGTGGCGGGGCTGGCATGGGCGGCCTGGCTGATGGTGGTTCAGGCAGGTGGACTCGACAACATTGCTGCACATACACCTCCCGACCACTTCCAATGGATGCCGGCTGCTGAAAGGCAAGGCTGGTGGCATTATGCGGCAGCCTTGATGACCTTGGGCTTGGGCTCCATTCCATCGCAAGATATTTTTCAACGGATGAACGCCAGTAAAAGCGAAAAAGTAGCTGTTCGTTCCTTTTACCTGGGGGGTGTTTTGTACCTCTGCATCGCCATCCTGCCCTTGTTGATTGTGATGGCGGCGCGGGTATTGTATCCGCAACTCCTCGTGGGCGATATGCAACAGGTGCTGCCCCAGGTGATGCTGGCCCATATGCCCCTGGGGGTTCAGGTGCTCTTTTTTGGCGCCTTGCTTTCGGCCATTTTCAGTACTTGTTCAGGTGCCATGCTGGCGCCAGCAAGTATATTGAGCGAAAATCTGGTGAAGCCTCTTTGGCCACGCCAATTGACCGATCGACAGTTTTTATTGCTGCTCCGAATAGCCGTAGTACTCATGGCGCTGGCCGGGTGCCTCATGGCCATGCTCCGCAACGACATTTATTCACTCGTTGGAGAGGCCAGCGTGCTTGGCTTGGTGACCTTGTTCGTCCCCATGACCGTGGCTGTTTTTTGGCCTGCCTATTGCAGCCGCTGGCCGGCCATTGCTGCCATGGTGTTGGGCTTTGTGGGCTGGCTGATTCCTGCATACTTCATTTCATCGGTTTATCCTTCCCTCATTTGGGGCTTGGGCAGCTCAGTTTTGGCCTATTTACTCACATGGGCCATCTGCCGTTTTAGCCGCAAGTAACCAGTCATGGTCGATTAAGGCAGGTCCAGCTATCCCAAAAACAGCAGAAAAGCAAGAGCTGCTGTTGACGGATAAGGTCTGTTTATTTTCACCCATGCCGCTTGAAACTTCACGATATTTGTACTTCTACAAAACCCGATAGCATGAAACTAAAAAACACCACCTCTGTATTTGTACTGCTGCTTGTTTGCGGTAGCTTGCAACAAGCTGCTGCACAGGGCTACAGTCGCTCAGGCGGCACCAGTGCCGGTTTGCGTCTGGGCCCCGATGCTGGCATCACCATCAAACACCACGCAGGTGCAGTAGCTTACGAAGGCATCTTGCACTTGAGCGAGTGGTTTCAGGGAGTTACAGTATTGTACCACTTTTTCCACAAGCCCATTACGGCCGATTTGCCAGGATTAGACTGGTATGCCGGTGCAGGTGGTCACCTGTGGAGTTATCGGTCGGTCTACCGTGTACGACCGGGCTGGGTCGCCGTAGGCTCTAACGTGGGCATCGGGGTCGATTTTGCTTTGGGTGCTCAGTACAATTTTCCTGGCGCGCCTATCAACCTATCGCTCGACTGGAAACCTGCCCTGAACATCCTTGGCGGAACGGGCTTTGCCTACAGCTCGGCCGGCTTGTCGGTACGCTACCGCTGGCGCTAATCGCCATGCACAAAAAAAGCCGCACTGAAAATCAGAGCGGCTTTTTTGATTTGCTGCGATGGCTTAGGCTTCCACCGCATTGATGTCGGCATCTACCAAGATGCGGCCACAGTGTTCACAAATCGCAATCCGCTTGCGGGTGCGGATATCCATTTGGCGCTGGGGTGGGATTTGGTTGAAGCAACCACCACAAGCATCGCGCTGTACGGTTACCACAGCCAAGCCGTTGCGTGAATTGCTGCGAATGCGCGTATAGGCCGT
The DNA here is from genome assembly GCA_964577055.1 of uncultured Chitinophaga sp. GTDB lineage: Bacteria > Bacteroidota > Bacteroidia > UBA7662 > UBA7662 > PNNG01. Next base: position 19,162 of record CAZNWC010000017.1, on the reverse strand, counting down.
TAACAAACGGTCTTCAATGTTTTTGCGGGCTTTTTCCGAAGAACACAACAAATCTTGTTCTTCTTTTTCGGTTTCGGCAATGATGCTGTTAAGCTCCGACTTCTTGTTGTCGAGGTCTTTCTTACGACCAGCCATTTCATCGCTCAAACGCTGCAACTCTTGGCTGCGCTGATCGATTTGCACGTTGAATTCGCGGATTTTTTTCTCGGCAATTTGGATTTCCAAACCCTGAATTTCTACTTCTTTCGACAGCGCATCGTACTCGCGGCTGTTTTTCACACCCATCAATTGCTGCTCATATTTGGCTTTGAGGGCATTGGCATCCTTGATGAACGCTTGCTTCTCGGCGATGAGTTTCTTCAATCCAACCAAATCTTCGTTGAATTTTTCGAGGCGGGTTTCGAGACCTGCAATTTCGTCTTCAAGGTCTTTCACTTCCATGGGCAACTCACCGCGCAAGGTGCGCAACTGGTCGATTTTGGAATCGATTTGCTGAAGTTGGTATAGCGAGCGGAGTTTTTGTTCAATGGTGCTTTCCATGCTGCTTATAAGTAGTTGACTGGATTGGTTTTCGTTTCCGAAATTAAGACCGCAAATGTAGTGAATTTTTCGCTTAAATAATTCGCTATTAAATCCTTCGTATACTGTTCGGTTTCGTAATGTCCCAAGTCTGCAATCAAAATGCGGTTGTCAGCATCAAAAAACTGGTGGTATTTGAAGTCGGCGGTGACGAGCACATCGGCCCCGGCACGGAGCGCATCGGGTAGCAAAAAGGAGCCCGATCCGCCACAAAGCGCAATTTTTTGCACGGGTGTTTGGGGCAATTCGGTGTACCGGATCATGCCGCCGAACCGGCTTTTGAGCAACTCCAAAAACGCCTGGGCTGGCATGGGTTGTGGCAATTCTGCGAGGTAGCCCGCCCCAAAATCGGTGGTGGCATTGGCCAGGGGAATGAGGTCGTAGGCGACTTCCTCGTAGGGATGGGTGTTAAAAAGCGCCTCGAGTATTGCCGATTCGCGCCAAATGGGGTAAAGCAATTCGAGACGGGTTTCGGGCTCGTATTGCATCACTCCTTTTTCGCCACTGAAGGGATTGCTTTCCTCGCTAGGCAAAAAGGTGCCCGTGCCGGTGCTGCCAAAACTGGCTTTGGCATATTTGCCAATGTGGCCGGCTCCTGCAGCAAACAAAGCCTCGCGCACCGCTTCGAGTTGGGCGTTGGGCACAAAAGTGATCAAATTGCGCAAGATGCCTTTTTTGGGTTGCAGCACCCGTCCATTCACCAATTGCAGTTCGGCGGCCATGCGTGCGCTCACCCCGGCCTGCAGGTGGTCGAGGTTGGTGTGGATGGCGTACAAAGCCACGCCTGCGCGGATGGCTTTGGCCACACAACGTTCCACATAATTGCTTTCGGTAAGCCGCTTGAGCTTGCCAAAAATGATGGGATGGTGGCTCACCACCACGTTGCATCCCCGGGCGAGAGCTTCGTCGATCACGGCTTCGGTGAGGTCGAGACTCACCAGCACCCCGGCAACAGCCTGGTGGCGGTCGCCAACCAATAAGCCGGCATTGTCATAGTCTTCTTGCAAAGCAAGTGGCGCCCAAGCTTCGAGCAGGCGGCAAAGGTCGTTTAGCCTCGTGGTTGATTGCATGGGGTAAATATACAGGTCGCGGGGGTGTTGCACCAACAACCGTGCATTTGGACATGCACATCAGGTATTCTGAAAATAATTCTTTAGTTTCGTTGGCTATTCGTCTATGGTGAAAAGGTATTGGTTGCTTCCGTTGGCTTGGCTGTATGGCCTGGTTGTGGCTGTGCGCAATGCGTGCTATGACATGGGCATTTTCAAAAGTTATGGTTTCGATTTGGCCGTGGTGAAAATTGGCAACCTCAGCGTAGGCGGAACGGGCAAAACGCCTCATACCGAGCTGGTGGCCGCCATGTTGGCCGAAGCTTTTCCCTCTGTCGCCATTTTAAGCCGTGGCTACAAACGCAAAACCAAAGGCTTTCGGTTGGCCGGTGAAACCGACAATGCCAGCACCTTGGGCGATGAACCCTTCCAAATGCACCTCAAATTGCCCGATGTGCAGGTGGCTGTGTGCGAAGACCGCAAAACGGGCATTGAAAAGTTGCTGGAGCACAATGCTTTTTTATCAGCCGTTGTACTCGATGATGCCTTTCAACACCGCAAGGTGAAGGCAGGTTTAAACATTCTGTTGAGCGATTACAGCGAACCCTTTTACAGTGACCAACTTTTACCGGCAGGCAAACTGCGTGAACACAAAAATGCATACCGCAGGGCCGATTTGATTATTTTCACCAAAGCGCCCTACCACGTAAATGTGTACGACAAAAAGTACGTTTACACCAAGGTTAATGCCGCCGCCCATCAGCAGGTCATTTTTTCGCATATCCGCTATGGCAACCCTGTGTACCTCGAACCATTTGTCGAAGAAAATCTAAAAACCGACCAACACCTTGTGCTGGTAACCGGCATTGCCAATGCGCAGTCGCTCACCGATATGCTCGACCGCAAACGGATGTCGTATGTACACATTGCCTATGCCGACCACCAAGACTATGGCAACAAACAACTCGATCAGATAGAGCAACAATTCAAGGCCTTGGACGGGGTTAAAAAAGTGGTATTGACCACCGAAAAAGATTTTGTAAAACTCCGGGAGCATGCCGATTGGTTTGTAGAAAAACAAATCCCATTGGCGTACTTGCCTATAGAAATTGGCTTTGACGAACAAGACCGGGGTATATTTATTCAGACGATAGAAGCGTATGTTAAGCAGTATCAAAGAAACCGTTGATTTTTTAAGCGAACGAATTACGGTACGTCCGCGGGTAGGCATTATTTTGGGTACGGGATTGGGTTCATTGGTAAACGAAGTACAGGTGCGTCACCAGTTCATTTACACACAAATCCCCAATTTTCCGATCAGTACTACCGAAAGCCACCGTGGGCGTTTGATTTTCGGTAAGCTCAACGGACAGGAAGTAGTGGTGATGCAAGGTCGTTTTCACTATTACGAAGGATACAGCATGCAGCAGGTAACCTTCCCCGTTCGCGTGATGAAATACCTGGGCATTGAGGCACTGTTTGTATCGAATGCATCGGGAGGATTAAATCCAACCATCAAAATTTCGGAACTCATGATCCTGCGCGACCACATCAACCTCTTGCCCGAGCATCCACTCAGGGGCATGCACTTGCCAGAGTTTGGTCCGCGTTTCCCGCAAATGAACGAGCCCTATGACTTGCAACTGATTGACAAAGCCCTGGCCATTGCCGCGCGCGACAACATCAAGGTACACACAGGCGTATATGCTGCTGTGCAGGGCCCATCGCTTGAAACGCCCGCTGAATATGAATACCTCCGCCGCATTGGTGGCGATGCCGTGGGCATGAGCACTGTGCCCGAAGTGGTTGTGGCACGCCAGATGGGCATTCCTTGTTTTGCCATTTCTGTGATCACGGACGAGGGTTTTCCAGAAGAACCCGAAAAAGTAACCATTGAAAGCATTGTGGAAGCAGCACACAAGGCCGAGCCACACATGACCCATATCATCAGCGAACTTGTTGGCAGCTTGTGAAGCCTGTGCGCAAACTTTTCCTGGTTCTTTGCAGCCTGGCCGCCGGCGGGGCAGCTGCTCAGGTCGATAGTTCAGCTTTGCTCGAAAAAAGCATGGTTTTGCATGCCTACCAGTTGGCAGATTTTGGATTTGATACCACCTTTTACCAAAAGCCCGATACGGCCTTGCACCGGGTGTGGCAGTACGATCCGGTGAGTGGCAGCTCGGCTTGGGCCCATCTAGGGGTGGTTGGTTCGGCTGCCCGGCCGCTGATGCTCAGCACTGGCGATTTCAGGCCCTTCAGCAGCGGCTTCGATGCCTTTGCCTTGTACGATTTTACCCCCGAAAATGCCCGTTTCTGGCGGGTGAATAAACCCCTCACCAGCTTCGATTTCAGCTCGGGAGGCGGGAACAACCAACAAGCTTTTCGGCTGTTTCACACCCAAAACATCGGCAAAACCGTGAACATCGGTGCCGAATACAGGCTGCTGAGCAGCGATGGCTGGTACGCCAACGAAGCCACCAACAACAAAAATTTCCGCTTTTTCGGAAGCATGGTCGCCCCTGGCAAACGTTATGCCGCCCATGTGCAATACATCACCAACAACCACGCAAACGAACAAAATGGAGGAGTGGTGCCGGGTCGCTTGTTTGAAGAAGGACTATTTGTGGCTCCCTTGGGTGTGCCGGTAAACCTCAATAACGCCGGGATGCGCGCCAACAACCGCAGCTTGTGGTTGCATCAGCAGTACCGTTTGTGCGGGGCCGATAGCAGTTTTACAGGCATGGGCGCTTTTCATACGGTATCGTACCAACGGCAATATTTCAACTACACCGATCCCAATACCAACAATACAGGCTATTACCCTGGTGCACGCTTAACGCCAGTGGCTGGTCCCGACTCCAACGGGTTCCGCCACCTGCAGAACAGCCTGGGACTGCAAAGTTTGGCACCCTTCGGCCGTTGGCAGTGGCAAGTAGCCCTGCACCACAGCCTCGGCAATGTACGGAACGGAGCCGAGTGGCTGTACCAACAGCTCCTTTGGGCCGATGCCCGGGTAAAGTTGCGCGCTGGTGCCTGGCAAGTCAAAGGCCACTATGCCCGGGGATTGTATCAGGTGCTGCAAAACAATACGGGAAAGGCCGAAATCACCGCTGCTTATTGGCTGAACGAAAAAACGGGATTCGTGCTGGGCATGCTCCGCCAAACCCAAAATCCGGGCATGGCAGCCCAACAGTTCACCGGTTTGTACCAGCAATGGAACCAAAATTGGGAGGCCGTACGTGAAGATGCAGTATTTGCACAACTGCACTTGCCCATTGGAAAGCTCCTGTACCGCCATGCCAGCTTGGCCAATTGGGTGTATTGGGATGCCCAAGGTCAAGTACAACAGGACCCGGCCAGCTACCGCTTGCAGCAACTGAGCTACCAAAGCAGCTTGCGTTGGTGGAAATTCAGGCTCGACCTGCACCATGGCTGGCAGTGGCTCGAACAAGGGGGACCGCTGCGTGCGCCCCGTTTTTTCAGTCAGGATGTACTCAGCATCAACCACCACTTCAAAGCCGGATGGGAATTGCAATTGGGCACCGATTTTCGCTTCCATACGGCCTATTTTGCACCGGGTTTCCGGCCCGAAATTGGCCAATTTGTGCTGCAAGACACCCTTCAAGCCGGCAACCATCCGCTTTTCGACCTGTTTGCCGCCATCAAGGTGAAGCGGACCCGGGTATTTGTGAAGTTTGAACACGCCAACCAAGGTTTCCCGGCGCCCAACTTCTACACAGTGCCTTTGTACCCCATGTACAGCCGCGCTTTTCGTTTCGGTATCACCTGGGCCTTTTACGAATAAACGCCGGCATCGCCCCAGCCCAGCTTGGCGCAACATCCTCCCAAATTCCGTATCATAGCACATGCGAAAAATTCCCCACACCTATGTGTTGCTCTTTGGCGTGATTTGTTTGGCGGCCTTGGCTACCTGGCTGCTGCCCGGTGGCAGTTTCGAACGACAGCCCACCCAGGTAAATGGCACCATACGCCAGTTGATTGTGCCCGGCTCGTTCACTGCGGTTGATACGCAGCCCCAAAGCTGGCAGGTATTGACTGCTTTTTTCAAGGGATTTGAACGCCAATCGGGCATCATTGTCTTCATTTTTATTGTGGGCGGGGTGTTTTTTCAGTTGCAAAATAGTCGTGCCCTCGATTTGGGCATTTTATCGCTCGTAGCGCGCATCCGGCGGCTTGAGCGGGCAGCCTGGGCCGCACGGGTGGGTGGCGGTAACCTGGTAATGGTGCTGTGCATGTTTTTATTCGCCGTTTTTGGCGCCGTTTTCGGCATGAGCGAAGAAACCATCCCTTTTGTATTGCTCTTTGTGCCTTTGGCGCGCTCGCTTGGCTACGATGCCATGGTGGGCGTAGCCATGTGTTTTGTGGGGGCGGCCCTGGGATTTGCGGGTGCCTTGCTGAATCCATTTACCATTGGGGTGGCTCAGGGCATTGCCGGCGTGCAGCCATTCAGCGGATTAGCATATCGGCTCTTTTGTTTTGTGGTGATTACGGGTGTGGGCATCAGCTATGTGCTGTGGTATGCCCACCGTTTTGGTCGCCATGCCCATAAAAGTCTGTCGGCCGAAGCCAATGCTTGGTGGGCCCAACAAGCAGCCGATCAAACCGAAATTCCCGTGCACCGACCCGGCGGACGAAACGCTTGGGTGGCATGGGGACTGGCCTTGGTGGTGTTGCTGCTTTTCGCCTGGCAAACGCCCATCAGTGCTTTTGCTGCGGGGGGCGGACATTGGGACCTTCCTGCCCTGCCTTTGCTGGTGGTATTGTACGCCGCCGGAGGGTTCTGGTTGCTCCGGCGCTCGGTGCATTACCTGGTACTTTTTCACCTCAGCTTGGCCATTGGCGGCATTGTGGTGGGGGTGATGGCGCATGGCTGGTACATGGAAGAAATTGCTGCCCTGTTTTTGGGCATGGGCATGCTCAATGCGGCCGTGCTGCAACAAAATGCCGATGCCTTTGTGCAGGAGTTTTTGGCCGGCGCACGCGACATGGCCGGGGCCGCCTTGGTGGTGGGACTCGCCGCCGGCATTTTGGTGGTCTTGGAGGAAGGATTGGTGATCGACGCGATTTTGTACCACACAGCCCAGTTGTTCAAAGACCTGCCCAAGGTTTGGGCCGCCGAGGTGATGTTTGTCGTGCAAACGGGCATCAATATTTTGGTGCCCTCGGGCTCGGGACAAGCCGCGCTCACCATGCCAGTGATGGCTCCGCTGGCCGATTTACTGGGTTTATCACGCCAAACCGCCGTGCTGGCTTTCCAATTTGGCGACGGCTTCACCAACCTCATCACCCCTACTTCGGGGGTGTTGATTGGGGTGTTGGGCATGGCCCGCATCGATTATGCGCAGTGGTTTAAGTTCATGTTTCCGCTACAATTGTTGTTGCTGCTCACGGGCGCCCTGTTGCTCATTCCGCCTGTGATTTGGGCCTTGCCGGGCTTTTGAAAGGAGCCAGTCGCAATCCCCATGCGGGCGACTTGTACGGGCTGTGGGATGTTTGTATCTTTTCAAGCATGAACAACTTCACCTTTTTGGTCCTTGCAGCATTGGCTTTCACTGCTTGTCAGTCGAACCCGCCTGCCGCCGAAAACAACAAAGACACCCCTCCTGCTTCCGACAACAGCCGCAGCAGCCTCGATTGGCCCGGCACCTACCGCGGCACGCTGCCCTGTGCCGATTGTCCAGGCATTAAATCCGAAATCACCTTGCTGACCGACGGCAGTTATCGCCTGGGCAGCTTCTACCAGGAGCGCAGCCAGGTAGCCGAGCGCGACAGCGGTAGTTTTAGCTGGAATGCAGATGGCAACCGCATCCTGCTCAACAACGACAGCAGCTGGCAATTTTTGGTGGGCGAAAACCGCTTGTTCAAACTCGATTTAAGCGGCGCGCGCATCAGCGGTGCTTTGGCCGAAGCCTATACGTTTAGTAAAGTCACTGCCGATACAACGGTAGCTGGTCGTTATTGGCGTTTGGTTGCTTTGCGCGGCGGTCCCTTGCCCGCCAACAAAAGCGGCAAAGAAGCGCATTTGCAGTTTACTACTGATGGGCGGGTAAGCGGCAATGCCGGTTGCAACAGCCTCATGGGCAGTTACGAACGTTCTGCCGGCAACCGCCTCCGATTTGGCGCGCTGGCCACCACCGAAATGTACTGTACCGAGGGCATGGAAACCGAATCGGAATTCCTGAAAGTACTCAGCAGCACCGATAATTACAGCCTGTCACCCACGGGCGACACCCTTTATCTCCAGCGGGCGCGCATGGCGCCCTTGGCGGTATTGGTGGAGGAGTTTTTGCGATGAAACAAATTCACCATAGCGCAGCAATAGCAATCGTTTTTCAAAGCAAACCCATGTATATCCAACAAAAAATCACCCCATGCCTTTGGGTAGAAAAAGATGCCAAGGCCGTGGTAAACTACTACCTCTCTATCTTCAAAGACGGTCAATTGAAAGACTATAGGCAATTCACCAATCCACCCGAAATGGGCGGAAACAGCTTTGAAACTGCGGTTTTTGAAATAGCGGGAATGGAATTTCAAGTGTTGGCAGCAGGGCCGCTTTTCTCGTTTAACGAGGCCATTTCGTTGGTTATCAATACGGCCGACCAAGCTGAAACCGATTATTATTGGGAGGCACTCACTTCAAATGGAGGCGAAGAAGGCGTTTGTGGCTGGTGCAAAGACAAGTACGGCCTCTCGTGGCAAGTAGTGCCAGTAGCCTACTACACCCTCATACACAGCGAGGACCCGGAAGTGAGAGAAAAAGCCATCAAGCATACCTTCAAAATGAAAAAGCTGATATTGGCCGAACTCCAATGATGCAGGCAATGGCGGTGATGAATTACTTGCATTTCAGCGTTTACTCGGAATACAGTCGCCTACGACAGGTTTTCACTTAAACACTTTGGCAAATTGTTCACCGTTTGCGCTTTCAACAGCTTTCTGGAGTAAAAAAACACTTGAAATGAGCCAACCCACTGCTTTACGAAATTTCATTAATCGCTACGTGACACTCACCGAGGCCGATTGGCAGCGCAACCCACTTGCCAACTAAGCGCACGCTGCCGGTGCGCCATGCCAGCCGATTTGAGACATGATCTATATCCGAAAAGCATGGCACCTTTCTTTGTGGTTTGGGTATTGGTTTTGCCTTGGTCCATTCCTTGGAAAGCATGGTTTTGAGGTAGGTCTGGCTACGGATGCTTCCTGCTGCCTCACACCTAGAAGGCACGGCATTTCACCGATGCCAATTTTTTATGGTGGAGTATGTAAATGCCACTTTTATTGTTCCTTGCGATTCTACTTCCTATCTTTACAAAAGACGTTAGATAAGATTTCATGATTACCAAAACGCAGTTGCTTGCCGCCATTGAAAACTTGCCTGAAAAGGTTACTGTTGATCAAGTGATTGACCAGTTGATTTTCATTGAAAAGGTAGAGCGAGGATTGAAGGATTCTGAAAACAACGAGGTCCATTCGCATGGCGAAGCAAAAAAAATGCTTGCGAAGTGGTTGAAATAAACTGGACAAATGCGGCCTTAAGTGATTTGAATGAGATTGGTGAATACATCGCCAAAGATTCAATTCGATATGCAGAATTGACTGTTTCAACCTTGTATGACGCTGTAGAGATTTTGAAGGGACAGCCCTTTCTGGGAAATATGGTTGAGGAATTTAGAATGGAGTCTCTACGTCAGCTCATAAAAGGTGATTACAGAATCATTTATCGAATTGTAAATAAGGCGCGAATCGACATTCTTACAGTTCATCACTGTTCACGACTCATCCACAATACTTACCCTTTCACTTCTTTGTGATTAAAATTTCTTTCTATTTCAGCATACCGCCAGGCAAGTCGGGCCGTCGTATGGCCTTTTTGAATCCCGCGTCACCTCTGGCTCTCGGGATGTCGCTAAGCTCCACTTTGAACCTTGAACCTCATGGGTTGAGCGCAGCGAAACCCTAATCCAACGCTGAACTCTTAGTTTTTAACTCTTAGTTTTTAACTCTTAGTTTTTAACTCT
>CAZNWC010000017.1:0-9398 GCA_964577055.1 uncultured Chitinophaga sp. | reverse complement strand
AACTCTTAGTTTTTAACTCTTAGTTTTTAACTCTTAGTTTTTAACTCTCCTCGGCTTCCACCCAGTTGCAGCCCTCCACCTCGGTGATCAACCCGCTCCCAAACTGCTGGGCTGGGGTATGAAAACCCGCTTTCCAATCGCCCGAAGCCACTTTGGAGGCAATGAGCAAGGCCGTTTCGGCGGTGAGGCGGTAGGTTTCGTTGACGCGCAAACGCAATTCGCGCCGCTCGCCTTGGGCATTGCGCACTCGGCCATACACCAAGGCGTAGCCTTTTTGGTTTTGCTCGGGGGTGGGGCCGTATACCTGGGCATCGACCCGCTTTTGGAGCATGCCCCTGAACCATGCGGTGCGCAAGAGCGGATTGAACAGCGGCAACAAGCGTAGCCAGGGGTGCAGTTTCTTACTCCCACCCGTAAAAGTGGTGATGTTGGGGATGCCCGTGCTCACCCAAGCGGTGAACAAATCGCCCCAGGGAATAGAAATTACGAAGCGTTTTTTGGTGCCAAAATCAATCCAGCGGCCGTGTTTGCCCATGCGTACCGGCACCAATTGGCCGTTGCGGCGTTCGGCACCCGGTGTTCCCAGCCGTTCGATGGTGCTGCTGAGCGTGCCGTGTGAAATGCCGCCACCCACGGTCACAAAGGCCAACTCGAGTTCGGTGGCATCGGGCAGGGCAGCTTTCAGGCTGTTGGCCAGGCAGTCGGTGGGCACCACGTCAAATCCCACACCGGGCATGAGCAGGATGTTGGCCTGTTTGGCAGCCCCATCTAGGCTGTGGAGGTATTCTAAAACGGCCAATTCGCCCGTGATATCGAGGTAATGGGTGCCCGTGCGCAGGCAGGCGGCAGCCATTTGGCGGGCAGTGCGACTAAACGGACCGGCGCAATGCAATACCACCGGCGCTTGCTGTAATAGGGCGTCGAGGGCAGCGGCATCTTCCAAATCGGCGGTTTGGTAGGGTAGGTTGAGCGACTGCGCCAGTTGGGCCAGCGGCTCTTTCCGCCTACCGGCCAAGAGCACGCGGCGGCCTTGTTGGGCAGCCAATTCGCTCACCAACTTGCCGGTATAGCCGTAAGCGCCGTAAATCACCAGTTCGTAGCATCGTGCTTCCATCTCAGCTCCCCATCAAAAGCGCCAGGGCATCGGCTACCCGGTTTTGGGCAATCCATGCATGGGCAAGGTTGTGGAAGTGGTCTTCGAGCGATTCCTGGTGCAGCGAAAAACGGCGGTAGGCTTCTTGCACCTCGGCATCGTGCATCACGGCTTCGCGGGCTTCGGCAGTGGGCAGCTTTTCGATATTGCCCAGCCTACCCAGGTCGTTGCCGGTGAGGATGTTGCTCAACCGCACCCCTTCGGGCAGGGCATCAACGCCAATGCCTTTGGTGACCAAGGGCTTTTCTACCTCAAACAAACCGGCCGAAGCACGGCTGTACCAATCGCCACCCAAACGGGCTACTTGGTCTATTTTCAGCGGATCGATGCTGCCCGCTTCGTTCAAAATGTTCTCGCGGATGTGCATGCGCAGCACCTCGCAAATCACCAAATTGCCGGCACCACCTTCGGTGCCCAGGGCTTTTACCTCCAACACCTTGCACTCAAACTGCACGGGCGCACCCGCCACGCGCGGGGGACGCACCAGCTCCGAGGCTTGCTCGCCAAAACCGGCCTTGGTGAATTCGTTCACGCCTTTTTCGTACTCGGTGCTCGCCAGCGACATCTGGTACACCATGTCGTAACTCACGATATTGATGGTGCACTCGGGCACCTCCAACACATTTTCGAGGCTGTGTTTGGTGGTATTGTCGCGCACCCGGCGGGCAGGCGAAAACACCAAAATGGGCGGATTGGCACTGAAGAGGTTGAAAAAGCTGAAGGGACTCAAATTCACCTTGCCTTCGGCATCGATGGTCGACACAAAGGCTACCGGACGCGGCGCCACCGCTCCTTGCAACAAGCCTTGTAGCTTGGGCGCGGGCAGCTCGGCGGGGATGATGGTGCGGTAAACGTTCATCGCTGCCCCTTTTTGCGGGCCATGATGGAGAAGTTGCTGTCTTCGCGCACAATGGTGTTCACCAAAGTACCCAAAGCAGTGATTTCCATCTTCACCTCATCGCCTTCTTGCAGCCATTGGGGCTTGAAATTTTCGGGATCGAGGCGCTTGCCCGTGCCGTTTAGCTCGAGGAAACAGCCGGTTCCTACGGTACCCGAACCAATTACATCGCCGGGTAAAATGTCGACCCCGTACGAACAACGCTCAATGATTTCGGCGAAGGTCCAGTCCATGTCGCCCACATTGCCTTCCGACACCAATTTGCCATTTACCCAGCACTTCATGCCTAGGTTGTAGTTGGCGCCGGTGTGGCCGGGTTTGGCGGGTATGCGGAAGGGCTCCAACTCATCGGGCGTTACGAGCCAGGGGCCAATCACGGTGCTGAAGTCTTTGCCTTTGGCCGGACCAAGGTTGAGCAGCATCTCTTCCATTTGCAAGGTGCGGGCGCTCATGTCGTTCATGATCATGAAACCAGCGATGTAGCTGTCGGCCTCCTCGGCGGGGATGTTGCGGCCCTGCTTGCCAATGACGATGGCTGCTTCGAGCTCGAAGTCGAGGTTGAGGAAATGGTCGGGCATGCAGGCAATTTCGCCCGGACCTTGCACCGCATTGTGGTTGGTGAAATAAAAGATGGGGTATTCGTCGAATTGGGGGATCATGTCAACGCCCCGGTTGCGGCGGGCGGCTTCCACGTGCTGGCGGAAGGCGTAACCATCGCGGCAAGAGGTAGGAAAAGGCACCGGTGCGAGGATAAAATCTTCGGGCACATCGTCGGGTTCGGCCTGCAGGCTGCCGTTCAACAAACCGCTTTCAACGGCCCGCGCGGCATCCATGGCTTCTTCACCGGCAAACAAAAAGGCCCCCATGCTGGGTGGGATGTTGGCGTCGATGGCGTGCAAATCGTAGATGCTGCCGTTGAGGTACAAGCCCAACTGCGCGTTGGTGCCTTTGAGGTACGATACCAGTTTCATGCGTCAAAAAATTTTGATACAAAGGTAGGCTTTTGGCGGGAAAGGGCGTGAGGGCTGGGGCCTTAGCGATGATTTATTGAAGGGCAACAAGCTCTGATGTAATCGGAATGTGAAGTGTTTTTCTCGCCCAAATGATTTTATAAGCGTTTCTATTTCATTCTTTTGTCGAAATCCCATCGATTGTCGTGGATATCAACGATGCTGATTTTATGCGCCGTGGAGGTATAATAAACAGAAAGAACTTTATTCAACACAGCCCTTCTGATTGTCGATTTGCTCGATTTATTGTGCAGGGCAGGATAAAGAGCTATGGTTTTTTCGAAATCTTCTAGGGCTTGGTAAAAGGCTTCGATTTCTTTTGGTGAGAATTTCATTCTCAAGTAGGTGACGATTTCGGAGGCGCTATCAAGTGATTGCTTTGTGTACTCGACAGCCAATCTGCCTTTTTCAGCCATTTTTTAAGGCATTCCAAAACTCCGTAGATGAAAGCACATTCCCCATTTCTACATCCTTCATGCCTTTTTTGATGCGCTGCTGTTGAGATGAAGAAAGATTATCCCACCAATCTAGGTTACTATCAGCTGTTCTTAAATCATCGAGAAACGTAATCACATGCTCATCCGACAGATCGTTTATCCAAGCGATCAAGTCTAATTTTTTTTGACGGAGTTCAGCGGCTGACATCTTAAAGGACTTAACACAAATATAGACACTGCCCAATTTAGTTCAAAAGCAAAGTGCAGCTTGCCCTATTTTACATAGCGCTTGCTTCTTACCAAGTCTACTTCCTTGGTAATTTCTTCCAAGGTGGGAGCCGATTTGGCTTTTGAGCGCAACCTCTTTAAAACAATTTCAAAACCGTCGTTCGACAAATCTTGAATGGAAATAAGCTCCATATCTGCCAAATTTCTCAAAAGTTTGGCAGCCTTAGGGTTCAATATGTTTACACGAAGCGTATTCATACATCAAATGTAACAAACCAATCTGATTTTTGATAACGCGGCCTGATGCTACTTCATGTCCATTTCATGCTCATCCTCGAACCGACGAACAATAGCTTCATTGTCCAGCTGAAATCGAATCCCCATTATTTGCATCCAAAAACACCCCCACCCTTCTTATATATTCCGCAGGCTGCTCGGTGGCAATCACATGCCCGGCACCAGGCACAATTTCCAGGCGGGCGTTGGGGAAAAGCGCCAAATAATCGGGCACCACGCCCCAGGGCTGGTTGTCGCATTGCCCGCGTAAAAGCAACACGGGTATTTGATTGCCTTGGAGTTGCGGGCGCGGATCGGCCATTTGCTGGAGATGGTGCAGCCTCATCAGTTGGTTGTAAAAGGCATCTACTTTGTGCAAGCTGCCATCGGCTGACAGCCGAAAGCGGCGCCTTACCGGCTATACCTACTCAACCGCATCAAAAAATACAACACCAGCACCAAATCAACCAGCACCGTGGTCACCATGAGCATGCCTTGCAGCAGGCTGCCACCGCCGAGGATTTCGATGCTGGCAATGCCGCCAAAAAGCAGCAACATCCACGCATTCAACAAACGCAGCAGCAGGCGCACCTGGCGGCGGGCGGTATCGGCAAATTCGGGGCGAAAGTCAAAAGGCAAATTCACCGGCCAGCCCGATCGGGGCAACCAGCCCAGTAAAGCGGCCAAAGCACTGGCCGTGAGGGGCAAAAGGGCTGCCGACCAGCCTGCACCCATGCGCCACTGGTAAGCGGCCAAACTCCAAAGGAGTCCGAGTAGCAAGAGGGTGAGTCCATCGAGCACTTTTTCGCGCCCGGTTCGGGGCATGTTGCTGAGGGTCAAGGCCATATTCCGTGTGATTTGCCGCGCGCCTGCCATTCGGCATCGATGCAGGCCACGATGGTTTGTAGGTGCAAGCGGAGTTCTTCGGGGGTGATGGTGAGCGGGGGTGCTAGGCGCAAGCTGCGGTCGTTGAACAAAAACCAATCGGTGATCACACCTGCCTCCAAACAGCGGTCGATCACCGCCTTGTTGAAACCGAAATGCCGCAAATCAACCGCCAACATCAAGCCTTTGCCTGTAACACGGTCGATGGCCGGGTGCTGCAGCAGCTCGAGCAGCAGGGCATGTTTTGCGGGCACAGCGGCCAGCAAATCGCCTTCACTGAGCACTTCCACCACGGCGCAGGCGGCTGCGGCACAAACCGGATTGCCGCCAAAGGTGGTGATGTGCCCCAAGATGGGCTTGCTTTTGAAAGCGCCCATGATTTCGGCTGGTGCCGCAAAAGCCCCAATCGGCAAGCCGCCACCCAAACCTTTGGCGAGGGTCACCATGTCGGGCACGATGCCAAAATGCTCATAACCGAACATCTTGCCGGTGCGGCCCATGCCTGTTTGTATTTCGTCGACGATGAGCAAGGCGCCTACCTCACTGCAACGGGCGCGCAAGGCCTGCATCCAGGGGGTGCAAGGGGTTTGGTAGCCAGCTTCGCCTTGCACGCTTTCCACGATGACCGCCGCCGTTTGGGTGGTGATGCGCTGCAGTTCGGCGGTAACGTTGTAGGCCAATACCTGTACGTCGGGCAGCAGGGGTCTGAAGGCATTTTTGAAATGTTCGTTGCCCATCACACTCAAAGCGCCATGCGTGCTGCCGTGGTAGGTGTTGCGGAAGGTGACCAGGCCGGTGCGACCGGTATAACGTTTGGCCAGTTTGAGGGCGCCTTCCACGGCTTCGGTGCCGCTGTTGGTGAGGTACACGTTGTTGATGCCTGCAGGCAGCAAATCGGCCAGCTTGGTCGCCAAACGCACCTGGGGCGATTGGATGTACTCGCCATACACCATCAGGTGCATGTATTTGTCGACCTGCTCATGGATGGCGGCTACCACTTTGGGATGCCGGTGCCCCACATTGCTCACGCCAATGCCCGAAATGAGGTCGGCATAACGTTTTCCGGCCGTATCGTACATATAAATGCCCTCAGCACGCTCAATTTCGAGTCCCAACGGAAAATCGCTGGTTTGGGCGAGGTGCTGGAGGAAAAGCTGGCGCTGGGTGGGCATGACCATGCAAAGATAAGGGGCAAGGGGCAAGAGGCAAGGGGCGGGGTGTGAGGGCGAGGCGGAAGGAGGCGGGAGGAGGCGGGAGGATGATAGTGGAGGCGGACGAATGGTTTCGCGATCGGCTGACGGCTGACCGCTGACCGCTGTCGGCGTTCGGCTTTCGGCTTTCGGCTTTCGGCTGACCGCTGACCGCTGAGGACTGACCGCAGACCGCTGACCGCTGACCGCTGTCGGCGATTGGCGTTCGGCTTTCGGCTTTCGGCATTCCGCATTCGGTTTTCGGCATTCGACTGACCGCAGACCGCTGACCGCTGAGGACTGACCGCAGAGGGCAGACCGCCGACGGCTCCTTTAAAACCAGTCTTTCGGCTGGTAGAAGGCCAAAGCAGCCGCTTCGGGGGTGCCGGCAGCGGGCTGATGGTTGTATTCCCACACCGCCTCGGGAGGCAACGACATGAGGATGCTCTCAACCCGGCCATTGGTCTTCAGGCCAAAGGTGGTGCCCCGGTCGTACACCAAATTGAATTCGGCATAACGGCCGCGGCGGATTTTCTGCCAGGTTTTTTCGGCATCGGTCCAGCTTTTGTCGCGGTTTTGCTCGGCCATGAAGGTGTAGATGGGGTTGAACACATCGCCCACCCCTTGCATAAAGGCAAAAAGGTCGTGGCGCGAGGCGGCTTGTCCGGGCCGCAAATGGTCGTAAAATATGCCGCCTACTCCGCGCATTTCGTGCCGGTGGGTGATGGTGAAATAATCGTCGCACCACTTTTTGTAGCGCGGGTACCAGCTGGCATCAAAACGGTCGCACACCGCTTTCAACTGACCGTGAAACCAGCGAACCTGATCGGCCACCGGGTAAGCCGGGGTGAGGTCGATGCCGCCGCCAAACCAACAGTCGCCGGCATCGGTCTCAAAATAGCGCACATTCATGTGGATGAGCGGCACGTGCGGGTTGTGTGGGTGAATGACCAGCGAAACGCCTGTGGCATCGAAACGGCTGGCGTTGGGACTCTCCTTTTTCAGAAATTCGGGGACCGGCCCATGCACATGCGAAAAATTCACCCCGCCTTTTTCTACCAAGTTGCCATGGCGCAACAAGCGCGAACGACCGCCGCCGCCTTCTTCGCGTTCCCAGAGGTCTTCGTCAAACCGCTGCCCGTCGAGTTGCTCGATGTTGGTGGTGATGCGGTCTTGCAGGCCCTTGAGCCAAGCAACAATTTCATTCAAATCGGGCTGGTTCACAAGCACTGGGTTTGGATGAGTTGGGCCAATTGTTCGAGGTATTGCTGGTCGGTGGTGTCGAAATCGGCCAGTTGGTCGCTGTCAACATCCAACACCATGGCCACGGCGCCGCTTTTGTCGAACACCGGCACCACGATTTCGCTTTTGGAGGCGCTGCTGCAGGCAATGTGGCCGGGAAAAGCATCCACATCGGGTACCAGCTGCGTACGTTTTTCGGCCCAAGCCGTGCCGCAAACCCCTTTGCCCAGCTGGATGCGGGTACAGGCAATGGGCCCCTGGAACGGCCCCAGCACCAGCTGATCGCCTTTCACAAGGTAAAAGCCCACCCAAAAAAAGCCGAAAGCTTCGCGCAGGGCGGCTGCCAGGTTGGCGAGGTTGGCGGTGAGGTCGGGTTCGCCGGCAACCAAGGCCTCCAGTTGGGGCATCAGTTCTTGGTATTTACCGGCTTTGTCGGTGGCGGTGAGAAAAAGGGTTTCGGCCATATCAGTGAACGCGGTCACCGCGCATTTCGAGGGTGGGCAACATTTGGGCTTCAAAATCGAGATACTCTTGCCAGCGCTGGCGGACCACCTCTTTGGGCAAAAAATGCTCGGCCAAATCCATGAACAGGCGGTAGTGGCCGGCCTCGCTCACCATAAATTCGTGGTAAAACTGGCGCAAATCGGGGTCGCTGCACTCGAGCGACAACAAACGGAAACGTTCGCACGAGCGGGCTTCGATGAGGGCGCAGGTGAGCAGCTTTTCGAGCAGCACCAAATCTTCGGTGAGCCCTTTTTTCTGGAAAGCCAGCAGCTTGTTTACATATTCGTCTTTGCGCTTTTTGTCGAGCTTCACCCCACGCTGCTTCATCTCTTTCAGCACCCGGCGAAAATGCCCCCACTCTTCGGCCACAATGGGCGAGAGTTTGTCGACGATGAGTTCACGGTCGGCATACTGCACAATGATGGAAATGCAGGTGGTAGCCGCTTTTTGTTCGCAAAAGGCATGGTCGATGAGGATGTCGCCAATCGATTTTTCGGCGATGTTCACCCAGCGGGGGTCGGTAGGCAATTTGAGTCCAAGCATGGGGGCAAAGATACGAAGGCGCGGAGGGGTTAGAAAGAAATCTGCATTTGGTCTTTGAGCGAAGCAATATCCGTTTACTGAACTGAGCCGAAGTGCGGTCACTGAGCGGAGCCGAAGTGCGGTCACTGTGCAGAGCCAGAGTGCGGTCACTCAACGTCTGTAATTCGGTCGTTGAGCGGAGTCGAAACGAACCGAATGGGTTGAAAGAATAAATCTCCGCTGGTTTCGGCTCCGCTGGTTTCGGCTCCGCTCAACCACCGCGGCTGAGAGGTACACCGGTCACTGAGCGGAGTCCAAGTGCCAGGGATTTATGAATTCATCCGCTGGTTTCGACTTCGCTGGTTTCGACTTCGTTGGTTTCGAATCCGCTGGTTTCGGCTCCGCTCAACCACCGGAGGGTACATCGGTCACTGAGCGGAGCCGAAGTGGACCGATGTCAAAGTAAGATTTACCGCTTGAAGTTATCGCTGTGAGAATCATTTTTACAAGCAGCATGGGTATGCAACTGGTTGAACTTTGCAGCAATGAGACTCTCTTTTTTCTTTCTACTCCAGCCTTGAAGTTGTTTTTCTCTGTAGAATGCTTCATCAACTCTGGGGTAGTGTTCGGTATAAACTAGCTTTACTGGCAACCTTTTTTTGGTGTAATTGGCTCCTACACCTGAATGGTGCTGCTCCATTCGCAGATTCAAGTCAGTAGTGCTTCCGACATAATAGGTGCCATCAGCGCATTCGAGGATATAGACCCAACCTTCCATATGGCGTTATCTGACATAAAAATAAACATTAGAATTGTTTGATGCCAAAATTTGAATCCTTAGAATTAGTTTGGAATGACTACGTTTAAAAATTCAGAAGTCCGCTGGTTTCGACTCCGCTGGTTTCGGCTCCGCTGGTTTCGGCTCCGCTCAACCACCGCGGCGGAGGGGTACACCGGTCACTGAGCGGAGTCGAAGTGCCGGGGATTTATGGATTCACCCGCTGGTTTCGGCTCCGCTGGTTTCGGCTCCGCTCAACCACCGCGGCGGAGGGG
>CAZNWC010000016.1:0-53324 GCA_964577055.1 uncultured Chitinophaga sp. | reverse complement strand
TCGAAAGAACGACCCTCACCCCGGTTGTTATCACGGTTGAAATCACCACGTGGACGGTCGAAAGTACGGCCTTCACCACGGTTATCGCGGTTAAAGTCGGGACGTGGACGATCGAACGAACGGCCTTCACCACGGTTTTCGTCGCGGTTGAAATCGGGACGCGGACGGTCGAATGAACGGCCTTCACCACGGTTATCGCGGTTGAAATCCGGACGTGGACGATCGAATGAACGACCTTCACCACGGTTGTTGTCACGGTTAAAATCGCCACGTGGACGATCGAAAGAACGGCCTTCACCACGGTTATCGCGGTTGAAGTCACCCCGTGGGCGGTCGAATGAGCGGCCCTCGTTGCGGTCGTTGCCGAAACGGTTGCGGGGAGCAAAGTCGTTGTTGCGTGGGGTGTTGGTGCGGTCGAGGTCGCGGTTAATCAGTTTCGATTTTTGGTCATCGCTGCCTTCCTCGAGTGTACGAAGTTCGCGTTGGAGGCGCTCTAAACGGGCCTGACGGTCTTCATTGAAAGCATTTGCATCGGAATTGGTGCGCCTGCTGCGGTCGTCTCGACCGTAATTTTCATTGGCGTTCATGAAAAAGAATTAAATAAATATGCAGCAAAGGTACAGATAATTGTTCACACGGCCGCATAAGAATTGTTAATAAGACCACTCACTGAGAGACCGCTTCGCTTTTCAGATATTTAGATAATAGAGCGCTTCGCTTCAAAGACCAGGAGGCTGTTGGCAAAATCGACTTGTGAATGCTGTTGAAATAATTCAAATACCCCTGCGCCTTGTACATCCTGGTAACTTTGTTCCTTTACCTCCAAATTCATGAAGGTTGTTAAATCCACAAACAATCTGAACATACGTATCAATCTCACAAATACGCGGTTTGAAGGACTCGAGGAGAACGGACCGTCCAAATTGCGCATATTGTTTTGAAAATGGCCCCAAATGAATTGGCATTAGTGCAACATGCTGATATTTAAAATAAAACAACATGGCGCACCAGTTAGATAAAATGAACGTCTACCACAGGGCAGTTCGCCTTGCAAGTGAAATTGTACTGATGACAGACAACATCAGGCCATTTCGACTCGGAGAACAAATGGCCGCTTCAGCCGTGTCTATAGCTAGCAACATCAGCGAAGGTTCGGAACGACCAACTAAAGAATTCATTCGGTTTTTGGACTATGCGCGTGGCTCGGCTTCAGAACTTCATACACAAATTCAAATAGCCCTATTATCCGACAGATATGACCGCGATTGGTTAAAAGTGCGCGCAAACGAAGCTCTGGAAATCAAAACCATGTTATTCGCATTCCAAGCTCACCTCAAAACTAGACTAGAGTCACACTCCAATCAAGAAGCAGGCTCAAATTTGACTCCTCATTCAAAAGCGAGGAAAACAGATTAGGACCTAAAACAGCTCTAAATTTGGTTCTTAAAGCGTAGTACGCTTTTGTCTGAAAAGCGCAGCACTCTATTATCTGAAAGGCGTAGCGCTCTATTATCTGAAAAGCGTAGCGCTCTATTATCTCAAAACCGCAGCGCTCTCTGAGCGAGCGCAGCGAGCGGTCTTACTGCCCAATACTATTCTCCTGCTGCTCCAACTCCTTCAACTGCGGCAACTCATGCAACCCATTGATCCCAAAATACTCCATGAAAAATTCTGAAGTACCATACAGGGTGGGGCGGCCCGGACCATCGCTTTTGCCGGTGATGCTGATGAGGTTTTTTTCGAGCAGGCGTTGAATGCTGTAGTCGCAGCTCACCCCGCGGATGGCCTCTAGCTCGGCTTTGGTAACTGGCTGTTTGTAGGCAATGATGCTCAGGGTTTCGAGTGCGGCGGTGGAAAGGCGCTTTTTTGAACGTTCGGCCAAGGCCAGACTCAGCAAATCGTGGAAATCGGGTTTGGTATAAAAGGCGTATCCGCCCCCGGCCATGCGCAATTCAAACGCGTGGTGTTGGCTGGCGATGTCGGCCGAGAGTTCCTGCATAACGACAGCCATGTCGCTTTCATCTAAAGTTGTTTGATGAAACATACCCAGCAGGCGCGTAAGTTCGGCCAGGGGCAGGGGTTTGTCGGCAGCAAAAACCAAGGCTTCGGCCTGGGCTTTGAGAAGCGAGCGGTCGGGCTGATTTTCCATGAGATGTGGGCAAATCTATGTATTTTTATCCCTGTTCAATCCTTTTACACGCACACACCCTTAAAAACCATGTCAACTTACCGACTTATGATGGGACTTGCCTTGGGCAGCAGCCTGCTGTTTGCCTGCAACAACCAAGAAGAAAAAACCGAAGCTGCCGCCGACGATTTTAAAGTGGTGGCCGATGAATTTGCCGACATCCAGGTATTGCGCTACCGCATTCCGGGATTCGACTCACTCAGCCTGCAGCAAAAAGAACTGCTCTACTACCTCAGCGAGGCCGCAGCGGCTGGTCGCGATATCATTTGGGACCAGAATTACAAATACAACCTCCTCGTGCGCAAAACCCTCGAAGGCATTGTGGCCCATTACGAAGGTGAGCGCAGCGGCGAGCAGTGGGACGCTTTTATGGAATATGCCAAACGCGTATGGTTCAGCAACGGCATCCACCACCACTACAGCATGCGCAAGCTGCAACCCGGTTTTGATGCGGCTTACTTTGCCACTTTGGTGAATGGCTCGGCCAAGGCTGAATTTCCACGCATGGCGGGCAGCATCGACAGCAACGAGCAGCTGCTGGCCTTCCTCAATCCCATTTTGTTCGACCCCAACGTGGCTGCCAAACGGGTAAACCAAGATCCTGGAGTAGACCTCATCACCACTTCCGCCAACAACTTCTATGAAGGCGTTACCCAAGCCGAAGTGGAAGCCTTTTATGCCAAGCAGAAGGTGAAAGATGATCCGACCCCCATTTGGTACGGGCTCAACTCTAAAGTCGTAAAGGAAAATGGCAAACTGGTAGAAAAGACCTGGAAAGCGGGCGGCATGTACGGCGCTGCCATCGATAAAATTGTGTATTGGCTCGAAAAAGCTATCACCGTAGCCGAAAACGACAAGCAAAAAACCGCACTCGAGCTGTTGGCAAAATACTACAAAAGCGGCGATTTGCGCGATTGGGATGCCTACAACATTGCTTGGGTGGCCGATACCGAATCGATGATCGACGTAGTGAACGGCTTCATTGAAGTATACGGCGATCCGCTGGGCATGAAGGCTTCCTACGAATCGGTGGTGTCGGTGCGCGACATGGTGGCCACCCGCCGCATCAAGGCCATTGGCGACGAAGCGCAGTGGTTCGAAGACAACTCGCCCATCTTGCCCGAGCACAAAAAGAAGGAAGTGAAGGGCATTTCAGCCAAGGTAATTACCGTGGTGCAGGAATCGGGCGACGCCGCACCGGCTACCCCCATCGGCATCAACCTGCCCAATGCCGACTGGATCCGCAAAGATTTTGGCTCCAAATCGGTATCGCTGGGCAACATCGTGTATGCCTACAACGAAGTGGCGAGCAAAGGCAGCGCCATCGAAGAATTTGCTTGGGACCAAGCCCAAATCGACCGCTCTCGGAAATACGGCGCCTTGGCTGGCGATTTGCATACCGATTTGCACGAAGTGATCGGTCACGCCAGCGGACAGCTCAACCCAGGTATCGGCACGCCCAAAGAAACCCTCAAGCAATACGCTTCAACCTTGGAAGAAGCCCGTGCCGACCTGGTGGCCTTGTACTTCATCCTCGATCCCAAGCTGGTGGAACTGGGCGTGATGCCTTCGCTCGAAGTGGGCAAAGCCGAGTACGACGGTTACATCCGCAATGGCTTGATGTTGCAATTGCGCCGCTTGGAAGAAGGCGACAACCTCGAAGAATCGCACATGCGGAACCGCCAGCTCAATGCTGGCTGGGCCTATGAAAAGGGCTTGGCCAATAAGGTGATTGAAAAGAAGGTGCGTGATGGCAAAACCTATTTTGTGATCAACGATTACGAAGCCCTGCGCGAGCTTTTTGGGCAGTTGCTACGCGAAATACAGCGCATCAAAAGCGAAGGCGACTTTGCCGCGGGTGCTGCCTTGGTTGAAAATTACGGGGTAAAAGTCGACCAAGACTTGCTGAAAGAAGTAAAAGCCCGCTACGCCAAAATCGGCTCGAAGCCTTATTCAGGCTTCATCCAACCCAAACTGGTACCGGTGTACGAAGGTAACAAGCTGGTGGATGTGAAGGTGGAATACCCCGACAACTTCACCGAACAAATGCTTGAGTTCGGTAAGAAAAACGCGCATTTGCCGGTGGTGAATTAAGCCAAGGGCACTATCAAAAAAGGCTGGTAGAAATACCGGCCTTTTTTGTGTTTAGAGCAGCCCCTTCAAATCAAGCAATAAATTCACGGTGTAACTCCAGATGGGCAGTTTTTTCCAAAAAAGCCTGTGCCCCCCACTTATCTTCAATTTCAATAATGGGTTGGGTGGGCACCCACGCCTCGGGGTGGCTGCGCATGGTCAAGCGGCCATAATGATGTACAAATACGCCGGTAGCCAAGGCAATTGGGCGCACATCGCCAATCAATTCCCAGCGTTGCCTGGCACGTAGATATAAATCGAAATCGCCTTGTAAAATGCGTTCGTCCCAAGCCCCCACTTTTGCATAAGTCGACCGGTGCATCAGCAAGGTATGGCCTGCAAATCCTTCAATCAATTGATGACCAAATTTTTCCCAACGCGCATCACAAAATGCCTCCCACGGCCCATAGAGGAGCTCTTTTTGCCATTGGAGCACATGGGCTCCTTGGCCCAAAACGCTGGTGAACAACCTGATTTTTTTCCATTTGCGGCGCCATTGCCGGGTCGCCAAACTGCTTTCAGCCCTGTCGATACTGGCAGGACTGATGATGTCGGCCTTGCCCTTAGTCATGCATTCCAATAACCGCTTGTCCCATTGCGGACTCACCACCACATCGTTGTTCATAAAAACGAGGTAATCGTTTTTGGTAGCAGCAGCACCTTGGTTTTGTGCCACAGGGTATGCCATATTTTGCGCATTGCGGATCACAATAGCGCCTTGTTTTTCAAAAAAGGGGGCCGAAGCATCTTGGCTCCCGTTGTCAATGACCACCAGCTCATAAGGGAAATGTGTAAACCGTTGCAAATTGCTGAAAAACAAACGGTTCATCGGCAATTGGTTGTGTATGGTAGTGATGATGCTGAGCATGGCGAAGCAAATATAACAACCGGCAATCAGCGCACAACACTGACTTTATCTATTTTGTTAACTTTGAACCGTGAAAACATATTTAAGGCTATTGGCATTTGCCAAGCCACTCCATTTTTTCTTACCGCGCTATTTGATTTTATCGATTTTGGGCATAGCATTTGGCATTTTCAACTTTGCCCTGCTCATTCCCTTGCTCGATGTCATATTCGACACCGTTCAGCCGGCCAATTTGCCCAATTCGGCGCCCGCATTTGCCCTGAACATCGATTATATCAAAGATTTTTTCAATTACCATTTCAACCAAATTCTCCTCACCCACGGTAAAACAGGCGCACTACAATTTGTATGTGCTGCTGTACTGGCCTCCGTATTTTTTGGAAATGTTTTTCGCTATTGGAGTTCACGGGTGCTCACCAGCATGCGCACTTTGGTGGTGATGCGCATGCGCAAGCAGCTTTTTGATAATTTGGTGGGCCTCAATGTGCGCTATTTCCACAGCCAGCGCAAAGGCAACCTCATCTCGGTGCTTTCAAACGATGTGAGCGAAGTAGAAAATTCAGTCATCAGTACCATCCAGGTCATGATGCGCGAACCACTCATGCTTGCCGGCTACATCATCCTGTTGTTCAGCATTTCCGTTAAGCTCACCATTTTCAGCTTTTTGGTAGTACCAGTTTCTGGCATTATCATCGGCAGCATTACCCGCAAACTCAAGCGTGATTCTGCACGTGGCCAGGTGTATTTGGGCAACATCTTATCGGTCATTGAAGAAACAATCAGTGGCATTCGCATTATCAAGGCCTTCAATGCGCAAGCCAGTCAACGCAAACGCTTCCAATTAGAAAACGAAGGCTATCGCAACACGCTCAAAGCCATTTACAACCGAAAAGAATTGGCTTCACCGGTAAGTGAATTTTTGGGACTTAGCCTGGTGCTCACCATCATCCTGTATGGTGGCAATTTGGTCATCAAAGGCGAAAGTGAACTCAATGCGAGTGAATTTATCACCTACATCCTGTTGTATTCGCAATTATTGGTGCCTGCCAAATCTATCACAAACACCATTACCAATCTACAACGTGGCCTGGCAGCAGCAGAACGGGTGTTTGAAATACTCGATACGCAAAATCCCATCACCGAGGCACCCGATGCCGTTGGGGTAAATGGATTTTACGATGCGCTTGAATTGCGCAATTTATCATTCCGTTACGGAAACGAATGGGTGCTCGAAAATATACACCTGCACATCCCCAAAGGAAAGATGGTGGCATTGGTCGGACCATCGGGTAGCGGTAAATCAACCCTTTCCGACTTGATTCCACGCTTCATTGATCCCGAAAAGGGCGGGGTATATGTAGATGGAAAGGATATCAGAACCCTTAAAATCGCTGATTTACGTGCCTTGATGGGCATTGTCACACAAGAGAGTATTCTTTTCAACGACAGCATCGTTGCCAACATTGCCTTCGGCGAAGAAAACCCCAGCATGGAGCGGGTCATAGCTGCGGCAAAAGTGGCAAACGCGCATGAATTCATCGAAAAATTGGAAGATGGCTACCATACCTCAATCGGCGACAGAGGCGCACGCCTGAGCGGAGGGCAGCGTCAGCGCATCAGCATAGCCCGCGCAGTGTACAAAAATCCACCCATTCTGATTCTCGACGAAGCCACCTCGGCCCTCGACACCGAATCTGAAAAGCTGGTGCAAGAAGCCCTCGCACACTTGATGGAAAACCGCACCTCATTGGTCATCGCACACCGATTGAGCACCATTCAACATGCCGATTTCATCGTAGTACTCGAAAATGGCCGCATCGTTGAAACGGGAAAACATGCTGAACTGCTCGAAGCCAAAGGTGTTTACCACCGACTTATCGAAATGCAACAGCTATAAGGCATTCGCTTGCTTATATTTGTGCAAACTTTTGGCATGCAGGTATCACAAATGGCCGAACACCTTATCGGCTCCGAAATCATCAAACTCGCTGGTGAAATCAATCAGAAAATCAAAGCCGGTGCTACCATTTACAATTTTACCATAGGTGATTTTGATCCGGCTGTATTCCCCATTCCTGATGAACTCAACACCGCCATCCAAGAGGCATATGCCCAAGGACATACCAATTATCCAGCTGCCAACGGTATTGCCGAATTGCGTCAGGCCGTAGCCCAATTCATGCTGAAATACGGCAGATTAAACTATGCTGCCGATGATTTTCTGATAGCAGGTGGTGCACGCCCCTTGATTTACGCCATCTACCAAACGCTGCTCGACCCGGGCGACCACGTGATTTATGCCGTGCCCTCCTGGAACAACAACCACTATTGCCACCTTACCAGGACCAAAGGCATTGAACTGCAAGTAGATGCCGAGCATAATTTTATGCCCACGGCCGACATGATTGCGGCACACATTGAGAAGGCAAGTTTGGTAGCGGTGTGCTCGCCATTGAATCCCACAGGTACCGTTTTCGACAAGGAAGAACTGGAGAAAATCTGCGACGTTATCATCGCCGAAAATGCCCGCCGCGGTCCCAATCGCAAGCCTGTATACCTCATGTACGACCAAATTTACTGGATGTTGACATTTGGTACCACTACCCACGTTGATCCGGTAAGCTTACGACCCGACATGCGACCGTATACCATTTTTGTCGATGGCTTGTCGAAAGCCTTTGCTGCCACAGGTGTTCGTGTTGGCTGGAGTTTTGGGCCACGTCCGATCATCGACAAGATGAAAGCCATTTTGGGCCATGTAGGTGCATGGGCCCCCAAAGCTGAACAAGTGGCCACGGCAGCTT
Source organism: uncultured Chitinophaga sp. (assembly GCA_964577055.1). Classification (GTDB taxonomy): domain Bacteria; phylum Bacteroidota; class Bacteroidia; order UBA7662; family UBA7662; genus PNNG01. Next base: position 45,331 of record CAZNWC010000016.1, on the reverse strand, counting down.
TTTTAAACGATTCAGCTGCTGTAGAAACCTATTTGCATGCCTTTAAAACGAACGTGTTTGAACGGCTCGATGGATTCTACAACGGCTTCATGCAATTGAAAAAAGCCGGCTATCCTGTCGACTGTATTCATCCGCAAGCAGCCATATATCTCACCATCCGTTTGGACTTGGCAGGTAAAACCACCCCACAAGGAAAAGTGCTGAGTGGAACACGCGATGTGACGGCTTATGTACTCGAAAATGCGGGATTGGCAGTGGTGCCCTTCTATGCCTTTGGCGCAAGCGAGGAAAGCAGCTGGTACCGCTTAAGCGTGGGTACTTGCCGAAAAGAAGAGGTGCAACTTGCACTCCAAGCCCTCGAAAAAGCACTTATTCAGCTCAAATAACATGCTGAAAGGCCTGCACCATGTAGCCCTCATTGCCTCTGACTACAAGCGTTCGCTGCATTTCTACACCGAAATATTGGGATTAGAGCTATTAAGTGAGATTTACCGGGCCGACCGGCAAAGCTGGAAAGCCGATTTGGGGCTCAATGGCAAATACCTGCTCGAATTATTCTCATTTCCACAACCGGCAGTCCGACCCAGCTACCCCGAAGCTACAGGACTTCGTCATTTGGCATTTGCTGTTAGCATACTCGAAAATTGCATCGATGCATTGCGCGAAAAAGGCGTCTCCTGCGAACCAATTCGCATCGATGAGCTAACCAAAAAACGCTTTACCTTTTTGCGCGATCCCGATGGATTGCCCATCGAACTCTATGAATTATAGCTCATTACGTTAGAAACATTTTTGTTTCAAACATTTTTGTTTCAAACATTTTTGTTTCATAAATTTGATGATGCAAAAAGTGTCTTTTCAGTTTGGGCATTTGATGGACAGCCACAGCTTTGTAAACCGCAAAAGAGATCTGGAACTGTTACATCGTAATCTATCTCAAGGCATTCACACCGTACTCATTGCACCTCGCCGTTGGGGCAAAAGTTCCATGGTGAATGAGTTGGCCAGGCGTTACAAAAGGCCCGATTTGGTGTTTTGTCAAATAGATTTGTTCAGCATGCGCGAGGAAAACGAATTCTTTGAAATCCTCAGCCGCTCGGTGATCAATGCCACCCATACCAAAATAGAACATGCCATCGACAATCTGCGCAAGTGGGCAAGCAGCATTTCACCACGCATAAGCCTAGGGCAATACCCCGATCAAGAATTGGGCATTGATTTCGATTTTAGCATGCAACCAATCGATAAACATGCTCTGCTCGACCTCCCGGAAAAAATAGCATCCGAAAAAAATATCCGTCTTGTGCTTTGTATCGATGAATTCCAAAACATCGAACACCTAAGTGAATCACTTCCGTTTCAGAAATTATTGCGCTCACACTGGCAAAGACATAAAAATGTGAGCTATTTGCTTTACGGCAGCAAACGACACATGCTGTCCCAGCTTTTTCAAAAACAATCATTTCCGTTCTACAAATTCGGACAGGTCATTTATCTCGACAAAATTCCTGCACCAGAATTCAGGAACCACTTGCTTCAAGGATTTGAACAACAAGGCAAAAGCATCACACCCGACCAAGCAGATGCGGTCATTGAGCTCATGCTCAACCATCCTTATTATGTGCAGCAATTTGCATTTATGCTGCTCAACCATACCGAAAAGGCAGTCACGCTCCAAAGCCTTGACTTGGCCATGCGTGAGCTCATTGGCCAAGGCCTTCCGTTTTACCAGCGCATGTTCGAAAGTCTTTCCAACATGCAAATTAACCTCATGCACGCCCTCGTTTCGGGTGATCCCCGGCCCATGAACTCACATGTTTTCCTCCGCGATTACAGGTTAAACAGCTCGGCCAATGTAACACGTGCCTTGCAAGGCCTGGAAGAAAAAGAAATCATCGATCGTTTCGGCAAAAGCATAGAAATCATGGATCCCGGCTTCCGACTTTGGTGGCAATTGTGCCTACAGAAGCGTCGTTCCATTGCCGGGCTTACCTTCAACGATGCCTTGCGTCAATCACATCCGGCATAATTCACCTCTCCCAATCCCCTCACTACCTGCGGAACGTAATCGGCATACACCTGCTCAACTTGCTGCAATAACTGCCTGATCTCTTTTGGGTCGAGGCTATTCACCAACTGCATCCTGATTTCCTTGAAATTCGGATACCCCTTGAAATAATTGGTGTAATGCCGACGCATTTCCAGCATGCCCAACTTTTCGCCTTTCCATTCCAACGACCTGTTAAAATGGCGCAAGGCCACATCTATTCGCTCAGCCGTTGTAGGAGCAGCCAGGTGCTGTCCGGTAGCCATAAAATGCTTGATTTCCCGAAAAATCCAAGGATATCCAATAGCCGCACGGCCAATCATGATACCATCTACACCGTATCGGTTTTTATACAGCACGGCCTTCTCAGGGCTATCAATGTCGCCGTTGCCAAAAACAGGTATATGCATGCGGGGATTGTTCTTCACCTCACCAATCAACGTCCAATCAGCTTCTCCCTTGTACATCTGCACCCGCGTTCGTCCGTGAATGGCAATGGCTTGTACACCAATGTCTTGCAAGGCCTCAGCCAGGTAAACTACCTGTTTGCTTTGGTCGTCCCAACCCAAACGGGTTTTTACCGTAATGGGCAAAGGGCTTCGCTTTACCATGGCCTCGGTGATTTTGAGCAATTTTGGCAAGTTGCGTAACATGCCCGAACCCGCCTCTTTGCATACCACTTGTTTTACCGGACAACCATAATTGATGTCGATGAGATTCGGTTTGGCTTCGGCAACCTTGTCGATGGCTTGAACCATCGGCTCCAACTCTCCTCCAAAAATTTGGATGCCCATTGGGCGCTCATCGTCGTAGATATCCAGCTTTTGCACACTCTTGCGCGCGTCGCGAATCAGCCCTTCCGACGAAATAAACTCGGTATACATCAGGTCAGCCCCATTGGCTTTGCATACCGCCCGAAAAGGAGGGTCGCTCACATCTTCCATCGGTGCCAACAAGAGCGGAAATTCGCCCAAATCCAAGTCGCCTATTCGTACGGTGCCCATAAAAACATGTAAATTTACGCAAAAAATAGCAAAATGCTGTTCGATAAGCCCTTGCGCGAGCATCCTCCCTTTCTGCAACTGTTACTTTTACTGATGCTTTGCCTCATGTCGGGAGGCCTGTTTGCCTACCTTGCGCTCAGTACAGCTCCTTGGTTGGGCAACTTCGACATCAACAGCCTGCTGAACGATACACCCGCCGACCCTGCACTGGTACCATTTATCTGGTACCTGCAAGGACTTTCTGCCCTGGGCGCTTTTGTTATTCCCGGGCTCATCTTTGCTTATTATTGGGATTTTGATACGTCTTGGGCTCCATTGGGACTGGCTAACGCCAAAAATGTTCGGGTGTATGGATATGTGCTCTTGCTGATGCTGGTTTCCCTTCCTTTGATTTATGCCATTTATGCCCTCAACCAGCAGATGAGCTTGCCGACAGGATGGGCAGAACTCGAAGAAAGTTGGAAGATGCAGGAAGAAAAAGCAGCAGCCACCATCGGCCTTTTGCTTCAAACTCCAGGCGCATGGGCCTTAGCCATCAACCTATTGATTCTGGTGGTGCTACCCGCATTTGGCGAAGAGCTCATTTTCAGAGGACTTCTACAACGCATATTGGGTCAAGCAAGCGGGAACCACCACATTGCCATTTGGACTGCTGCAGTGCTTTTTAGCGCCATTCACATGCAATGGTTCGGTTTTTTGCCTCGCTTATTGCTGGGGGCAGGCTTCGGCTATTTGGTGGTTTGGTCGGGAAGCCTTTTCCCTGCTATCTTTGGGCACCTGTTGAACAATGCAATGGCCCTATTCGGTGAGCATGCCACGAAAAATGGCTGGTTACCCAACGGAGAGGACTGGTTGATGCAATTGCCCCTATGGTCGGTTGTTGTCAGCATCGGCTTCACATCTTTGTTCATGTGGTTCGTTTACCGCCTGAGACCTAAACAAACATTTTGAGCGACTGGGTTTGCGTTTTTGAGAGCAACTTGCCATGGCAAGCTGATTTAAATCGATTGTACCTCGAAGAAAACGGAGTGCCAGCGATTGTGCTCAATCAGCAAGATTCGTCTTATCAGGTATTTGGTGTGGTCCGTGTAATGGTCCCAACCCAAGATCAACAAACTGCAGAGGCGCTTTTGCTGGCCAAAGAAAATGACCATGAATAACCTTACCCAACGCATCATTACTGGGACTGTGCTTACAGGCCTCATCATCCTAAGCTTGTTGGGCGGGTTCTATTATTTCAGCCTGCTGTTTCTTTTCATCAGCCTGGTAGGCTTGTATGAATTTTACAGAATGGCTGCCCCCAAAGTAAAAAAACGCGACTATGTGAGTTCGTTGTTTGCCGGTTCGGTGGTTTATGCCCTTTGCGCACTTACAGCAGCCGAAATCATTGCCTTTGAATGGCTTGAATTACTTATTCCTGTTTGCGCTTGGTTTTTTCTTGTTGAATTGTACAAAAACCGCAAACGCCCTTTTGAGAATATTGGGCTAACCGTTTTGGGCCTTATTTATATTACATTGCCTTTTGCCTTGCTTAATTACATGGCCTTTTGGCCATTTGGTTTTTACAATTACGAACTCATTTTAGGCATTTTCCTTTTTCTATGGGTGAGCGATTCAGGCGCCTATGTTGTAGGCCGACTCATTGGAAGAACCAAATTGTTCGAACGCATTTCGCCCAACAAAACCATCGAAGGAAGCTTGGGCGGCATCCTGGCAGCCATGCTATTGGCTTGGTTTGGTGTTGCGCCAGCCTTCGATACATTTAACCACATCGACTGGTTGGTCATTGCAGCCATTGTATCGGTGAGTGGCATTTATGGCGACTTGATTGAATCGTTGCTGAAACGGAGTTTTGAACGCAAAGACTCGGGCAGTTTATTGCCCGGCCATGGTGGCGTACTCGACCGCTTCGACTCTTTGATCCTGTCAGCCCCCATGGTTTATGCCTATATTCGCATCATCCAAGTGTGGTAGCCTGATTATCAAACATTTAGGTTTTCATAAAAATTTATGCCTCTCAGGCAAACCGCTTAACCAAATGGTTAACTTTGAGCTGTTTTTTAACGATTTCTTAATCATCCACCAAAAAACTTACCATGTCAGCAACTGCTGAAATCATCAAGCCCGCGGAGAATCCCTTCGATTCCATGATGTCGCGCTTTGACGTCGCCGCCAAACTGCTCAACTTGAGTGAAGGACTGTACAACGTACTTAAGTCACCTGCCAAGCAAGTGATTGTAAGTTTACCCGTAACCATGGACGATGGCCGCATCGAAGTATTCGAGGGTTTCCGTGTGGTGCACAACATCAATCTGGGACCTGCCAAAGGTGGTATCCGCTATTCGATGGATGTTCATCTCGACGAAGTGAAGGCCCTCGCTGCTTGGATGACTTGGAAATGCGCTGTTTCTAACATTCCCTTCGGAGGTGGTAAGGGCGGCATCAAGTGTGACCCACGCAAAATGTCGGTAGGTGAACTCGAGCGCCTCACACGTGCATATACCCGCGCCATGATTGATGTATTTGGCCCTGAAAAAGATATTCCCGCTCCCGATATGGGCACTGGCCCACGCGAAATGGCTTGGTTGATGGACCAATATTCAAAACTTGTTGGCTACAGCAGTCCGGCCGTTGTAACCGGCAAGCCCTTGGTAATGGGCGGTTCCAAAGGCCGCGTAGAAGCCACTGGTCGCGGTGTAATGGTGGCAACCCGTTCAGCCATGCTGAAAATGGGATTAAATCCATTCAAATCAACTTGTGCCGTACAAGGCTTCGGAAACGTAGGCTCTATTTCGGCCAAGCTCATTGAACAGCAAGGTTTGAAAATTGTTGCCATCAGCGATGTAACCGGCGGATATTACAATCCCAATGGCATCAACGTATCAGAAGCCATTGCTTTTAGCCAAGCCCATGGCAACCAACTTGAAGGCTTTCCTGGTGCTGAAAAAATCAGCAATTCACAATTGCTTGAACTCGATGTTGATGTGCTGGTACCAGCCGCCATGGAAGACCAAATCACCAAACACAATGCAGCCAATATCAAAGCTAAATTGATCGTTGAAGGCGCAAATGGGCCTGTTGCTGCATCTGCCGATGAAATTTTGAACGAAAAGGGTGTAATGGTGGTACCCGACATTTTGGCCAATGCTGGTGGTGTAACCGTATCCTATTTTGAATGGGTACAAAACCGTTTGGGCTATTTCTGGACAGAAGAGCGCGTAAATCGTCGTGCCGACCGCAACATGAAAGAAGCTTTTGAAAGCGTATATCAAACATCATTGAAATACAATTGCAACCTGCGGATAGCCGCTTACATTGTTGCCATCGACAAAGTGGCACAAGTAACCCAGTTGCGTGGTGGTATTTGATGCAAGAAATTCACTTCAAAACACGAAATTTGAGCCGCGACAAAATCGCGGCTCTTTTATTTATGATTCATCGTGAAGGATATACCATCATTGCCGGCACCTTGGTGATTGCCGGTATCCTTGGATGGTTAACACAACACTATTTAGGCCAATACAAACTTTGGTCGAGCATCAGCTATGTGTTCATTTTGGCATTCGTGGTATTGATTGTTCAATTTTTTCGCAATCCAAGCCGCCAAACCATCATCAACCCCAAGCACGTTATCGCACCTGCCGATGGCAAGATGGTGATCATTGAGGACGTTGAAGAACCCGAATATTTCAAAGGCAAACGCTTGCAGTTGTCTATTTTCATGTCGCCTGTAAATGTGCATGTCAACCGAAATCCAGTAACAGGTGTTGTCAAATATTTCAAATACCACCCGGGCGATTATCTGGTAGCCTGGCACCCTAAGTCATCTACCCTCAATGAACGCACCACTGTGGTGGTTGAAAATGAAGCAGGCATTCCTGTGCTGTACCGTCAAATTGCTGGAGCCTTGGCACGTCGTATCCGCTGGTACATCCAAGAAGGCGATCAGGTGAAGCAAGGCGAAGAATATGGCTTTATCAAGTTTGGAAGCCGCATCGATATTTATTTGCCTCCTGGTACCAAAGTGAATGTGAATATTGGCGACAAGGTTCGCGGCGGTGAAACCGTATTGGCCACCTTCAATTGAAAATGGCCAAACCGCGTAGCCAGATGGGGGTGGTGTTTTTCACCACCTTTCTCGATTTATTGGGTGTAGGGATCATCATCCCCATCATTGCACCTCTTTTTTTGGATGCAGGCCATCATTTGTTACCCGATGATTACAGCTTTGGTCAGCGTACAGTGCTCATGGGTGTACTCATTTCGAGTTTTTCATTCATGCAGTTTTTTGGCTCAAGTTTGCTTGGAACGCTGAGCGATAGATTTGGCAGAAAAAAAGTGCTTTTTACTTCCATTGCAGGAACTGCCATTGGCTATGTGATTTTGGCAACTGGCATCGAATTCGGTTTGCCAGTCCTGCTTTTTGCTGGTCGAATGCTCAACGGTTTTTGCGCGGGAAACCTAGCGGTTATATATTCGGCCATAGCCGATATCAGTAAACCGGAAGAAAAAAGTAGAAACTTTGGCATGGTAGGCGCAGCTTTTGGAATGGGCTTTGTCATCGGTCCTTTCATGGGTGGGCAATTGGCCGACAACACTTTGGTTAGCTGGTTTACCTATGCTACTCCCTTTTGGGTTGCTGCTTTGCTGAGTTGCTTGAATCTTTTCCTCATTGCCTTTAGATTTTCTGAAACCATTGGTCAGAAAGTAAACCGACAACTTAGTTTGACCACCGGTATGCGCAACCTTCAAACCGCATTTACCCACCCACAGTTGCGGGTGGTATTTTTGGTTTCGTTTCTTTTCATCTTTGGCTTTACCTTTTTTACCCAATTCATTCAGGTTTACCTGATTGAGGTTTTTGCCTATAGTCAAGCCGATATTGGAAAACTATTTGCATACATGGGTATATGGATTGCCTTAACGCAAGGGGGCATCATCAGACCCATTTCGCGTCGTTTTTCGCCTACCAGCACCCTACGCTTTAGCCTTGTTTTGCTGGCAACCGCCATGCTGGCACTCTTGCTCCCTCAAGTAAGTTGGCAATTATTTGTCGTACTTCCTTTCGTCAGTATTTTTCAAGGCCTAACAAGCCCAAACATCACCGCCACAGTATCAAATATTGCAGGCAACGATATACAAGGCGAAATTTTAGGAATCAACCAAAGCGTGAATGCCTTCGCCCAATTGCTACCGCCGCTCATAGGCGGCTTTTTGGTGGGGTATGACATCCGTATGCCCATATTTGGTTCGGCATGTTTTATTTTGTTGGCATGGCTCACACTGCAAGGGGTAAACCGAAAAAAGGCCTAATCCAGACCAAAGGCTTGCTCCATCAATTCCTGATTGCATTTGATGCGAAAGCCGGCTGCTTCCAACGATTGCACTACCATGGATTCATGGGCTGGATCAATGCGGTAAACAAATTCAAAAACAGGATGGTGATCAAACTGTCCTAGATTTTCCTGCAATTCTTCTGGCAACCAACTGATGATTTCTTGTGAAGGTATGGGCATATAGGTGCCTTCTTCAAAACCAGGCAATACATCTGTGGTGAAAGGGTCTTCAGGTTGTGGCAAGTGTAAATCCGAAATATAATTGCTCAAATCTTCACCCATGAGGTAATTCGGATACAAATCCGTCAGTTCCAACACCTCCAAAATCTCATATACGAGCTGGTGAAAAACCTCTTCCGAAGTAAAATCAATAAAATCTTGCCAGGTTTTAGCGTGCCTAATTGCATACCATTTGCGGGCCAAAGCTTGTGCCTCGGTTTCGGGGGAAATCACGAGGTTGTTGTCAATAATGCCAAATACCAGCTGAACTTGCTCTTGCATGCACAAAAATAGCCTTATTCAGGCATAATGATGCGAAATGTGCTGCCTTCCCCCACTTTGCTTTTAATTTCGAGCCGCGCCCCCATGAGTTGCAACATTTCCTTTACCAGCACTAAGCCTACACCCGATCCCTTTTCATTTTCGGTGCCAAAAGTCGAAAAATTGACCTTTGGAGATTCCAGCCTTTGCACAGTGGCAGCATCCATGCCCACTCCTTGATCTATCACTTCGATGCTTGTTCCGTAGGGCGTAGATTTTCCTAAAACCCAGACAGCGTCACCCTTATTCGAGAATTTAATGGCATTGCTCATCACGTTATACACACTCGTCCTGAGCATATGCCTGTCGGTAAACACGGTAATGCCAGGCTCTACCTCCCACTTCAGGTTTACGCTTTTGAAAGATGCCTGATATTGCACTTGTTCAATCACTTCACGCATGAACAACTGCAAATCAACGCGCTCTTTAAAAGGCTTTAAACCAATATATTCCAATTTCGACCACTCCAAAAGATTGTGCAACATTCCCAAGGCACTGTCAATACGATGCGTAACATCGGCATTCCATTCGCTAAACTCCTCTTGGGTGATGGCTCCCGATGATTGCAAAGCCAACATAGATTTTAATCCGGCCAAAGGGTTGCGAACATCGTGTGATACTATGGTTAACATCCTGTCCTTGGATGCAGCCAGCTGTGTGAGCTCTTCATTCTGAATCTCCAGCAAGCGGTGTTGGGTTTTAAGCCGATTGTGGTAGTATCTTCTTCGCCATAAATTGAAAAGCAACACGAGCAACAACAACACCAGCAAAGCAGCTATCCCATAGTTATAGCGGATTTTTTCTGCTTGCAGCGACAATCGCTCGTCCTTGGCTGCAATCTCCAGGTCTTTCTTTTCCGATTCATAACGCGTCTGCATCCCCAGCAAAAGGCTATCCTGCTCCTGCCTTCTGATAGAATCGGTATATTTTTGCATGTTTTTTACCGATGCCAACGCCTCTTCATTTTGATCGTTGCCCACCTACGCTTCTGATAAATATTGATACGCGTTTTGCACACCCAATAAGTATCCCTGCTTTTCTGCCAATAAAATGGCCCGCTTGCTGGTTGTGATAGCTGCCTTGTACAAACCCTGCTTGTTCAACAATTGCGATTTGGCGTTGAGGGTATTCACCAAATCATTGTAATTCTTTTGCTCCTCCATCATGTCGATGGCTACATTCAATTGACGTAGCGCCTCATCATATGCGCCAGTTGCCATGTGTAACTGCCCAATGTTGGAATGCATCTTGGCTTGATTCACCTTATCATTCAACTGCTTGAATGCATTGGCCGCTTCGGTGTATAGCGCCACCGCTGAATCTGTTTTGCCTTGTGACTTTAAACTAATACCCAAATTAGCCAATGCGCCTGCCTTTCCACGCTCATTCTTCAATTTGGTATTGAGCATCATGCTCTCTCGTAAGTAGGCCTTGGCTTGCTCATACTGCTCGGTTGAATTGGCCAATGAGCCCATGTTTTGCAAAATAGTGGCAATCAGTCTTTCATGATTTCCATCTCTGGCATGTCCAAGTGATTGTACATACGCCTCCATAGAAGACCCAAATGCCGACCTCTTCCGGTGAATAATTCCCGCGTTCATACGGGGCAAACTCATGCGGTAGTGATTGTTGTTGGCCTTGGCTCAAAGTTACACCTCGTTAAAAATTTGCAAGGCCTCATCAAATTCCGACTGATTGACCAATACGGCACCCAAATGGACTTTGGCATCGAAATAAACATCCGGACTTGCCTTTAAAGCAGGTTTTTGAATGAGCGCAAGCAACTCTTGGCGCGCTAAATCGGGATTCGCATTGTTCAAACAACCAAAATACCCAAGACACAGGCGCATGCTATCAGTATCTTCCAGGTCGCCCAACTCGCGTCGTTATTCCTCTTCGCATGCAGCCAAATCATTTTGACCAACAGCACCAAGTGCAATCAAAACAAAACCCAGCAATAATATCCATGTGCGCCGCATGCTTAATGCTCAATAGAGGCGTAATGATACAAAAAATAAAAGCAGCCAATTGGCTGCTTTTCTAGAAATTGCAATTTTCTTTAAGGACGGCTTTTTTCAAGCTTTTCCATTTCCTTGTCAAAAGTCTCTTTAAATTTCTCATAATCGTAATCGATGCGCAAACGCTCGTCTTTGCTCAAACGCTCGCTTACCTTTTTAAACATGTCCTCAGCTGCCAATTCTATGGCTATGTAGGTTTTGAATGTTCCTTGCGGTGTTTTGGTGAGACGCTCACAAATGGTGCGGGTGCCATTAAGCTCTTGGTTTACTACTTCACGGCTTAAGGACTCAAATCGCTCCAATACTTCTTCTTTGTTGTTGAATTCACGCGAATTCACATAATTGTCGGTAGTGGCTTTGATTGTGGTTTGAATGGACGAAGCCAATTGTGTTCTGGCCTCATTCAAGGCTTTGCGCTTCGATGTGTTTTGGTCCATGCTCTCACCAACGGCATTGGCACGGAAAGCATCTTTGGTGCTGAAATACTCTGAACCTGAACAGTACAGTTTTACTTCAATTTCACCTTCAGAAGAGGGAGTGATGACTTGCTCAGCCTTCTTTTTGGACTTACAAGAGGTACTTCCCAATGCAAGGGCAAAGGCCATTACAACAAGGCTGCTGCGGAGGAGGATGTTGCTTTTCATGGTAATTAAGTATTAAAGGTTAATAGTTATACATTACTTGGAGCATGGCAGGCAAAACAGTTAACTCCAAATCTTCGGCAGCCCGGCGGTATGCCGCCTCTGCCGCCCGATTGAAGTCGAGCTGAACGCCACGTACACTGCTGAGTACTTTGCTGTACTTTTCCTGGCCTGCAGCGTCGGTGAGGACCAGCTTCACATCAAGTAGGGCGGTATACATTCCGTTACTCACCGGACCTTGACGAACATCTGATTGCAAAACCAGCCGGTAATCTGTTGATTCGGGCTTGTCGCTAAACCTGATTCCATCGCGTTGCAAGCGTTGGCGTGTGGCAGCTTCAAGCACTGACGTGCTTCTCACTTGCCCAAATTGCTTCTCATCGGCCAGCAACAATACCATAGGCTTGCTGACCTCAAGGATGATTTTTTCACGCGGCAGCGCTTGTGGATCGATCACCTGCAACCACATTTGTCTGGTTTTGTCGTTGCGGGTGAGCATCTGCATGTCGGGCAGAATGGTGATTTCCTGCAACGCGTCTCGTGCAGTGATGCCTGAAATGCGCAATCTGCACACTCCATTTTCATCGGTGGTGGTGTTACCAACTATTGTGCCAGCACCTTGGGTAAATTGCACGCTTAGCGGAAAATTACGAATGGGTTTCCCATTGATGCGGGGATGTGAGACCGTTACCACCAATTCTTGGTTGATGGGGCTGCCTGGCTTCACTTGCAAATTCGATACATTTACCCGGATGGCGATGTTCCGCGACAAACGATTTACCGACTCCAACAAATCATTGCCTAAAAACCGTTGTCGGCCTGCTTCGATATAGGCAAGTGGATCGCCAGTATAGGCTTTAACCGCTTCAAAGGCACGGAAGTAAAAATCATAGGCGCCAACCAAATTGCCTTCACTTTCTGCCTCAGCGGCACGCCCCAATGCATCCATGCTCTGTGCAATGGCTTGCTGCATCCGCTTTTCCTTTTGCAGCTGATATTCGGCTACCGACAGTCGATAATATACCCAATACTCTTGCTCATTCTGCCAAGTAGCTACCGTTTCAAAATCTTCAATGTCCACGTTTGATGACAAACGGGTAAAGGACCTGAATTCGTCGCTAAAGACCCTGTTACGTTCCAATTGTGACTGTATGCTGTTGGCCTGTACATTTACCTGGATTTGTGAAACCAGATCATTTAAGGCATTCTTTTTAGCCTGCTCCAGATAATCGAATCCCGCACCCATTTTGCGCACAACGCCAATGCCCACATAATATCCAGGCTCAATGGGCCGCTGCATCACCCATGCAGGACGTTGCTCGGGCTGCTGAGCAGCTTGCTTGGTTTTCGGACTGCAAGCAATGAGCACGGTCAAGCCCAACACAAAAATCAGTGCTTTCATTGGGCTCTTTGGATTTCGTATTGAAGTATTTGATTGGCAACCCGTCCGCTCAAACCTGCTTGCAAATCTACCAGCATATCGTTCATGGGGCGGAAATCCCGTTTGCCTTTAAGCATCTGATCCACTTCTTGTTTTTGGCTGAAGGAGGTGTACACCCTGTCGCTTGGATGAGGTTCATTGCGTGAACGCCAGGTTCCGGCAAAAAGATTACGGGCGTTGCCCTCATAACTGATATAGCGCACTTCATCGGCTTCATTGGCCTCAAATACGTCGGAAAGCAAGATGGTTCCGGTTTCTGCTGAAATGAGCTGGTATTGGATTTTCATGCGAACCCCGCTGCTGCCGCTGAATTCGGTGTACATTACTTTGCGGTAGCGCGTAACGTTTTCCATCCGCTTCTTTTCAACATTGTACACCTTTTCTTGGTAGGATTCGTAGCCAGTGCGCTCTTGCGAACGCATGTTTGGATTTTGAATGCCCATGTCGAGCACCCTGCCAGTGAGGATCAAACGAGCCCCCATCAATTCACCTGCACGCAAGGCTGTATTGCTCTTTTCATCGAACTGCAAGCTGATTTTCTGCTCTCGAATGATTTTTTCGGTGTGCTCACGGTCGATTAACACAATAAACTCATTGTTGGCTCGTGCCAAATCGCTGATGATAAAGCTGGTAATATTGGTGCTGAAAGAATATGCATTGCTGTTTTCAAAGGGCATGACAGCTACTGTGAGTGTGGCTCTTTCTTTGGAAACACGCCGCAATTCTGCCACATCTTTGAATTGTGGATCGAGCTTGAAGACCTCCTCAAACTGCCCATAAGCCTTTCGATAATTCCCGGCTTCGAATTGCTGTTTGCCCGCTTCATAAGCTGGAATGATGATCGACATCTTCTTCAGATTGCTCACATCTTTATAGCCTGGTTTTAGCGTATTGATCTCTCTGAACCGGCTTTCAGAATCTTTGAAGCGTTGTGCAGCCATGAGCTCGGTGCCTTCTGCATACAACTGGTTCAAGTATGCCTCAAGGTCCTCTTCGTAATACTGTTTGTAGTAAGGTGGAAATTCAAGTTCAATATTGAAGGCGCTCACATCGTTGTAAAAGCCTTCTGCTTTGCGGTAAGCGTACACCGACTCTTTGTATTGTTGCTGGCCATGTGCCCGAAAAAAGCGATCGAGGTAGGCATTTAAGGCCGTTTGTCCGGAAGCCTTGAGCCCTATTCGGGCATCTACATGGGTACGGTCGTGGCCAAGTGCTTGCATATACAAAAGACTGGCTTCGTCGTGCAAGCCCGCTTCTGCCATTTTTACGGCTTTTTTAGTGTATGTACGGCTTGGTGAGCAGGCCGACAATAGGGTAAAACCAAGGAAAATACTGATGATATATAAAGCTTTCATGGCGAGACCAAAATTAGCATAAGGGGGTTCATTGGGGCAATACGGCCATGACAAGGATTGTACCAAAAAATCTAAAGTAATTGAAAAAGCTGATAAAGCACTACCAACCCATATGCCAATTTCATCAATACTCCTGCAACGAAACCTAAAAAAGCCCCGAATGCGGCCTTCACGGCTTGATTTTGGGGAGACCCCGCACTGAGCTCACCCAGGAGGGCACCAACAAAAGGACCAAATACAATACCCATTGGTCCTAAAAACAGGCCAATAAGCAAGCCGATGGTAGCTCCCCGGCTGCCTGCTTTTGTGCCGCCAAACCTTTTGGTGCCCCAAATGGGCACGTAATAGTCGAGGGCGGTTATGGCCGAAGCAGCTGCAAGGTGTATGCCCAGTTGCTGAGGATCGGGTTGGTAGGCCGATGAAAACCACAAGACTGCAAGCCCCAAAAAGGCAAGTGGGGGTCCGGGCAAAACTGGCAAAAAGCTTCCCGCAATACCAGCCAGCACCAGCGCAAAGGCTAAAACCATGAGGGCTACATCCATAGGCTACGAAAATAGTACAAAATACGGCTACGCGCATCGCTGAAAGTCAAAGTATCGTGGGAGGCTGAGTCCTTACCGGTCATCGCCAGAAAAAATGATAAGTTTGCAATCGAAAACCTCAGCATTGCCACTACCTCCCTGGATACAAAGCCGATTGCTCAAACATCTTTTCTCGATGTCGATGGTGCAGGCTATACAAGTTTTGCTGCCGTTGGCTGTGCTCCCATACCTGATTCGCGCGCTGGGCATAGCGCCATTTGGCCGTTTGAATTACGCCCTGGCGATTGTTCACTTTGGGGTAGTGATTGTTGACTATGGCCTCACCCTCACTGGCACCCGCGATGTAGCCGTTCACAGGCAAACACCAGCAAAACTTTCTGAGCTTTTCAGCACCAAATGGACTTTGCAATGCATGTTGATGTTGGCACTTGGGTTGGTGCTTTTGGTTTGTACCTCTTTGATCCCCAAATGGTGGGAACTCCGGTATATACTTGCAGCCAGCTTTTTGTTGATTCCTGCCAATATGCTGCTGCCCACATGGCTGCTGCAAGGGATGGAGGCTTTTGGGCCTCTGGCATGGTTTAATCTTGTGAACCGGGCAAGTTATGCCCTCTTGGTGGTCTTGTTGGTACACGAACCTGATGATGTATTGTTGGTAGCCATGTTAAATGCGGGCACAGCCTTTGCAACCGGTCTGCTGGGTTTGTGGTGGGTAAAAAAGCGGTATGGCTTGCGCTACGCCTGGCCTGGTTGGAGCGCCATACAAGAGAGCCTTACACAAGGTTGGTCTGTTTTTATCAGTTCGTTCAGCATCACATTGTACACCCACAGTGCCCTGCTCATTCTTGGATTTTTCGCTGGCGACAGGGCCTTAGGCGTTTATGCTGCGGTTGAAAAACTCATCTTGGCTTTTCGTTTGGGGCTCAGCAGCTTGTTTGCCGTAATTTTTCCGCGGGTAAGTCAAATGGCTTCTCAGGATACTTCGGCCTTACAGGTTTTTTTGCAGAAAATACAACGTTTGCTCTTGCCTGCGGTTGGTTTTGGGGCATTGACCATGGCACTGTTGGCGCAACCCCTGCTGTACCTGGTTACAGGCGAGGCCATGCCTGAAGCAGTTCAGCTTTTGCACTGGATGGCACCCATTCCGCTCCTAGTTGCTATTAATCTGGCGCCTTATCAGTTGCTTTTGGCACATCATCATCAGGCCTGGTATGCACGTGTACTGCTCTTGGCAGCAGCGCTCGGTATTGGCAGCAATTTGATCCTGGCCCCTCCACTCGGAGCCTTGGGTACTGGCATCTCGGTGGTTTTGGCCGAGGCTTGTATTGCCGCTGGCTTACTTTTGGGCACCGAATGGCGTTATCGTTCCCTATCCTTGTGGAGGAAACGCATATGAACTACCCCTACCCCCAAATCAGCATTATCTTGGTAGTTTACAACAACCTCGAGGTACTCAAACCTTGCATGGAGCACCTGGTGACTTATCTGCAAAAAGGACGCGATGAAGTTTTGGTGGTGGATAATGCATCCACCGACGGGGTTAAGGACTGGCTCGATGCACATTATCCTTGGGTTCATTACATCCAAGCGGGAAGCAATTTGGGCTTTGGAAGGGCCAATAATCTGGGTGCAGCAGCAGCCAAAGGGCAGTACCTGTTTTTTTTAAATCCCGACACCGAAATCCATGGCGACCTCATGGGCACTGGATTGGCCTTTTTTAGTTCGGACGAGGCCGTTGGCGTTGGCGTGGCGGGCTTTCCGGTGGTGAATGCCACCGGCCAACCCGAAGTAACTGCGGGCAATTTCCCGGGCTTGCTCAGCATTACCCTTGAACTGTTACTGCCGGGCAGGGTATTCCCCCATCGTTTGCGCAAAAAATGGCACCCAACATACAGTGAAGTAGATTATATATCTGGCGCCGATTTGTTTGTACCCAGGCGATATTGGGCAGTAACAGGCGGATTTGACCCTGAATTCTTCTTGTATTATGAGGAAACCGAATGGCAATACCGACTTCAGCAACTTGGACTCAAACGGGTGCTTTTACCGGCGCCTACTTTGCTGCATCATGTAGGTACAAGCGACCATAAAACAGGGATAGAGAAAATCAAAATATTTGAAAAAAGCAGGGTCCTGTACTATCAAAAAGTATATGGGCATTGGGCTTCGGTGTATTGCCGGGTGTTGCTCAGCCTGTTTTACGGCAGCCGCTGGTTGATGGGCAAAGGCAGCCATTACCGTCAAGCCGCAAAGGAGGTGTGGAATGTCTGAAGTCCGCTTTTCGATCGTAATTCCGCTCTACAATAAGGCGGCCACCATCGAACGAACGCTTGCAAGCGTCTTGAACCAGCAGTTACCGGCACATGAAATCATTGTGGTTGATAACGGCAGTACCGATGACAGCGCCGATAGGGTAAAGGCATTTCAAGACAGCCGCATCAGCTTGATTGAGCAGGCCAATATGGGCGTGTCGGCAGCACGAAATGCCGGTATCAAGGCCGCTACGGGCAGCCACATTGCTTTGCTCGATGCCGACGATGCCTGGGCTCCAGGCTTTTTGGCCGCTATGCACGCCCTTATTCTGCAATTTCCTGAAGCAGGTTGGTATGCATCCGGATATACATTCCGCTATGTCGTAGGCGACAAAGCGCCAGTCCATCGTGGATTGGAAGGCTTTCGCGCAGGACTGCTCCCCGACTATTTTGATGTAGTACGCCAAGGCGATATGGTAGCTACGGCTTCTTCGGTGGTGCTACCAGTATCGGTATTGGAGTCGGTAGGCAATTTTGCCGAAGGTGAGCGCATTGGCGAAGACCAGGATTTGTGGGCACGCATTGCCCTGAAATATCCTGTTGCTTTTGACCCGACTATCATGGCCTTTTACTACCAGGATGCTCCCGACATGGCCACCAAGGCAAAAGTGGAAAGCAAAGAGTGGCCTTTTATTGCAAGGCTTGAAAAAGCGGGTCGGCATTTGCCTTTTGAGCGTCAAAGAACCCTGTATCAGTACCTCAGCAGGCAACTGGTTGGACAAGCCAGTCAGTTGGTGTTGGCACGTGAATTCGATGCCGCCCAAAAACTTTTGAGCCGGCCCTTGGCCAAAATATCGGGATTGCGGTGGGCCTATTGGCAAATAAGAAATTACCTGCACCTCTAACCATGTTGAAAGCTGCACATATACAAGCTGTATTGGTGGTTTACCAGCAAAAAGCTGTCGACAGCAGCAGTTGGAAGAGCCTGAGGGTTACCGCTGCGGGCAGGGAGATGCATTGGCTGGTGGTTGACAACAGCCCCACAGCAGGCGGAAGTCCGGCAGCTGAAGTGCGTTATGAACACCATCCTACCAATCCTGGAGTTAGCGCTGCTTATTGCCGCGGTGCCGAAGTTGCGCAACAGCATGGGTGTACTTGGCTGTTGCTTTTGGATCAAGACAGTGCATTTCCAGCCGATTGGTTTGAGCAATATACTGCAGCAC
Source organism: uncultured Chitinophaga sp. (assembly GCA_964577055.1). Taxonomy (GTDB): domain Bacteria; phylum Bacteroidota; class Bacteroidia; order UBA7662; family UBA7662; genus PNNG01. The sequence goes on along the minus strand of CAZNWC010000016.1, from coordinate 26,932 downwards.
TTCAGAAATTTCCGAATGCGACATTGTTGGTACCTGCTGTGCCAGCAGGAAAAAAATGGATGTCGCCGGCCAAATACCGCTGGCACAGGGGTTGGTTGAATACGCCCATGAAGGAAGGCGCGTTTGCATTGGAGCAAAATGCGCCTATCAATGCCGGAATGCTCATCAGACGCGATGCTTACCTGGAAGCAGGAGGCCATGAACCAACAGTGCAACTCGATTTCAGCGATTTCGCCTTTTTGCACAAGTTCCAAAAGCGCAATCGCACAGCAATACTTGCCAATTTTGAACTCACCCACAGCCTTTCGGGCATAGAAAAGGCCCAGTTCAAGCAACGCGTTCAACGATTTGGGTATTACTGTCGCGATGCTGCGGCTTTTGCACGAACTGGCGGCCCCAGGGGATGGCTTTGGTTTTGGGCTGCCTGGCGGGCGCTGCTGTTGAGCGTAAGGTACCGCCGACTTCAGTTTTTTCGCGTATTTTGGCGAGAATTTCCAACGCCTTGAAGAAAACTACCACCGACTGGAAGGTCGTTCTGTTTGTTATCAGTCTCACCGAATTGCTAGTGGGAGGAGGAGGGCGATTGTTTGAAATTGGTCCACTCACGCTTAGAATGTATCTTTTTGGTGCAACGCAAGCTGTGCTTTGGTGGTCGGTTTTGCGTGGCAGTTGGCGTCCCGACAGCTATACCTGGAAATTGTTTGGCGCCTTGGCTGGACTAACGGCAATATCGGCTGGCATCGGTTGGCTCAATAATGCACCTATTGGCGCCATATTCACAGATGTAAAGCCATTGTTGTACTGGGCCAATTTGCTCTTTTATGCCCAAATCATTGATAGCGGAGAACGTTTAGACATCGTAAAGTCGTGCTTTCGCTGGAGTTCGGCCCTATTGGCAGTTGCTTATTTGCTGGTTCTGATACTTTGGAAAGCCGGCATCATATATGGTTGGGGCATGTATTTATGGGCACTATCAACCGAAGAATTGAGTTTCAGAGGAAACTTAGGCTTTTTCTATAAAGGTTTTGTCTTTTTACCCATTGGCATCTTCTTTTGGTTGCAAGAAAAGACCTATTACCGCAAGTTTATTTGGGTATTCCTCATTTATTTGGCCATGTTGCTCACCTTCACCAGGGGCTTTTGGTTGATTATTTTTGGCATTCATTTACTTTACACCATTTTTTACAATCCTAAAAATGTGGTTAGCTGGTTAGCAGTGGTATTGATGTTGACCTCGCTTGTGAGTGTTGGGCTTTACGTTAGTCAAGTGCCAAACCAAAATTTCCCAGAGCTGGCTGAATTCCAAAAAAACAGTCGCGAAACCTACAAACGCAAGCCGCTCAAAGACTGGCAGCGTAAGCTGGGCAATATGTTTTCGCAGGGTTTTGAAGACCGCGAATCATCAATCATTGACCGTATTATTCAGGTAGGTGAAGTCATTGATGCTGCTTCTCCTACTTCCATACTCATTGGAAATGGTTTGGGCAAAGGCACTGAATCGCGGCAAGTGCATATGGAAATCAGCTACCTAGAAATCTTCCACAAGCAAGGCATCATGGGCTTGACTGTGTGGTTTGGACTGTTTTACACCTTGTGGCGTGGATTTTACCGCCGTTTGGGCAGGAGTTTGAAGCAAATTCCCTTTGAAGAAGACGCCTTTGTGTTTTTCATGGCCGCGGCATTTATGTTTGCCATATCGTTTTTGAATCCTTTTATCAATGCACCCATGGGTTTGGGCATGTTGGCCATTGCATTGATCAGTTTGAAACCTGAATTCGACCCTAAAACCAACAATTCATGATTCGGGTCAGTGTTTGTATGCCTATATTCAATGGCATGCCTTATCTCAAAGAGCAGGTTGAGAGTATTGTACAACAGCTAGCGCCCAACGACGAGTTGGTTATAAGTGATGATGGCAGCACTGACGACAGCCTGATTTGGCTGCAATCGCTCCAAGACCCGCGCATTCGTGTCATACAGGAAACTCCCTCAAGAAATCCATCGTACAATCTCGAAAAGGCCCTCAAAGCAGCACAAGGAACATACATTTTATTATCTGACCAAGACGATGTTTGGCTACCAGGTAAGATGAACCTGATGCTTGCTTCCCTTCAAATACAAGTCCTCGTAGTTCATGATTGCATGGTAACTGATGAAAAACTGAACGTGCAAGTACCCAGCTTTTTCGCGCAGCATGGCAGTGGCGCTGGATTCGTCAAAAACTTCATCAGAAACAGCTATCTCGGTTGCTGCATGGGCTTTAGGCGCGAGCTTTTGACCAAGGCCCTACCCTTTCCAAAACGCATTGGCATGCACGACATTTGGCTGGGCTTGGTTGCCGCGCTTTGGTATAAAACTATTTTTATCCCTGAAAAACTCGTGCTTTACCGTCGCCATGGGAAAAATGCCAGTACCACCAGCGATAAAAGTAAATTGGGCCTTTGGCAGCAGCTACAACTGCGACTAACTTTGGCGCTTCAATTGACAGGCACAATCTTCCGATGAAGGGTTTACCAACCATCAGCATCATTACCGTTTGCTACAACAGCGTAGCCACCTTGCCCGATACCTTGCAATCGGTTGCCGCACAAAGCGGCGTGGAACTGCAGCACATTTTGGTGGATGGTGGCTCTACCGATGGTACCGTTGCCTTGATTGAAGCCTATGCCCGAGAACATAAGCAGGTGGTTTGGGTGAGCGAGAAAGACCAAGGACTCTATGACGCCATGAACAAAGGCTTGGCACGCTGCTCTGGAGACATTATAGGCTTGCTCAATGCCGATGATTTTTATGCTCGAAACGATGCTTTGAAGCTGGTGGCTGAGAAATTTGCGCTGGAAAATCCTGATGCTCTGTATGCCGACCTGAACTATGTTGATACACATCAAACAGATAGGATAGTTCGGCGCTGGAAATCTGGTTCGTACCGTCACAACAGCTTCTTATGGGGCTGGATGCCACCTCATCCAACCTTTTTTGGACGCAAGGAGATTTATGACCAACTCGGTGGTTTTCGTCTCGACATGGGTAGCGCTGCCGACTACGAGCTCATGTTGCGCTTCATTCACAAAAACCAGATTCGGCTCAGTTATTTGCCTCAAACCATCATCCACATGCGTGCTGGTGGCGTAAGCAACAAACATCTCAAAAACCGGATGAAAGCCAATGAAATGGACCGCAAAGCCTGGGAAGTCAATGGACTAAAGCCCTATTTCTTTACACGCTGGCTGAAACCCTTAAGGAAAATCAAACAGTTTCTGTAGGCTCAGCAGGCTTCTTAGCTACCTGCGGAAAATACCTGTTTTGCCAAACCAGCAACATGCCTACGCCGGTAGAGATAGACATGTCTGCTACGTTAAATACTGGCCGGAAGAACACAAAATAATCGCCTCCTTTGAAAGGAATCCAGTCGGGCAGAAAGCCTTCATAAAGCGGGAAGTACAGCATGTCGACCACCCGGCCATGGAAAAGCGATTCGTAACCGAACAAAACGCCATAAAACACCGAGTCGATGATATTGCCCAAGGCACCAGCCAAAATGAGCGATAATGATACCAAGGCGCCTTTTGGGGTTTCGGGCTTTTTGACCATGCGGCTGAGCATTACCCCCAGGAATATGACAGCAGCGATGCGGAAAAGCGTAAGAAATAGTTTGCCGTAATCGCCTCCAAACTCATAGCCGAAGGCCATTCCGTTGTTCTCGATGAAATAAATTTGAAAGTATTTGCCCAGCACATTGAAGTGCTCGCCCAAAAACATTTGGGTTTTGACCAATAATTTAGAGGCCTGGTCTACCAAAAGAACCAGGCCTATAACGAGCGCGGGAATGAGCGACTGTTTCAAGCAGTAAAGCTTATTGCTTCAACTTGGCTTCCATCGACAAGGTGGCATGCGGAACCGCCATCAAGCGCTCACGTGGAATGAGCTTGCCGGTTTCGCGACAAATGCCATACGTCTTGTTTTCGATGCGTATCAGCGCATTCTCGAGGTGATCGATGAATTTGCGTTGACGCGATGCCAACTGGCTATAATGCTCTTTGTCCATGGTTACCGAACCTTCTTCGAGCGTTACATAACTGTTCGAAGTGTCGTCGGTGCCATTGGCATTGGCGGTCATGAGTTGCTCCTGATAGTACTTGAACTCCGAACGTGCGGCTTCGAGCTTCTCAAGGATGAGCTTCTTGAACTCCTGGAGTTCTTCGTCGCTGTAGCGTGTTTTTTCTACTTTGTTTTCCATGGCCTTATCGTTTAACCACAATTCTTAACGTATGCTCGTCGACCTCTATTTCTTGAGGCTCCTCATCAAACGTTTTCACCAACTCCAAATCGGTAGCCAGAATTTCGCCGCAAATATACGCTTTAAACTCACGTACAGCTGCCTTAACAAATTCATCATCTTCCAGCCTAACCGAAATGCGGTCGGTTACTTCAAAGTCGCTGTCTTTCCGCAGTTTTTGGATGCGGTTGACCAACTCTCGGGCAATGCCCTCGTTTTTGAGCTCCTCAGTAACAGTAATGTCGAGCGCTACGGTTAATTTTCCGGCGGAAGCTACTAACCATCCGGGAATATCTTCCGACAAAATGTCCACATCTTCACGAGTGAGGGTGCATAACGTGCCTTCAACATCCAACTCCAACCCATTGTTTCGCTCCAAATCGGCTATTTGGGCCTGCGTAAAGCCTGCCAATACCGCAGCAATGCCTTTCATTTGCTTGGGATACTTGGGCCCCAAAGTTTTGAAATTGGGCTTGATTTTTTTGGTAATCACCCCACTGCCGTCGGTTAGGAACTCGATTTCTTTCACGTTCACCTCACTCATGATGAGCTCGGCAACCGCTTCAATTTGGGCTTGCTGCTGCGGGTCGAGCACGGGTACCATAATCTTTTGGAGGGGCTGACGTACGCGGATGTTTTCTTTTTTGCGCAGCGACAATACCATCGAGCAGATGTCTTGCGCCAATTGCATGCGGCTTTCGAGGGCTTTGTCTATCAGTTTTGCATCGGCCTTGGGGAAAAGTGCTAAGTGCACCGAATCGGCCGACTGCCTGCCTGTGGTTTCGTTGAGGTCGCGGAACAAACGGTCGGAGTAGAAGGGCGCAATGGGCGCCATTAGCTGGCTGATTACTTCCAAACAACGGTAAAGGGTTTGGTAGGCGGCCAACTTGTCGGTATTGAGTTCGCCGCGCCAAAAACGGCGACGACACAAACGTACGTACCAGTTGCTCAGGTGCTCATCAACAAACTCCTGGATGGCACGGGCAGCACGGGTAGGCTCGTAACTGGCATAGGCTTCTTCTACCTCAATGATGAGGCTGTTGAGCAGCGAAATCACCCAGCGGTCAATTTCGGGGCGCTCTGCCATGGGCACATCGGCCTGCTCATAGCGGAAAGCGTCGATGTTGGCGTAGAGGGCAAAGAAGCCGTAGGTGTTGTAAAGCGTGCCGAAGAACTTGCGCTGCACTTCCTTCACCCCTTCGAGGTCGAATTTGAGGTTGTCCCACGGCTGTGAGTTGCTCACCATGTACCAACGTGTGGCATCGGCGCCGTATTGGTCGAGGGTTTTGAACGGATCGATGGCGTTGCCCAAGCGCTTCGACATTTTGTTGCCGTCTTTGTCGAGCACCAAGCCGTTACTCACCACGGCTTTGAAAGCCACCGAATCGAACAGCATCACCGCCAAAGCATGCAAGGTGAAGAACCAACCGCGGGTTTGGTCTACCCCTTCGGCAATGAAGTCGGCCGGGAAAGCCTTGCCGCTTTCAATCAAGTCGCGGTTTTCGAAAGGATAGTGCCACTGGGCATAGGGCATAGCACCTGAGTCGAACCAAACGTCGATGAGGTCGCTTTCGCGGTACATAGGCTGACCACTGGGACTCAGCAACACAATTTCATCTACTTGCGGGCGGTGCAAATCGGTGATTTCGGCTGGATTTTCAATGCCGGCTGCCCGTGCCTTGTCCATTTCGGCGCGCAGTTCTTCCATGGAGCCGATGCAGATGCTCTCTTGTCCGTCTTGGGTGCGCCAAATGGGCAACGGGGTGCCCCAGTAGCGCGAACGGCTGAGGTTCCAATCGACCAGGTTTTCGAGCCAGTTGCCAAAACGACCCGTACCGGTGCTTTCGGGTTTCCAGTTGATGGTTTTGTTGAGCTCTACCATGCGCTCTTTGTAGGCCGTGGTGCGGATGAACCAGCTGTCGAGCGGGTAGTACAAAATGGGCTTGTCGGTGCGCCAGCAGTGCGGGTAGCTGTGCTCGTACTTCTCTATTTTGAATGCCCGGTTTTCGAGCTTCAGTTTGAGGGTGATGAGCTCGTCGACGCTCAGGTATTTGCTCAGGTTAGGAATGATGGCCTTGAGCTTTTCTTGCTGCAGGGCCAAAACCTCGGCCTTTTCTTCGTCGATGAGGTAGGCTTCTTTTACAAACATGCCTGCCAGCGGGAAGGTGGCGTCGTTTACGGCATCCACAAAGCGACCGCGGCGATCAACCAGCGTCAAACTGCCGATGCCGTTTTGCTTGGCCACGCGGAAGTCGTCGGCACCAAAGCTGGGGGCGATGTGCACGATGCCCGTACCGTCTTCGGTGGTTACAAAATCGCCCAGCACCACACGGAAAGCATCGCCATCTTCGGGTTGAGCGTAAGGCAAAAGTTGCTCGTAGCGGAGGCCATCGAGGGCAGCACCTTTGAATTGGCCCAATACGCGGTAAGGAAGCTGTTTTTGTCCGGCCTCATAACCCTCTAAAGGCAATTCGGCTTGTTCAGGCTTGAAATACTTGCCCATCAAGGCTTCGGCCAAGATGAGGGTAACGGGTAAATGGGTGTAGGGATTGAAGGTGCGGACAAGCACATAATCAACCTTTTCAGCCACAGCCAAGGCCGTATTTGAAGGCAGGGTCCAAGGCGTAGTTGTCCACGCCAGGAAAAAGAGATCGGTATCGATTTCGCTACCTACCTGCTTTTGAATTTTGAATTTTGAATCTTCTACTGCCTTAAACTGCGCAATGGCGCTGGTATCTTTCACCTCTCGATAGGTGCCCGGCTGGTTGAGTTCGTGCGAGCTCAGTCCGGTGCCTGCAGCCGGCGAAAAAGGCTGGATGGTGTAGCCCTTGTACAGCAAATCTTTTTCGTGCAGCCTTTTGAGCAAGGCCCAAATGGTTTCGATGTATTCGTTTTTGTAGGTAACGTAGGGGTCTTTCAAATCGACCCAATAGCCCATCTGTTCCGTAAGGGTTTCCCACAAGCCGGTGAACTCCATCACATCCTGGCGGCAAAGGCGGTTGTACTCTTCTACGCTGATTTTTTTGCCGATGTCGTCTTTGGTGATGCCGAGCTTCTTCTCCACCTGCAATTCAATGGGCAAGCCATGGGTATCCCAACCGCTTTTGCGCTTCACCTGCTTGCCTTGCATGGTTTGGAAACGGCAAAAGATGTCCTTGATGGCGCGGGCCATGACGTGGTGGATACCTGGAATGCCGTTGGCCGAAGGGGGACCTTCGTAAAACACAAAGGCCGGGGCGCCTTCGCGCTCGCTGATGCTGCGTTCGAAGATGCCTTCTTTTTTCCACCAGGCGGCAATGTCGCGGTTAACGGCGGTAAGATCGAGCTGTTTGTATTCGGGATATGTCTTAGCCATGGGCTTGTGCTGATTCGAGTTTTTGTTGACGGATTTTATCGCGACGGTCGAACGACAGGATGAGCGCTGGCAGGAGCAACAAATTGCTGAGCATGGCCACCAGCAGGGTGCCGCTGGTCATGAGCCCTAATGCCACCGTTCCACCAAAGGAGCTGGCGCCAAAAATAATGAAGCCAAAAAAGAGGATGATGGACGTGTACATCATGCTCGGTGCCGTTTCGCGCAAGGCCACCACCACGGTTTTGGGAATGTCCCAATTGTGGCGCATCAATTCTTGGCGGTATTTGGTCAAAAAGTGAATGCTATCGTCGACCGCAATGCCAAAAGCAATGCTAAAAATGAGGACCGTGCTGGGTTTCAACGCTACACCCAAATACCCCATTACACCGGCGGTAACGATCAACGGAAAGAGGTTGGGGACGATACTGATGACAATGATTTTCCAAGATTTAAACATCCCTGCCATGATGAGGCTAATGAGGGCAAAGGCCAAACCCAAACTGCTCACCAAAGAATTGATGAGGTAGGTGTTGCCTTTGAGGAAAATCAAGCTGGTGCCGGTATACTGTACTTTGTTGTTGGTGCCTTCCATCACTTGCGCCACCTGAGGCTTCACCTCTCCGATGATGCGCTTCATTTCAATGGTGCCTACATCGGCCATGTTCAAACTGATGCGAATAACCTGTCGGGCCGAGTCAGTGAGTGCATTCAAAGCCTTGCTGCTGCCTTCGCCACGGGTGCGTAACAGGTAAGGCAACACAAAATTGCGTTCCTGACTGTTTGGCAAGCGGAAAAAGGAAGAATCACCCCCAAAATAGGCCTGATTGGCCCCTTTTACCAATTGCACAACCGATAAAGGCTGGGCAAATTCGGCACGTTCACTAAAAATACGTTGCACTTCTTCGGCTTTAGCCAGCTGGGCAGTGGATTGTGCGCCGCCTCTCCTACCGGTATCAATCAAAATTTCGAAGGGCATTACCCCCGTAAAATGCTTTTCGAAAAAGAGCAAATCGGTGTACACCTTGTCTTGGTGGGGCAAATCATCGACAATAAAGCTCAAAGCTTGCAAACGCAGTGCACCGACGGCTGCAATACAGGCCATTGTCACCACCCCAACGTAAATGGCATTCCGGTAACGGCTTACTGCATGTTCGAGCAACCGCACCAATCCAGCAACACGTACATTGTCGAGGTGGCGAAGTTGTTGTTGTTCGGGACTTGGCAGATACGCAAATACGGCTGGAATAAGGATGATGCTGGCCACAAAAACCAGCATGATGCTGGTGGCCACCACTATGCCGAACTCTTTCAAAATAACGCTATCGGTGAGGGCAAAAACACCAAAACCAATGGCCGTGGTGGCATTGGTTATCAGCGTAGCAATGCCAATGCGCTCGATGATGCGGCTAAGCGCTTTCACCTTATTGCTATGCTTGCGGTATTCGTCGTGGTATTTGTTGAGCAGGTAAACACAATTGGGCACCCCAATCACCACAATCAATGCGGGGATGAGTCCACTGAGGAGGGTGATTTTATACCCCAATAAATGGATGAGCCCCATGGCCCATGTAGCCCCAATAACCACCACCAAAATGGGGAAAAAGACGGCGTAAAACGACCTGAAAAACAAAAACAAGACGATTCCGGTAACCAAAACGGCCAAAACGCTGAACAGCTTGAGTTCGTCGGCTACCTTGGTACTGAATATGGTACGCACATAGGGTAAGCCGGAGTAATGCACTTCCACATCGTTTTGCACCGCAAATGCATCCATGATGCGTGTAACAGACTGCACTGCTTCAATACGGTCTTCGGTATTGAGAACGGCCGCGTCGAAGCTCACAGCCATGAGGGTGGCGTTGCTTTGCGGATTTAGCAAGATACTTCCGTAAACCTTGTTGTTGAGCAAATCGCTTTTGATGCGGTCGAGCTCATCTTGATTCTGCGGAAGTGTTGGTACGATGGGTACAAAGTCGAATTTCCGAAGGGATACGTTTTTGCTTAATTGAGGCAAATTGGTAATGCTGATGGCATTCGCTGTGAGGGGAAGTTGTTTGATTTTTTCGGTCACCTTCACCCATTCGTTGAAAAATTCCAATTCAAACAAGTGTTCGGTCTGAACTCCTACCACCATCACATTGCCATCGATGCCGAAGGTGCGTTGGAAATCTTGGTAAACCTTTAGATCAGGATCATTTTCAGGTATCAACCGATTTCCATCATACGACATGCGCACTTGTGCTGCCTGCCAAGCCATGAAGGCTGTAGCCAGTGCCAGCACCACGAGCAAGGCAGCGCGGTTACGCAGAATAAATCGGGCAAGCGAGGTCCACATAAGCAAAAAATCGGACAAAAGTAGGCAAAAAAGACGGGGCTTTGGCTTTTAACGTTCGCTAATTGGCTTAGATGTATGCACAATGGAACGGCCATGGCCGGGTTTAAACCCTTTTTTAATTCGTCGGGATATGCAACAAATGCAAAAGGGCCGGAGTTCATCCAGCCCTTCGCTTCAACACGCATTTATTACAGTTTTGATAATATTTCTTCGCTCATGGGCTTCACCGAGCTGCCGTAGCTGTCGATGAGACGTCCGTTTTCATCCACCAAAAATTTGTGGAAGTTCCAACGCACCTGGCTGTCTTTTACCCCATTTAACTCTTTGCTGGTGAGCCATTTGTAAATAGGGTGAGTTTTATCGCCTTTCACAGTGATTTTTTCGGCCATCAAAAAGGTAACACCGTATTTTTTTTCGCAAAAGGCTGCAATTTCCTGTTCGGTGCCAGGTTCTTGTCCGCCAAAATCGTTGCAGGGAAACCCGATAATCACCACTTTATTGCCATGTTTCTTGTGGAGTTCTTCCAATTGTTTGTACTGCGGGGTGTATCCACATTCCGATGCGGTGTTCACAAACAAGATTTTTTTACCCTTAAAATCCGACAGCTTCACGGTTTTTCCGTCGATGCTTTTGAAGCTGTAATCGTGGATGTTTTTAGCAGGAGGTGTGAGTATTGCACTCAAGGCTACAAGAATTGTCAGCAACATTTGTAAGTATTTTAATCATCAAACAGCTTGTTCGGCAAAAAGTTTCGTGCTTGCGTTCAGCAACTGCATCATACGAGGGCATGTGCCATGACCCAACCCGCACTCCAGGCAGCCTGAAAGTTAAAACCACCGGTGAGCGCATCAATGTCGAGAAGTTCACCTGCCAGGTACAAACCTGGTATTTGGCGACATTGCATGCTGGTAAAGTCAATAGCATCGCGCGCCACACCACCAGAAGTAACAAACTCTTCCTTGAAAGTGGTCTTGCCCGAGGCTTGTAACTCATGGTTCAAGAGCAGCTCGATCAAACGGTTGATTTGTTTGTTATTCACTTCACTCCAGCGTTGATTTTCACCAATGCCCGCTTGCTGGAGCAAAAACAAGCGCAAACGGGCGGGTAGATCCACTTCGAAGCGGTTTACCACTTTGGCCGCCCCAGCATAAGCCCTGTAGTCTTCGAACAAGGCCCGTAAACTGTCGCCTTCTTCATTGGGCAACCAATTTACCAACACCCTGAACTTGTACTGTTTTGCATGCAACTCACGCGCCGCCAAAGCCGATAATTTGAGCACAGCCGGACCACTCACGCCCCAATGCGTAATGAGCAGTGGACCGGTTTGTTCCTTTTTAAACTCAGGTAAGCGCACCCTTGCGGCAGGAACACTCACGCCCATGAGGTTTGTGATTGGGTTTTTGGGCAGGTTAAAGGTAAACAAGGAGGGTACTGGTGGAACAATGGGCAAGCCCAGGTCCTTCAGCCATGCATACCCTGCCTCATTGGGATGACCGCCAGTGGCCAAAAGTACCTTTTTGGCTTTAACAGCTGCTGGCGCATGCCTGAAAGCCAGCTCAAATCCTTGTTGAATGGGTTGTAGCTGCTGAACATCGTGTTGCAAGCGCACTTCCACCCCGTAGGTTTGCGCCTCATGCAGCAGGCAATCGATGATGCTTTGGCTGCTGTCGGAAACGGGGAACATGCGTCCGTCGGACTCGGTTTTGAGCTTTACGCCTCGGCTTTCGAACCAGTGCACGGTATCACCTGTGCTGAAACGGGAGAACAGCTGTCGGAGCTCTTTTTGTCCACGCGGATAAAACTTCACCAATTCGGCTGGATCGAAACAGGCATGGGTAACATTGCAACGGCCACCTCCTGAGATGCGGACCTTGGCCAATACCTGCTTTGACTGTTCGAATATGACCACCCGCCAGCGCGGATGCAATCGGGCAGCATTCACCGCTGCAAAAAAGCCTGCTGCGCCACCGCCCACTACTGCCAAATCGTATTGCATATCGCAAAACTACACATTGGCCGGGCAGCTGGACTTGCCTTTTTTGTAATGGCAATGTAAAATTGGCCAATTTCCCATCCATCTCTCCCTTCATTTGCTTAGTTTTCGCTATGGATTTGAAGTTTTTACTCCTCTGCTTGCTTTTTCCTTTGTCGACTTTGGCCCAGAATGTACTCGTTCCTTTGTACCAAAGCGGCCGCCGCATCGACGATTTTGTGATGCGCAACAACGGCATTGGCTTTTTGGCGAGCAACGATCCGTATCAAGTAATGCGCACCACCGATGGCGGGCAGAACTTTACGGCCGTACTCACGGGCGCCAATATGGGTGGCGAGCCCTATCTCCGCAGCTTACGCACCATGGGCGACAGCGTGGTATTTGTAGGTACACTTACGGCCAATCATACACTTTATCGATCGCGTGATGCTGGCAGCACTTGGGAAAATATCACGCCCAACTTGCCTGATTCGGTACATGCGCTTTGCGGATTGTCGGTGGTAGGTGACTCCGTGATTTATGGCACCGGACGATACTTTGGCGATGCTTACCTCATTCGCAGCAGCGATTCGGGTGCCACCTGGCGTTATATCGACATGAAGCCCTGGGCCTCGAACCTCATTGATGTACACTTTTTTACAGCGCGACACGGCTATGTAGTGGGGCGTTCGTCCAACCCGAACCAGGGCGCTGTTTTGCTTGAAACCCGCACGGGTGGGTTGAGTTGGACCGTTAAATGGACCTCCAATGTGGCAGGCGACCGGGCGTGGAAATTTTTTATGCGCGACCCAGCCAACTTTTATGTATCGATAGAAAATAGCCAGAACATTCCCAACCGCTATTACTTCTCCACCGATTCGGGAAGTACCTGGCAGGCAGATACGCTGGGCACTTGGAATTTACCCATGCTGCAGTCGGTAGCATTTATCAATGCCGATACCGGATTCGCCGGTGGCCATTTTCAAGGATATTTGTATACCTATGACGGCGGAGATACTTGGCAATATTCACTCCAATACCAAGGCTTCAACCGCATGCAGAAAATGGGTGACCGCATGTTTATTGCCGGCAGGGGATTCAGCTATTTTGGTCCGGCCAGCAGCGTTCATGTACGGCCTCCGCTTGCACCGCCACCCGCTTTACACCAACTAACCAAGGTGTATCCGCAACCACTTGCGCCGGGCCAATCGCTGCAGGTGGTATTCAAAGCGGGCCATCTGACCAATGTGGGTTTCGCCTTGACAGATTTGCTTGGCAGAACGCTACACGAGTGGCCCAATATGGAGGCCGGTCAAGGAGAAAACACCTTCTCTTTGGCACTTCCTTCCCTTTCGTCGGGCACCTACCTGCTACAGGCCTATACCGACATCGAACACCATCAGCAAAAGTTGTTGATCCGCTAAGCGTCGGGTGCGCCCGCCAATGGAATGGCGTTGAGCTTCACCATCAGGCTATCGCGGTGGGCATAAAACGTAGGCTTGTCCTTTTCAGGCAAGGGATCGGCCGCGGGTGTTTGGATGCGCGCGGGATTCACCTGCACCCCATTCTCCCAAAAACGGAAGCACAAATGCGGTCCTGTCGCCAGACCTGTGCTGCCTACATACCCAATGACTTGTCCTTGGCTCACGCGCACCCCCGAGCGAATACCTGAAGCAATACGGCTCATGTGGAGATAACCGGTGGTGTGGTTTTTATTGTGTTTTACCTTGACAAAATTGCCATTTCCACCACGATAGCCCGCTTCCACCACTACCCCATCGCCGATCGACCGGATGGGCGTGCCGGTAGGTGCGGCATAGTCGGTGCCCAAATGTGGCCTACGTGTTTTGAGTACCGGATGCAATCGACTGGCCGAAAAACGAGAGCTGATGCGGCTGTATTCCAACGGTGCTTTCAAATAGCGTTTCCGCATGCTTTCACCCTTTTCGTTGTAGTATTGATTGGGTTTGCCATTTTCCCAAAGCATGGCGTAGTAAGACTTGTTTCGACTGAAGAATTCAGCGGCAATGATTTTTCCGGTGCCATATGGCTTGCCTTCCACGGTTTGTTCTTCATACACCACCCTGAAATAATCACCTTTTTGGATGCTAAAGAAATCGACCGTCCAATCGAATACGCCAGCAAGGCGCACAGCCAATTCTTGGGTAGCACCTGCATCCAGCACCGTTTTGAAAAGCGAACTGTTGATGACGCCTCCGAGCGAGCGCACATGGGTTTCAACGGGTCGATCAAACCGTTGCACACGCGGCAAGCTGTCGGTAAAATCAAAAATGAAATAACTAACGAGGTCCTTTTCGTAAATCCAATACTGCAAACGGCTGCTATCACTGATGGTGGTATAAGATTGTCCTACCCTGATGCCACGCACATCAAAAATACCTTTGGCTGCGTCTACGGTTTGCTGTATGGCTTGGCCGCTCAGTCCGTGTCGATTCAAAATCACGCTCAGGTTGTCACCCTTCTTTACTTCTTGTGCTTGCACCTGTAACGAGTCTACCACGATGCCATACAGCAGGGTGGGTTCAGGAACGGCCACTTCTTCCGACTGCTTGTTGGGTGTACAAGCCGCCAGAAAAACGAGCAATAGGAAGCAAAGATGTAATTTAGGCATGGCCCCCCGCTTTGGCGAGGTGCGCTTTCACACGTTCGTAGATATGCTTGAACCAAAAAGTAAAATCTTCGGGCCTATCGGTCATCCAGGCGTCCAGTTCTGCCAAACTCACCCAGCGGTAATCGGCTACCTCTTCTGGATTCAAATGCGGAATGGGTTCGTCGTAGCCAAAAAACACATGGTCATACTCGTGCTCGGTGAGCCCATTTTCAAAATCAGTGCGGTACAGAAAGGCGAAAGCATGCTCCAGTTCACAATCAAAGCCCATTTCCTCCACCAATCGGCGGTGGGCCGCCTGTTCATTTGTTTCTCCCGGAGCAGGGTGGCTGCAGCAGGTGTTGGTCCATAATCCACCACTGTGGTATTTGTTAAAAGCCCGTTGCTGAAGCATCAGTTCTCCCTTTCGGTTAAACACAAAAACCGAAAAAGCCCTGTGCAACACACCGTCGAGGTGGACCTGCATTTTCGGGGCCACGCCAATTTCGTTGTCGTGGGTATCGACCAAAATAACGAGCGGCTCGTTTACCGTGGGAGGAATTATCTGCTGCATCATGCGAACCTCAAAACTAAGGCAATTCTCTTTAAAAATTGGCAATCGCGATGATTTCACCTTTTTTAAGGTCACTGTCGCGGTGCTTTTTCCTTTTTGACCCAGGTGTATCCGCCAGAAATGCAAGGCGAACAAGCGCTGAACCCCACAAATGCTTGGCTTTTCACACAAAAAGTTGACCTTCGCAAAGTGAAATTCCTGTCAGAATTACGCTACCAATTCTCCGGACCGGCCATCACCCACCACGATGGCTTGCTGCTACTGGGCTCGTGTTTTACGGCCAATGTGGGCAGCGCACTGGCCGATCGATTGTTCCGGGTAAGTTACAATCCCACCGGCATTTTGTTCGACCCATCGGCCATTGCCCGACACTTGCATTTTTTGGCATCTGGGCGTGTTTTTACCGATAATGAGCTATTCGAGCTTGATGGATTGTGGCACCATTGGGATTTTCACAGCGATTTTTCGGCCCTGAGTGCCGAAGAGGCTGTGAGCCAAATCAACACTGCCATCGTGGCCGGCCAGCAGGCCCTGCAACAAAGTCGCTGGCTGGTATTGACCTTGGGTTCGGCCTTTCGCTACGAACGGCTCGACACGGGTTTGCCTGTGGCCAACAACCACCGCGCCCCGGCGGCAGGCTTTGTCAAAGTACTGCAAACCGTGGAAGCCATGGAAGCCGAACTGCAACAAGCCATCGGCACAGTACGAAAGCTGCGGCCCGAAATGCAAGTACTATTGACAGTGAGTCCGGTACGGCACCACCGCGACGGCCTCATTGAAAACAACCGCTCAAAAGGCCGCTTGCTCGAACTGGTTCACCGGCTGTGTGAAAAGGATCCCAACTGCTTTTACTTTCCGGCCTACGAAATGGTGACTGATGTGCTGCGCGACTACCGCTGGTACGATATTGACCTGGTGCACCCCAACCACGCCGCCACCCAATATGTTTTTGAGCAGTTTTGCGTGCATTGTATGCCTGAAAGCACCCGCGAGCTGGCCGAAAAAGCCCACCAATGGGTATTGGGTGAGCGCCACCGACCCCGTTTTGCCAGTTCGGCTGCCCACCAGGCCTTTGTACAGCGGCAGGCAGCGCTGCGGGTGGGATTGGAGCGTGAGCATCCTGAACTGGCTTGGGGTAAATTCCCAAAATCACATTGAATGCTGAGAAGAGCCTGGCTCACGTCGCTCTGCGGAGGGCCGTTGGGGCAGGGGCCTTAGCCTGTTAAAAATCGAAAAAAAAAGCTGTGTTAAGGTGCTACATCCTATATTTCGGGGTCAAACAAAACCCATATGCGCCAACTGCTACTCAGCTTAGCCTCCTGCTTTGCCTTAACGGCATCGGTTAACGCCCAAAAACCCTATTTCCAACAAGCGGTTGATTACCGCATTGATGTGCGCCTCGACGACAGCCGCGAAATGCTGCTGGGCAAGGTAGAAATGAACTACCGCAACAATTCGCCTGATGCGCTCGACCGCATTTACATCCACCTTTGGCCCAATGCCTACAAAAACAACCAAACTGCCCTGGCCAAACAAAAGGCCAATGGCGGCGATTGGGATTTCTACACCGCACCGCCCGAAAAGCGTGGTTATATCGACAGCCTCGAATTTGTGGTCAACGGTCAAAAAATGCGCTGGGAACTGCTACCCGACACCATAGATGTGGCGGTGGTTTGGCTATCGCAGCCCTTGGCTCCCGGTGCCAGTTTGGTGTTGAGCACGCCTTTCCGCGTAAAAGTACCCGGTAATTTCTCACGCTTGGGCTACTCACGCAATCAGTACCAACTGTGCCAGTGGTACCCCAAACCAGCGGTGTACGACCGCAAGGGTTGGCACTACATGCCTTACCTCGACATGGGTGAGTTTTACAGCGAATTCGGCAATTTCGATGTGCACATCAGCGTGCCCGACAACTACCAAGTGGCTGCCAGTGGCAATTTGCTCACCCCTTCGGAAGTTGCTTACCTCGATTCGCTCTCGGCCTACGCCAGTAAACTCGACAGCTTTCCGAAATTGCCCATCCCCGAAAGCAGCAAAACCTTCAAAACCCTCCACTATCGCCTGGAAAACGCGCACGATTTCGCCTGGTTCTGCGGTAAAAACTATTACGTAAAGCAGGGTGAAGTAACCTTGCCTTACAGCGGCCGCAAGGTGAAAACAGCGGTGTTTTTTAGTCGACAAGCCGAATACTGGAAAGATGCCGTTGCTTATGTCGACAGTTCGGTGTACTACTATTCGAAATGGCTGGGCGACTACCCCTACGATGCCTGCACGGCCGTTGACGGTGCCCTTACCGCTGGCGGTGGCATGGAATATCCCACCATCACCGTGATTGCGGGCGCTGGCTCGGCCCGCTCGCTCGATTTGGTGATTGCCCACGAAGTTGGCCACAACTGGTTTTACGGCATTTTGGCCAGCAACGAGCGCGACCACCCCTTCATGGACGAAGGCTTCAACAGCTTTTACGAAGACCGCTACATGGCTATGCGCTACCCCGGTGGTAGCCCCAGTCTCAACATAGAGATAGCTGGGCTCGATTTAGGGACCAATAACATCAACGAATCCGAACTTACCTATTTGATTTCGAAACGCCGCGGCAAAGACGCCTCGCTTTGGCATACCCACAGCACAGGCTACGATGGCGAAACCTACGGTACCCTGGTGTACAAGCGCACGGCTTTGGAACTCAAGTACCTCGAAGCCTACATGGGCACCGAGGCTTTTGATGCCATGATGCAGTCATATTACGAAACCTGGAAATTCAAGCATCCACAACCGACTGATATGCGTTTTGCCATGGAATCGGCAGCCAAAGGCAAAAACATCAGCTGGTGGTTCGACCAACGTTTGGCTTCGGCCGGCAAGGTCGATTACCGCCTGGGTCGCATCCGCACCACTGGTGAAAATAAGTACGATATTCCCGTGAAGCTGCGAGGCCAATCGGTGCCATTCGTACTGGCTGCCCTGAACGACACCGGTGGCATCATCCGCCAGGAGTGGTACGAGCCCCTTAACGCAAATACCCGCATCAGCTGGCAACTCGACCAGCCAGTGCACAGCTTTGCCATCGATGCCAAAGAGCGTATGCCGCTGTACCGCCGTGGTCATTCGCAAGCACGGGTGGGTAAAGCGCTTCCTCACATGCCCGAATTCAAAGGCGTGATTGGTTTGGTGACGCGCCAAAACCGGGCATTTGTGTTGCCCACCATGGGCTTCAACCAAAACGATGGGTATATGTTAGGCTTGGGCTTGATGAGTCCCATTGTATTGCCACAAGATTTCGAATACGCTGTATTACCCATGTGGGCCTTTGGTTCCGACCAATTGGTAGGTCAAGGCTTTATGCGATACAACATCCATCCCGAAACGGGTGCCTTGCGGCGCATTCAGCTGGGAACCAGCATCCAGCATTACGACAACTTTAGCCCCATTGCAGGCACAAACGCCGCTCCAGCTATTCGCTTAACTGCAGCTGCCCGCTTGCGCGATGCATTGTCATCGCCTCGCACACGTGCCTTCAACCTGTCGGCGGCCAGTGTGCCTTGGGTAAGGCCTTTGGGACTTTTGCTTCCGGCTTTCACTACCCAAAACCTGTTGCTGTTATCGGCTGCTTATGGTGAAGAATACCGCAACTTACGTAATCCCTGGAGCTGGCGTGTGGATGCCGAAACGGGTGCTTTGTCGGGCGGAGGCAATTGGAATGGTCGCGTATCGGGTGAGCTGAAGTACCGTTGGTATTACCAAACCGAGAAAAAACGCAGCTACCTCGATCACCGGGTGTTTGCCGGCTTGGCTTGGAACAACGATGTAAACAACCCCGTAGGCTTCTTCTCTCAGGGAGCCGCTGTGAACGGCGCATACGATTACCGTTTCGACGAGGTGTTCTACAGCCGTGGCGCTTCGCAACCAGGGGCAGTGTACAGCGCTTACCAGGTGGTGCTGCGCGATGCTGGTTTGCGATCGGTGATGGATGGCCGCTTGTTGGCCCAAAGCCAAGGCAATGCGGTGACCGGCTTGTTTGCCTACAATTTTGCCATGAAAGTGCCCAAACTGCCTGTAGAACTCTTTGCAAATGCCGCTTACCGCCAGTTTGCGGCCGATCCTGCCAACAGCTTGGTGCGCATTGCTGCCGATGGCACGCCCCAAGTACTCGGCAACCCGAACTTTTTGGGTGAAGCAGGCCTTGCCTTGGTGCTCTTTGGCGGCAACGTAAAAGTGAATGTAAATGCCCTGCAGTCGCCCTTGTTGCGCCCGAACGCTTACAATTTGAGCCGCACCCCTCGTTGGTTCGAATATTTAAGCTGGTCGGTTGACTTGAAAAAGTTAAATCCTTACGATCTTGTGCGAAATTTAAGATTGGGCTAAATAATGGCGACAAAAAATCTCCGCAACGACATGGAAGCAGTGCTTAAAGCGCTGCAGATCAAAGACATTAACGATGGTGTGAGCACCGGCGTACATAGCTGGAAACCAGCAGGTGCCCGCCTCGAAAGTTATTCTCCTGTAGACGGAGAGTTGATTGCCAGTGTGGTACAAGCCGGCAAAGACGATTACGAAAAAGTTATTCGCCAAGCCCAACAGGCATTTTTAGAATGGCGGAATGTGCCGGCTCCCAAGCGCGGTGAGTTGGTACGCCAGATGGGCAACAAGCTCCGTGAGATGAAAGAACCTCTGGGCAAATTGGTAAGCTACGAGATGGGCAAAAGCTTGCAAGAAGGTTTGGGCGAAGTGCAAGAGATGATCGACATCTGTGATTTTGCAGTGGGATTGTCGCGCCAGCTTTACGGCCTCACCATGCACTCCGAGCGTCCGGGTCACCGCATGTACGAGCAGTGGCATCCGCTGGGTGTTGTGGGCATCATTTCGGCCTTTAACTTTCCGGTAGCCGTTTGGAGCTGGAATAGCATGATTGCCTGGGTATGTGGCGATGTATGCATTTGGAAGCCATCGGAAAAGACTCCTTTGTCGGCCATTGCCTGCCAGAACATCATCCAGGAAGTACTCCGCGATTTTGGCGCACCCGAAGGCCTTTCATGCCTCGTCATTGGCGATTACAAAGTGGGTGAATTGATGACCAACGACACCCGCATTCCTTTGATTTCGGCCACCGGCTCTACCCGCATGGGCAAAGCAGTAGGCACAGCAGTTGCCCAGCGTTTGGGCCGCTCGCTGCTCGAATTGGGAGGCAACAACGCCATCATTATCAGCGAGCATGCCGACCTCGATTTGGCCATCATTGGCTCGGTGTTCGGTGCGGTGGGTACGGCTGGACAACGTTGCACCACCACCCGCCGCTTGATCATCCACCGCAGCAAGTATGAGGAAATGAAGCAGCGGTTGGTGAAGGCTTACGGTCAGCTCCGCATCGGCAATCCGCTCGATGAAAACAACCACGTAGGGCCACTCATCGACAAACAAGCTGTGCAGGCTTACCTCAGCGCCATTGCCGCAGTGAAGGAAGAAGGTGGCAAGATGCTGGTTGAAGGCGGTGCTTTCAGCGGCAGCGATTATGCCTCGGGTTGTTATGTGAAGCCCTGCATTGCCGAAGTGCAGCCGAACTTCAAAATTGTACAACACGAAACCTTTGCCCCCATTCTGTACATCATGCCTTACGACACCATCGACGAGGCCATTGCCATCCAGAACAATGTACCCCAGGGATTGTCGTCGGCCATTTTCTCACTCAACATCCGCGAAACCGAAGCCTTTTTGTCGGCAGCGGGCAGCGATTGCGGCATAGCCAATGTGAACATCGGCACTTCGGGCGCCGAAATTGGCGGTGCTTTTGGGGGCGAAAAAGAAACGGGTGGCGGCCGCGAATCGGGCTCCGACAGCTGGAAAGCCTATATGCGTCGTCAAACCAACACCATCAACTATACCACCAAATTGCCATTGGCACAAGGGATAAAGTTTGATTTGTAAGCAAATTTTGAAGCGCTAGACAAAAGCCAGTCCCGCGGGACTGGCTTTTTTGTGCAAGGAGGTTTCACATTTAACCTTTAGAGGAAACCCAACGACAGTCATTTTCCGACCGATTTTCACTTGAAAATGCCTATTTTTAGGGATGCGTCCATTGCTTTTGTGTTTCCTGCTCATGCTTGGCTTTTATGCAGGCGATGCCCAAAACATGACTGTGATCAACCGAAGCGATCTGTACGCTTTAGTGGGCACAAATGACGATACGCTGCGGGTGGTGAATTTTTGGGCTACCTGGTGTGGGCCCTGTGTGGCCGAAATGCCGCATTTCGAAAAACTCGAGCGCCATAAGGGCAGTCAAAAGTTACAGGTGATTTTTGTCAGCCTCGATTTTCCTTCGCAGCTCCAAAAAAGGGTGGTTCCCTTTGTAAAAAAGCGAAAACTGCAAGCGCAGGTACTGCTGTTCGACGGTGGCGACCCCAACGAATGGATTGATAAAATAGAGCCACGCTGGACGGGCTCCATACCCGCTACCCTTTTCCTGTACAAAGGCAAACGCATTTTTTACGAAGGACCTCTCACAGAACAAGAACTCCTTTCCTACGTTAATCAAATAAAACAACTTCCATGAAACAGCTTTTTATTGTCGTTCTGGCGCTTTTCGTGCATCAATTGGCCTTGGCACAATACAAAACAGCTGACCAGGCACGCGACTTTAAGCTTAAAAACGTCGATGGCAAGATGGTGTCGATGAGCAAGTTCAAGGAGGCCAAAGGCTTTATTGTAGTATTTACTTGCAACCATTGCCCGTGGTCACAAGCCTACGAACAACGCATCATCGATTTAGACAAAAAGTACAAACCTTTGGGTTATCCGGTCATTGCCATCAATCCGAACGATCCGGACCAACAACCCGAAGATTCGTTTGAAAAGATGAAAGCGCGTGCCAAAGACAAGGGATATACTTTTCCGTACCTGGTCGATGACACACAAGACGTGGCCCGAGATTATGGCGCCACCCGCACCCCACATATGTTTATATTGAATAAAGAAGACGATAAGCTGGTGGTACGTTACATTGGTGCCATTGACGACAATACTGAATCACCCGACAAAGTTGGGAGAAAATACGCCGAAGAAGCACTTCAAGACCTCCTCGAAGGACTATTCGTGCGCCATGGCAACACCAAAGCGGTGGGTTGTACCATCAAGTGGAAGAAGAGCTGATTAGTAGGGCCAAATCAAAACAATGGCAGGCGGCAACATGCTCAGCCTGCCACTTTTTTTTGCCCTGCTCCTGAAGCATGGCGCCAGCGAACCAAGTACATGCCAGGGTGAGGTAACGACCAGCTATAATTGGCGTCGGTGAGCCTTACTGAGTGAACCAGCTGGCCATTGACTGCAAAAACTTCAACCACCGTTCCTGGTATGGCTTGTTTGATGTGCAATTGGCCTGCATGCGCGTAAACAGTGGCAACTGTTGTTGCTGGTGCTTCAACCGAGGTGCCGATTTGAGGTATCCAATGCAGGTAAAAGCGTTGGTTATGCGTACCAGCAGCCAGCCGTAAGCTCACCGAATCACGCATGAGATTGAAAAAACGGCCTTTGTCACGGTCTTCGAGCCACAACTCAACACCGCTTGGCAAGGCTTCAACCGAGTCGAGCTTAAAAGTAACCAACTGTGAATTGTTCAAATGCAATAAACAGGGCAAACTGCCGGTCTGCTGAAGTTCTGTATGCGGAATGGCTTGAATAGCGTAAGCATCCTGACCGAGCAAGGTTGAAAAAACAAGCGGGCTGCCTGTGTGCATTCGGGGCGCATCAAAAGCAGGGTCTTCGCCTAGCGTTGCATCGTTTCTAAAAACCACAGCTAACTGACTAAAGCCATCGTATTCGCCTATGGCATTCAACCAAATACGACTCGCAGGTCCTGACGTTCTAAAAAACTGTCCCGATGTACCCGTGCTGCGCATGTCTTTTTTCACATGAACATTCAATTGCAGGCTGCCTCCTTTCACAAAAAAGCCCTGTGCCACACCAATTTCACCATTGGGTACTTGGCTGCCAGCATTGGAACCCGAACCTGCTACACCCGTTCCACCAGCCCAAACGGCGTAATCACCCGCATTAAAATTGCTTCCGCTGGCGTTTTGCTGCTGCGACCAGAAATACAAGGTGCCGGCGGTGGTGCCAAGTCCGGCCGGACCGTTAAAATTCAAAAACGCATCGGCACTTAAAGGAGCAGGAAAAGGATTTCCCAACAAATAATAGCCATTTGCACCCAAAGTAGCCACAGGCTGGTAGTCGGCATGGTGCACTTTACCTGTGAAGGTCACGTTGCCTGCACCTGCTACGCTGTAACCTCTGCCTGCCGCCATATTGCCCGTAGCTTGTTGCCATGCGGCCAGGGTATTTCCGCCGTGTTGGAATTGGTAGATGTCGACTGGGTTAGCCGCCGAAAAAACCGTTGATAAGCTGGCATTCTCAACTGGACTGCTCCAATAATTTACCCGCAAATTGCTGCTTTGTCCGTTACGTTTTACCTGAAAAGTACCACTACCCGTAATGCTGCCGTTTTCATTGGGCAAGAGGCTGGCACCGTTTTCAACAACCAGGGTGCCGTTGTTCACCAAGTTGCCTGTGGTAGTAAGCCTTGAACCCGATTGCAAACGCAGGGTAGCGCCGCTGCCTACTTCTAAGCTGATCACCGTGCGACTGTCGGCAAGCTGCAATTCGCCGCTTTCAACCAAAGGCTGGCTACTGCTTGCGGGCACAAAGCCATTGTTCCATGACGATGTTTGTGTCCAAACACCTGTACCATTCCAGCGGCTGCGTTCAACAGTAGCACCCAAAGGAAGCACCACATTGGCACGGCCAGGTACATTGGTACTAAACTGTAGCTGCGCAGTTGGTTGACCGGTAGCGCTGAACTGCATGTTTACTTCAAGTTCTATCAATTCACCAGGGGCTATGCTCCTACTGGTGCTTCCGCTATAACTCAAACCCGTACCTGTAACCGCAATGCTGCTCAATTCAATGGTTTCGGTTCCATGGTTGACGATTGGTATCTTGTAAGCACGTTGTTGGCTTGCCGAAAGACTGCCTGGCAGTAAACTGTCGGGTACGTACAAGCCCCACAAAGTCGGACTTCCTGGACTTGCAGTGAGCAAATTGGTGATGCGGTCGAGTAACTGCGGATAGTCGACAAAAGGATTGCGGTTGAGCTGATAGGTTTGTACATCGTCGTTGCGGCGGCGGGCAATGCTGTCGGGCGGATAGAGGGCATGCCAGCCACGTAAATCATTTTCATACGGACTGATCCAGGCGAACTGCGTGGTGCCTGCGTTGCCGTAGCGCATGGCAAAGTAGAACATGGCACGTGCCGAAGCACCTTTTTGTGCATCCCTAGGCTCAAAAACCGTAGAATTTGCACGACTTCCACCTGTATAAGTCAATGTTGGGCTAGGCACATTGCCCAATGGTTTGTTGCCACGGGCTGAGTTTGTTCCGCCATCGGTAACAAATAGGTGGTGCAAGTCGCTTTCCATGGGATCGTTATCGGCACCCATACTTTGCGGCCAGGTATGCTCGGTGTTCATGCTGTAAGGTGCATTGTTGATGGTACCTGTGCCAATCTGACTGTTGTAAGAAATGGTACGGCCTGTATAAATGCACTCATTTTTGTAAGCCTGGCTGTGATTGGGCTCGCGTCCATTCACCTTCCAGTTGTCAACAATGTAGAACATACGCATGCGGGCGTTGTTCGAGCCTGAGTAGGTGAGCACTTGGTACGGACTACCGGTTATGGTACGCAAGGCTGTGACCAAAGCAGCGCCCGTTTGGTTTTGTGTATTGGCGTAATAACTGCGGCTGTAAGTGCCCTGTCCGCGCACCTTGATATATTTGGGGCCAGTTCCAGTGCGCACATCAACCACCAGTACGCCTTTGTTGAGGATGTTGTGACGGGGGGTGAAATAGACTTTCATTCGGAGCGAATCGCCAGCTGCAATGCTAAATACCGAATCGGGGGTCCAAAAGGGTTGGTGGTTGTAGATATGGAACTGGCGGATGCGGCCTTGGAGTGTTGTGCTGCCTTCGTTGTACAAGGTTACAATTCCCGAATCACGTTGGTTTTCATTGTTGGTGCCAAACACCAAGCTGTCGATGCTCAAGCGTAAACTGCCACCAGAGGCCGAACTTACCACCACTGGCCTGCTTACACTGCCATTCACGTTTAAATTCACAGCAGAGGCACCTCCGCCACTCACTTGAATTTGTTGGTTGTAGGTGCCATTGGCCAAGCCACTTTTAAGGCGGACGTGCAGGGTGGTAGCTGCGAGGTTACCGCTGCCATGCGCCACATTCACCTGGCTACTAAAAGTACTGTTGTCGGTCGATACTTCGTAAGCCGTTCCGCTGGCATTGACCAATATATTACCACTGCTGGTGAAATTGTTTCCGCTCAGCTGGAAACTTTGCGCAGTAGAAGCCCGGCTACTGTCGGTTGAAAAGCCGTTTAGGGTGGCCAGACTCAAATTGAGGGTGGGTGTGGGTGCTGTGAGGGTTCCAAAGACGCGGAAGTTGTTGAAGCGGAGGTTGCCTGTACCCGTTGCTGTATGTCCCCAAATACGAATGGTCAATGCTGTGGTGGTTCCTCCTGGTAGATTGCTTGTGATTGCAAAGGCATCCAGAGCGGTTGCTAGTTCACTACTCACCACCCCATTTTCAAGGATATAGGTGGTATCAGTAGCAAAAGCATCATCACTGATCGCGATGGCAACACGTGTTGGACCAGCAGAGGTTCTTCCGAATCGGAACCTGAGTTCCGACAGCGTTAGCGTATAACCGTTTTGCGGCGTAATGGTGTATTGCAAATATTTGGCTGACGCACTAAAAGCCACTTGAGGCCATGAAGCCACAAAACCAAGTTTGGCACCACCATCGTCTGTGCCATTGGAATAACTAATTGTTCCTGTACTAATGCTAACCGTACTCACATCCAAATTGGCTGCAACCGAATCGGCTGTTAGCACATCTTCAAATGCATGTTTCGACAACAAGCTTTGTGCTTGCACTCCCAAAGCTGCTAGCACCAGCAACATCCCAATAAATAAAATTCTCATGCGAAGGGCAAATGTCGAGAATTTGCCCCTGAGTGCAAGGTCTTTAAACGAATCTTAACCTGCTACTACAGGCTGAGGTGCAGTGAGGGTACTCACCAAAGTATCAGCCGCCAGCATGTCGGCCCAAGCTTCGAGATAGGCTACCACGTCCTCACGTTTGTTGCGGGCCAGCCAACGTTTGCCGCCGGGTAAAAATTTGAGCACCTGGTCGTTTTCGAGGTATTCGAGCTCGTGTAATTCGCGGGTGGTGAAACCTGCTGCCAGAAGTTGTTCAATGATCCAATCGATGGGCAGGCCCGAAGTAGGACAATATTCGCGCACTTGTGTACTCCAATCGCCATAACGTTGCATGGCAAAGGCGTGGATTTCGGCCTTGCTTAGCTCGGTGACTTCTTGAGCCAGGTGCCCGCAATTGCAGCTTCCCATGTGGCCCCAAGCATAATGTTCACTGGCTGCCAAACGGGCAGCGGTTTTGCGCAGCAAGTCGATTTTGGTTTCCATACCGATGAAGCTTTCTAAGATGCTAAAATAACCATTGCCGGCGCTCTTTGTTTGGCCAAAAAGGTTTGTTGTTGAAATGGCCGCTGGTTATCTTACCAGCATGGAAGCCATTCGCCAATATTTCAACCAGTTTGTGGTACTGCAAGATGCCGAATGGCAGGCCTTTGCCGCCTGTTTGCAAAAACGAAGCCTTGCGAAAAAGGAAAAATTGCTGGTGTTGGGACAAGTATGCCACGAGATTTGCTTCATCGAAAGTGGTTCTTTTCGCTTTT
>CAZNWC010000015.1:56696-56807 GCA_964577055.1 uncultured Chitinophaga sp. | reverse complement strand
GTCCACGTGGTGATTTCAACCGTGATAACAACCGGGGTGAGGGTCGTTCTTTCGATCGTCCACGTGGTGATTTCAACCGTGATAACAACCGGGGTGAGGGTCGTTCTTTCG
>CAZNWC010000015.1:0-56596 GCA_964577055.1 uncultured Chitinophaga sp. | reverse complement strand
ACCGTCCACGTCCCGATTTCAATCGTGACAGCAAGCCCGGTGAAGGCCGCTCTTTTGATCGTCCACGTGGTGATTTTAACCGCGATAACAACCGTGAAGGTCGTTCATTCGATCGTCCACGCGGTGATTTTAACCGTGACAGCAACCAGGGTGAAGGCCGTTCATTCGATCGTCCGCGTCCCGACTTTAACCGCGACAACCGTGGCGAAGGCCGTTCCTTCGATCGTCCGCGTGGTGATTTTAACCGCGATGGCAACCGCGAAGGTCGTTCGTTTGACCGTCTACGCCCCGATTTCAACCGCGAGAATCGTGGTGAAGGCCGTTCTTTCGACCGTCCCCGTGGCGATTTCAACCGCGATGGTAACCGCGAAGGCCGTTCTTTCGATCGTCCGCGTTATGGCGACGACCGTGGTCCACGTTCGTTCGACCGCAATGGCGGTGGTGACCGCAAACCTTACCAGCGCGATGTGGCCAAGATGTTTGGCAAAGGCCCAGAGCAGCGCAAACGTTCGCGTCCTGGTCCATTAGACGTGCCTACCAAGCCCGAGACCATCATTTTCGACGGCCCCATGCGCTTGAACCGCTACATTGCCAATTCGGGTATTTGCAGCCGCCGTCGTGCCGACGAGCTCATTGCTGCCGGTGAAATTTTGGTAAATGGCACAGCGGTTACCGAATTGGGCAGCCGCGTGAATCCAGGAGATACCGTAACCTATCAGGGCAAAGTACTTACCCTCGAAACCTTGGTGTACATACTTTTGAACAAACCGAAAGATTTCATCACCACCCTCGACGATCCGGAAGAGCGTCGTACGGTGATGAGTTTGGTGAAAAATGCTACCGACGAGCGCATCGTGCCCGTAGGCAGATTAGACCGCAACACGACCGGTTTGTTGGTGTTGACCAACGATGGAGAACTCACCCAAAAACTCACCCACCCCAGCAACAACATTGCGAAGGTGTACGATGTGGTGTTGAACAAGGATTTGACCGAGGCCGACTTTAACAAAATTACCGAAGGTGTGCAGTTGGAAGACGGCATGGCTACTGTAGATGCCATTGCGTTCCCCAATCCTGCCGATAAAACCGAGGTAGGTCTTGAAATCCACAGCGGACGTAACCGCATTGTGCGCCGTATTTTTGAAGCACTGGGTTACGATGTGGTGAAGCTTGACCGGGTATATTATGCTGGTCTCACCAAAAAGGACCTGCCCCGTGGCAACTGGCGTTATCTTTCGCCCAAGGAAATTACGCGACTGAAGTCGATGTAATTCTGACAGGCTGACAATAAAAAACCCGCTGAAGCAATTCAGCGGGTTTTTTTATGGGTTGGTGATTGGTCGCTTATTTCACCAAAAGTTTTTGGCTGAAACGTTTGCCACCGGCATCAACACTTACGAAGTACACGCCTGGATTCAATTGGGGTTTGAGGTCGAAACTCATTTGGTGTTCACCAGCCTCTTGCTGTTCGTTGATCAGTTGCAATGCTTCACGCCCCGTGATGTCATAAACTTTGATGTTCACTTTTTCAGTGCGCTCTAAGCTGTAGCTCAAGGTAAGACGGTCGTTCACAGGATTGGGATACATGCGGAACTGCTTTAGTTTGCCATTTTCGGCTACCGATGCTGCTGGGTTTTCCTGGATCGTAATGGCTTGCGTACGCAGACCAGTATTGCGACCATTGACAAAGGCGCCATAGAATGTAACTGGTCCAGTTCCGGCAGAGGGGGCACGCCATTGGAAAGTCCAGCTGCCGCTGGCTGTGGATTGTGCCAAACGGTGGGTGATGTATTTGCCGCTTCCTACGGTTTGGGTACCTTGATTGCCACTGGTGGTGGTGTTGATTAATTCGCCTAGCAGCCCGCCATTTTGGTTTTGGGGCGAAATTTGGAAGCCTTTGTTGCCAGTGCCACTGAAGTTCACTTGCACCAAATAGGTTTGGCCTGGATTGTAGCCAGCGGAGGGTACACCCACCAAAAACAAATTGCTACCAGCTTGAGGTGTTGCACCGTGGCAACCAACAGTTGCGCAGGTGTTACCATTATCGCCAGGTGAGCCCGTACGGCCGGCTGGTGCACCTGTAGAGTTGGTATGCGCTTGGTTGTAGGCACTGTCGTAGCCAACCATGACGATGAAAAAGAGGGTTGTAAGCAGGGTAATTTTTCGAATCATGCGATAAATATAGTCAAGGCTTTGGTCCTAAGGTTTTTGGAATGTCATTTTAATGTAATCTTCATGCCTAGCGGTGTTCTTTGGGTGACCGAATGGTGAACACGCGCGAGAGGTTGAAGCCGAAATGCACGTCGCCGTCAAGCCATGATCCGTTTTGTCCGGTGATGAATTGCCTTTCGTTGAGGCCGCGGCTGTTGGTGAAATGCAACTGGAAAACGTGACCACCGGTTTCGATGTCAAATCCTATCGACAGACTGTTGCGGTGGTTCGGCAGTTGTCCGGGCAGCACGTAAAAATAGTCGAAGGTAGTGGCTACCCGGTTGTTCAGTTTTACGCGGCCTCCCACGCCCAAAGCGTAGATATCGTTGGGCATATCGCGGGTAGGTACAAGGTTGCGGTGAACCACGGTTGGACTAAACTGCAAGCTGAACATATCGTTGAATTTACGTGCAATGAGGATTTGGTGGTAATAACTGAGGCGTGAGCTAAATAAATTTTCGCGGTTTGGGTCGGCCCAAGTGAGGGTATTCACCATGGCACCACTCACCCAGCTCAATGAAATAGGCATGTTCACAGCACCGGTTGATTGGCGCAGGATTTTGTATTTCACCAAGCCGTCGTATTCTTTGCCGATGTTACTGCGGCCAACGCCTACTTGCAGACGGTCGGTGATGCCGTAGTCGAAGCTCATGCGCATATTTGCCTGGTCGAGTCCGAACAACTCGTAAAGACCACCATTAACGGCGCCAAAGCGGTGCAAGATGCGGAAATCTAATACGCCGGCCGACACATTTTCAATGCTGTGCCCGTTGATGATGCGGGTTGACTTGAAGGCATATTTAGCATAGTTGGTTTCGGGTTCTTCGAGTGCGTTGAGCATGGCCTCGAGGTCGTCTTGCGCTTGTGCTTTGGTGCTGGCAAACAAAGCCAGCAGAAGTATCCACTTTTTCATTGGCATTAGTTGTTGACTGCACCTTGAGCGGCCCATGCTTTGATTTTGCTGATGCTGCAAGCGTCGAGTTTGGCGCCTTGGGGCATGAGTAAGGGGTCGTCGGGATTGCGTTCGATGCGGTTGATGATATTGGTCAGGCTGGCAGTGACTTGTGCATGGTTGGTAAGGGCCAAGCTACCCGATGGGAAACTACCGCTGTGGCAAGAAGTACATTTGCTGTTGATGATGGGCCAGATTTCGGTGTTAAAACTCACCGCCACAGTATCACAACCGCCACCAGGAGGACTGGGATAGAGGTCTTGTTCGTTATCATAATAGCAGCCAGCCAAAAAAAGCAGGCTAAAGAGGGTAATTAGCTTTGTCATATTGCAAAAACGCAATTGGTTCTCTTAGGTTTAAGACAAACTTAACAAGATGGATGCGTGTTGCCCAGCTTTTTTCTGTCAATGCGTATTAACATCAAGCAAAACGATTGCTGACTTCCCTGAATGCGATGTCAAAAGGGGCATTACCTAGCAGTGCTGAACTTCGTTAAATTTGCCCCAGTTAAAAGCACAAGCATGGCGAGCAACGAGCGCATCCTCATTTTGGGTTCCGAAGGACAATTGGGTTCGGAATTATCGGCCCAATTGCAGCAAAAACACGGGATCGACAAGGTGATTTGCACCGACATCCGCAACGGACAACCCGAGGCCAAACGGAAATTCATGGAGCTCGATGTGCTCAATGCTGACGCTGTTGAACAGGTAATCATCTCTGAAAACATCACTACCATTTATTTGCTTGCTGCAGTCTTGTCGGCCAAAGGCGAAACCAACCCCATGTTTGCCTGGAAACTGAACATGGACAGCCTTTTGCAGGTGCTGCAGTTGTCGTTAAAGCACAAAGTGAACCGCGTATTCTGGCCCAGCAGCATCGCCGCATTTGGACCTACAACGCCCAAAACCGATACGCCGCAACATCCTTACATGGACCCAAATACGGTTTACGGGGTGAGCAAGTTGAGTGGCGAATTGTGGTGCCAATACTTTTTTATGCGTTATGGTTTAGATGTGCGTTCGTTGCGCTACCCTGGCATCATCAGTTGGAAAACCCCTCCTGGCGGCGGA
The DNA here is from genome assembly GCA_964577055.1 of uncultured Chitinophaga sp. Taxonomy (GTDB): domain Bacteria; phylum Bacteroidota; class Bacteroidia; order UBA7662; family UBA7662; genus PNNG01. The sequence continues at coordinate 52,363 of CAZNWC010000015.1, read as the reverse complement.
ACCACCGATTATGCGGTAGAAATTTTCCATGAAGCGCTGAAGAAGGGCAGCTACGAAAGCTTTTTGCATCCCCAAACCAGTTTGCCCATGATGTTCATCGACGATGCCATCCGTGCCACCCTCGAGCTGATGGAGGCTCCCGCAGATAAAGTGAAAGAACGTACGTCATACAATCTGGCCGCCATGAGCTTCACACCGGCTGAACTGGCCGAAGCCATCCAAAAGCGTCTCCCTCATTTCACCATTGGCTACAAGACCGACTTCCGCCAAGCCATTGCCGACAGCTGGCCGGGCAGCATCGACGACAGTGCCGCACGCCGCGACTGGGGTTGGCAGCACCGCTTCGATCTCGATGCCTTGGTAGATGAAATGCTGAACAACCTGCGCGACAGGGTGTAATCAGGCGTGATCGAGTTCGATGTACTGGATGTGGGGGCCAGTGCCAAAAATGGCTTCTACCCGTTTGCGGTCGGTATCGGTTAAAAAAATCTGACCGAAACGGTCTTCCTGCACCAAACGCAACAAGCTGCTGATGCGGCTGCCATCTAATTTTTCGAAAATATCGTCGAGCAGCAAAAAGGGCTTTTGGCCGCATTGTTCGCTCAGGTAAATGGCCTGGGCCAGCTTGAGGCTGATGAGAAACGATTTCTGTTGACCCTGCGAGCCAAAACGCCGCACGGCCTGTCCATCGAGCGTAAAATGCAGTTCATCGCGGTGGATGCCAAAGAGGCAGCGGCCGGCTTCTTGTTCTTGTTTGCTTTTTTGTGCTTGACTCAATTCGGGGCGCGACAGGTGTTCGTAGGTGATGCCTGCTGCCTCGCGGTTGCCCGAAATGGTGCGGTAAATATTTTCAAACAATGGATTAAACAGATCGAGCCAGGCGGCGCGTTTGCTGCTCAACTGCAGGTTTAAGGGCTCGAGTTGTTCACTGAGGATGTCGAACAGCAGGCTGTCGAAGCGGCCATCGGTTTTGAGTTGCCGGAGCATGGCTTGCTTTTGCTGCAACAATTTGTTGTAGCGCATGAGGGCCAGCAGGTAGTCGTGGTCGGTTTGCGACAACAACATATCGGCGAAACGGCGGCGTATTTCGCTGCTGTCGTAAATGAGGTCGAGGTCGGTAGGTGCCACCATCACCACTGGAAAACGCCCGATGTGGTCGGCCAGTCGTTCGTAGGTAACGCCATTGTTTTTCAGCAGCTTTTTCCCTCCTTGCCAGGCGCAGAAAAGGCGTATTTCACGGTCATTGAAGGCGATATCGGCATCCAGATTAAAAAAATCTTCGCCAAAGCGCACCAGTTGTTGGTCTTGCTGACTGAAGTAACTTTTGCTAAGGCAGAGGTAGTGAATGGCGTCGAGCACATTGGTTTTGCCCGTGCCATTGGGGCCGGTGATGCTCACCACCGGGGCATCGAAGGCGTATTGTCCGCGGGTGGCATTGCGGTAGTTCAACAAACTCAGGCGTTTCAGCTGCATGTAAATCTTGCTCGGATAATAAATTAGGCCGTATATTAGCGGCTCGTTTTCGAAAATACATTCATGGCAAAGGCGAAAGTTACGAAAGAAACCTACCTACAGTGGTATGAGCAGATGCAGTTGATCCGCCGTTTTGAAGAAAAATGTGCGCAATTGTATGGACAACAGAAAATTAAAGGTTTCTGTCACCTTTATATAGGACAAGAAGCGGTGGTTGCCGGCACTTATTCGGTGATTACTCCCGAAGATTCGGTGATTACGGCTTACCGCGATCACGGACATGCGTTGGCATGTGGTATGACCCCTGAGTCGGTAATGGCCGAATTGTACGGCAAGGTTACCGGTTGCTCTAAGGGCAAGGGTGGTTCGATGCACATGTTCAGCAAGCAGTTCCGCAATTTTGGTGGTCACGGCATTGTGGGCGGTCAGGTTCCACTGGGTGCAGGCATTGCCTTCGCCGATAAGTACCTTGGCACCAAAAACGTGAACATCTGTTACATGGGCGATGGAGCGGTTCGTCAGGGTGCCCTGCACGAAACCTTCAACATGGCCATGTTGTGGAAGTTGCCGGTAGTATTTGTGGTAGAGAATAACTTCTACGCCATGGGTACTTCGTTGGAGCGTACCACCAACCTTACCGATATTTACAAAATGGGTTTGGCCTACGATATGCCTTCGCAGTGGGTTGATGGCATGAGCTGCGAGGCCGTGCACGAAGCCATGGCCGAAGCTGTGGAGCGCGCCCGCAAAGGCGAAGGACCTACCTTCCTCGAAATCCGCACCTACCGTTACCGTGGCCACTCGATGAGTGATCCGGCGAAGTACCGCACCAAGGAAGAGGTGGAAGATTACAAGGCGAAAGACCCCATTACGGTTACCCGTGAGACCATTCTCAAGAAAAAATACGCCACTGAGGCGGAATTGAATGCCATTGACGAAAAGATTGAAGAGCAAGTGAAAGCGTCGGTAGAATTTGCCGAAAATTCACCTTGGCCCGATGTGTCGGAACTCTATACTGATGTGTATGAGCAGACCGATTATCCTTTCATCATGGACTAATCCTATAACCAAGCAGAACAAATTAACATGGCAAAGAAAGAGCAGGGTTCAGAGAAACCCCTCGATTTCGGTATCGAAAACCTCGACATACAAGACACTATTAGTAAGTCGGAGCAATTCCTCGAGAAATACAAGAACATCGTTTACGGCGTATTGGGAGGTGTGGTAGTGGTAGCCGGTTTGGTTTACTACTTAAGTGGTGTTTACTTGCCGAACAAGCAAGAAGAGGCACAAAACCTCATGTATGTGGCCGAGCGTTATTTCGAAAACGACTCGCTGAACCTGGCCATCAACGGTGATGGTAACTTCCCGGGCTTTGAAGAAATTGCCGACGACTATGGTTGGACCAAAGCTGGCAAGCTGGCCAATTATTATTTGGGCATCAGCTATTTGCGTTTGGGTCAGTTTGAAGAAGCCATCGACAAGCTTAAAGGTTTCAGCACCGACGAGCCCATCATTGGCAGCATTGCCTTGGGTGCAACCGGCGATGCTTATTTGGAGTTGGGGCAGGAAGACAAAGCCCTTGACTACTATTTGAAGGCGGCAAACAAGGAAGAAAACGAATTTACGACCCCCGTTTACCTCATGCGCGCCGGTGAATTGGCCGAGAGCATGGGCAATACCAAAAAGGCTTTGGAATTGTACGAGCAAATTTTTGCCGATTACAAAAACAGCGCCGAAGGCCAGGCCGTAGAAAAATACATTGCCCGCGTCAAAGCTGCCAACTAAGCATGGCCACTGCGCTGCACAATCTATCTGATTACAAGCCCTTTTCGCTCGAAAATGCCGCCAGCATCAAGGTGGGTATTGTTACGGCCGAATGGAACGAACACATAACGGGTGCCCTCCGCGAGGGTGCCCGTTCTTTGTTGTTGGCCCAGGGCATTTTGCCAGAGCACATTGTTGATCATGCAGTACCCGGCAGTTACGAGCTGCCCTTGGCGGCCCAGTGGTTGTGCGATGCCGGTTGTGATGCGGTGATTGCGATTGGCTGTTTGATCAAGGGCGAAACCCCGCATTTTGAATACATCAGCGAGGCCGTGGCCCATGGCTTGATGGACGTGAATTTGCGCACCGGCAAACCTGCTGCTTTTGGCGTGATTACGGTGCTCACCGAAGAACAGGCCCTCGACCGTGCTGGGGGTAAACACGGTAACAAGGGTACAGAAGCTGCTGTAACCGTGTTGCGGATGTTGCAGCTAAAGGCTGGGCTGTAAGCCAATAAGGGGTGCTTCTGGCGATTTTTATATCATTTCCTTTCAAAATCGTTTTATAACGGCCATTTTCATTGGTACTTGGCTTTTTCGGCTCATTCCTTTTCTATATTTGGAATTCGGGTCGCAAACCGGCCCTACTAACCTGTCATGAAAAATACCCTTGCCTTGCTGGCGCTGCTGTTGGTCGCAGCCGCCTGCGGAAAGACCGAAAAAGTAGACTACAAGGCCGACGAAATTACTTTAACGGCCGAAGGTCCTTTGTACGATGGTTCCAATACAGCAACTGCTACTTGGAAAGCCAACTTAAGTGAGATCCTTGGCGAAGGCAAAATGGAAGGAGCCCGACTTACTTCAGTTACCATTACGGCTGCTGAACCTGCCGACTTGGCATTGATCAGCGATATTACCTTGCAATTCGCCGGCAAAGACGTGGCCATGCAAAAGATGGCTTTTCTCAATCCTTTGCCCGATGGTGCCAACTCCGTGACCCTGCAGGTGGCCGACGATCAAAAGGGCTTGGCCGATTTTTTTGCCCTCGACGAAATCACTGTGGTGGCCGATTTGAACCTCAAGGGCGAATACGAAGGTAATATGACCCTCAAAGCCAAACTTGATTTCACGTTTGATGTTAGTTCGAAATAAACCGTAAAAATCTGATTGTTATGAAAAAAATGCTTGCTTTGGTGCTTGTATTGGGTGCCACGTTGTTGACCGGAAGTCAATCTTTCAAAGCCCAGGATGCCGAGGGCGATATTCTGGTGGGTGTTTGGGAACCTTCGCATGGCAAGGCCCGTGTGAAAGTGGAGAAGATTGCCGACAAATATTATGGCAAAATCGTGTGGTTGCGTGAGCCCAACGATCCGGAAAATGGTCAGCCGAAAGTTGACAAAAACAATCCTGATGAATCTATGCGCAAAGTGCCTTTGAAGGGCTACCGCATCCTCAAAGACTTTACGTATGCTGGCAAGAAGGAGTGGGTTGATGGCACGATTTACGATCCAGAAAACGGCAATACCTACAGCTGTGTGATCAAAGCCAAAGACGACAATACGCTCGACATCCGCGGTTACATTGGGGTGAAGACCTTCGGCCGTACAGACGTATGGAAGCGTGTGGCCATTAAAAAATAAACGGGATGAAGCGTTTATTTTGCTTGCTGCTGCTCTTGCAGGGCGGTTGGGCGTGGTCGCAGGTAACTGATTCGACCAGCGAAGAAGAAGATGAGGTAGATTATGGCGCAGTTGAACTGGTGGAAGGTAAATCGAAGACCTACGCCAATTCACGCATCGTGGGCACCTCACCCCAGCGTTTTGTGAGTGTGGGTTGGGATTTGCAAGGTCCCTACGATATGACCTTTTCGCCCATTGGCAGTTTTGCTGAAGGGGCTGATATCCCCGATTTGGACCAGTCAACGGGCCGGGCTACCTACACCGGAGGTTTTCGCCTGAATGCCAACATCCCTGTGATTTCGCGCAATAATTTGGTATGGCAACTGGGTGCTACTTATTGGGATACGCGTTACAATATCAGCAACATTGCTGGTGCCAATTCAGGTGCTGATGTGTTGCGTGCATTGAACGATAGGGGCATACGCACAGGAGGTTTGAACACCACCGTTTACAAGCCTTTGAATGAGTTTCAGTTTTTGCTCTTCCAAGGATCGGTTGACATGAGTGGTGACTTCGGCTGGGGTTTGCAACCCTATGTGCGTGGTTCGGCCGCGCTGATGTGGGGAAAACGTCCGAACGAGCGCAAACAATGGGCCGTGGGTTTGTCGCGCACCTACCGCGTGGGCGCCATGAACTACATTCCGATTGTGCTCTACAACTGGACGGCACCTAACCGCAAATGGGGCATTGAGGCCTTGTTGCCTGCCCGTGCTGCGGTACGCTACAACATCGACCGGAACAGCATGTTGCTGGCAGGTTTTGAATTAGAAGGACAGAGTTACCGTTTGAATGCGTTGTCTCAAATCCGCTCTGATCAGGCCAGTCTGGAAATTCGCCGTGGTGAAATTCGTCCACGCTTGGAGTATATGCGTCAGCTGACTGGTTATTTCTGGCTGGGGGTTCAGGCGGGATATCGTTTGAATTTCAGTTACGATGCCGATTTGCTGCCGCAAGGTCGCGAGTTTTTCCGTGGCTTTTTCGGCGATCAGCCCTTTGCCATGTTGAACAGCATTGGCAATGCGCCATATGCGCAGATTACCATCAACTTTGTAAGTCCGTAGAGGTTCAAGGTTCAAGGTTCAAAGTTCAAAAGGGAGTTTTAGGTGGACCTTGGATTTGGGGTTGACCGGGAGCTTGGAGGGTTCAAAGTTCAAGGTTCAAAGTTCAAAAGGGAGTTTGGGATGGGCCTTGACTTTTGGGGTTGACCGGGAGCTTGGAGGGTTCAAAGTTCAAGGTTCATAGAGGAGTTTGGGGTAGGCCTTGATTTTTTGGGTGACCAAGATTTAAGCAAGATGACAATTTAAAAGTCCGAGGAGCGGAAGCTGTTCGGACTTTTTTACGCCTTTTGGTTTTGGATGAGGGCGGTGAGGGCCTGGTAGACGGTTTCGTGTTTGAAGCGGAAACCGGCTTGCTGGATTTTTTCGTTGGACACGAATTGGGATCCCAGTACGGTGTCGGCCATTTCGCCTAGCGCTAAACGCAGGGCAAAGGTGGGCACCCACATCCACAGGGGACGGCGCATGGCGCGGCCGAGGGCTTTCATGAAGGTGTAGTGCTCAACCGGAAGCGGGGCAACCCCATTGTAAATGCCGTGGCATTGTTCATTTTCGAGCAAGAAGAGGAACATTTCGCAGAGGTCGTCGATGTGTACCCAGCTCATCATCTGTTTGCCTGAGCCCAGCACGCCGCCCGCAAAAAAGCGAAATGGCAGCATCATTTTGGGCAAGGCACCGCCTTCGGTACTCAAAACGATGCCGATGCGCACGGTACATAGCCGGGTAAAGGCGTTAGCTGGTGCGGCTGCTTCTTCCCAATCGGCACAGACCGAGGCCAGAAAATCGTTGCCAACTGGACTTTCTTCGGTACACAGTTGTTTGCCTGCATTGCCGTAAAAACCAATGGCCGAGGCTGACAGCAGGCTTTTCGGTTTTTTGGGCAGGAAGTCGATGGCATCTACCAACAGTTTGGTGCTTTGGGTGCGAGAGTCGCGGATTTCTTGTTTGCGAGCGGCGCTCCAGGCTTTGTCGGCAACCCCGGCACCTGCCAGGTGGATGACGTGGTCGACGCCTTCGAGTACTTTCGGGTCGAGGAGCGATTGGGCAGGGTCCCAGGGGTGGGTAACAACACCGTTCTTTTCGCCCCCTTTGCGGCCAAGGTGTGCAACTTCATATCCCTTTTGTTGGAGGAGCAGGGTGAGGCGTTGGCCCAAGAGTCCGCTTCCGCCGGTGATCAATACTTTTTGTTGACGCATGCTGCTAAAATAAGGATTGGCAATCGGATTTGTTTTCGCCATTAATGTTGCAACTGCAACAAATATTTCGGCCTTTTCATGCTTTGGGTCGTTGGAATCGGTAAATTGCACCAAAAGGGCTGTAACTTTGCCCGCAAATCGCGACAAATTACGATATGGATAAGTTTTCGTACCTCTCCAATGCCGATGTATCGGTGATAGAAGATTACTACCAGCTATACCGCAACGACCCTGAGTCGGTGGACATGGGCTGGAAAAAATTCTTCGAAGGATTTGAGTTCGCTACCCGTCATGCACAAGGGGGTGCACCGGTATCTGCCGAGCACATGCACAAGGAAATCAACGTGGTACACCTGATCCATGCCTACCGTTCGCGCGGACACTTGTTGTCGAAAACCAATCCCATTCGGCCGCGCAAGGACCGCGATCCGGGCATTGCGCTGTCGTACCACCAATTGTCGGATGCCGACCTCGACACCCGCTTTGGTGCCGGTTACATCATTGGCATGGAAAACGCCACCTTGCGTGAGATTGTGGCCAAATTGGAATCGATTTACTGCCGCAGCATCGGTTTTGAGTTCATGCACATCCGTGAAACCGAAATCCGCGAGTGGTGCAAGGTGTATTTCGAAAAGCACGCTTATCACTACGATTTTGATGTAGAAAAGAAGAAGCGCATCCTCAGCAAGCTCAACGAAGCGGTGGTGTTTGAAAACTTCTTGCACAAAAAATACGTGGGCCAGAAGCGCTTTTCGCTCGAAGGGGGCGAAAACACCATCCCTGCCCTCGATGCCGTGATCAACCGGGGCTCGGAATTGGGTATTGAATCGGTGGCCATAGGCATGGCACACCGTGGCCGTTTGAATGTGTTGGCCAACATCCTCGGTAAAACCTACGAATACATTTTTAACGAATTTGAAGGCATCGCCAATCCCGATTTGAGCTTTGGGGATGGTGACGTAAAATACCACCTCGGCTTTTCGAGCCAGGTGAATACCACCGCTGGCAAAAAAGTGAACCTCGATTTGGTACCCAATCCTTCGCACCTCGAAGCGGTGGATCCTGTGCTCGAAGGTTTTGTGCGCGCCAAGGCAGATATGCTGTACAGCAAAGATTACGGCAAAATCATGCCTGTACTCATTCACGGCGACGCTGCCGTGGCCGGACAAGGCGTGGTGACCGAAGTAGCCCAAATGTCGCAGTTGAAAGGCTACCATACCGGCGGCAGCTTGCACTTTGTGATCAACAACCAAATTGGTTTTACCACCGATTTTTACGACGCCCGTACCTCTGACTACTGTACCGCCGTGGCCAATGCTATTGGAGTGCCTGTGTTGCACGTGAATGGCGACGATGCCGAAGCGGTGACCTTTGCAGCTGAATTTGCCGTTGCCTTCCGCCAGGAGTTCAAACGCGATGTGTTTGTTGACATGCTCTGCTACCGCCGTCACGGTCACAACGAAAGCGACGAGCCCAAGTTCACCCAGCCCACCTTGTATGCTTTGATTGAAAAGCATCCTGACCCGCGGCAGGTATATTCGGCCGAGCTCATCAAAAGGGGCGATATCAATGCCGAATTGGCCAGTCAAATGGAGGAGGACTTCAAAAATCTGCTTCAAGACCGCCTCAACCTGGTGAAGCAACATGCGGTGCCGTACAAGCCCCACGCCCTCGACAAAGAGTGGGAGCAGATGCGCCGGTCGACCTATGAGGATTTTAATGCATCACCCGCAACAGCCATCTCGCCTGAGTTGGGTGCCCAAGTGGTGAAGGCCATTACCCATGTGCCCGAAGGATTTCACCTGATGCGCAAGGTGCTCAAGGTTGTAGAAGAGCGCCAGAAGCTTTTTGCAGATGGTCAGGTGAACTGGTCGCTGGCTGAATTGCTGGCTTATGGCAGTATGTTGAGCGAAGGCAAAAAAGTGCGCATCAGCGGCCAGGACGTGGTGCGCGGTACCTTTTCGCACCGCCATGCCGCCCTGCGCGATGAAACCAACAACGAGCTCTACATCGGGCTCAACAACATCCACGACAAACAAGGCCGCTTTAGCATCTACAACTCGCTGTTGAGCGAATATGCAGTGCTCGGCTTTGAATACGGTTACAGCATTGCCTCACCCAATGTGCTCACCATTTGGGAAGCCCAGTTTGGTGACTTTGCCAACGGTGCCCAAACCATCATCGACCAATTTATCAGCTCGGGCGAATCGAAATGGCGCCGCATGAGTGGCTTGGTGATGTTGTTGCCGCACGGTTACGAAGGTCAGGGTCCGGAGCACTCCAATGCCCGTCCCGAGCGCTTCTTGCAATTGGCTGCCGAAATGAACATGGTGGTGGCCAACTGTACCAGTCCGGCCAACTTCTTCCACCTCCTCCGCCGCCAGTTGAGTTGGGATTTCCGCAAACCGCTCATCGTAATGTCGCCCAAGGCTTTGTTGCGCCATCCGCTCTGCGTATCGCCGGTGAGCGAATTGTATGAAGGTGGTTTCCGCGAAATCATCGACGATGTGCAGGCAGATCCGAAGAAAGTGAAGCGTGTATTGATGTGTACCGGCAAGGTGTACTACGATTTGCTGGCCCGTCAACAAGAAGAAAAACGCAAGGACATTGCCATTGTACGCTTTGAACAGCTGTACCCCATGGCCGAAGCCCAGTTGGATGCCATGTATGCCCGTTACCCCAAAGCCGAGTACTACTGGGTGCAGGAAGAACCCAAAAACATGGGTGCATGGACCTACATGCTGCGCTACGAACAAAACCGCAACCTCAAGCTCATTGCCCGCAAATCGAGCGCGTCGCCTGCCACAGGTTACGCCAAGGTGCACGAGCAAGAACAACAACAAATCATCAACCAGGCCTTTACCCTTTAATTGCAAACCAATCGTATGGCTATAGAAGTAAAAATTCCCGCCCTCGGAGAATCTATCAGCGAGGTAGTGATTGCCAAGTGGCTCAAAAAAGACGGCGACTACGTAAAAATGGACGAAGTGCTGTGTGAGCTCGAAACCGACAAAGCCACCATGGAGCTCAATGCTGAGCAAGCTGGTGTGCTCAAAATCATTGCTGCCGAAGGGGCCACCCTGGCCATTGGTGATGTAGTGTGCAGCATCGACACGGCCGCTGCGGCGCCTGCTGCCGGGGCTGCTGCTCCTGCTCCCGCCGCTGCTGCACCTGCACCTGCTCCTGTAGCTGCGGCAGCACCCGCTGCTGCTACCTACGCCAGCGGACATCCTTCGCCTGCTGCTGCCAAAATTTTGGCCGAAAAGGGCATCGACGCGGCGCAAGTGGCTGGCACCGGCAAAGACGGTCGCATTACCAAAGAAGACGCGCAGCAAGCGCAAGCTGCGCCGGCACCCGCTGCCAAAGCCGCGGCTCCTGCCGCTGCTGCACCAGCAGCACCCAAGGGCGATCGAGAACAGCGCCGCGAGCGCATGAGTCAGTTGCGCAAAACGGTTGCCCGTCGCCTCGTGGCCGTGAAAAACGAAACCGCCATGCTCACCACTTTCAACGAGGTGAACATGGGGCCAGTGATGGAATTGCGCAACCGCTACAAAGACAAGTTCAAAGACAAATATGGCGTAGGCCTCGGCTTTATGTCGTTCTTTACCCGTGCGGTGTGTTTGGCGCTCAAAGAATTCCCTGCAGTAAACGCCATGATCGATGGCGATGAAATCGTGTTCAACGACTATTGCGACATCTCCATTGCCGTTTCAGCCCCTCGTGGCTTGGTGGTACCGGTGATTCGCAATGCAGAAACTTTGGGTTTACACGAAATTGAAGCTGAGGTAGGCCGCCTGGCCAAACGTGCCCGCGAAAACCAATTGACCATAGAAGAAATGAGCGGCGGTACCTTCACCATTACCAATGGTGGGCTATTTGGTTCGATGTTGAGTACACCCATCATCAACGCCCCACAGAGCGCCATTTTGGGTATGCACAACATTGTGGAGCGCCCCATAGCCTTGAACGGCGAGGTGGTGATCCGTCCGGTGATGTATGTGGCCCTCAGCTACGACCACCGCATCATCGACGGTCGTGAATCAGTGAGCTTCTTGTACCGTGTGAAGGAATACCTGGAGGATCCAGCAAGGATGCTCATCGGCATATAAATTCAAAATTCAAGATTCAAAATTCAAAAGGGGATTGCCCTGGTGGGCAAACCAACCAAAAAAAACGCCTTCGGCGGCTTGCATGAGCAAGTTTCCGAAGGCGTTTCAATTTAAAATTCAAAAAGGGGATCTACCACTGTGCGGCTGAGGCCCCAGCATTTATTCTTGCTCCAAAGCATTCAGCTGGCTTTCTACAAAAGCGAGCAGCTCCGCCAAATAATCTGAACTGAAGTCAAATTTCACGCCAGCTGCGGCATACACTTCGGGAATCGTGCGGGTATGGCCGAGCGATAAACCGGCTTTGTAGGCAGCCAGTGCTTTTGCCGGGTTTTCGTGGTAGTTTTTCCAAACGCCCAAGGCGCCGAGTTGGGCAAAGCCGTACTCGATGTAGTAAAAAGGCACTTCAAAGACGTGCAGTTGTGCTTGCCACTGCATGGGCAGGTAGTTTTCGAGCCCGGTCCAGTCGATCACCGGCGAGGCAAAGCGACTGAAAATATTTTGCCATGCTGCACGGCGTTCGGCCACGGAATGCGCGGGCTTGGCGTACAACCAATGCTGGAAGGCGTCGATGGTGGCAATCCAGGGCAATACGCTCACCGCCCGTTGGATTTGCTCGTAACGCGCGCGTTTTTGCTCGGTTTCGGTGGCAAAAAAGAGGGGGTATTGGTCCATCGACATAAGTTCCATCGACATCGAGGCAAGTTCGGCCGTTTCGGAGGGCAGGCTTTTGTAGGCGCTCAACCAAAGGTCTTTGGTGAGGAACGAATGCACCGCATGTCCGCCTTCGTGCATCATGGTTTCGAGGTCTTCCATGCTGCCGGCAGCATTCATGAAGATGAAAGGCGCACCACTTTCGAGCAGGGGATAGTTGTAACCACCGGGCGCTTTGCCTTTGCGCGAACTGAGGTCGAAGTGCTCCAGCTGCTGCATGCTGTAGAGGCAATCGCCAAAATAGGGGTCGAGTTCGTTGAAGGCGCTGATGCTGCGGTTGATCAACTCGGCCTCATCGGCAAAAGGTTTGAGCGGTGCTTTGTCGGCAGGTTCGGCTTTGGCATCCCAAGGACGGAGTTGATTGAGCTGTAGGGCCTTGGCGCGGTCGGCATCAAAACGGGCTTTGAGGGGGGTAACCAATTGGCCAATGGTTTCGTGGAATTGCAGGCAGTCGGCTTCGGTATAGTCGAAGCGGCCGAGTTCGAGGAAGCGGTATTGGGTGTAGGAGGCGAATCCAGCCTGGGTAGCCATTTGGTGGCGCAAACGCACCAATTGGCTGAGTAAATCGTCGAGTTTGTCTTGGTCTTGCACCCTGCGGTTCACCATGGCTTCCCACACTTGCTGCCTTTCGCTGCGGTTGGGCGATTTGAGCCATTGGGCGGCCTGTGGCAAGGTGAGTTCTTGTCCGTTGTGGGTAATGCTCATGGCGCCAATGATGGCCCCATAGCTGCTTTCGAGCTCCTTGCACTGGGCTTGCAGGGCCACGTTTTCTTCACGGTACAAGCGGATGGCTGCTTCCACGCGACGGCGGTAGAGTTGGAAGGCCGGGTCGGTGAGGGAGTCGAGGGCGCGACTGCCAAGCAGTTTGCGGTTCAAACGGTCGTCCCAGGGCGCCAATTGCGGAAAAATTTCACCGATGAAAAACTGATAGGCTTCGCGGTAGGCTGCGTTGGTGGTGTCGCAGGTCATGCGGATGTAGCGCCAGGCCTGGTCTTCGTCGACCACGGCTTCGAGCTCCGACCGTTGCTTGAGCCACTGCTTGAGCTGCTCGGGGGAATCGACCGGTGCGGCATCCAGTTGGTTGAAATAGGGTTCGAGGGTGCTCCAGGCATCGATGCGGAGGTCGGGCGCCACAAAACGGCGATTTTTGGGCAGGGGAATCAAATTCGGCATGTTGCAAAATTAGGGGCTTTGGTGGCAGGTTGCGCTTTGGCAAGGGCTGGTTATCTTGCGGCATGAATCACCTGCGCCTTTTGCTTTCGGCCCTGTGGGTGCCTTTGCTGGTGTTGCCGGTGCTGCTTTGGTTGCACTTGAACGGACAGGTAAACAGCATGCTGAACCTGAAGTTTGAGGCATACGGTCCAGACGCGTATGGATTGAGCACCACCTACCTCAACGACATGGTGCAATACCACCAAACCGAGCCCAGTTTTGCCCGCCGGCCTTTGCTCACGCAGGCGGTTTTGCAGCTGAGCAACTTGTTTCAATGGCCAGTGGCCCAGGTATGGCTGGCGTTGCAGTTGTTGGGCTGGTGTGCAGCGGCGGTGTTGTTGTATTTTTTGGCAGGTGCTGGCCGGGTGGGCTGGTGGTCGCAACTGTTTTTTTTCACCGGCTTTTCGGTGCTGTTTTCGTGGTTTCCGCCGGTGTACACCTACGATGAACCCCTGCAATACAGCTTGCTTTTGGGCATGTTGCTGGCGTTCAAACACGAAAAATTGGTGGTGGCCATGACTTTATTTGGCATCAGTTTGTGGGCCCGCGAAACCGGCTGGCTGCTGTGGCCGGCTTTGGTGTGGATGTATGGCATGAAGTCGGTAAACAGGCGGACCTTCTTCGGTTTTTCGGCCTTTTGGCTGATGTTGTACTTGCTGTGGTGGTTTTATGGTCCTGCGAGTGGCACCGGGGTCAAACCACCGGCCGAGGAAGTGTTGCTGCGACTGACGCTTTGGGAGGTGAATGTTGGGCCCGACCGCTGGGGTGAAAGCCTGTGGACCATGGTGCTGGTGTTGGGCTTGCCTTTGCTGCTCAGTTGGCGAGCCGGCGATCAATGGCCTGTGCGCATGCGGCAAGCCTTTTGGTTGGCGGTATTGTTGAATACCACAGTGGTACTGTTAACCTCGGTTGCCCGTGAGGCCCGTTTGTTTGCCTTGCCGTTGTTGTTTGCCTGGCCTTATTTGGGTGAAAGTTTGCGTTTGGCCCTGCTACAGTGGTGGTCGTTGGGGCATAAGCGCTGGTGGATATTGCCCATCCTGGTCATTTTCGCTTGGTGGTTGCCCCAAACCTATGTTCAAAGCGGGGCCCATGCGGCGGAGAATTATTTCCATGAATATTTGGCAGTTTATGTGGGGCTATGGGGGTTGGTGCTGTGGGGCAAAACAAACATACAGCGAAGTGGAGTAAGGTAAACCCTTATCGTCTATGATCAACCCATTTCGTTAAAGCTTCCCAATTGCCGGCAGGCTCCATCAAAAGTCAGGCACATCCTGTTAATTTTGCCACATGACAAAATACGCACGCTGGTTCGGTGGTGGTTTGGGCTGGGTATTTGCCGGTCCCATTGGCGCCATTGTGGGATTTATGCTCGGTTCGGTGGTTGATAAGCTCGAAGATGCCCCTGTCAAAGGCGAAACAAGCCCAGGTCGCCGGCGCCCCGAAACCACACCCTCTGATTTCAGTGTGAGTTTGCTCGTGCTTACCGCCGCGGTGATGAAAGCCGACGGCCGTGTGGTGCGTGCCGAGCTCGATTTTGTGAAAGATTTTTTGAAGCGCAGTTTTGGCTTGGAGCAGGCCAAAAACATGACCTTGTTGCTGCGCGACATTGTGGAGAAAGATTTCGACTATCGGCCGGTGTGCGAGCAAATTGCCCGCAACATGGATCCATCGGCCCGCCTGGAATTGTTGCACTTGCTCATTGGTTTGGCCCATGTAGATGGTGGCATCCACGAGCCCGAAGAGCGTTTGCTGCAGGAAATGGCGGCCTTGTTGCGTCTGAGCAAGGCCGAATACCAATCGTTGCGGGCCATGTACGGGGCCACCACTGCCGACGCCTATGCCGTTTTGGAAATCAGCCCCGAGGCCAGCGATGAGGAAGTGAAGAAGGCTTACCGCAAATTGGCCATCAAGCACCATCCCGACAAAGTGGCGCACTTGGGCGAAGAGCTGCAACACGCTGCCAAGGAAAAATTCCAGCAGGTAAACCAGGCGTGGGAACAAATCAAAAAAGAACGCGGCATTCTTTGACGCGATACCAGGCCCAATGAACGGGCCTAGATAGCCTTTACCAGATACAGCTGCTGTTTGGCGCGGGTCATGGCAGTGTAGAGCCAGCGCAGGTGCTGTTCGTCGGTGCCATAAGGGCGCTCCATGAGCACAAAAACATGTGGCCATTCGCCCCCCTGGGCTTTGTGGCCAGTGATGGCGTAACTGTACTTCACTTGCAAGGCGTTGAGGTAGGGGTCGTAGGGCCCAAATGTTTCTGCATGCCTTCTCGCGCGCCACAACAATTGCCATTGGGCGGCATTTAGTCCGGCCTCTTTGCTGTTGAGCAGATCAAAAAGCAACCGGCCTTGGTAGTATTGCCGGTGGCCTTTGAGGTCGGTATATGCCAACTCGGCGGCCAGCCATTTGAGGCCGGCATAGTCTTCGAGTTCATGGGCGTGGCTCACCACTTCCACCGTTTCGCCATTGGCAATAAAATCGCGGTTTTTGAGGAAGTGGTTGCGCACCACCAGCAGCTGTTCGCCGGTGGCAGGCCAGCGATCGACATCGGGTTGCAGCATGCGTCGCAGGCGTACATTGAGTTTGTGTGCCCAAAAGTTGCTGTAGGTAACAAACACCACGCCCTCAGGATCGCGTCGGTACAAATCGGCGTACAGTTCCAGCGCCGCATCGGTGGAGGCAATTTCGAGGATGTCGTCGGCTGGGAAGTCGGTGTCGAAATAGGTGTTTTCCGTCGTTCCGGCTCCGCTCAACGACCCCAAAGGCCTTTGAACCCGATTTTTCAGCTGGTCGCGCAGCTGGGTAGCCAGTTGCAAGATGCCTGAATGGCTGCTTTGGCGCTTCACCTGTTGCAAATCCACCTCTGTCACTGCCATGCCCAAGGCACGCAAACTGGGGGTGGACAAGGCGGCTGAGGTGTTTTCGTGCACGGGAGGGAGCTGGTATGGGTCGCCCACCAGCACCAGGCGGTTCCAGCCGCTGCTACCAAAAACATGTTGGAGCAAATCGGGCAGCAGACCATTCAGTTGGTATTGGCCTTCGTTTACAGGCAAGCTGCTGATCATGGAAGCTTCGTCGGCCACAAACACCACCGGTTCTTCGCTTTCGAAATGTTTGAGCAAAAAGGCAAAACCGCTGATGTGGCCTCCTTTGTCGTAACGCTCTTCCAAGGCGTACATTTGGCGGTGGATGGTGTAGGCAGCCATGCCGGTGCGTTGCGACAGCACTTTGGCCGCGCGACCGGTGGGGGCCAGCAACACTATGGGACGGTTCAGGCTGCGTACGTAGGATGCCAAGCCGCGCATCAAGCTGGTTTTACCGGTACCGGCAGAGCCACGCAACACCAATACTTCGTTGGGGGTATCGCTGTGCAGGTAATTCGACAATTTTTCGAGGGCTTGTTGTTGTTCTTCGTCGGG
The DNA here is from genome assembly GCA_964577055.1 of uncultured Chitinophaga sp. GTDB lineage: Bacteria > Bacteroidota > Bacteroidia > UBA7662 > UBA7662 > PNNG01. The sequence goes on along the minus strand of CAZNWC010000015.1, from coordinate 35,737 downwards.
CACGAGGCCCAACAACTGCCCCATGGCTTCATAGGCGCTATCGGCCCCTTCGCCCGCAGGCTCCATCCCCAAATAACTGGCCGTAAAATAACGCAAATGGGCTTGCACCGCAGCCTGGAGGGCTGCCTCATCGCCCGGAGCGAAAGTAAATACGTCCATGCCCGCAAAATAGCAATTTTAGACGGGAGGATGACAGATGACAGACGACAGACGACGGATGACAGCCATCAGGTGACGGATAGCATCCGGCGGTTGGCTATCGTCTCCATCCTACGAGCTGTCGTCGGGTCTCTTGCTGCAGCAAGTAACTGCATCTTTGGCGCCGAAAGATGATTTAAGTTATTGTTTCGACCCTTATCTTGGGCTCCAAACCCCAACCCATGCGCTTCGTCCTTATCCTATTATTGCTTTACGCAAGCACATCGCCGGTTTTGGCGCAATACGTTCTTGAGGGCAAGGTACTTGATGCCACAAGCAATCAGCCGCTGCCTTTTGTGAACATGTTGATCAATGATCAAAAAAGTGGGGCAATTACCGACATCGATGGTCGTTTTCGCATTGTGCAGTCCGAGCCCATCCGCCAGCTCCGTTTGAGTTACGTGGGATATGAAAACCACACCCAGGCCATTGCGGTTGGTGTTACTAAAGTAAATATCCTCATGCAGCGTAAAACCGCTGTTTTGCAAGAGGTAGCGGTGGTGGCCGGTGAAAACCCCGCCCATCGAATCATCCGTGAGGCGGTGCGCATGCGAGACGAAAACAATCCCGAAAAGCTCGCCAATTTCCGTTACACGGCTTACAACCGCTTTGTGGTGACCATCGATTCGGCCGATCAGCCCCTGAACGATTCAATCAGGGTGGTGGAGTTAAAAGATTCGGTTCGGTACGATTCGAGTAATTACGAGATGGCCAAATTCTTCCGTGCCCGCGATTTGTTCTTAACCGAATCGTTGAGCGAGCGCAATTTTGTAGCCCCCGACCTCAGTCACGAAAAAGTATTGGCCACCCGCACCTCGGGCATTCAGAATCCCATGTTTGTGATGCTGAGCACCCAACTGCAAAGTTTTTCATTTTATCCCGATTACATCAGCATCCTCGACGTTCGTTACCTGAACCCCATCTCGCCCGGCAGTACTTCGCGATACTTTTTTCACCTCGAAGACACTTTGTATGATGGTTCTGATAGCATCTATGTACTTTCCTTCAAGCCGATGAAAGGCAGCAACGTACAGGGAATGAAGGGCTTGTTGTACATTCATACAGCGGGTTATGCCATTCAAAACGTACTGGCCGAGCCGGCAGATTCATTGCCCGGTTTGAACATCCGCATTCGGCAACAATACAAGCGCGTGGATGGTCGCAAATGGTTTCCCTCACAGCTGAATACCGACATCTATTTCGCTGGTTTGGCGTTGGGCACCAATGCCCGTCCGGTAGCCATTGCCCGTTCTTACCTCACTGACATTCAGCTCAACCCTGGCTTGCGGAAGCGCGATATTGCCTTAAACGGCACCGAAGTATTGCGCGATGCCACCAACAAACCCATTGGTTTTTGGGAGCCTTACCGTCCAGACTCACTCAGCGACCGCGATCTCGAAACCTACCGTTTCATCGATTCTATCAGTACGCAATTCAAGTTGGAGCAGCGCTTACGCTGGGCTTTGGCGCTCAGCACCGGGCGATTACCGATTGGGCCCATCGACTTGCGTTTGCGTGATATTTTGGGAGGTAGCCGCTACGAAGGATTGCGTGTGGGCTTGGGGTTGGCCTCCAATGACAAACTGAGTCCATGGTTTTCGGTGGGAGGCTATGCGGCTTGGGGTTTTCACGACAAACAGGGCAAATACGGTTTGAACACCGATTTTTATTTCGATAAACGGAAACGGTATCAGTTGAGCGTTTATGGTCACAACGACCTCATCGTCAACGGAGGCTACCAATTGTTCAACAACGAAACGGCGCTGATCAATACGCATCCCGACCGGCTGGTGTATTTCTTCAACCAGTTTTTCGATCGGGAACGGGCCGTTGGGGCCAAGATTCGTTTTTTGAATGTGCGGTATTTGAGTGGTGATATTGGCTTCAAAAGCAGTTTCCGCGAGCAAACCCCTTGGTTTCATTACCGCTATGTGCCTTTGGCACCAGGCTATGCCTGGGGTGCTCCTTTGCCTGAGGCGGTGGATGCGCCTGCCTTTCAGTACCGCGAATGGGGTGTGCAATTGCGCTATGCCTTTCGCGAAAAAACCTTGCGTTTGCTCGATCGTGAGTACACCATCGAAAACCGTTATCCCGTTGTGTATGCCAGCTACCAAAGGGGTTTGAAACTTTGGGGCGGCGAATGGGATTACCATCGTTTGGTGGGCTGTATCGAAAAAAACTGGGTCATTCGCAATGCCGGAATGCTAAGCGCGGTCTTGAGTGCAGGTGCGGCATGGGGTCCTGAAAGTTTGCCCATCCAACAGCTGTTTTTCATGCGTGGCATTGGCCGCACGAATGGTCTTTTTGTTCCGTTTGCTTTCCAAACCATTGACATGCACGAGTATGCCGGCGATCAGTTTGCCGAGTTGCACTTGCGGCACAATTTCGAGTCGTTGTTGTTCCGTACCGAAAAGCAGCAGCCCATTTTCGCCATTCACCACAACAGCGGATGGAGCAGGTTGTCGGCACCCGGCGATCATTATTTCACGGAGGCAGCGCGTTTCCCTGCCCGCGCGGTCGACATGCGTTTGGGCTACCATGAAAGTGGTTTTTCTGTATCGAACATACTGTTGCTCGATAACCGCTGGGGGGTTGGGGTATTTTATCGATATGGGGCTTACGCGGCTCCTGTTTGGCGCGAAAATGTGGCTGTTAAATTGGTGTTAGCTCCCTGAAAGAGCGGTTGTTTTTGCCTTTTGGTGGTTGATGAATAGGTTGGGGGCGAGGAGGAAACATCAGTAGGTTTTTTATCTGCTTCGAGCCAACCACTTCCACACAATTTATCTTAGTTTTGCGGCGAACCTCCGAACCACCATGATTGCAGCCATTATTGCGGTATTTGTATTAGGTTACGCCGCCATCGCTTTTGAGCATCCGCTCAAAATCAACAAAACAGCTTCTGCCCTCCTTACCGCCGTCTTGTGCTGGACCATTTTGGTACTTTTCCCCGTTCCTGCCGCTTTTTTCGAAAGCGAAATGTGGCATCATTTTCTTGAAACCACTACGCTCAGCATAGACGGTTTGAGTCAGGGCCAGTTGTTTCAAAAATTTGCCGGTTATGAGCTCAAGCACCACTTGGGCACCATTGCTGAAATTTTGTTCTTTTTGTTAGGTGCCATGACCATTGTGGAGCTTATCGACTCGCACCAAGGTTTTAAGGTCATCACCAATCGTATCAAAACCAAAGACAGCCAAAAGCTGCTGATCATCATCTCGGTTTTGGCCTTTTTTATGTCGGCCATTCTCGACAACCTTACCACCTCTATTGTCATGGTGAGTTTGTTGCGTAAGCTCATTCACAACCCGTTGCAACGAAAAATTTATGCGGGCATGGTCATCATCGCAGCCAATGCCGGTGGGGCTTGGTCGCCCATTGGCGATGTTACCACCACCATGTTGTGGATTGGGGGCCAGATCACGGCGGTGAACATCATGAAGACTTTGTTTTTACCATCGTTAATTTGTTTGCTCATACCGCTTTTGGTAGTCGCCAGGCAGATGAAGGGACGTGTGGTGCGTGCCCCTTACGACTACAAAATCGCTGAGCAACAAGAAATCATCAAAGGCAGTCGGCTCATGTTTTTCTTGGGTGTTGGTGTTTTGATGTTTGTGCCGGTATTCAAAACCATCACCCACCTGCCTCCTTATTTGGGCATGTTATTTGGCTTGGGCCTGGTGTGGGTAACGTCGGAGCTCATCCACATTGACAAAACCGAAGAGGAAAAAAAGCCATATTCGGCCATTCATGCTTTGAGCAAAATTGATACTTCGAGTGTGCTGTTCTTTTTGGGCATTTTGTTGGCCATTAGTTCGCTTGAAACCCTGAACATTCTGCGTGAATTGGCGGGGTGGTTGACTGCCACTTTCGGTGATATGAAAATCATTGTGTTCATCATCGGTTTGTTGTCGGCAATTGTCGACAATGTGCCACTGGTTGCTGCCAGCATGGGTATGTACGATATGGCGGTATATCCTACCGACAACTGGATGTGGGAATTTATGGCCTATTGTGCGGGTACGGGTGGAAGTGCGCTCATCATTGGATCGGCTGCTGGTGTAGCAGTAATGGGCATGGAGCGGATTGACTTTATGTGGTATGTAAAAAAAATCACAGGTCTGGCTCTCATTGGCTATGCTGCTGGTGCAGTGGTTTACTTGCTCACTTATCCTTATTTTGCCGTTCACTAATGGTAGTACGCGACACCCCTTTTAACGGTCTCAAAGTAGTACAACCCAAGGTTTGGGGTGATGCGCGCGGCTATTTTTTCGAGAGCTACAGCCATGCAGCGTTTGAAGCAGCTGGATTGCCAACCGACTTTGTGCAAGACAACCAGTCACTCTCGGCTGCCGGCATTTTGCGCGGCCTGCATTACCAAAAGCCGCCCTATGCACAAGGAAAATTGGTGCGGGTAATCAAGGGCGCGGTGTTAGATGTGGTGGTTGATTTGCGCAGGACTGAGCCAACTTACGGACAGCATTTTGCCATTGAGCTCAATGAAGAAAACAAAACCATGTTGTGGGTACCCCCTGGATTTGCGCATGGTTTTTTGACCAAAGCCAACGATACCATTTTTGTGTACAAGGTAACCGGACTTTACAACAAGGAAAGTGAAGGCGGATTGTTGTGGAACGATCCGGCGTTGGGCATCGACTGGGGCATTGAAAATCCGTTGTTGAGCGACAAAGACTGCATTCAGCCCTTGCTTGCAGAGCTGCCGATTATTTTTCCATAAGTTCGGCAAAGCCCTTCGGGCTGTAGGTGGTTGGAAAAATGGTACTTTCGTGTTATGGACATCCAACCAGACATCCTTGAAAAACTGAAGCGGCTGGAGGAAAAATATGCGGCCATGGGGCAAGACATGTCGTCGTACCTCGAGGGGCTTATTTACACCGACTATCTGCCTTATTGGAGTTATGTGCACTTAGACGTGCTGTTGAACTTGCAGCATCCGCGTACTGATTTGCCCGACGAGAAAATTTTTATTGTTTACCATCAGATCACCGAGTTGTATTTCAATCTGGTGCTTCACGAGATGGCGCAAATTGGGGATGCAGAAAATCCGGCTGCCGAATGGGTATTGCAACGGGTAACCCGCATCAACCGCTATTTTGATGCTTTGAAAACCTCTTTTGCCATTATGGTAGATGGGATGGAGAAGGAGCAGTTCCTCAAGTTTCGCATGGCATTGTTGCCAGCTTCAGGTTTTCAAAGTGCTCAGTACCGGAAGATTGAAATTTGCGCCACTGATTTTGTGCACTTGGTTGACAAGGACCACCGCCGGCCCGAGGTGTTACAATCGCCCATTGCCGAGCAGTTTGAATTTATTTACTGGAAAAAGGGTGCTACTGAATTGAGCACTGGTCGCAAGACCCTCACGCTCATTCAATTTGAGCAGAAATATGTGGAAGAGTTGATTCGCTTGGCCGAACGGCAAACCACCCGAAATTTGTTCGCAGTGTACCGACGTTTAGCCGAAGGGGATACCAAGGCCAAAGTGGCCGAGCAGCTGCGCGCATTCGACGTGCATGTAAATGTGAACTGGCCTTTGGTGCATTACAAGTCGGCGGTGCGTTATTTGCAGCGCCGGCCCGAAGACATTGCTGCCACGGGTGGCACCAATTGGCAGAAATATTTGCCCCCTCGCTTTCAAAAGCGCATTTTTTATCCCGAATTATGGTCGGCCGACGACATTGAAAACTGGGGCAAGGGCTGGGTGGAGGAAACGCTTTTGGGCCAATGAAAGACCCCGGCAAGCTGCTCAGGCTGTTTCGCGAGATGAATTTGTTGGCTGGCAGCAAGCGTGGTTATACGGTTCATGAGCTTGCCGACAAGGTGGGGGTTAGCTTCCGCACAGTTTACCGCGATTTGCGGATTTTTGAAGAAACCGGCTTTGAAATCATCCAGCATCCACAAAGCAAAAGGGTGCGATTGGCGCATGCCACTGAGGTGAGCGACAAGATGAGCTTTAGCAAAAACGAGGCAGAGGTGTTGGAACAGGCTTTGGTGGCCTTGCCCGAGGGGCCTGTGAAACAGCTGCTGTACGATAAAATTCACGCCCTCAGTGGCAATACGCAGCAGCTCAAAAGCTTGCAACGGCAGCAAACGGCGCATAATTTTCAGCTGCTTGCCCAAGCCATGCGCGAAAAAAAGCAGGTGGTTTTGATCGATTACAATTCGCCCAGCTCCCAAACTGTGAGCAACCGGTTGGTAGAGCCCTTTGGCTTTAGCGACAACATGGATACGGTATACTGTTTTGAACCGGTGAGTCGCAAAAACAAGTCGTTTAAGCTGGAGCGCATTGGCCAGGTGCGTTTGGAGCAAATTGGCTGGCAATTCGATTACCTGCACGAAACACGCGAAACCGATATTTTCGGGATGCCCTTGGGCGAAGGTGCCCAAACCGTACACTTGCGCTTGGGCCGATTGAGCGCCAATTTGCTGCGCGAAGAACACCCTGCTGCTTTGCCTTTTCTGGAACCGCTGCCCAATGGCCAACACGAATTGCGCCTGCGGGTGGCCGATTTGCGGGGCATTGGCCGCTTTGTGATGGGTCTGATCGACGATATTGAAGTGCTTGGCACCCCAACCTTTGTGGTTTATTTGCAGCAGCTGGCTGGTCGGTTGAGTGCCGAAAATCCATCCTGAGTCTGAAAATTGGTCAATAGAAGGACTTTGGCAGCACACACAGTCTGCTTTGCTGGGGGCTGCATCAACTGCTTCACTGCGTAGCTTTGGGATGCCTCAACGGGCCGATTGACCCTTGCACCTAAAACACCTTGCATGAAAGTATTATTCCTCAGCACTTGCTTGTTGCTTGCAACCACCGCTATCGCACAAACCGACAAGGCCACCCCCAAGGCGCAGATTCAGTGGCCAGCCCCGGTGACGACCAAACACAGCATCACCATTGAAGGACAAAAAATCAACTTCACGGCAACGGCCGGTCACCAATCGCAGTTCAATGACAAAGGCGAAAAAATTGCAGAGATCTTTTACATCTCCTATCAGCGCGATGGCGTAGATGCGGCCAAACGCCCCATTACTTTCAGCTTCAACGGCGGACCCGGCTCAAGCTCGGTTTGGCTGCACATGGGGGCATTGGGGCCCAAACGCATTGTGATGACCGAAGACGGTGGTGCAACCCGGCCTCCCTATGGCCTCACCGACAATGTCTACAGCTGGTTGGCTTTCACCGATTTGGTTTTCATCGATCCGGTAGAAACGGGCTATAGCCGTCCGGCCGATGGCGCCGATAAAAAGGAATTTACCGGTTACAGCGAGGATGTTCGTTCGGTAGGTGATTTCATTTACAAGTACATGAGTGTGCAAAACCGCTGGCAATCGCCCAAGTTTTTGGTAGGCGAAAGTTATGGCACCACGCGTGCGGCTGGCTTGTCGGGCTACCTGCAAGACCGCCACGGCATGTACCTCAACGGCATTGTACTGGTGTCGGCGGTGCTCAATTTCCAAACCATTCGTCCAGCGGCTGGCAATGATTTGCCTTATCCATTGATCCTACCCAGCTTCACCGCTTCGGCCTGGTACCACGGTTTGCTCGACAAAAAACGGTTTCCCGATCTTTCGAGTGCCTTGCGGGCTGCAGAACAATTTGCGCTGGGCGATTACAACCGCTATTTGATGTTGGGCGACCGGTTGAGTACCGATGAGGAAAGGCTATTGGCCAACGAACTTTCGGCGCTCACGGGCTTATCCACTTCCTTTTTAAAGGGCTACCACTACCGCATCAGTACACAGGAGTTTACGAAGGAATTGTTGCGGTCGAAAGGCGAAACCATTGGCCGCTTTGATGCCACCATCAAGGGCCGCGACCGCAAGGATGCCGGTGAGGGGTATGAATACGACCCGAGTTACAACCTCAGTATTTATGGCCCCTATACCATGGCCATCAACCATCATTTGCGTGCAGGTTTACAGTATCCTTATCCCGATCAGGTGTACGAAATACTCACGGGCAAGGTGCAGCCCTGGAATTACGGGGAGGCAACGAACCGGTATCTCGACAATTCGGGGGTATTGGCGGCATCGATCCACAAAAACCCAGGTCTGCAAGTGCTTATTTGCAATGGGTATTACGATTTGGCAACGCCCTATTTTGCCACCGACTATACGCTCAATCATATGTTTGTGCGGCCCGAGTTGCGCAATCGTTTGCAGATGCGCTATTACGAAGGGGGACACATGATGTACACCCGTGAGCGCGACCTGAAAACTTTTACCCAGGACGTGCGTACTTTTTACGAGCAGGTATTGCGGTAGGTGGTGGGTGTTTGGCATTTGGGTGTTGGTGTGATGACCGGTGCCAAATGCCAATTCCTGCTAACCCGTTGACCACGCTTTCTTTTCCGTATTTTTGCAGCAAATAAAAAGCATGATTGCCATCCTCTTGCTGGCCTTGGGCCTGGTGTTGTTGATTGTTGGATCTGATTGGTTGGTAAAGGGTGCCGGCGGATTGGCCAAGCGTTACCAAGTGCCCGACATTGTGATTGGACTCACCATTGTGTCGTTTGGTACTTCATTGCCCGAATTGTTGGTGAGTTTGCTGGCGGCACTCAAAGGCAATTCCGACATTTCTTTGGGCAACGTTTTGGGCAGCAATATTGCCAATGTATGGCTCATTCTGGGTATTTCGGCCATGATTTTCCCCCTTGTGGTAAAGCGAAATACCACCTGGGTAGAAATTCCAATTTCGTTGATGGCGGCTGTACTGCTCGGCATATTGGCGCATTTTGGCTTTCAAAGTACGGCCGAAGAGCAGTTTATTGGCCGGGGCGACGGCATCATCCTATTGATTTGTTTCGCTGGCTTTCTTTGGTACATCTTCCGTTTGGCCAAAAAAGGGAAGGCAGGGGCAATTCCCGATGAGGACTTTGTGCCCATGCACGGCGGCAAGGCGGCCTTGTTTATTTTGGGCGGCATTGCCACCATGGGATTGGGCGGCAAATGGTGCGTTGACAATGCCGTGATTTTGGCACAATCGTGGGGGGTGAGCGATGCGCTCATTGGTCTCACCATTGTGGCAGTAGGCACTTCTTTGCCCGAATTGGCCACTTCGGCCATGGCAGCTTACAAAAAGGAAACAGATATCGCCGTCGGCAATGTGGTTGGCTCCAATATCTTCAATATCCTTTGGATTTTGGGCTTCAGTACGGCCATTTCCCCTATGCGTTTTCGTTCGGAGATGAATTTCGATTTTGCCATGACCATTTTTAGTAGCCTGATGCTGTTTGCTTTTATGTTCATTGGCAAGCGCCACAAACTCGACCGCTGGAAAGGCGCTGTGTTTGTACTGGCTTACATTGCTTATACTGTATACTTGGTGAACCGCGGCTAATGCCTTCCACTGCTTCCATACCAGCCAATCCCCAAGCCTTGCGAGCACTTGCCCCGCATGATTTGCCCAGGGTGGCTACTTTGGTACGTGATTTCCTCATTCATACCGTGAGCGAAAACGGTGGGCATTTTGGAGCTGGCTTGGGTGTGGTGGAGCTCACTGTGGCATTGCATTATATTTTTGATATCCCCAACGACCCACTCGTATGGGATGTGGGGCACCAAGCCTATGCCCATAAGATTTTAACCGGACGTGCCGAGCATTTTCATACCAACCGCAAATACGGCGGTTTGAGTGGCTTTCCATCGCGGGCCGAGAGCGCTTACGACGCCTTTGGTACCGGCCACGCCAGTACCAGCATCAGTGCCGCGCTGGGCATGGCTTTGGCTGCCCGGTCCCAAGGAAAAACCCAACAGCAACACATTGCTGTGATAGGTGATGGAGCGCTCACGGGCGGGCTCGCCTACGAAGCCCTCAACCAAGCTGCTACCGAAAAGGTGAACCTGCTGGTGGTGCTCAACGACAATGCCATGAGCATTGATCCGAATGTGGGTGGCATGCAGCAGCATTTGAACCGCTTGCGGCAATCGTCTGACGAAAGGCCCAGCGTATTTGAAAAGCTGGGTGTGCCGTATTTCGGTCCGGTTGACGGCCACGACCTCCCTGCCTTGCTCGAAGCTTTGCAAGCTGCCAAGTCACGGGGTGGCGCGCAGTTGCTCCATGTGCTCACCACCAAAGGCAAGGGTTTTGCGCCTGCAGAGGCAGAGCAAACGCATTGGCACGCCACCGGACAATTCGACAAAATTAGCGGCACCCGACAGCCAGAAAAGCCACAGGCAGGCCCCAAATACCAGGATGTTTTTGGCCACACCTTGTTGGACTTGGCCCGCAGCGATGCCCGGGTATTGGGCATTACCCCGGCCATGCCCAGCGGCTCGTCGATGCTGATCTTGCAAGAGGCCCTGCCCGAGCGTGCTTTTGACGTGGGTATTGCCGAAGCCCATGCGGTTACCTTGGCTGCTGGCATGGCCACGCAAGGCATGCGGCCTTTTTGTGCCATCTACAGCACTTTTTTACAGCGGGCTTACGACCAGCTCATCCACGATGTGGCCTTGCAAAACTTGCCGGTGGTGTTTTGCATCGACCGGGCCGGGCTGGTAGGCGCCGACGGTCCCACACACCATGGGGCTTTCGACCTGGCCTACTTGCGTTGTATTCCCAACCTGGTGGTGGCTGCACCCCGCAATGAACGTGAGCTGCGTAACCTCATGTTCACAGCCTTGCAGCACGATGGGCCTTTCGCCATCCGCTATCCCCGTGGCAACGGCAGCGATGCGCATTGGCAGCAGCCCATGGAAGCCTTGGGCATTGGGCAAGCTACCTGGCTCAAGCAGGGCGAACATACCCTGGTGATCAGTGTAGGCACCCTGGCTGCTACCGTTGATCAGGCGCTACACGACACGGCCTTTGCCCATGCCGATTTGCGTTTTGTAAAACCCCTCGATCAAAAACTCATGCAAGATGCATTGGCCTACGAGCGGGTGGTGGTGGTGGAAGATGGCTGCCTACAGGGCGGCGCCGGCAGTGCCGTAGGTGAGTGGCTGCTGGCAAACGGCTACAAAGGCGCCTTCCAAAGTTTGGGTTTGCCCGACCGTTTTGTGGCCCATGGCTCGCCTGCGGAGTTATATGCAGAGCTGGGGTTGGATGTGGCGGGCTTGTGGAAGGCGCTTGGGATTTCTTCTTGAATACGGATAAAATGGGCTTTTTGTTGGATTCTGGCGTGTATCAAAAAAAGCGGTGATTACAATTTTAGGGTTGCGCAAGCGATACAATAGGTGTATTTGCTGTTAGTTGAAAACCACGAATTTCATTGGATTCTGGCTAACCCAAATGGAGCATACGTTCAAACTGAGTCAGAAACACGACGATGAGAGCTATGGCAACATCCTGCGGGAGCTCGAGTTGAAGAGAGGTGCCAGCGCGGCCAATGCTGCAGAAATGCGCAGGAGGCGAACCGTAATTGGCACGCAGCCATCTGCCGAGCGCTAATGGTTAAATGCCTATCTTGCAATATGCGTTTCCTCATTTGTATGTTAGGTGGTGCCTTGCTGATTGGTGCCTGTAAAAAAGAAACCGGCGGTCCGCTTTTCCCCGAAGAACCCAAGGCGGTTTTTGAACTTCCGGCCACCGAAGAGGTGGTGATGTATGAGGTGAATTTACGTGCCTTTTCGCAAGCGGGCGATTTGGCGGGTGTTACAGCCCGGCTCGACGATATCAAACGTTTGGGCGTAAATGTGCTTTGGCTGATGCCCATTTTTCCGGTGGGCCAGGAACGCTCGGCAGGTGGACTGGGTTCGCCTTATGCTGTGCGTGATTACCAAGCCGTTGGGACAGAATACGGCAATTTGGCTGATTTAAAGCAACTCATTGATGGGGCGCATGCCCGCGGCATGGGCGTGGTACTCGATTGGGTGGCGAATCATACGGCCTGGGACCATGCCTGGATCAACCAACACCCCAACTGGTACACCCGCGATGCCAATGGCACCATCTTGCACCCACCAGGCACCAATTGGCTCGATGTGGCCGACCTCGATTTTACGAACGACAGCATGCGTTTGGCCATGATTGGGGCTTTGCGTTATTGGACCGAAACCGTAGGGGTAGATGGCTTCCGTTGCGACGCAGCCGATATGGTGCCTTTTGGCTTTTGGAAACAGGCCATCGATAGCTTGCGCGCCAGCAGTGGCAGCAAACGCTTATTGATGCTGGCCGAAGGGGCCCGCAGCGACCATTTTACGGCAGGTTTCGACCTGAATTTTAGCTGGGATTTTTACACCCAACTCAAAAACAGCTTTCAGCAGGGCAATGGCACTTCGGCCTTGTGGACGGCTCACCGCAACGAATACAATGTGGCACCTGCCGGCAAGCACCGCCTGCGCTTTACCACCAACCACGACGAATACGCCTGGGACAATACGCCCTCGGCGCTATTCGGCGGAGAAGTGGCCGCTTTTGCGGCTTTTGCCCTCACCAGCAGTTGGAGTCGGGTGGTGCTGCTTTACAGCGGACAAGAAATTGCCTGGCCCCAGCGCATTCCCTTTTTCACACGGTCGCCCTTGAACTGGGGATTTAATGCCGCTTACCGCCAGCAATACGAAAACTGGATGGCCTTGCGCAGCCGTGAGCCCTTATTGTACCGGGGCGAACTCACGCCTTACCGCTTGCAAGCCTTGACGGCCTATACGCGCACCGATGCCAACGACACCCTTTTGGTGTTGGTAAACACCCGCAACCAGGCCGATAGTTTAAACAACTTGCCAGCACATTGGCAAGCAGCTGCCGGTTGGACCCTTTTGTGGGGCAGTAGCGATGCACCCAACAAGCTGGGGCCGCATGGCGTTGCGGTTTGGAAGCGGAAATAAAGGTTGATGTCGAAAGAAAAGTGGTTAGATCAGGGGTATGCACAATTTGCGATGGGTGGTCCTGCTTCGCTCAAAGTAGAGCCTTTGGCAGCGCACACGGTCGTTGTTTTATCACCATTTTCCCGATTTAGCCATTTTCAAGGAGCAGTTGTGTACGCTGCATTTGCACCGGGCGGGCATTATTGGCTGAGCGTGAGCGGGCAGCTGCCAGCATCGACCCCGACTTGGTGTATTTTTTTAATGGCTTAGATCCACTCATGCAGGTCCGCTTGGAGTTGTCAATGAACGATTTTGAGCTGGCTTTGCTGAGCGATGCGCATTCAGAAAAAAGGTAGCTACTGCATTCAGCACCTCGGATAAACCTTGATCAAGGCTGCGTTAGCTGTACTTTGTGCCTGCTACTCCGGTCGTTTTGCCGCAGTTCGAGCAGGTACATGCCGGTAGCCAGCTGGGGGATTTGCCAGCTCAGTGTGCCTTGGGCTACCGCATCGCCGAACCAAGCCGTTGCCAATCGTTTGCCTTGGAGGTCGTACAGTAGCAGCTCAACAGGCGCTGAAGTCCATGAAGCACTTATTTGTAAAACACCTGCTGCAGGTTGCGGGAAGATATTCACCCCCGTTATGCTGCTCGCATTGGTGGTATGACTCGTTATGGCTGAAAATGAAAAGAAGGGCGATGGTGCACTGCACAAGGCATCGGTTCCTAAAGCCCGAATTTGCCAGCGATAGGGGCGGTTGAGGCGCAAAAGCCCAGCTGGAGGACTAAATGCTGTGTCGGAAATAATTGTGTCGATGACTTGTTGGCTGGTGAACTGAAACAACCTGAAATGGTACCAGTTGGCACCCGGCACGCTGGTCCAGCGAAATAGGGGCTGGCTGATGCTGATTTGTGAGTCAACCGAGCCTGGCACCAATTGCTGGGGTGTTTGTACCGTGCTTGGCCCGGTAGAAAAAGGCGATAGCAACAGGTAGCCGCGTGGGGCATTTACGTTGGTGAGGGTAGCCCGCATCACGGCTATTTGTTGGGGCGAAAAGCGCTGCATGCAGGTATCACGTGCGTAACCCATGTACAAGGTCGGGTCGGGTTGAAAAAAATCGCCGTTGGTATCGGTTTGGGCAATGGTATTGGGACAATTCCAGCGAATGGTCAAAAAATCGGCTGGTGTATCGCAAAAACGATCGCCTGCATTGTTGCAATTGGCCGATAAGCGTGGTGCGGTTTCATTGTTGTTGCGGGTCACCCTTTCGGCAAACAGCCAGTCGCGGGGGTTATCGGCTGTTTCATCGAAAGTGTGGGGCAAATTGAAAAAATGCCCGAGTTCGTGCGCAAGTAAAGCCCCGTCGGGGGAGGCACAATTGGTACCCATTACAACACCCCCTTGATTTTGTGGGCTACCCGGGCCAATTCCTGGAAAAAAGGCAAAAGCACAGGTGCCAAAATTAGCGAGGTTGGTGTAGTATATATTGATGGTTCGAAAAACGTTGAACTCGTCGAGGATGGCACTGGCAGCGGCAAAGGAAGCCGGATTTACCAAATCGCTTCGGTTGATGAAGCGTACAGGTGAGGCCAAGTAAAACGATATGCCTACTGGCTGAAAGCGCGCATTGGCTGCACAGAGTGCATCGATTGCGATTTGCGAATTAAAGCTGCTGCTGCCGTTGCTCAGCCGTACAATATGCAAAGTAACCGGCAAACGAAAGGTGTTTTCGCCTGTTGCTGCGTCACGGTGTTGCTCAATAAAGTCCCAAACAGCGGGATGCGGCTGAGGACATGCACAGGTAGGATCGTTTTGCGCTACAGCCATTGTGTGCACCATCAGGCAGGCAAACAGAATTAGTAAAAACCAGCGCATGGAATAACAACCCATGAATATACAAATAGTTTGAATCCAAAAATCCCAAAGCAGATAAAACAAAAAACCCCGATATCGCTGATACCGGGGCTGGTGGTGATGGACGGAATCGAACCGCCGACACAAGGATTTTCAGTCCTTTGCTCTACCAACTGAGCTACATCACCGCTGGTTGAGGACTGCAAAGGTAAGCGATTGGCTACCGTTTCTCCAATAGCCTGCAAAAAAAATGCTTCCTTTTTTTTCGGGTCCTCAATCAAGCCAAAGGGGCTCTTGCAAAAAGTCGAGTTTTTCGATGATTTGAAAGCAAGCCTCTAGGTTTACCACGCCATTGGTTGCCGAAAGAGTGGTGAAGGGAATGGTTTTTTTGCTTCCAGGGCGTTTCACTTTGTCATCCACGGGTTGTGCCGAACGGCGGATAATGTCGCGTACCTGGCGTGCTGTGAGTTCGGGGTACATCCCACGGATGAGGGCTGCCATGCCCGCAACTACTGGTGCCGCCATGCTGGTGCCGCTGTTGAAATCGTAGGCATTTCCTGGCATGGTGGCGTAAATAAGGTGCCCTGGGGCAAATACGTCAACCGATTTAGGTCCGTAGTTCGAAAATTCAGCCGTGATGTTTTTGCCAAATTGGAAGCTCGATGCACCTACCTCAATCCAATGCTCGTAGCGATTGCCTTGTGCATCGAAGGGCTGCGGGAAATTGTTGTTTTTGTCGATGTCTTGGGCATCGTTGCCGGCGGCATGCACAATGAGTACATCTTTGCTGCGGGCATATTCCACAGCGGCACGCACCAATTCGGGTTGCGGCGAAAAGCTCTTGCCAAAGCTCATGTTGATGATTTTGGCACCGTTGTCAACGGCATAACGGATGGCATTGGCGACGTCTTTGTCGCGCTCGTCTCCGCTTGGTACGGCGCGCAATGCCATGATACGGGCATTCAAGGCAATGCCGTCCATGCCCAGGTCATTGCGGCGCACGGCGGCAATGATGCCGGCTACGTGGGTGCCATGTTCGGCCGCGGGACCGCTTACCCGGTTGTCGCCGTAATAGCGGTTGGTGGTGTCGACATACACATCGCCTACCACTTTGCGTGGATCGAAAGCGAGGTTCAAACTGTAGTTGAAGCGTCCGTTCACATCTTCATAACTCGATAAGAGCGCAGCCTCGATTTTATCGATACTCGCACCTTCTTTCAAACTGCTGAGGTAATAGTTTTTGATGAGTTTGGCCATTTTGGCCGTGCCCTCGAAAGCGGTGATGCGTTCGGGGGTCATTTTATCGCGACCGATGCCGTTGATCAGCTCATCGCTGGCTGCTTTGATGTCGCTGAGGCTGGCAAATGCCTTGCTCATTTGCTTGTATTCGGCTTTGTAAGCCTTTTCAAGCCGGGCCAGATAAGCTTTTTCTGCTTTGTCGAGTCCCGATTTAGCTTTTTTGTCGCGCAGCCGTACCAATTCACGCGTCATTTCATAAGTGTCGTAGTGGGTTTCGCCCCCCGGACCGCTGATGAAGCTCCATCCGTGTACATCGTCGATGTAACCATTGCCATCGTCATCGATGCCATTGCCAGCAATTTCGCCCTGATTCACCCATAGTACGTCGCGGAGGTCTTCGTGGTTAACGTCTACACCTCCGTCGATAACGGCGACAATCACCTCAAATGGCTTGGTTTCGCCCAAACGCTGGCTGTAAAATCGGTTGGCCGAAATACCGGGCAATTGATCGGCAGTTGGGTCGAGGTGAAACCATTGTTGCGAACGTGTAAGTTCTTGTGCTTGACCAGGCCATGAGAGGCCTACTGCCAGTGAAACAAGGGCAATGCGGAATGTTAACGACATGTGTTTGAAATGATGATTTTGTGCATCTGGCTTTGTTTGCCATGTTGTAGGTGCGCAATATAGAATCCGGCCGGCAAATTCGTCACAGAAATTCGTTCACCTGGCTGTATTTCCGACGAAATGAGCTTTTTTCCTGACGTATCGAATATATTAACAAAAAATACGTCATTTACATCGCTTTTTAACTGCAAGGCATCGCATGCCGGGTTGGGATACAAAGTGGCCTGCGGCCTGCCAATTTCGGTTACCGACACGCTGTTGTTCTGGAGGTTGTAGAAAAAACGGGCGCCATTGAGGAGTATGTTGTTCCAGCGTGCAGTATCGCTCACCAAGTCGTGGCCCACCCCAGTGTAGGTAAGCAACTCGCTATAGCTTCCGCGGTTTTGCAAGCGTGCATGCAGCAGCGAACTGCCATCCACTTCGGTCACTGGAAAGCCGTTGGCCTGTACAAAACCACGTGCGTAAGGAACTACATTGTCGGCAGTGCCGTGAAAATGGATGGCCGTAGGTGGGTTGGCTGCCAATAAATTAGTGTCGAGTATGGCGCCGGCCATGTTGAATACCGCGTGCACTTTGGCGCTGTAGCCCGGATTTCCCGAATTGCCCTCGAGTCCGCCCAATCCGCGCAGTTCATTCCGCAATACCGGCGATGCCGAGCTGGTATCGGTGAGGTAGGCCACGTGGATGGACGCTATGGAGCCTGCCGAATAACCACCAATGTAAATGCGGTTGGTATCGATGCCGTACGGATTTCCTTGTTCCGCCACGCTGCGACGCAGGAAACGCACAGCGGCTTTGGCGTCGTGGGTGGCGCGGATGGCTGCACGTATAAATTCAAGGTTGAGTTGCGGCAGGTTCGCAATGTTGACGCCCAAACGATAGCTGGCGGTTGCGGTCACATAGCCGCGACGTGCAAAAGCATCGCACAAGCGGGTCATCACCACATCGTTGCGCACACCGCTCAAAAAGGAGCCTCCGTGGAAAAACAGGATCACTGGCCGAAGAGCTTGGGTATCGCCTTGTGGGCTGTAAACATCCATGGCCAAGGAGGTTGGTGTGCCGTCCCAGGCATTTGCCTGACCGTAGGCCACGCCGCTTTGGCTTACAACGGTGTTAAACACGGGTTGTAAATAGCGTTGCGACCAAATCAATGAGGGAGCTAAGCAAAGTATCAGGCAAAGCGACAGTTTTTTCATGTATTCCATTTTTGCGAATATACAACTGTGTGCCAGTAAAACAGGAGGATCAAACTTTGGTTTGTAACACCTGCCCAATCAGGTAAGCTTGAATTTGGGTTGCATTGGTGCGCACTGAAAAGAAAAAAGGGAACCTCCCGGCCCCCTTTTTTTATAGGAATCACCAACAAATCCTATGAAACCCAAACAATATAAGTGCGTTTTTTTGGCATTTACAAACAAATGATTCGGTACTAAACGATTGTGCTGAATAGCTAAAATTGGCTAGTTGCGGAGCTTTTTCGGGGAATGACCGAAATGGTTTGTATAGCATGTTGAAAAATAGGACAGGCTGTTAAAGCCAGTAAGTTGGCTGATTTCTTTTACCGAAAGTTGGCTGTTTTGCAGCATTTCTTTCGCTTTTTCGAGCTTGAATTGTCGGATGTAGAGGCTTGGGCTGGTGCCCAGGTAATGTCTCATTTTTTTATCAAGGCCCGAACGGCTCATGCGGCAGTGTTCAGCCAGTTCATCAATTTGAATGGCTTCGCTAAGGTGATCACGCAAATAAACGTCGATGCGCTTGAGGAAAGTGTCGTCGATTTTCGATTGGATCTCAGGGGGCAGTTCCGCCAGTCTTTGCCTGACTTTGTTTTTTTGATTCATTTCAATGATGTTGAGGAGGTTTTGGACCCTCAATAAAAGTTCTTTGAATGAAAAAGGTTTGTTCAGGTAATCGTTTACTCCACCTTCTAACCCACGCATGCGCAGTTCCTGGAGCGGGTCGGCGGTGAGGATAATCACCGGCATACTGTTCCAAGAATAATTGGCCCTAATGGCTTCAAGCAAGGCCAAACCATTCATGGGCCGCATGTGCAAATCGGTGACCAGCAGGTCGAAATTTTCATTTTTCAGCAAGTTTAAGGCATCCAGACCATTCTCTGCTGCAGTCATTTCAAAGTTGGCCTGTGCAAACATATCCTTCAGTGTTTCTCGAAGCATATGGTCATCTTCGGCAAGGAGTATTTTTTTGAGTTGCGCCATGACGTAAAAAAGTGATTTATATTTTATTTATAAAGTATGATAGTTTACAAATACAGTATTTATGTGTGCGAGATGGCGGGATTCGGTAATATTGTTTAAAAATGCGGCACAGTCAAATTTTACGCGGAATTTCTGAGGCAACCCGGGCATTGCTCGATATAGATTTACAAGAAATTGCCATACAATCTGCAGTAGCAGCCTTGGGTTCAGGCAGCGATGTGGACCGCTGTTACATCTTTCAGATAGAGGGCGAATTGGGTGAACGAACCGTGAGTCAGCGTTTCGAATGGGTAAAAGGAAGTGTGTCGGTGCAAATCGACAACCCACGCCTGCAGAATATGCCTGAAGCAAATTTTCCATGGCTCATGGAAAAGTTAGACCGAGACGAAATTTTATATGGCATCGTGGCCCAATCGGATGATGCTGAATTCAAAGAGGGCATGGCAGAGCAGGACATCAAAAGTTACCTTTTCACGCCTATCCAAAAAGATGGTCGGTTATGGGGATTTATTGGCTACGACGATTGTAAAGAAGAGCGCGATTGGATGCAAGTGGAGGCCGACGCATTGGCCACCGTGGCCAAAAACATCGGCATTCGCTTGAGCTGGGATTCTACCAAAAAAAATCTGGAAGAGCGCAATGAAATATTTGAAATTGCGGTTAAGGGTGCAAGACTTGGGCTTTGGGAATGGTTGCCTGCTACAGGCAAGGTATATCCTTCGGAAGCCTATGCGCGCATTTTAGGTTATCCCGTAGCAGATTTGACGACCTACGAAAGTTGGGCTTCCAAAATACATCCGGATGATTTAGAAGGGGTATTAAAAGTATTAAATGCTCATTTGCAGGATAGTGAGCTGCCATATGATGTCCAATATCGCTGCATGTCGGGAAATGGGGAATATCGTTGGGTCGCCAGCAATGGCATGGCCAAGCGCGATGCGGACAATAAAGCAATCATGTTAACGGGCTTTATACGGGATGTCCACGAACAAGTAATTGCCGAGGAAGCCCGCATCCAGGCATTACAGCGCATGTTGGAGTTAAATGAGCTCAAGTCGAATTTTGTATCCATGGCTTCCCATCAGTTCCGGACGCCGTTGACCGTGATTTATTCGAATGTTGAACTCATGGAAATGGTCATCAAGAAGTTAGAGCCTAACTTGATGGAGCGTTTTTCGAAAGTAACAGGAAGAATCAAGGATGAAGTCATGCGAATGACAGAATTGATGAACAATATTTTGACCTTTGGTAAGTACGAAGCAGGCTTGATGACCGTACGTATGGCATCGGTTGATTTGGTAGAGCTGATTCACCGCATCAATGAGCAGTATTTTTCACAAGAGGCCGATGGCAGAAAGATTGGCATCGCTGTACATGGGGAAGCTCGCAACATTAGTTGTGACAGCATGTTGTTGACCCATGCATTCAGTAATTTGATGTCGAATGCCCTCAAATATTCTCCTCAACGACCTGCGCCACGCATAGAAATACATTTTCTTGAAACTGGCGTGGAGGTGTCTATTATCGACTATGGCATTGGGATTCCCGAAAAGGACAAGGTAAATACTTTTAATTCCTTTTTCAGAGCTACGAATGCCAGCACGATTGTGGGCAGTGGACTTGGATTACCCATTGTCAAGGAGTTTGTGGAGCGACATGGCGGAAAAGTTTCTTTCGACTCTGTTGAAAATAAAGGAAGCACGTTTACGGTGCATTTGTCATATGAGCAAGCATAAGGTATTGGTGGTTGATGACGAACCTGGCATTCGGGAAACGATTGCTGAGTTATTGACTTTATATGATTACGAGGTTGAGGTAGCTGCAGATGGCAAGGAAGCGCTGGTAAAAATCCAACAGTTTCGGCCGGAATTGGTGATTTGTGATTGGATGATGCCTGGCATCAGCGGTATAGAAGTCTTGCAGGAAACGAGAGGCTATCTGAAAATGGGCAATGTTCCATTTATTTTTTTATCAGCCAAGACCGAGCGAGAGGATGTACGCTTGGCCATGAGTTTAGGTGCAGATGATTATATCACAAAACCTTTCACGTCGGCTGAATTGGTTGATGCGGTGGCCAGTAAACTTAAAAGGTTTGCAGAATTCAAAGAGGCGCTCAAAGAGATGCGTCATAGTTTACCGTGGCATTTCAGTAAGTATGGTTTTCTCGAGTTCAATACGCCCGTGAATGCAATGATAGGTGGATTGGATTTTTTATTGGAGCATGATGTTTTGATCAACCATGAGGAACGACGTGATTTATTAACTCATTTACATTTGGCTGCAACCAAATTAAAGCGCACGCACTCCAATTTGATGTTGTATGCTAAAATCATGCGAGGCGAGCCTTTTTTCAGCAACAACTATTCTTGTAGTATATCGGAGGCGGCCGAAATGGCGATGAAGCGTATTCATTTATTTGACCCTAAGATGGAAGTTCATCGCCAGATAGATGATGAGCGGGTTGCTGTGAGGGTTGAGGCTGTGGAAATCATATTTTACGAACTGATTGATAATGCGTTAAAGTTTGGCGACTTCGATCGTCCGCCAATCTTCATGGGAAGGAAATTGAGCAATGAGCCAATATATCGCGTTACCGTACAAGATTTTGGCAAAGGTCTAACGAGCGAAGAAATCTCGCAAATTGGTCCAATGGTTCAGTTTAATCGCGTCAAAAATGAACAGCAAGGATGGGGACTGGGGTTGTTTTTGGTGAAATCTATTTGTGAGGCCAATGGTTTGGGCTTTGGCATTGAAAGTAGTGCCGAAGGCACGCGTGTGATGGTAGATTTTCCGATATCTTGAAAAAAATACGCAAGCACTTTTGAGCATAATACGCTTCTAAAGGTTAAAGTTCTACAATTTTTTGGGTGCAGTAGAAGCGCGCTTCTTTTTAAGTTATCAGCATTTTATTTTAAAAATAAAAGTAAATATAGTTTCCTCTCTTTAACCTCCTCGTTTAAGCCCATCAGTAATGGTTGAGGTATGAGTTGGTTAGACTATTATCTTTATTACACAGGAGCTCTTCTTGTACTTTTTACGGTAATACTGGTAATACGGCAATTTGTAAAAAATCGTGCTTTGTTGGAAGATAAAACCAGTACCCTCCTCATCGAGCGACGAAAGAGATCTATTGGGCTAAGAGGTGCGGACGGATTCGAGAAATATACTTCGGATGAACTTTATGCTCTTGAAGGCCATTTGCGTGACATTGCGTACCGGAAGCTTGCTGGTCAAAAGTTGTCCGAAGCCGACAAGCAAATGATGCGAAGTTTCCTGTTACCTTCAAG
Organism: uncultured Chitinophaga sp.; assembly: GCA_964577055.1. Lineage (GTDB taxonomy): Bacteria > Bacteroidota > Bacteroidia > UBA7662 > UBA7662 > PNNG01. The sequence continues at coordinate 13,564 of CAZNWC010000015.1, read as the reverse complement.
CTCATTTATAAAAAAATATGGGCTCAACGCGGCTAGTGATTGTAGCAATCCATGTACGTTAGCTGCATTGGATCGTTCGGTGTGTAAACAAAGCAACTGCACATTTGAGTTGGTGATTTATGGGGTGCAATGACAGTGCTTGTCATGTGATGACCATTGCTTATACACGAATAATTTTTCTTGAAAAGCACAAAACAGCATACTTATACAACTGAATCTTTATGGGTTGAGCTTTATACCCATTATCCCCTTCTCTCAGGAGAATTTGCTTATCATGCTTTGCCCATCGGAATTTCTTAAAACACCTGGCTGCAGAATAATTAGCTCATTCTAGGAAATTTTCGAAGATTGAGTAAAATTAGAAAAATGCTGTAGCTCCGTATCGAACTATGTTTGCCAAAAACCGTCGTTTTGTGAAGCTGTTATGGCAGCTCTTTTTTGGGGTTGGCGGCATGCTGCAACCGGCTGCGACGAACAACATCCGGGTGAGTCAGGTGGCTTTTGCCGGACAGGACATCACGGGTGGCCATGTGCGCATTCCATTTGATTTGGGTTAGGAGAACAGTTGGCGCTTGTCGACTTCGCTTTTGCCTGCCAATCGCGACGCAGCCTAGGTATTTGCCAAATTCCGCATTGACTTTGTATATCCCATTTTTGTGGTGAGCAGTGCGGCCCCCTTTCTGTAAATAGCACCGACGGCTTCCGCGTGGGCATGCCGTTGCGGATTTTGAGTGGTACCGGTACATTTTCCGCCAATACCACCATTGCCTCCATCGACACCACGGCCAAAACGGTAGGGCTAAGCAGCGCCATCCACCATCGCTCGGGTAGAAGCTGCACGTATTTGGGAGCATGCCTGGCTGCATGAAAATGGACATAAAGCCGTGGCCGGTACCGCCTTGGCACCTGGTTTGGCCGATGAGTCGGCCGCTTTCAACCCCACCACCAATCCGGTTTTGGAGGTTTTGGTGTACCGCAATGCCACAGGCAGCGGCACTTTGTCGCTCAGCAACATGCAAGTACGTTGGAATTACCGCGAGCAAGGTGTAACCGATTTGGCCATTTGTGACCTGCAAGTATTTGCGGTAGAAAAGGTTTGGGTACCCGAAGCCAATTTTCTCCTGGGCAGCGGTGGCAGCGAAAGTAATAGTTTTACGGCCGCCAACAGCACTTCGGGCAATACGGTGCCTTTTGAAGTTACGTCGACCGCACCCACCCTGCAGGGAATTGATGCAGGCTCATTGGCAATAAATTTGGGAGCGCGTGGTGCAACCGATTTGAGCGGCACGACAACCGCCAATCTCGCTGCCGGATTTCCAACCGGTTATGCTGCTTTTTATGCCCTCAAATACGAGCTATCGCAATAACAATACGTCGATTTTTTAAACACCCTTACCCGCCGGCAGCAAGATGCACGCACAGCCACCGATTTGTCGGCCGGCACTACCAGCATTACCAACCGTTTTGTGCTGAGCAACAGCAGCAGCCTACAAAACCGCAACGGTATTCGCTGCGATGCTACAGTATCGGCTCATGCGCCCATTGTCTTTTATTGTGATGCAGAAGGAGATGGCATATCGGAAGAAGCAGAAGACGGTAGGGGCATTGCCTGCAACTATTTGAGCTGGGCCGATCTGGCCGCTTATCTCGACTGAGCAGGGCTTCGTCCACTAACTGAAATGGAATTCGAAAAAGCTGGCAGGGGCGAAAGAGCCGGCGTGCCCAACAGCTATGTCTGGTGCAACAATACACTTACGGCTGCCACCGGCATTGGCGGCTGCTGCGGGAGGTACCGGTGCCGAAGCAGCCGCCAATGCAGGTGCCAATGCTGTATTTGGCAATGAAGCTGGGCTTGGTGGATTTTTGCGCACCGGTAGTTTTGTTACGTCTTCCACCGGCAAAACCCTCTCGGGGGCGGGTGAGTACGGGCTTAACGAGTTGAGCGGCAATGTGTGGGAACGTGTCATTACTGTTGGAAATGCTACTGGTCGCGCTTCCACTGCCTTGCATGGCAATGGGGCGGTTACGGCGGCAGGTTTGGCCGATGTAGGCAACTGGCCCGATGCAACCGCCGTGGGTACAGGTGCTAGAGGAGGTGGTCATGCCGATGGCCAATTGACGGCTGAGGGAGCTGCTGATGCCACAAATTGGCCAGGCAGCAATGCGCTGGGGGCTGGTATTAGAGGCGGCGGTTTTTCAAATGATCAAAGTGTGATCAAGATAGCCGATCCTTCGTGGGCAGCACGTACCGATACCACCCGGCAGGCAGCATATGGCGGCCGAGGTGTTCGCAGCCGCATTTGCACTGTGCCAACAGTACAACCCGACAGCATAGTGGTAGACACTCCGCCTTTCGACAACATTTTGGAGTTAACCACGGGTGGGGCGGGCAGTGGTGAAGGCTGTTTGTGGATCACCCCCAACGATTGGCGCGTAATCAATGGCCAAGGCACCAACAGCATTTTCATCAACGTGGGCGCTTATCCGGTGACCATCCGTGTGGTGATTGTGAACGAATGTGGTGCCGGACAGGAACGGACCTTGGTATTGACCAATTAGACGGACAGCTGACGGACGATATACAACGGACGACAGACAACGAAGGGCGTTAACCAGGGCATTCACCTCATCAGGAGCATAGGTCTTGATCAACCATGGTGCCATGCGCACGGCGCGCAGCCGCATTACCGTCGAAACGTATAATTCCGTATCATTGACCATGCGAATCGTCTTTTGCTTGTTCATCGGTATGGTCTGGGCCGGTAGTGCACTGGCCCAGGAAGAATCTTCGCTTCAGAGCACTGAATTGCTGAAAAAAAAGCCCACCCATAATCCCGATTTGGAGGGCATTGTGCTCACCTACCAAATGGATTTTTTGCGTGGATTTCCGGGGGCGCCCTATAGCTATCGTCAATTGCGGTCGGGCGGTTTTTCGTTCACCCTTTATTTCAATCAGCGCTTCGGAAAATCGAATTGGAGTTATGCGGCGGGTGCCGGCTTATCGTCGCGCAATTACTTCACCAATTTGAACAACTGGAAAACCGGTGCCGTATGGCCCGATTCGCCAGAGGTAAAGAACAAATTTGTTTTCACCACCTACGAGCTCGTACCGCTCGAATTTCGTTATACCAGCAAACCCAGGGGCAATCGGAAATCCATCAAAATTGCGGCTGGCTTCAACATCGGCTATACCGGATCGCTTGGCAGCAAAAGCGTGTTGGGCAGTCTCACCCAAAAGTTTCAGGGCCGCGAAGACATGCTTGACCTACAGCCTTGGCGCTACGCTTTAATAGCCCGTGCCGGTTACCACCGTTTGGGCATCAGCTGGTATTATGGTCTAAACGATTGGTTTGTGAGCAATCCGATCAACGGCCGGCCCATGTCCTTAGGGGTTTCTCTCTTGCTTTGAAGGTTCAAAGTCCAAAGAGGGTTTCACAGCGTTCAACTCCTTCAGCCCCATTAGGAGGGCATCTGGGAATCCAATAAAATGTCTGATAACCGTTCAAGGCCTGTGAGGGCAACAGGTGTAGGCAACGCCAGGTTTTATGGTCTTAAAAGTACATAAGGGATTTTGCTGGCCCAAGTATTCCATGTTTTTTGGTGCATCTCTGTGTCAAAATAATATTTTGCCGGGGATCAAATGTTCAACGGCACTTCAGCTTTGATGTGAGTCTGCTGGAATGTTTTTACTGCTTCACAAACCGGGCGAAATACCGCCGTCCACCTGCTTCCAATTGCAGCAAATACAAGCCGGCGGGCAGACTGCCTAGTTCTTCCAACTGCGTGCTTGGCCCGGTGACAAGGCGCTCTTCGCTGCGCAATAGCTGTCCTTGGGCGTTGAGCAGGCGCAAAGTGACCGACTGTTCGCTCAAAGCAGGCAATTCAATGTGCAATTGCTCGCGGGCCGGATTAGGATATACCCGCAACGGCTTGGGATCAGCTGTTTCGGCCACGCTGGTTACATCGAGCTGGTACACCCGCACGTAGTCGATTACCATGGCGCTTTCGGTGAAGCTGAGAGGAATGCTCGATAGGATGGCGATGTTTAGGATGAGGTATTGGTCGGCAGTAAAGGGCCAGGTGCTGGCATTTTTTACAGGGGGATTGTAGGTGTAATGCACCCGACCATCGACGCTGAAAACCATTTTTTCGGGACTCCATTCCAGTTCGTACACATGAAAGGCAGTGCTGGCAGTTGGAATGGTTTGGCCGCCTTTGTTCACCGTATTGCCCGAACTCGAAGGCGTGTGCATGGCACTTTGTACGAAGTTTTGGTTGTCGCCCCAATGTTCCATGATGTCGATTTCGCCGCAAGCTGGCCAGGAGGTGGTGCCAAATCCACGGGTTTGCCAGTAAGCCCCTGCTTCGTTGATGTTTTTGCCGAGGGTCCAAATGGCTGGCCAGGTGCCAACGCCTGTGGGCAACATGGCGCGTACTTCTACCCGGCCGTTGGTGAAGGCGAATTTCGAATTCAAGCGTGCTGATGTGTGGGTTTTGGTATGCCCTTGGGCCGTAAAATTTTCGCGTTTGGCCACAATGTGCAGGTTGCCATTGGCCACATAACTGTTGGCCGTGCGGTTGGTGTAGTGCTGGATTTCGTTGTTAAACCAGCTGCCACCCGCTGGCAATTGCGTTTGGTGGAACCACTTGGAGGTATCGATGGCGCCGTTGCCGTTGAACTCGTCGGACCATACCAATTGGGTGTAAGGCGATGGGGTGGGCGGTGTACCGTTGAACAAAAAATCGTCGATAAAGGCCACCACCTGAAAATTGTTGTTTTCGCCATTCACTTGGATGATCACCCGGTTGAAGTCGGCGCGCTGAATGGGTGGGGGCGAATTTTGATTGTAATTGAGGTAGGGGTCGCTGGCAAAATTGAAGGTCACCGTTTGCCATTGGTTCAGCTGTATGGGCTTGATGATTTCGCATTGGGTGGTCCACGGACTGTTCAGTACGCCATTTTGCAATTTCAGCGATACCTGGTTGGGTGCTGTGCCGGTGATTCCGCTCGAGGGCACATAAATCTTCAGCGAAAAAGTCTGCTGCGACGTCAAATCAAAATTACCGGGAATGTCGAAGCGCACATTGGCGTATTGTCCGCCTGTATCGTGGTAGCGCAGCACCGTGGCCGAGGTATTGATGCTCTGCACATGTGGATTGGCGAAGGCGGCATTTACTGCACAATCGTCGCCCACCCAGCTGCCAATGTTGCCATTGCCTTCAAAATCATCGGTTAAGAATTGGGCCTTGCCAGGTACTGTGGCGAGCAGCAAGGCGCAAAAGAGCCATTGAAAAAGCGAAGCAGGGGCATGGGCCGGGCGAGTGTTGGTGGGATGGTGGGGCATGGTGAAGGAATGCCGAGCAAGATAGGGAAATGTTTTTCTTGTGCAACGAGATGACCGATCCTGCCAGCCCTTCAAGTGCTTTCGACGACAGTATGCAGTCAAGGTCAAACCGAAGCCATTGGGTCGCTTTGTGCATACATACTTGTACACTTCCTCTCCGCCCAACCACCGCTACATTCCCAATCTGCTGCCATCCGTCACCCGTCCCCTGTCCCCCGTCGTCTATCCCCCCCGCAACTTCAACCACAACAGCGCTGTGGCATAGGCATCGCCGGGGGCGGTATGCTCGTCGAGCAGGGGCAGCTGCGCGCGGGCGCAGCAGGAGGCGAGGGTGTAGTAGCCCGCAGCTTGCTCGTGCTGGCCGTCGAGGCGGCGGGCGAGGCGCAGGGTGTCGGCCGTGGGGGGACGAAAATACCCCCAACCCAATTGCTGTATGCGGTGGCGGAGCAGGCGCACATCCATGTCGATGCCATGGCCCACCAGTCGCTTGCCGCTGATTTTTTGGAGGAAGGTTTCGAGGGCCTCGGCTTCGGGCAAACCGCCGCTGAGTTCTTTTTGCAAAATGCCATGCACGGCCACACTTTGGGTATCGGTGTCGGGTTGCTGCAGGTAGCAGTGCCACAGACCACCCAGGTCAATCCAACCATCGGTAACTGGCAAAACGGCCATGGAAAGGATGCGGGCCTTGCGGTGGTCGAGGGCGTCGAACTCGAGGTCGATCACAGCGGCGGGTTCTGGCGTTTTGAGGCCGCGCACGCTCTGCTGATAGGCACGCAGGGCAGGGTGTTTGGGTTGCCAGGGCCACCAACTCATCGCAACCACGAGGTTTGGAAACGCACTTGCAGCAGCTCCTGCAAATCGTGGATGGGCTGAAAGCTGCTGCGAAGCAATTGGCGGTCGATTTTGCTGAGCTTTTCGGGGTCGAGGGACTGCCCGCTGGCCGCTGCCAGGGCGCGGTAACGCAGCAGTACCTCGTACGAACGGGCCGCTTCGCGGAACAACTGCTCTTGCGCTGGCTCGAGGCGGGCGAGGACTTCAAACCGTTCGGGCGTGCTGTAGGCTTCGGGCAGGGCGTGTTGCAACCACAATACGCGGGCGGCATCGGCCAAGGGCATCATGGCGCGGGCCTTGAGGTCGAAGTGGGTGCGGTGCTCGCCATCCTTCTCTACCATAAACTGCCTGAAAAAGCCCAAGGGTGGCGGATTTTCGCAGGCATTTTTGGCCAAAGCACTCAAATACAAACCTGCACGCGGCAGCTCGCCAGCAATGTGGGCGCGCAACTGCTCAGCCAAGGAGGCATCGCCTATCACCGGGCGGAAATCGAAAAAGATGGTGGTGAGCATCACGGCGCGCGGATCGGGCTCTGCCAGCCAGCGGCTAAACTGGGCCTTCCACTCGCTGAGCGACAAACACCATTGGCGGTTGCTGGCCATCATCTGGGCCGGACAAGGTACAAAGCCCAACTGCTCCAAACCGGCTTGCATGGCCTGGCTGTAAGTCAAAAAGCTGGTGCGGACCGATTCCAAAAGCCGCGGATCGGGATCTTCGAACAGCAAGGCATGGTCTTGGTCGCTGGGCAACAACTGCTCTTTGCGGCCCCCACTGCCCAATTGCAACCAAACAAATGGCAGTTGGGGCAGCTGCTGGCCCTGCGCGCGGAGCTGGTTGGTTACCAATTCCGACAAACGGCGGAGCAACATATCGTTCAAACGGGCGGTGAGGCTGCCCAGCCAAATGGTGTTGAGGCCGCGCTGCAAACCACTGCGCACCCATTGGTTGAGGCGCTCGCGGATGGCTACCAGTTGGTGGGTGTCGCGGGCCAGGCGAATGGCCTGGTGCAGGGCACCGGCGCTGCTGCCCTCGGCGGCCAGCAAATCGTGGTCGGTGATTACCCCTTCGAGGCGGCCCTGAGGCGTGCCATCGGTGGTTACCACCAGGTGATGCAGGTTGCGTTCGAGCATGTCGAGCTGCAATTCGCCCAGGCCCAAGCCGGCCTTCACGCAAAAAACGGGCTGCGACATGAGCTGACTCACTGGCGCCTCGATGCTGAATTGTCCGGTGGCTACTTTGTTGCGCAAATCGGTATCGGTGAGTATGCCCAGGGGTTGCTGTTGTTCGTTCACTACCAGAAGGTGGTCGGCACGGGCATCGCGCATGATGGTAGCGGCCAGCATGATGGGCGTTTGGGGAGCGCATTGCGGAGCGGGGCGGTGGGCCACCGGCAGGCTGAGGCGGCTGTCGTCGGTGCCATTGAGCACCTGCGCGGGTTGCTGCCACTGCAAACCGTGCTCCAGCTGGTTGCGCACCACAGGCAGGCCGCTGGCGAATCCGGCGGCAAAAAAGAGGGCGAGACCGGGCACATCGTGCAGCCAGGGTGCAAAAGTGGCCCAGGGAAAAGCGTACAATACGCTTTCTTCCACCACTTCGGCGCTGGCCATGTAGGGGTCGTTCACCAGCATGGGCCGCACGCCAAACACATCGCCCGTATCGCACAGGTCAATGAGCACTTCGGAGGGGCCTTCGCCAGCCACCAAACGCACCGAACCTTGGGCCACCATGTAAAAATGCTGTCCGGGTGCTTCGTTTTGTTTGAACAACACCGTTCCCGCAGGGGCATATTTCACCTTCGCCACAGCGGCCAATTGGCGGCGCTGGGCGTCGTTCAGCCGGTCGAAAGGCGGGTAATCGGCCAAAAAACGGGCAATGCGCCCGGCAATGGGCTGTTCTTCCATGCTCAGGGGATGAGGTGGTGGGGTTCAAAAGCCTGTCCGATTTTGCGGGCGGCCAGGGCATCGTGTATTTCGGTGAGGATAGCGGGGTCGTCGATGGTCGACGGCAAGCTGTAGTGCTGCCCATCGGCGAGCAAACGCATGGTTTTTCGGAGGATTTTGCCCGATCGGGTTTTGGGCAGGCGCTTCACCAGCACGGCGTTTTTGAAGACCGCAACGGCGCCAATTTTTTCGCGGATGAGGGCCACCAACTCTTTTTCGAGCTGCAGCGGGTCGAGGCTAACGCCATCTTTGGCCACCACCAAACCCAGGGGCACTTGTCCGCGCAGGTTGTCGGCAATGCCAATCACGGCTACTTCGGCCACAGCGGGGTGCTCGGCCAGCAGGCCTTCCATTTCGCCGGTCGATAAACGGTGGCCGCTGACGTTGATCACATCGTCGACCCGGCCCATGATGTACACGTAATTTTCTTCGTCCATATAGCCCCCGTCGCCAGTGAGGTAATAGCCGGGGAAGGTGCTGAGGTAGCTTTCCACAAAACGGTCGTGGTCGTTCCACAAAGTGGGCAAGCAGCCGGGTGGCAAGGGCAGTTTTACAGCCACAAATCCTTCTTGCCCTGCAATGAGGGCATGCCCGTCTTCGCCCAAAATGCGGATGTCGTAACCCGGCACGGGCACGCTGGCCGATCCGGGTTTCACGTAGAGGGCTTCGATGCCCATGGGATTGGCCACCATGGGCCAGCCCGATTCGGTTTGCCACCAATGGTCGATCACGGGCACCTGCAAATGCTCCTGCGCCCAGTGGAGGGTATTGGGGTCGCAACGTTCGCCGGCGAGGTACAGGGCACGCAGGCCGCTGAGGTTGTAGCGGGCGAGTTCAAGCCCATCGGGGTCCTCTTTTTTGATGGCGCGGATGGCAGTAGGGGCCGTGAACAGGGTTTTCACCTGGTGTTCGGTAATCACCCGCCAAAAAGCACCGGCATCGGGAGTTTTAACGGGCTTGCCTTCGTACAAAAGGGTAGCACAGCCGTACAAAAGCGGACCATATACGATGTAACTGTGGCCGACTACCCAGCCTACATCGCTGGCGGCCCAAAACACCTCGCCGGGCTGCATGTTGTATACGGCCTGCATGCTGTAATGCAGGGCCACGGCATAGCCGCCGGTATCGCGCACAATGCCTTTGGGCTTGCCTGTGGTGCCCGAAGTGTAGAGGATGTAGAGCGGGTGGGTCGATGGCACAGCCACATAGCCCACTGGCTGGGCTTGGCGCATGCAAAGGGCGAGGTCGGCATCGCGACCGGCCTGCAGCTCGGCAGCTTCGCCCTCGCGCTGCCAAATGAGTACGTGCTCGGGCCGGTGCGTGGCTTCTTGCAAGGCCGCGTCGAGCAGGGGCTTGTAGGCAATGCGGGTGTGCACTTCGATCCCGTAATTGGCTGAAATTACCACTTTGGGACGGGCATCGTCGATGCGGATGGCCAGCTCGTGGGGCGCAAAGCCGCCAAAAACCACCGAATGCACCGCTCCCAAACGGGCGCAAGCCAACATGGCCATTACCGCTTGGGGAATCATGGGCATGTAAATCACCACCGTATCGCCCACACCTACGCCACGGGCTTGCAAAACGCCGGCCATCACGGTCACTTCGTCGCGCAGCTCGGCATAACTGTAGCTGTATTTTTGGCCGCTCACCGGCGAATCGTAAATGAGGGCGGTTTGCTTGCCGCGACCTGCTTCTATGTGCCTATCGAGACATAAATAAGCCACATTCAGCTGCCCGTCGGCAAACCAATGGGCGGTGCCATCAGATTGCAGCTCGTAGGCCTGCTTGGGGGCCCGGTGCCAGCGCAAATCGGCGGCGGCATCGAGCCAAAAGGCAGCAGGCTTGGCCAAACTGTCGGCATGGGCCCGGGTATATTGCGCATATTTCTTCATAAGTCGTTTTTTGTCAGGGGTTGATCAGCTGTTGGATGTCGTCTAACAGCTTTTTGGTAGCGAAGGGCTTGGTGATGTAATGGTCTGCCCCCAGGGCCATGGCTTGTTGGATGTCGGCTTCGCGGCTTTTGGCCGACAGCATGATGACTTTGGCATGGCGCGTGGCTTCGTTTTCTTTTACCTGCCGCAGCACTTCGTAGCCATCTACCTCAGGCATCATGATGTCGAGCACCAGGCAGTCGGGCCGCTCACGCTGCACTATGTCGAGGGCTTCGGCCCCATCGCGGGCAATGAATACGGCATAGCCGGCCTTTTTCATCAAAAAATCGAGCGAAAGGAGGATGCTCGGGTCGTCGTCTACTAGCAATACTTTGAGGCTCATGGGCTGGGGAGATTTTGGGGGATGGTGAATGAAAAACGGCTGCCTTTGCCGGGCTGGCTTTCTACCCAAATGCTGCCACCGTGCAGGGCCACAATGCGCTGGCAAATGGCCAGGCCCAAGCCGCTGCCTTTGGGCTTGCGTTTGGTTTGGTGGGGCGCTTGGAAGAATTTATCGAAAATGAAGGGCTGCAGCTCGGGGTCGATGCCGCGGCCGTTGTCGCTCACATTGAATTTGAAATCGCCGTCGAGGTAATAAGCCGACACCTGGATGCGGCCACCTTCGGCAGGCACAAATTTGATGGCATTGCCCAGCAGGTTCACCATCACCTGGGTAAAGCGGTCGCGGTCGACCGATAGCAGCTGCATATCGGGCTGCAGGGCCACATCGAGGCGGATGCCTTTTTCGCTGAGCAGCTGCTGCAGGGCTTCTACCGATTCGTTCACCAGCTCATCGGCTGTGCAGTCGCTACGCTGCAGCTGCTGTTTGCCCGATTCGTATTGCTCCAGGTCGAGCACCTGCGAAATGAGCCTGCTCAAACGCTCGGTTTCTTTCACCAAAGTGGCCAAGAAGTGCTCGCGCTGTTCGGGCTCCATGTCGGGATGGTCGTGCACAATTTCACCCAAAGCCCTGATGCTGGTGAGCGGGGTGCGCAGTTCGTGGGTGACGGTGTACAGGAATTCATCTTTGAGCTCGTCTTGCCGCTGCAGTTTGTCGTTGGCGGCCGATAGCTCTTGCGTGGCTTTTTGCAAAGCTGCCGATTTTTGCCGCAGCTCTTTGTTCACCAGCAGCAGCTGTTGCGATTCGCGCAGGATGTTGAGCACTTCCTCGAGGCTGATTTCTTCTTCTTTTACCACCCGGGCCACCATGATGCGGGCCGACGCGGTGCCAATAACCCCCGCAAGCAACTTCTCGGCATAGGTTACCAAGCGTGGATCGGCCAGTTGCGAACTGCTGAGGTCGATTTTGTACTTCTTTTCAAACTCCAACAGGGCCTTGCGGGTGCGGCTTTTGCCCAAAAACTGCTCGAGCAAGCTGCGGAGGTCGGGCATGTAGGCCGTTCCCTTCCACACAATGCTGCTTTCGTACACGGTAGAGTAGCGGAAAATGTCGACAAACACCTCGGCTTGGTTCCGCTCTTTGCTTCCCTGCGCCCACACAAAAGAGGCGCTGATGTAAAAAAGCAAGTTGCTGCCCAGGCTCCAAAAAAGGCCGTGCGAAAGGGTGTCGAGCCCCTCCACACCCAACAAGGCGGTGGGGCGCAGCCAGCCCAGGCCCAGCGGACCTTCAGTGAGCCAACTGGCGGGCAGCAAATCGGCTCCAATCACACCGGGTATGACGAGGGTGTATGCCCACAGCACAAAGCCGCTGCTCAAGCCGATGATGGCGCCCAAGCGCGTGCCGCCTTTCCAGTACAAACCACCAATCATGGCCGGGGCAAACTGGGCCACGGCGGCAAAGCTGATGAGCCCAATCGACACCAGCGAATAGTACTCGCCCACCCCGCGGTAGTACACATAGGCCAGCAGCAGCACCCCCACAATGGCTGCGCGGCGTACGCCCAACAGCAAAGGCGAAAGGCGACTTCCGAGGCGTTTCGACAAAGGTTCGATGCCTGCCAGCAGCGGCATAAACAGGTTGTTGCTCACCATGGTGCTGATGGCGATGGTGCTCACAATGATCATGCTGGTAGCCGCCGAAAAGCCGCCGATGTAGGTGAACAGCGCCAAGGCGGGTTCGCCGGCTGCCAGGGGCAAAGCCAACACATAGGTATCGGCATCGGCCATGCTGCCCAGCACCAAACTGCCACCGGCTGCAATGGGCAGCACAAAGAGGTTGATGAGAAAAAGGTAAAGCGGAAACAGCCACATGGCCTTGAACAGGTGCTTTTCGTTCACATTCTCCACCACGGCTACCTGGAATTGTCGGGGCAATAAAATCACAGCGCCCATGCTCAGCAGGTTTACCCAAAACCACTCGCCATAGGCAAAATCGCCTTCCAAAACGAGCAGGTGCGAAAGGGTGTCGCGGGCAGCTATTTGTTCGAAAATGGCGGCGGGACTCTCAAACAGCACAAAACAAACGTAAATGCCGATGGTGAGAAAGGCCACCAGCTTGATGATCGATTCGGCAGCGATGGCCGTTACCAAGCCCTCATGCCTTTCGGTGGTTTCTACACTGCGGGTGCCAAAAAGAATGGTGAATATGCCCAGGCCAATGGCGATGTAGAGGGCCGTATCGTGTACAAAGTCGGAACTGTCGCCCACTGAGGTACCCGTGAGCACTTCAAAACTGCTGGCGATGGCTTTTAGCTGGATGGAGATGTAGGGAATGATGCCAAACAAGCAAACCACTGTTACCAGCATGCCCAAGGAGATGTTCTTTCCGTAGCGGCTGCTGATAAAATCGGCAATGGTGCTCAGGCGCTGCACCTTGCTCACACGGATGATTTTGCGCAAAACGGTCCAAAACAGCGGCATCATGAGGCTGGCACCGGTGTACACCGCCAAAAACTGCATGCCGCCAGCCGCTGCCCTGCCCACCGAGCCGTAGTAAGTCCAGGCAGTGCAGTACACCGCCAGCGAGAGGGCATACACATAGGGATTGCTCACCAAACTGCGCCCGTTTTTGCCGCGTTTTTCGGCCCAAAAGGCCAAACCAAACAGCAAAAACAAATAGCCGAACGACAGGCCAAGCACCAACCAACTGCTCATGCCTCCTCCTCCCGTTTTTGACGGCGGCGCAGCAAAATGCCTATGGCCAGGATGAAAAGCGCCCACAAACCAAACAGCCCCACATACAGCAGGGGAATACCGACCACCAGCACCTTTTTGTTGAAGATGCTCAGCAGCGGAAACTGACTGGCTGCCAAAAAGAACAGCAAAACCACCAGCAGTTGTTGTATGGTACGGCGCTCGCGCATGATGGGTTCAATTTACCAAAATCCCCGAAGCTTGCAACGGGGGTGGAGGCTTACGCCTGTTTTTTAACCGCAGAGAGGGGGAGGGGTGGTTGGCTAAGAAGGAATGAAGTGCGTAATTCAGGGTTCATGTTGCTCAGCATGACATTTTTGGTGCAGTTTCCGGCTTTGGGTGGTTGAGCGGAGCCGAAACCACCAGGAAAGATATTTTACCATGCCACCGGTTCACTTCGACTTCGCTCAGTGACCGGCCTTTT
>CAZNWC010000014.1:0-60958 GCA_964577055.1 uncultured Chitinophaga sp. | reverse complement strand
GCCGCGGCCTGGGTTTTTTCATTTCCAGCCTTCGCTCAAGCCTTGGGGGCTTGGCTCAGTCTGGAAATGAAAAAACCCCTCGCTTTCACGAGGGGTTTTGGGTGTGGGCGCACACGGATTCGAACCGCGGACCCTCTGCTTGTAAGGCAGATGCTCTGAACCAGCTGAGCTATGCGCCCGAATGGGACTGCAAATATAGGAGAGAAAATATTTGTTCAACCCTACGGCCGAAAAAAATTGAAAAAAATTGGGGAGCCATTGCATACAGGACATAGCACCTCTGCAATTTTGAAACGATATTTGGGTTCTATAGTCGCAATGTCTGCCCCGCTCCGTCAACTTGGTCGTTTTGCCGTATATGCTTTTACGGTAATCGTATTGCTTTTTGCAGCAGTTGCTGCCTACATCTACACACATGAGGCAGAAATTAAAAAACAACTCGTTGAACAGCTCAACCAGCGACTGAATAGCCCGGTGAAGGTAAATGGCCCCATTTACATTTCATGGTTCGAAGATTTTCCAAGCATTACACTTAGTTTTCCAGCGCTCGAAATAGCAGCAGTAGAACAAGAAAAAGTAGCCCAATACCCCTTGGTACGCGCAGGTCGCTTGTCGCTTTCGTTTAGCCTTGCCGACCTATACCGTGGCCAGTATCAGCTGACGCAATTGACCATTACAGATGCGCAAATCGACTTGCGTTTCGACGAAGCTGGAAATCCCAATTACTACATATGGAAATCTACCGGTGAATCAACTGGTAATACGCAGTTTGCCATTCAAAAATTGGTCCTCCGCAGGGTACAATTGCACTACAGCAACGCTTCCGAAAATCAACTCCTATCTGCTCAGCTAACCGATGCCGATTTCAAAGGCAATTTTTCGGAGCGCAAATTCCAGTTACAAGCCAAGGCAGCGCTTGAAGGTGGAAGTCTGCAACTCGACGGGAAACAATTTCTCAAAAACCAACCCCTCCAAGTGAACTTGGCCATGGAGGTCGATTTGGATGCCAAAACCATCCGTTTTCCAGACAGCGAATTGCGCTTGAACCGCGAAAAAATCAGGCTTACAGGGTATCACCGTTGGGCCGAGCCCCTCGAAACCGATCTGCACTTTCAAGCGGAAAAATTCAGGGCAGCACAACTTTTAGCCTTGTACGGTGGAGGAAATGCCTTTTTAGACGAGCTCGATATCGATGGAGAACTCCAGCTCGATGGCCATTGGCAATACAAGTCGGGCAACCCCCTCCTCGATATCAAAGCTGTGCTGCAAAGTGCAAGTTTACGTTATCCTTTGTACGATTTGCAATTCAAAGGCAGCAGCACCCTGCAAGCAAGTTACGACCGTAGCCGGGGACTCGATTTGCAATGCAAGACCCTGCAGCTTCAACACCAAAAAAACCAACTTACCGGTCAATTGCGCTTTCAACAGCAGCCGAATCTGCTATCAGGCAGTTTAAAAGGCGATTTGCGCCTCGAAGCTTTTGAAAAACTTCTGGAGCGCTTCGGACTGCAATCGGCGCGTGGCAGGACCACCTTTCAACAACAATTCAGGATGTATCCTGGCACCAACAAGCCTGTCACCTTTGGAGGAAATTTACGTCTGTTCGATGTGGATGTGCAGTATGCGGGCCACGCGCTTCGCCAGCTTCGGCTCAGTGCCAACATCCACGACCAAGGAAAAACCAATATCGATTTGCAACTCGAGCACGCCCAAATCGATAGTATGGCGTTGAAAGGACAGCTGAAAATTGAAAACTACCCGGCTTTGTATCAACCAAATATAGGCAGGGTTAAACTCACCGGCGCGCTGGAAGCCGATCGCTGGCGTTGGGATACCCAGAGCGAAAATGGAACGACTGAGGAAGCCGTATTGCCCGATGCAATGTTTGACTTGCAATTAAAGGTGCGCGATTTTTATTGGTATGCCTATCATTTTGAGCAAGTGTCGGCCAAACTCAAGGGCGAGGTCAACAACCTGCATATCGATTTACAACAAACCCGCCTGGCACAAGGCCAGTTGCGCGGTCGACTCCATTGGATGCAAATACCCCAGGGTTACAAACTGCAAGGTTCATTGCAAGGCAAAAAAATGGCCATCAACAAGTTATTCCAAACCTTTCACGACTTTGATCAGGACTTTATAACCCAAAAACACCTGAGCGGAGAACTCGACGCCAGTGCTACTTTGCTTTTGTATTTCGACCGGAACTACAATCTGCTCCCGCAGCAAATGGAGGTTTTGGCCGATTTAGACCTCAAACAAGGTGCATTAACGCAATTTGAGCCATTAAATGCTCTTTCGCGTTTTGTGGATGCCGAAGAATTAAAAAACCTGCGTTTTCAGCGGCTTTACAACCACATTGAAATTAAAGGTGGTAAAATCGACATCCCGCAAATGGATGTGAATTCCAATGCTGCCCAATTGGCTGTGGCAGGCGAACACCTGCTCGACAACAGTTACCACTATTATGTGGAAATTTCGCTCAGCGATTTGTGGCAAAAAAAGACCAAAAAAATCAATTTCGACCCCAATTTAGCCGAACAAAAGGCCGGTGGAGGAGTCAAGCTCTTTTTGGAGATTGTTGGCAAAGGGGGTGATTTCGACATCCGTTACAACAAGTTGCAGGTGCGACAAGCCATCCGCGAGCAAGCCGGAGCAGTACGCAAGGACATAGGCAAATTGGTGCGGGAGGAGTTAGACGGAACGGCCAAAAACCGCACGTATGAAAACGACCGCTTGAACGATATCGTGCCCATTGAGGCGGAAGCCGACACCTTGGAAATTCCGAAAGAAAAAGATTTCAATCCCGTTTATTTGCGTAAACCCAAGAGCCGACGAGGTGGATAAGCCATGATTTCGATTTATTACAAAAAGAACAACTGGAAAATCATTCTTTTGCTCATTGCCGTGTTCATTGGGGCGGTTTCGTTGTATTACACCTCCGAAGTCGTAAGGAACATTGAGGTACAAGAAAAGAAAAAGATGATGTTGTGGGCCAAAGCCACACGCGACCTCAGTGCCAACACAGACTTGGAGGAAAACCAGGAGTTTTTGCTCGATATTCTCCGCGAAAACGACAATATACCCGTGATTTTGACCGACGATACGCTGGGTATCTTATCGTATCTCAACATCGATCCGCTCAAAGCGGCCAAACCCGGTTACCTCGAAAAACAGCTATTGGTAATGCGCCAACAGCATGAACCCATCCGCATCGAACCCCTCGAAGGCATCACCCAGTACATTTTCTATAAAGACAGCGACTTACTGTACCAGCTGCGCTATTATCCCTATTTTCAATTGGGTGTAATCAGCATTTTTCTCCTGGTAAGCTACCTGGCCTTCAGCATGAGCAGGCGCTACGAGCAAGACTTTTTATGGGTGGGCATGGCCAAGGAAACGGCTCACCAGCTGGGTACGCCCATTAGCTCCTTGTTGGCCTGGCATGAGTACCTCAAGAGCAGCGCAGCAAGCGATAATGCCGATGGTGAAATGCTGGCCGAAATAGGCAAAGACATTGAACGCTTGCAAACCATTACCGAGCGTTTTTCAAAAATCGGTTCGGTACCCGTGCTCGAGTCAAATGATTTGCGCCTTGTGCTCGAAAACGCCATGGGCTATATGCGCAAAAGGGCCTCAGAAAAATTCATCTTCAAACTGGAGTTGGGAAATACAGCCGTTTGGAGCAACTTAAATGCCCCACTCTTTGATTGGGTGATAGAAAACCTGACCAAAAATGCGCTCGATGCCATGAGCGGCAGCGGCACCATTACCGTTCACTTGCAAGTGCAAGGAAAACAAGCGCTCATCGATTTTACAGATACCGGCAAAGGCATTCCTGCCAACCAGTTTCAAGCCATATTTAAGCCAGGCATCACCACCCGGAAAAGAGGCTGGGGGCTGGGACTCACCCTAACCAAACGCATCGTTGAAAAATACCACCAAGGGAAAATTTTTGTGCGCTGGTCGGAACCTGGAAAAGGAACCACTTTTCGCATCCAACTGCCCCTAAACAGCGAGGCAACCAATTAACAACTACCTTTATTGCGCCATGAAAAAATTGCTCCTTTTGTGCCTGATGTTTTGCTTGACCCAAGCCATACAAGCCCAACAAGACCCTTCACGCGATGCACTTTCGTTGGTGTTGGTGAAGCCGCATGGCGGGATCTACTTGCCTGGTGGCCATTTGTCGCAACGCTTTGGTCCCGGCGCGATGGTCGGACTCGATGTTACTTACAAAACCAAGGGCAACTGGCAATTTGGGCTGAGCGGCAGCCATGTTTTTGGCGCTCCCGTACGAGAAACCGACATTATGCGCAACATTACCACCTCCTCGGGCGATATCATCACCGAATCGGGCGTATTCGAAGACTACCGGCTGCGGCAGTTTGGCTGGGCGGTTTATGGAAAAGTAGGCAAAATCATCCCAGTAATTGGCCCCAACCCCAACAGTGGGCTGCTCGTTGAACTCGGTTACGGCATTCTGCAGCACAAGATTTGGATAGAGACCCCGCGCAACAACAGTCCGCAAATATCTACCGAATACAAAAAAGGCTACGACCGGTTGAGCAATGGGATGAGTTTCAATCCATTTATTGGCTACCAGCACCTCAGCGACAACAAGCTGATCAATTTTTTCATCGGCGTCGATTTCCATTATGCGATCACGCAAAACCGTCGCACGGTGAATTTTGATACGGGACTGCCCGACACCCGGCAGCGTACCGACCTGATGCTGGGCCTCAAGGCAGGTTGGATTTTACCACTCTATCAAAGAGCCGAAAAAGCCATGCTTTTTTATTGATGGAAAGCCTATACACCGCAATCATTCGCCTCTACGGTTGGCTGCTCCGCTTGCTGGCAGCCTTCGGCCATGAAAAGGCTAATTTGTGGGTAGAAGGCAGAAAAAACTGGCGAAATGCAATTGAGCGCCTGCCCAGCGACCGTCCGGTGATTTGGTTTCACACGGCATCCGCAGGTGAATTCGAACAGGCACGTCCCCTCATCGAATGGCACAGACGTTTCCATCCCCAGCATGCCATCCTGGTAACCTTTTATTCACCCTCGGGATATGAACTGCGCAAAGACTATGCGTTGGCCGATGTGGTGTGTTACTTGCCCGAAGACACCCCCGAAGAAATAGCCGCATGGCATGCCCGTTTGCAGCTGCGCATCGCCATCTTTATCAAATATGAGTTTTGGTACCACCACTACAGGGCACTGAAAGCGCACAACATCCCCTTGTTGCTTGTATCTGCCCCCTTTAGGCCCAATCAGCCCTTTTTCAAGTGGCCAACGCGTGCTTTTTGGCGCAAAATGTTGGCATCGGTCCACCATTTTTATGTGCAAGACACAGTATCCGCCAGCTTGCTTCAGCAACTTGGCTTGCACAACCATACCGTAGTGGGCGATACTCGCACTGACCGCGTGCTCGACATTGCCCAACAACCTTTTATCGACCCACTGCTCGAAGCCTTTGCCCGCGGCCATGCCGTTTTGGTAGCCGGCAGCACCTGGCCCGCAGATGAAGCCCTGTTGCAGGCTTGGCTGGAAAGGCACCCAACAGCACGCCTAATCATCGCTCCCCACACCGTAAATGCCCAACGTACCAGCGAGCTGCTCAGCCGGTTTGGTCCACATGCACGGGCATATACCAACAGCCATCCCGAACAAATGGCCGAAACCAGGGTCTTGGTACTGAATACCATGGGCATGCTGGGCAAGGTGTACCGCTATGGTCAAGCAGCCTACATCGGTGGGGGTTTTGGCAAAGGGATTCACAATACGCTCGAAGCCGCTGTGTACGGAATCCCCGTGTATTTTGGTCCCAAAAACCAAAAATTCATTGAAGCAGGGGCACTACAAGCTGCCGGTTTGGCCTTCGAAATTACCACTTATGCCGCCTTGGGCGCCTATTGGGAAAAGCACCTTGATGCTGCTTGGCGTTTGCAATTGAAGCGAAACGCTATCAGCTGGTTCGAAAATCAAGCAGGGGCCAGCAAGCGCATCATGGCCCAGGTGGAAGCATTGCTCCGGGAAGCATAAATTTCTTACCTTTGGGTCCGGTTTAAGTTTGTGCCTTAACACCCCATTTTATGAGTTTATTACACAATCGTGTCGACCGCCGGCTCTTGAAAAAGCGGTTGATGGAAGAGGATTTCCGTCGGGTAACCCTCTCGTTTTACCGTTATGTCATTTTAAGCGACCCCCAAGAGGTGCGCGACCGTTTGTACGCCCAATGGGAAGCTTTGCAATGTTTCGGACGGGTGTATGTGGCCCGCGAAGGCATCAATGCCCAAATGAGCGTGCCCGAACAGCATTTCGAACAATTTAAGTCGGAATTGTACAGTTGGCCTGAGTTCAAAGACGTGCCCTTTAAAATTGCCGTTGAAGACGATGGCAAGTCGTTTTTCAAACTCGCCGTCAAAATCAAAGACAAAATCGTAGCCGATGGACTCGACGACCATGCCTTTGACGTAACCAACGTAGGCCGACACTTATCGGCAGTAGAATTCAACGAAGCCATGGCCGATCCCAAAGCGATTGTGGTCGACATGCGCAATCACTATGAAAGTGAAGTTGGACATTTCGAAGGAGCCATTTGTCCCGATGTTGACACCTTTCGCGACGAATTGCCTTTGGTTGCCAATTTACTGGAAGACAAAAAAGATGCAAAGTTGCTGCTCTATTGTACCGGAGGTATCAGGTGTGAAAAAGCCAGTGCCTACTTCAGGCACCTCGGCTTTGCCGATGTAAACCAGTTGCATGGCGGCATCATCGAATATGCGCGTCAGGTGAAGTACCAGGGCATTCCGAACAAATTCAAAGGAAAGAATTTCGTGTTTGACGAGCGCCTCGGCGAGCGCATCAGCGACGAGATCATTGCCCATTGCCACCAGTGCGGCCAGCCAGCCGATACCCATGTGAACTGCGCCAACGAAGCCTGTCACTTATTGTTCATTCAATGCGCCGCATGTGCCGAAACTTACAACCGTTGTTGCAGCGAAGCTTGTGCCCAAATTGTAGCCTTGCCCGAGGAGGCACAAAAAGAACTGCGCAAAGGTTTGCTAAAAAACAAACAGAACATCTTCCGCAAGGGCCGTTACCGCGAAACAGCCGGCACCATTGTTCAAAAATTACCCGCTTTTAAAAACGAAGCTTGAGGCACAACAGCCGAGCAGATTGCTAAATTTGACAAAAAATATCCTCATGAGCATTCCAGCCAATTTAAAGTACACCAAAGAGCACGAATGGGTAAGCATCGAAGGCGATGTGGCCACCATTGGCATCACCGACTTTGCCCAAGGCGAATTGGGTGACATCGTATTCGTAGAAATTGAAACGGTAGGTCAACACATCGGCAGAGACGAAGTGTTTGGTACTGTGGAAGCCGTAAAAACGGTATCTGATTTGTTCATGCCGCTTTCGGGCGTGGTGATTGAAAAAAACGACGGGCTCGACAATACGCCTGAAGCTGTAAACACCGACCCTTATGGTGCCGGTTGGATGATCAAGGTGAAAATCTCGAACCCAGAGGAAGCAAACGCGCTCATGTCAGCCGATGCTTACCAACAACATATTGGACAGTAATCTCGGCC
Organism: uncultured Chitinophaga sp.; assembly: GCA_964577055.1. Classification (GTDB taxonomy): domain Bacteria; phylum Bacteroidota; class Bacteroidia; order UBA7662; family UBA7662; genus PNNG01. The sequence continues at coordinate 53,360 of CAZNWC010000014.1, read as the reverse complement.
AGCAAATTCGCCGGGTAAACCGCCGACAGCTGGGCAAGTTGTTGAATTACAGCTTGCCCCCGCTGTTGTGGATGGCCTTTATATTGCTATTGATCGGTCTCCCCGGTTATAGTTTTCCGAACAATGAACTTTTCAGCGCCGACAAATTCATTCATTTCGGATTGTATTTCGTGCTCTCTTTTTTGTGGATGCAAGCCTTCATCAAACAAACAAGCATCCCCATGTTACGTTTCGAAGGCGGTTACTACACCCTGTTGATTGGGATTGTGTACAGTGGGCTAACCGAAATATTGCAAGGTGTATTGTTCATTCAACGCTCCCCCGATTTGGTCGATTATCTCGCCAACAGCGCAGGCACAGTAGCGGGTTTTTTATTCTTTCGCTTTTTCATCAAAGGATAGGGATATGTTACGCTACCTCAAATCGCTCAATGAAAAACGGCTGCTTTTTTTCGAAATTGGGTTGATTGTAGCGTTGGGCCTGAGCCTGTTGGTTTTCAATTGGAAAAGCGTTTCCGACACTTGGAATGCACCCGTCACATACAATCCTGAATGGGACCGCATCCAAACGGTTGATGAAGTAACACCCCCTACCCGGCAGCGGACTTTTGCACCCCCTCCTCCCGACATAAAACTGAGTACATCCCCTTTGTCGGGAAACATCGAAACCGTTTTGCGCGATATTGAGGAGTCAGAAATGGCCACCACCGAAATCACCTCCGACCGCGATGTGGCCATTCCGGCAAGCGCCTTTACGGGTGAATCTCCATCGGTAGCGGTGCCCGACGAAACTGCTGCAGGTGAAGCAGAGGTTTTTGTGGTCGTTGAAGAAATGCCTTCGTTTCCCGGTGGCGATGCGGCGCTATTGGCATTTTTATACAAAGAATTGCGCTATCCGTCGCTTGCACTCGAAAGCAAAATCCAGGGCCTGGTGGTGGTACAATTCATCATCGACGAAAAAGGCAATATCACCCAGCCTACCATTACCAGGGGCATTGGCGGCGGATGCGATGAAGAAGCTATCCGCGTGGTAAATGCCATGCCCGTTTGGAAACCCGGCAAGCAGCGGGGCCGGCCAGTAAGAGTTCGGTACAACCTGCCAGTACGCTTTCAACTCAAAATCGATTGAGTTGCGCGTCACAAGCATGTAACGCTTCTTTGATTTTTTCAGAACACATTTGGGTTTTCAGCTGTATTTGCATTAATTTGTAGCTTATTACGTTTCCCTTAGAAACAACGCTCATGGAACCAAAAAAAACACCGAAAGCCGATTTGAATAACAAGCGCAGTTTGTTTTTTCAGGTTGGTATGATTGTGTCGCTGGGCCTCATGCTCACCGCCTTCAACTGGGCAGACCGCGAAGGTGGTCCCTCCGACCTCGGTCAACTCGTGATCGAAGAACCGGTTGAGGTAGAAGTGCCACAAACAGAGCAAAAAGTTCAACCACCACCACCGCCACCGCCACCACAACTCGAAGTAGTGGAAGACGATGAGTTGGTAGAGGAAGACGACATTCAATCGACCGAGGTAAACCAAGATACAAAAATCGATATTCCGGTAATCGAGCCTGAAGAAGGTCCGGCAGAACCTGAAATCTTCACCATTGTAGAAGAAATGCCTTCGTTCCCTGGTGGTGACCAGGCCTTGCTTGAATACATGGCCAAAAACACCAAATACCCACCGCTGGCCCGTGAAAACGGTTTGCAAGGGATTGTGGTCGTAACTTTTGTGGTAGATGAAAAAGGCAACATCAACAATGTGCAAGTATTGCGCGGTATTGGTGGTGGTTGCGATGAAGAAGCCATTCGTGTGGTAAAATCAATGCCAGCATGGAAGCCCGGAAAACAAAGGGGCATGCCGGTTCGGGTGCAATACAACTTGCCTTTCCGCTTTACCCTGCGATAAGCAATACAAACCAAGATGAAAAGCCGGCATCAGCCGGCTTTTTTGTTGGAATGAAATTTTCATTAAATCTTCATCAAAACAAATCCCAACACAACATCTAAGCGTCTTGTATTCAGAAATTTATTTACCTTCATCTTACTGAAACCCTGCTTATGCTTCGCAAACTTACTGCCATTGCCATTTTTGGCTTCTTGAGTTTATTGGCCACTGAATATGCCATGACCAGTTCAGGTGGCCCACCCCCCAACAATACTGGTGCACCTGGACAAGGAAATTGTACAGGTTGCCATGGTGGCGCTGTCAACAGTGGTCCTGCCACGCGCACCTTGGTCTTCAACGGCAATCCAAACCTAACGAGTTACGTACCCGGCCAAACGTATACTGCGGTTTTGACCATCAACCAAACGGGTATTGGCACATTTGGTTTTCAAATGATTTCGCGCAATGCAAGCAATGCCAATGTGGGTACCTTCATTGTAACCAATGTCAATGAAACACAGGTATCTAATGGATATTTCGAGCATACCTCAGGTGGCATTACGGCCTCTACGACAGGCACCAAAAGCTGGAGCTTTAGTTGGACCGCACCAGCTTCCGGCACAGGAACAGTTAGCTTTTACGTTGCCACCAATGCCGCAAACGGCAATGGCGGCACCAGCGGCGATGCCATCTATACCAATGTATTCACCCTTACAGAAGCGGCGGCTGCACCCAGTGTGAATGCCGCCACGGTGACCCAATCGGCCGTTTGTCGCGGAGGAAGCATTACGGTAAACTTTACCACCAGTGCCAACTTTAATGCTGGCAATACCTTCAGTGTGCAGCTAAGTGATCAAAATGGCAGTTTTGCCAACCCTACCACCATTGGAAGTTTATCCGCTACAGCACCTGCCGCCATCACGGCACAAACGCCAGCAGGAGCTGTGGGTGGGAGCGGTTATCGTGTGCGGGTAGTAGCCAGCAATCCGGCAGCAACGGGCGCCCAAAGCAATCCGTTTACCATTACCGTTCCAGCTGCCGCCCCCAGTGTCACCTTCGATGGTCGCACCCTGAGCGCATCTGGATCGGGCACTTTCGCCTGGTTCTTCAATGGCAACCAAATCAGCGGCGCTACCAATGCTACCTATGTACCCACACAAGCCGGCAACTATACCGTTGGCATTGTCAACAACGGGTGTTCACCAAGCTTATCCTCTCCTGTTTCAGTAACAGCCGGCCTTTTGTCGATCACCAATCCCAACTTGAACAGTTATTGCGAAGGGACCCTTTTGCTGGTTGACTTTGTCACTTTCGGCAGCTTTCAAGCCAACAATTCTTTTAGCCTCGAATTGATCAGCAGCAACAATACGGTAACACCCCTCGTTTCAAGCGGCAGCGGCAACACAGTAGGAGGATTTTTGCCAGCAGGTGTTTCGGGTAATGGATTCAGCTACCGTGTTAGATCAACTGATCCTGTGGCTATTTCCGCCCAAAGTTCCACCTTCAATATCATTGCACTCCCCATTGCCCCCATCATCCAACAAAATGGTAGCGATTTGAGCGTAACCAATCAACCAGCGGGCACCAATGTGATATGGTATGTAAATGGAACTGCCGATAACAGCCTCAGCGGCCCAACCATCACGCCTACACAAAATGGACAATTTACCGCCCGTTACTCCAATGGATGCTTATCCGAAGCGTCCAACCCCATCATCATCACAGGCGTTTCGGTACAAGAACAGCTTTTGGCAGGTCTCAAGTGGTATCCTAATCCAGTAAACCAACATCTTTCGTTGGTTGCCGACCGTTCCGGACAGTTGATCATTCAAAACCTACACGGCCAAAAAGTGCTGCAAAAAGCCCTTGACGCCGGTGAGCACCATATCGACATGGGCATCTTGGTTCCTGGCGTGTACTTGCTGGGATGGGAAACCGCTGCAGGCATGGTATACGAAAGGCTGGTCAAAAACTAAATCATAGCATTTTGCGTAATTTGGCCCCATGAAAATCATTTGTGTGGGCCGCAATTACGCTGATCATGCCCGTGAACTGAACAACGACGTTCCTACCGAACCTGTCATTTTCCTCAAGCCCGATTCAGCCATCCTCAAAGATGGCCGGGCTTTTTACGTGCCCGACCACTTGGGGAGTGTGCACCACGAGCTTGAAATCGTTTTGCGGATTTGTAAAAACGGGAAGCATATTTCACCCAAATTTGCTGCTGATTACTATGATCAAATAGGCTTAGGCATCGATTTTACAGCACGTGATTTACAAACCAAACTCAAAAACAAGGGTTTGCCCTGGGAGTTGGCCAAAGGTTTCGATGGCTCCGCAGTTTTAGGTGATTTTGTGCCTAAAGCCTCATGGGGTGATATGGCGCAATTACAACTCGAATTACGGGTGAACGGCGAAAAACGACAAGCGGGCAACACACGCGATTTGCTTTTTTCATTTGAAGCCATCATTGCCTTTGTATCGCAATATTTCACATTGCGCCAGGGTGATTTGATTTATACAGGCACTCCTGCAGGTGTGGGCCCGGTTCAGCCGGGCGATAAGCTTGAAGGCTATTTGAATGGCCAAAAGTTGCTTGCCTTTGAGGTGAAGTAGGCTTACAGCTGCATCACAAAATCACGAAAATTCTCTCGGTTCACGCATGCTATTGGGGTGCCATAAGCATTTTCGAACGTACGTGAGCCTATGTTTTTGCTAGCCTTCCATTTGAATTCCCAAGCTTTGAGTTGGCCATCAATTTCTTCTACCCAGTCAACTTCTTGTTGTTGTTTGGTACGCCAGAAATATTTATGGGCGTGGTGCTGCTTGTAATCCAGTTGTTTTACACGCTCAGCAGCCAAGAAGTTTTCCCATAAAGCGCCTTTATCGGCGCGGAGGTCGAAGGGAGTGAAATTGCCAATAACCGCATTTCTCAGCCCATTGTCGTAAAAGTAGACTTTACGGTTTTGTTTTATTTCGTTTCTTAGATTTCTGCTAAAACTGCTCAACCTAAAAATCACAAATCCTTGTTCAAGCAGTTCCATATAGCTTTGGACGGTTCCTTTGTTTACACCTACCAATCCGGCAAGCTCGTTGTAATTTACCTCACTGCCCAACTGCAAAGCCAGCGCTTGCACCAACTTTTCGAGCACTTCAGGCTTGCGGATGTCGTTTAGTTGCAGCAAATCACGGTAAAGGTAGCTGCTCACCAAATTCTTCAAGATTTCTCGCTCTTCGCCAGGATGATTCAATACATCGGGGTACATGCCAAACAACAACCGGTTTTCGAGCTGCTGCTGGGCCTGCAAATAGCCTATATGCAATTCAAACTCCTCCCAACTGATTGGGTATAGCCTGTATTCCCACTTTCTGCCAGTGAGTGGCTCAGCAAGTTGTTGGCCTAAATCAAACGACGACGAGCCGCTTACCAGCAACTGCACGTCTTTGAATTGATCGGTTATGATTTTAAGTGTAAGGCCAATGCCCGCAATCCGCTGTGCTTCATCTACAAACACCACTTTGTGGTTGCCTATGAGCAGCTTGATTTCCTGGGTATTCGGACTTTCAAGCATGCTCCGCACAGTTGGATCGTCACCATCCAAAAACAGGTAATCCTTGCCTTTGAGCAATTCGTGGATCAAAGTTGTTTTGCCTACTTGACGTGCGCCCAGCAATAAAATAGCTTTTCCCTTATGGAAACGCTTGCTTATCAGGGATTTTAACTTCCTGTCTACCATGTTTCAAAGGTAGAGATTTGTAAGCTATTGTCCAAAAGTTATAACTATTCGCCATTATAATGTCCTAAAGTTATATCTATCGGACATTACGATCGCGAGCGGTAATGATCGTAATTCATTTGACAGCTCAACCAACAAGATAGTTGGCAAAAAAAGACGCCTTCTCAGGCGCCATTCTCTATTTAGGTAATATTAATTCCCAGTGAAGTTAGGCTTACGTTTCTCGTTGAAAGCAGCCACGCCTTCTTTGTAGTCGGCACTATCACCAGCAATTTTCTGACTGTATGCTTCGTAATCGAGCATGGTGTCGAGGTCGGAATGGAAGCTTTTGTTCAGCATCTTCTTCATCATGGCGATAGCTTTCGTCGGTGCGCTTTTGTAGTAATCGGTGTACACCGCCACTGCTGCATCCAAATCAGCATCAGGCGCAACCTTGTTCACCATGCCCCACTCGTAGGCCTGCTGGGCACTTACCCGCGTGCCCATGGTGCTCATTTCAAAGGCGCGTGCCGAACCTACCAAGCGTGGCAGAAAATACGACGAGCCTGAATCAAGCACCAAACCTACATTCACAAAAACCTCGATGAACTTGGCGCTTTCCGCAGCCACCACCAAATCGGCTGCCAAGGCCAACGAACAACCCGCGCCGGCAGCTACACCATTCACCCGCGCAATGATGGGCTTTGGTAAGTTGCGCATGGCACGTATGATGGGATTGTACCGCTTGTGCAGCGATTCCGACAAGTCGCGCTTGCTGGTGTTGTCGGCTATGGCCTTGAGATCTTGTCCCGAACAAAAAGCCTTGCCCGCTCCGGTGAGCACGACTACCCGCACCTCGGTGTTTTTACTTGCTTGCTTCAGGGCATCTTGCAGTTCGTAGCTCTGCTCGTCGTTGAAAGCATTGAATACATCTGGACGGTTGAGCGTAATGGTGGCAACACCATCGTGCACGTGGTAAAGGAGGCTGTTGTACATATCACAAATTTACCCAATAGCCCAACAAGACGAGCACCATGCTGGCAAATCCCAACAAAAAGCCTGTATACACCTGGGCTGGAGAATGGGCCTGCAAGTACAAACGTGCCGTACCCACTAGTCCTGATAAAATAATCGCCGTGTAAAACAAAGGCAACGGGTCATCGCCCACATTTTGGTGCATGGCCCATAAAAAGCCTACCAGTCCACCCATGCCCACATTGTGCGCGCTGATTTTCCAGCGCCTGTTGATAAACCAAGCTGATAGCACTGCTACCAAAGCCCCTACGACCAAATCGATGAGCAATTGGGGCAAAATATTATGCTTAAAACTGAATATCAAACTTGCCAAGCACAAGGCCTGAACCAAATAAGGCAAATTGCGCTCTTCTCTTTGTTCGGCCATGACCGTTTGCATACGCCCGAGGCGCACAAACAACCATACCGCCGCCAAGGGAAGCAAGGTAGCCAACACCAGTACTTGCAGCAACACATGGGCCTGTACCGCGGCCGAGAGAAACATCAACTGGGGGGGTTGAAGCACAAAAGCGAGCAGCACCACATAGAAGGGAAGAAAAACGGGATGAAAAAACCCGGAGACAAAAAGTGCTGCCGCACGCATCAGAGCTCCTTTCGCAAACGGGCAACCGGAATGCCTAACTGCTCCCGGTACTTGGCAACCGTTCGCCGGGCAATGTTGTAGCCCTTTTCGTTGAGCAGCTCGGCCAATTTATCATCGGCGAGTGGACGTCGTTTGTGCTCGGCGCCAATCAAATCGCTCAAAATTTTCTTCACTTCCTTGCTCGATGCTTCCTCCCCGCTGTCGGTCATGATACCTTCGCTGAAAAACGACTTGAGCAAAAAAGTACCAAACTCTGTTTGCACATATTTGCTGTTGGCCACCCGCGAAATGGTACTGATATCGAGGTTTACTTTATCGGCAATATCCTTCAGGATCATCGGCTTGAGTTTCGCCTGATCACCTGTCAAAAAGAAATCGTATTGGTGGTCCATGATGGCATCCATGGTGCTAAGCAGTGTATGCTGGCGCTGGCGAATGGCATCGATGAACCACTTGGCAGCGTCGAGCTTTTGTTTGACAAAACTCACCGCCTCACGCATCTTTTTATCACGCTTTTCGGCTTTTTCGTAATGCCTGAACATCTCCTTGTAGGTATCACTGATGCGTAAATCGGGGGCATTTCGAGCATTCAGGCGCAACTGCAACTCGCCCTCTTCGTTGTGGATCACAAAATCGGGGATTACTTGCAATACCTTGCTGTTGTCGGCACCACTATTGCCTGGTCTCGGATTCAGGTGAATAATTTCCTGGTGCGCCAAACGCATGGCCTCTCGGTCGAAGTTCAGACTTCGTGCTATTTTGTCGAAGTGCTTTTTGGTGTATTCTTCGAAATAACGGGTCAAAATTTTGATGGCATCCCGCGCAGCTTGTTTGTCCTTCTTTCTTTCAAGTTGCAAAAGCAAACATTCTTGCAAATCGCGCGCACCCACCCCTGCCGGATCAAATTTTTGGATGCACCTCAGCATGCGTTCCACTACCTCCTCTTCCACCAGGATGTTTTGGCTGAAGGCCAAATCGTCGACAATGCTGTGCAATGGCCGCCGCAAATAGCCGTCCTCGTCGATACTGCCCACTACCTGCTGGCCCACCAAAAATTCCTCTTCTGTTAAGTCGAGAAGATTCAGTTGATCCATCAATTGTTCATGAAAGCTATTCACGACTGAAAAACCCGGACGGAAATCGCGCTCGTCTTCCTCGTTGCGGTAATTATTGTCTTCCAGTTTGTAGTCCGGCGTATCGTCGGCGTCGAGGTATTCACTTACATCCACATCTTGCTCACCTACCTCATCGTACTCGTCGGTTTCTGTAGGCTCGCTGTCATCGTCGAGATCGCTGTATTCATCTTTAAGATCGGGCTCCTCCCATTCCGATTCTTCCAGGGCAGGGTTTTCCTCAAGCTCTTCTTTGATCCGCTGCTCCAGCATGGCTGTGGGCACCTGTAGCAGTTTGATAAATTGTATCTGCTGTGGCGACAGCTTCTGAAGCATCTTTTGCTGGAGCGTCTGCTTTAGCATAATTTTTGCGGTCAGGTTTCAGTCGCATAAAAATACAAGTGTCGACGTATTTAATCGCTATTTTTGGGCGATTTTAAAACCAAATCTTTTATGACCATCGATCGTTTGAAGGAGGTGGTGGGCAACACCGCTACTCTGCAGGGCTGGGTAATGGGCAAGCGCACCGGCAAAGGGCTTGTTTTTCTGATTGTTAGAGATGGCTCGGGCATGTGCCAGTGCATTGTTGACGAAAGCAAGGTGAGCCCCCAAACATTTGAAGATGCCAAACGCATCGGCCAGGAAAGTTCTTTGCGCATTACAGGCACAGTCGTGGCCGATGAGCGTCAGATTGGTGGCCATGAATTGCATGTGCTTGATCTCCAAATCATTGGCGAAAGTGCCGATTACCCCATCACCCCCAAGGAACACGGTGTTGATTTTTTGATGGATCACCGCCACCTGTGGCTGCGTAGCAAGCGCCAATGGGCCATCATGCGCATCCGCAACACGATCATCATGGCCATCCATGAATTTTTCCAAGGCGAAGGATTTATCCAAACCGATGCCCCCATTTTTACCGGAAATGCGGTTGAAGGCACTTCTACCCTATTTGAAACCGATTTTTACGGTGCGCCTGCTTACCTGAGCCAAAGCGGACAGCTCTATGGCGAGGCCATGGCCATGGCTTTCGGCAAAATTTATACGTTTGGCCCCACTTTCAGGGCCGAAAAATCGAAAACCCGTCGCCACCTCAGTGAGTTTTGGATGATAGAGCCCGAAATGGCATTCCACGACCTGAGCATGAACATGGACGTGATTGAACGCTTTTTGCGCCATGTGGTGCTGCAAGTTTTGGCCATAAACCAGTCCGAGTTGGAAATGATTGGTCGCGACACTACCGTATTGAAGCAAGTAACCGAAAAATTCCCGCGCATCCCTTACGAAGATGCTGTAGCCATTTTGAAAGGCGAAAAAGAGGTGAACGGCCAAAATGCCGTGAAAACCTTGGAAGCCGATTTAGAAGCCGCCAAAGCGCGCTTAAACGCCGTATTGGCCGACATTGCCGACCGCGAAGCCAAGTTGAAAACACCTGGCCTGAAGAAGGGCGAAATTGGCTTTCACCAGACCAAGGTGCAGCAACTGAAAGAAGAACAGGCCGAACTCGAAGAAACCCTGCGGAATATCCCGCTATGGTTGAAGAGTGCACGTGAATTCCGCATGGGCAACGACTTCGGCGGTTCCGACGAAACAGTGATCACCCGCTTGTTCAACACCCCCATCATGGTGTACAACTGGCCACATGAAGTGAAAGCCTTCTATATGAAGCGCGATGAAAACGACCCCCGTTGGGCCAAAGGAGTTGATGTATTGGCACCTGAAGGTTATGGTGAAATTGTGGGTGGTGGCGAACGCGAAACCAATTTTGACTGGCTGGTTGAAAAAATCAACGAACACCAATTGCCCATGGAAGCATTTGAATGGTACCTCGATTTGCGCCGTTATGGCTCGGTACCGCATTCGGGTTTTGGCTTAGGCCTCGAACGTTTGGTGGCTTGGGTTTGCAAATTGCCACACGTACGCGAAACCATTCCTTTCCCGCGCATGTACGGCCGCATTGCCCCGTAAGCAACCCTTAAATAAAGGAAGCCCCGCAACTGAATAGTTACGGGGCTTTTTATGTGTGCACCGGTGTTACCGATACAGATGGACTTATTTCTTCGAAGAAACCGCCATTTGGTAAACCACCAAGCCGAAACCAATTTTGTTCACGGCATCACCGATGTTGTACAACAAGTCGATGTTGAGGGTACCACTCATGCCGGCCAACAAATTGCCTGGCATCATCATGTAACCGATAGGATAGATAGCCCAGCCTACCAATACAAAGTTGCGCAGCAAACGGATGGCGTTCTGCAAATTGGCATCGCCCGAAGCTTTGGCCATTTGCGCCACACTACCTGCAGTAGCTTCATACACAATACCAGCCCAACCAATGGTAGAGATGGTACCCCAAATGATGGAGTGCATGCCCGGATTGGCAGCGCCTTCAGCAAAGGCTTCGCCGATGTAACCGGCTACCAGCATGAGCAACGAATAACCAATCATCTTCCACAACAAGTTTTGCTTGGCACCGTATGGACGGAGCAACAAGAAAAACTCCACACACATCAAAGGCACCGTCAAGGTCCAGTCGATGTAACGGAATTGTGTGGGAGAAGGATTGATGAAACCCTCCATGCCTGCGGTGAATCCACCTGCAGCGTTGCTGGCGATGGCTGCCAAATAAAAATCGCGCATGTAATAGTAATGCGCGGCAGCAATCATGGTAATCAAGCCTGAAACGAGCAAAGAAGTTTTCCACTTGCCGTCAACCTGACTACGCTCAAAAAAGAAAAATACCGATGCTGCGAACATGGCCATGAGGCCAATGAAGAACGTAAAACCAGTTACGTCGCCCGGCTGCAGCGTAGCCGAGAGGAGCATGAATGTGTTCATACAATTTTGTTTTTAGGTATCTTTAACAACCTTTAACAGGCTGTTGAGTTTGAACGGAAATTACATATTTTTTTTAATATATATAATTATTTTTAATAAATATATTCCTGATTCACTATTTCAGTCAAATAATTGCAATTAAGAGTCAATTAGGCTTTATCCTGATTTCTTGGCATGCAATTTTTCAAAATAATTTCGCGCATTTCCCTTATTTAGTTCTTTCTAGTTAGTGCCACTGTCCTGACTCCAGCTAGTTTTAGTTCATCAAGCGCTACGTTTCAGGCGAGGCGAAAATGGAAGCCTGTTTTTATTTTTATTGCTGGCATGTGTAGGTGCCGCTGCACAAAGTACCCAACAGCTTTCTGTGCTATAAAGACCCCAAGGCCGCCATAGCACACCTTATCAGGCCCAAATATGCACGCACTGTAACCAAGGTTACCCAACCCCATGGTGCAAAAGCCCATATTTGTGGCATGGAAATGCTTCATCTGTTTGGCTACGTGGCAGCCGCCTTTATTGGGTTATCGTTGGGCCTCATTGGAGGCGGAGGTTCAATCCTTACTGTCCCCGTACTCGTTTATCTTTTTGGCATCGATGCTGTGAGCGCCACAGCTTATTCCTTGTTTATTGTGGGAGCTACCAGTTTAGTAGGCTCATGGCCCAAGTACAAAGAAGGCTTGGTGGATGTGCGAACGGCCTTGGCATTCGGGGCACCTTCTATTGTGGCTGTATACCTGACCCGTGCATGGCTGGTGCCATTTATCCCTGATCCCGTTTTTACCCTGGGTGACTTTGAACTGAGCAAACGTTTATTGCTGATGGGTTTATTTGCCTTGCTCATGGTGTTTGCCTCGCTGAGCATGATCAGAGACAAAAAACCAGTAGCTACAGCAGCAGGCGACACACAAAAATTTCGCTGGGGACTCATTTTGCTCGAAGGAGCCGTAGTAGGTGTGCTCACCGGTTTGGTTGGCGCTGGCGGTGGTTTTTTGATCATTCCCGCACTGGTGCTTTTCACCGGACTGCCCATGAAAAAAGCGGTAGGCACTTCTTTACTTATCATCGCTGCTAAATCACTCATTGGGTTTACCGGTGACTTGGGTCAAATGCAACCCGATTGGACACTACTCGGTTTGGTAACTGGCATTGCCGTAGGTGGCATTTTGCTGGGCAACCTCTTCGCCCGCCGCATCGATGGCAACCAGCTCAAAAAGGGCTTTGGATGGTTTGTATTGGTGATGGGCATTTACATTCTCATCAAAGAGCTGATGTAAGCCGTTTTGTATCGGCGGATTATTCAAAGCATCCCTGAAAGCAGCTGATTTTGCAGGCGGTTATGCATGAATGCCAAGCATAATTCGCACATTTGACTTTTCTACCACACAGCCTATGAAAGCATTGCTTTTCCCTTTGCTCTTTTTGCTTGCCCTTTCTGCACATGCACAGGTATATTCCACCACTTATACATCAGGTGACATCAGCGGGCCCATCAACTTTGTTACGGCCACACCTACCTCTTGCCCTGGTACCCTTGTCATCAACAACATTCCCAATGGACATGTCATTGATTCGGTGGTCATGAGCTATACTTTTTTTACGACGCTGGCTGGTTTCCAAAACGTTGTAAACCAACGCTCCTATGTGGCATGCCCTACTTTTTCAACTTCGGAAACCCAATTGACGCAACCAATCAATCCCGGCCCTGGCACCCAGGTAATGTATAACCGCCGTGTGACCATTGCCGACGGTCAAACCGTTAATGGGCCACTCACCTTCATCATGTATGCAGGCAGTGCCGATCCTTTGGCATTTGCCAGTTGCTCAAATGCGCAGAACGTAATTCTTAATAATACATGGACTGTGCAAGTACATGCGCGAAGCATTACCAGCAGTTGTAGTGTGCCTACTAACCTCACTGCAAGTCAAGTAAACTACCAATCGGCCCAACTCAGCTGGACCCAGCCTGGCACAGGCACTTCACAATGGGAAGTAGCCTATGGTACCGCAGGAACCCCATTCAGCGCCTTAACCTTTGGACTTACAAACATCCCCTCTTTTTCGCTTTCAAATCTTCCGCAAGCCACCCAACATGTGGCTTATGTACGGGGAATATGCGGAGCAGGCGACACCAGCAACTGGTCGTTTCAAGCCACTTTTACCACCGACACCACTCCTTGTTTGATTCCCGACAGTACATGGTGGTTCCGCAGAGGCAATACAACGGCCACCATTTATTGGACGCCTGTCATTGCTGGCACAGCCGTGAACTTTGAGTACGGACCCGCAGGCTTCACCCGAGGTACAGGAACATTGCAATCGAACATACAATCAGACAGCGTTCGTGTATTCAACCTACAAGCCATTGCTTATCAGTATTATTACCAGGTAAATTGTGTGCTCAGCAACTCTTCTTGGGCTGGCCCGTTTTCCTTCAATATGTCGACTGTTTCGGTTGAACCACAAGCGGCACTGGTGACGAAAGTATATCCTCAACCTGCCCGTACTTCAATGCTGCTTGAATTAAACCAATCTGTAACCTACCAATTGCGGAATTTAGTAGGGCATACCCTGCTGCGGGGCAATCTGGAAATTGGGAAAGGAATCATTGATGTACAAGAACTTACTCCAGGCATTTACTTCTTAGAGCTCATGCATTTAGGTAATGTGCAGGTAATGAAGGTAATTATTGGTAATTAAGCATTTTCTTTTCCATCAAGAAGAGCTGGTGGGCTTGATATTGCTGTGGCTGATTTTGTAAAAATCACCGTTCTCACCCCTGCCAAGCCTTCACCTTCCAACAGCAAGCCACGTTTGCGTGCCAGCGCCATGGCTTCGGGCATGGTGTTAACACGACCGGCCGGAATATTCCGAACGGTGCAGGCAGCTAAAAAATCATCAGCCAGCCAATGCCCTATTTTTTGGGCGAGAAGCTGGTTTACCGCATGGCGTTGCTGCACACGTTGGGCATTGTGGATCCAACCCTCGGGCATAGGGCTGTCCAAAACCTCCATCAATGCCGCAAACTGTTTGTCGGTACCTACCGCAAGCACCACTGCAGCACCATCGGCTGTACGGTAAATGCTGCCATATGGCACAATATTCGGGTGCTCAGAACCCATCGGCTGCGGCACCACGCCCCCAACGAGGTAATTGGTAGCCTGGTTGGCCAACGAGGCCAATGCAGCATCGAGCAGGTTCACACGCACAACACTTCCTTTTCCGGTGCGATCGCGTTGCCAAAGGGCCAACAACAGGCCTTGCTTTAGTTGGTGGGCCGCTACCAGATCCACAAAAGCCACGGGCATTTTGTGGTAGTCGGAAGTGGTATTGCCGTTCAAATAGGTGAATCCCGCTTCGGCCTGCACAATGGCATCGTAGCCTACCCGCGCATCTTGGTGACCGTATCCGCTGATTTCGCCTACCACCAAACGGGGATATTGTTGCAACAACCGCTCGGCTTCGAGTCCAAAACGAGCGGCATCGCCGGCTTTGTAGCTGGTTAACAATACATCGGCTTCGGCCAAAAGGGGCTCCAGCGCAGCACGGCCCTCCGATGTACGCAAATCGACTACTTTGCTCTTTTTTCCCCAGTTGGCAGCACAGAAATAAGCCGACCGCCCTGCAATGGGCTGTTCGTTGGGCAAACGCCACGAACGGGTGACATCGCCACCGGGGGCTTCTACTTTCAATACTTCGGCACCCAGTTCGGCAAAAAACTGGCCCACAGCCGGACCCGCCAGCACATTGGCCAGTTCCAAAATTTTCAATCCTTGCAGCGGCCTGATCATTGAGGCGGGTTGTTGAACCACAAGAGCGAGCTGTCGCCATAACTCAAAAAGCGGTATTCGTTCGCCAAAGCATGGGCATACACCTTTTTCCAGTCGTCGCCAATGGCTGCTGCCACCAACAGCAACAACGTGCTCTCGGGCTGATGGAAATTGGTAACCAAGGCGTGCGCCAAGCGGAAACGGTAACCGGGCGCAATCATCAGGGCGGTGTAGCCAATGGCTTCTTGTTGACCGCGCTGCACCAGCCAATCGTGTAATCTTTGCAGGGCTTCGCGCGAAGTTAAATCACCCGCATGGTCGTAAGCCGTAAACTGACCGGGTTCGGGCAAGCGGCTGTCGGATCCTTCGAGCAGGCAGCCCATCCAATACAAACTCTCGAGGGTACGCAAAGAGGTGGTGCCAACAGGAATGATAGGGCCCCTGTGCGACAACAAACGCTCCAACAGCTCACGGGAAATGACCACCTCTTCGCGGTGCATGTCGTGACCAGCCATGGTTTCGGCCTTCACCGGCTTAAAGGTGCCGGCCCCCACGTGCAGGGTCAGTTCTTGTCGGCCCACGCCCTTGGTGGCGAGTGCCTCAAAAACCCGTGGGGTGAAGTGCAAACCAGCGGTTGGCGCCGCCACGGCCCCATCAAAACGGGCATAAACCGTTTGGTAGCGCTGGGTATCTTCGGCTTCGGCGGCCCGGTGCAAATAAGGTGGCAGGGGGATGTTGCCAAAGGCTTCGAGTACCTCGGCAAAAGTGCGTTCGGCTGGCAACCAGCTGAAATGGATGGCATATCCATCACCTCGCATCTCGCCCCGTTCGGCGGTGAGCTGCCAATCGGCATGCTGCATTTGCAAATTGCCGCCTTTCCAGCGCTTGTTGTTGCCCACCAAGCAATGCCAGGTAGCGCTGCCTTGGGCCTGCATGGCCAACTGCACTTCGGGCGACGGCAATAGTGGTTCCAAACAGAAAATTTCTACTACCCCACCAGTGTCTTTGTGGAAAAGCAAGCGGGCCTGCACCACCCGGGTATTGTTGAATAACAGCAAGGCATCAGCTGGTAATTGCTGAGGCAGTTCGGTAAAAACGTGGTTGCTGATGGTACCCCCGCGGTACTGTAGCAATTTGGAGCCATCGCGCTGTGGAAGCGGATGGAGCGCAATGCGTTCTTGCGGCAAATCGTAATGAAAATCGACAATGCGGAGTTCAGAGGGATGCAACATGGCGCAAAGTTAAGCAGGAGCAGATGTAAATGTTGCTGGAAAACAGACGGCCGTTATCGGCCAACAGGCCCGAACAAACTTTGAACTTTGAACCTTGAACCCTAACTGGTCTGCCGTACCTTTGCCACATGGCCCCCCCGCTTTACCTCGACTACAACGCCACCACCCCGGTTGACCCGGCGGTCCTCGAAGCCATGCTGCCTTGGTTCAGCACCGATTTTGGCAATGCAGGCAGTCGCACCCACAGCTGGGGCTGGCGGGCAGAGCAGGCCGTTAAACAAGCACGTGAGCAGTTGCGCAGCTTGCTAAATGCCTCAACGGGAGAAATCATTTTTACTTCGGGAGCCACCGAGGCTTTGAATTTGGCCATCAAAGGCCTGGCAGGCAGCTGGGCGCACAAAAAAAAACATGTGTTGCTCTGGCAAACCGAGCACCGCGCGGTAATCGACCCCTGCCTGTGGTTGCGCAAGCAGGGATTTGACGTGGAAGTATTGCCTGTTTTGCCTTCAGGTCAGCCCGACTTCACCGCTTACCAAGCCGCCTTGCGGCCCGAAACCCTGTTGGTGTGCGGCATGCTGGCCAACAATGAAACGGGCAGCATCTTCCCCATCCCCCAACTAGCGGCCATGGCCCATGAAGCAGGGGCTTTTTTCCTTTGCGATGCCACCCAAGCCGTGGGCAAAATCGAAGTAGATGTGGCGGCCTTGGGGGTAGACCTGCTGGTGTGCTCGGCACATAAGTTTTACGGACCCAAAGGCACCGGCGCTTTGTGGATGGCCAAAAAAGCGGGACTCAAACCCCAGGCGCTTTTGCACGGGGGCGGACAAGAAAACGGCTGGCGCCCTGGCACCCTCAATGTACCAGGCATAGTAGGCATGGGGGCTGCAGCGGCCTTGGCGGATCAGCATTTGAGTACTGAAATGTCCCGTCAACTGCGCATGCAATCTGCCTTTGAAGCCCATTTGCTGCAACATCTTCCCGAAATCACCACTCAGGGCAAAGACGCTGATAGATTGCCCAACACCAGCAACATTTGGTTTCAGCATGCCCCTGCGGCCTCACTCATCAAAAGCTTGCGCAACCTGGCCTTGAGCACCGGTTCGGCCTGCAGCTCACACAAAGCCGAGCCCTCTCACGTATTGCTGGCCCTCGGATTAAGCGAAACAGAGGCTGCTTGTTGCCTGCGCATCAGTTGGGGGCGACCAACCACCGAAGCCGAACTCATGGCAGCCGCCAATCGGCTCATTGCAGCCGTTGAACAGGTACGCTCCTCCTCGCCAGCTTGGCGGTACCGGAAAGGCTTAAGCGGCCAGTGACTCTGGGCTTCGCTTTGCTCGGGCCTAAAATAGCAGCCACAATTTTTTGAAAACCCCGCTTTAGGAGATTCAGTGGCAGGAGACCCGCTTGACCCTGTTGCAAATAAGCTTATATTTGAGTCATGGACACCATTGCACGTCTGAAAGAAAGCCTCATCGCAAGAATCAAGGATTCTGACGATATTGATTTTTTGATGACGCTCCAGCAAAATCTGGAGGCTTCCTCACATGAATTGTTTGGGCTAACCCCCGAACAAGAAAAAGCCATTGAAAAGAGCAAGGAGCAAATCAAAAGCGGTGATTTTTCATCGCACGCGCAAGTAATGACCCTGGCACGCCAATGGCTGAGCAAAAAGTAATTTGGTCTTCATTGGCCGAAGCCCAACTTAACAACACCCTTTCATTTTACGAGCAAAGAAACGGCAATCCCGATTTCAGCCTCAAACTGTTAGACGAAATCGAATTGCATATCCAAAGTTTACTCGCACACAAACAAATAGGCCGGTTAACGACTAATAAAGCAACTCGTGTGCTGGCCTTTCGAACATTTGCGCTGTTTTACGAGCTGAATGCCGGTCGGATTGAAATTGTGGCCTTCTGGGATTTCAGACAAGATCCGCAGAAAAATAAAATAAAATAGCGCATTCGCAAATGGCCTTGACCCCGGGGTTGAGCGCAGCGAAACCCCTCTTTTGAACTTTGAACTTTGAACCTTGAACCCCCAGGGGTTGAGCGCAGCAAAACCCCCTTTCGAATCTTGAATCTTGAATCTTGAATTTTTGTGTGCGCCAGGCGCGGAACCTTTTCCCCCGCCCACTTGTAAATACCTCTGTACGACGGTGCTACCCGCTGTTCGTTTGTTTTTGCTTATTTTTGTACGCCTATCCAATCCACTCCGCCATGATTACCATCAGTGAAAAAGCCGCCGAACGTGTAAAAAGCATGCTCCAGCTGCCCGAAAATGCCGGAAAATCGTACATCCGGGTGAGCGTGGTAAGCGGGGGCTGTTCGGGACTGAGCTACAAAATGGATTTTGACGCCGAAAGCAACGATAGCGACGAGCGGTTCAACGACAAGGGTCTCACCCTGCTCTGCGATAAAAAAAGCTTCTTCTACCTCATCGGCACCGAGCTCGATTACAGCGAAGGCCTGCAAGGCAAGGGTTTCCACTTTGTGAACCCCAATGCCTCACGCACCTGCGCTTGCGGCGAGAGTTTTAGTTTGTAATTACCATCCTCTCTTTGCAGAGGAAACATACCGAAAACTTATTCCAACCCCTTGATCCAACTGGCAATCACCTCCATGGCAGCCGGGTCAAAAGTGGTGTCGATGGTGGCATATTCGCTCACCGCCCCGGTTTTTGCGGGCTGAAACAGGTGGTTGAGTCCGGGCAAGCTGCAAATTTTATAGTGCTTGTTGCCTCCTGCTTTGAGAGCGGCCTCTATGCTTTGCAGGTTGGAAGCTGCCAATACTTGTACGTCTTTATCGCCGTTGATGGCCAAAACCGGACAGCTCAATTTCATGAGGTTGGGCCGCGGATCGTAGCCGATGAAATACAAAAACCAGGGATCGAGGTAAGTGCGCAAGGCGCCCGCCGCTTGGTTATCGAACTGCTCGCGGGCAGCTGCATCGCCAGCTGGCAGCAGATCCTTTTGTGCAGCGAAATAGGCCTGCAGGCTGTCGCGCGCTTGGGCCACCGGCAAATTTTTGAGCCAGCCAAAAATGCGCGCATTGGTGTTCAACTGCGAGTCGATGGCAGCCTGGCTCAGTCCTTCGCTTTGTCCTACTGCCTGAATCTGTTCAGCCAGCAAATCGGTAACCGGAATGCCCACCCCGGCCATGAGTACCACAAAAGCCGGTTCGGGTTGGCGGGCAAAGGCAATGGGTGCCACCATGCCCCCTTCGCTGTGACCGATGAGGCCCACTTTGTTTTTATTGATGCCTTTTTGTTTGCGCAAAAACGCCCAGGCAGCAAGGGCATCTCCGGCAAAATCTTCGCTCGTAGCCCCATTAAAATCACCGGTAGATTCACCTACACCGCGGTCGTCGTAGCGCAGCACCGCAATGCCTGCTTGGGTGAGGTGGTGCGCTAACACGGCAAAAGGTTGGTGGTCGAATACTTCCGAATTGCGGTTTTGCGGTCCGCTGCCGCTGATAAGCACCACCGCCGAAAAGGGACCTTTGCCCGCCGGAACCGTGAGGGTACCCGCCAGGGTCAGTTTGGCCGCTTTGTTTTTGATTTTTACGTCGCGCACCGCATAGTTGAACGGCGGTTTGGGCTGTTGCGGCCTGATGGTTTCGGCCAGCGTTGCAGGAGCGCCTTGCACCCTGCGCAGCGTCATAGGGAAGGTTTTGCCCCCTTGGCTGAAGTTCCCCGGAATGCTATCTGCTTGAAAAAGTCCCAAAAAACGGATGCCCGCTTGTTTGTGCGTAAATTCCAAAGTATCGGCCCGAAATGTCACGCTGGTAAGGGAAATGTTGTAGGCCTTTTGTTTGGGGCTGTCGAAACTGCCTTCCCAGGCATCGCCTTTTTGCTTGAGGTGAACGACCAGTGGCAGCTCGGTGCCTTGGATTTTCAAACTGGCTTCCCAATCGCCTGCAGGCAACTTTTGGGCAGTGGAAAAAAGGGGAAGCGAAAGGCAAAGGACGAGGATCAAATGCATGGCTTTCATGGGCAGGATTTGTTCAAAGATAAGAGAAAGCGTTTAGCTAGGCAGCATTTGGCCATCACCGGTCAGCGTCACCCGTCATCGGTTATCCGTCGTCCATCATCAGGCCAAATTGCCGAACTTCGCCTCATGGAAAAGCAGGTATTGGTCAAAACTTTCATTGCCACCAGTCTCGACGGCTATGTGGCCGGTGAGCATGGCGAACTCGATTTTTTGGAGGCTGCTGGCGCAGCGGATGAAGATTACGGTTATGCCACCTGGATGGCGCAAGTAGGAACCGTATTGGTGGGCCGTAAATCGTACGACAAGGTGTTGAGCTTTGGCGAACCATTTGCTTATGCCGGCAAGGACTGTGTGGTGTGGACGCGCCAACCCATCGTAGCGCGGGATGGTGTAAGTACCCATGCAGGCGATTTGGCACCCCTCATTGCCCGGTTGCAGACCGAAGGAAAAGGACATGTATATGCCGATGGTGGGGGCGAACTCATCCGCCAATTGCTGCGCGAGGGTTTGGTAGATGAAATGGTGATTTCGGTGCTGCCTGTTTTACTGGGAAAAGGCACATCCCTTTTCGCAGGTTTGGGACAAAAGGTACAGCTCGAGCTACTGAACCAAACCGCTTACCCGAAATTGTTACAACTGCACTATCGCGTGATTACCCAGTGACATTAAAAAAGCCCTGGAATTTCAGGGCTTCCTAATCAATTCAAATCGGGTTTTACCGTCCCGTAAGCAGCAGGTGGTAGTACCGGCAAAGTGAGGGCCAAGGCGGGAATTTCGCCTTCCAAGCTTTGCAAAAATATCACTATGCTTTTGGTTTCTTGGTCACTCAACTCGCGGTTGAGCTGGGTTTTGGCCATGATCTTCACAGCTTCGTTCAGGTCCCAAACGCTGCCATCATGAAAATAGGGATAGGTGCGCGTGATGTTGCGCAAGCCAGGTACTTTGAAAACATATTTATCCGATTCCTTCTGGGTAACTTCAAAACGCCCTTCATCTTTTCCTGTACTGCCTGTAAACTTCCAGTAAGGGCCGTTGGCTAAACCAAACTTCTGGTACATATTACCACCCAAATTCGAACCCAAGTGGCACGTGGTACACCCAGCATCAACAAAACTTTTGATTCCTGCTTTTTCGTCGGCTGTCAATGCGGAGCCATCACCTTGTAAAAAGCGATCAAAACGCGAAGGCGTAAGGAGTTTCCTTTCAAAAGCCCCGATGGCATTGGCCATATTATCGTAAGTAAGCGGTTCTGCCTCATTGGGAAAGGCAGCTGCAAACAGCTTTTGGTAATCAGGTATGTGCTTGATGCGATCTACCACAAATTCAGCATGGGGCGAGCCCATTTCAATGGGATTGAGGACTGGTCCTTTGGCTTGTTCTTCTACATCAGCTGCCCTGCCATCCCAAAACTGCACGAAGTGCGAAGCCGCATTAAAAACCGTGGGTGAGTTACGCGCACCGGTTTTCCATCCATGGCCAATGCTTACGGGGTTATTGTCTACCCCATAAGCGGCGAGGTTGTGGCAGGAATTACAACTCAACGTATTGCTTTTGCTCAATCGCGTGTCGTGAAACAACATGCGACCCAAAGCTACTTTCTCATCATTGCTCGGGTTTTCGGCCTTTTCTACGGTAGTTGGCAATGGCTGGAAATATTGGGTGGCCAACTTATAAATGGCTTCATCAGCTCGACTGATGTTTTTCGCGCTCGTGCTTGGAGTATCGGATGACGCATCCTTGTCTTTTTGTGAACAGGCAACCACCCCAAACACAAACAAAGTGGCTGCCAAGGCAATCAAGTAATTTTTCTTCATGGTCATGACATTTCTTTGATAAACAACCTGCCAGAAAATTGAGTTCACAAATGTGTGCAAATAAAGACAACCACCTCTGCTAAAATGTCGATAAAATAGAAAAGCCGGCTATCGCCGGCTTTTCAAACAACCTAAATGTCTGATTATTTGAGCACTTCGCGTGCAATTACAATCTTCTGAACTTCCGAAGTTCCTTCGTAGATCTGCGTGATTTTGGCATCGCGCATCAAACGTTCTACATGGTATTCTTTTACGTAACCGTAACCGCCGTGCACCTGCACCGCTTCTGTGGCAATGCGCATGGCAATGGTAGAAGCAAACAACTTGGCTTGCGCACTGGCCATGGCGTAATCGCCGTGCGTGTCTTTCAACCAAGCGGCTTTGAGGCACAACAAGCGGGCTGCCTCTACCTCGGTAGCCATGTCAGCCAGTTTGAACTGGATGGCTTGGTGGTTCATGATTTCGGTACCAAAGGCCTTGCGTTCTTTCGAATACTTCACCGAAAGCTCAAGCGCTCCACTGGCAATGCCCAGGGCTTGGGCAGCAATGCCAATGCGGCCACCTGAAAGTACCTTCATCGCGAATTTGAAACCAAAGCCATCTTCTCCGATGCGGTTTTCTTTCGGCACTTTTACATTGGTAAACATGATGCTGTGGGTATCGCTGCCACGGATACCCATTTTGTCCTCTTTTTTACCAACCTGGAAACCCTCCCACTCACGCTCAACAATGAAAGCATTGATGCCCTTGTGGCCTTTTTCTACATGGGTTTGCGCAATCACAATGTACGTGCTGGCGCTGTTGCCATTGGTGATCCAGTTTTTGGTGCCATTCAAAACATAATGGTCACCCATATCGATGGCGGTGGTGCGCTGCGAAGTGGCGTCTGAACCAGCTTCGGGCTCCGACAAACAAAATGCCCCAATCTTGCGGCCAGTGGCCAAATCGGGCAGGTATTTCTTTTTCTGCTCCTCGGTGCCGAACGTTTCGATCCCCCAGCAAACCAAAGAATTATTCACCGACATACATACCGAAGCCGAAGCATCAATTTTGGAAATTTCCTCCATGGCCAATACATACGAAATGGTGTCCATGCCACCACCGCCGTACTCCGGACTCACCATCATGCCCATGAAGCCCAGCTCACCCATTTTACGGATTTGCTCGGCAGGGAATTTCTGCTCGTTGTCGCGCTCAATTACGCCAGGAAGAAGTTCGGTTTGTGCGAAATCGCGTGCAGCTTGACGAATCATCAAGTGCTCTTCGGTAAGGTTAAATTCCATTGCCAATCATTAGAAGGATGTCACTTAAACAAGCAGTGAGGCTGCAGGTTTTGAAGCGTTGCAAATATAGCCTTTAGAGGGCAAAATTTTGCCTTTGGGAACTTAATTCGACAATAACGCCCACAGTTCGCGGCGTATGGTAGGGTTTACAGATATGGCCAGTACCATGGATACAAGCAAGCCAAAGCTCACATAGAGAATATCCTTGCCAATGAGCTTGAAGGTTTTTTTCCATTTCTGCGGACCGTTGCCGTAGTGGGCCGCCTTCATGCCAATCTCACGACCGGCCAACAAGCCAATGAATACCCAAGTGGTGCTCATTGGAATGGTACTTACTTGGGTAAACCAGAACAAAATAAGGGCATACACCAAGTCGATGAGGGTAGCCGAACGTACATCGGTAACGTCTGACTTTTCGTTTACAATGCCTTGGATTTTATCGCCGCGCAGGTAAAACAGCAGTCCCAAGCCCGCAAAAATAAAGGCAATGAAAAACACGAGTTGCGGTACGCTCAATGAACGCGGCAGATACACCGCCACGTTGGCTGCGTCTTGGGCAATCCACAAATACCACAAAAAGCCGCTGGTGAGCCACTGAAACCATACCCATGCCTCGTGTGCCTTGCCCTTTACCAAAACCTTGATAGGTTTGGCCAACAAGAACCAAATGAGGATGGCGGCAAAAAAGGAAATAAAATAGCCCGACGTACTTTTTTGCAGCATGCCCGTAATGGTGCCCAAACTTCCCGAAAAAGAGGTGAGGAGCATGAAGGTGGTACTTACCGGAATTTTCAAGCGGGTGAGTACCAACAACAACAAAGGTGCGGCTACCTGTAAAAAAGCAAAATCGGTGGGGGCTTCATCAAGTCCTTTGCTCAACAAACGCTGAAACGACACATCTCCGTCGTACAAAAACCAACTGGTTAAAACCGCAGCGATAAAAATGGAGCCAATGTACAACCACAACCAATACCATTTGCGGTTGCTATTCGAAGCAATGAAGGTGCCAATGGTTTGGATGCTGTCGTTGGCAACGGCACTGTAACCTGCAAAAATAAAGCCCAGCCACATGGCTGCCTGGGGATAGGGATACATCACTGCTGTTGCCAACATCGCAACGGCCACCAATAAGAAAAATTTCCGCTCCCTCCGGGCGTATACCAGAAACTGTGTCACTTGCTTGGTTCCCGCTATACCGGGAGAAGGCGCTTTGTATTTAGTACCCATACTGTCGTGGCAAAGCAAAGGTCATGTTTCTGTGGCATTGAACCAGCGTGTGCAGGTTATCTTTCTGTTAACAATTTCGTAACATCCTCAATTCAACAAATGCGGAGCCACCATGGTAAATGCTGGTACGCTTAAAGCAATGGGCTGGCCATCCAGCTTGCGGACAGCAAAAAAGCGCCCTTGCATCTGCCCAATGGGATGATTCAAATTGCAATAAGAAACATATTCATGGGTATGCCCAGG
The DNA here is from genome assembly GCA_964577055.1 of uncultured Chitinophaga sp. Classification (GTDB taxonomy): domain Bacteria; phylum Bacteroidota; class Bacteroidia; order UBA7662; family UBA7662; genus PNNG01. The sequence continues at coordinate 28,639 of CAZNWC010000014.1, read as the reverse complement.
TGCGATGTGGGGTTGTTTGCCCACTAAACCATCGCCTACTACACTCCGCCGGCCCGTAATGCCATCGTGGATGTGCCACTCCCGCGACAAAACTTGAATGCCAGCATTGCCATGGTTGGTAATGCGGATGTGGTACGCAAATAAAAATTCATTGGCAAACGGTACAGAGTATTCAGGAACAAAATGTGTTGCTACCTGGATTTCGATGTCGCTCGTAGTGGCCGTAAACATGCCCCTAATATCCTAAATTGGTTTGAATTGCTCAAATGCCTGCAAACAATCGTAGCAATAGTGCATCGAACGGCAGAGGGTGGGACCAAAAGGCGTCTTCAAAGTAGTATTGCTGCTGTTGCAGTACGGACAAGCTGTATGTTCCAGCAGCTTCATGTCAGGTTGGTCTTTGTATTTGGGTGGCGGTGCCAAACCAAAGTTCTTGATGATTTCACGTCCCTTTTCGCTGATGCGGTTGCTGCTCCAAGTAACATCAAAATTGGTCTCCACCTGCACCTGCGCATAGCCCAAAGCAGCTACCGCGTCGTGTACCTGCTTTTCCATGAGCTTGATGGCCGGACAACCCGAAAAAGTGGGGGTCATGCGCACCTGCACGGCTCCGGCTTCGGTGATTTGCACATCGGTGATAATGCCCAGGTCGACCACTGACAATACCGGAATTTCAGGGTCCATCACGGTAGCGATGGCTTCCCAAATGGTTTGGGTATCGATGGTGGCGTTTACCATTCGGCAGCAGGGTCGATGCGGAAAACCTCGGTCATTTCGTCGAGCAATGGCTGCAAATACTCGGTATGGAAGCCTTTGCGGCCGCCATAAACAGGCTCGAGCTTGTCAACATCAGGCATTTGAAGTCCGGCCTCCTGTAAAATGGCACCAATCTCACCCAACCAGGCGGTACGGATGGCGGCCTCTCCCTTGTAGATGCCTTGTTGCACCAGCAGTTCTTCTCCTTCAAACGACTCAAACATCCCCAAAGCCAGGGCCATGTTTTGGTTGAAAGCCGACTGCATCCGTGCCTTGCTTTCTTCGTTTCCTTGTCCGAGCTGCTTCACAAAAGTGCTCGCATGGAAAACGTGGTACTTGATTTCGCCCTTTACCTTGCGGGCCAATTTGGCGAGTGGGTCATACGCGCTGTGTGATGCATCTTCGAAACGGATCAAAGCAGCTACATCGAACAGCAGGTGGCGCACCAAGCTGAAATCATACTCGCCAATGGGAAATTCTACCAGTTGGCAAGAAGTAAAATCGGTTTCGTTGCGCATGAAAGCCAAGGTATCAGGATCGGCTTCGCCCAACTGCTCATTCAAAATGCTGTACAAGCCCAGTGCATGGCCAATTTTGTCTTGCGCAATGGAAGAAAAGGCAATGTCTTCTTCCAAGATGGGGCCCAAGCCTGTCCATTCTGAGTTGCGGTGACCAATGATTAAATGGTCGTCGGCCATGGCCAGCAACAAGCGGCGCAGGGCGTTTAAAGTGTCGGTATTAAACATCGAGCTGGGCTTTTTTGTAGGCGGCTATCTTTTCATTGACTTTGTAGCCGGCCGGATCGCGGTACATCTTTTCGGGCGTGGTGCTGAATACATCGTAATCGTCGTAGTCCATGGCCAATACATCGCGGGTATTCACGATCCACAAATTCACGGTTTCACCACGGCGGGCGTATTGTTCTTTGGCGAACAAAAGTGCCATTTCGGCATTGGGGGCATGTACCACACCTACACTGCTGTGCTTTTCGCCACGCTTTTTCTGGTGAAATACCTGGTAAGTTTCCCAATGCTCTTCGCGCTGGAGGGTTTGATCCGGGTTTTTCTCCTCCGCATCAATGCCCAAGCGGGTAATGCGTGGGTCGAGTGATTGAATGTTCATGATTCGCGGGTTTAGGCCAAAGGCGTTACATAATGCTGGTCGGCACGCTTGAGGGCTGCACGCACCCAAGCGCCACGCTCTTCGGCGGTACGGCGCACGGCCAAACGCTCGGCATTGCAAGGACCGTTTCCTTTGATGACTTCGTAAAACTCGTTCCAATCGGGTTCGGTGAACTCCCACTGGTTGGTTTCGGGATTTTTCTTGAGGTTCGGATCGGGCAAAGTCAAACCAAGCTCCCAAATTTTGGGCACATACATGGTGAGGAATTGCTGACGCATATCGTCGTTCGACGCCATCTTCACTTTCCAGCGCATGAGTGTTTCGGTGTGCTGACTCATTTTGTCGCTCGGACCAAAGAAGTGCATGATGGGTTGCCACCAACGGTTGAGGGCATCCTGTACCATGGCGCGTTGGGTGGGTGTTCCGGTTGCCAGGTACACAAATACGCTGTGCCCTTGCTTGAGGTGGAAGCTCTCTTCGTAGCAAATCCGCTCCAAAGCACGGCAATAGGGTCCGTACGAACCTTTGCTGTTGGCCACTTGGTTTACAATGGCGGCAGCATCGATGAGGAAGCCAATCACGGCCACGTCGGCCCAGGTTTTAGCGGGATAATTAAATACGTTCGAATATTTCGATTTGCCGTTGATGAGGTCGTTGATCATGTCCTCACGGCTTTTGCCCAAGGTTTCGGCAGCACTGTAGAGCAACTGCGCATGGCCTACCTCGTCTTGCACCTTGGCCATGAGGGCCAGTTTGCGGCGGAAACCGGGTGCGCGGGTAATCCAGGTACCTTCGGGCAGCGCACCAATGATTTCGGAGTGGGCGTGCTGCTCAATCATGCGGATGAGCTGGCGGCGGTAATCGGCCGGCATCCAATCGCGCGGTTCAATTTTTTCGCCCCGGGCAATGCGGGCCTCAAATTCAGCCAACAATACAGGGTCTTCAGCCTGCATTTCGGGCTTCTTCTTCTGATCGTCGTGGATGTATCCTCCTCCGTACATGGTATGTGGTGTTTAAGGTTTCTTGTTTAATCCGTTCAATACTTGCTCAGAAAGCTGGGCGGCGATTTCGTGCGGCTGCAAGCGGCCTTCGGGACGGTACCAGTCGTACAACCAGTTCAGTGCCGAAAGCAGGCTGAGTACGGCCAGCTTTTCGTTTTCTATTTGAAAATGCCCGGCTGCCTTGCCCCGACTTAAGATATCCATGAAATAGGCCTCATATTCGGCACGCATACTTTTGAAGATGCTCAAATCGGGCTCGCTCAAATGGCGCCACTCGTGCTGAAACACCGCCGAAGCATTCACGTCGTTGGTGATGACTTCTACATGTTTTTCGATGGCCAGGCGCAATTGCACCGGAGGCGCCAATTGCAGACTTTGGACCTGATCGCGGGCCCGGAAAAACGACTCGGCCATGCCAAAACAAATGCGGTTGAGCAATTCTTCCTTCGAACGTAAGTGACTGTACAGCGATGCTGCTTCGATGCCGATGGCAGCTGCCAAATCGCGCATGCTCGTGGCTGCATAACCCCGCTCGCGAAACAGGCGGGTGGCCTTTTCGGTGATTTGGCTTTTGCGGTCGGAAAGAATTTCTGGCATGGCTAACTAACAGTCGTTAGCAAAAATAGTTTTTCCTATCGTAATCACCAAATGGAGGTAATGGCAGCAGGATAAAAAAGTGCGCGGCCATACTGTTCGTTTATGTATTTTCGTTCGTTTTTGTAATGCGTTTCATTCACCCAATCCTGCTAGGTTTTTGCGTATTGCTGGCGGCAAGCTTTACTTCGTGCCGGCAAGACCGCTTTACGCCCAACGCCAACGTTGATTTGCGCTTTGAAACAGATACCCTGTTGTTCGACACGGTGTTTGTGACGGCAGGTTCCATCACCAAGCGTTTCAAGGTTTACAATCCCACCAACCAAAACATTTCCATCGACGAGGTGTACCTGGCCGGCCGGCGATTTACAGGCAACTCTTCCTACCGTATCAACATCAATGGCATTCCCACCAACGACCAAGGTGGGGTTGAGCTACCGGCCGGCGATAGTTTGTACATTTTTGTTGAAGTCACCATCGACCCCAACAACAGCAATACCCCCTTTATCGTCACCGATTCGGTGATTTTTCGGTCGGGAAATCGCACCGGCAAAGTGCTTTTGGCGGCTTACGGACAAAATGCGGTGTTTTACAATGGTGAAGTGCTGCCTTGCAATACTGTTTGGACGGCCGACAAACCCATTGTGGTATACAATTCGGTATTGGTTGACAGCGCCTGCCAGCTGACCATTTTGCCGGGTGCCAAAGTGTACTTCAATAAAAATTCGAGCCTCTTTGTGTTGGGCAGCCTACAGGTCAATGGCCTTCCCGACCAGCCAGTTATTTTCAGGGGCGACCGTTTGGATCCGTTTTACCGCGATTTAGCGGGTGCCTGGAACGGCATTCATTTGCTGGTAGGCAGCACCAACAACCAAATACGCAGTGCCGAGCTCTACAATGGCAACATTGGCATTCGGGTTGATTCGTTGCCCGTGAGCGGTACATCTCCCAACCTCATTTTGAACAGGGTACGCATCGACAATTTTGCCATAGTGGGCCTCCTCGGTTTTACCGCGCACATTGAAGCCTACAATACCCTCATCAGCAACTGTGGTTTGTACAATTTCTTGGGCGATTTTGGAGGCGATTACCGTTTCCGCCACAGTACCTTGGTGAATTTCAGCAGTGGTTTTTCGCGTGGTTTCCCGTTGTTCGCCCTCAGCAACCGCGACTTGAACGGTCAAAGCAACCCCGCCAACCTCATTCTCGAAAACAGCATCGTTTGGGGCTCACGCCAAGAAGAATTCGTGCTCGATACCGCCAGTAGCAGCGGATTTAATGCGCAACTCAGTCACACCATTCTCCGCAGTCAGCGTACCCAATTGGTAGGAAACACCCTTCTTTTTGTTGATCCGCGTTTCAAAAACACCGGAGAAAAAGATTTTGCCATCGATACCTTGAGTCCGGCATTCAGAGCCGGCGCCAACCTCGTACCTTTATATCCACGTTTACAAACCGATTTGTTGGGGCGTCCTCGCGGGCAACAACCCACACTCGGCGCACTCGAACGCATTGAATAACCTCTAAAACCTACGTATGCTTACCAGCGAAGAAAACCTGATCATGGTGCCTTACGATTTTACGGCCCCTTCTGATTGTGCTCTCCAACATGCCATTGGCATTGCCAAGGCTGCCAACGACCAGGTGATGATTTTGCACGTGCTCAACAGCGAAAGCAAATCATACATGAAAAAGGAAAGACTCAGCATCAAAGACCTCAACGACAAACTCCAAATCCTGGCCAACGATATCCAACGGAAATCGGGTGTGAAGGCCAGCTATGAAATGGAAGAAGGCAGCATTTTCAGCACGATTCCCGAATATGCCGAAAAGTCGAAGGCCCGTTTGGTGGTCATGGGTACCAGCGGGGTACAAGGCATGCAACACATTACCGGTGCCCACGTACTCAAGATTGCCGAAAACAGCACTGCCCCCGACATCATTGTTCAAACACGCCCCATGCGTGCCCATGGTTACAAGACCATTGTGATGCCCATCGACTCAACGAAAGAAAGCAAACAAAAAACGAGTCAAGCCGCTGCCATTGCTCAGCTGTTTCAAAGCGAAATCCACCTATTTGTGGCCCAGGAGAGCGATGAATTTTTGGCCAAAGCCGTTGGTCACAATGTGGCGTATGCCGAAAAAATGTTGAAGAACCACAACATTCGCTATCAGATTGTAAAGGAAAATCCCAAGGGCAAAAGTTATGTGAAGCAGATATTGGCCTATGCCGATGAAGTAGAAGCCGATTTGATGGTGATCATGACCGGTGAAGACCGCGGCTTGTTCGACATCCTCACGGGATCTGACGAAGAAAACATCGTGAACAACAAATCGCAAATCCCCGTTTTGTGCATCGACCCCATGAACGCGCAATACGGCAGCGTATTCACCTGGTAAGTGCCTGTACCAACAAAAAAGCCGAAGCAAATTGCTTCGGCTTTTTTTGGGCTCATCCTTTTCCTTTGGCTCAGCCTCCTTTTTGTGGAATACTCAAAGCAAAGCCAAAGCTGCAACCCCATGCACCAATGGTTTGACTGCCCCTTAGGCTGTTTTGACCATCGTCCATGATCAACATATCGCTGTTGCGAATAACCGACACATTGGTTTCAGCAAAAAAGGTGAGGTAAGCAAAATGGGTGCTGCTGATGCCCAACTCGAATATCAGCCCTCCGCCCGACACTTTAAAGTCGTTGTTCCGACTGAGTATGGTGCCATCGGGTGTTCGTACAATGGCGTCGGTGCGGGTCACGCCAAGGGCAGGCCCCAACATGCCAAAGGCACCCAACGCATGTTTTCGATGAGGTGACTTCCAAAAATTTACCGAAGCTTCAACGCCAACGCTGATAATGTTGTGGCCATCGGTATTTTCATATTTCAACAAAAAAGGTGCTTGCCCGTAGTGGTTGGCATAGGTGACATTGCCTACCGTGCCATTGATATGGTTTTGCTGGCCCGCAACCATGAACTGCTTATAATGCAAAAAACGGCCAGCCACACCAAAAATGGAGTTTTTAAACCGGTACCCAATGGCTGCCCCATAGGGGGGCGATTGCACACTTTGCGTGAACGCCCTGTAAATGTCGACAAAGGCCGACCCATCATCAACGGACTTAATCTTTTCAATCTCAACGTCAAATACAACAGGCGTACCATCTCCCTGATGTACCGTCCCTTGCAAAGTCAAATCACTCCTCCAGTAAAATGTCCTGGGCACACGGCCTGCAACATAAAAGCCGTATCCAACAGCCCTGTGCGCTGACCAGTGCAAGAAATCACTCCTTTTGGAGGTGGTCTGCGACCAAGCTGTGAAATGCTGCAAAACCAACATGCAAAAGACCATCCATGGCCCAAAGTGTTTGGCTTGCAGGAGCACGCCACTGCCATTGCCCTGTTGCGTTCGACTGCTTTGTTGCTTATGCTTTGAGCAATTCATCATGCACCTCATTTCTGGTCAAATACGGTAATACAGGTACGCGTGGGCGTTTACTGATCGGTAGTTGTAACCAGGAAAGCGAAATCCATTGGGGGTCGCATTCGGTACGTATACCCATTGGTAGTTGAAAATCTGGAGATACATTACATCTACGCCAAAAATGAGTCCCCGATAGGCACTTTGAAGGCGCACGGTACTTACCAAATCCACGAATCGTTTGGTATAATCCATGGCCAGCGAATTACCGATGGCCGGATTGAATAAGAACGGCATTCTGAAGTAAAATAAATCCTGGGCGTACTCAATCCTTTCAAAATTGAAGCCCACCCGGTTGTAGCCCTTGTTCCAAAGCAAACCGATTTGCTGCCGGTTGCTGCCCGGCGGCAATCCTACACCTAAAATCTGGCCACGATGCGTCCACCCTATTTGGTTGCTGTGCGTATAAAAACTATTACCGGGCGACCGGCTGATTTGGGTCATGGGCCCCATGAGCTTTGTAAATTCAGTAGAAAAACGAAGGTAATGGTCGCGCTTGCCCAGCGATTTCACTTTTGCCATGCCCAAAATGCCTACGGTCGTGTGAAAAGGATCTACCGCCAAATCCTGGCCATCGAACCACCAATCGTCGCGCCCCAATTCTCCGTAAATTTCAAATCCTGCCTGGGGAATTAGGTATCTGCCAAATAGGGTGATGAGGGCATTCTGGGAAGCATAATTCGCGTTGTTCGCCCTTTCGGTGCCGGGCATAAAGACTGCCAGCAAGCCTCTCAACGCACTGTAATTTACACTCTGTACCCCGAAAGCGCCCCCTACATACAAGCCTTTAAGTGCTTTGGGTTGGAAGGTAGTAGTGATAGCGCTCAATTTGCTGTGTTCACGGGTCCCCAAAAGCGATGGGGTGATGTCGGGTGTTCGAAAGGGTTCAAATGGCGGTTCGGTAGGCACAATCCAATCGATGCCATAGGGATAAAAACCTGAGTACCGGAGCCTTCCTCCAATGAATTGGGCTTCAAAGTGCCCAATCGGCGTTTTCACCGGGCGGTTCGTATGGATGCTCATGTGCAAAAAGCCGGGTGCCGAAGGACTCAAGAAGAGACTTCCCTGACGGGCAGGACCCCACTGTACATTTTCGGTACTCACACCCATGCTCAGAGCCTTCCAATGCCATTTGATATACGATTGTCCGGCGTACCACTCCTGAAAAGGGGCAAGACCCATTTTTTCGGGATTGTCAATGCCGCCATGCCGAACGGGCGGATTGGCTTGTGGGCGGTTGACGGCATAAACATATTCGGGCCTCAATTGTATTTCCAGTTTTTGTTTGTACTGAAAATTCAAACCACCTGAAAAATAGTACTGAAGTCCCCTGCTTGAAACCATGGGTCCATTTTGCCAACCATAGTTGTGAAGCGCGTTGTACTGTGTGCGGTGGTGAAATGGGAGCAACAACACTTCTGCTCCTTTGCTGTTGGCCAGTTGTGCCCTCCCAAAATCGTTTTTGGTATCGCCCAACCACCAGCTGCTATCACTTGCAAATACATCCTTTCCTTGGAGGGTCTTTTGGATGTGCAGGGGTTTTAGCATCCAGGAAATGCGTTCATCTACATTTCCGAGCAGCTGCTGGTCGCGCAAATAGTCATCGAAATACGGCAAATCAAGCGAAACCGTTTGGGCGATGAGGGGCCTATGATAACCCAGCAAAAGCAAAACAAAAAGAAAGTATCGCATCAAGACCGAAAATCGGGAAAAAACAAAGAAATGCGAAAATTAAGTTCGTAGCGGTCAGCAGCCGCATCGCAGCGGGCAGCATGTCCCGCAATGCTTGGCCCCGATTATTCGTTGATGCCCAAATTCGATTGGGGCTCGTTATCGGGATTAAAGCGGCGCTTATCGAGTTCTTCGAAGCGTGAATTGTTGCTTACAAATTCTGGCACAATCTCCTTCACCTTATTCACAATGCGCATTTCATCGCCCAATTGGAGCACTTGCTTTAAATGCACCAATTGCTGGGCAACCCCATCGTAATCATACGAACGTACCTTGGCGATCATGATTTTTTCATGGTGGGTAGGCATGGTATTTTCGGTGGTGGCCAGCAATTCTTCGTACAATTTCTCCCCCGGACGCAGGCCACTGAAAGTGATTTGGATGTCTTTGCCCAAAGTAAGACCCGATAGTTTGATCATTTTTTTGGCTACATCCAAAATTTTCACCGACTCCCCCATGTTGAAGATGAAAATTTCGCCCCCTTGTCCCATTACACCGGCTTCGAGTACCAACTGACACGCCTCAGGGATGGTCATGAAATAGCGGGTTATGTCGGGGTGTGTTACTGTGATGGGCCCACCTGTTTCAATTTGCTTTTTGAAGAGCGGAATGACCGAGCCATTCGACCCCAATACATTGCCAAAACGGGTGGTGATAAAGCGGGTCGACGAACCAATGGTATTGTTGAGGCTTTGCGTGTAAATTTCGGCTACCCGTTTGGTGGCTCCCATGACGTTGGTTGGGTTCACGGCTTTGTCGGTGCTCACCATCACAAATTTGTGCACACCAAATTCCATCGCCAAGTCCGCGAGGTTTTGGGTACCAAATATATTCACCATTACTGCTTCGTAGCAGTTTTCCTCCATCAAGGGCACGTGTTTGTAGGCCGCTGCATGAAATACATAATTGGGGCGGAACTTTTTGAACACCTGCCGCATGCGCTTTTCATTGCGGATATCGGCCACTACCATGCGTACAGCAGCAAACAAAACAGGATGCACTTTCCGCAGCTCCTGTTCCAGTTCGTACATGGGGGTTTCGCCCTGGTCGACCAAAATCAGCTGTGCCGGACGATAGTACAATAACTGCCGTGCTATTTCTGAACCAATAGACCCTGCTGCCCCGGTTACCAGCACCACTTTTTCGTATACTTCAACCCGAACTGCTTCCTTGTCGAGTTTGATCTCATTGCGCTGCAAGAGGTCTTCAATCCTGATGGGTTTGAGCTGGTGCGAAGTGAGTTCACCGTTGATCCATTTTTCAATGGACGGAACACTTTTTATCTTGATATTGTGCAGCAAGCACAGGTCAACAATTTCGCGTTTGCGTTGGTTGGAAATATTTTGAATAGACAAGACAACCTCTTGCACCCCTCTCTTGCTGATAAATTCGCTTTCGAGAATAGCCGAGGCGTACACCTTTACTCCTTGGATGACTTTGCCTTGTTTGGTGGGATTATCGTCAATAAAAGCAACTACATTGTATAAGGTATCTTTGTCGGATGCAAAGGCACTTTTGGTGGTCATGCCCGAAGAACCCGCACCGTAAATGACCACATTCACGCGTTGCCTGCCTTTATCGAAAAGGGCGTGGTAGACCAGTGTAAAAATAAAGCGACTAACAATCAGGGCAAAGTTTGAGAAGAGGTAGTGAATGAGCAATACCGAAAGGGATATAACCAAAACACTTTGCTCCTGTTGCAAGTGTCTCATTGCCAGCATGTTTAGCACAATAAGCAGTGCTGTTGCTAGCGTAGTTGCTTTCAATATGCGAAAAGCATCGGCGATATTGGTATGCCGAACAACACCGCTGTACGAACGAAACAACAAAAAACCAATGGTAAAAACGACCAAGACCACAACTGATTGCTCATACATTTGTTCGGCATCAATTTGGGTCAAATCGAAATTATGGCGAATGATTAAACTAAGCTGGTAAGTAAATAATACGATAACTAAATCAATGAGCAACACCAGCCAACGGCTAATAAAGCGATTTGAATATGACCTTATGAGCTTACTAATCATGGTTTATCTTGGTTCGGCCATCCGGGGTTGAAACTTCTCCAAAGAAAGAGTATTTCCTAATACTCCTCAATCTTAGAACAAAGTAAATTCTTTTTGTGATAGCGCGCGCAAAATTCTGTGCTATTATAAAAAAATATGCAAGAACTTGCATTAATCGATCGAAAGTGCGCACGACAGCGTACACACCATTACCCATTTCAACGGCAACTTACCAAAGGGCCTTCCCTTTAAAGGAGCTGAAGCTAGGTTTCGGCATTTGGGTTCTTGAGGTGCTGGTGCCTGCAACAAAAATGGTTCACTTACATGGCTGCAACCCTGACAACGCCTGGCGTGTTAGCGTAATTGTTCATGCATGGCACTGCGCCATACCTGTACACCATTTTGAGCCCCCTATGTTATATTGGCACAGAGAGCCCGTACAGGCGCTACCATGGGGTGGATTTGCGCCAAATCGGAAAACAAACGGTAAAAAAAAACAGACTTTTTGGGCCCGGTATTTAATAGAAGGTATATTCGATTGAATGGAAATTAGCCTCAAGCACTTAACTAAAATGTTTTTTGAACAGCTAAACCTGATAAAGAGCTCACAATTGCTCAATGGCAGCCAACAGATGAATGTTTTTAAGCCAAATTGGCCTCAAAGAAGCTCGCTGCCTGCCCGCAGCTTCGGCTTGAGTAATTACAGCCTTCGATTGCTCGGGGCCAAAGATTGCCCAAGCTCCGAGTCACAACCCGAATGTGGCCTGTGCACGACGATTTTTTATTCGATGCTTCTACTTATCTTTGATTCGGTATGACAATGCTTCGTTTCGTTGCTTTCGTATTTCTGACTTTACTAGCATTTTCATGCAGTAAAAAAGAGGAGCCAGCAGGCTTGGAATTTGTCGCGATTCCTGCGGCCATCAAAAGTACTTTTTACCACAAAGCAGGTTCTTATTGGATTTACGAAGAGACTTTCACGGGATTCGTTGATTCTGTTTATGTAATCAGCGCAATTTTCGATACCACAGACGTATTGCATCCGGGAAACCTTTCGCCCATCGGAAAATTGGAACGCTTCAAAATGCGGGTGAAAAGCAGCTTTTACGGCAATGAGGTTGAAATTTCATCAGAAGCCGATTACTTGACGGCTTCTTTTCGCCCCAATGAACCGCACCATTGGGTAACCTATCAGACTTTTACCTCCCAAAATGTGCCCGAGTGGGCCAGTCACCTTTTTATTTGGCCCTTTATCACCGGAAAAACCGAATCGGCTTACCGATTTTTAGGTCCGGTACAAAGCTGGTCGGTAACAAGCATTGATCAAGGCTTTAGCCTTCGGGGTTTGACGTACGATACCGTTTATACCACCGTCACCAAACTCGACCTCACCCGACAAGCCCAAGAAGTGCACCGCCAGATTGCAGTAGGGGTGGGTGAAATTCGCCGCAATTCGGTAAATCATGGCATCGATTGGCAGTTGATTCGGCATTTCAGCGAACCGTAAGGCATTTTAGAAGCTTTGAGGTAAATTGCTTCGCGTCACAATAGCAGTAAGTTAGGCGGTTTCAAGGATTGCCTGCGGCAACCACGTTTTCTTTTTACCACAGAGCGCCACGGAGTAAAGGAGGCGAAGTGAGGGTAAACGAACGCAGCCGTAATGCCGTTCGGCCGTGCAAAAACCAACTTTTCTGCGCATGCACGCCCAAAAGGGCACCGCTACGCGGGAGAACGCTGACCGCGTACAGTGCAAATCGCAGCTATTCGTAAACAACTGGTGTTGCGACATTCTCATTTCAACGGTTCCTGCGGCAACCGCGTTTTCTTTTCACCACGGAGCGCCATAGAGAAAACGAGGGCAATGTGCGGCTAACGAGCTTGGCTGTACATCAAGTCAGCAGCACAATAAACAATCTTTCTGCTCATGCTCTGCCAATAGGGCACCGCTTCGCGTGAGGCCAAGACCTGACCGTTTGCGAGTTTTTTATTTTACACGGTTCAACCCGGCTTACCTTGTTAAGGTAATCAACAAGAACAATACACTGGTAGTTGATGCGAGTACCGAAGCCATGGCCGCCAAACGCGCAGGATCAGATTTGCGCTCATCGTAAATTTTGGCAGGAACAACTACTTCAAAGCCGGGTTCAATCTTAGGGTAGAAACGCATACCCAAGAAAGTAGTGGTCATGCGTGAACGACCATTGGGCTCTATCACAAAAACGCGCTTGGTATCTGCATTTTTCGAAAATCCACCTGCATCCCGGATGTAACTTCTCAAGCGCCGGTTTTGGTGGTTCACAATTACCTTTGAGTTCACTTCGCCACGTACAGCAACCGTACTGCGGAACTCAAGCACCATGATTTCATCACCATCTCTCAAAATGAGGTCAAACTTAGCAGCCGCTCGTTGTTTGCCAATGATTTGACGCAAGTCTACTGAAATGGTATCTCTGATCAATGAATCGGGTTCAAACATAAAATCAAGTCCCTGATCCATTCCGCTATTGGCATTTGACGACTTAACCGCTGAATTTGTTTTGTTGGTCGCCATCATGCCGCCATCGGTCAAGTCCAATTCATTGGTACGGAACTTAAATCGGGCTTCCTCGGCTTGTTTTTCCTGCAATACTTTGTTGTAGAACGGATTCTTGGAGGTTCTAATGATGAAACATGCAGCCGGATTGGCAAATTCGGTTAGTCCACCTGCCCTGCTTAGCAAGGTGCTCAGTTTTTCGCCTTTTGAATTAAGGCTATAGGGACCTGGTTTTACTACTTCGCCACTGATTTGTACCATGCGCTGGTCTTTGATATTTGGGTCTTCGCGCACAATCACCACATCACCCGGCTGGAGTTCGCTTTCCTCGTTGTTAATCGAAAGTCCGCTGTCACTTAGCTCCACAAAAAGTGAGGAGCTTACTTCTCCACTTTTCTCCACTTTACGACGTGCAATTTCAACCTTCGATTTCAAGGCATCCTTTGTAAAGCCCCCTGCAAGCAAAACCGCATCTTTGGCCGACATGCCTTGGGCAAACAATACCGGCCCCTCGAACTGTACCTTTCCCAATACCAACACCTCGGCATCGGGCTGCATCATCACCCGGTCGACTACCACCACCGAGTCACCATCTTCAAGCGACATATCGCTTTTGCCTTCGAGCACTGCTGAGACGTTGAAGCGCAAATAGGCAGCATCACCCACTGCAGCTTTTCGGTATACCAGACCGCGGTTGAGAAGTGCCGATTTTTCTACCCCTTTGGCTTGTTCTAACAAGGCCGAAAGTTTCATTCCCTCCTCCCAGGCATATTTTCCGGGGCGCATGAAGGCACCTGAAGCAACCACCTGCGAACGCACCACATTCACAACCCCTGCAACCTCCACCACCGCTCCGGTAGTAGGAATGTAGGAAGCAAAATCTTTGGTATTTACCGATTTGCCCTTCATTTCGCCATCTACAATTTCAACAACTTGTACGCTTTCTTTGAAGGCCAACTCGCTGAAGCCGCCGGCATACTTCATCAGCTGCTCCATCGACTCACCCTCCTTGAGTTCAAACAAACCTGGACGTTTGGCCTCGCCTTTCAACATGATGCGGTTTTGGTAAACCGGGATATTGATCACGTCGTTTTCACGTACATTGATAAAATCGGCATCATCACCTTTGGTCAAAAACTTGTAGAGGTCAATCTTCTTGATCACTTTGCCTTTCCTGATCACTTCAATTTCGCGGTAAGTGCCGTGCATGGCCGGACCACCTGCTGCATACAAGGCATGAAATACGTTGGCCACAGCTGGCATGAGGTAGGTGCCGGGTACCCTGGCGCCAATAACGGTTACCGGAATGGTTCGGAAATCGCTCACCGAAATGGCCAATTGTGATTGTCCAGAACCTAAAGACGAAATGCCATTGCGCTCGAGGGTCTGGCTGATTTTTTTAATGGCTTGATCAACCGTTAAACCACCTACCCCTACCATGCCGCCAAATGGAATGTTGATGCGACCTTCGGGACTTACCACCAGGTCGAAACTGCCTTCATGCGCACCGTAAATCACAATGTTTAACTCATCGCCGGGACCCAGGATGTAATTAGAAGGTGCGGCCAATTGCAGATCGGGACTGAAGCCCAGCTTGGCAGTAGCAAAAAGTTCGGAGCCAAAAACCACGCTGTCGGGCAATACCTTGCGGCGGGCAAATTTGCCTCCCATCAGTTCATCCTCTTCGAGCATTTTCAATGAATCGAGCAAGTTGTAGTACTCACGTGCCAATTCCGACTCAAACATGCTGCCCTGCTTGTCGCGACCGCCTTTGGTGTTACCACCTACAGCACCCATGCGGGCTTTTAGTTTGTTAATTTCTTGTGGCGAAAGGCCCTTACCCGAAAAATAACGGATCAGGTCCTTTTCACTCATCTTTCCCGACTCTATTTGCTGGCGAAATTTGAGCACTTGCTCATCGCTCAGCTGATCGACCTTGATGTTGGCCAGGTTCTTCTTATAAAATTGTTCCTGGGCGCTTACCCCTCCACCCACCAGCACCAAAAATGCCGTTAATAGCGCCCAACGCTTTAAGCTTTCCATATTACTAAAAATGATTTCACTAAAATTTTCAAATCGAGCGCAAAGGTAGCGCTTTCGATGTACTTCAAATCGTGCTGCAGTTTCTCCAGGTTTTCGTTTGGAGATGCATTCGGATTGTTGATTTGAGCCAATCCGGTTATGCCCGGTTTTGCATGTAAGCGGTTGCTAAAGCGACTGTCTTTCGCCTGAAACTCTTCATAATAAAATGCAACCTCGGGGCGAGGACCTACCCAACTCATCTCTCCTTTAAGGATTGTTAGAATTTGCGGGATTTCGTCGATGCGTGTTTTTCTGAGGAGTTTGCCAATCCATGTAATGTCATTAGCGCCGTGCTGTGCTCCCGGGAGCGAGGCAAATCTTTGACTAAGCGTTCTGATTTTAACCATTTCAAATGGCCGTCCGTCTTTTCCTATGCGTTCCTGACGAAAGAGCACCGGACTACCATTGGTGAGATAAACCATGACTGCAGCGAACACAAAAACCAGCAAGGCAAAAGGTGCAATGAGCAGCGTAAATCCGAGATCTAACAACCTTTTGGTGCGAGAGTATAAATAGGGTGACAAGGATGGGTTCATTTCCGAGCTAAAAATAGACAAAGGTTACTGGATTCAGGGGGTTTTATGTAGAATCATGCTTGAATTTGCTGAATCCTCCTTAAGCGCGATGCCAATTGAACAATGTTCCGTTTTTTGATTCCATGATGCACCGGCAAGCTGTAAGCCCATTGGTAACAGCTTGCTGAAAGCGGGAATTCACTTTGGTTCATTGGCCAAGAAGGCGGATATTGTTTCTTGATGCCGAAGGACTGCAGTCTTGCTGCTTCCTTGGGATCGATGTGGAGCAATACTGGCTGTTTTACGGGCATGCCTGCTTCGGGCAATGCCAAAAAGGCCACTTGCTTGCCCAGTGCCTCTTTCCACCACTGCACTTTTTTGTTACGTGCTTCCCTTTCGGCCTTGCGCATTTGAAAAACAGCCAAAGCCCAGGCATTTCTCACCTTGTTCCAACTGCGCGCTGCGGTTGCTGCCAGTTGTTGGTGGTGGGCCGTACTCATCCTGATTTTGTTGGCCTGCCATTCGAGTTCGCCGGTATCATAATTTTCACCGAGGCGGGTAGGCTCGCTGCTAAAGCGGGC
Source organism: uncultured Chitinophaga sp. (assembly GCA_964577055.1). Taxonomy (GTDB): domain Bacteria; phylum Bacteroidota; class Bacteroidia; order UBA7662; family UBA7662; genus PNNG01. The sequence continues at coordinate 12,246 of CAZNWC010000014.1, read as the reverse complement.
TTTCAAATCGCCCAAACCTGCTTGCTTTAATAAACTGTAGGCATGGTAACCCCAAGCCGAAGCGCCTGCTTTGTAAACCAAAAGCTGCAATGTTTCGGCAGGTAAACTCCTTTTGGGCACTAACTGGAGCTTTTGTCTCAAATAAACAGCCGATGGTGCAGCAGAGGGATGATTCACCACCCAAGCAGCTCCTCCGGCAGGAATGATCTTGCCTTCCGACATATTGATGATGGCAACATGGCCGATGCTACCCAATTTATTGCCTGCAGGGCTCAATCCAAACAAGGTATAGCCGGCATCTTCAATGCAGAAAATGGCTTTATCGTCGCAATACTGCCGAATGGCTTCGTTTTCGGCTGCATAACCGGTATTGTTCACCACCAAAACGCCAAGCACCCCCTCTGTACCAACCGCTTCCACAGGAGCCCGCTGCATGCTGTAATCGGCACCCAAATCAACATACAAAGGTTCTAAACCGGCCAGCAAGATGGCCTTGGTAAACTCATTGCAGCTGTAGGCAGGCAGGATGATTTTGCGGCCTGGCTTTGATTCAGCCAAAGCCTTCAATCCCTCGGCCAACACCACCACCCAGGCATCTCCAATCACCACCTCCTCTGCATGCAAGTAGTGCTGCAATTGCTGTTCAAAAGAAAGTGCTTTGCTGCTGAAAAAGGCAGTAAACAATGCCTTGAGCGGGGCGGGACTTTTGGCTGGTGGTTGGTGCAACATCTCAAAAACGGTAAACGCAACTGATATCGGCGTTCATAGACCAAACGTTGATGCCCGGGAATCGGAACGGACCAGGTGCCCCAAAAGGATCGTAGCTCCAGTTGAAGTTGTAGGTACGCATGAGGTGGAACCTGTAGCCTACAAAAAACTTCTGAAAAGAGGTATGGTGTGTAAACATCAAGCCCCAATCAACAAAGTGCTTCGAGTCGTCGATGAAAAAAGGATTGTTTACCGGGTTTAACTTGAGGTACAAAATGCGGTTGTACAACAAATCTTCGTTGTACACCACCCGCTCGGCATGTACCCCAAAGGTGTGAAAGCCCTTGGCCCAGCGCACCCCCAAGGTATTCATATTGCTGCCAGGCCCAATGCCTGCCCCCAATACCTGACCGCGGTGCGACCAGCCCGTTGGCACATCGCCGTTGGTGTAAAAGCTGTAACCCACCGCTCTGGAATAATTGGCCACAGGGGCTTGTATTTTGGTCACTTCGCCATACACCTCCAACCAACGGTCTTTGCCTGGCAATACGTACATTTTTTTGAAGCCGGCCAACCAGGCGCCTGTGTAATAGGGGTTGGTAATGAGGTCTTCCATGTCCCAAAACCAATCTTCACGCCCCATTTCCACGTAAAATTCGGCATGGGCCTTGGGCAGCAAATAGCGGCCGAAAACAGAGATGATGCCGTTGTTTCCTACCGTACTAAAGGGGTCAGAAGGGGTGGCTACAGCTGTTAAGTAATCGAGGGCATTATCGGGTCGGCGGACTTGCTGGTAAATGCGTGTTGCACCTAAGAACAAACCAGGCGTCCAAACGGGCTGAACCGAAAAAACTGCTGCGCTTGCATACGAATGGTATTTGCTGGTGCGGGTGGTATCGCGCGGGGGAGCACCAATGGTGGGCGGCCAAGTACCCACAGTGTAATCAACCGGGTAAGGAAAAAAGCCTGAATATTCCAGGGCTGTGCCTATCCATTGAAATTCGATGCTGCCATAGCGGGTTTTGATGGGTTTGTTGGTGTGAAAAGTAGCATGACCGAAACCGGGTGCATTGTTGCTCATGATGATGGCATTTTTTTGGCCTGGTCCCCACCAAATGTTTTCGGTACTGTAACCAAAGGCTATGGGACCTGCATGCGCCTTGATGAACGATTGTCCCCTAAAAAACTGCCGGTAAGGCTCGCTGCCCATGCGTTCGGGATTATCTATGCCCACCGCACGGTGAGGGGGCGAGGCAAATTCTTTGTTTTGGGCATACACCATTTCGGGCCTGAACTGCATCTCTAAAAAGCCCAACTTGGCATACACCCCTGCCGATAGGTATTGTTGAAACCCACGGTTGGGAATGCGTGCCCCATCGCTCCAGCCATATGGGTGATGTTGGTTGTATTGGGTGTGGGTATATACCGGCAAGAGCATCCAGCGCCCTTTGCCATTCAAAAAAGTTTGGTTGGCCCAGCTGGCGTATTGCAAGGTATCGGTAGGAAAGAGGTTGGTGTCGAGACCGTAGGGATTGGCTATTTTGAAAGCCCGGCCTGCATCAACCGGCCTGATGTTAAACGATACATTTGAATCTAATCGGCCCAACAACTGCCCCCTGCGCAAAGCTTCCTCAAAAAAGGGAATGCCCAGCGATACAGGTTGTGCCTGGGCAGTTACACCCAACAGCGAAGCTGCCAGTAGAAGCAGTAAAATGGCTTTCATAGGTTGATGCATGGCCAAATATAGCACCTTTTTGATATACACAATGTTAGGTTTTCCTCCATTGTTGCAGCCACGTAGCCAGGCCCCGCTTGTACAAGGCCCAGAGCAAGTAGGTAATCAAATGAAGCCCCGATTGCAGTGTCGAAAGGCCTCCATAGCGGCGTAAAATGTAAAATTGCGATTTCAACGCCCTCCATTTGTTGCCCGAGCGCGTATTCGGATGTATGCTCACCTTGGTGGTTGGCAGGGGCAAGTAAACCGCTTTAACCGCTGCCTTGCTAAAAAGCTTCACCCAAAAGGCATAGTCTTCGTGCACAATACCGGCAGGCAGCGCGTCGAAAAACAAGTTGTGGAGCAGTTTTCTTTCTAACAAAACGGTACTCATGCCAATCGGATTTCCTTGCAGCAGCCGCTTGAGGTTGAGCCGATGGGGCATGCGTGCCGGGGCCGATTCCCAATGGATATCGGCCCGGTAATAAGTGGCCGAGGTGTAGCAAAAATTGGCAGCCTGCTTTTGCAGCAAACGCCATTGCAATGTCAGTTTTTGGGCCGACCAAAAATCATCGGCATCGCAAAAAGCTACCCAACTGCCTTTTGCCAAACGCAGGCAAAGGTTGCGTGCACGCACCACGCCGCGGTTTTTTTTGCCTTCCAGCAGGCGAATTCTGGTGTCGTCTTCGGCGTATTTGCGGGCTATTGCCAGGGTTTGGTCAGGCGAAGCATCCACAAAAAGCAGCAATTCCCAATTGGAATAGTGCTGTGCCTGAATGCAGGCAATGCTTTCGGCCAGGCTTGCCTCCGCCATGTAGGCCGGCATGATGATCGACACCAGGGGCTCCATCAGGCTTTGAGCAAATTGGTTTTAGGTTCGGGCGGAAAAAACTCGCGGTAGGCCAGTGCAAGGAAAATGAATGGCAAAGGATCGCCGATGGTACCCATCACAAACAAGTTGAAGTAAAACATCACCAGCACCGGACGCGACGAGATGTTGGTGAAAAGCGTTTTATTGGTCATATAGCGCCAAAAGGCCAGTACAAAGAGCAGAAAGCCCACCCAGCCCATTTCCAAAAAAATGTCGGCAATAAAGCTGGTAGGCCTTACACCGTCGAAATCACCCCCACTATAGGAGGCAAAGAAGCCAATTTCGCTGGCCGGCACCCCAATGGCATCCATGGCAATGAGACTGGCTGGTCCCCAACCGCCAATGCCCGATCCGAGTGGATTCGTAAAGCCGTATACATAGGCCGCCCATACGCTGATTACACGGAAGCCCGATTCGTTCAACAAAAACGGCAGCGGGTCTTTCCATTCTTGGTCGTAGATGATCGAATACAAAAAGTCGACGGCCCGTGGGGGCTCATCGGTTTGTTTGGCGAGGTAAAGCACCAGCAAGCCCGCCAAAACCAAAATCACAGCGCCTCTGATGATGTATTTGCGTTGCTGCAGCGATACGTAATACACAAAAATCATGACCAGTCCCGTTATGGAGCGGATGATGAACAGGTCGAACAGAATCATGAGCAAAATCGCCCCATAGCCCATCAACGACTTTTGGTCGATGCGGTACTGCAGCATGAAATAGGCAAAATAGTAGTGTATGCTGAGCGAGGCATAACTTGGTTCAGCAAACAGGGCAGCCACCCCACGGCCCAATCCATGCGGTTCATCGGTAAAGCGGTCGATGAAAATGCGCATAAAAGGCGTTAAAACGGCCGGGAACAAACCAAAATACTGGATGAGACTCAACAACACATTGATGATAAATACCCAGCTGAAGGCCTTGCGCAATTGGGCAAATTCCTTGTCATCTACCTTTAGTATGCAGAAGAAAATGAAGGTAACGTTGAGCAAGGCAAACAAAGCCCGCGCTGGCACCAGAATGGGTTCGCCCTTCGACAAAATATAAGCAGCCGAAACGAGCATATACACCAAAAAAATGCCGTAACCCAGCGGAATCGTAAACGACCTCCTCAAGGAATACACAAATGCCCAGGGGAAAATCTCCGACCTGAACAGCATTTTGAAGGGGGTTACATTGGGTAGGTAAATCAAATACGACAAAACAAGCCTGTAATTCGCTACCAGTTTATCCCACATAGGCCCTCCTCTTCATTTCCAACCATTTATACACTGCCAAAGCAAGACTTTCGGCCAAAAGCAATAAAACCGAAGCAGCATAGGGGTCGTACATCCGACCCATGCCTACCCAAATGGCCAATAAAACCAGGTGCAGCAGCAAGGCAGCCAGGTTAAAGCGTAAAAAAATCCGGTAGTTCAACTCAAACAAACTGCTGTTGATCCAATAAAGACGCAAAGCGTGAACAGCCACAATGCTTGCCACCAACAGGGTAAGCAACCCATCCCAATAAAAACCCTTGCTGCCATAAAGCAGACCGAAATACAAGGGACTGAGTGCAATGCCCAGCAAAGCCAGCGACGTAAAAAGCAACATCCATCGGCCATAGGCACGTGAACCTGCGCCTGCTTTGGCCATGAATACTTCCATGGTAATGACCGAAAGGGTACCCAAACTCGTTCCGAGAAAATAATGACTGGCGTAAAAGCCTGCCATTTCTTCGCCCTGCCACCTGCTGAGCAAAGGAATGATGAGGTTATAGGTGAGAAAATACGCCACCATGCCCCCCATCACCATTAGCTGTCCGGACAACAAAGCCTTAGACGGCCATTTTTCTTTCCAAAATGTAAAACGGGGATAACTTACCACAAAGGTCAATGCAGCCACAGCGGCATAAAGCAGCATGGCCCACTCGAGCGACCAGCCTGCATACAGCGCCAGCAATACCAGCAAAAGTTGTCCCACACTTTGGGCCATTTGGCGGTAAGCGGCTTTATCGGGACGACCCTCGCCCCGGTGCAGCCAATCGGCCTGAAAACCGTACAAGGCTATCATGGGCAAACCGTACAGCAGCCATTTGCTCTGATTGGGGTAGCCAACAAGAACCAGGGCCACAAACAGCACTGCCGATACCAGCCCCAAACGCAGCCTGAATGCCTGCGCCTGGTGCCAGTTCTGGTCATTTCTGGCAGCTGCAGCCACCAGGCGTGGACCATTGAGCGTGAAACCGAAATCGCTCAGGTAATTGAACAGCAAGTTCAAATTCAGAAACAGGCTCAGCACCCCGTAACCCGACAATCCGCCAATGCGTGCAAAAATAAAATGCACCCCTATGCCCGAAAAAGCAGCCACGGCACGTGCCACATACAACCAAAACGACTTCCTATCCAAACATCAGGACTTTAGCAGCTCGGGAGCCACATACCAATCGTCCCATTTCGAGATGGAAGCAAAAATGCGCTTGTAGCCCGCTTTTGTCAGCAAGTCATACAAGGCCGCTTGTTGGGCAGTGCCGTTGTGTTCAACCGTAATGAGGCCAAAGCGGTATTTCGAAAAATCGAAGGCCCTCAAAATTTCGTATTCCGAGCCTTCGGTATCTACCGAAAGGTAATCGATGAAGGCAGGTGCGTTGTGCGTCTGCAGCAAATCGAACAAGCTAATGGTTTCCACCGCATACGATTCATGCTGCTTACGCTGGGCTGCTTGGTGGTCGCTCTTGCTGAAAGCGGCAGCGGTCGACAATTCGGGATCACCCGGCACTTCGTGGAAGGTCAATACATCGCCGGTTTTCTTCCAAACGCAGCGGTGCTCGATGGTACAGCTCCGGTTTTTACTCAATTCGTTGTGCCAAATGCGGGCCGGTTCGGCCAAAATACCTTTCCAGCCATATTTTTTCTCCAACAGCCAGGTATTGTTGATTTGCATGCCGTTGGTGGCACCAAATTCCACGAAAAAGCCATCTCTTTTCTCTTTAAACAGCTCAACTGCCAGCAAATCCTGGTACAATTGGGCTTTTGCTTCCTCGCCTTGTTGCAGGATGCGCTCAAAAAATCGGGCCATTGCCGGCTCCGTGGCCAAAGGAGTGGGCAGGCTTTTCAAAGCAGTAAGGTGTTCAAACAAGGCGGCATCGGCCGTGCGGGCCTTGCGCACCTCTATGCCCTGCTTGGCCAAGAAGTTACGGATGAACTGCATCACGCGACTTCCTCCTCCTCTTGGGTCGTTTTTCTGTAGGCCATGAACATTCCGCCTAACAAACCCCCCAAACCGCCGTACAAAATCCACTCCCACCATTCAAAACCAACCACATCCAGCGGCTTGGCCGGATGGTCAATGATTTGGATGAGCGGGGTTTGTTTTCTCAACTGAATTTCGGCCAGCTTGAGGTTTTTCACTACCTCGCCATACAAGGCCACACTTACCTGCAAATCAATGAGTTTGCGGTTTTGCCCTACCCGCAGTGTTTGGCGGATGGGGTTGATGTTCAAATCAGACGCTATGGCGCTTTCTGATAAATTGGTATTTAGCAGCGCCTTTACTGAATCGGCCTCGGCCTGCAAAACTGCCAGGTTCGACCTTGCTTTTTTGGTGAGCGACTCAATGTAAAAATCAGATACCTCTTCTACCAGGGCTTCGCTGAATAGCAGGGCCACCTGGGGATTGCGGTGCGTGGTTTTTACATGGATAATGCCCTGGCGTTTGTCAGGTTTATTTACGCTCAACATCTTGGCCTTCACAAACTTCTGCAGCACATACAAGGCGCTGTCGGTGAGGGCATCGTGCTGGCTGCGGTCGGCGCTAAACTGCACCCCTTTGAAAACACGCTTTTTGCCAGGTTTCGTTTGCGGAAAGATGTAATTTGCCAGCACCACGCTATCGCCATTTACTGCTACCTTGGTGAGCAAGGTGCGTTCAATCATGCTGCGGGTCAAAAACACCTTCACCAAACTTTCACCTTGAAAGATGCCACCGGGATTCATGCCGCCCATGTCGAGACCAAACTGCGCCATCAGGCCTTCAAAACCACTGGCGCTTTCCTCTTCTGCAGCTAAGATGACTTCGGCACTGCGTTTTGGTGGCTTTAAAAAGCCTACCACAAGACCGAGGGCGCTTCCCAGCACCACAAAAAGCAGGATGCTTCGGAGGTTGTTTTTAACGATTTGCAGCAGGTAAACCACAAACTGCAGGATGGTGCCTATGGAGGCTTCCTGCTGCAGCATTTGAAACATGGGACGTTTCGACATTCCTATTAATTAATGTTGCGAATATAGACAATTTTGGGGGACCGAGGTCAGGAATCCTGCCTGCTGAGCCGGCTAGCAATGCTTTCGAAGCGGAGTTGTTGCGAGAGTCCCTCCAGGCGCTCTTCTACCCGATGGATGTTGCGGTAGTGTCGAATGCGATCGAGTGTTTTCATGCGCGCTACCTTGGGATGCTTTTTATCCACCTCCCAGGGGTGCAGGTAGAAGTGATAATAGCCGTTTTTGGCCAGTTCCACGGCAGCACCTTTAAAGACGGCATAAGGCAGGTGACGCAAAAAAGCCCCTCCGGCCACCGGCAAACGCCATCCCATAAACGGATAAGTTGAAAGCGGGAATTCATAGAGTGCCTCACGGATGAGGTAGGGCCCGTCTTTCACCGCATGCCGGTGCAAACGGCCATAGCCCCTGTGCAAGCGGACGTTGTTCAAACTTGAATCGTAGCGGTATCCCGCTTCTTCGAGCTGCTCCAATGCCAGGTCGGTGATCGAAAAATTGGGTGCTCTGAACCCGATGACCTTGCCCGAAGTGGCTTGTTCGAGTACATCGCGTGAAAGCACCAACTCTTCGCGGAGCGCTTTTACCGAGAGCAAATGCAAGCTGGTATGCGAGTGACCGTGCGAGGCAATTTCGTGACCTTGCGCTGCCAATGCCGCCAATTGGCGTAAAACCACCGGCTCGAGGGTAGAAAGCGCAAAAAAAGTGGCCTTTCCGTTGATTTTGGCAAGGAATTCGGCCAGCCATTGGAGGTTGTAGCTGAGGCGGTGCATGGGCGAATGGCCATCACGCCTTACATATGGCTGCATGACGCCGGCATGGAACCAGTCTTCTACGTCGATGGTGAATAGAGCGGGGTGCATTCGGGATTTGGGATTCGGGATTCGGGATTCGGGATGGCCTTCCGGTGGCGGGAATTAAACCACAGAGAGCGCAGTGAAAGGGAGAGCTTGGTACACAGCATGGCTTTGCACGATTGCTAATGACGGGGCAGTCTTGAAGGGCTTTTTTGAGGACACGGCCGTTGCTACGCAACTGCCGGAGGACGCGGAGGATTCGGGATTCGGGATGGCCTTCCGGCGGCGAGAATTAAACCACAGAGAGCGCAGTGAAAGGGAGAGCTTGGTACACAGCATGGCTTTGCACGATTGCTAATGACGGGGCAGTCTTGAAGGGCTTTTTTGAGGACACGGCCGTTGCTACGCAACTGCCGGAGGACGCGGAGGATTCGGGATTAGAAATTCAGGATTGCCATCTATCCCGCAACATGTGGCATTAAGCCTTGCTGCTGAGGATAAGAAAACCTAAACTTTGTGTAAACCGAGTAAATATGTCGCCCTGCTCGCAGTCTAAAAATCCGCGGCAGCGCCCTGTGCGTTGCCATTTTCTGCGTAATCCGCGTAATCCGCGGTTATTTTTTCAGGGCGCCAGCGCCTTAACCCGCCTAAGCTGCGCTTTATTAATGCGGTTAGTGCGGTAAGGGGCCGAAGCGGCGCTCCCAGTCGGCACGGGTATAATGCGTTTGTTTATCGCCTTGAACCCAAACAATTTCATCGGCCATACCCATCATGTAACGGTCGGCCATGCTGTCGGTATAGAGCCTGAAAATGTTTTGAATACCTGCTTCACGCAGCAATTGGGCCTTGTTTTTTCCGTAAGCGTGCCGTACAATATGCCAACCCTTGGTGCCCGGCTCTGCCTTGCTGCCAATGAGCTGCACTTGCTGTGGAAAAAGGGGCCGGAGCACTTCCTCAAAAGAGGCGCTTACCACCCATTTCTGGCTTTCGTTCCAATTGGTTTGTGCATAAAGCTGGTTGGTGCGAATGCTTTTTGCAAAGCCCTCGCAGTGTGCCTGCCAGCGCGCAGCCCCATAGTCCTTGTAAAACGCATTGAGCATGCTTTTTTTGAGACTTTCTACCTCTAGCAGCCGGAGCTTCACCAAAACAGCCAGGACATAATAGCGCCATTTGATGCGCTTGCGCCGCAAGGCAGACTGCCCATGACAAAACAAAGGCAAGGTGGTGTCGCCATAAGTGAGCGTTTTGTCGAAATCGAAGACTTCAGCCGCTGTCATCGCCTGCCGGTAATTTTTTTGAAGAGTATTTGCCACTTCTCGGGTTTCAGTAAACTGGCTGCAATGAAGAGCGTTGCCCTGAACCAACCGGCTCGGGTGCCCCCAATGTAACAGGTACTTGGCTGCACACCCACCAACAAGTTAAAGCGTTGGATGGGTTTGCGCAGGGCATACAACATTTCGTAGGGAAAATACCAGCGGATGAAGGCTTCGGGCAAGGCATTTCGGTTGGGTAATGCCAGGCCCAAGGCCAGCCGAATGTAGTCTTCTACCAAACCATGACCCGCAAATTCACCTAATAAACAGGTGCCCCACAGGCGGGGATTGCATTCGATGGCCAAATATTTGCCTGAATGTGGGTCCTGCAAAAACTCGAGCATGGCCAAGCCGTTCCAGTTGAGTGCCGACAAAATCGCAGCACCTGTTTCAGCCACCTCGGCTATGAACAACGTTTTGGCGCAACTGCTCACGCCCCCATCGGCCGGATAAGTACGCACCCGTTGGTGTTGGTAATGCCGCACCACCTGGCCGTTTTGCATCAAAAACAAGGCGCCAATGACTTCCTTGCCTTCTCCTACCCTTTGCTGTATGGTATCACCGGGCTGGATTTTATGCAATTCGGCCGGACTGTTGATGTACTGTCGTCCGATGGCTCCTTTGCCAATGGCCGGTTTGGCCACTACACCCCCTGGCGGAAAATCGCGCTTGAGTTCATCGATGGTAAAAAGGCGTGGGGTCCAAGCCTGCGCCATGAATTGGGCACTCAGTTTGGTTTTGTTGCGGGCGATTTCCAGGGCTTCCTTGGCGGGAAGTAAAAAGCGGAGGTTTGCAGGCAGCTCGGGCATTTGCAGCAAGGCAACCAGCTCGTCTTCTACCACCGGCAACCAAACAAATTGGGTTTTCGGGTTGGCTGCCACATGGGCAATCAAATCAGCCAGCCCCGCAGCCTGCAAAAACTGCGCAGTCACATACAATGCTTTTTCAAGCCGGGTTTGCTGCTTGCTCCAAACCAAATATCCGTAGTTGGGCAAGGCAACACGCAACCAGTTAAACAAATCGAACACCCGCCTGTCGGTAGGGGCATGCAAAATCACTACGACATCAACCACCGACGTATCTTTTTTCTCAACATGGCTTCGCGTTTCAACAAATGTATTTGCCACCGAGGCAGGCGCGTATGGGCTCGTTGTGCCCTGGCCGTTTCTTCAAACACCAGGCTATTGGCATCGCTGAGACCGCCAACCAACATGTTTACGCAGGGCGTGGCCACATGCACCACGCGCAAAGCAGGCCCCATGCGCAACAACCAATCGTAATCGGCGCTAATGCGGTACGAGGTATCAAAAAGTCCATTTGTTTCGAAAGCATGCCGCGCATGCCAGCAGCCTACATGGGTTAGGGTCATGCGTTTGGCAAATGCTTGAGCTTGCCATTTGGCATTTTTGCGCCGCATCACGCTGCCATCGGCATGTACCTGCCACTGATCGCAAGCCAGGTAATGCGCTTCGGGATTTTGCCGGGCAGCTTCGGCCAGCCTTTGCAAGCCATCGGGCGTATAGGTATCGCCTGCACCCAAAAAAGCAATCCATTTTCCCCGGGCATGGGCCAAACATTTGTTCCAGGCATCGTAAATGCCGGCATCGGACTCGCTGACCCACCAGTGCAAATGCGCCGCATATTGGGCAATGAGCTGGGCGGTGCCGTCGCTGCTTTGGGCATCGGCAATCAAAATTTCAAACGGCACCGTTTCGCGCTGCAAAAGCAGCTGTTTGAGTGTGTGCTCCAGCTCGGCTTTGCAATTGCGGGTGGCCAATACGACCGATAAAAACGGTTGTTCGCTCATTGGGTTATTTCAAATAAGGCAGCGCCATTGGAAGCATACGCCAAACACTTCACTTGGCGCTTGCAGGCTTGCTCCCATTCGAGCAGGGCTTTGTGTTCACCCGAACGCCAGCCTATTTGACCAAAATATTCGTCAAACAACAACAGACTGCCTACAGGCAAGCGGTCGTTGGCCAACATGAGCACATCGATGGTGGAGCTGTACAAATCGGCATCGAGGTGCATGAAAGCAATGTCACCCGGGTTTTCTTTCAAAAAAGGCGGGAAGCTGTTGCTGAACCAGCCTTTGTGGAGGCTTACGTTCGAACGTACTTTGGGCAACTGTCCACCCAATGAAAAAGCACCTTGGGCCTTTTCGCCCCCACCCCACACTTCGGGCAACCCTTCAAAAGAGTCGAAGCCGTGCCAAGGCCTGTTGGGCAGGTTTTTAGCGAAATAATTCAGCGTAGCTGCTTTGTACACCCCAAATTCGAGGCAGGCGCCGGCTTTGGTTGAAAGCAGGGGGAATAGGTAGTTGTAGAGCTCTTTTTTCGACTGGAAATAGGCCGCATCGGCAAAATGGGCATAGGCATAAGCAGCAGCATCGCGGTGAGCGGCTTGGTGCAGCTCCTGGTCGAAGCTGGCGGCAGCAGTGAGCTTGCGCCAGGTGCGTACCGGGGCGAGGATGCGTTTTTCGATGAGGTGGCGGAGGCCAATGGAGTGGGCGAGGTGGTGGAGGAGCGACATGGGGATTTGAAATTCGGGATTCGGGATTGCCTTCCGGCGGCGGGGATTAAACCGCTGAGGCGCG
>CAZNWC010000013.1:68080-73638 GCA_964577055.1 uncultured Chitinophaga sp. | reverse complement strand
CTCACCTCGCAATATGAAATTCGGGTAAATTATTTGATGAATCAAACATAGGAGGTAGCGGAGGCACAAGGCGGACTGCTGGCGCATCCGCCAGAGAACGCTGTTTGAGTGCGATCAAGCCTCAATGGCTTACCATATACTAAAGTCCCTGCGGGTAGACCGCGGAGACGGGGAGCCAAGTCTTTCTTTGAATGATTGAGGTGCAGTAGTGGGGCTTTGGTGACTAGAAATACTGAAAGGGTGCTGCTATGTTGATTTCATTACGTCATGCAGAAATTCCCGACTTTCATCCTTCCGCATCCCGCCGCAGCCTTCCATGCCCTTTGCAAGATGCACCTCCCCTCGCATTGCGTGCTTACCGGGTGCCCTTGTTCTTGTCGCTGCGTTTGCCAGCGTAAACATCCAGGATGTCGGCAACCATGGCGTTTTGGTAGAGGGGCTGCAGCAACTTACCATCTTCATTAAAAACATAGGTAGATGGCACGTACATCTCACCGAAGTAACCATAAAAGGCGGCATTCATGTCAAGCCCGAAATATACATGCGGCTGTTCCCACAGCTTGAATTCTCTTGCATACGTAACGGCATCGGCCTCATCAAAACGGGTCACAAACACAAAGTCGATATCGCGTAAGCGGCCAAGATTCCGACCAATGTCGGCCCCGAGGGTTCGGCAATGCTCGCAATTCGGGCTGAAATAAAGCACAACCGTTTTGCCTCCGCGCAAATCAGATTTGCTGATTTCACCTTTGCCACCAATGAGTGGAAAGCTGAATTTGGGCAGTTTTTCCAATTTGCCCTCGGCCATTGGTTCGGGTTTCAATTGATCGTAAGCCAAGTACCCCACAATAAAGAGGGCTACGGCCGCAATGCTGTATTTAAGAATCTTTTCGAGCGTCATGAAATAACCTTTGGACCCTCAAAAATAAAGGAATCCGCGCGACTTCGGTTGAATGCACGCGCATTGAACTTTCAAGGCGGCTGGCTGTTTTACCCCTATGAACATTGTCGTTACCGGAACTACCTCCGGCATTGGTGCCGCTACTGCCGAGGCATTGGTTGCCGAAGGCCACCAGCTGTGGCTGCTGAACCGAAATCCCCAAAAAAGCGCTGCTCAAAAAACCGAGCTGCTGCAAAAATACCCCAAAGCCAAAATTGAAATTGTTACTTGCGACTTGGCGCATTTGAACAGCGTACGCACAGCTGCAGCGGCGTTGAAGAGCATCGGTCCTATCGATGTGCTCATCAACAATGCGGGTGGACTCACCTCGCAGCGTGAAGTCACAGTTGACGGGCACGAAATGCAGTTTCAGATGAACCACTTGGGCCATTTTTTACTCACCAACAGCTTGATCCCTCAAATTTTGGCTGCCAAGGGCAAAGTCATCAATGTAAGTTCGGAGGCACACCGGGCCGGGCGCTTGAATCCAACCGATTTTCAGCTCGAAAAAGGCTGGTCGGCATTTGGCGCTTATGCCAATGCCAAATTGTGCAATGTGCTTTTTACTGCCGAGTTGCATAAACGTTACCATGCGCAGGGTTTGCAGGCTTTTGCCCTTCACCCGGGCGTGGTGAACACCGGCTTTGGCAACGGTTTAGGCGGCATGAAATGGATGTGGGCTTTGATGCGGCCATTCCTCATCAGCCCGGCCAAAGGAGCTGCCACTACATTACACCTGGCCACAACCAACGGCAACCCATCGGGCGGCTACTACAAAAACCGCAAGCTCAACAAGGCAGCACCATCCGGCCGAGACACAGGTTTGGCTGATGCCTTGTGGGCCTACAGCGAAACGCTTACCAAAGGCTAAATCCCTTTCTGGTTAAGCATCGGCCTTTTTCAAATCCAAACGCAAGCGCAGTCCACCACGCAACCACCTACCCGGCATGGGCACGGTGCCTATTTCGCGGTAGCTGGTATTGGTGAGGTTGGTGGCTTGCACAAAGATTTCGAAGCCCTTGCCCCAACGGCGCTGGAGCTGTAGGTCGCTCACCCAGTCGGACTGCGGCTGGTTGATGCGCTGCAGCATGCGGATGCCCAAACTGGCCTCTATTTTTCCTGGCAACGCAAAAACACCCTGCAGCAACAGTTGGTGACGCAGGTTTTCGAGCACGTAGCGCGACTGAAATCCGGGCAACACCATAAATCCTGCATCGATATAGGTGTAGCCTAAGCGCATTTGCCGCAGCCAAGGCAGCTGAGGCCGCCATTGAGCTTCGAGCTCTGCCCCTCGGCTCACCACCTCGGTAAAGTTATTGGGCTGCCAGGGGCTCAGCGCGTCGGGACGCACCCATTCAATCAAGCGGTTGGCGTCGCGCACAAAAAAAGCTCCTTGTACCAACCACGATTGATGCAACCAACGGCTGCCCAGCTCGTAGGTCCATGCCTGTTCGGGCTGCAAGAGCGGGTTGCCCACATTCGAGGGACCACGATAATACAAATCGGTATAGGTGGGTACCCTGAAACTCTGGGCCAAATTGCCATACACATTCCAACCCTTGGCCGCAAACCAAGCTGCTTCCATGCCAGGATACAAACGCCAGCCATAAGCGCTGATGCCGTTCAAATACAAACCCGGATTCAACATCCAGCGCTTGTTTTGCAAACGGTGCTCGGCATACAAACCAGCCCATTGCCTGTCACGGTTGCCCAAATTACTGCTCACCAAATTTTCACTTCGCCATTCGGCTCCCCAGCCGGTATGTGCCTCCCAGCCTGCTGCTTGCAGGTACGTATGTTTGCTGCTCCCGTTCCACTCCAAGCCGGCCACCCTGCTGGTGTGGTGGTTGTGAAAAAACGAAGGATTGTTGCGCAGAAAGAAATAATCGTCGGTATGCTGCCGGTAGTAGGCGCGTATTTCACTCTGCCAACCCTCGCCTTGGTATTGGTGCGTAAGCGCCCCAAAAAGCGTGGCTGTTTCTTCGTACTGCTCCCTGAAATTCTCATTGGCGTAAAAGCCATTAGCACCAAAAGCCCGTTGGTTGTAGCCTGCCATGGCACGCAGGCGGTGCTTGCCCTGCTGCATGCCTCCATCGTAAAACACATTGGCCAAGCGGAAATCGGTATTGTGACGGTAGCCGTTGCTGCCTTGCAAGCCGGCTGAAATACTTTGCTGCCAATTCTTCACGGGCAAGTGCAAGGCCAGGTGGGCGTGGTAGAGTCCGAACTGCCCCCCGCTTAAGGTGGCCATTAACCCGCGCTCGCTGCCCGGTCGGGTGATGATGTTGATGGCGCCGGAGAAGGCATTGGGACCATAAATACGAGTTCCGGGACCTTTCAGCACCTCAATGCGCTCCATTTGATCGGGCTGCACCACCAAATTCAGCAAGTGGTGGCCCGTTTGCGGATCGCTCAAACGGATGCCATTGAGCAGCACCAAGGTTTGGTCGAAAGAGCCCCCGCGGATGCCCACATCGGCTTGCACACCCTGCGGGCCCCGCTGGCGGATATCGATGCCTGGTACATAGGCCAAAACCTCTGCCAGCTGCTGGGCGGGCAACTGCTGAATTTCGCGTTTGCCCAACATGCTCATGCTTCGGGCCGTTTGCGAAAAAGGCGTTTGTATGCGCTCGCCGTTGATTTCTACATTTTGCAGCCAGTGCGCCGTATCGGTAGGCGATTGTGCCAATGCCATTTGGCAGCCCAGCAAAGCTGACCCAAAAATCATCCACTTCATATCGGGCGCAAAACTAAGGTCTTCTGCAAAGAGTGCAAGGTTATATTTGCCCATGGCAGAAGCTTTGTTGCTGCGGTAGTCTGCCCCAAAAAGCCTATTTTTGCGCTTTCTTACGCAGCAGCCGCATGAACCGAAACGAAGAAATTGCCCGCAGGCGCACTTTTGCCATCATCTCCCACCCCGACGCCGGTAAGACCACCCTCACCGAAAAGTTCCTGCTTTTTGGTGGTGCCATCCAAACGGCCGGTGCAGTAAAAAGCAATAAAATCAAGAAGTCGGCAACATCTGACTTCATGGAGATTGAAAAGCAACGCGGTATCTCGGTAAGTACCTCCGTGATGGGTTTTGAATACGGCGGCTGCAGGGTAAACATCCTCGACACCCCCGGTCACAAAGACTTCGCCGAAGACACCTACCGCACCCTCACGGCCGTTGACTCGGTGATTCTGGTGGTTGATGCGGCCAAGGGCGTGGAAGAACAAACCGAAAAGCTCATGGGCGTGTGCCGCATGCGCAATACGCCAGTGATCATTTTCATCAACAAAATGGACCGCGAAGGGCAAGATCCTTTCGATTTGCTCGACGAACTTGAAAAAAAGCTCAACATCCGCGTAACGCCCCTCACCTGGCCCATCAGCAAAGGCGCCACCTTCAAAGGCGTTTACAATATGTACCGTGGCGAACTCAACCTCTTTTCGCCCAACAAAACCGGCATCAGCGACGATGTGAAGGCCTTTGCCGATTTGAGCGACCCAAAGCTCGACCAAATCATCGACCGCTATGCCGACCAATTGCGCGAAGAAGTAGAACTGGCAGGCGCTTTCCCTACCTACAAGCGCGAAGAATACCTGGCAGGCGAAATTGCCCCTGTCTTTTTCGGTTCGGCCCTCAACAACTTTGGCGTACAAGAATTGCTCAACACCTTCATTGAAATAGCCCCGGCGCCTCGTCCACGCCTCAGCAGCATGGGCGAAGTGAAGCCCGAAGATGCCAAGCTGTCGGGATTTGTTTTTAAAATACACGCCAACCTCGATCCCAACCACCGCGACCGCATTGCCTTTATGCGCGTTTGTTCGGGGGTTTTCGAAAAAAACACCTTTTACCACCATCCCCGTTTGGGCAAAAAATACCGCTTCAGTACGCCCATCATGTTCCAGGCCAACGAGCGCAACAATGTGGAAACCGCCTACCCCGGCGATGTGGTGGGTTTGTACGATACCGGCAACTTCAAAATCGGCGATTCGCTCACCGAGGGCAGCAATATGTTCTTCAAGGGCATTCCTGCTTTTTCGCCCGAGCTGTTCCGCATGGTAGAGAACAACGACCCCTTCCGCGCCAAGCAGTTTGAAAAGGGCCTCAAGCAGCTCACCGACGAAGGCGTGGCGCAATTGTTCACCCAGCAGCCCGGCAACCGCAAAATCATCGGTACGGTGGGTGAACTGCAATTCGATGTCATCCAGTTCCGCCTCATGCAGGAATACGGCGCCAAAGTGAGTTTCCGCTCACTCGCCTACCTCAAAGCCTGCTGGATCGATAGCGAAGACGAGGCTGCCGTAGAAGAGTTTTTCCGCTACCGCAAAGACCACCTGGCCTACGACAAAGACGACCGACCCGTATACCTGGCCGACAGCCTCTGGATGCTCCAGCGCGCCATCGACGAAAACCCCAAACTGAGGTTCCAGTTTTCGTCGGAAATCATGCTGCACGAGGAAACGGAGCAGGACTAGCGCCGGCAGTGGTGCAGATTTGAGGCGGCTTGCCAAGCGCAAGCGGGTTCAAGGTTCAAAGTTCAAATGAGGATGAAGGCTGCGCCTTCATGGACGCAAAAGTGTTGATGCGGCTTCACAAACGCTAAAAGGCATCTTTGAACCCTTTTCAGCG
>CAZNWC010000013.1:38672-67980 GCA_964577055.1 uncultured Chitinophaga sp. | reverse complement strand
AAGTGTTGATGCGGCTTCACAAACGCTAAAAGGCATCTTTGAACCCTTTTCAGCGCAGCTGAAAAACCTCCTTGAACCTTGAACTTTGAATTGAAGGTCTAGCTCGGGCAAAAACGAGGCAAAGCCGAGTTACTGCCCGAGGTAAACCTTCAGCGCTTTGCTCCGGCTAGTATTGCGCAGCCGGCGGATGGATTTTTCTTTGATTTGGCGTACCCTTTCGCGGGTGAGGCTGAACTTATCGCCAATTTCTTCGAGTGTGAGTGGGGGAATGCCGCCCAAGCCAAAATAATAGCGCAGCACGTCGGCCTCGCGTTTGGTGAGGGTGGTGAGGGCACGTTCAACCTCGCGGCGGAGCGATTCGCTCATGAGGCTGTTGTCGGGACGGATCTGGTCCTCATCGGTCAACACATCCAACAGCGAGTTTTCTTCGCCATCGGCAAAAGGCGCGTCCATCGATACATGGCGTCCTGACACCTTCATGGTGTCTTCCACATCGTTGATGGTCATGTCGAGCACTTCTGCGAGCTCTTCGGCCGTGGGTTCACGCTCAAATTGTTGTTCGAGTTGCGAAAAAGCCTTCGAAATCTTGTTGAGCGAGCCTACCCGGTTGAGGGGCAAACGCACAATGCGCGACTGCTCGGCCAATGCCTGTAAAATCGACTGGCGGATCCACCAAACGGCGTACGAAATGAATTTGAAGCCGCGGGTTTCATCGAAACGCTGGCCCGCTTTGATGAGGCCTAAATTGCCCTCGTTGATCAAATCGCCCAGGGTTAAACCTTGGTTTTGGTATTGTTTGGCCACCGAAACCACAAAGCGCAAATTGGCTTTGGTGAGTTTTTCGAGCGCCCGCTGATCGCCGGCTTGGATGCGCTTGGCCAGCTGCACCTCCTCGTCAGCCGTAATCAAATCGACTTTCCCAATTTCTTGCAGGTATTTGTCGAGCGATTGGCTTTCGCGGTTGGTTATCTGTTTGCTGATCTTTAACTGGCGCATGGTTTCTCCTGACTTAGGGGAAATAGAATCTTGACTTTGAAAAAAGTCAGGCCCATTATTTCCTGAATCAACTACGAATTAAAGCCAGAAGCAGCAGCTTGTCAAGCTTTATAGTAAAATTTTACTTAACGTTTTTTTACACTTTCAAATATCAGGCATGCGCTTGCATTTTTGATACAACATTGCTGCATTTATAAAGTGTTCGTAAATGCATGGGCGAAAAGAAGAGCCACCCCAGATTCCCGTTTGATTAGCTCTGCGGTCTCTGGCCACGCTGCGAAGCAGCGCCAGCCAAAATGCTCCGGTACCTCGTGGCTAGCTGAAGCCTGAGCCTGCACTGATTCGCAAAGCGTTTCAAGCTGCCCAATCTCAAAACCTGCACTTCAGTCAGTCAATCGCCTATTTCCCCTCCCCACCTCTGCGGTTAAACCCCCATCACCACCAAAAAGAAAAGCCACCCGAAGGTGGCCTCTCTCGCATTAAACAGGATAAATAAACTTATTCGTTGTTGCCTTCCTCACGGGGAGGACGGGGACCACGTTCTTCGCGCGGACCACGGTCGCGGCGATCACCATCGCGTGGACCACGATCGCGGCGGTCGCCACGGTCGCCACGGTCTTCGCGGCGCGGACGCTCGCTGGGCTCAGGCATGCCCTCAGGGCGTGGCAGCAAAGCCTTCACCGACAAACGGAACTTGCCCGTCTTCGGATCAACTTCTACCAACTTCACTTCCACCTGGTCGCCTTCTTTGTAGATGCCGTCCATGGTTTCGAGGCGCTCCCAGCTGATTTCGCTGATGTGGAGTAAACCGTCTTTGCCAGGCAAAAACTCTACAAAGGCACCAAATGGCATGATGCTACGCACTTTGCCCTTGTACACCATGCCTACTTCGGCCTTGGCGGCAATGCCTTTGATGCGCTTCACGGCAGCATCCATACCGGCCTTGTCGTTGGTGTAAATTTGAACAATGCCAAATTCGCCCTTTTCTTCAATGCTGATGGTCGAATTGGTTTCGCGCTGGATTTCCTGAATGATTTTGCCACCAGGTCCGATGACGGCACCAATGAACTCGCGGTCGATTTTGAGCTGGGTAATCCGTGGCACGTGCTCGCGGTAATCTTCACGGGGTGCGGCCAGGGTCTTGTTCATTTCGCCCAAGATGTATGCACGGCCTTCACCGGCTTGCTTGAGGGCTTGCAACAGCACCTCGTAAGGCAAACCGTCGATTTTGATGTCCATCTGACAACCGGTGATACCGTTCACGGTACCGGTGAGTTTGAAGTCCATATCGCCGAGGTGGTCTTCGTCGCCGAGGATGTCACTCAATACCTTGAAGCGCTTGCCGTCGGTTACCAAACCCATGGCGATACCCGAAACGGGCGCCTTGATTTGCACACCGGCATCCATGAGCGCCAGGGTACCGGCACAAACGGTGGCCATGGAAGAAGAACCGTTCGACTCGAGGATGTCGCTCACCACGCGGATGGTGTAGGGACATTCTTCGGCCGGAGGCAATACCTGCTTGAGCGAACGCATGGCCAGATTGCCGTGACCAATTTCACGACGCCCGGGACCGCGGTTCGGACGTGTTTCACCGGTTGAGAACGATGGGAAGTTGTAGTGCAACATGAACTGGTTGTAACCCGAGAACATGGCACCATCCAACATCTGCTCGTCTTCTTTAGAACCCAGGGTCACCGAAGTGAGCGACTGGGTTTCGCCGCGGGTAAATACCGCCGAACCGTGGGTGCTGGGCAAATAACCAACTTCGCACCAGATGGGGCGGATTTCGTTGAGTTTGCGGCCGTCGAGGCGACGCTCCTCGTCGAGGATCATGTTGCGCATGGCGCGGTACTCCACATCGTGGAAATACTTCTTCACCAAAAACTTGTCAACCTCAGCACCTTCGCCCAGGCTGGCAATAAATTCGTCGAGTACTTGTTTGAAACCGGCGGCACGCTCGTGTTTGGGCGCACCCGATTTGGCAACCGCATATACTTTGTCGTAGCAGAAAGCCTCTACCGCCGCTTGCAATTCGGGATTCGAACGCTCGTGGTTGTAGCTGCGTGGGGTTACGCCAACGGCAGCACGGAGATCGAGCTGGGCCTGACACTGCTTTTTGATGGCTTCGTGACCGATGCGGATGGCTTCGGCCAGTTCGGCTTCTGAACATTCTTTGGCTTCACCTTCTACCATCATCACATTGTCGAGGGTGGCCGCCAACATGATGTCGATGTCGGCACCAGCCATTTCGCTGATGGTGGGGTTGATGCGGAATTCACTGTTGATGCGGGCCACGCGTACTTCGGAGATGGGACCGTTGAACGGCACATCAGAAACGGCCAAGGCAGCAGAAGCGGCCAAACCGGCGAGGGCATCGGGATAGATATCTTTATCGGCACTGATGAGGGTCACCTGCACCTGGGTGTCGGCATGGTAGTCCTCAGGGAAGAGCGGACGCAAAGCCCGGTCGATGAGGCGGCTGATCAAAATTTCGTAATCGCTCAAACGGCCTTCGCGCTTGAGGAAGCCTCCGGGGATTTTACCGGTAGAGGCAAATTTTTCTTGGTAATCTACGGTCAGCGGCATGAAGTCAACGTCTTCTTTGGCTTCACGTGCCGATACCACGGTTGCGAGCAACATGGTGTCGCCCATACGTACTACCACCGCACCGTCGGCCTGCTTGGCCAGTACTCCGGTTTCGATGGTGATGTTCCTGCCATCGCCTAAATCGATGGTTTTGCTAACAGGAGTTGGTTTCATTTTTTTCCTCTCAATCTTTCTTTTATTGCAGCTAGTATAAAGTAAAAAAGGCGAATGTGTAATACATCGCCTTGTTTTGGGTAATCACCTGCCAATCACTTACGCAGGTTCAGTTTTTCGAGAATAGCGCGGTAACGCATGATGTCGTTTTTCTGCAAATAGGTCAGCAGATCGCGACGCTTGCCTACCAGCTTGATCAGTGCCTGCTGGGTAGAAAAGTCTTTGCGGTTACTCTTGAGGTGGGCCGTAAGGTGTGCAATGCGCTCAGTAAATTGCGCAATCTGGCTTTCTGCAGAACCTGTGTCCTGAGCGCCTTTACCATACTTCTTGTAAATCTCTTGCTTTTGAGCGGTATCGAGATGCATCTTATTGTGTTTTTCCTTGTTTCTGAACGAGTCTGCAAATGTACGGCAAGGAAAATTAATTTCCAAGGGAGTTGTTGCTAAAAACTAAAAACCCGCTTCATCTCCATGAAGCGGGCTTGTCTTGAATTGCCGCACCATCAATTCGCCATCAACCGCAGCAACTTGGCCAAGGTGGGCTTGAGCTCTTTGCGGTCGACAATGAAGTCGATAAAGCCGGTTTCCATCACCGATTCGGCCGACTGGAAGCCCTTGGGAAGGTCTTTTTTGATGGTTTCTTTGATTACGCGGGGACCGGCAAAACCAATCAGGGCATTGGGTTCGGCCAGGTTAAAATCGCCCAACATGGCAAACGAAGCCGTTACACCACCGGTGGTAGGGTCGGTCATGAGCGAGATGTAAGGCACGCCTTCTTGTCCGGCCTGCGCCAGCTTGGCCGAGGTTTTGGCCATTTGCATGAGCGAAAAAGCGGCTTCCATCATGCGTGCCCCACCCGATTTGCTGATCACCATCACCGGACATTTCAGTTCGCGGGCTTTGTCGATGGCGCGGGCAATTTTTTCGCCCATCACCGAGCCCATCGATCCGCCAATGAAGTCGAAATCCATGCAGCTCACCACCAACGGCAGTCCTTCTACATTGCCCACCGCCGAACGGATGGCGTCTTTCAAACCGGTTTTGGCAATGGTTGCCTTCAAGCGGTCTTTATACGCCTTGGTATCGGTGAATTGCAATGGGTCGCCCGAGGTCATGTTGGCATCGAGCTCTTCGAATTGATTGTCGTCGAAAATGATTTCGAAATACTCGGCCGAGCCAATGCGGCAGTGGTAGTTACACTGGGTGCAAACAAATTTGTTTTCCTTGAGGTCTTTCGACAGCAAGGAAGATTTGCACGAAGGGCATTTGAACCACAGGCCGTCGGGGACGTCGAGTTTTTCTTCGGTGCTGGTAGTCACCCCAGCGGTGGAACGCTTAAACCAAGCCATTCGGTTGTATTTAGGTTATGCTAAGTCGATGCTGTTGTCGAGGTAAACGTCCTGAATGGTATTCAGCAACGCTACACCCTCGTTCATGGGGCGCTGGAAGGCTTTGCGGCCCAAAATGAGGCCGGTGCCACCTGCGCGCTTGTTGATGACGGCGGTTGCAACGGCTTCGGCCAAATCGCTTTCGCCTTTAGATTCGCCACCAGAGTTAATCAAGCCTGCTCGGCCCATGTAGCAGTTGGCCACTTGGTAGCGGCACAAATCGATGGGGTGGTCGCTGCTCAGCTCGCTGTACACCTTGGGGTGGGTTTTGCCATGCTTGGTAGCCAGGTAACCGCCGTTGTTGGTGGGGAGTTTTTGCTTGATGATGTCGGCCTGGATGGTTACACCCAAGTGGTTGGCTTGCGACGATAAGTCGGCCGAAGTGTGGTAATCCACCCCATCTACTTTAAAGCCGTTGTTGCGGGTATAGCACCACAAAATGGTGGTCATGCCCAGGGCATGCGCCATTTCAAAGGCCTTAGAAACTTCAATGATTTGGCGGCTCGACTCAGCTGAACCGAAATAGATGGTAGCACCCACGGCCACAGCACCCATTTCCCAAGCTTCCTTGATAGAGCCAAACATGATTTGGTCGTACTTATTGGGGTAGCTCAAAAATTCGTTGTGGTTGATTTTTACCACGAAAGGAATTTTGTGTGCGTATTTGCGCGATACCGAGGCCAAAACGCCATAAGTAGAAGCCACCGCGTTGCAACCCGACTCGATGGCCAGCTTCACGATGTTCTCGCTGTCGAAATAAATGGGATTGGGTGCGAAAGACGACCCAGCAGAATGCTCAATGCCTTGGTCTACTGGCAGGATGCTCAAATAACCTGTGCCAGCGAGGCGGCCGTTGTCGTACAGCGCCTGCATGCTGCGCAAGGTTTGGTTATTGCGGTTAGAGCCCGCCCAAATGCGATCTACAAAATCGCCACCCGGAGCGTGCAACATTTCTTTGCTGATGGTTTTGGAGGTATGGCCCAACAGGTAATCGGCCTGAGCGCCCAAAGCTTCCACTATTTTTTGATTTGCCATAACGAGCAGTTATTATTGGGTTAATTTGGAAGCGACAAAACTAAGTAAAAATCGCATGACCGCCATTCACGAAAATCAACCCCTTGTGGAGTTCTCCGAAATCACCGATAGCCAGTCACTTGACGAAGTATTCGCCATCCGTCGGGTGGTGTTTGTGGAAGAGCAGCAGGTAGACCCGGAAGAAGAATACGACGAATTTGAAAGCAGTTCGCGCCACTTTTTGCTGCGGGTAGCTGGCCAAGGTGTGGCTACCGGCCGTTTCCGCAGTACCAACAAAGGCTGGAAGGTAGAGCGCATGGCCGTTTTGGCAGGCGAACGTGGCAAGGGTTATGGCGAGCAGGTGCTGCGGGGCATGCTGGCGTTGATCCCCAAAGATGGTCGTTCCATTTACCTTCATGCCCAGGAACACGCCCTGGAATTTTACCGCAAAAACAACTTTTTGCCCCAAGGCGAGCGCTTTTGGGAAGCGAATATTCCGCATTTTAAATGTGTGTGGAAGCCGGCTTAGCCGAAATAGCCCAAACGTTCGAGCATCATCAACAGCAGCGAACCACTGCTGGCGAATAAAGTGAGGCGGATGCGCCATTGGTGGTTTTGCGGCAAGCCCATACGGCTAAGCCAAGGATCCATGATGGTGGTGCGCTGCTGGCTGTAGTATCGCTCGAGGATGGTGAGCAGGCAGCCACCCAACCAAAGTTGACTCGCCCAGACGAACAGATACAACACCAAAATGGCGGGGCGGGCCGCAGGCCACAGCCAATACAAGGCAAAGGAAAGCCAAAAGCCCCCTTCATGAATGCCTTTGACCAGCATGGCCTTCTGACTTTCACTGAAAGGCAGCCACTGCAGCCTGCGATCGATGTGCACAGCAAGGCGGCGGCGCATGCGGAAGCGGTGGGAGGCCAAGACGGGCATGAAAAATTGCTGTTTTGATTTGTTTTCATTGCAAGCTACGCCAAAAAACAATTGTATACTAAATTGTATATATACAGTTTGCTATACAACCGCCAGGTCAATCGCCCTGCTGCTTAAATTCAAGCATGCAATTGCAGGTAGATTTCGACTGGCGCCAAGTGCCGCTTTTCAGGCTGCTGTTGTTTGCCGCAGTGGGCATGTTGCCGGTGCTGAAGACTTGGTGGGTTCCTCCGGCGGGAAGCTGGATAGCGGCCCTGGCGCTTTTGCTGCCCTTGCTTTTTTGGGAAATACTACCTTGGCGTTTCCAATTCAGGTTGCGCTGGCTGCCGGGCTTTTGTTTGGCTTTGGTTTGTTTGTGCTTGGGTGCCTCACGCGCCCGGCAATTTGAGCAAAACCGACAACCCAGTTCCCTCCAGGAACTGCAGAACCGCTGGTTGCTGGTACAGCTCAACGACCCGCCCACTGCAAGGAACAAAAGTTACCGAACCACCGCCAGCATCCTGGCTGTATCGCACGAAAAGTCGGTACTACCAGCCAAGGGAGAACTGCTGTTATACCTGTCCGAAACCCATCCCGGTTGGCAGGCGGGAAGCCGGCTGTGGGTATGGAGCAAACAATTGGGCGAACCGCCCGAAAACCGCAATCCACATGGTTTTTCTTACCGGCAATACCTGGCGCGCAAAGGAATTTATTTCCAATTATATGTAGGAAAAGGGGAATGGAGGGCAGCTGCTGGAAGCTATGCCTGGTGGCATCCTGCGAGGCTAAGGGCTGCAGCCGCTTCCCAATTCCGCTTATATTTGAAACATGCAGAGGTCAGTGCTTTTGCGCAGGCGCTGCTACTGGGCGACCGCTCGGCCTTGCCGGGCGAGTTGGTACAGGCCTATAGCAGTAGTGGATTGATTCATGTGCTGGCTGTTTCGGGTTTACACGTGGGCATTGTGTACCTTCTGCTGCAAAGCGTTATGGGCAAAATTTTCCGCAAGCATAAGGGCTTGCTTTTGGCCATTTTATTGAGTTGTTTGTGGAGTTATGCGGCCATCACTGGTCTGTCGGCATCGGTTACCCGCGCCAGCCTCATGTGCAGCGTATTGGCTTTGGGAAAACTTTGGCAAAGACAGGCAGGCGTGTACAACACCCTTTCGGGCGCAGCCTTATTGCTTTTGTGGCACCAACCTATTTGGTTGTTTGATACCGGCTTTCAGCTTTCCTTTGCCGCTGTTACAGGCATTGTGTATTTACAGCCACTTCTGCTCAAATCGGTTTACATACCCCATCCTTGGGTACATCGGGTTTGGGAGCTAAGCTGTGTGACCTTGTCGGCGCAGCTGTTCACCTTGCCACTTACCCTGCATTACTTCGGGCAGTTTCCGAATTACTTTTTACTTACCAATTTGCTGGTCTTGCCCCTCATGGCACCTTTACTCGCTGGCTGTTTACTGCTGCTGGTATTGTCGCCCCTGCCCTTTTTGGCCAATCCTTTGGGCTGGTTGCTCAACAAAGGGATTTATTGGCTCAACCAACTGGTGATGGCCTTTGAAGGCCTTCCGGGTGCCGTCAGCATGGGCATTCGGCTGGATGCCTCCGCGGCCTTGTTGCTTTTTGCCTTCCTGCTCTCCCTCAGTTGGTGGTACACATACCGCAGCAAGCGCATGCGGCAAATGAGCCTCATACTCGCCTTGTTTTTACTTGGCAAAGGGGTTTGGCGGCTGCATGTCGACCGCCAGCAAGCCCTATTGGTCATCTACGACAACCGGCGTGAAGCTTCTGGGGCATTTGTATTTGGACAACAAGCCTGGTACTGGGGACCCGAACGCAAGGCACCATTCGCTCCGCAGCATCCTCACTTTACAGCTTTAGGCATCAAAAACGACATCCATCTGGCCGACGCTGTTAGCAGGTACTGGCGTTGGACAGGAGGAAGTTTGTTGCATTTGCGTGGCAGGGAAGCAGCAACTGATGACCTCCCTCCGGCCGATTGGCTATTGCTTTCGAACCAGCCCGCCTGGCGCAAGCTGGTTCCTCAGTTGTGTAAATACAAAGGCCTGCTTCTCGATTCGTCTAATTCGCCTTATTATTGTAGGAAACTACAAGAAATGGCAGCCCAACACCACTTGCCTGTGCGCATGGTGGCTGAAGAAGGCGCCGTGCTCATTCCCTTATGGACTACCA
The DNA here is from genome assembly GCA_964577055.1 of uncultured Chitinophaga sp. Lineage (GTDB taxonomy): Bacteria > Bacteroidota > Bacteroidia > UBA7662 > UBA7662 > PNNG01. The sequence goes on along the minus strand of CAZNWC010000013.1, from coordinate 58,712 downwards.
ATTTCTCGAACTCCACCTCAACGACCGCATCGGTCACATCGTCCTCAACCGTCCCGAAAAGCGCAATGCTTTTAACGCCGAGCTGGTAACCGAGTTGAAGCAAGCCTTTCGTCATTTTTTTGAAGCTGACTCTTGCAAAATCATTGTGCTCCGGGCCAAAGGAGATGTTTTCAGTGCGGGTGCCGACCTCGGCTATTTGCAACAGCTTCAAAAAAATACCTATGAAGAAAACCAGTCTGACTCGCACCATTTGATGGAGTTGTACGAAATGATTTATACAGGTCCCAAAGTGGTCATCAGCCAGGTAGAAGGGCACGCTATTGCCGGGGGATGTGGACTGGCCACGGTCACCGACTTTTGCTTCGCGGTGCCAGCTGCTAATTTTGGGTATACCGAGGTGCGTATAGGCTTTATTCCGGCAATCGTTTCAGTGTTTTTAGCGCGGAAATTGGGTGAAGGCAAAGCCCGTGAACTGCTGCTTACCGGCGATTTGTTGAGTGCCACCGAAGCCCAGCATGTAGGCCTTATCAATTTTGTTACGTCGGCCGATGAAATTGCCGATAAAGTGCAGCAATTTGCCCTCAACCTGGCCAAAAACTGCTCGGGCAGCGCCCTGGCCATGACCAAACAATTATTGGCCGATGTGCAGGACCTGCCCTACCAGGCAGCCTTGGCGCTTGCTGCCAACCGCAATGCCCAAGCCCGCGCTATGGACGATTGTCAACATGGCATTGCTTCATTTTTAAACAAGGAGAAAATCAGATGGTAAAATGGTTGTTGCCCTTGCTGGCTGTCAGCATGCTGGCTTGTACAGAAAAAACAGCTGAAACAGGAGAACATGCGACCGAGGACACGGCAGCGCCTGTGCCCGTCAAATCGCTCGAAGCACAGGTGTTGGATACCTCGCGCTATTTGTCGCAACAAGCCTTTCACGCCTTGAGCAGCGTATTGATGGCGCAAATACAGGCGGTTGGTCCCGACGGTGCGGTGCCCTTTTGCAACGAGCGTGCCTTGCCCCTAACCGATTCAGTGGCCCAAAAGCACGGTATCAGCATCAGGCGCATTGCCAGCAAATACCGCAACCCGGCCAATGCCGCCAATGATACCGAGCAAGCCATGTTGGCCGGCTGGGAAAAAGAAGTAAAAGCGTTGCAGCAGCCGCAGCCCCGTTGGTTCGACCAAGGCGATACCATCACGTGGTATGGTGCCATCACGATTCCCAATCCCCGCTGCCTCGACTGTCATGGTTTATTGAAAGAAGGCGACATCCACCCCAAAACCCTGGCGCAAATCAAGCGATTTTACCCCGATGACAGAGCGGTAAATTTTGAGCTCAGCGATTTGCGCGGCATGTGGAAAATCAGCTATCCGAAGACCTTTTTTGGATTATAGGAGGGTTAATTTCTGAGCACCTGCTCCAGCATGGGTACCACGCCATTGGCAATGAATTGAATGCCGATTGCCAACACTATAAAGCCCATCATGCGCGAGAGGGCGCTAATACCCGATTCACCTAAAAACCCTACCAAACGGGGCGAAACACGCAAAATAAGGTAGGTGGTGAAGGCCATTGTAAGTACCGCAGCTACCACCAAGAGGTAATCCCAAATCAAACGTAACTCAAGGGCCAGGCTGATCAGCAGCGAAATGCTGCCGGGTCCGGCCAGCATTGGCATGGCCAAGGGCGAAAAACTGATGTCGTTTTTCAACATGGCCTCTTGTTTCACCTTCTTATTGATGGCACGGCCCTTGGAATATTCCGATTTGGAGCGAAGCAAATCGAGTCCCGACTTGGTGATGATGATACCGCCCGCAATGCGTAAACCCTCGATGCTGATGCCAAAAAAATCGAGGATATAACTGCCAATTAGGAAAAAGGCAATGAGGATGCAAGCCAGGTAAATGGCTGCTTTGCGGATTTGCACCTCGCGCCAGCCCGGACTGTCGTTGGCCGTGAGGGCCAGGTACACCGGCATGGCTCCCAGGGGATTTACCACCGAAAAAAGCGCACTGAAAGTTGCAATAAACAAAGCCATATCGGATGCAAAAGTACGGAATTGCGAGGGGGCAAGGGTTTAAGAAAAGCTAAATTCCCTCCTCAGCTTCTCCGTTTGGCAGCCAATTAAAGTCTCAAGTTTGCTCCAAGCGCAGATAAAACTTGGAAAACAAGCGGCCATCACACTAAATTCGAACCAAGAAATATGGCAGCTCCTCTCCCCGGCAATTGGCAAAAACGCGCCCTCGACCAGCAGAAAAACTACAAAAAACTGCTACAACGCGCCGATAAAAAAGCTTTCCTGAAAGCCCAACCTTCGGCGCACGATACAGCTGTTGCACAGGTGGATTGCCTTTCGTGTGCAGCCTGTTGCAAAAACTACTCGCCCCGCTTCAAAACACCCGACATCAAGCGTATCAGCAAGGGTTTGGGCATGCGCGAAGGCGCCTTTATTGAGCAGTACCTCAAACTCGACGAGGATGGCGATTATGTGGTAAAAAGTTCGCCTTGCCCGTTTTTGGGTACCGACAATGCCTGCAGCATATACGATATGCGTCCTTCCGACTGCCAGCGATTTCCGTATACCGATGAAGATGTGCTGCTCAAACGCCCCAACATTACACTGAAAAACAGCACGTTTTGTCCGATTACCTATTTGGCGTTGGAGCAACTTTGGCAAACTGTTGGGCGCTAAAGCCCCAAGGGTTTTGCTGAGAGCCTTTATTTTCCGATACAAAACTTGCTGAAGATATTGCCCAACAAATCATCGGTGCTCACTTCTCCAGTGATTTCACCCAAAAAATGCAAGGTGCGGCGGATGTCCTGGGCAACCAACTCGCTGCTAATGCCGCTGGCCAAGCCGGTTTCAACCGCGGCCAAACTTTCGGCTGCGCGTCCCAGGGCCTGCTCGTGGCGTGCATTGGCCACCAACTGATCTTGTTGTAATCCATTGGCATGTACCAGTGCCAACAAACGATCTTCGAGCTGCTGTAAGCCCTCGCCCATCTTGGCCGAAAGCAGGAGCATTTCAGGAAATTGTTGCTGCCAATCTTCTGTCAAGGGCGATGCAAGCAAATCGGCTTTATTGGCCACCAACAACAAAGGCGTATCGCCGGCATGCAAAAGTGCTACCTCCGCCTGCACACCTGCCACACTGCTTTCAGCAATATCGAACAAATAAACCACCACCGCGGCTTGTTTGAGCTTTTCTTTGGTACGCTCTACCCCTATTTGCTCAATCACATCGGTTGCTTCGCGAAGACCTGCGGTATCGATGAGCCTGAATTTCACCCCACCCAGCATGATGGTGTCTTCGATCACATCGCGGGTGGTCCCTGGTATGGGCGATACAATGGCTTTTTCCTCATTCAACAAAGCATTCAAGAGGGTCGACTTACCGGCATTGGGCTTGCCCGCAATCACGGTGGCTACCCCGTGTTTGATGACATTTCCGCGCTGAAAACTCGACCGAAGGTGCTGCACCACCTGGCGAATGCGCGCCAATAAATCGCGCAGCTGCCTACGGTCGGCAAATTCTACATCCTCCTCGCTGAAATCGAGTTCCAACTCCAACAAGGAAGCAAAATGAATGAGCTGATCGCGCAGCGCCTTGATTTCGTTGGCAAAACCACCCCGCATCTGGTTCATGGCCACGCGGTGAGCGTGTTCATTGTCGGCGGCAATCAGGTCAGCAACGGCTTCGGCCTGACTCAAATCGAACCTGCCATTGACAAAAGCGCGAAAAGTGAATTCACCTGGTTCGGCCAAACGTGCACCATGCTGCAAACACAAGCGCATCACTTGTTCAAGGATGAAAGGCGAACCGTGAAGACTCAATTCAGCAGTGTCTTCACAGGTAAAACTGCGTGGGCCGTCGAACAGCGTCAACACGGCCTCATCGACCACGCGTTCCTCATCCATTACGCGGACCAAGCGGGCTGTATGACTTTGAAGCCCACTGATTTTGGCATTCGGACATAGTGTCTGCATCAAGTCGCGCGTTTGCTTACCTGAAATGCGAATGACACCCAAAGCTCCGGTGCCGGCAGGTGTTGAAAGTGCTACAATGGTATCTTGTCGGTTGAAGAGCTGCATGTACTGATTTTAATGATAAAAACCCTTGGCAAGCATGCCAAGTTCGATGCAAAAGTATTTTATTTGAGGCGCAATATTGCCATGAATAAACTCGAAGCCATTCGCCAGTGGGCGGAAGACAAAGACAGTCCGATTGTTTGTTTTGCCAACGGACTCGACCCCGAGGTCATCAAACTCAGCAAAGTGCTGCTGAACGAACACATTGCCGATGTTTTATTGCTTGGCGACGAACTTGAGGTGTACGAACTGTGTCGCATCTACCGTCTCAATGAAACCTTGTTGTATGGCGTGGTAAATCCAAATGACCATGCCGAACTCGAATACTTCATCGACATGTACATGGAAGACAGCGGCGAAGAAGACCCCAAAAAAGCCGCGAAAATGGTGAAGAAACCCGAAGTTTTGGCCAACCTCATGTTGCAAGACGGTGCTGTGGATTTGGTGATTGAAGATTTGCAGCGCTGGCAGGGCGTTGAATGAAGCGGTTGCAAATGTTCTGAGAGTAGATTTTCAGAGGATAGAGGTTCAGAGAATAGATATTTAGAAGACAGAGGTTGAGAGATTAGCTTTCAATAGTTGATAACAACCTGTCAAATCGCAGTAAAGGACGACTCTTCATTCACTGCCATCAGAAAATCTTGCGCTTCTTGCTTGGTGAAGGCCAGGAGTGCCCGCGACTGATCATGAAAAATCCCCATTGCGTTTGACGTATCACAGCATCTATCCCTTCAAACAAACCATCAGTAAAACACCAAAACCTAAAAGCATAAAAGCCGCCCCATTTTCACAGGGCGGCTTTTGCTTGCAATGTTTATTGCTTAGGCTTCGTCTTCGTCGTCTTCAGCCTTGGCTTTTTTGCTGCTGGCTTTTTTCGACTTAGCGTCCATCTTTTTGATGGCTTCTGCCTGCGCTTCTTTTTCACTCAACAGAATCTGAGCTTTCAAGCCAGCCAATACATCGAGGTCACCTAAGGTGTCGCGCTCGTCGTCGCTCTTGGCTTTTTTGCTCTTCTTGAAGTTGGCTACTTCAGCTTGTTCGGCTGCCTTCTCACCTTCTTTGGCATCTTGCCAGGTGCGGGTGTGCGACAATACGATGCGGCGATTTTCTTTGCTGAATTCAATTACCTTGAACTCGGCTTCCATATCGGCCATCAACTGCTTGCCATCTTCTTTCTGCAACTGCTTCTTGGGCACAAAACCTTCTACACCGTAAGGCAACTGCACTACAGCACCTTTTTCTTCGAGTCCGGTGATCGTAGCCTTGTGTACCGAACCTTCAAGGAAGATGGTTTCAAAGGTATCCCAAGGATTTTCTTCGAGTTGTTTGTGACCCAAGCTCAAACGACGGTTTTCAACGTCGATGTCGAGTACTACTACGTCGATTTCTTCATCGCGCTTGATGAATTCAGCAGGGTGGTTGATTTTTTTGGTCCAGCTAAGGTCACTTACGTGTACCAAGCCGTCAACACCTTCACCCAATTCTACGAACAAACCAAAGTTGGTGAGGTTACGTACAATACCGCGGTGCTTGCTGCCCACAGGGAATTTGGTGGTGATGTCGGTCCATGGATCAGGCGTGAGTTGCTTGATACCCAAAGACATCTTGCGCTCGTCGCGGTCGATGCTCAGTACTACTGCTTCTACCTCGTCGCCCTGCTTCATGAAATCTTGTGGATTGCGCAGGTGTTGGCTCCAACTCATTTCTGAAACGTGGATCAAACCTTCTACGCCAGCAGCAATTTCGAGGAATGCGCCGTAATCGGCTACAGTCACTACGCGGCCCTTTACTACAGTGCCGGCAACAATTACTTCGGTGAGAGCATCCCAAGGGTGTGAAGTCAATTGCTTCATGCCCAAGCTGATACGCTTCTTCTCGTCGTCGAAATCGATCACTACCACTTGAATCTTTTGATCCAAGCTGAGTACTTCTGAAGGATGGTTGATACGGCCCCAGCTGATGTCGGTGATGTGCAACAAGCCATCTACGCCACCCAAGTCTACGAACACACCGAAATCGGTCATGTTCTTCACGGTGCCTTCCAATACCTGACCTTTTTCCATCTTGCTCATGATTTCCACTTTTTGTGCCTCGAGATCGTCCTCGATCAACACTTTGTGCGAAACCACCGCATTGCGGAGGGTAGGATTGATTTTTACTACTTTGAATTCCATGGTCTTGCCAACATACTGATCGTAGTCACGTACGGGCTTCACATCGATTTGCGAACCAGGTAAGAAGGTTTCGATGCCTTGTACATCTACTACCAAACCACCCTTGGTGCGGGCCTTCACACGGCCTTCGATTACCAAGTCTTCTTCATTTGATTTCACAATCATTTCCCAAGCATTCATGATACGGGCAGCCTTGCGCGAAAGCACGAGCTGGCCGTTTTTGTCTTCTTGGTTAACGATAAGAACTTCCACTTCGTCACCTACTTTGAGGCCCGGGAGATCGCGGAATTCTGAGAGGGGCACAAGGCCATCTGACTTAAAACCGATGTTCAAAACCACATCGCGGTCGGTCATTCCGGCTACGGTTGCTTTTACAATCTCGTTAGCCACAATTTGGTTGAGGGTACCTTCGTACATCTCTTCCATGCGCTTGCGCTCATCTTTCGAATAGCCACCGAATTTTTTACCGGTGCCTTCCCAGTCAAAATCGCCGGGAGTAGAGGTCTTTACTACAGCAGCAACTGCTGTCTCCATGGTGTTTTCCAGTTCTTTTTCTGACATTAAATTAAAATTCCTTTCTTGCCTTGGTCAAAGGCGGATGCAAAGGTAGGCAAATGCCTGAATAATCAAAACCTGCAGCTGCTTATTTTCAAGGAATTATGCCGATTCAAGCTCAGCGCTGCAACAACAACGTACCAGCAAAGGCTTTTTCACCCGTGCGCAACAACAACAAATAGCTTCCTTCGGGCCAATGCGGGGGGATGTTTAGGCCTTCGGCAGGCATTTCCCCCTCCCATACCCGCTTGCCTTGGGCATCGAATAGCTCTAGATGCGTTTGCTCCCCCGCATCGGAGAGTAACAAACGGCTGTTGAAGGGGTTGGGATAGACCTTGGGTGCACCTGGCGCACCCAAAGTCAAAACCGAAGAACCAAAGCCCGAAAGCTGAATGCATAAGGTGTCGTTGGCAGGAAAACTATCGCCCACCGCCTTTACCCACATGCATAACGTACGGCCGTTTAACCGCTGCTCAGCAGGCGTAGATTCAGGATGCAACACCAAACTATCGCTTCCCGTACCAAGGTTCAAAGGCAAGTTGATTTCAAAAGGACCGGTCTCGGGAAAGGTATTGATCAAGTAACTGAGTCGGGCTTGGCCAACAGCCACATTGCCTGCGTTGGCCACCCGCAGCCGTACCCGTAAAATGCGGCCGAAGCCTCCTAAAATATTCTCGAGCTGGTGGCCGGTAATGGCCAGGTCGAGTGTGTCGCTGCTGATGCGGTACACTTCCCATTCGTCAAAACCCGGATTGTGGTTTCCGCCGATCGAAAATCCATGCAGGCGCAGTCGTGTGGTGGTGATGTCGGCAAAGTTGAGGACCAGCGAATCACCGTAAGTCCCACCTCCATACAAGGTATCGACCAATTGCCAAGCGTTGTTGATCCAATTCTGCAGCTGCACCGAACCATTGAACACCACACCATTGCCTGCGGGCGGCTGAAAATTGGTACCCACATTGAATAAACGCAGCTGATTCATGGTTTGTGGCTGTTGCCATTCGAGTTGCATCCATGCGGGTTGCGGAAAAGTAGCTGCTGTGCCAATCCAACCAAAGGCGGTGGCGTTTTTTAATCCGTCGGTCCAGTTGACAGGGCCAAAATTGCCTGTGGAACTGGCAGATGCCGAGGGGGATGCCGTTAAAGCCAGGTTGGTTTGGCCTTGTGCCCAGTGGAAAATCAAAACGAAAAGGCAAAGGAAACTGTTACGCATATCGGCTTAAAATTGCTGTCATTACCTTCTATCTGGCAATGGCACAAAACTCTTTCCAGATTACGAACACCAATATAGTTTATCATGGCATTACCAATGCCAAATTATTTGTTTTTAACGCGAGAAGCATACACATGGCCGTAGCACCCCTCCCTGAAAATGAACGCGAGCGCCTATTGGCTTTGCAATACTTCAATATTCCTGACATGCCCGAAAAAGAAGATTTCAATGAAATTGTGCAGTTGGGAGGCACGTTACAGCAACCTTGGCACCCGAAGTAACGGCCTTGGCTTGTTACTGGTGCGTGAGTTTGTGCGCAGTCAGCAAGGCAAATTGCTCATCGACAGCGCTCCCGGCAATGGAGCCACCTTCCGCATTCAACTTCCAAAGCTATGAAACGTAAACTGCTTCTTTTATTGGGTTTTGCCTTCCTTGGCATAGCTTGCCAAAAAGCCAAAGAGGGTGTTACATTCAACCTCACCACCCGCACCGAAGTCATTATTCCTTCGAGCTCCGGGTTAAACTTACCGATTAACCTGGTATCGCCCGACATCACCACCAACTCCGACAGTAGTTTTGAATCAAACCGTACGACTCCGGCTTTGGTACGTGAAATCAAACTGAGCCGACTCGACATCAACATTATCTCGCCCGCTCAAACCAGCTTTGATTTTCTACGGACCTTGCGGGTGTACATGAGCGCCCCTGATTTGCCCGAAGTGGAATTGGCCAGTGCTGTGGATATACCTGCCGATGGCAGGCGCAGTTTGGAATTGACCGCCGACAAAGACACTAATTTCAAAGACTACCTCACCAAAGACCGCATCAGCCTGCGCGTGCAAGCTACCACACGTCAGCTTGTTACATCCGATACCCGACTGGAAGTACTGCCAGCATTTGAGGTGCGGGCTTCGCTCATTGAGTAAAATTTTCCAGAAATGTCTGCCTTGTTAAACTTTTCAAAGTGAAAGCCTTAGCAACAAGCCGCGCTTTTACTTGCTATTTTTTTCGTCTTTTTTACCCAAACCTATTGCACAGCTTCGGAAGCGCCGTATATTTGCACCCACGTTGAACGGTTCGGTAGTTCAGTCGGTTAGAATACATGCCTGTCACGCATGGGGTCGCGGGTTCGAGTCCCGTCCGGACCGCAAAAGCCTCGGAGAAATCCGAGGCTTTTTCGATTTACAGCCCTGGCATTTCATTGGATGCACGGGTCGCGCTGGTGAGTTCAACCCGAATGCCTATCTTAGCTGCCCAAATCGCCGGATATGATTTTTCTCGACTTCGAAAAACCCATTCAGGAGCTGTACGAAGAGCTCGATAAACTGAAAGAAATACAACAAAAGGGCAAAGCCGACGTAAGCCAGTCGATCAGCGAGCTGGAAGACCGCATCGAAAGTGAGCGTAAAAAGCTGTACGCCAACCTCAATGGCTGGCAAAAAGTACAGGTTTCGCGCCATATGGAACGGCCTTATACGCTGTTTTACGTAGAAAACATGTGCAGCGACTGGACCGAGATGCATGGCGACCGTGCCTTTGGCGACGACAAGGCCATTGTGGGTGGATTTGCCAGTTTGGAAGGGCGTACCGTGATGTTCATCGGGCACCAAAAAGGCATCAATACCAAAATGCGTCAATACCGCAATTTTGGCATGGCCAATCCCGAAGGTTACCGGAAGGCCCTCCGTTTGATGAAGACCGCTGAAAAACTGGGCAAACCCATTGTCACTTTCATCGATACCCCTGGTGCTTTTCCGGGCATCGAAGCCGAGGAGCGCGGACAGGCCGAGGCCATTGCCCACAACATCCGCGAGATGTTCATGCTGAAGGTTCCGGTGATTTGTGTAATTGTAGGTGAAGGAGCTTCAGGCGGTGCCATTGGCATTGGCGTGGGCGACCGCGTATTCATGCTCGAAAACACCTGGTATTCGGTAATTTCACCCGAAAGCTGCTCCTCGATTTTGTGGCGAAGCTGGGACTACAAGGAAGTTGCTGCCGAAGCCCTCAAACTCACCGCCGAAGAAATGCTCAAAAACAAACTCATCGACGGCATCATTCCCGAGCCAGTAGGCGGAGCACACAACGACCCACAGGCCATGGCCAATACCCTCAAGGAGCATTTGGTGAAAACTTTGGCGGAACTCGACCAATTGACACCAGAGCAGCGGATTGAGCAGCGGATTGAAAAATTCTGCAGCATGGGCGTGGTGAATGAGTAATTGGCGATCGGCCATCAGCTGTATACTGTCTGCATTTGGCTGACCGCCGTCGGCTATCCGCGTAACGCTGACGGCTATTCTCCAGTTTTACGTACTTTTACAACATGACCTTAAGCACCGAGAACATCCTGCTCATTGGCTCTTTGTTGCTGTTTTTTAGTGTACTAGCTGGCAAAACTTCTTACAAATTTGGAGTCCCTACCCTTTTGCTCTTCCTCAGCGTGGGCATGCTGGCAGGTTCCGAAGGCATTGGCGGTATTTATTTCAACGACCCCAAAATGGCACAGTTCATAGGGGTAGTGGCGTTGAACTTCATCTTATTTGCTGGCGGATTAGACACTGATTTCAAGGCCATACGCCCCGTTCTGCGCCAAGGAGCTGTTTTGTCGACCGTGGGCGTATTGTGCACCACCCTGGCTGTTGGCTTTTTTGTGCATTCGATTACGCCCTTTAGCTTGTTCGAAGGACTTTTGCTGGGTGCCATCGTATCGTCGACAGATGCGGCAGCAGTGTTCAGCATTTTGCGTTCCAAAAACCTGGCACTCAAACACCATTTACGTCCTACACTCGAGTTAGAATCGGGAAGCAACGACCCGATGGCTTACTTCCTAACCATCGCCTTTACAGGCTTGGTGCTGCAACCCGACAGCTCGGGATGGATGCTGCTGCTGGTTTTTTTGCAGCAAATTAGCCTGGGTGCTGTCTTGGGTTTGGGATTTGGATGGCTCAATACACGCATCATCAACCAATTGCGGCCTGAGTATGAAGGACTCTATCCGGTTTTGGTCATTGCCCTGATGTTCATCACCTTTACCACCACCGAGTCCATTGGCGGAAATGGTTTCCTTGCCATTTATCTCAGCGCGGTGTATTTGGGCAACCAGGACATCTTGCACAAACGAACCATTTTGCAGGCATTCGATGGTTATGCCTGGCTCATGCAAATAGTGCTGTTCCTCACCTTAGGACTTTTGGTATATCCATCGGAACTGCTGCCCATGTTGGGAATCGGGCTCATTGTTTCGCTGTTTCTCATGTTTGTGGCGCGCCCACTCAGCGTTTTTATCAGCTTGGCCCCATTCAAAATGAAAAACCGGGCACGCTGGTTCATCAGTTGGGTTGGATTGCGCGGTGCCGTTCCCATTGTATTTGCCACCTACCCTCTGTTGGCTGGCGTAGAAAAAGCCAATGCCATTTTTGGCATTGTGTTCGTGATTTCGGTAAGTTCGGTATTGCTGCAGGGCACCACCCTCAGCAGTGTAGCACATTGGTTGCATGTGGCTTTGCCTGAACGGGTGAAACAGCGCAACAATATCGATATGTTGTTGCAAGAAGGCTTTAAGTCGGTTCTACGCGAAGTGGTAATTGCCCCAGGCAGTCCTGCCCACGGTAAAACCATACTCGACCTGCACTTCCCCCGCAACACACTCATTGCCATGGTAGAGCGCGATGGCCGGTTTTTGACACCCGGTGGCAGTACAATATTGGCAGAAGGCGATAAATTGTTGCTGGTAGCTGATAACCACAGCGGCATGCAGCAAGCACACAAAATCATCGGCCTCCCATTTGCTGAGGCCGACGAATTGGCCGAGCCCGACTGACTCAGCGCAGGCTGAATTGTACCGGCAAATGATACACCACTGCAACCGGGCGGCCATTCTGATAGCCCGGCTGCCAACGGGGCATGCCTTGAACTGCGCGTATGGCTTCTTGGTCGAGCCCAAAGCCCAAACCACGCAACACCGTTACATGAGAGATGCTGCCGTCTATTTCGACCACAAAGCTAAGATACACCCTTCCTTGGATACGATGTTCTATGGCTGCCGACGTATAACGCAATTTTCCGCTGAGGTAACGCAACAAGGCTGCATCGCCACCTGGAAAAACAGGAAACACCTCAGCACCCGGCACAAAAATATCGGAGGTATCGATGGTGTCATCGGGCAAATCAGGCAAATCGGTCTTGCCTGTTGCATTGCTTTCAGGCCAATCGAAGGCTGTGGCTGTTGTAAAGCGAAAAGTGGGGTTGGCATTGGTTACGGTTTGCGTCTGCTTCTCAGAGGCCGTTTTGGGCAAGTGAACCAATTGGTATTCAAAATCAACTACCCGCATTTCGTCAGCGTGTAAGGTTTGCAACTGGGCTGGCATCTTTTGCGTTTGCCATCCAAAAGCCAATAATGCAAAAGACAGGGCACAAATGGCACCGAGCAACAGCACAAAGCTGCGGTCGTATTGGCGATAAAGTTGGAGGAAATTCATGGTCAGGCAGATTTTTCATCCTAACGCAAGCATTCCTGCCAGTGTTGTTGTGCAGATGCTTTGTGACAAAAAGCTGACTTACACCAAAATGTTCAGCAAAATAAAAAAGCCCAATTGAAAGAGCCAGTAACGCAGAATCACTTGGTTTTGGGCCTTGAACCGCAGGGCCTCAAAGCCCCAAAGCACCGCGAAAGAAAACAACCACCAAGCAGCATAATTGCGCCATGGAGCCACAAAAAGCGCATCGAAAGGAGGCAGTTCCCATGTCCAAAATTCAAAAAACACAGCCACAGGTTCAATGAACACATCGGTGAAGGTAACCACAGTGGCGCCCACCACCGGACGCAACCAGGCCGAAACTCCCGACTGCTGGGCCAAATAGGCAGCTGCATATATCAGGATCGTCCAATTGATGCCAATAACCAAGGGTACTCCCGCCAATTTGGCGCCCAACACATGTCCATAGCTGTATGCCCCAAAAATGGCACCCGTTGCCACCCCAGCCCATTCAACCAAAAACCCGGCGAGCCACACCCCAGTCATGCTCCACCAGAAACGCGGACTTCGATTTTCTTCGCAATACAAGAGGTGTATGCCTCCCAAAAGCAAGGTGTAAGGCGTAAAAACCAAAAAAAAGGCGCGGGTAGCAGGCCATGCCAAGCCCAAAGCACCAAAACCATATACCATGGCCCACCAAGTGGTGAAGGCCTTTATTTCACGGGGCGATCTTTCCAACGTATCCGACGGGTTAAATGAGCATAAATGCCGTAACACCACAAAAAAGGCCAGGCAAACAACTGAACAGGCCAAAGCCCCATTTGTTCGGGAACCGATTCAGCACTTGCCTGTAGCACAAAGATACGGGTCAGCAAAAGCATTCCGCATAAAAAAGGCAATGACTGGGGGTAATCCCAAAGCACCAACCCCCAAGCGGTGGCATTCACCAAAAGAAACAGACTTGCCCAGCCCCAGCCACCCATGGCGGGCACCACATTGCGGCTAATGCCAGCCAAAGCAGCCACGCCCGATCCATACATCCTACAGTACAAACCCTCACGCGCTTGCCATACAGCCATGGTGTAGCCTGCCCTTTTCACAGCGCGGGCAATGGCCAAATCGTCGGTGAGCACCTGTCGTGCACCGGCATGCCATTGGTTTTGGTGGTAAGCAGCAGCTTCAAACAGCATGAATTGTCCATTTGCAGCAGCCATTTGCCAGAGACGTATCTTTTGGACCAGGGGCAACCAAATGCCGCTGAGCAAGCTGTGCGAAAGCAGTGACACCCACAGGGCTTCGGCCCAACCACCGTATTGCTGTTGGGGAAAAACACTCAGCAATTGTAGTCTTTGGGACGCAGCCAGCCACACCATTTTTTGGAAAAAATCAACATCCAAACGGACATCGGCATCCACAAACAGTAAATATTCGCCACTGGCTTGCAAGGCCAACTGGTGGCATGCATGGTGCTTACCATACCAGTCAGCCGGCAACGGCTCTCCCTTCAACAGTTTCAATTTCGGAATATCTTGCCAATGTAATTCAATCCAATCGGCTGTACCATCGGTCGACTGGTCGTTGTAGACAATTAGCTCGTGCAAGAGCGGCATCAATGAAGGCAGCAATGCCCCCCAGGCTGGCAACTGCGCCATTTCATTGCGCAAGGGTAGCAGCAAACTTACTTTGGGCCAGCTGCTGCCGGTTGCTGGCGTTTTGGCATTGGGGAAAAAAGCATTCAAGATGGCCATCACCATGCGGTAGCCCTGCCCTATGAAAAGGAGGATGGCAGCCATTTTTCCCATTTCCATTTACAAGTACTCCATGTTTTGGGCCATGCGCTGGGCCAGTTCTTGGCGACATTCGGCCACAAACAAGCGGTACTGCGTTTGGGCCTCCTCGGCCGTAGTAACGGTAGAGGCAAACTTTACAAAATGATGTACTTCAGGACGAGGCAGATGGCCATATTCCACGCACTGGTACAAAAAAACGCAGGTAGCCCCATTAGAAAGCAGTTTGCCCAGCAATCCGCCTTCAAACACAAAACCGGAGGTTTGTGCCGAGGCAATTTGGCCTTGCGGAAAAAGCAGTAAAACCTGATGGGCTTGGGTGCATGCTTGCACGCAAGCTGCTACTTGTTGGGGCAATTGGCGTCCCCTACGCAAAGGCAAAGCACCCCACCAGCGTAAAAAAGGTCGTTTTTCGAGCTGGTGTTGCAACATGGGTACCGATAACTGCCAAGAGCTTTGGCGCAGGTGCAACATCACCCAAAGGCCATCCCACCAACTAAAGTGATTGGCCACCAGCACAAGCGGCCCCGTGCCTGCTGTCAAATGCCCGTGCCAATGGTGCGCACGAAAACAAAGACGGTCGAAAAGCAGCAAACACCAACGCAGCAGTGGCTCGAGCAGGTATGTCACCAGCGGGCCTTGCATGGCTTACTTGCCTGTGATGAGTTCGGTGGTGATTTTGGCAGATAACAAACACAAGGGTATACCTCCGCCCGGGTGTACGCTGCCACCCACAAAGTACAATCCTTTGATTTTGGCGTGTTTGTTGGCTTGGCGCAAAAAGGCCGCCCATTTGTTGTTTGAGGCCGGACCATAAATGGCACCACCTACAGAGCCGGTGGCCCGTTCAATGTCGCGCGGGTCGGTTACTTTTTCGTGCAGGAGCATAGCGCGGGTATCGCATCCCAAAGCTTCTGAAAGGGTGTTGTGGGCATAGTTTCGGACCTCATCCACCAAAAAATCCCAATCCTGATCAGCATGCGGAGGTGTATTTACCATCACAAACCAGTTTTCGTGACCTGCGGGTGCGTCGGCCGGGTGCGATTTGCTGCTCACATACACATAAATGGTAGGATCGGCGGTGAGATTGCCCTTGCGCAATTGCTCAAACTCGCGGTGGTAGTGTGAGGTAAAGAAAATATTGTGCAGATCAAGGGGTGCGTGTTGCCCTTGCATGGCCCAGTGAAAAATGATGGCCGAAGTGCTTAGTTCGGTTTTGAGCCGCTTTTGGTTGCGGTAGTGCCGGGGCATCAATTGCTTTTCGGCCTGCATGATGTCGATGGCGCTGATCACCTGGTCGAACACCTCCTTTTGCTCACCCAGCACCACTCCTTTGATTTTGTGTTCATGCACAAAAAAGCGATCAACCTTGCTGTTCAGTTTTACGGTAACGCCCATTTCGTCGCACAAGCGGGCCATGGCGTTGCGGATGGCAATCATGCCCCCTCGTGGATAAAAGGCTCCTTTGTTCAGCTCGATGTGCGCAATGAGGTTGAGCGTGGCCGGCGCACGGTAGGGATCAGAGCCGTTGTAGGTAGCAAAGCGGTTGAACAATTGCATGGTGCGCTCGTGCTTGAACCAAGCCTTGTTGAAACGGTGCATGGTGGTGGTTACACCCAGCCAAGGAATGCGTAAAACACGCAAAAAGGTAGAGAAGCGGAGCAAATTCCGCCAATCGTGCAGCGAACGGTGCAAAAATACCGGCGCCGTGGTTTCGTACATCAGTTGGGCACGCTCCAAATACCGCAATACCCTGCTCTTGCGCTCCCCCACTTGCTGTTCCAACTCCGCTGCAAAACGCTCGGGTTCCGACCAGGCATCTACCCGGGTGCCATCAGGATAAAAATAACGGGTTACCAGTTCCAACCGGTCGTATTGCAAATAATCGTCGAGGCGTTTGCCGCAAGCTACAAAAAGCGCGTTCAGCTCTTCGGGCATGGTGAACAATGAAGGCCCCTTATCGAAGCGAAAATCGCCCCAGCGGTAATCGGTAAGTTTGCCACCCAACTCAGCAGCACCCTCGAACAGGGTGACACGATAACCCGCTGCCGACATGCGCGCCGCTGCCGCCATCCCAGCGATGCCCCCTCCTATTACTGCGACTGTTTTTTGCCGCCCAGTTGCCGCAACCTTGTTGGTGGCATGTTGGCGGTGCCGTTTTTTATGGTGATGCTTGCCTTCAGACATAATTGCTTTCTGCTACGAATGTAGCGGCTTGTTTAGCGCCAAACAAGCAGTACAAGGATGATTAAAGCAGGTTTAGCTTGTTCGACATGACCGAGCCCAACAAAAGCATTGCTTTTTCGGCATTGGAAACACGTACACGGGTTTCGAGAATTTCTTTTGGCTTTACCCGACAGATTTTATTGAACAAATTGCGGTAAAAGCGATAGGCTGTCAACACACCAATGCGTGAACCTTTGGGCAGTTGGATGATGCCCTGATAGGCCAAATCAAAGTCCATTTCAATGTCCTTTTCTATTTCAGCTTTGGCTTGCTCATCTAATGCCAACCCCAAATTCACGTTCGGGAAATAGGTACGACCACGGGTGAGGTAATCGTCTTTGATGTCGCGCAAAAAATTCACCTTTTGGAAGGCAGCCCCCAAATGACGGGCAGGCTGCTTGAGACGGCGATACATTTCATCGTCACCATCGCAGAAAACACGCAAACACATCAAACCCACGACTTCGGCCGATCCATAAATATATTCGTTGTAGCTGTCTTGCGCGTATTCAATGTCCTGCAAATCCATTTCCATGCTCTTCAAAAAAGCATCAATGAGTTCGGTTTCTATGTTGAAAGCTTTTACCGTGTCTTGAAAAGCATCCAAAACTGGATTCAGGCTGATGCCACGTTCCATGGCCAAATAGGTGTCGCGCTTGAACTCTTCGAGCAGTGTGCGCTTGTCGAAATCATGGAAAGTGTCCACAATCTCATCGGCATACCGAACAAAGCCATAGATCGCGTAAATGGGGTCACGGTATTCCTTGTCGAAAGCCAGGATGCCCATGCTGAAAGAAGTGCTGTAGTTGCGGGTAATGAGCCGACTGCAGGCCACATTGGTTTTGCGGTATAACGATAACATCGACAAGGATTTAGGTATGGAACAAACAGCTATGTTAATTGTTTGGGAACTCTTTGAAAATCTCACCGGCAATCACTTGACCGGATATGATAGTGGGAGGCACGCCGGGACCAGGAACTGTCAATTGACCTGTAAAGTACACATTATCCAGCTTTTTATTTTTTAATCCTGGTTTGAGGATGGCAGTTTGTAACAAAGTATTGGCCAAACCATAGGCATTTCCCCTGAAAGCATGGTAGTCGGTTTTGAAGTCGTTGTGCGCATAAGAGCGTTTGTAGACCACTGCATCGCGAATCGACTGCCCAATGAGGCGCTCAAAACGGTCCATGATTAGGTGGTAATATTTTTCACGAATTTCTTCTGAATCTTCCAAATCGGGCGCCAACGGCACCAAAATCACCAGGTTGTCGGTTCCTTCGGGTGCCACCGAGGGATCGGTTTTGGAGCTGAGCGAGGTATAAAATAAAGGCTTTGTAGGCCACTTCGGATCGGTGTAAATTTCGTGGGCGTGCTGATCGAACTCTTCGTCGAAAAACAAGGTGTGGTGCGTAAGTCCTTCTAACTTTTTGTTCAACCCCAGATAAAAGAGCAAGCTCGATGGGGCCATCGTGCGCTTTTTCCAGTAATCAGCGGAATAATTGCGGTGTTCGGGCTTCAGCACTTTTTGGTCGATGTGGTGGTAATCGGCCCCTGCTACCACGATATCCGCCTCAAAATCGCCGGCGGTTGAACGCACCTTGTTGGCCAAACGGCCTTGGGCGTCGATGGCGGTTACTTCGGCATTGTAAACGATTTGCACGCCCTTTTCTTCGGCCAAGCTCACAAAAGCATTCACAATTTCGAACATGCCGCCCTGCGGATACCAAGTACCCAGCGATAAATCGGCATAATTCATCAGGCTGTACAAGGCCGGGGTATTTTGCGGGGTAGCACCCAAAAACAACACCGGAAACTCCATGAGTTTGATGAGCTTGGGATGCTTGAAGTACTTGCGTACGTGTTTGCTCATGCTCTGGAAAATATCCATGCGGAGCATGTCGAACAACAACTTGGGCGAAGTGAACTCCGATATGCTGCGGCTGGGCTTGTATACCAGGTTGTTGATGCCCACTTCGTATTTGTAAGCGGCTTGCTTCATGAATGCCCGAAGGCGTTCAGCCGAACCGGGCTCGTAACTTTCGAACATTGCCTCAATGCCAGCCATATTGCCGGGAACCGTCATGCGGTCGTTTTCGCCGAACACAATGGTGTAACCTGGCTCCAATCGGATGAGCTCGTAATAATCAGACACCTTTTTGCCAAAACGCTCGAAATAAGCCTCGAACACATCCGGCATCCAATACCACGAAGGACCCATGTCGAATTTATAACCCTCGGCATCAAACACGCGGGCGCGACCACCCGGCGTACTGTTTTTTTCGAGCAGGGTTACTTGGTACCCTTTATCGGCCAGGGTGGTGGCAGCAGACAAGCCGGCGAATCCCGACCCAATCACAACAACTTTCTTAGAAGACATAACTAAAGCAATACCCTACCAACAAAAAGAGGAAAGCTTGGTTTGGCTTTCCTCTATAATATTACGATTTTTTTAATTTATGCTGCGTGCATGCCGTACATATCGCCGTAAACTTTGAGCTTTTTCTTCAAAACCTGACGGGCCAAGTGGATGCGCGTCTTTACGGTACCAATGGGGATACCAAAGTGATCGGCAATTTCCTGGTATTTGTATCCGCGGAAGTTCATCATAAAGGCTTCGCGCAATTCGTATGGGAGTTTGGCGATGGCAGCTTGCATATCGTCCATGGCCATTTTTTTCTCGCCAGCATTCACGTCTGAATGGTTCATGCTGTTGAGGTAATATTCATTGTCGGTTGAGTCGAGGAAAGTATTCCGCTTTACCTTGCGGCGGTAGTTGTTGATGAAGGTATTCTTCATGATGGTATACAACCATCCTTTGAGGTTGGTATCCTCAGTGAACTTGGTGTAATTCGAGAAAGCCTTCAGAAAGGTTTCCTGAAGCAGGTCGTTTGCATCCTCACGGTCTTGGGTGAGATACAGGGCGTAGGCTTTGAGCGCTACTGCATGCTCTTTGACTTTGTGGGTAAATGTGGTCGGCTTCATTGTTTAACCTTTTAGCGATGAATGTTAAACAAACGTACGCATGGACTTCCAAACTTCCAAGCCTTTGTTTAATCTTTTTCTCTAAACGTTAAACAACCTAATTATCCGAATATCAACTGAAAATGCATTTTAGCGGTCTAAACGCGCAAAAGGCGGGACTGAAACCGCCTATTTTCCACTCCGTATTTTGTTTAACTTTTTTGTTAAAATTATTAAACATCTAATTTATCTGCCAAATACCCGCCTGTAGATGGGTTGGCGATAGGCCATGAGGCCTTTGAAGATGAGGCGTGCCAACCAATCGGGCAACCACCATGGGGTGGTAAAGGTGAGCCGGTCGGTAATGCGTGTACGCCCAATAGGTAAGGCTTCGAGGCGGTGCTCATGTTCCCACGTGCGCAGGAAAAAAGGCAACTGTTCCCCGGCATCGGTAAAACTCAAAAAGGTATCGCTTTCGGTACGCGCCACAATGCGGCTCTTCCAGAGTTGCCTGAAAAGCAAAAAATCGAGCTCAATCCATACGGCCGCGCCAGGTTGTTC
>CAZNWC010000013.1:0-38572 GCA_964577055.1 uncultured Chitinophaga sp. | reverse complement strand
TTTGCCGCATTCGTCGAAAATGTCGGTGGGCACACCATAGATGATTTAATTTTGTGCCATTGTATTATGAAACATCGACGCTTTAACCCCTGGCACCATGGTGCCACCGACTACAACCCCAAAGGACTCATCAACGGCATCATCGAAATTCCAAAAGGAAGCCGCGCCAAATACGAACTCGACAAAGACAGCGGTATGCTCTGGCTCGACCGCGTGCTGTATTCATCGGTGTATTATCCCGCGAATTACGGCTTCATTCCCCAGACCTTTTGCGATGACCACGATCCTCTCGACATCCTCATTCTCTCCCAAATTGATGTGCAGCCACTTTGTATTGTGCCTGCCAAAGTCATTGGTGTGATGCGGATGTTAGACCAAGGGGAAGCCGACGACAAACTTATTGCCGTGGCTGCCGGCGATCCAAGTGTCAATCACTACAATGACATCAAGGAGTTGCCCCGCCATTTCATCAGCGAGATGCGCAACTTTTTTGAAGATTACAAAAAGCTTGAACACAAAGCAGTGATTGTAGAAGATTTCCTCGACCGCAATATGGCGATCCTAATCTTGGAAGATGCACTCGATATGTACCGTGAGAAATTCGGACAAGAGGGCTGATAACGAAAAACGCAGCGCCTGCTTTTGAAAGTCGAAGCAGCAGTGCCAGCAGCGAGCTGATACGAACATCATCCTGCCGAACCTTGCTGTGCTTCAAAACCCACCAAGCCTTTGCGGGTTTTCCTGTTGAGTGCCTTCAGAGAGCCGATACAATGTAAATTTGTCCCATCCTACCATGCCACGCCTTCTCGAAATAGCCTGCTTCCAGCCTTCCGACCTCCGCCTTGCCAACGAAGCCGGAGCCGACCGATTGGAATACTGCCGCGATTATGCCGTGGGTGGCCTCACACCTGATTTGGTCAGCTTCGAAAGTTTGCGGCGCCCCTTAAGCGTGCCGGTTTTGGTGATGATTCGCCCACAAGCCGGAGCGTTTGTCTACGATAGGTTTACCGTTCGGAAAATGGCTAGCTCGGTGCGCGATTTTGCCGCTGCCGGTGCCGATGGCTGGGTGTGGGGTGTGCTCGACAGCAAAGGCCACTTAGACGAATGGGCACTTGAAACCTTGGCTACCGCAGCCGATGGTGGTGCATGGACCTTTCACCGGGCTTTTGACCAACTGCATGAGCCATTGCCTGCGATTGAAAAACTGGTAGAGTATGGTTGCAGCAACATTTTGACATCGGGCAGTACTACCACAGCACTGGCTGGCAAAGCCAAACTGTTGGAATATGCACAACAGGCTGCGGGCAGGTTGCGTATTTTGGCCGGTGGCGGTATTCGCAGCACCAACCTGGAAGAATTACTCGATGGTGCCAGCGATTTTGACCTGCACAGCGCAGCCATTAATGTCCATCAAAAAATAGACGCTACCGAAATCGGCCGGTTAAAGGAGATTTCAGCCTCGTTCAAAAGCGAATAAAAGGCGTCACCGACCGCAACGTATCGTTGTCGATATACAGTTCAAAGGTAAATTGGCTGATAGCGCCCGGGTTAGGCGTGGTGCGTAAAAAGTAGCTCAGTGGACTCCATTCACCATTCACCAATCGCGCCAAGCCGTGTTCGGCAATTTCCGTATCCAACCTCCAGCCTTCGTTCGGCCTAGGACTGGTATAAAACAGCTCAGTGATGGTGGTTCCAGCGGGATACAAAGCGTTCAATGTGCCCGATGTAAAAACCAGTATTCCCTTGCCCGTTTGCCGCGTAAAAACACGAGGAGGTACAGGCTCACAGGCTACGGCTTTTGGAAAAAAGCTCCATTGGGATTTTGATTCCTGTGCAATTTGTGGCCCGGTTGCGGTGAGCTGCACATACCATTCCGTAATGCTGTCAAGGTCGATGGTATCGTTTGGACCGTAAAAGCCGTGATACTGGTTGTTGGTTGACTTGGCAAAAACACGGCTGCTTAAAGCATCCAGCCGCAGCTCAATGTCATTGGGCTCGGTAGTTCCACAGGGGTTGCAAGAAAGAGTTACCAGAACGCTTGTCACTACCCAAAAAGGAAATAAAAATATACGCATAGACCAATGTATCACTCAATCCAACACCACCCAACTCAAAATACAATCATGCACAAATTGATAACGTACCCGCAACAATTGTTCTACAGATGGCAGGTACAACCGCACATGCAGCAAGCCCTCCTCGGGATCGTTTTTTTCAATGACTATTTGCTCTTTGAAAAGGAGCTTTTTTTCGCCGTGCATTTTGTAAACCGATTCTTTGGCGCTCCAAGCCAACATCAGCGCTGCATCGGTTTGACCCAGCAAAGCCTGCTCGGTTGCCGATAAAAAACGGTCTTTGATACGCTGTACCCGATTGCTCACCACTTCTACATCTACCCCCACAGGCGCTTCACAAGCAATGGCTGCGGCATAGCCTTGGCAATGGCTGATGGAAATAAATCGACTGTCGTTCACCAAATGTGGTTTTCCGAAATGATCTTTGTGGATGTCCAAGTCGCGCGCTTTGGCGACTTGCTGCAGGGCAAATCGGCTGGCCAGCCATTGCAAGCGAACCGATTGTGCCGTAATTTGGTGGAATTCATGCCACAGCTCCTTCGACAAACTCAGTTGATCGATAAACCAGGCAGGGGTTTCTTGGATTTGCCAAACAACCAACTCGCCGGTTGGCTCAAACGCAAGGGTATGGACAAAGGGCATAAGATGAAGCGGTAAAGATAACAGATGAAAATACGAATTACCCCCGAACATAGATTGATTGGCCATAAAGATTGTCTGTATAGCCTCTTAGGCGACACCAATGGGACAGATTTTTTCACGGCTGGTGGAGATGGCATGGTTGCGCACTGGCGCCTGGCGGAAAGCACCGATGCTACCTTGGCTGCACGTGTTGCCGACAATATTTACTGCATGCTGCATTGGCCACAGGGTCGGGCGTTGTTGTTGGGTACGCATACTGGAGGACTGCACCTCATAGATTTGGAGAAAAACCAGGAGCTCCATCTTTACCGGCGCAATCCTGCCCCATTGTTTGCGATGGCTTGGCTTGACAAGCACTTGTTCATCACCCATGGCGACGGCATGCTCAGCCGTTGGAGCCAGGAAGGCGCGCAAGATTTGCTGCTCGATTTTCATGTGCAGGCCGCAGGTGCAGCCTTGCGCACTTTGGCGATCCATCCTACCGAAGCGCTTTTGGCTGTGGGCAGCAGCGACCAAAGCATTCGGTTGCTCGATCTTCAAGGAAAAGAAATCATGACATTGCAAGGGCACAGCAACTCAGTATTCAGTTTGTTGTGGCTGGCAGGGGGGAAATATTTGCTCAGCGGCTCGCGCGATGCCCACTTAGCTGTTTGGGAAACCAGTTCGGGCAAACTCCTCGAGAAAATTCCAGCACATTTGTTTACCATCAACCACCTTTTGCACTTGCCCGAACTTGGCATCGTGGCCAGCGCTGGGCGCGACAAGGCCATCAAGTTTTGGGATGCCAAAACCCTTGAACTTTTGAAGGTGGTCGATTATGAGAAATTTCCAGGCCAAGCCCACAGTCATTCAGTAAATAAACTGGCTTGGTCGGCCAACACAGCGCGGCTTTGGTCTGTTGGCGATGATCGTAAAACCATTGTTTGGAAGCTGGATGTAGCATAAATTTATTATCTTGAACTAAAAAAGCTATAGATGGCCAAAATGACTGCTTTGTTCTACATGCTGATTGGAATGATATGGATCATTTTCAGCGACTTAGCAATAGAAAGTCTATTGCCATCGATCAAGGAAATGCTGCACTTCAGCATTGTGAAAGGCCTGTTTTTTATCCTTGTAATAGCCGGGCTACTTTATTTTTTTGTGAAAACTTTAGAAAATCAGCGTGCCAAAGACCAAAGAAACTACCGCAGTTTATTTGTGCACAATCCAAATGCAATGCTGGTTACCCGCAAAGGTGTTGGAAAAATATTGGCGGCGAATCAGGCAGCTGCAGATTTGTATAGTTTTGACAGAGAAATGCTGAAAACCATGCACCACCATGAATTGGAAGTTGTGGCGCCAGCCATTGGGGTGATGAAACTTTTGAAGTAACACCGTCACCAATCTGGCAGTATCATTTGGGTAAAAGAATTTATCAGCGAAATAGAACAGGAAACAGGGCCGGCAGTGGTCCATTTTATCATGAGCTCCCATGAGGCGGTAGAGGCTGAAGCTGCCCGAATAGCAACCCAGGAAAGGCTGGAACGCTTGCTTCAAGGCATGCCCGACATGGTATTGGGCATTGGCAACAACCGGAAAATCAACTTTCTCAATCCTGCATTGTAGCAATATTTGCAGGTGAATGAGGAGGAAGTCATTGGTGCAAATGCTTTGCAAGTATTGCGTCGTCGGAATGGTGCCTGGTGGGAATCGCTCTTGGAAAAGGCATGGCAAGAACCACGCTACATTACCGAGTACTACGATGCCCATAAAAAACAATGGCTGCGCATTAGTAGTTACAAATCGCCCGATGGTTTGGGCATGCTCATTTTCGACATTACCCAGCAGCGCTTGCTTGAAGACACGATTAGCCAATTTGAGTTCACCATAGAGGCAGTTGTGAATGCGAGTGACGATTGGATATGGGCCATTGATTCCGATCGCATACTCCTTGCAGCCAATAGGCGCTTTTATGAAGCCGCCCAAACCAAGCATGATAATTATTTGCTGCAGGACAGTTTGTTGGCAAATCATCCAGATGCACCTTGGTTTCAAGAATGGAAAATGATGTATGCGGGGGCTTTTGCTGGCCACAAAATGGAGCGCATGATGCACCATCCGACCTCCTTACTCGAATCCCCGACCATCGATTTACGGATGTATCCCATCAAAAACGAAGAAGGAAAGGTAGTTTGTGTAGGTTGCTTCGCCCACGATGCGAGCAGGCGCATTCGACATGAACAACAATTACACAGTCAGCAAAAAAACTAATGGAAATCGCCTGGGAACAATCACATGAGATACGCGCTCCATTGGCGAACATCCTAGGCATCACACAGCTGATTGAACAAGACCAGGCACTGAGCCAGACAGAAGTGCGACATTACTTGTATGAGCTCAACATGGCTGCCTGCCAGCTCGATGCGGTTATCCGCAAAATTGTAGCAAAAACCGGTAATGTCGCCAGCTAAACAGATCAGCATTACATTACTATTATTTTTCGCGCAATTGTTTTCAAGTGCTTGCTTCATTGCACAGCACATTCTAATTTGCTGT
This sequence comes from uncultured Chitinophaga sp., assembly GCA_964577055.1. Lineage (GTDB taxonomy): Bacteria > Bacteroidota > Bacteroidia > UBA7662 > UBA7662 > PNNG01. The sequence goes on along the minus strand of CAZNWC010000013.1, from coordinate 33,317 downwards.
CATGAAACGTCCCCAAGGCTTCCATTTCTCCAACTGCGCATACCTCAGCATTCCTTTAGAAGAGCTGGAAATTTTGCTGGGTGATGACGAAAAATTGCTGCCCATGACGGCCAGTCTCATGGAATGCGATGCATGCGGAATGCCGGCGGCTACGCGAGAAAGTATAGAGATATTTCTCGACGGCGACCAATGCATTTACCTGATCCAGGGCTGCAGTTGTTGTGGCAACGGTTTTGCAACGGCCTTTCTCGACACAACCGACCTTCCCGAATGGAAAAGTGCCTTGTTGTATTTGCTCCGCATGCAATTGGGGCTCAATTCTCTCGGCGACGAGTGAATTAAGGGTGCGGCAGCACTTTCTATTGCATTTAGAATTCAACATTCTATACCACCTTCATTGAGGTTAGACTAAGGATTTTCACAAGAAATTCTGAAAAAATTAGGAGGTCTACATTTTTCAATATACATTTATAGTAAATTTTACTAAAACTCCTTGTATGAAATCAATTTACACCCTGGCTGTGCTCCTGTTGAGCTGTTTGGGGGCAATGGGTCAAATCAATCTTCCCATCACTTGGGATAATCAAGCTGTCACATACAGTTTTACTGATTTTGGCGGAAACGTTTCTGCCTTGGCACCATCGCCGACCGATAGCACCAACACCACATTGAGGTCAACCAAAACGAGTGGCGCTCAAACTTGGGCAGGCACCACCATTACCCCTGCAAATGGTTTAGCTTCGGCCATTCCGTTTGCGAGCGGTTCAACAACCATTTCAGTGAAAGTACATGCGCCTGCATCGGGCATTGTGGTTCGACTCAAAGCAGAACAAGCAAACGTACCCACTATATCGGTTGAAACCGAAGCCACCACCAGCATGGCTGGCTGGCAAACGCTGGTATTTAATTTTGCCAACCAAGCTACTGGAACAGCACCAATCAACTTCGCTAATACCTACAATATGTTGTCGATTTTTTACGGATTCGGCACTGCAGGCAATGGCGCCATTTTTTATGCCGACTCTGTATTTTTTGGCGGAAGCGGTCCGGTTGGTCCACCACCTGTGCTCGTAAACTTGCCGATTACATGGGATAACAGTTCTATAACCTACAGCTTCACCGATTTTGGTGGCAACATCTCGGCTTTGGCACCATCGCCAACCAATAGTACCAACACCACCTTGCGCACTGAAAAGCCTGTAGGAGCTCAGACATGGGCAGGTACCACCATTACACCTACCAGCGGATTGGGCGTGCCCATTCCATTTGCTGCGGGGGCTACCACCATTTCAGTTCACGTGTACACGCCTGCGGCCGGCACCATCGTTCGTCTGAAAGCCGAACAAGCTGGCGCACCAACCATTTCGGTTGAAACCGAAGACACCACTACAGCAGCAGGCTGGCAAACACTCGAATTTAATTTTGCCAACCAAGCTGCCGGAACAGCGCCGATTAACTTTGCCAACACTTATAATATCTTGTCGATTTTTTACGCATTCGGCACAGCAGGCAATGGCGGCATTTTTTATGCCGACTCTGTATTTTTTGGCGGAAGCGGTCCGGTTGGTCCACCACCTGTGCTCGTAAACTTGCCGATTACATGGGATAACAGTTCTATAACCTACAGCTTCACCGATTTTGGTGGCAACATCTCGGCTTTGGCACCATCGCCAACCAATAGTACCAACACCACCTTGCGCACTGAAAAGCCTGTAGGAGCTCAGACATGGGCAGGTACCACCATTACACCTACCAGCGGATTGGGCGTGCCCATTCCATTTGCTACGGGGGCTACCACCATTTCAGTTCATGTGTATACGCCTGCGGCCGGCACCATCGTTCGTCTGAAAGCCGAACAAGCTGGCGCACCAGCCATTTCGGTTGAAACCGAAGACACTACTACAGCAGCAGGCTGGCAAACACTCGAATTCAACTTTGCCAACCATGCGGCAGGCACGGCACCTTTGAATTTTGGCAATACCTACAATGTACTGTCTATATTCTACAACTTTGGAACAGCGGGTAGCGGTGCAGTATATTATGCCGACTCAGTGTTCTTTGGCGGAAGCGGCCCCGTGGGTCCACCACCTGTTGTAATCAATTTGCCCATCACCTGGGATGACCCTACCATTACCTACAGCTTTGCCGACTTTGGCGGCAACGTATCGGCTTTGGCGCCTTCGCCAACCGACAGCACAAATATGACCTTGCGTTCGGAAAAAACCACTGGTGCCCAAACTTGGGCGGGTACCACAATTACCCCAACCACTGGATTAACCTCACCTATCCCATTCGCTCTGGGCGCAACAATCCTTTCGGTGAAAGTGTATACACCAGCAGCTGGCACTATTGTACGTCTGAAAGCCGAACAAGCTGGCACTCCCACCATCTCGGTCGAAACCGAAGCTACCACCACAGCAGCAGGCTGGCAAACGCTCGAATTCAACTTCGCGAATGCAGCCGCTGGCACCGCACCTTTAAACCTTGCCAATACTTACAATGTACTTTCGATTTTCTACAATTTCGGCACAGCAGGCACGGGTGCAATATACTATGCCGACTCTGTTTTCTTCGGTGGATCGATCGTAGGGCCTCCTGCTACACCCATCAACTTGCCTATTACTTGGGATGATGCAACTTTGAACTATGTATTCACTGATTTTGGCGGCAACGCATCGGCTTTGGCGCCATCGCCTACCGATAGCACCAACATCACCTTACGCACTGAAAAAACGGTAGGCGCCCAAACTTGGGCAGGAACAACCATTACGCCGCCAGTAGGTTTGGCTACCGCCATTCCATTTGCCAGTGGCGCAACCACCATGACGGTAAAAGTACATGTACCTGCATCGGGAGTAGTGGTTCGCTTGAAGGCTGAACAAGCCGGTGTTCCCACGGTATCGGTTGAAACCGAAGCCACTTCAACCACTTCGGGTTGGCAAACGCTTGTGTTCAATTTTGCCAACCAAGCCACTGGAACTGCACCAATCAATTTCGCCAATACTTACAATATGTTGTCGATTTTCTACGCCTTTGGATCAGCAGGAACCGGTGCCATTTATTACACCGATTCGGTAGTCTTTGGCGGTGGCGTAGTAGGTCCACCTCCTACCCCCATTAGCCTTCCCATTACTTGGGACAACCCAGCCTTGAACTACGTATTCACCGACTTCGGCGGCAACGTTTCGGCGCTAGTACCCTCTCCAACCGACACCACCAACATCACCTTGCGCTCTGAAAAGACCGTTGGCGCTCAAACATGGGCAGGCACCACACTTTCTCCACCAAATGGTTTGGCAACAGCCATTCCATTCGCAACAGGTGCCACCACCATGTCGGTAAAAGTGCATGCCCCTGCAGCTGGTGTAGTTGTACGCCTCAAGACTGAACAAGCAGGTGTTCCTACCATTTCGGTAGAAACCGAAGCCACTACCACCACCGCGGGCTGGCAAACATTGGTATTCGACTTTGCAAATCAGGCAAGCGGTACCGCCCCCATCAACTTTGCCAACACCTACAATGTGCTTTCCATTTTCTACGCATTTGGTACGGCTGGCAATGGCGACATTTATTACGCCGATTCGGTATTCTTTGGCGGCACGCCTACAGGCCCACCCCCAACGCCCATCAACTTGCCTATTACTTGGGATAATACGGCCTTGAACTACGTCTTCACCGACTTTGGCGGCAATGCATCTGCATTGGCACCATCGCCTACAGATCCCAACAATACCACCTTGCGTACTGAAAAAACGGCAGGAGCTCAAACATGGGCAGGCACTACCATCACGCCTGTCAATGGACTTGCAACAGCCATTCCATTTGCTACAGGCGCAACAACAATGTCGGTAAAAGTACATGCACCTGCTGCAGGTGTAGTGGTGCGTTTGAAAGCTGAACAAGCAGGTGTACCTACCATTTCGGTAGAAACAGAAGCCACTACCACTGCCACGGGCTGGCAAACACTCGTGTTCGATTTTGCAAACCAAGCCACCGGTACCGCGCCTATCAATTTTGCGAATACCTACAACATGCTGTCTATTTTCTACGCATTCGGTAGCAATGGTACAGGGGCTATTTTCCATGCCGACTCAGTGTATTTTGGTGGCACTGTTGTAACGCCTCCGCAACTGGTGAGTGTAACTTTCCAGGTTGATATGAGCCGCGAAACCATTTCAGCCAATGGCATTCACATTGCTGGCAGTTTCCAAGGCTGGAGTCCAAATGCAACACCCATGGTAAGCCAAGGCAATGGATTGTACACGTATACAGCCCAACTGCCAGCCAATAGCACGTACGAATACAAATTCATCAACGGCAACCAATGGGGAGCCGGTTTCGATGAATCAGTACCTGCTTCCTGTGCCCAAAACAACAACCGTTTTGTTGTGGTTGGCACCTCCAACGTGACCGTTCCAGTAGTTTGTTTCGGACGTTGTGTGGCTTGCGGCGTGAGCGTATTTGAACCTGGTGCGCTCAATGCAGCCATCAAAGTGTACCCCAACCCTGCACAAGGTGTGGCTACCATTGCCTACACCTTTGAAACCCCTGGTGATTTGAATGTGACCGTTTACGACGGTCGTGGACGATTGGTAACCAGTCTCCAGGAAAAAGTTCAATCAGCAGGTGAACTGCAACTCCAAGTGCTAGACTGGGCCGAAGGTTTGTATCACATCCGTATCAGCAACGGACACGAACAAATTGCTCGTCAGCTTGTGGTGCGCAAATAACTGCATCCCGATGAATGAAAAAGGGCTACCTCATAGAGGTAGCCCTTTTCTTTTGTGGTCAAAAAAAATCAGGAGCGCCGAACCCGCAATTCTAAATCGGTAAGTACATTGAGAAAGTAATTGTAAGCATCGTGGGCAGATGCGTATGGGGAGAACATATTCTTTTCCCCTTTCTCATCGAATTTATGGGTCATGTAGAAAAAATGATCGCTTGCCTGCAGGCGCGCCCAGTCGGCAAGTAATTTTTGATCGCCTTTGGCCACCACCGCCTCTTCCAATTCAAACAACCGATTAATAGCTTCTTGCTGGATATCGTTTTGGGTCAGATAGCTCAAGTTGTATTCGGGATACGACCAGGTGATGGCCGAAGGCACATCGTACTTCCCTTGTGCCGGCACATTGGAAATCAATTCAGACGGCCAGACAAAGGCATGCCCATGGGCTGTCGCCATGCGGGCCATTTGTTTGAAAAAATCGCGGATCTGGGTTTCTCCATCAGGTTGTTCGCTCCAAACCCCAAAATCCATGAATAAATTCACGCAATCAGCATCAGCGGGCAACTCATCGAGCCACTGCACAAAAGTGCGTGCCGGCAGCAAATTATGCGGATGATCTTTTGCGTAAAAGTGTCTGCTGATTTCAGCGGTTAGGGTGCTGTTCTTGGGCAAACACAAAAGTTTGTTCGACAAAGGGGTTTTGTACACATGATTCGGACTTCTTTGGCGCAGCAACTTTTCTGTTGATGGCACCAAGATGCCTTTGAACCCAAGGCGTACAACTTCTTTCACCAAATCATTGCTGAACAGTAGTTCTGTATTTCTAAAAACCACAGGCTGCACACCAAACAAGGCATTGATTTTGGCCACTTGCATTTTTACCTGGCGTTCAAATTCGGTCCAACTGTACAAACTCGCAAGTGAATGGTAATAGGTTTCACCCACCCACTCTACACAACCTGTTTGATGTAACTTTTGAAATGCCGCCAATACATCAGGCCTGTACTTTTCAAATTGCTCAAGAACGGTACCTGAAGCGGAAAAACTGACCCTAAATTCACCCTTCGACTGCTCTGCTATGAGCTGCAAACTTTCCAATGCCGGCAAATAGCAGTGGTCGGCCATCCAATCCAGCACGCCCTCGTTCATGGTTTCATCGAAATAAGCATTGTCTACCCCAATCGACGTAAAATCATACGATTTCAAACGGTAAGGCTGATGCAACTGGAAATACAAACAAAGGGCTGGCATAAATTATTCGTTGAGTAGAAATTTGCGGTATTGTCTGATGACACGGGTCGCCGCATCATCCCATGAAATATTCTGGAGATCTCCCTCCATGTCTTCCACCATTTTGCGGTGGTAAGCCTCATCACTGAGCAAACGCACAATGTGATCGGCAAACAAATTGGTATCCCAATAATCGGCTGTGAGTGCATGGGTGAGCATTTCAGCCACACCTGATTGTTTCGAGATAACGCAGGGCACCCTGAATTGAGCAGCCTCAAGGGCCGACAAACCGAAGGGCTCCGAAACCGAAGGCATAAAATACACATCGGCAACGGCAAGCAATTGTTCCACTTTGGCCCGGGCCACAAAGCCGGTGAACAAAAAGTGGCGACTCAAACCCCTGAATGCCGTCCAGTCAATCAACTCTTTGAGTTTTTCGCCCGTTCCTGCAATCACAAATCGAACTTCCGGATAACGCTTGATGACCTTTTCAGCGGTCTCAAGCAAATGGTAAGGCCCTTTCTGGTGGGTAAGTCGTCCGATGAAGGCCACAATTTTTTCGGGCACCAAATGCTCCTGCCGAAATACAGGTTGTGGGTCTATGCCGTTGTGTATGGCTTCTATTTTTTCTTCGGGAATGCCATACAATTCAATGATATTCTGTTTGGTGTATTCACTCACAGCAATGATGCGGTCGCACATTTGCATACCAAAGCGCTCCACGTAATACATGGTGTTTCGGGCATCTTTACCAGCGCGGTCGGTTTCCAACGCATGCACATGCAAGAGCAAAGGTTTGCCCGTTTTTTTCTTTAAACGCACACCTGCCAAATAGGTCAGCCAATCATGTGCGTGAATCAAATCAAATTCGCCATCGCCAAATGCTTCGGCCAAGCCTTCGGCATAAGCACTTACTTTGGCCAATAAACGCGGACCATACACTTCTTTATCAGCGAACAACTCTTGAAAGCTCATCCTCCCCAGTTGCTCTTGCACTTGATAGCCCTTTCGAACCGAAGCGCAAGCCGAAGCGCTCAATTGATAGTATTCGAGTTCAGGCAAGGCGCCTTGCAAACGGTTCAACTCAGGATCTGTAATGGTAATGGATGGGTCCAATTGGTTCATACCAAAAAAAGAAACCCCCTCCAGGGTCATCCGGGGATCAAAATGAGGAACCACAAAGGTGATGTCGATAAAATGCCGTGTGGCACGGGCCAAACCATAGCAAGCCACACCCAAACCACCAGCCTGCACCGGGGGAAATTCCCAACCCAGCATCAACACCCTTTTGCCTTCAAACTTTTGCTTTGCTTGCATGCTTCAATTTTCGGAATACGGCTAGCCCACGCATGCCATTTGGGTTGAAAATACGCATTTAAACGGCATAAACGCACATAATTCTGCATCTTTTCTCATTTTCCATTTTCCAGCGAAATTGCCCTTTTGTTTGGGAGTTATGCCCTATTTTTGCAGGCCAAATCTAGCACCGATGATTCTAACCGACGGCCGCATTCTCGAAGAAATCGAAAAAGGCAATATCCTCATTGAACCCTTCCGTATCGAAAACCTCGGCACCAATTCGTACGACGTTCACCTCGGGAGATACCTCGCTGTTTACAAAGAACGTGTGCTCGACGCCAAAGCCGATAATCCGATCGAAGAAATCATCATTCCCAACGAAGGATTTGTATTGCAACCCGGCACCCTCTACCTCGGCGTAACCGAAGAATACACCGAAACCCATGCACACGTGCCCTTTTTGGAAGGCAAATCATCGGTTGGCCGCCTGGGTATCGACATTCATGCCACTGCGGGCAAAGGGGATGTGGGCTTTTGCAACACTTGGACGCTCGAAATTTCTTGTGCCCAGCCCGTTCGTGTATATGCCGGCATGCCGATCGGACAATTGATTTATTTCAGTGTAGAGGGAGCAATCATCAACAAGTACAACACCAAGAAAAACGCCAAATACAATGTACGTACTGTGAAGCCCGTGGCTTCGCAAATGTGGCGAAATAAGTTCTAAAGCTGCTTTTTCACCAAAGTAGCACTTGCCTGCGCGCGGGGCAAAATGGTCAAATCGGCAATATTAACATGCGCCGGACGGTTGAGCATGAACAAAATGGCTTCTGCAATGTCTTCGGCTGTTAACGGCTGATATCCGGCATACACCTGCGCTGCACGCGCCTTATCGCCTTTGAAACGAACTTCTGAAAATTCGGTTTCTACCAAGCCAGGCGCAATGCTGCTCACCTTGATGTCGTAGGGATTCAACTCCAACCGCATGCTTTTCGCAATCGCCTCCACCGCATGTTTGCTGGCACAATACACATTGCCATTGGCATAAACCTCCTTGCCCGCAATGGAACTCACATGCAGGATGTGACCGCCAGCCCCACCTGCAATCATCTGCTGGCTTGCCCATTTACTGATCCTGAGCAGTCCTTTGACATTTGTATCGAGCATGGTGTCCCAGTCGTCAAACAACCCCTCCTGTACCGGTTGCAAGCCTTGCGACAAGCCAGCATTGTTGATGAGGATGTCGATTTTCGTCCATGCTTCGGGCAAGGAAGCCAGCTGGCTTTCTGTAGCCGCAGCATCTTGCACATCAAAACACAAAGTCTTTACCGTTGCTCCCAAAGCCGCGCAAGCATTTGCCACCTCCTCCAGCCGTTCAATCCGACGGCCGGTGAGGATAAGGCGGTAGCCCGACTTCGCCAAAAGCAATGCCGTAGCACGACCAATGCCCGATGTAGCACCAGTTAACAGTACCAGCTCGGCCATTATTCGAAATTGAAAGAGATGATGATGGTACGTGCGCGCAAAGCCTCGATTGGCGCGGCATATACATGGTTTTCGGGAACCAAAATATTACGCAATCCCGATGAAAACTTGATTTCGGGTGAAAATTTGAAATAGGGCAAATAGAAGTCAAATCCCAGTCCAATTTCATAGCCCACATCATGACGGAGTGTTTTCACCCGCTCCACATCTTCCACCACCCGCTCTTGCGAAGCCATGTCGATGCCGTATTTGGCTCCGGTAAGCAAATACACGCGGTAGTTGTTGATGCGCTCGCTGCGCCACTTGATGAGCAAAGGAATATCAACCGATGCTACCTGTACTGCACGCCGGATGTTGTACAAGGGATTTTCGAATGAATACAACAAATTGCGTTGCGAAAACATCAGGGTAGGCGTTAAACGCAGGGTCATGTGATGATTCAAACGCAAATCACCAATCACGCCCAGCTGAAAACCCGGGCCCCAGCCTGGCTCAATGTATTGCAGGGTATCGTTCCGTGCAGCATCAAATGCATCTACATGCATGTGAAAAGTGCTGGAGTTCAAGCCCACCAAAAAGCCATAATGCAGCGGCTTTTTGTCGTAAAATGGGTTGTTTCGCTGTGCCTTGGCTACCACCGTAAGCAACAGCATACAGGCAATCAGGCCTGCTTTTGACCAACGTAAATCGAACATATGCCGAAAGTTAGTCTTTTCTCGCGATTATTTGCAAACCCTGCTGCCTCCATCCGCGCTAAAAAGTCACTTCCCTCCGGAAATGCTTGCACCGATTCGGGCAAATAGGTGTAGGCCGACTGATCTTTCGAAATCAACCTCCCGATAGCTGGCAATATAAAGCGCGAGTAAAAAGCGAACAGTTGTTTTACCGGAAATACCCTTGGTTTTGAAAACTCTAACACCACCAATTTACCCCCCGGACGCAATACGCGCTGAATGTCGCGCAATCCGTGATGCAAATTTTCGAAATTCCGTACGCCAAAAGCCACCGTTACGGCATCAAAAGAACGGTCAGAAAAGGGCAAACCCTCCGAATCACCCAGCACCAATTTGATGCGGTCTTGCAATTTCCGGCGATTGAGCTTTTCCTGGCCGTGTGCCAACATACCTGCCGAAATGTCTACACCTACCACCTCTTTGGGCTGTATCCGCAAGGCTTCAATGGCCAAGTCAGCTGTTCCGGTCGCCACGTCCAAGATGCGCTGAGGCTTATCAGCACGCAGCATATTGATGGCCTGCCGGCGCCAAATGGTATCAATACCAAGCGATAAAACCCGATTTAACAAATCGTAATTGCCCGAAATATTGTCGAACATCGAAGCAACCTGCTCCTTCTTGCCCCCATCCTTGCCTGGATAAGGCTTCACCACTTTTTCTGTTCCCATAATCTGTTGCAAATATAGACAATAGCAAGCCGCCTTTGTTTGGCCCGAACCGAAAGCCTACCTTTGCAGGCATGAAGCTCGAAGCCACTTTTGTGAAAAGTAGCGTAATGGTAAAGGACATGCCTACGCCCAATAAACCGGAATACGCCTTTATCGGCCGTTCCAATGTGGGCAAGTCGTCCCTCATCAACATGCTCACCCAGCACAAAAGCCTGGCAAAAACATCTTCCAGTCCGGGTAAAACCCAAACGGTCAATCATTTTATCATTGAAAAAAGCTGGTACCTGGTCGATTTGCCGGGCTACGGCTATGCCAAAGTCTCCAAAAAATCACGCGAGGAATGGCAAAAAATGATCAAACATTATTTCCAGAAACGCGAAAACCTTATTTGCGTTTGTCTACTCATCGATAGCAGGCACGAACCCCAAAAAGCCGATCTCGATTTTGCCGTTTGGTTGGGCGAACTCGAAATTCCGTTTGTGCTGGTTTTTACCAAATCCGACAAATTGGGTGCGTCAAGCGTGCAAAAACACATCGCCATGTTTAAAAAGCGGATGTTGGAATGGTGGACCGAGGCACCACCCGTCTTTCAAACATCAGCCATTTCGGTACAAGGGCGCGATCAACTCCTCGCCTTCATCCACGAGCACAACAAGGATTTTGTGCCACCCGAACTTAATACCTGATAAAACGATACACCTGTTGTTGTCCATTCGATGTATGCAAACGCAGCAGATACATACCCGGCAATACATCATCGAGTGGCAAGCGCAAAGCGAAACGCCCTGGATGCAACTCCCACGCACCACTCAGCAATCGCTTCCCGTGCAAATCAATCAGCTCATAGGCCAATAGCCGTTCGGCATTCGATTCTCCTTGCAGTTCGAGTGTCTCACCTACCATGCCAGTTACGCGAATCGCTAGCCAATCAGATAAATCATTCCGCACACTGCTGCCAGCTCCGGCATTGATGCGCAAACGTACAACCACAGGCAAATGATCGGCGGCTTCGTACAAAGCACTGATCACCGCTGCCGGCGCCGATTGGTTGGTTGGCACATTTAAATTGCCATTGAAGCGTTGCCCGTCGTTTCCAATCACCCGATAACTGCCAGGCACATACCGTACACGCGCCGAATCAGCGCGCACAAATTCATTGATCAGTATCTGGTCGTAACGATCATCAAGACCACCGCCCGACTTACAATCATCGCCAGTTACCCGTGGCGACTGCGTATGCAAATCGGAAAAAGCAGCGGTGTTGAACCAATTTCCAGGCCGATTGACGGGGTCAATCAACCGGATGTAGGGATTGGTATGTCCCACCATGTTTCCATACCCCACCTCACTGCTGCTATTGGTATTAAAATCCCCCATTACCAACAGGTTCTCACGCAGATTCAGGCTGTTGAGATAGTTCATCAAAGCTTGCGTTTCTTGTCCCCTTTGTGCCACATCCCCAGCAGTTGAACCAGCCTTTAAGTGCATGACGGCCACATTTAAAAATACCGTATCCCCAGCAGGCGGAATCTGCTTGTAGTACAACCTGTAATAAACAATGTCGCGCAAGGGAGTCACAATCGGCTGCTGTCGGGTGATACCGAATTTAGTGGCATCGTAATAAAGAATGCAGATGATATTGGAAGTTGTGGTATTCATGAAGTTGGCACGTGCCCAGCGCGTAACACCATTGGTATTGAGTACATCATTCAAAAAACCCAAGGTTGTCCCTACATTGCTGCTCATCTCTTGCACACCCAAAATATCTGGTTGCACATGTTGGATGATGGTACGAAAGTGTCCGTTTTTGGTGAACAGATTGTTGTTGCCCGTGGTGCAAAAAGAAGTATTCGCCCCATAGTACAACAAATTGTAGGTCATCACTGTCACCGTATCCTCACCAAGCGCTTGTGCTTTTACATGGCCCGCGCCAAAAACCAAATACACAAAAAGCAACAGCAGCTGGAGGAACTTTTTCATCTTTCAAAAATACAAGGCAACTACCGTAAATCACCAACCCTTCTCAAACTTCACAGCAAATTGACGACGCCTGCAGGCAAAAAAAAAGCCCCACCAATGGTGAGGCTTGTGTATGCGTATACCCTTACTTGCGCTTGTAACGCTGATTGAACTTGTCAACGCGACCCGCTGTATCTACCAACACCTGCTTACCGGTGTAGAATGGGTGTGACTTATACGAAATATCCAATTTGATGAGGGGATATTCATTGCCATCTTCCCATTTGATGGTTTCACGTGTTTCTGCAGTTGATTTGCCCAAAAAGGTGTATTCGTTCGACATGTCTTTGAATACAACCACACGGTAGTTTTCGGGATGGATACCTTGTTTCATAACTTTCTTTATTTACGCATGGTTTTGGCCATGCTTCCAAACGGATTGCAAATATAGAAAAGTAAAACGAATCAACGAAACCAATCACAAAAAAAAGGGGCCGAAGCCCCTTTCTTTCTGTGCTTTAGAATTTTATTTACTGAGGATCATTTTACGCGTTTGTTCCATGCCGTTGAAGCTAACAGTGTAGAAGTAAACACCCGCTTCCATGTTTTGTAAATCAACCTGTATACTATGGTCGCCTTCATGCTGCAAACCCTGGTTCGCCTGGAATACCTGGCGGCCCAACAAATCGCGCACGCTTACTTTCACATCGCCACTGCCAGGCAGAATGTAATCGATGGTCGTACTTCCACTGAATGGATTCGGATAGTTTTGCTTGAGTACAAAACCGTTCAGGCTTTCTTCTTCCACATTCACCAATCCGCAAGGACCAGGGATCAGCTCGAAACAGAAATCATCAAAGGCAAATCCCTCTCCATGAAACGCATCATCCGAAGCAAATCGGAAACGGAAGAGCACAAGGTTATTGGTGGTGGTATTGAATACCTGACGCATGGTCATCCACATCGAATCACTTTGCGCACCCCAACCATATCCCAATGAAACTGGCGTACTGGTAAACTGACGAAGTCCTTGGATAACACCATTGTACCATTCAAAAGCCACCGTATCTAACCTGCCAAAATTGGTGAAGTTGTTACCGCCATCGGTTGAATACTCCAATGTAGCACCATCACCCCAGAGCGCTGTATCCAAACTTGTTTTATCGAGATCCCAGAAATCTGTCAGGTATTTGGTTTTGAAGCTGATTTGGTAACACTCCCCTTGGTTTACCTCAAAAATAGGCGTGTACACCGCCGATGAATCGTAAGCGCCATATAAACTGTCGGGACCGATGTACCAGGCATTTGTACCGCTTGCAGCCCCATTGATGAAGCCCTTTTGCGGCGTACCAAAAACAAAGTTATTGCCTTGGTTCCGCAAAGTCACTGGATTTCGTGTCAACCATGCCGGCTGTGCCCCTTCAAAATCATTGCAATATGGGAAAGCACTGATTACAGGGAAGCCCGTGGCTTCGGTGCACAAGGTATCGTCGAACACATAGCCATCCTGCTGTCCATTCGGTTGCGCAGTAAATACACATACATCGTTTGGCCCAAGCAGCGGATTGAAAGTAGTGGTAAAGCTATACGCCGAATCGGCCATGAAAGGCAAGTTCAAAGGCGCATTGGTCGTTTGAATAACGCTACCATTGATTTCAAGGTTAGCTTGTACGGTATTCAACACCGTATTGCCCACGTTGCGGATCCGCGCAGTTACGGTAACTGGAGTGGTTTGGCTTGGGAAAGGAGGTGAATAAGTCACATCCAATACTTCCACGCCATGCTGCATCGAATTGTAAATCACAATATCGTCGATGTAGTTGCCATTCCGGTTCGGACCGGTGGCCAAAGCAGTGTATCGGCACTTGCTTTGGAATTCGATGAGCAAAGGCTGACCCGGTGTATAAACCGTATCCAAACGCAAATCGAATTGCACATATGGGTTGTTGGCAGGCGTTGCAGCTGTTGGCTGTAGGGTTGGTCCAATCTGACGTCCATTGGCCACGACCCTGAAGAGCGAAATGCGTTCACCAGCATTTGAGCCACCTGCCAATTGCAAAATGCGGAAACGGATGCGGATACTGTCGCGGCCCTCGGTTTCAACCGGGAAAGCCACACGCGACAACCATGGGCCATTCCATGTGTCTACCCAAGGATTGGCAGGTACGGTGGCATTGAAGGTAGTTCCCGAAGCAAAAGTACCCATGAACAACACCTTATCGCTCTGGTTGTTCGAACGCGGCGTACGGTTGTCAACCACATCTACCAATGCATTTACATTCGAGAAAACACAATACTGGAGAGAGTTGGCCGCCTCGAAATTATTGGTATGCGTGATTAATACCGGCAATCGGCCAAACACCGTGAGGCGCAAAGTATCGTTCGGACGTACAGGATCATTGGTAGCATTTACAAACAATTTCAAATTGCTGTTGCCATTGGGGATGTTCGCAGGCACCGTAATCGTCAAAGTATCGAATGCATTGGGCGCAATTACCCTGTTGAACGTTTGGGTAACTGGTGGCAACGAATCCAACTGGAATCCTGCAGTAAAGGTGGTAGTAGCCGTATGACCAATGTTGCGCACCACAAATCGCATCTGACGTGGACCACTTGGATAACAAATGGCCGATGGAGGCACAATCGATTGGGTGACCAAAAGATCTACCGGCGGTATGGTTTTTACACAACGCTCCAGCGTATCGTTTGAGGTTCGTGCATCGCTCGACAGTTTGGTGTACACACGCAAGGTATAGTTCGCAGCGGGTTGAGGCGAAGCAAATCCAGGAAGCGTAACGATGCGTGTTGCTGCTGGCGGAATCGTATCCTGGTAAATGAAATCATTGGTCAGGAAATCGGGGCCACCATTGAAGTTGAAGTTGAAAGGCACTTGGTAGAGGGTATCTCCACCATAGTTGCGGATTGCCACCCGAATGGTATCAATAGCTTTCAAACTATCGGGACATTGAACTGGACCCAAAATGGCTGTCAAACCAATTTCGCGTGGAGGCGGAGGCAAAATTTCCCAGTTGTCAATTACTACACCTTCATTCAAACCGATGGCACTGCTTTGGAATTCAATGCGGAAGCGCACCCCTCTGCCCAAACGGTAATTGAATACCGATGGCAATTCCAAAGTGTGTTCAACATAATTGCCCGATTGGCCGTTCCAAACCGGCCCCGTCACACCGCCAATAACACCCGAAGTACCATTGTACCAGTTGATGCCTTCCGGATCGTTCACATTGCCCAAACGCTGCCAAGAGGTAAACAAACCATCAGCAAAACTGATGCGCACGGCGCCAGCAGTACCCAACCTCCGGTTCATTCTAAACTTCAAGGTAGTATTTACTGCATTGTTGAAGTCGAACAACGGAGACAAGAGGTAACTGGTGGTACTCGTAGGGGTAGCTCCACTCAACACCGTACCCCAAACATTTGGAGGTGAAACAGCTGCATTCAATTGCGAGCCTGTTGGCACACCACGTTCCCACAAAATGGGAGAAGTTCCACTGGCGATAGGCAACCAGTTGTCAACACCATCAAAATTATCATTGGATGGCACCGGCACTTGGGGCACACCATACATATCCACCATCAATGTGTCATTGGCGCGATCTTCATCAGGTGCCCAAATTGAATACACCTTTACGGTAAACCAACGGTCGGGTGCTACAGGAATGGTGTCCAAGCGCAAAGCCAAACCTGAAAAAGCATTGGGTTGTATCAATCCCGGATTGAGATAGGTTGTGTCTTTATAGGTACCCACTTCTACCACCACTGGAATAATCGTATCGATGTTTTGCAAACCGAGGTTCCGCAATCGAGCATACACCACCACCGGATCGCCTGCAATAACTTGGTAATTGTTGTTCGCGGTTGAAATAGGTGTGTTATTCGCGTTGCTGGCAATAGTTGTTACTGATAGATCGCGCTGCAATGGCAATACAATTGAAAAATCATCAATGGCTACACCATTGGCCTGAACAGAGGCATTTGAGCGGAAGACGAAGCGGAAACGCACGCTGGCGGCACCATTGGCTCCCTGGAAAGCAGGCTCAATCAAACGACGAACCGAACGTTCCCAACCGCTATTGTTCCCATCCCATGCACCATTCAAAGCACCTTGCAAACCCGAAATATTGGTACGGTTGTACCAGTTGATTTGGTTGGTATCGGTTGGTTGTGCATTGCCCAGCTTGATCCAAGTAGGCACTGTGGCATTCACCTGGGTAGTATATTCAATCCAAAAACCATCGCCCGTGCCCGGAATGCCGGGAGACGGGTTGGCACCACCATTATTGATGTCGCGCCACTGCCAAAACGACAAGGTAGCATTTTGTGCGGTGCTGAAGTCAAAAACGGGCGACTCTAAGATGTACCAGGCGTTGTTAGGATAGTTGCCGTTCAGTGGACCAGGCATCCAAGCGTTAGGTGCCGAGCGCGCACTGTTGATCGTGCTTTTAGCAGGAGCACCACGCAACCAGCCACCGGGTGTTAATACCGGACTGCTCAACGAACCCGTTGCCACCCAGCCTCTCCATACGTCCGATGCATCAAAATTGTCGGTGAACGGGAACCGAATGCCACCCAAGGCCACAAACTGACGCAAATTCACCGTATCGGGACTGATGGTGAAATTATTGCGCTGCGAGGCATCAATGGCACGTACATAATACGATATAGTATCACTATCGCTGGCAGCTGGGATGGTACCAACCCAATTACAAAAAGCACCAGCCGCATTGTTGCGCACCATGCCTACCGAATCAAGGGCACCACTATTCACACGGTAGTACAAATACACCGTATCTATGCCCGAACCATCAAGTGCACGAACACCTACGTTGAACGGACCGAGATTGAAGATGGCTCCCAAATACACATCGCATTGGGCCGAAGTACTGGGCCATTCTACATCGGGACTGCCCGATGCAATAAAGCGCCAAGAGGCTGCCGTATCAGGCAACTGCCGGCGGAAACGACGTGCCGAAGAGTCTACCGCATCTAAATAATAATCTACCGTATCACCGTCGATGGTAAAAATAGTATCTCGGTACAAAGTCCCCGAAACGAAAGGCATCTTGCGTTGCAACCAGGCGCCATTGTTGATGCGGTAATTTAAAATAGCGGAATCGATGCCCGACGCATCCGAAACATTCGCGTTGATTACAAAAGGCCCTGGCGAAAACTGTCGTCCGGTAATGGGCGTGTGCGTCATGGTTGGGAAAAACGATGCCAAGTAAGTATACACACCACCACCAGGACCACCGTTGGTAGGTGCATACTTGGTGTTCAACAAAGGAGATGAGTCACGGGCACGCAAAAAATAGCGCACCGTATCGCCGTCTTGTACCCGGTTGGTATCGAGCAAAAACGACCAAGTATTGGTCAAACCCTGGCGGGTCATTTGCGCAGAATCAAGTGCGCTGCTGTTGACCGTATAAAATACCCACACATCGCTTACACCTGTTGAATCGCAACCCAGCGAATCGCTTACCAACGCACTGATGTTTTGGCGAATATTGAATTGCAATCCGCTCAAAGGCGTATGGTTAATCAAAGGAGGAATCACTTCCGAAAAAGCAGTGGTCACCATCACACTGTCGAGCAGCCAGCCATAGCCACCAGGTGCTGGTAAACCCATTCCATTATTATTGTTGTCGCGCATCCGAAAACGAATACGAACATCTGCCTGGTTACTGGCTACTGCAGAAAGGTCGAAGCGCTCGTTTTTCCACCAGCCTTGCGTAGGAACGGCATTTAAATTACTGGGCAACCATTCTGCAGGATAACTAAAGTGTGAAAAGCGCCCATTGTTCCTGAAGTCAGCAGACTGTCCTAGGTATCTGCAACTTTGACCAGTAAGCGCCTGCCAAGTGTTTCCGCCATCGGTTGAAATCTGCAACACAGCCGAATCAAGGAATTCAATTTTACAAATGTGTGCGAAATCAAGCCACACCTTGAATTGACCAACAGTGGAAAAAGGCAAGGTAGTAAGGGTATTTACCGTGTTTTGATCGTAACGTCCTCGCAATGCCTGTCCAGCACCAGCAGGGAAACGATATGTTGGATCAGCCACCCAACCGGGGGTACCCACGCTGTTTACGCTATCGAAAGGATTCGGATTTTCAAAAGAAGTAAAAAACTTAATCGACACTCCGGGAGGCAGGTTGGTAGGTTGAGCTATCACTACAGCACCCCAGAAAAGGCCGAAAAACAA
Source organism: uncultured Chitinophaga sp. (assembly GCA_964577055.1). Classification (GTDB taxonomy): domain Bacteria; phylum Bacteroidota; class Bacteroidia; order UBA7662; family UBA7662; genus PNNG01. Next base: position 14,993 of record CAZNWC010000013.1, on the reverse strand, counting down.
CAGGAATAAACGTTTTCTCATCGCAACACGCTAGGTTAACTTGGCTAATTTATGGCTTTCTGCCCAAGTTTAAAATGAAAGCAACTTATTTAATTGCTTTTTAAAACGGTCAACACCTAAAAACTGCTGTTCAAGTGGGACCGCAAAAGGCACGGGTGTATCCAAAGATCCATGGCGCATCACCGGTGCATCGAGCCACTGAAACGCCTCTTCGGCAATCACGGCTGCAATTTCCGCACCGATGCCACCGGTAAGGGTGTCTTCGTGGAGCACAAAGGCTTTGCCCGTTTTTTTCACCGAGGCCAATACTGTTTCTCGGTCCCAGGGCAGCAATGTGCGCAAATCGATGATTTCTACCGAGGCGCCCATCTCTTTTACTGCTTCACGGGCCCAGTGCACCCCCATACCATAGGTAATCAAAGTGGCCTCGGTTCCTGCTGCTACCACAGCAGCCTTTCCTACTTCAACAGTGTAATACGCATCGGGCACTTCGCCGCTGATGCTCCTGTACAAGGCCTTGTGCTCGAAAAACAGATATGGATTGGGATCCTCGAAAGCCGCGAGCAACAAGCCCTTGGCGTCGTATGGATTCGAGGGGTACACGATTTTTAAGCCCGGCGTATGGAAAAACCATGCTTCATTGGATTGTGAATGGAAAGGTCCGGCACCTACACCAGCTCCGGTAGGCATGCGCACTACCACATCGGCATTTTGCCCCCAGCGATAGTGCATTTTGGCTAAATTGTTCACAATCTGATTGAAACCTACCGTTACAAAATCGGCAAACTGCATTTCCATCATGGCCTTGTAGCCTTTGATAGACAGGCCCAATGCGGCCCCTACAATGGCCGATTCACACAACGGAGTGTTGCGCACCCGGTCTTTGCCAAATTGCTCAACAAATCCCTGTGTAATTTTGAATACGCCGCCGTATTCGGCAATGTCTTGCCCCATCAATACCAGTTGTGGATGATTTTCCATCGCTTGGCGCAGACCATCGCTGATCGCGTCGATCAAACGCTTTTCGGTTGTGGTACCGGCCGCTTCTGTCACCACTTGTACATGTGGCGCATAAACATCGCGCAATTCGGTTTGCAGGTCGGGCTTTATTTCCGCCTCAGCAAACACTTCCTGCAAGGCAGCGTCAATAGCCGCCTGATGTTTGGCCCTGATGTTGTTCTTGCTTTCGGCAGTCAGTACCGCTTCGGCCAATAACCAGTTTTCGTAATGCAGCACTGGGTCCTTTTCGGCCCAGGTATCGAGCAATTCTTTAGGCACATATTTCACACCCGATGCTTCTTCGTGCCCACGCATGCGGAAAGTGATGCATTCGAGCAGCACCGGGCGCGGTTTTTCGCGCATCGACTGTGCCAGCTCGCGCACGGTGCGGTGCACTTCTAGCAGGTTATTGCCATCCACCTGCACGGCTTCCATGCCGTAACCGATGCCTTTGTCGATAAATTGCTTGCATCGGAATTGGTCGCTCGACGGGGTCGACAAACCATAACCATTGTTCTCGATTAAAAAAATCACCGGCAATTCCCAAACCGCCGCCACATTGAGCGCCTCGTGAAAATCGCCCTCGCTGGTGCCACCATCGCCACTGAAAGCCAAGGCAACTTTGCCCTCTCCTCCCAGCTTGTGCGCCAATGCAATGCCATCGGCGATGGCCAATTGGGGCCCCAAATGCGAAATCATGCCCACAATGTGGTGGGGCTGACTGCCAAAGTGAAACGACCGCTCACGCCCCCTACTAAATCCCGATTCCTTGCCCTGGAGTTGTGCAAAAAGGGTGTTCAACGGCATGTTTCTGCCCGTAAAAACGCCCAAGTTGCGGTGCAAAGGCATGATGTATTCGTCGGGATGCAAGGCCTGCGTAGCCCCTACAGCAATGGCCTCTTGCCCAATGCCCGAAAACCACTTGCTCACCTTGCCCTGGCGGAGCAGAATGAGCATTTTTTCTTCAATCATCCTGGGCAAAACCAGGGCATCGTACAACGAAAGCAGGGTTTCGTTGCTGTATCCTTCTCTGTTAAACTGCATGATGTTTACGCTTGTTGACGCCTTTCGCGCCACAACTGGTTGAATGATTTAGGTGCTACTTCGGGCAAGGCACGCCTTTGGCCCCAAGCCTTGCTGAACATGTATTGGAGGGCGACGTTTTTGACTTTTCCGCCTACCAAATCGGTCAAACGCCGACTCAACATGGCCTTCCGCCAATATTTCCACAACCGCGCTTCGGCCTTGCCTTCTAACCCATCCTCTACCGACTGCCTGCGGTTGATGAGCAACAATTCGTGCAGGTCTATTTTTACCGGACACACAGCAGTACAATTGCCGCAAAGCGAAGAGGCTTGGCTCAGGTGCTTGAATTGCTGCATGCCCTGTAAATGTGGCGTAATCACCGATCCTATAGGGCCGCTGTACGTTGTACCGTAACTGTGGCCTCCTATGTTTTTGTATACCGGACAGGCATTTAAGCAGGCACCGCAACGAATGCAATACAATGATTGGCGCTGCTCGGTATCCTCGAGGATGTTGGTACGGCCATTGTCGAGCAAAATCACGTACATCTCTTCCGGACCATCGGTTTCGCCGGCACGACGCGGACCGCTGAGCAGGGTGTTGTATACGGTAAGATGCTGTCCGGTGCCATGTGTCGACAGCAAAGGCCAAAACAAATCCAAGTCGTTTACCGATGGAATCACCTTTTCAATGCCAGCAATGACAATGTGCATGCGTGGAAAGGCCGTACTCAAACGGGCATTTCCCTCATTTTCAGTAATGGCAATACTGCCTGTATCGGCAACAATAAAATTGGCACCGGTAATGCCTACCTCTGCTTGTACATATTTTTCGCGCAGCAATTTCCGCGCAATGCCTGTCAGGGTTTCTGGATCAAGGTCGGGAGCTGTATTGAGCTTTTTGTGGAACAACGCTGCCACATCTTCTTTCGATTTGTGCATGGCAGGTGTAACAATGTGGTACGGCGGTTCACCATCGAGCTGCTGAATGAATTCACCCAAATCCGTCTCCACTACTTCAATGCCATTCTTTTCAAGTGCATCGTTGAGGTGAATCTCCTCCGTAACCATGCTCTTCGACTTGACCACCGACCTGCCTGATGCCCGTTTGAAGAGCTTTAAAATTTCTTTGATGGCTTCATCGGCATCCTGCGCCCAGATGACCTTGCCACCGTTGGCCGCAAAATTACTTTCGAATTGAAGCAAACAGGCCTCCATATTTTCAATGGCTTTCCATTTCAGAAAGTTTGCCCGCTCCCGTGCCAATTCCAAGTCGGCATACCGCTGCTTGCCATTTTGAACAGCCGCCTCGTATTTGCCCATGTTGAAATTGATTTTGCGGCGGTGCTCCAGGTCAAATGCCTTGGTTTGCGTTACCGCCATAAACTGTTCAACGGCACTCATTTTTTCGGCTTTGGTCTTTGACTGCGATTGGCCAATTCCCATGCGGTATACACCAAATATTCGGTGATGTAGGTCATACGGGCAAAATTGATTTTTTCGATGGTGTCGGTTTCCCTGTGGTAATCGGCATGCACGCCACTGAAGAAAAATACGCTGGGAATACCCAGTTTGGCGAAATTGTAATGGTCCGACCGGAAATAATACCGATTAGGGTCCTGCGGATCATTGTAGGTATAATCGAGTTCAAGATTGCAACAACGGGCATTCACTGCTTCGCCCACGTCGTGCAAATCCTGACTGATGCGGTCGGCTCCAATCAAATAAACATAGCGGCTGCTGGTATCGTGCTTATCGTCATAACGACCAATCATGTCAACATTGATGTTGGCCGCCACCATATCGCTGGGCATGGGCATGTTTTGACTGAGATAGCGACTGCCCAACAAGCCATTTTCTTCACCCGAAAACCAAAAAAGCGCGATGTTTCTGCGCGGTTGAACGCCTAAGTCGCGCCATTCGGCCAATTGCCGTGCAACCGACAACAAAGCTGCCGAACCCGAACCATTGTCGTCGGCCCCTTGAAACACTTTCCCATGGTGTTCTCCCAAATGGTCGAGATGGGCGGTAATCATGATCCATTCGTTGTTGGCGTCGGTACCGCGTATGTAGCCTCCTACATTGGGCGCTTCAAAATCGCGTTCCAACAAATCCACCTCAAGAGTCAATGTTTTGGTCAACTTTTTGCCTTTGGCAAAAGCAACGGCATCCCGTTCCATTTGCTTCGATTTCAAATGCAATTGGCGCAGCATTTTTTTATAGGCCTTGGGCGACAACACCACCACGGGCACATTGCCCATGCTGCTGCCTTTTTCCCCATCAGTAAGTTGCAGGCTGATGCGTTCTTCTAACAAGCGTTCAAGCAATGCAGGTGCTTCTTTTTTGTAGTTCGGATGCACCACCACTACCCCTGCAGCGCCTGCATTGGCCAATGCCCTGTATTGTTCGCGCCAAAAAGTGGCCTCCAATGCTCCATCAGCACTGAAAGTACCTGGCGCAGCCAATACCCATTTTCCTTTGACGGCTTCGGGTCGAAACATGGATTCACCTTTGCCAGCATTTTGGCCATAACCCACGGCCACCCACTCATTTACTTCGGCCACGCCATTTTTCAACCCCCCTGTGGCAAAAAAATCCTTGCCCATTTTAAACTTTCGCTTACCTACCTGCAATTTGGCACCCCGCAATTGGGTGGCGAGGTACGGCACCGACAAACCAAAGGGATTGCCGTCTTCAGCGAGTTTTTTTCCCTCAAAGGCTTCGAAACCCCAGGCTTCGAGCCGCGCCGACACATAACTTGCTGCTTGTTGGTAACCGGGTTGCCCCGTTCCACGTCCAGCCATTTCGGGAGAAGTAAGGACTCCCAAATCGTACCGCAAACTATCGGCATGTAAGCTGTGTGGTAAAAATTCTGCTTCGGTTTGCGCCCCGGCATACAAAGGCGCCAAAAGCAACAAACGCCATCCCCAATTTCTCAACATAGTATTTTATTGATACGGTTTTGGTGGCGACCACCTTCAAAGGCTGTACTTAAAAAGGCCTCTACCATGGCCACTGCGGTTGCTGTTGATACAAAACGTGCCGGTACACACAAGATGTTGGCGTCGTTATGTTGTCGTGCCAAGCGCGCTAATTCCACTTCCCAACACAAGGCCGCACGGATACCTGCATGTTTGTTGGCGGCCATGCACACCCCATTGCCACTCCCGCAAATCAAAATGCCCAATCCTTGGCCTGTGGCTACCGCTTCAGCCACCGGATGGGCAAAATCGGGATAATCAACCGATTCGGCACTGTGGGCACCGTGATCGCGACAGTCGAAACCCCACTGTTGTAGCAAGGGCAGAAGCTGTTGTTTGAGTTCATAACCGGCATGGTCACTGCCGATGTTCAGTTGTTTTGTCATCCATTCCATATCAATCGGCTAAAATAGCTGCATTTTTACGTTCTACGCGTACCACCACCCAAATACTCAATTCATACAAGAGCAAAAGCGGGATGGCCATTAAAAACATGCTACTCACATCAGAAGGCGTGATGATGGCAGCCACAATAAAATTCACCACAACGGCCAAACGGCGGTTGTTGCGGAGAAAAGCACTGCTGACAAAACCCACCCTGGCCAAAAAATACGCCAGTATGGGCAATTCGAAAATCAAACCCGAAGCCAGTACCATGGTGGTAAGGGTGCTGATGTAAGACCGCAAGGTGATTTGATTCACGACTTCGGCACTCACCTGGTAGGAGCCTAAAAAAAGAATACTAACCGGCGCCAGTGCGAAATAGCCAAAGGCTACGCCTGTAAAAAACAACAAGCTAATGTAAAACACCATGCCGCGTGCTGCTTTTCGCTCTTTGGCATGCAAGGCAGGCTTGATAAACAACCACAACTCGAATACCAAATACGGAAAAGCCACCACCAAACCTGTATACAAAGAAATGGTAAGGTGCTGCATGAATTGTCCGGTCATGTCGATATTGGCGACCGTAAAATTGATTTCCTGTATGCACAATCCCCCAAGCCAGCTGTAGGTCTCACTCAGCCAGCAAAAAAAACGGTAGGTAATAAAGTGGGTATTTTTGGGGGCGAGGATGATGCCATCAAAAATCAACTCCTTGGCACCAAAAGCAAACAAGGCCAACACCACAACCGCAATGGCCGAGCGCACCAGGTGCTTGCGCAGTTCATCGAGGTGGTCGAAAAACGACATCTTTTTCTCGTCCTGCTCAAACTGATCGGTATAATTCAAGGCGAATAAAATTTTCACAAAGATACATGGGGCAATGCAGCTTCGCGCCCCGGTGGAAATATGTGTGTGGCTGTGTATAAACTATCCCCAAAGGCACAAAAACAACAAAGCCCCGTAATCGGGGCTTTGTAAGTTGAACGAACCTGTATTAAGCGTTTTTACGGTTCTGTACGTCGAGACGGATCTCCTGACACTTGTTTTTCAAGTCCTGCAGACCTTTGCGAACACGGGTGCCTGCGGCATTGTTACCCTTGTCGTAAAATTTTTCGAAGTCGCTCTGCATAGCGTCGAGCATGCTTTTGATGGTCTCAAATTGGTTCATAGTAGCGTTTTTATGGTTTAACCCTCCAAAAATATTACTTTCAAGCAAATGCAAAAACTTAAATATAAAAATCTTTAGCGCATGGCCACAACGCCGTCGGCCTGATAGGCCCCAGCACGCAGCTTTTCAGCCACTGCAGAGAAGGCCTCAAGGGTGTATTGTACATCTTCGAGTGTATGGGCTGCGGTAGGAATCAAGCGCAACATGATCACATCTTTGGGCACTACGGGATAAACCACTACAGAGCAAAAAATGTTGTATTTCTCGCGCAAATCAACCACCAAGGCAGTAGCCTCACCCAATGAACCACTTAACAAAACCGGGGTCACGGGCGATTGTGTTTTGCCTAGGTTAAAGCCACGTTCGCGCAATCCGTTTTGCAAGGCATTCACCACCGACCAAAGCTGCTCACGCAAAGCAGGTACTTCGCGCAACAACTGCAGGCGTTTGAGGGCGCCAATGACCAATGGCATGGGCAGGGATTTGGCAAATATTTGTGAACGGGTATTGTAACGGAGGAATTCAGCGGTATCGGTATCGGTTGCAAAAAATGCACCGATGCTGGCCATCGATTTGGCAAATGTGCTAAAGTAGATGTCAACACCCTCTGTCACACCTTGTGCTTCGGCAGTACCAGCACCTGTAGCCCCCATGGTGCCAAAACCATGTGCATCGTCGACCAACAAGCGGAACTGGTATTTTTGTTTCAGGGCCACTACACCGCGCAAATCGCCTTGTACGCCCGACATGCCAAAAACACCTTCGGTAATCACCAGGATGGCACCCCGGTGCTCATTTTCTTCAATCAAACGGGTAGCCCTGCGCAGCTGCACTTCTAAGCTCTCCATATCGTTGTGCTTGTACATGAAGCGTTTGCCTTGATGCAAGCGCACACCATCTACGATACAAGCGTGCGACTCGGCATCATATACGATAATGTCGTGACGGTCGACCAATGCATCAATGGCCGACAAAATGCCTTGGTAGCCAAAATTCAAAAGCATCGCCGCTGGCTTGCCGACATGGGCTGCCAACTCCTTTTCCAACTGCTCGTGGTAATCGCTATTGCCCGACATCATGCGTGCCCCCATGGGATATGCCATGCCAAATTGTGCTGCAGCATCGGCATCGGCCTTGCGCACTTCGGGATGATTGGCCAAACCGAGGTAGTTGTTCAAACTCCAAACCAATCGCTCTTTTCCACGAAATTGCATTTTGCTGGCAATTTCACCCTCCAATTTGGGAAACATATAATAACCTTCGGCTTCTTTGGCATGCTGACCAAGTGGGCCACGACGTTGTTTGAGTTTGTCAAATAAATCCACGAGACGGTATTTTGAGTAAAATTTCAGCAAAGTTATGGCTGTTCTGCACATCACAAAAAAATAATGTTAACAGCTTTTAACGCACACAATATTCTTCAAAACCAAGGGTTTGGATTCCTGTGAAATCACTATCTTTGCAAGCTATGACCAAGGGGCTTGTCCTTCTATTTTCGCGCATTTTAATGGCTTTGTTACTGCTCACCACCCTGCAGGGTTGTGATCCGTACAACAAAATCCTGAAAAGCACCGATTTGAACTACAAATTCGATATGGCGCGCAAATTCTATTACGAAGGTGCCTATTTCAAAGCCCAACCGCTGCTCGAAGAACTCATCTCGGTATACCGCGGGTCTGAAAAAGCCGAAGAGGTGTACTATTTCTACGCCTATTGCGATTACCATTTGCAAGATTATACCGTAGCGAGTTACCATTTTAAGAACTTTACCAATAGTTTTCCGGGAAGCGGCAAGGCCGAAGAGATGGATTTCATGTATGCCTACTGCTTGTACCTTGAATCGCCTCGTTTTGGCCTCGACCAAGGCAGCACCCTCAAGGCGCTCGAAGGGCTGCAGCTGTACATCAATAAATACCCTTCAAGTCCACGCATCGCCGAATGCAACCGCATGATGGATGTTTTGCGCAGCAAACTTGAGCGCAAGGCCTACGAAAGCGCCATGTTGTTTTACCGCATGGAAGATTACCGAGCGAGTGCCACGATGTTGCGGCGCACCCTCATGGAATTTCCCGACATCGACGAAAGGGAGCAGCTGGTGTATTTGATTTGTAAATCGAATTTCCTGCTGGCCGAAAATAGCATTCGCGAAAAGCAGCAAGAACGCTATGAGGAATGTTTGAAGACTTATGCCGAGTTGAAAGAAGATTTTCCCCAAAGCAAGTACCTGCGCGAGGCTGCCAACATGGCTGAAAAGTCAGAAAAGGCCATCGCCAAAATAGAAGAAGAAGCAAAAACCAACCCATCAATAGCACAAAATCAGCAATTATGAGTTCGAATACCACCGAAACACGCAACTTACGCGCCATGGATGCCGTAACAGGCAACATCTACGAAACCGTAGCCATCATCGCCAAGCGGAGCAATCAAATTTCCGTTAAAATCAAAGAGGAACTCAACACCAAACTGGCTGAATTTGCACCTGCCAGCGACAACCTCGAAGAAGTATTTGAAAACCGCGAACAAATCGAGATTTCGAAGCATTACGAGCGCATGCCCAAGCCAAGCTTGCAAGCCATCGAAGAATACAACGAAGGAAAAACCTATTTCCGCACACCTGTCAAAGACAAGTTGTTGAAATAAGCTGCTATGCTGACCGGGAAAAAAATCCTCCTGGCCATTACAGGCAGCATTGCCGCTTATAAAACGGCCTTTTTGGTAAGGTCATTGGTAAAATCGGGGGCTGAAGTGCGGGTAATTGCCACGCGCTCAGCCCTCGATTTTGTTACGCCCCTTACCTTATCAACCCTTTCCAATCATCCTGTTTACAGCGAATACCTCAAAAATGAGCAGGGCGAATGGGTAAATCACGTTGAATTGGGCTTATGGGCCGACGTCATGGTGATTGCTCCCGCCACTGCCAATACGCTGGCAAAAATGGCCAATGGTCAGTGCGATAACTTGGTGATGGCTGTTTACTTATCGGCTCGCTGCAAAGTCATGTTTGCGCCAGCCATGGATCTCGACATGTACCAACACCCAACTACACGGGCGAATATCGACAAGCTGCGTGGGTATGGCAATTTGCTGATTCCACCAGGCACCGGGCCTTTGGCAAGTGGCCTGAGCGGTGAAGGACGCATGGCCGAACCCGAAGAAATACATCAGTACATCGTAGATTTTTTTACCCATGAGCTCCCATTGAGGGGACAAAAAGTATTGATTACAGCAGGTCCCACCTACGAAGCCATCGACCCCGTGCGATTCATTGGCAACAGGTCAACAGGCAAAATGGGTTATGCGCTTGCAGCCGCCTGCGCCCAAGCGGGTGCTGAGGTTGTTTTGGTAAGCGGTCCCACCTCCTTGCCTACACCAGCAGGTGTAACCAAAATTGCCGTTGAATCGGCCCAAGAAATGTACGATGCCAGCATGGCGCATTGGCGTACTGCTACCATTGGCATTTTCAGTGCTGCCGTGGCCGATTACAAACCGGTGGTGGTGGCTGGACAAAAAATCAAAAAGAGCGAGGCCAGCTTACAGATCAGCCTTGCCCCTACCGTCGATATTTTGGCAGCGGCTGGCAAAACGAAAGCAGAAAAGCAGTTCCTCGTAGGATTTGCACTCGAAACAGAAAATGAAATTGCCCATGCACGCGGCAAATTGCAGCGCAAAAATGCCGACTTGATTGTGTTGAATTCGCTGCGTGACGCTGGTGCTGGTTTTGGCCACGATACCAATGTGGTGCAGCTTATCGCCCAACACAACGAACTGGCCTTGCCATTGGCCTCCAAAGACGAAATCGCTCAAAAAATCGTTGCCTATATCTGCGAGCACTTATGAAAAAGGCATTACTACTGTTGATTATTGTTTGGGGCATTTTGCCCAATGACACACAAGCGCAAGAGCTCAATTGTCAGGTAACAGTCAATTTTAGCCGCATTGGCGGTGCCGACCAACAATTTTACCAGTCAATGGAAACAACCATCCGGGAGTTTCTCAATACCCGGCGGTGGACCAATGATGTGTATCAAGAGCAGGAACGTATTGTTTGCAACATCACCATCATGCTCGAAGAACGGGTAAGCACCAATCAATTTAAGGCTACAGCCACCATTCAAAGCACCCGTCCTGTGTACAACTCGGGCTACAACAGTGTGCTCTTAAACCATACAGATCCCGATTGGGTGTTTGAATACGTTGAATTTCAACCCCTCGAATTCAACGAAAATAGCCATCTGAACAATTTAAGCAGTCTGTTGGCCTATTATGTGTACACCATTCTTGGCCTCGATTACGACAGCTTTTCGATGCTCGGCGGTACGGAGTTTCACCAACGGGCACAGCAAATTGTCATCAATGCGCAAAATGCCCCTGAACCGGGTTGGCGCCAAAACCAAAACCTGCGCAACCGTTATTGGCTCAATGAAAACCTTGTCAACCAGAGTTTCAAGGGATTCAGAGAGGGCTTGTACATTTACCATCGGCTGGGTTTAGATGCCATGAGCAGGCCCGACAACATGATTGAAGCACGCAAAAAGACCACGGAGGCCATCAATAAAATGCATCAGGTACACAAGTCGAAGCCTGGAAGCATGCTGCAACAAGTGTATTTGGCCGGTAAAATGACGGAATTAGTAGGAATTTACAGCAAAGCGCAGGCAGCCGAAAAATCGGCCGTTGTGACCATATTGTCGGAAATTGACCCTTCCAACTTATTGCAGTACCAAAAAATAAATGCAAACTGACTTTTATCTTCGCTTGCCCTGCTGTTGATTTGCATGAGCAACCATGATTACGCGCCTCTACATTCGCAACTACGGTATCATCCGAGAGCATGAAATTAGCTTTGGATCGGGCCTAACTGTGATTACCGGTGAAACAGGGGCGGGAAAATCCATTTTGCTGGGTGCTTTGGGGCTCATTTCAGGTGAACGTGCCGACACACAATCACTATTCGATGCCCAAGAAAAATGCATCGTAGAAGCTGAATTTAAGCTGGACCAACCAGCATTGAATGACTGGCTTACCGCCGAAGGATTTGATGTTGACAGCCAGGTATTGGTGCGGAGGGAGGTGCTGGCCAATGGCAAATCACGGGCCTTTATCAACGACAGCCCGGCTTCGGTACAGCAATTGCGTCAGTTGGCTGATTGGCTGATTGACATCAGTGGTCAGCACGAAAGCCGTGAAATGAATACGGCACGTTTTCAATTTGATTTCATCGACACATTAAGTGGTTGCGATGCATTGGCATTGCAATACCAAAAGCGCTACCAGGAACGACAGCAAGTCAGGCAAAAACTCTTGCGTTTGCAAGAAGCTGAAGCAGGAAGGCTGCAGCAGCTCGATTTGAACCAGTACCTCTTGCAGGAGCTCGAGCAGGCCGAAATTCACCAGGCCGACGAACTTACTGCCTTGGAACAGCAATTGGAAATTGCCGAAAACGCATTGCAACTGCGACAAGTTTTAGAAGGCTTGGGGTATCAATTAGCAGAAAGTGAAGATGCTGTCATTGGGAAGCTCCAAGGTCTCGCCTCTGGCTTACAGCCTTTCAAACGCTTGCATCCTGAAATAGAACGTGCATACAACCTGTTGCATGCGGCACAAATTGAACTCACAGAACTGAGTCGCGATACCGGACGAATGGCCGATATGTTTGAAACAGATCCGGAATCATTGGCGCTGATGCGCCAACGCATTGATCTTTTGTCGCGCTTGCTGCACAAACACCGTGTTCCCCAGCTTGCTGATTTGCAAGAACGCATACAAGTACTTGCCCAAGAAGTGCACATGCTATCGGTGGCAGGTGAAGAAACCGAAGCCTTGGCGCAAGAACTTGAAAAGATGGAACAGCAGTTACACGTGTGGGCAGCTGAATTGCATGCTAAACGTACTGCTGCCATCCCAGCCATCGAAAAGCAGATGGCAGCACTGCTACCCCAGGTAGGGTTGGTGCATGCCAAGCTAACGATACAACTCGAAAAAGACTCGGAACTGCTCTCTGGCCGCCAAGGTTACAACCGCCTGCGCCTGCTATTTTCAGCCAACAAGGGAAGCAATCCGAACGAATTGTACAAGGTTGCCAGCGGTGGTGAATTATCGCGTTTGATGCTTTGCATGAAAAGCATGCTGCATGAACATGCCCAATTGCCTACCATCGTTTTCGACGAAATAGACACGGGCATTTCAGGTGAAACAGCTTTGCAAGTGGGCAAAGTGCTGCGGTCACTTGCCAATCACCACCAGGTAGTACTGATCACACACCTGCCACAGATCGCATCTAAGGGAGATGCTCATCTTTTTATCAGTAAAAAAACGGAAGGCACGCATACGGTTTCAAAAGTAGAGCTGCTTGATAATGAGGCCCGTGTGTTGGCCATTGCTCGTATGATCGCAGGAAATCAAGCCGGAGAAACTGCAATACTTCAGGCGCGCGAATTACTGGGTTAATATATTTACTTATTTTTGATACAAACACCTGAACATGTCACATCAATTACTTCAGGGAAAGCGCGGTATTATATTTGGTGCGCTAGACCCCAATTCTATCGCCTGGCACGTGGCTGAAAAAGCTTTTGAAGCCGGGGCAACATTTACCCTCACCAATGCTCCCATTGCTTTGCGCATGGGTCAAATCAATGACCTGGCAAAAGCTTGCAATACCATCGTCATTGGCGCTGATGCAACGAGCGACGAAGATTTGCGCAAGCTTTTCACTGAATCGGAAGCATACTTGGGTGGCAAAATCGATTTTGTGCTCCATTCAATCGGCATGTCACTGAACGTGCGCAAAGGCAAGCATTACACCGAAATGGACTATGACTTCTTTCACAAAGGTTTAGATATTTCTGCCATCTCGTTTCACCGGGTCATGCGTGCAGCGGTAGATACCAACGCGCTCAACGAAGGTGCATCGGTATTGGCCTTGAGTTACATTGCAGCCCAACGGGTATTCCCCGATTACAACGATATGGCCGATGCGAAGGCGCTGCTCGAAAGCATTGCCCGCAGTTTTGGTTACCACTTGGGTAAATCGAAAAAAGTGCGCGTAAATACCATCAGCCAAAGTCCTACCCGTACCACAGCTGGCTCGGGCGTGAAAGGTTTTGACGGATTCATCGATTATGCCAACAAAATTTCGCCACTCGGCAATGCTTCTGCCGATGCCTGTGCCGACTACTGCATCGTGATGTTCTCAGACATGACGCGCATGGTTACCATGCAAAACCTCTTCCACGATGGCGGATTCTCTTACACTGGAGTAAGTCAGGAAGTGATTGACATGATGAAGCCAACCGAATAATATTCAATCCCATGAGCACAATATCTCTTGCACCCATTTTGGTCCCAGTCGACTTTTCAGGCAGTACAGAAACTACGCTGGGCCATGCCATCATGCTATCGAAACAATTGGGCGTACCCATTGTGCTCTTACATGCCATCGAAACACATTTTTCGGGTTTCAACTTAGCTGAATTGGCATTGCATAGCGACTCTCGCGAAAATGCCATCTACGACATGGTTGAGTTGCGGCTTAAAAAAAGGGTGAAACAATTAGAAGAAATTGGTGTGCCAGCCGATTTTCGCATTGAATTTGGCAGTGTCCATAAGACAGCTGCACAGGTAGCTGTTGAAATCAAAGCTGGATATATAGTCGTGGGAGCACACGGCCAATCAGGTTTTGAAGAGTACTTGATTGGTAGCAACTCATTTCGCTTGTGCGCAACGGCACCTTGTCCGGTAATCACCGTTCAACAAAACGCCGATCAACACAACCATCCGTACAAAAATGTGGTATTACCTGTTGATACCAGCTTTTATACCCGCCAAAAAGTAAAAAGTGTGGCTGATTTGGCCGAAGCATTTGGTGCTACCGTTCATGTGTTTGGCGTTTCAAGCGAAGAAGATGCAGACAGTGTACATCACGTGCAAGTCATCATGAAGCAAGTAAAGGAGTATTTAGGAGGCCGCGGCATTCCCGCAGCTACCAATGAAGAGTATGGCGCCAACCCTACCGATGCTACCATCGTATTTGCGAAGGCCATTCATGCCGACCTTATTGCCATCATGACCGAGCAAGAACCCAGCCTTCAAAGTTTGATCATGGGTGAATATGCGCAGCAAATGATCAACAGATCTCCTATTCCGGTCATTAGTTTCAGACCACACGAGGTAAGCGACCAAACAGCATTTTCTTTGTAAGACCGATTCAGTCGTTGAGGCCAATTCCCCCCTGTTGATTTACGTCGGCAGGGGTTTTTTCATGGTCTCAAATGAAGGTACTCCACCGCGCTTGATAGCGTTCGGCTGTAGGCTTTCCGCCCAGTTACCTGTCACCCGTCGTCAGTTCATCCGTCTTCCGTCGCCTGTCGTCAGTTTGTCCATCGTCCGTCAAAAACCAAAAAGCCCCGATCATCTTGCGATAACCGGGGCTAGGTA
>CAZNWC010000012.1:0-83359 GCA_964577055.1 uncultured Chitinophaga sp. | reverse complement strand
CCGTTGGGGCGAACGGAGGGCGGACAATTGCGCGTGCGTAAGGAAAGCGGGCAAATAAGAAGGCGACCGAGAAAAAACCGTTGGGGCGAACGGCAAGCCGGCAATTATTAAGGCGAACTGAAAGCTGCAAAATCCGAGGGCAGATGGAAAACTACCAACTTCAGGTGCTTTATAATGGCGCAAAGGTTGAACAAATGTGTAATTTCATTCAATCCCACATATAGCGCTCGTCGTAGGGCATGTCGTGTTCTTGGAGCAGGGTGATGTATTCTTCTTCGAAGGATTTTCTGGTGTGGTGAGCGCGTTGGTTGGCGATGTAGCGCACACAAACATCGAGTTCGCGGTAGTAAACCGAAAAAGCGGCATAACCTCCTTGCCAATAGAAATCGGCATACTTTTTCCCTTTGGTTTTGATCCATTTAGAAGAATGGCCTTTCAGCTCTTCCATTAACTTCATCAATAGTATTTTTTTCGACAGGCTGCAAAGTACATGTACGTGATTTCGGTATCCACCCACTTTGATGGTATGACACTCTAAACGGTTGCAAATACCGCCTAGGTAGGCAAACAGGTCTTCTTCAATGGCATCGTCAATAAGTGGACGTCGGTACTTGGTGCCGAAGACAAGATGTACATAATTCTTTGTAAACGACTGGCTCATACTTCGGAATTTACGTTGTTAAAAACCAACTTAAATTTACCCAAGCCAAAGGCCTTCTTCCAAATAAACTTATCAACCGCCAAAAACGAAAGTCCCCCACGTGCGATGCAGCGGGGCCTCCTCTTCCGAGCACCAACCGCCCTGAAAAGGCTTAAGTAATTGACCCGACGCTTTGCGTCGGGTCAATTACTCAAACCTGCAACACCCCCAAATTAAACGCCCGTTCAATAGGCGCCTGGTTGGCCGCTTCAATGCCCATGCTGATGACTTTGCGGGTTTCGAGCGGATCGATGATGCCATCGACCCACAAACGGGCGGCGGCATATTCGGGATAGGTTTGGTGGGTGTAGCGGTCGGTGATTTCTTTAAGCAATTCGGCCTCTTTTTCGGGCGTAATTACCTCGCCCTTGGCTTTGGCCGAGCTTACTTGGATTTGCAAGAGCACTTTGGCTGCCTGTTCGCCGCCCATCACGGCCATGCGGGCTGTTGGCCAAGCGTAAATAAGGCGCGGGTCGTAGGCCTTGCCGCACATGGCATAATTGCCCGCGCCATAGCTGTTACCCGTTACAATGGTGAATTTGGGCACCACCGAATTGGAAACGGCATTCACCATTTTGGCGCCGTCTTTAATAATGCCGCCATGCTCAGAACGCGAGCCGACCATGAAGCCGGTCACATCCTGCAAAAACACCAGCGGAATTTTCTTTTGGTTGCAGTTGGCAATGAAGCGGGTGGCCTTGTCGGCCGAATCGCTGTAAATCACCCCGCCAAACTGCATCTCCCCTTTTTTGCTTTTCACCACCTTGCGCTGGTTGGCCACTATGCCTACAGCCCAGCCATCTACCCTTGCATATCCGCAAACGATGCTTTTGCCGTAACCTTCTTTGTATTGGGTGAACTCCGAATCGTCGACCAAGCGCTCAATGATCTCCACCACATCGTATTGCTTGGCATTGCCTTCGGGGAATATGCCGTAAATTTCGTTCATGTCTTTCTTGGGCATGGCTGGTTTGATGCGGTCGAAACCAGCATCGGCGGTTTTGCCCAGCTTCGATACCAGCTTGCGGATGGTTTCGAGGCAGGTTTTGTCATCGGGCATTTTGTAGTCGGTAACGCCCGAAATTTCACAGTGCGTAGTGGCACCGCCCAAGGTTTCATTGTCTATGTCTTCGCCAATGGCGGCTTTTACGAGGTAAGAGCCTGCTAAAAAGATGCTACCGGTTTTGTCAACTATCAAGGCTTCATCGCTCATGATGGGCAGATAAGCTCCACCCGCCACACAACTGCCCATTACCGCGGCGATTTGCACGATGCCTTCGCTGCTCATGCGGGCATTATTGCGGAAAATACGGCCAAAATGCTCTTTATCGGGAAAAATTTCATCTTGCATGGGCAAGTAAACGCCGGCAGAATCAACCAGATAGATAATGGGCAGTCGGTTTTCCATGGCAATTTCCTGGGCACGCAGGTTCTTTTTGCCCGTGATGGGGAACCAGGCGCCTGCTTTTACCGTGGCATCGTTGGCTACCACCACACAAAGGCGTTTGTGGATGTAGCCAAGCATTACCACTACGCCGCCCGAGGGACAACCACCGTGCTCGGCGTACATGCCGTCGCCGGCCAAGGCACCTACTTCAACGAATGGCGCACCGGGGTCGAGCAGCGCATCGATGCGCTCACGGGCAGTCATCTTGCCTTTTTCTTTGTGTTTGGCAATGGCTTTTTCGCCCCCACCCAGCTTTACCTGATCGTGTTTTCGCTTGTATTTAAAAAGGAGCTGCTTGTATTCGTCTTCGTTGCGGTTGAATTCGAGGTTCATGGGTTGTTTTTTGGAGCAGCCCAAAAATACGATGGCTGAGGCGTAAACAGAAGCTTAATTCTACAGGGGCTTTGGTCCAGCTTGCGCCTGCCACCTAAAACCGCAGAGATGGGGAGGGATGTGTAGCGGTTTACCAACACCAGTGGCAACTTCTCACCCATCAGCCTAAAAAACCGAAAACTCGGTGCAACTAGAAACGACAGTGGGCTGCGAGGAAGCGGAGTCTTTTGCTGTTTGTGCTTCGCACTTCCAGCGGAGTTCGCAGAGATTGAGCCTTCAGCTTACAGATTGGTGTGAATAAGGTTGATCTTGTCCTTTTTATCATTTCCAATCATCACTTTCCAACACAAACAAATTGGCTACAGAGCAGCCCAGCTTGTCGGCCAATTTGAGGGCCAAAACTGTGGAAGGCACATATTTGCCGCTTTCAATCGACACAATGGTTTGTCGCGATACCTGCACCCGCTCGGCCAATTCCTGCTGGGTGAGGTTGGCAAGCTGGCGCAATGGACGCAGTTGGTTTTTCATGCTTCTGCCTCCCGGTTGTTTTTCCAGATCAAATAACTGAAGCGCAAGCGGAAAAGAACGAGCATGGTGAACATATTGTACACCAAGGCCAAGTAAAATTCGGCATTGTGCACCAACAAAATAACCGAACAAAGCACCACAAAGTGGCACCAAACCGCCCAACTCAGGGCGTTTAACCGCAAGGCCATGGTAAACTCATCTTCCACCCTTTCAGCCGAAAAACACATCAACATCAAGCCTACGATCATGCCAATAGCAGCCACTTCATCGGTGAAATTCATATTACCCGAAAAAATACCATCGTCATACACGCTCGCCAATGCCGTACCTCTGAAACTTAAAAAACGAAGGTCATAACCACCATACAAATTGGCTATACCCAAAGCCAAGGCAGGAAGCAGCACCAACCAAGCCCAGTGTTTGGCAGCTGCAGGAAAAAGGAATGTTTTCATGGTTGTGTGATTTGATACAGCAAACGTAAAACAAACTTTACATATAGACAAGTATGTTTTACATTTTGTACGGTTTGTTTTACATTATTTAGGAAAATGAGCCATCACACGGCATCCGAAGCTTTTTCCTGCACCAACGCTGCATCAATCAAAAATAGCTTTACCTTTGCGGCCGAGGGTAAGTCTTGTACGACCAGCTCCTGCTAAATCCCCCAGGGTAGGAATACAGCAAGGGTAGGTGGTTGTAGCGGTGCGATGCAAGTAGCTTACCCTTTTTTTATTGCCAAAAAATTCAACCATACATAGCCATGCAGTTTTTCATCGATACCGCCAATCTCGACCAAATTCGTGAAGCACACGCCTTGGGCGTACTCGACGGGGTAACCACCAATCCGAGCCTCATGGCCAAGGAAGGCATTTCGGGCGAGCAAAACATCTTGAACCACTACAAAGCCATCTGCGACATCGTAGACGACAATGTGAGTGCCGAGGTGATCAGCACCGACTACGAAGGCATGATCCGTGAAGGTGAGCGTTTGGCTGCCATCGACGATAAAATTGTGGTCAAAGTTCCCATGATCAAAGACGGCATCAAAGCCATCCGCTATTTTACCGACAAAGGCATCCGCACCAATTGTACCTTGATTTTCAGTGCCGGACAGGCTATCATCGCTGCCAAGGCCGGGGCTACTTTTGTATCGCCATTCATCGGCCGTTTGGATGATATCAGCTTCGACGGCATTGAGCTCATCCACCAGATTGTTGACATTTACGACATCCAAGGTTTCGCAACCCAGGTATTGGCAGCTTCGGTACGCAACAGCCTGCACATTGTAAAATGCGCCGAGGCAGGTGCCCACGTCGTAACTTGTCCGCTCAGCGCCATCACCGGCCTGCTCAACCACCCTTTGACCGACAAAGGTTTGGCGCAATTCCTGGCCGACCACGCCAAAGCAAACGGTTAATTTGAACAATCCCGGTGAACAGCCGGGATTTTTTATGCCCTTTTTGGTAGAACAGAAGTCGCCGCTTATCTTCAACCCCTAACCTGATTTTGCCTGCCGATGTCGATTGCCCTGCTTCAGCAAAATTTACTCAACCCTCCTATCCTCTTTTTCTTTCTGGGTTTGTTGGCCGTTGCCATGCGCTCAGACCTCGAAATACCCCAACCCATCAGTAAATTTTTATCGCTTTACCTGCTTTTCGCTATAGGCTTGAAAGGCGGAGTAGAATTGGGACACGGAGGTGTTTCTACTGATTTTAGCAAACTGCTGCTGCTGGCTATCGGATTTTCGTGTCTTGTTCCCATTTACGCTTTTTTCATCCTAAAATGCAAATTTTCGTTGCCCGATGCGGCAGCCATTGCCGCCACCTTCGGCTCAGTTAGCGCAGTTACCTTTATTACCGCTACCAGTTATTTAAACGAGCAAGACATTGCGTATGGCGGCTATATGGTAGCCATGTTGGCCATCATGGAATCGCCGGCCATCATTTTGGGCGTGATGTTGTTTCAAAAGTACCGTAAAACCGACCAGCCCATCAGTACCCGTAAGATTTGGCACGAAGCCCTCACCAACGGCTCGGTGGTGTTGGTACTCGGCAGCCTCCTCATTGGCATTGCCTCGCCCGATGCAGCGGTAGAAGGCCTTCTACCCTTCACCAACGATATTTTCAAAGGCTTTTTGGCTTTTTTCCTGCTCGATATGGGCTTGCTGGCGGGTCGACGCTTCCGTGCCTTATCGAAAGCAGGCTGGTTTCCTTGGGCTTTCGGCATTGTTTTGCCCTTGTTTAATGCCACGCTCGCTGCCCTGCTGGGCGGATGGTTGGGCTTAGGTGTTGGAAACACCTACCTCATGGCGGTTTTGGCAGCCAGTGCCTCCTATATTGCAGTGCCAGCAGCTATGCGCATGTCCATTCCTGAAGCGAATCCAGGCCTCTATGTGCCCATGGCCCTGGCCATTACCTTTCCGTTCAACATTGTGGTGGGACTCCCACTTTACATGCAGTTAGTACTTTGGTTCCGATAAATTAGTCCTCATGGAAAACGCCAAACGTGTAGAAATCATCGCGGGCGCATACGATATGCGCGAAATCATCCGCTTGTTAGAAAAAGCAGGTTCTGATGGCTATACCTTGATTCCAGAAGTAAGAGGCAATGGGGAACGTGGCAGCCGCGATGCAGATGGTCTCACTGAAGCCTTCAAAAATAGCATGCTCATTTGGGTTTGTACCGAAAAGCAATGGGATGATTTACGCGAGCCATTGAGGCTTTTCGTGCAACGCGTTGGTGGAATGGTCATTGTGAGCGACTGCACCATTTTGCGACATTAAACCACAGAATTCGTATCTTTTAGGCTTCAATCATATCTGATGAAGCACTATATTCTGTTGTTTTGTTTACTGCTGGCAGGCGTGGTCAGCGCACAGCCTTTGCTCGGCCCGAAACTAGCCGCTGCTCTGGTAGAAAGCGGAAGTTCCCATAAACACCACATTACCCTCGTTTTCAAAGATCAATTGCCAGCTTACCAGCAAATGCTCGCTTTCGAACGGCAATTCACCCCTCTTGCAGAACGGGCGCAATGGCTCATGCGCAACGGCATGGCTTTGCAGCAGCAGCAACTCACACTGGTTGAAAAAATGCAGCAATCGGTGGCCAACAAGCACTTTCGTATAGTTCAATCGTACTGGTTGGTAAATATGCTCGAGCTTGAAGCCGATGCCAGCGCCATCGTATGGTTGCAACAACAAGCCGAAATTGCCGAAATAGAACGCAGCGATGCCTTTGAAATAGGCTTCGAAGCGCCTATTGCCAGCACCGAGGCGCCTGAAGTGGCCAATGGTCGCGAACCTGGCCTTACAGTGATAGGCGCTCCTGCCCTTTGGCAAATGGGATATACCGGTCGCTCCCGCAAAGCCATGCTGGTGGATACAGGGGTTTGGCCAGAGCATCCCGCCCTCCAAGGCAAGTTTTTGGGAACCCGGCAAGGATTGCAAGGCACTTGGTTTGGCTACGACGAGCCTACACCACGCGATAAAACCGGTAACCACGGCACCCACGTAATTGGGACAGTACTCGGACTGGATACTGCCACAAACGACACCATTGGCGTAGCATTTGGTGCTTATTTCATTGCTACTGATCCGATTGTGACAGACATATCGCAGGTAAAACCATGGACGGAGCTGATACGGGCCTTCCAGTGGGCCATCAATCCCGACGACGATACCAGCACCACCAACGACATTCCCGATGTAATTAACAACAGCTGGGGCCGTGCCAATACCGGACAAGATTCGCTTTGCGGCCATCCCATGGTTGTGCAAGCATTTTCAGCCGTTGAAGCTGCCGGTATTGCCAATGTTTTTTCTGCCGGCAATAATGGTCCGGGCGTTTCTACCGGTGGCGTACCGGCTCAATTGGTGCTCGATACGCTCAATTTATTTGCCGTGGGTGCCCTCGATGGTAACAACGCCAATCTGCCCATAGCCAGCTTTTCGAGCCGTGGACCTACCACCTGCACCACTCCCGGTGGAGCTTTTGCCATCAAACCCGAAGTTTCGGCGCCAGGCGTAAATGTGCGCTCAGCTGATGGCCGAACAGGTTACGGCACCAAGTCGGGCACCAGCATGGCTGCTCCGCACGTAAGTGGTGCTGTTTTGTTGCTGAAAGAGGCTTTTCCACAGCTGTCGGGCCGACAATTGCTCAACGCGCTTTACCAAACGGCTGTTGATTTGGGCGACCCGGGCGAAGACAATGTGTTTGGTCGTGGTGTGATTAACCTACCCGCAGCCTTTAACTTCTTGGCAGCGAGCCACACCCCCGCAGCACCCGCCAGCAGGGCTTACGACTTGGCCATTGCGGGCGTCGATAGTCCGGCTACCTACCAATTGGGACAAGATTGTTCAGCGCAAATCCCCCAAATCAGCCGTCAACGTTTCAGGGTACGCGTTCAGAATGTGGGCGACAGCGCGGTTACCGGTTTTAAGCTCATTTACGAATTAACTGGCAACGGTCGCGATTCGGTAGTGGTGAACCAAACCTTGCTCCCACGCCAGCTAATGACCATCACCACCCCACTTTTGGCCCTCACCACCTCGGGTGCGGCTGTAGCCAACCAATTGCGCTTGGAAGTAAAGCCCTTGCAAAACCTCACAGAAACCGACTTATTCAATAACCGCTGGCGACTTGAGTTCCCAACGCGTGACGGTCAAAACCTGCCTTTGATCGAGCGATTTGATACGCTGAGACAGGCAGGCCAAGCCGCTTTGAGCGATTGGACCATTCGTGATGTGACAGGCGACGACCGAAGCTGGCAGTTTTACCCCGTTCAAGGTGCCGTCAGCACGGCCTTTGCTGCCGGCGTGCGGATGCGCGAGATGCCCTTGCGCCAAGGTCAATTAGACGAACTCATCACGCCTCCCCTACATTTCCCCCCCATGCAGCCTGGCAGCGCAGCTCGTCCATTGCTCCAATTTCAAATGGCCTATGCCCCACGCACGGGTACCTTCCGCGATTCATTGACCATTTCGGTTTCGTGGGATTGCGGCCAAACATACTTGCCCGTTTATGCAACTGGTGGCGACAGCATGCGCACTTTCCAAGGCTTAAACCCATCAGCTCCAGAACATTGGCGCTCAGTGGCCGTAGATCATCCAGCCCTGCAACCCATGGGGGCTAACACCGCTGTATACCTGAAGTTCACATCAAAAAACGACTTTGGCGGAAACCTCTACATAACCAACATCAGTTACCTCGACCAGGGAATGTCGTTGCACCATCTCCTTAAGGCACCGCATTTTCAGGTGTATCCAAATCCGGCCGATGAAATGTTGCATTTCGACTGCAGTGCAGCCATTCAACGATTCATCATAACCGATATGCTTGGCAGAAAAATCACGGAAATATGGCCAGTGGATAATCCCTACAAAGGAGAAATGAACATTTCCAACCTCGCCAGTGGTACGTATACCGTTACAGCCTTGACCAACCAAGGGAAAGTAGTCCAACGATTTGTGAAAAAATAATATGCGTTATACTTCATCGCTCCTACTCCTGCTGCTCCTCAGCAGTAATCTTTTGGCCCAGCAAGCCTGGCTGCATCCCGAATTAGAAGCAAAAGTGCAGCGGGGCGAAAAAGGCAGCTTGCGTATCGGCATTTTGCTGCATGAGCAAGTGAATGCGTTGCAACTCAAATACAACATGGCAGCTGCGGGCTTTTCTGCCGAACAAAAAGCCAAAACAGTCATCAAAGAGGCCCTCGCCTTACAACAGACTTCTCAAAAGCCATTTTTGAGTAAAATAACCGAAAAATACCCCGAAATATCCCTCGTTCACGCCTTCTGGATAGCAAACGTGGTATTGGTGGATATGCCGCTTGAATTGGTTCCTGCTTTGCAAAGAGAGCCTGAAATCTTCTGGCTTTTTGCCGATGACAACTACCTCACAGGCTTGGTTGAACCTGTGACTACAGAAGTACTCGAAACCCCCGAAGTGGCCAATGGTCGCGAACCCGGTCTCAACGTCATCAATGCACCCGCCATGTGGGCCATGGGCTATACCGGCAGAAACCGAAAGGCCTTTACGGTAGATACAGGTACATGGACCGACCATCCGGCGTTGAAGCATCGTTTTTTGGGGAATTACAAGGCCTTGGGCGAAGGTTGGTTCAGTTTGGAAAGCAATTTTCCGGTCGATCGTCCATCGCACCACGGCACCCACGTCAACGGCACGATATTGGGTTTAGATACGGCAACCCGCGATACCATTGGAGCAGCTTTTAATGCTTACTTCATGGCCTCTAATCCGCTCACACACAGCAACCTCACTCCCCTGAGCATCAACCTCATGAGCTTTGAATGGGCGATGAATCCCGATGGCGATACCAGCACCGTTAGCGATATTCCCGATGTGATCAACAACAGTTGGGGACAAGCCGGCGGCCCCGACACCACCATCTGCGTAAGCTGGGCAACCCAAATTTTCAACATGGTAGAAGCAGCGGGTGTGGCGATTACTTTTTCGGCAGGGAACGAGGGTCCAGGACCAGCAACCGTAAAACATCCGCAATTCGTGAATACCACAAATGTAAACATCTTTTCCATTGGTGCTATTGATGGCAACAATGCCGCTTTGCCCATTGCCGGATTTTCAAGCCGAGGTCCCAGCTTATGCGGACAAACCGGAAGCCTGCTGATCAAACCCGAAGTAGTTGCACCAGGCGTGAATGTCCGTTCTGCTTACGGCAAAACGGGTTACGGCAGCCTATCGGGCACCAGTATGAGTTGTCCGCACGTATCAGGTGCCGTGGTGCTGCTCAAAGAGGCCTTTCCGCAGTTGGGCGGCGACAGTCTTCTTTACGCCCTTTACGCCTCTGCCATCGACATGGGTGATCCGGGCGAAGACAATACCTTTGGTCGGGGCCGCATTGATGTGCTGGCCGCTTATCAATACCTGGCACAACGGCACATCCCCTCGCCTGCACGTCAAGGTTATGACATTGCTTTGGGGGTAACTGAACCAGGCAGCATAGATAGACTGTGTGCAGGCAACCTGACCAACGGGCTTCCCATCTCCATTCAGCTTCGCAATACCGGCGATAGCACTATTCAATCGGCAAGCATTCGTTACCGTACCAACAAACAAAATTGGCAACAGCAAAACGTGAATACCAGCCTTTTAGTAAATCAATCGGTTGCACAAAACATCAACATTTCCAACTTTCGTGCAGGTTGGAATGAGGTAGAATTCCAGGCCTCGATTGCTGGGGTTTCAAACGAAATTGACGAAATCAACAATTACAGATCCATCCGCTTTTATGTAGGGTATACTGATACACTTGCCATTGGTGGAGGCCCAAGCTTTTATGCCATCAAAGCCGATGACTTTGTGCGCGATAGCAGCGTGCAAATCATCAACCGCCAAAACGATGACGTGAGCTGGGACACCGTTACCGTGACAGGATTGGCACGTGATGCAAAGGCCTTTGTCATGCGACATGCGAATTATGGTGTTCGGCAAAGGCAACAAGACGATTTGCTTACCCGCAGCTATACAGGAGGTTTTGGTTTGGCAAGCGGATTTGAAGAAATCAGCTTCAAATTGGCCTATCGCAATCGGAATACCGCCTTCCGTCATAGCTTGCGTGTAACGGTGGAATGCGACTGCGGCCAACAAGTGCAAACCCTTTACTACAGCGGAGGCGACAGCATGCGCACCTATCAAGGCGGATCTGCCCCTTCTGATAGCAGCCACTGGCGCCATTTTTCATTCCGAAATATCAACTTGATGCAAGGTCCCTGTACATTTCGATTCCGCACCATCAATGATTTTGGTGGGAATGTATATGTAGGCGACCTCTTGGTGAGGGCTGCTACCGGCGTAGGAACCTATTCACCACAGCGTGATGAAGTACGTGTATATCCAAATCCGGCCCACGACCTTCTCATGATCGAAAGCCTGGACCCCGTCTACAAGGTGACTTTGCGCGATTTGCAGGGCCGGTCATTGCAAGTGCATCTAGCCATGGGACAGCACAACTTTACCCTTGAGGTGATAAGATTGGCACCAGGCGTTTATTTGATAGAAGCAGAAAATGCTGGCAGCAAAGTAATCAAGCGATGGGTAAAGCAATAATTTTGCAGCATGTTGGTTAATTCATCCATGCGTACGCTCCTCTTCTTCCTATCCATTCTCCTTTTTTCCCTTCCCCTCTTTGCACAACAGAGAGATGGGGTAATGGAAAAGTCATTTCATCAGGAATTGTACGACGAGCAAATTCGGCTCACAGAATTGATGTATTGGGCGCAATATGGTGACAGCACTTTCGACCGAAACGATGCCAACTATTTGTTCATCAGGGGATTGGTGAGGAGTTTACGCATTGAAGGAGCTTTCGACTTTCCTTTTGATTCATTGCGTTTCATCAGCATTTTGTATACACCAGATAAAAAATACCGGCTTTTTACCTGGCAAGTGAAACAGGACATGGGCGCCTGGCGTCATTTTGGATGCATTCTCACCAATGAAACACCAGCGCGAATTTTCCCGCTGCTCGACCGCAGCGACGAATTTGTAGGGCGCGACGATACCGCCTTCGACCATAAAAGTTGGTATGGATCGGCCTATTTTCAAATCGTTCCCGACATCAAAAAGGTCAAAGGCACTACCTATTACACACTCATAGGCTATGATCCACATGAGCCATTTTCGCGGCGAAAAATGCTCGATTTTTTATGGTTCGACAAACAAGGTGTGCCACATTTTGGTGCCCCCCTACTTGCTACTTCAAAAGGCGTTAAACACCGTTTTTTCATTGAGTATGCTGCAGATGTAACTGCTCAATTAAGGTATGAAGCAGCCATTCAAAAAATTGTTTTTGACAACCTTATTCCCCGGCATCCCGAAAACGCCGGTTTGTCATTTGACGACGTCCCTGATGGAAGCTTTAACGCTTTTGTTTGGAAAAAAAAGCGCTGGCAATACGAAGACAATGTAGATGTACGCATGCAGGGTGTTCCTCTACGGGAGGCGGATCCCAACAAAAAATCGGGTCTTTCACCACGTTAAAGTCGCAGTTGTGAGCAAACAATGCCGGTAGCTACAGCCGCATTGAGCGATTCGGCCTTTCCGAACGATGGAATGGTGATTTTATGGCCTGCCGCCTTCACCAAGTCGGCGCCCAACCCAAACGACTCGCTGCCAATCAACAACAATCCGCCATCTCCGAATGAAGTTTGACGCAAATCGGCACCCCCTAAAACTGTTGCATAAATGCGGTCACTTTTTTCCGTCTGCACAAAATCGCGTGCATCTCCATACAAAACAGGCACCCTGAAAATGCTGCCCATGGATGACTGGATGGTCTTGCTGTTCCACAGCTCTACCGTATCGGAGCTGCACCAAATGCCAGCTAAACCAAACCAATCGGCAATGCGGATGATGGTCCCCAAATTGCCTGGATCGCGCAATTGGTCGAGCACCAGTACAAAGTTGTGGTCACCCGCTTTCCAGTGCCAGGGAACTTCTTGCTGCCTAAAAACGCCCAAAACAGGTGAAGATGAACTGAGCTGCGTGAGCCGATCCATGGTTTCGGGAGTAACCACATCAAATGTCTGGGCATGCAAAACCGATTCGGCTTTCAGCTTTTCAACATGGCCTTCACGTACCAAAAGACGCACACACTGCCAGCCTGCTTGAAGGGCTTCTTCAACCGTTTTTTCGCCCTCCACGACAAACTGACCGGTTTCTTGCCTATTTTTCTTGAGTTTGAGAGAAGCGATTATCTTTACCTCCGCCTTGCTAAGCATTGTATTACATTTGAGTCGTTACCTGAGTGGGTTGCTGTTTGCCTTGCTGCTGTTGTTGAACAGCTGCAACGTAACCAAAACCCTGTACGAAGATGAGGTTTTGGTAACGAAGAACAAGATTTCAGGTATCGATAAAATTCACAAAACCGAAATAAAGGAACTTGTACGGCCTCGCTCGAACAAAAAATTTCTTGGCATCTTTCGAACCAAAGCATGGATTTACCAGCGTGCTACCCGCGCCAATGCATCGGCATTGATCAAAAGATTGAATGAGAATTTAGGAGAACCGCCTGCCTTGCTCGATTCGGTACAAATCAAAGAAAGCACCATCAACCTTGAGAGGTATCTCCGCGACAAGGGATATTTCTACGGTACCGTGCAGCACCGCAAACTTTACCACGGTCGAAACAATAAGAAAGTACAGATTGTATATGAACTCAATCCAGGCATTAGGTACAGTGTACGCGAAATCCGGTATGAAACCACCCAATCGCCCATCGATGCTTTTGTGCGCTTCCACATGCTGGAAACAAAAGATTTTCCGCTCAAGGCGGGCATGGCTTATGATGCCGACGAAATGGGAAGAAGTCGGGGCGTATTGGCAAACTATTTACGTGAGCAAGGCTTTTTCTATTTCAACCGCGATTTGATCTTTTTTGAGGTGGATTCCGCTTTGGGAACTGGTCAGGTCGATATCAAAATCCGAATCAAACGCCCAAAGGAGCCGTTTTACTTTGAATCATTCACTTTCGATTCCATTGTGGTGAACGTAGATTACCAGGTTTTTCAGACAGCTCCGGGAGCACAACAAGCAGATACTACCGTACAGCAGGATTATATATTCATCGACCGCCAGCCAGAAAGCATCCGCAAAGACATCCTCATTCAAAACATGCTCTTTAAAAAAGGGCTTATGTTCAGCGAATCGGCCATGCGTTTAACGCAAAGCCGGATTTCCGACCTCAAAGTTTACGGATATAACAACATTCGACTTGTTCCAAATGATTCGCTGCGAACATTGGGGGTCATCATGCAATTAACCCCGAGTCCACGGCGCCAATTAAAATTCGACAGTGAAGTGTCTACCAATTCTATTTCTTTATTTGGCGTTTCAGGCGGTATCACCGAAATAAGAAGAAACGTTCTCAAAGGCGCCGAATTGCTTGAATTCAGGGTGAATGCGGGTATCGAATCGCAGCAAAACGTTACCAATACCGACGTGCTTTCGCGCACCACCTTCAACACGCTCGAATTTGGTTTTGGCACTTCACTCACCATTCCCCGCTTTTTGTGGCCCTTCAACAGCTGGAACGAACGATTCTACACGGCTCCTAGAACCAGATTTGGCGTGAATTATAATCGACAAATCCGTCTCGATTTTACCAGGGAAGTTTTTCAAACAAACGTCGGGTATTTGTGGATGAACCGGGCACGCGAGCGATTTGAATTTTTTCCCGCAGAAATTTCATTTGCCCGAACCGCGCGCATCAGCCAAAACTTGAGTGATCTATTGCAGGAAATCCAAGACCCGTTTCTGCAATTTAGCTTTACAAATTATGTAAACCTTGCCACCCGGGCTTCGTATGCGGTAGACAATATCAATGTTCGGGGTACATTTATGCGGGTAAATGTGGAGTTGGCAGGGAATGTACTGCATGGCATTTATTCGCTTTTTGACTTGCAACCCGATGTCGAAACACGGACCTTACTTGGCTTGCCCTATTTTCAATATTCCCGGGCCGATTTGGAATATCGCAAACATTGGCGCCAAGGCGAGCAAGCCAAACTGGCCTCACGTATTTTTATCGGCATAGGCATGCCGTGGCAAAACTCCATTATTCTCCCCCTTGAGAAACGCTATTTCGCGGGTGGTACCAACAGCATTCGTGCCTGGCTGGCGCGTTCGGTGGGTCCGGGCGGTTATGGCGTTTATGGTGCTCGGCTCGATCAATTTGGAGAAATCAGATTAGAAGGCAACCTTGAAGAACGCTTTCCTATCTTCGGGAATTTCCAAGGTGCTGTATTTATCGATGCTGGCAATATTTGGACTTTAAAAGATACCACCGCGGCCAAAGGTGATTTGGCAAATTTTGCATTCAACAGATTTTACAATGAAATTGCCATAGGCACAGGGGTTGGTTTGCGCTACGACTTCACCTACTTTGTATTACGCATCGATATGGGACTCAAAGTACACGACCCTGCCTTTACCCGTGGCAACCGTTGGGTCATCAGCCAAATTGCGAACGGCACCTGGCGACAAGCCGATTGGAGGAACCAATTGAGCATCAATGCCCCCTTCTCGGGTAATTATCCATTTACCAGTTTTAACCTTGGTATCAATTTCCCATTCTAGCTTTTTCAATCACTGCTTTGTAATTCAATTCCATCTGTTATCTTTGCAGTTCTAAAATTCGCACGAAAATGTTTGCCATTGTTGACATTCAAGGACAACAATTTAAGGTTTCAAAGAACCAACACGTGTATGTGCACCGTTTGCCAGCCGAAGAAGGTACTACCATTACCCTCGACAAAGTGCTGTTGGTAAGCGATGACAAAAGCGTTAAAGTTGGTGCACCTTATGTGTCCGGTACCACCATCTCAGCCAAAGTCGTTTCTCACCTGAAAGGCGACAAAGTGCTGGTATTCAAGAAAAAGCGTCGTAAAGGTTATCAGAAAATGAACGGTCACCGTCAGTCCTTTACCAAAATCACCATCGAATCAATCGGTTAAACCACAGGAGAAAATAATCCATGGCACACAAGAAAGGCGTCGGTAGTTCGAAGAACGGACGCGAATCAGAAAGCAAACGACTGGGCGTAAAGATCTACGGAGGTCAATTCGCTGCCAGCGGAAATATCATCGTTCGTCAGCGTGGCACCAAACACCACCCTGGTCAGAATGTAGGTATTGGTAAAGACCACACCCTTTTCGCACTTGTTGACGGTAAGGTAGAATTCAAAAAAGGCCAGGCCGACCGTTCATATGTATCGGTTATTCCTGTTGCCACTGAAGAAGTTGCCAACTAAGGTATCCTTCAACAACAAAAAAGCCTCGGATTTTCGTCCGAGGCTTTTTTTATGCATTGCCCTTTCAAATTATTCTTCCCTGGCAATCAGGTAAGCCGCAAAGGCCCTTAGAACCTGGCGCGCATTTTCGTTCACGCCTTCCAAGGCTTCGAGCTGTTCAAAGGCTTGCTCCAGCAACAATTTCATTTCGGCTTCAGCCAATTCGCGGATGCCCCACTGCCGGAAGAAATGTGTTACTTCCTGTACCTTGGCTTCTGAATTGGGGGCAGCATACAGACTTTGCAAGGCCAATTGACCCGCATCATCAGCCACTTCCATGGCTTTTACCCGCAAGAAGGTGTTTTTATTGGCCAAGATATCGCCTCCCGGCTTTTTTCCGAACTTGGCAGGATCAGCAAATACGTCCAACAAATCGTCCTGCACTTGGAATGCAAGGCCCGTCAACACACCAAAAGTATAAATGCGCTCTTGATCGGCCTCATTGGCACCGGCTACAATGGCTCCCATTTGCAAAGCAGCTCCCAACAAAACAGAAGTCTTAAGCTTGATCATGCGGATGTATTCTGGGGTGGTAACATCTTCACGCGATTGAAAATCCATATCGAATTGCTGCCCTTCACACACCTCCAATGCCACTTTGTTCATCACCCTTAGCAAATGGGACACAGTGTCGGCAGGAGCCCTTAAAAGCTGCTCATAGGCCAATACCATCAGTGCATCACCCGATAGGATAGCAACATCACGGTTGTATTTTTCATGCACCGTGGGTTGGCCGCGCCGCAATGGCGCTTCATCCATGATATCGTCATGCAAGAGCGTAAAATTATGGAAAAGCTCAACGGCCAAAGCAGGCCCCATGGCCAAGCTGCGTTCGGCGCCAAACAATTCAGCAGCCAATAAGCTCAATACAGGACGCAGGCGTTTACCGCCCAAATCAAGGAAATAGCGAATGGGCTCGTATAATCGCTGCGGATGTGCCGGTAATTGCAATTGATTCAACTCATGCTGCAACTCTAAACGGAGTTGCTCGAGGTGGTGTTTCAAAGGGGCTGAAGCGTTCATTTCTTTTGGGGTGGGATGTATGCGTAATCAACTTGACGGGTGCGAAGATCGGTCTTTTTCAGCTCTACAGTAACTTTTTGTCCCAACCGAATGCGCCTGCCACTGCGGTTGCCGATGACGCAATAATCATCTTCATCAAAAAAATACTTGTCGTCGTGCATGGCCGAAAAGCGAATCAAGCCTTCACAGTGGTTGTAGTCGATCACCACATAAAAACCAAAATCGGTGATACTGCTTACCATGCCTTCAAACTCCTCTCCTTCGCGCCCCACAATCATTTCAATTTGTTTGTATTTGGTTGAAGCCCGTTCTGCTTGCGTTGCGGCCCGTTCGCGCTCGCTGCAATGCAGACATTCCTTTTCAAGCGCTTCTTGCTGCACCGGCTTTCCACCTGCCATGTAGGCATCGAGCAGGCGGTGCACCAATACATCAGGATAACGCCGAATGGGCGAAGTAAAATGGCTATAGTGCTGGAAAGCCAAACCATAGTGACCTATATTCTTGGTGGTATAAATCGCCTTGGCCATGGTTCGTATGGCCATCGACTCAATGATATCAGCCTCTTCTTTGCCATCAAGATCTTCCACCAATTGGTTAAAAGACTGGCTGATTTCCTTGCGGCTCCGTGTATTGATGCTGTAGCCGAAACGCTCTACAAAACGGGCAAAACTACGCAGGCGATCCATATCGGGCGAATCGTGCACGCGGTAAACAAATGCAGCGTGGTACTGCCCCCCACCCATGGCCGACACTTGTGCCGCTACCCTGCGATTGGCCAAAAGCATGAAGTCTTCGATGAGCATGTGAGCATCTTTGCGTTCTTTGATAAACACAGAGAGTGGTTTGCCATTTTCATCGAGCTTAAATTTGAGTTCTTCTGACTCGAAACGGATGGATCCGCGTCGGAAACGGTCCTCTCTCAGGTGTAAAGCCAAGCCATTGAGCACTTCAATCTCACGCAAAAACGGCCCATCACCTTTTTCAATGATTTGCTGCACCTCGTCGTATG
Source organism: uncultured Chitinophaga sp. (assembly GCA_964577055.1). Classification (GTDB taxonomy): domain Bacteria; phylum Bacteroidota; class Bacteroidia; order UBA7662; family UBA7662; genus PNNG01. The sequence goes on along the minus strand of CAZNWC010000012.1, from coordinate 65,493 downwards.
TAAAACGATGGTCCGATTTGATGACCGTACGACCAAACCACTCATCTACAATATCGCCCTTGGGCGTCATTTCAAAAACCGCCGAATACGTCAGCTTTTCTTCGTACGGCCGCAAGGAACATACCATATTGCTGAGGTTTTCGGGCAGCATGGGCACAACGCGATCTACCAAGTACACCGAAGTGGCACGCTGAAAGGCTTCTTGGTCGAGCGGACTGCCTGGCGTTACGTAGTGCGATACATCGGCGATGTGCACCCCAATTTCATAATTGCCGTTGTCGAGGAACTGAATAGACAGCGCATCATCAAAATCCTTGGCGTCATCTGGATCGATGGTGAAGGTGGTAATATGCCTAAAATCGCGGCGCTTTTTGATTTCCTCCTCTGATACTTCAAGGCTGTATTGCTCGGCTTGTGCAATGGCTTGCGGCGAAAAATGCAAATGGAATCCAAATTCGGCGGTGATCGACAACATTTCTGTATCGTGGTCACCTGGTGAACCCAATATTTCCGTTACCTCACCTATGGGATTGTGGCGGTTCACCGGCCAGTCAATGAATTTGACGATAACCTTTTGACCATCCTTGGCTCCCCCGCGTTTGTCAGCAGGCACAATGATGTCAACCGCTATTTCTTTGCTATCGGGCGTTACAAAGGAGTCTTTACCCCCAATACGCATAATGCCAACGAAAAAATTACGGTGCCGTTCTACAACTTCAATGACTTCGGCTTCCTTGCGACCTTGTCCACCCCTGCCTTTTTTCACCTTTACACGCACCAAGTCGTTGGGCAGCGCATTGTGTAATTTGGTTTCGGGAATGAAAATATCGTCGGCACCTTCTTCGGTCAGCAAGAAGCCGAAGCCCTTGGCTGTTATTGAAACGCGACCTTCCAAGGTACTTTCTTTGCGGGCCAAACGGAAAGAGCCTGGTCGTACTTCTTCAAGCTGCTCTTGAGCATGTAGTTTCTCTACAACCTGCTGGATGAGCGCTCGCCCCATATCATCGGTGATGTGCAATTTTGCCGCTACTTCTCGATAGTTATATGATTTTTCGGTTTTAGAGGACCGGTAAAATCTAAGGACCTCATCGCTCAATTCCGTGAGCTGTTTTTTGAGGTTATTGGTATTTGATTTGGGCATCTTAGTTCCATTTAATTTCAGGAATAGCTGCGAGCAGTTTTTTGCTGTAATCCGATTCCGGATGGGCGTACAAAGCGTCCGCCTCTTGCAACTCCTCACATTTTCCTTGTTGTAACACCATCACACGGTCAGATAGGTGTTTCACCACCGACATATCGTGCGAGATAAATATATACGTAAGCTTTAGTTCCTCTTGTAAACTTTTGAGTAGATTTAATACCTGCGCCTGTACCGAGACGTCCAGAGCCGACACACTTTCATCGCAAACAATAAACTCTGGTGCAGTTGCCAAGCAACGCGCAATCACAATGCGTTGACGTTGTCCGCCACTGAATTCATGTGGAAAGCGATGGGCAGCATCTGCAGGCAGCCCCACTTGATCGAGCAATTGTTTTACCCTTTGCTCGCGTGCAATGCGTCCTTTTACCAAAGCATGTACATACAATGGCTCTTCCAGTGCATCACCAATACGCATGCGTGGATTCAAACTTCCAAAAGGATCCTGAAAAATCACCTGCACTTGTCGCCTGAATAAAGCAGCCTCTTGTCCCTGCATGTGGTTGTAGTCAGTCCCCTTGAAACGCAACTGTCCATGGGTGGGTGCCAACAAACGGGCCACCACCTTGCCAATGGTGCTTTTTCCCGATCCCGATTCGCCAACCAAGCCGAGTGTTTCGCGGGGGTACACCTCAAAGCTCACACCATCAACTGCTTTGACAACTTTTTTTTGTTGCCAAAAAGCTCCTTTGGTAGTGTACCACAACCGCAAATCGGAAACCTCCAGGATAGGCTTTTGCTTGTACATGGCTGCTTGACGTTCAGCGCGTTCTTCTTTGTTTTCAACAGCAAAATCGGTAAGACTTTTACCTACAACAAAATCAGCAACCGTTGGCAAGCGTTCGAGGCGGTTTTGCATGCCCGGTTTACACGCCAATAGGCCCTGGGTGTAGGCTTCATGTGGCTGCGTAAAGACTTTTCGTGTATCGCCCTTTTCCACCAAAGCACCTTTGTAAAGCACCACCACCTCATCGGCCAGGTTGGCCACTACGCCCAAATCGTGTGTGATAAAAATAACCCCCAACCCACGCTTTAGGCTTAAGTCCTTTAACAATGACAATATGCCTGCCTGAACGGTAACGTCGAGTGCTGTTGTGGGCTCATCGGCAATAAGCAAAGCAGGCTCACAAGCCAACGCCATGGCAATCATCACCCTTTGCCTTTGTCCACCGCTCAAGGCATGCGGATAAGATACTGCAAGCTGATCGGGCCGTGGTAATTGCACCTCTTGAAATAAGTTCAACACCTTGTCCTGTACAGCCGATTCGGTCAAGCCGGGTTGATGTTGACGAATGGCTTCGGCCACTTGTTCGCCACATTTCATCACCGGATTCAGCGCCGACATGGGTTCTTGAAAGATCATGGCCATCCCATTTCCGCGCAACCGCCGATGATCTTCGGCATTTAAGGCGGCCAGATTCACGCGCGTATCCTCGTATTCGAACCACAAGGCACCTTGGGTAATTTTGCCAAAATGCAAAGGCAAGAGGCCCATGATGGCCAAAGAACAAACCGATTTTCCTGAGCCCGACTCGCCTACGATCCCCGTAACCTTGCCCCGCTTTACATCAAATGAAATTGGCCCAACGACCTGTTTCCAGCTGTCTTGCTGCCAAAAAGACACGGTTAGTTCCTGAACCGATAACAATGTTGAAGATGCCTCTAAAGCTCCCATGTGAGGCCAAAATACGGCCTTTTTGTGGGTTCAAGGTGAGAATACCATTAATTTTTATACACCAAACAATGGTCCGGAAGCAGCTCCTCGCCCCGCATAGCCTGTACAAGGCGCAAAACGGTTACAACATCCTTTTCGCAATAGCGGGCAATGCGCAACAAATCGCCTTGCTTGTAATACACATCGGCAACTTGGCTACCATCAATATCGTCTTTTGGGCTCGGGATGTTGAAAATATCTGCCAGCAAGCGCAAAGAGGTAAAATGTTTATAATCACCAAATTTCCAATACTGCAGGGTATCAAGATGTCGTACCTCCCAGGGTTTAGCCCCGGCTATATCGAGCAAAGGCGGCAGGGCCAGCTTGTTCACCAACATACGGCGGCAAATAAAGGGGACGTCAAATTCCCGAATGTTGTGACCGCAAAGGCATTGCGATTTTTTGCCCCATTTGGTTAAAACTTCGCTGAAAGCTTGTAAAATTTCAAACTCGTTGTCGCCAAAAAAAGAGCGTAAAAAAAATTGTTCGCGATCGTTTTCTGCCTGCTTTTGGAAGCATCCAACCGAAATACATACAATTTTACCAAATTCGGCATAAATGCCTGCTCTTGCGTAAAGGTCCGCGGGCGACTCCCCCATTTTGGCCAAAAAACCCGATTTATAATTCCAATGCTCCTGCCATGGGCCTTCCAAGCTGTTGTAATCGGCCGCCAAGGGGACTGTTTCCACGTCGAGAAATAAAATGCGGTCGAGTGGAACGTGTTGTATACTGAACATAACCATCCTCCGTTTTTAAATAGTTGACTGTTTCAATTACGAATTCCGTGATAATAAGTTGGTCGTCCAAACCTTTAGCTTAATTTTGCGGGAAATTTGAAACAATTCGCGCAAAACGAGATATGAACGAAGAGCAAAATTCAAAATCGAAGCGGCTGGCGTTAATCGTCGTAATCATCCTCCTGATATTACTAAACGGAGTATTCATCTATGTATGGAATACCAACAGGGTCCTCAAAGAAGAATCGCAAAGGCTCCTCCTGCAAAAGGAAGTTGAATTCCAGAAAGCAGTTGGAGAATTAAATCTTTTCAAAGGCAAAAACGCCCAACTCGACAGTTTGGTAGAAGCAGCCAATGCCGAATTGGCAGCCAAGAGCAGCCAATTGGATAGCCTGCTGCAAATCAACAAATTGTCGGCCCAACAAATTGAGCGCTTCAAGCGTGAAAATGGCAAGTTGAACTATTACAAGAAATTGTACCTCGAAAAAATCGACTCGCTCATCAAAGCCAATGAAAACTTGCAAGTTGAGAACAAGAGCCTAAAAGCCGAGATACGCACGGAGCAACGACGCAACGAGCAACTCATGGACGAAAATGTGAACCTTACTAACAAGGTGGCATTGGGTGCGGTGCTCAAGGTATCGGGATTTAATGTAGAAGGCATTCGTTTGCGTTCTGGCGGCAAGGAAGTGAGTACCACACGCGCGCGGAACGTCGAAAAAATCAAAGCATGTTTTACCTTGGGCCAAAACAGGGTAGCCAATAGGGGCAATAAAAACGTCTACTTGCGGGTAGTAGCCCCCGAAGGTGTTACCCTGTGGATAGAAGACGCAGGATCGGGTAAATTTATGGCACAAGGTCAAGAAACCTTGTACACAGCCATGGCCACCATCGATTACCAACAAGAAGAATTGCCCTTGTGCCTCTACTGGACCAAAGGCACCCCATTTCTAGAGGGCACCTACAAGGCCGAGGTATATGCCGATGGCATGCTTATCGGCGAAACTTCATTCACCTTGCGCTAAGCAGATAGCCGCCATCAAAAAAAGCCAGCTCTTTGGAGTTGGCTTTTTTAGTTTGTAGGGGCTGTTCCGCCAGGACCAAGCCTTTTGCTCATGTACACTTGCACCATTTCGCGCAACTCGGCCACTTCGGCTACTTTTTCCGGCTTTTTATCGTCCTCAAACGAAGTAATCAGGTTATTGAACACCCGTACCACAATGTCGAATACATCACAAGCCCTGTAAAATCGTTCTTCGGCTTGCAGTTTAATCAGTTGCAAGAATTGATCAATCTCTTTGCGGCCAAAAACCATCCCTCGGTTGAAGGCATTGATGTAAAAAAGAGGCTCTCTTTGTGCCAAAGGCAGTTTATCTGCCGCTTCTGAATCGTCGAGGTACGCCAATATAAAGTGCTGTGGCAAATTAACGCCGTATATAGGAATGTTTAAGCGTTGGGCGATGATCATGTAGAGCACGCACAAACTGATTGGATTACCCTTGCGCGACTCTAAAACCTTGTTGATAAAGCTATTTTGAGGATCATTGTAATGATCAGTATTGCCCGAAAAGCCGTGGATACGGAAGAAAATATGGTTCAGTATCCGTACCTTCTCCAATGCGGTTAGGTAATAGTTCATTTCCATCCAGGCGTCAATGCGAATCGATTCTATGTGATTGCGCACGCGCGATTCGCTCAAATCAGGGTACTGATAACGCGCTACAATCAACATGGCCTGCAGTAAGTCATGCCGGCTATTCTCCAGCCAATCGGTCAACGACTCACGGGTAAGGTTGAATTGTATTTTGTGAATGATGTTTTCAACCCTTTCTTGTAAGCCATGGTCTTCGATACCTTCCCAAGCATGTTCCAATTGAGGAATGATGCCGCTACCAAAACCCAATAATTGTTCAGTAACATGGGCAACCACCTCTGCATCACTGTCGTCAAGCAGGGTAATCATCGCTTTTAGCGTAGCATCAGAAACATTTTCGCCGTTCATACTCTTGAAAGGTGAAATAGCAGAAAAATGTTCAAGGGATATCTACAAATTATCCCCGCTTTTTCGCACGACCGCCCTTTTTAGCCCCTGCTTTGGGTTCAGGGCTATTGGCAATGATTTCTTCGCAGGTGGCCACATCTAAGGCATGTGCATCGGTCCCTTTGGGGATTTTGTAATTCTTTTTGTCTTTGGCAATGTAAGGGCCATACATCCCATTTAACACCTGAATTCCTTGCTCTTTGAAGTCATGGATGATGCGATTGGCCTCTTTGCTTCGTTTTTCTAGGATGAGTTCAATGGCTTCTTCGGGGGTTACCGCCAAAGGATCCATGTCTTTGCGCAGCGAAACAAACTTGCCATCGTGCCGAACATAGGGTCCGAATTTTCCAACGCCAATCACCATCTCCTTTTCTTCGAACTCACCTACATGGCGTGGTAATTTGAACAATTCGAGGGCATCTTCCAGCCTTACCTGTTCGAGGTGCATGCCCGAACGCAAATTCGCATACAATGGCTTCGCATCGGGATCGCTGAGGTTGGTCTTCACAGCAACAGGACCAAAGCGTGCCATGCGCACCGATATTTGAAAGCCCGAAACAGGGTCTTCGCCTAAAATGCGCTCTCCTGTGATGCGCTCACTGTTCTCAATGGTGTTTTCAACATTGGCGTGAAAGGGCTGATAAAAGGCGTCAATCATTTTCTGCCAATCGAGTTGCCCTTCGGCAATGTGGTCGAATTCCTGTTCTACGTTGGCGGTAAACTGGTAATCCATCACCTTGGGAAAATGCTCGAGTAGAAAATCGTTAACCAACATCCCAATATCCGTTGGGGCCATTTTGCCTTTGTCGGCACCGGTGGTTTCTGTTTTCACCGTGCGGTTGATTGCCGCATTTTCGAGCTGCAAAACCACAAAGGCGCGTTGTTGTCCCTCCAAATCCGTTCGCTCAACATATCCCCGCTTTTGGATGGTACTGATGGTAGGCGCATACGTAGAAGGTCGACCGATACCGAGTTCTTCCAGTTTTTTCACCAAACTCGCTTCAGTGTATCGGCTAGGTGGGCGGCTGTAACGTTGTGTAGCGGTAACGGTGAGGGCGTTGAGGGCTTCCCCTTCTGTCACCTGGGGCAAGGCATTGCCTTCGTTTTCTTCACCGGGTTCTTCATCGTCTGATTCGAGGTACACCTTTAAAAAGCCTTCGAAGCGAATTACTTCGCCCTCAGCATTAAAACTGCCATTCAAGCCCTGACTACCGATGTGGATGACGGTTTTTTCGATGAGGGCCTCGCTCATTTGGGAAGCAATGGCGCGTCGCCAAATGAGCTCATACAGTGCCTTGAGGTCTTTTTCACCGTCGATACTGTGGTTCTCAAAATAGGTGGGGCGTATGGCTTCGTGTGCTTCTTGCGCAGAAGCTGTTTTGGTGCGGTATTGGCGCTGCTGGTGAAAGTCTTTGCCATAGGCCCTTAAAATCTCCTCTTGCGCGGCATTCAGGGCTGTTTCCGATAGGTTCACGCTATCGGTACGCATGTAAGTGATTTTCCCTGACTCGTATAGCTCTTGGGCCAAACGCATGGTTTTGGTGACCGAAAAACGCAGCTTTCGCGATGCCTCCTGTTGCAAAGTGGAAGTGGTGAAGGGCGGAGCAGGTGATTTTTTAAGCGGTCGCTGTTCGATGCTGCCTACGGTATAGCTACGGTTGAGCAATTGTTCCAAAAAAGCTTTAGCTGCCTCTTCGGTGGCAAAACGTTGCGGCCATTCGGCTTTGATGGCCTGTTTGCTGCCTGCCATTTTGGTAAAAACCGCAGTCACACGGAAAGCCGGCGTACTTTCAAAAGCTTGTATTTCGCGCTCGCGCTCTACCACAAGTCTTACAGCAACAGACTGAACCCTACCTGCTGAAAGAGAGGGCTTTACCTTTCTCCACAAAACCGGAGAAATTTCAAAACCTACCAAACGATCCAACACCCGGCGGGCTTGTTGTGCATTCACCAAGTTGTAGTCGATGGTTCGCGGATGCTCGATGGCACGCAGGATGGCCGGCTTGGTAATCTCGTGAAAAACAATTCGCTTGATTTTGTCTTCCTTGAGCTTGAGCACCTCTTTCAGGTGCCAGCTGATGGCTTCTCCCTCGCGGTCCTCATCGGAAGCCAGCCATACAACTTTTGCCTCATCTGCCAACTTTTTTAGTTCGGCAACCACATTTTTCTTATCGGTAGAAACTTCGTAAACTGGCTCAAACCGTTGTTCGACCAATACACCCTTATTGCCCTTTTTGAGGTCACGGATGTGTCCAAAACTCGACTTTACAAGGAAATCCTTGCCCAGATAACCTTCAATGGTTTTGGCTTTCGCCGGTGATTCTACGATAACTAAATTTTTCGCCATCTGCTTTTACAGCTTTTGATATTTGGACGCAAAATAAAGGATTAAGCACGGGTTTATTTGAGAAAGTCGAAAAAACACAAAAAGTCGCGCAAAAAGCGATAGTCTTCCCTTTCGGTCGGAATCTGTATTTTTGCGGTTTATTACGCCTCTATGTCAACACCCATCCGCAGCCTTTCTGTTGTCATACCAGCTTACAACGAAGGCCGGTACATCCACCATATTTTGAACAAAATCATAGACGTTCAACTTGAGGGAAATGTTCAAAAAGAGATTATTTTGGTCAATGATTGTTCGAAAGACGATACCGAAGAAGCGATTTTAGAATTTATCTCAGCACACCCAACACATTCTTTCCAATACCTCAAACACAATGTCAACAAAGGCAAAGGCGCGGCCTTGCGCACAGGCATAGCCCACGCTACTGGCGATGTGGTTCTGATTCAGGATGCCGACCTTGAATATGACCCATACGAGTACAACATCCTGCTCAAGCCATTTCTCAACGGCGTTGCCGATGTGGTATTCGGATCGCGTTTTATTGGTGGTAAACCACACCGCATATTGTTCTTTTGGCACACCATCGGGAATAAATTCCTCACCTTTTTGAGCAATATGTTCACCAACCTGAACCTTACCGACATGGAAACATGCTACAAAGCCTTCCGTCGCGAGATCATTCAGGGCATTACCTTGCGTGAAAATCGGTTTGGTTTTGAGCCAGAAGTAACTTCCAAGATAGCCCGCATTCCAAACATACGTATCTACGAGGTAGGGATATCGTATTATGGCCGTACTTATGCCGAAGGGAAAAAAATCAATTGGAAAGATGGATTTAGGGCCATTTATTGTATCCTGAAGTACAATTTGTTTCGATGAAATACGTCGCTGCCCTGTCCAAAGAATGGCCACTTTGGTTAGGTGGCCTGCTGGTGCTTTGCTTGGGCATGCATGTAGATGTTATGGAAGTAGATGCTGCCCAATACGCATCTATTTCGCGCGAAATCCTGCACAATGGCGAATGGCTAGAGATTTACGAACATGGCCAAACGTACAACTCGCGTGGATTTCCCGATAAACCGCCGCTGCTCTTTTGGACGGGTGCTATTGGCATGTGGCTCTTTGGCGAAAACAATTGGGGCTTTAAGCTCATCCCCACCCTTATTGGTCTAATGGGCATTTTTGCCATGGGTAGGTGGGCTACCTTGCTATATGGTGCGGAAGCAAAAACACCTGCGCGCCTTTTTTATAGCTTTAACGCCGGTTTTATGCTCATGCACCAAGATCTGCGGACCGACGCTATGCTGGTGAATTTCATGCTCATCTGCTGTTGGCAACTCGAAGTATATCTACGGACCAAAAACAAAGCAGCATTTTTCTGGGCATTTACTTCTTTGGCGCTGGCTATGCTGGCCAAAGGCCCCGTGGCCCTGATTGCTGTGCTGGCTGCATTTGGACCCGATGCCGTCCTTCGGCGCGACTGGAAACGTTTGTGGAGACCTGAATGGGTGCTGGGCTTGGTTTGGGTATTGGTGCTATTAGGTCCAATGCTGTATGGACTTTACACCCAATGGGGCTGGGAAAAAGGGATGAAATACTATTTCTGGACACAAAGTTTTGGGCGCATTACAGGGGAAAATGTTTGGGAAAACAATTTGCCTGCTACTTATTTGCTTGAAAATTTTGCTTGGGCATTTTTACCTTGGGTGCCCGCATTCATTGGCATGTTGTTTCAGCCAAAACGGTTTTTGCTATGGCAGGGTGAACAAGGAAAACTTGTTCCTGTTTTCGGATTTGTCCTCATGCTTATTGCCATGTCGCTCAGCCGTTACAAGTTACCACATTATGTATACGTAACATGGCCGTTTGCCGCAATCTGGTTGTCGGGTTGGTGGTCAACAGCCTATGAAAAAAGGATATGGCGCATTGTCCACACCATATTGGCACTATTCATGGTCGGTTTTACCAGCGTTTTGTTGTATTGGACCTTGCAATCGCCTTTGTATGTAGCATTGCTCCTTCCCTTCACGTTTGGGCTACTGCTCTACGGTTTCGTCATGCGGCAATCCCATTCAGGAAACATCAAAAACTTACTTCCCACGGCTTGTGCCCTAATTGTCTTCGGTCTTTTTGCCAATGGGTACTTTTACCCCGAAATCATGCGATACCAAAGCAGTTCGCAGGCTGGTATAATGGTTGTGAACCAGCACGAAAAACTCCCCGTGTATCATTGGTTGAACAATGAAGAGAGCATTCATGCTTTGCATTTCTATAGCCAACAAATCGTCAAACCCATTTCGCCTGAAAATCTTCCAAAAAACAAAATGTTTCTGCTTTACACCACTCCTGCGCTCGCAATGGAATGGCAAAAGCAGGTACCTTTGTCGGTGAAACACCAGGTAGAAATGCCTTATTTTAAAGTCACTCACCTGAGTCCAGCATTTTTAAATGCCAAAACGCGGAGTGCTTCGGTTGAAAAACGTGTGCTGCTGACCATAAAGCTTGATTAAATGAACTTGGGAAACCGTTTACCCGAACATCCGTTTGCTTGGCTTCGCCAACAAGCGGTGCTATCTCAAACGAGCTGTTACGTTGTGGGAGGTTATGTGCGTGATTTGGTTTTGGGGAGAAGCAACAAGGACATCGACATTTTGGTGATGGGTGGTGGCATTGACTTCGCCAAACAATTGGCCCAGAGCTTGCCCAAAAAAGCCCCGCTATCGGTATTCAAGACCTACGGCACCGCCATGTTGCAATTGCCCGATTTGGCATTGGAATTTGTAGGTGCCCGGCGTGAATCGTACCGCGCCGACTCCCGTAAACCGTTGGTAGAAGATGGCACCTTGGCCGATGATATCGGGCGGCGCGACTTTACGGTAAATGCCATGGCCATTGAGATTTTTCCGAATTACGGAGCGTTGGTTGACCTCTACAACGGCATGAATGATTTGGAGCAAGGCAGGTTGGTAACACCCCTCGAACCCCATATTACCTTTAGCGACGATCCCTTGCGCATGATGAGGGCCATTCGGTTTGCCACCCAACTCAAATTCCAAATCGATCCCAGCACATTCGCAGCAATCAAGGCCAATGTTGAGCGCATTGACATTGTGTCGGCAGAGCGAATTACCGATGAACTCAACAAAATCATCTTGGCTCCGCAGCCAAGTATTGGATTTCGTTTGCTATTCGACAGCGGGCTTTTGCACCGCATATTTCCAGAAATGGCAGCATTGCAAGGCGTTAAAACGCAACAAGGCATGTCGCACAAGGATAATTTTTATCATACGCTCAAGGTACTCGACAATATAGCGCGAGATACCAACGATTTGTGGTTGCGTTGGGCAGCTATTCTGCACGACATCGCCAAACCACCCACCCAACGTTTTGAGCCCGAAATTGGCTGGACTTTTCACGGCCATGAAGAATTAGGTGCACGAATGGTGCCCAAAATTTTCCGTCGACTCCGTTTGCCGATGCACGAAGAAATGCGACGCGTACAAAAACTGGTACGGCTGCACCTGCGCCCCATTGCCCTCACCAAAAGCACCGTCACCGATTCTGCTGTGCGACGTTTGATTTTTGAAGTTGGCGAAGACATCGAAAGCCTGATGACTTTGTGCAAGGCCGACATCACCTCAAAAAATGAAGTAAAAGTCCGCAGGTATCTGCAAAACTTCCTAATTTTAGAAGAAAAACTGCAACAAGTGGCAGAAGCCGACCGTATCAGGTTACTTCAGCCACCTGTATCAGGCGACGACATCATGGCGTTTTTCAGCATTCCGGCCGGCCGTGAAATCGGTATTATCAAAAATACCATCAAGGATGCCATTGTAAATGGGGTCATTGAAAACAACCGTGAAGAGGCTTGGGAACTCATGAAACAAAAAGGCGTAGAGCTGGGGTTGACACTACCCCAATAGTTTATATTTTTGGCGCAAATTAGAGACCAATGGCCATATACCGCTTCCGCATTGAAATTGAAGATTACGAAGGCATCAGCAGAGAAATCGAAATCAAGTCGGTACAGACTTTTGAAGATTTGCATTATGCCATCCTTCGGGCTTTCTCTTTCGATGTAAAGCATCCTGCCTCATTTTTTTACAGCGATGACCTGTGGCACATGGAAGATGAGATTGCATTCAAAGACATGCAGTACAGCATAGTGAACAATCCCATGCCCATGAATAAAACCCGCATCAGCGACTACATCGACGATCCGCACCAGCGGTTTGTGTACGTCTATCAATCGGATGAGGGATGGGCATTTTTGGTTGAATTGGTGAACATTGATACCAGCAATGGTGATGGCAACCATTATCCCCGCATGGTAAAGTCGGTAGGCGAAGCACCCAAGCAGTATCCGGTTAAAACCATCGTAAAGCCTAAAATTGAAGATTCTCCCAAAGCAGTTGCACCAGATTTGCTGGAAGCATTGGATGACGATGGCCAAGAAGCTGCTGATGATTTGGTGGTTTTCGAATCACTCGAGGCAGGTGCCAAGAGCAGCAAAGAGGCCAGCATTGACCTCGATTTGACAATCGATGATGACGATTTGCCATTGGACGACGAGGAAGAAGAAGATGCCGACGAAGAGGATGATATGGACGATGATGATGATGACGACTTCGGCAGTGGTCGAGGAGGAAAACGCGGTCGCAGCGATTACGACGACGACGATTATTAAAATCAAGGCCGGGCAAGTCCCGGCTTTTTCATGAGCAATGCAACAAGAACCTTTACTTATTTTGGTGGTTGGACCCACGGCCAGCGGCAAAACTGCCTTGGCGGTCGATTTGGCCAAAGCATTGGCGTGTGAGGTTCTTTCGTTCGACTCGCGACAGTTTTACCGCGAATTGCCGATTGGAGCTGCCATTCCCCGCGAGGAGGAGATGCAGGGCATACCACACCATTTTATCGCCGACAGAAGCGTTCAAGAGCATTTGAGTGCAGGAGCTTTTGAACGCGCCGGAAACGAACTTCTACAAACCTTGTTCAAGTCACATCACATTGTGATTGCAGTGGGCGGATCAGGCTTGTTTGCCAAGGCCCTCGTGGAAGGCTTTGACGATATCTCGAAGAAAAACGATGCCAGCAGAAATCACTGGAAAGCGGTTTTCGAGAGCGAAGGCATCATTCCTTTGCAAGAAGCGGTTACCCAACGCGATCCGCGATATGCTGCCCAAGCCGATATGCAAAACCACCAGCGTTTGATCAGGGCATTGGAAGTCATGGACAGTACCGGAGCACCTTTTTCGGCATTTCGCAAAGCTCAGCCCAAAAAAAGGCCATACCGAACGGTGTGGATTGGTCTTGACCCCGACCGAAAGGAACTGCATATGCGGATCAACCAGCGTGTGTTGCACATGGTTGAAGCTGGTTTGGAAGCAGAGGCACGTGTGTTGTACCCACTGCGCTCGCTCGAAAGCCTGCAAACCGTAGGCTATCGCGAGTGGTTTGGGCATTTCGACGGACTTTATGACCGAGAGGAAGCCATTCGGCTTATTCAGCGCAATACGCGTCAGTTCGCACGTCGGCAAATGACCTGGTTCCGCAATCAGGCCCAAGTACAATGGTTTGAAAAGGGCGAACTCTCTCCTATTTTAGCGCACATTCAACAGCAGTTGCACGCATGATCAACGAGCTTTTTTATCAAGCCGAAATACCAGAAACTGGGCGCTTTTTCTTTGACGAGGAAGAAGCACATCATGCCATTCGTACCCGTAGGCACATGCCTGGAACCGAATTGTACTTGACCGACGGCAAAGGTCGATTGATTAGCTGTCGCTTGCTCAGTAAAGAGGTCAAAAAGTGTGAATTGGAGGTCATTCGCACCGAACTTCTGCCCGCCATGGTGCCTACTGTTCACCTTGCCGTTTCGCCTTTGAAACAAGAAGCCCGGCTCGAATGGTTGATTGAAAAAGCCGTAGAAATAGGTGTGAGCAGCATCACCTTGATACAATGCCAGCGCACTGAAAAGACTTTCCCCAAATTGGCCCGATTGGAGCGATTGATGGTTGCAGCCATGAAACAATCGCTCAAATGCCACTTGCCGCTGTTGTTGGGTCCTGTGCCCTTGCACAAGCACCTCACATCAATTTCGGGCAATGTGTTGCTGGCCCATTGCGCCAAAGGAAGCAAACATGACATCTCATCGGATTTGCTTGGGGTAGAAAATCATTTGTTCATTGGTCCGGAAGGTGATTTTTCACCGGAAGAAATTGATTTAGCGGCACAAAAACGAGTTAATTTCGTTACTTTGGGACAAGAGCGTTTGCGCACTGAAACTGCGGCCCTGGTTGGCTTGGCCGAAATCAAACATGCTTTGCGATGAACAGAAAATATTATTTAGATTGGTTCATATTGTTGTTCGCTTTGTTGCTGCAATCCAGCAGCGCGTGGGCACAAAACTATCCCTATAAAATCGCCAAGTTGAAATACCGTGGCGGTGGCGATTGGTATGCGAATCCAACTGCCCTGCCGAATCTCATCAAATTTTCCAACAAAGAGCTGCTCACCAACATTGATCCTCAAGAAGCTGTAGTTGATGTGGCCAGTGCCGAATTGTTCCGCCACCCCTTTGTGTACATGACTGGACATGGAAATGTGGTTTTTTCGCGCGAGGATGCTGAAAATCTTCGTCGGTACCTGACTGGAGGAGGCTTTTTGCACATAGACGATAATTACGGCTTAGACCCATTCATCAGGCATGAAATGAAGAAAGTTTTTCCCGATGCCGATTGGGTAGAATTGCCATTTAACCATCCCATTTACAGTCAGAAATACAAGTTCAGCCAAGGGCTCCCCAAAATACACGAGCATGATGGCAAACCGGCACAAGGCTTTGGTTTATTTTACAAAGGACGGTTGGTAGTATTTTACAGCTATGAATGCGATTTGGGCAATGGCTGGGAAGACCTTGAAGTGCATAACGATCCTGAAGAAGTGCGATTGAAAGCTTTGCAAATGGGTGCAAACTTGCTACAATTCGCATTTACCCAATAATTTCCCCTCGTGTTTAGAGTAATTGCTTCATGCCTTTTCCTGCTTCGATAATGCCCGATGCATTGCGTTTTTCGAGCAAGTGGGTATTGGTGGCGACTTTGCTTCTGTCGGCATCGGGATGATAAAGGTGATACGTTCGCGCTGCAAAGACCAATTGGGCGGGTCGTACGCCCAAACGCATGAGGCGCTGTACAAAATCATCATCTTCTTTGCCCCAACCCTCAAAAGCTTCGTCGAATCCATTCACGGCCTCGGCATCTGCCTTCCAATAACTCATATTGCCGCCTTGCACACCCTTGTAAGGAAGTCGGTAAACCATCAGTGCATTCAAAAAATCGGCTGGCAACAACAATTTGCGCTTGCCTACATCCTTCCGAAAAAGCAAGCACCCTGGCAAAAGCTTGCCTTCGTGCTCCATCTCATGGGTTAGCTTTTCGGGCAACATCACCCGGTTGCCTTTGAGCCAATAGCCTTTTCGGGCAAAACGCAAATGGTCGCGCACAAAATGCTTGTGCAACAACATATCGCCATCTATTTGCATGATGTATTCGCCCGACGCTTGCACCAAGGCTTTGTTCCTGATGGCCGCCAAACGAAATCCATCGTCTTCATGCCAAACATGCGCGATGGGTACTTTGCTTAGTTGCTGCATGGCCACTATCACTGCGCGTGTGGGTGCTCCTGAACCGTCGTCAGCAATCACAATCTCATCGGGCGGTACCGACTGCTCCAAAATGCTTCTCAGGCATAACTTCAATGCCGAGGGGCGGTTGTAGGTACTTACCAGCAGCGATGTTTTCACGTGCTAAGCTTGATTATCGTTTTAACGCTTTGGCGCTTTCATGCACCAATTGCGGACCGCGATAAATAAAACCCGTATACAATTGCACCATCACTGCACCGGCCTTGGCTTTATCGGCAGCCTGCTGGCCTGTTAAAATACCGCCGACACCGATGATGGGAAAGCTTCCTCCCGACTTTTCGTGCAGCTGCTGCAGCATTTGGGTTGATTTTACGAATACGGGAGCACCACTCAAGCCACCGGCACCTAAACTTTCCACTTCGGCAGCAGCTGTTTGCAATCCTGTGCGGTCAATGGTGGTATTGGTGGCCACCACTCCGGCAATTTGAGTGCTTTTAACGATGTCGACAATGTCGTCGAGCTGGCCTTCGGTGAGGTCGGGCGCAATTTTGAGGAAAATGGGCTTGGGTGTTTTTTTGGCTTGGTTGCGCATTTGCAGGGCAGTCAACAAGGCCATCAAAGGCTCCTTCTCTTGCAGGGCACGTAAATTGGGCGTATTGGGAGAACTTACATTCACCGTGAAATAATCTACATAAGGAAACAAACCCTCGAAGCATTTCACATAATCGCTTTCTGCCTCTTCGTTGGGCGTAAGCTTATTTTTGCCAATATTGCCACCAATGATTAAGCCTTGGGGACGGTTTTTCAGCTTTTCGATGGCATGGTCCAAGCCCATATTGTTAAAACCCAGTCGGTTGATGAGGGCTTTGTCGGCCGGCAACCTGAACAAGCGGGGCTTTTCGTTGCCCGGTTGGGGTTTGGGCGTGATGGTACCAATTTCCATATGGCCGAAGCCGAGCGTTTTGAAAACGCGCATGAACCGGGCGTCTTTGTCGAAACCAGCGGCCAGTCCTACCCTGTTCGGGAAACGGATGCCGGCAACTTCCACCGGGTCGTGCACCATGGGCCAAATTTGCTGGAGCAACCAACGCGTAGGCGCTAGAGCACACAGCACTTGCAAAAGGTGCATGGTTGCGTAATGCGCCCTTTCGGGGGGCAATAAAAACAGGATGCGGCGAATGAGTGTAAACATCAGTGGGGTTTGGTAACGACCATCATTTCTCTTTTGCCCGGCGGGCCGGGACGTTTTTCGGCCAACAAGCCATTGGCCAAAAATCTGCGGCGAATATAGCCCCTGATGCAGTAAGTAACCAAACGTCCGCCCGGTGCCAAGAGGCTGCTGATGTGGTCGATGCTGTCGTCGTTCCACATACTTTCTTCACTGCTGGGTGAAAAAGCATCGTAAAACACCAAATCAAAAGGCTGAGTAGTTTGGAATTGCAACAAGGGCTGCTGCACTATTGCCACTTCTGCAGTGGAAAATTGTTGGGGATGGCCGGCCAGCAAATTACTGTATACCGACTGCCACCAAGCGCAAGCCGCTGCATCGGCAAATTGGGCATAGTTGAGCGCGGCTATTTGTTCGGGCTGCACCGGAAAGGGCTCCAAACCCGTGTATTGCAGGTGCAGGCAGTTGTCGCGTGCAAAAGCCAAAGCCAACAGCAAATTCAAACCTGTGCCCACCCCTACTTCGAGCAGACGCAAGGGTGCCACCGACAAATCGGCTTCGAGCAGACCCATTTTTTCGAATACGTATTTCGATTCTGTAAAAGCGCCAAAAATGCTGTGGTAATGCTCGCCCGTGAGCTCGTTACGCAGGCTGTGAGAGCCGTCTCGGGTGACTACGAGCGAGGTTTGGGCGGAGTGGATAGACACACTGCAAAATAACGCAAACTGTGCTTGCAAATGGCTGAAAGAGGCAAAAAAGGTACATTTTTTCTAACCGCAGAGCAAAAGAGGATTTGATAGCCGCGGGGCTGCTGCCACCTCATGATTAAAGCAGAGCGGCTTAGAACAGCCATTGGTTCAGTGCCTCGAACAGCCATGCCAGCGACGAGGTATCGGAGCCTGCTGGCCTGCACTGCTTGCGCAGTTTGGCCGGAGTACACAGAGCTTCAGCCGCGGCCAGTTTGGTTGTTTGCTGATTGCGGAACATTCGGGTGATTTGGCGGCGAAAGGTGTACATTTCAATCGCTATCGGTAAGTTTGTGAGATGAATGTGACTCCCCTTGCCGAACGCATGCGCCCACAAAAGATCGAAGATTATGTGGGTCAGCAGCATTTGGTGGGCCCCGATGGCATCATCCGCCGCTTGCTCAAGCAGCAGCAACTGCCGTCGATGATTTTTTGGGGACCGCCCGGCGTGGGCAAAACCACCCTGGCGCAACTGTTGGCCAGCCAGATGAAGCGGCCTTTCCACATTTTGAGTGCGGTACAAGCCGGGGTGAAAGATTTGCGCGAGGTGATTGGCAAGGGCGGTAGTTTGTTTCCGCCGGTATTGTTCATCGACGAAATTCACCGCTTCAACAAAAGCCAGCAAGATGCGCTTTTGGGAGCCGTTGAAAAAGGCCAGGTGACTTTGGTAGGTGCTACCACCGAAAATCCATCGTTTGAGGTAAATGCCGCCTTGCTGAGTCGTTGCCAGGTATACCTGCTCGAATCACTGGGTGAAGCCGAATTGCTGCAAATTGTGCAGCAAGCCCTGGAACGCGATGAGGACCTGCAAAAAAAGAGCATCGAACTGCGCGAGCATGCCGCCCTTTTCCGCCTCAGTGGTGGCGATGCCCGCAAATTGCTGAACTTGCTTGAGCTGGTAACCACAGCCGAATCGCCGGTGGTAATTACCGACGAACTGGTCATGCAGGTTGCCCAAAAGCACTTGGCGCGTTACGACAAATCGGGCGAACACCATTACGATATCATTTCGGCCTTCATCAAATCAATGCGGGGCAGCGATCCGAATGCTGCGGTGTACTATTTGGCACGCATGATTGTGGCCGGTGAGGATCCGGTATTCATTGCACGGCGGATGGTGATTTTGGCTTCTGAAGACATTGGCAATGCCAATCCCACCGCCATGATTTTGGCCAAAAGTTGTCTCGAAGCCGTTAAAATGATTGGCTACCCCGAGGCGCGCATCATCCTTTCGCAAACCGCCATTTACCTGGCCACCAGTCCCAAGAGCAATGCCAGTTATGTGGCCATTGAAGATGCCATTGCCCTGGTAGAAAAAACCGGCGATTTGCCTGTACCCTTGCACTTGCGAAATGCCCCAACCAAATTGATGAAACAACTGGGTTACGGCAAAGACTACCAGTACAGCCACGATGGGGTGGGCAATTTTGTGATGCAAGAGTTTTTGCCAGAGGCCATCAGCGGAACGCGCCTATTTGAACCCGGCCAAAATGCCAGAGAGGCAGAAATGCGGACCCAATTAAAACGTTGGTGGAACGACCATTACGGCTATTGATGGTCTTTGGTTGGGTTGCTTCTCCAAAGAAAAAAACAGATTTCAGCGGCACGCTTGTACGGCCAAATGCTTGGCCTTGGCATACTGTATTTCAGCAAAATGTATGGCCAGTTTACCTAACGGCCTAAGACTTCCTAAAAAGTGCACTAAAAACAGCCTGATTTTTGCACAATAAAAAACCTACATTTTGCACAATAAATATCCTTAAATTTGCATAATAGAAAAAGACCATTGCCAATCCACTCTATACAAGGCCAATGACTTATATCTCTAGAATTATAGAAAATGAGCTTTCGGCAAGTTTAGCAGCATCGGGAGCTGTTCTCATCAAAGGACCAAAATCGTGTGGCAAAACAGAAACAGCCAAACGTTTTGCTAAAAGCATCTTGAGCATGGACACCAATCTGCAGGTTTCTATGCTTATGGCAACAGACCCAAACCTACTTTTGAAAGGCGAAACTCCTAGGCTTATTGACGAATGGCAAGAGCACGCCTCCGTATGGAATTATGTACGCCACGAAGTTGATAGGCGCCAAGAAAAAGGGCAATTTATCTTAACCGGCTCTGCCAATCCCAATGATGAAGCCAAGCTACATAGTGGGGCAGGTAGGTTTACGGTAATTCAGATGGACACCATGACTTGGCAGGAGCTTGGCTATTCAACCGGTAACGTAAAACTCGCTGATTTACTCAATGGGTCAATCACCGACATTTACGAAGAAGGCGTGTCACTGGATTTTATTATTGAAAAAATACTTGTAGGTGGCTGGCCTACCTTAGTAGATGAGTCGTTAAGTAATGCCCAAAAATTGAATTTGGGTTATATCGACTTGTTATGTGAGGTCGACATGGCTCGGGTGACAGGAGTAAAACGAGACCCTCAAAAAGTGAGAAACCTACTACGGTCTTTGGCTCGAAATACTTCAACCTTGGTTGACAATAGCACCCTTGAAAAAGATACCAAGACATACGACAGCAGCGAGATATCGAGAAACACCATTACCGACTACCTCAGTGCTCTTTCGCAATTAATGATTTTATACGAACAACCCGCTTTTAATCCACACATCAGGTCTGCAGCATCGCTCAGAAAAGCAGCAAAACGTCATTTAGTTGACCCTTCGCTTGCGGCAGCTGCCCTAGGACTCAACCAAGAAGCATTGTTAAACGACCTGCTTTTCACGGGTTTTTTGTTTGAAAGTCTAGCCATTCATGAATTAAAAGTATATGCAAGAGCAAACGACGCAACACTTTTCCATTACCAAGATTCTTATGGTTTAGAAATAGATGCGATCGTACAAAAAAGAAATGGTGATTACGCTGCGTTTGAAATAAAGTTAGGTGTTGGACACATAGAGGAGGCAGCAGCTCATTTGAAAAAATTTGAATCCACCATTGATACATCAAAAATGAACCCACCAAAGTCACTGAATATCATCACAGGAACTGGTATGAGCCATAAAAGGCTAGATGGCATTCAGGTCATATCGCTTGCATCTCTTGGACATTGAATGAATGTTTGAATAAGAAGCCAATCGCGTAGATGATGCTAGCCACACTACATCTCGGTTACGAAATATACCTGTTGGATCCCCAACGCAATGTTTCCTGTGGGTGCTCCGTGACCTCAGTGTTTGTCCCCAAACCCAGTACACCCTAAAAATCCCGCTTTGTAATCGAAGTAACAAAGTCGCCCTTTGCAGCCTCCTACCTTTGTGTAAAGAAATTACCCATCATGAAAAACATCAAAGAACTTTTGCAAGACCCCAAGGCTACCATCCTCGACGTGCGCAGCCCCATGGAATACCAAAGCGGCCACATCGATGGTGCCGTGAACATTCCGGTTGACGAAATAGCCTACCGAGTTGACGAGCTCAAGGCCCTCACCCCTCCCTTTATTTTGTATTGCCGCAGTGGCGCCCGCAGCAGCATGGCCGCCCATTACATGATGCAAGCCGGCTTCACCGAGGTATACAATGCCGGAGGTTTGGCCGATATGCGTATCTTGACCATGTAATTCATGGAACTATTGCTCAAATACAAAAAACCAATGGCCGGCATATTGCTTGGCGCTTTGGCTGGTTATGCCTACTGGTATTTTTACGGCTGTGTAAATGGCTGTACCATCACCGGTTCGGCCCTCAACAGCAGCCTGTATTTTGGTTTTATGGGCTACTTGGTTGCCGGCATGTGGAAGCCGTCGGAAAAGGCATCATCTACGCACAACAAAGAGCCTCAGGAATGAGGCTTTTTTGTTGCCGTACGTAATTGTATAGTTCAAACCGAGGCGCTTCAATAATCGAAACTGTGAAACAGGGTATCGTGTGCAGGCAGCGCTACTGTGAATTGAAACGGATTGATTTGGTTGTTGCGAATGAGGGTACACAAAGCAGTGTACGATTGGTTGCCCGGCAAAAGGGCAATGGCTTGGCTGATGTACGGGCCGGTGAAGTTGTAACGAACGGTTGGGGTAATGAAAATGCGTAATTCGTCGTGGTTGAACTTCACACAGCTTAATTAATTGGTGCCGGTTCTACTTGAAAACCACAACTGAGTTACGACCATAAATTTTGCATTTGCCATCGAATCCCTTACATTTCAGTTTCCAACATATTCAACCTTCTAAACCACTGCATGCGTTATGAGCAGCTTTGTGTCCATCATTGAAATCCCCGTAACCAACCTGGAACGCGCTACCTCTTTTTATGAAGCCCTTTTGGGTATCGAAATCGAACGAGCCGAAATGGATGGTGTTGAAATGGGCCTTTTTCCATATGAAAATGAAGCCGTGAGCGTGGTATTGGCCCAAGGTGCCGATTACCAACCTAGCAATAAAGGTGTGCTGCTTTATTTGCACGCGACCAAAGGCATTGAATCGGCGCTCGAGGTGGTAGCGCAGCAGGGCGGCCACATCCTTTTGGCCAAAACCCTCATCAGTGAAGACATGGGGTATTACGCGCTCTTTATCGATGGCGAAGGCAACAAAATGGGGCTGCATGCGGGTCATTGAGCTTGTGGCCAAGCAGATAGCAACCTATTTTCTTTAATTCTCCATGATTTTGTTGGCATGGCTCATGGGCTTTGAACTGATTGAAATGTCATGATCAAAAAAATATTTTTTCTTCTCTTTGCGGCATTTCTTATCTCGCGAACGATTGAACTTTTGCAGTTGAGCAGCAGCATAAGACCTGAAAAACTCTCCTGGGGAGCTTCGCTGGCATTTGCTTTTATGCTGAATTTGTTTGTTACCGGCATTTTTGCTTTTCCGGGTTTTGTTTTTCCAACGGGGCAACTGCTGCCCCATGCCTGTTACCGGGTGCGCCATCCTCAAATACTCAACACGGTCTATCAAGTTTTAGCCGTTCACTATTTCCGAAAGGCCTTGCTGTTAGGCTTTTGGTGCCGTTAAAAAACCGCAAAAGGTTTTTTAACGGCACCAAAGCGGGCATACATCAGTTCAATTACCAAACACGTCAGTCGGAATTTGGTCATGCCGCAGCGCTGGTACTTATTTTTGCACTTTCTTTTGTGGTTTGGGCTCAAGGGCACCTGCTTGCTTTTGCCTTCATTCACCTGATCAACTTCATTGGCAATTTTTACCCGGTGGTATTGCAGCGCAAGCACCGTGCTGCCATTCAACGCCTATTGCCTGCAGATAGCAGCAGGGCATTACCCAGCCAAAGCTAAAAGCACCTTTTTGCTTGCGGCCTCACACCCGCCTATTCGCCAACAAAGGCGGCGGCTCGCCGTTGAACGGATTGCTGCGGCCAATGGTGGTTGCCATGATGCCCGAAGCACGCAATACCGCGCGGTCGCCAAAACGACCCCTGATTTTGTCCATGGCCTGGTACAAACTGATCATTTCCTGCGTATCGTCGAACAAGTTGATTTGGTAGCCCCCCTGCACCAAATCGCTGTAACGCACCCCAATGAGGCGCACCAGCAAACGTTTGTTGTAGAGTTTGTCGAACAAAGCCAACACCTTGGGAATGAGCAGGTGGTCGGCTGAGGTGTACGGAATGTGCGCCTGCAGGGTGTAGGTATTAAAATCGGAATAACGCACTTTCACCGTCACACACGACGTAAGCTTGTGCCCGCGCCGGAGCTGAAAGGCCAGGTTTTCGGCCATGGCCGTGAGTATGCCGCGGAGCTTGTGTACATCGGTGGTATCGCGGTCGAAAGTGCGCTCGGTAGAAATAGACTTGCGCTCGTGAAAAGGAACCACGGGAGTGTTATCAATGCCATTGGCCTTTTTCCACAGTTGGGTGCCGTTTTGTCCGAATACCCGCTGCAACAAATCTACCGGCATTTCCTGCAGGGTACGCACGTAACGCACGCCCAATCCACGCAGGGTTTGGTACATTTTGTCGCCCACCATGGGGATTTTCTTCACCGAAAGCGGTGCCAAAAAAGGCTTTTCGGTGCCGCGCTCCACCTGCAGTTGGTTGTTGGGCTTGGCCAAACCGGTGGCTACCTTCGATACGGTTTTGTTGGCCGACATGCCAAACGAAATGGGCAAACCCGATTCGCGCATCACTTTTTGCCGCAACTCCGAAGCCAGTTTGAGGCAGCCAAAAAAGCGGTCCATGCCCGTTAAATCAACATAAAACTCGTCGATAGATGTTTTTTCAAACACCGGTACCTCGCTCTCAATGATGTCGGTTACCAACTTGCTGTATTTGGTGTAGTTGGCCGAGTTGCCGCGAATGACCACGGCTTCGGGACAAAGATTGCGGGCCATTTTCATCGACATGCCCGAGTGGATACCAAACGAACGGGCCTCATAGCTGCACGAAGCCACTACTCCCCGGTCGCTGGTGCCGCCAATCAAAATGGGGCGTGCTTGCAAGCGGCTATCGAGCAAGCGCTCTACCGACACAAAAAAGGTATCGAGGTCCATGTGTACAATGGTCCTGCTCCCGCCCTGCTGCTGTAACTCCTCTATCATGGGTTCCTTTTTTCTTGTGTAGCAATATCTTTCTTACGCGCGTCACCTTTTGTCACACGCTTTGTTGTTTTTAGCCGGCTTGTTTTACAGCCGGGCCTTCGGCATAACGCGGGTCTTCTATCACTGGCCATTTTTCCATGCAGCTCACCTCTACCGTATAGCAGTCGAACTCTTCGGTAACACGGCCCCACACAACATACACCCCGCGCCCACGGAAAGGCCAGGCTTTGACCACGGGTGGAAAGTGCACGGTATCGAGGTAATCACCCACCAGATCGACAAAAGTGCCAAACTGCATGCGGTCGCCTTTGGTGGTGCGGGTGTCTTTGATGGTGACCGCATAACCCGCCACCACCACCTGCCGGCCTTTGTATTGCGGCAGCTCGGAGGCCTTTACCACGGCCGGCAGGGGTTTGGCCAGCAGTTGAAAGGGACTACAGAGCGGAAAACCAAGCAGCTCTATTTCGTCGAACGCATCTTCGAGGGCTTCCTGGTCGAGGGGCGGCAGTTGAAACGGACTTTCCTGCCGCACAAACAACTCGGGGGCACGCGGTTCGCGCAGGGGTTGGTTGCCGGCATAGGCCTCCCACAGCAGGGCTTTTTTGGTTTTGCCGGTAAACCTAAAGGCCCCCACCTGTACCAGCAGGCGCAATTGTTCGGGGGGAATGGGCAGGCGGGCACAGCAGTCGGTGAGCGAGGCGAAAGGCCCGCCGCGCACACGTTCTTCGAGCAAGGCACCCATGAGCCGGGTTTCGAGTCCCTTTACCATGCCCAAGCCCAACCAAATGGTTTGTTTATGCACGCGTACTTCCACCCCGCTGCGGTTTACACAGGGCGCTTCAATGCTGGCACCTTGCATGCGGGCTTCGTGCAGGTAATGTTCGGCACTGTAAAAACCACCGGCATTGTTGAGGGTAGCCACCATGTACTCAATGGGGTAATAGGCCTTTAAAAACAGGCTTTGGTAGCTCTCCACCGCGTAGGAAGCCGAGTGTCCTTTGGCAAAAGCATACCCTGCAAAACTTTCAATTTGCCGCCATATCTCGCGTGCCAGCTCTTCGGGGTGGCCTTTGCGCGCACAACTCTCGAAATACTTCTGCCGCACCTGCTCAAATTCCTCACGCCCCCTGAATTTGCCGCTCATACCGCGCCGCAGCACATCGGCTTCGGCCAAACTGAGTCCGGCAAAGTAGTGCGCCACCTTGATCACATCTTCCTGATACACCATCACCCCATAGGTTTCGGGCATGATTTTGAGCATGATGGGGTGTGCATCTTTGCGCCGCTCGGGATAACGGTAGCGCAAGATGTACTCGCGCATCATGCCCGAGTTCGACACCCCCGGCCTGATGACCGAACTGGCGGCCACCAAACCCAAATAATCGTCGACCTGCAGCTTGCGCATGAGCATCCGCATGGCAGGCGACTCCACGTAAAAACAGCCAATGGCCCGCGCCTCGCGCAGCAATACCTTGATGCGCTCGTCGTGTTTGAAACGCTGTATGTCGTGTATGTCTACCTCGGGTGGGGCGCCGCGGTTGTAGGCAATGATGTCGACCGTATCGCGGATTTTGCCCAAACCACGCTGACTCAAAATGTCGAATTTGTACAAACCAGCATCTTCGGCCACTACCATGTCGAACATGGTGGTAGGAAAGCCTTTCGGGGGCAGAAAAGTGGCCGAAAAAGCGGTGATGGGCCGGTCGGAAATCAAAATACCCCCTGCATGGATGCTCAGGTGGTTGGGCATGTCTTGCATCAAAGAGGCATATTGCAGAAGCAAACGGGCCGTTTGGTCGAGCTGGTTTACCTCAAATTTGCCGTCCGACAATTTGTCAATCTCCTCCTTGGGTAATCCGAATACCTTGCCCAACTCGCGTACCGCTCCCTTGTATTGAAAGGTGATGTAGGTGCCCAAAAGCGCCACGTGCGGAAAACGCCGGAAGATGAAGTGGGTAATGTCGTCGCGGTCTGACCACGAAAAGTCGATGTCGAAATCGGGCGGATTGCGGCGGTACAAATTGATGAAACGCTCGAAATAGAGGTCGAGCTCAATGGGATCTACATCGGTAATGCGCAGCAAGTAAGCCACCAGGCTGTTGGCGCCACTGCCCCTGCCTACGTAAAAATAGCCTTTGGAACGGGCGTATTTGAGGATTTTCCAGTTGATCAAAAAGTACGACACATAACGCTTCTGGCGGATGATTTCGAGCTCTTTGGCCAGGCGCTCGTACACCAGCACATCGGGCTGGGGATAGCGGTAATGCAGGTTGTCGTAGCACAGTTTGCGCATGAGCTTAAAATCAAGCTCCTCATTGCCTGTGTAGGTTTTGAGGTTTTTGTGGGGGTATTGTTCGCCGTACTCAAAGGCAATGCGGCAATTGTCGAGTAGCACCCGGGTGTGGTAAATCAACTCCGGGAAATGTTCGTAGGCCTGCAGCCACTGCTCCAGGGGCATCCATTGGTATGCAGGGTCGCCCATTTCGGCAGGGGTTAATTTGCTCAGCAGGCTGTTGTGGTCGATGGCCCGCAGCAGGCGGTGTACGTTCCAATCTTGCTTGGCCCTGAAGGTAAAGGCCTGCATCATCACCAAATGCGCCGCCGGGTAACGTTCAGGATGCACCCGCAGCAGGTTCAGGTCGCGCACCGAAACCCCCAGCCGCTCGTGGGGCAGCAGCCGGTGGCCATCCCAAGCTGCCAGCGGATACAGCACATAGGCCTGCTGAAATGCCGGCGCCCGGCGCGGAAAGGGCTTTTCGTGGTGCAGGTGTTCGCTCAAAAAATCACACAACTCCTGGTAACCGGCATTGTTGCGCGCAATGCCCACATACATGGGTGCATCGCCATTGCGGAAATCGATGCCCACCACCGGGCGTACCCCAAAAACAGGTGCCAACCGCACAAAATCAAGTACGGCCGAAGTATTGTTGATGTCGGTAAGCGCCAAACAATCGTAGCCCCCCTGCTTGGCCTGCTCCAAAAGCGCGCGCACCGACAATACCCCATACTTGAGGCTAAACCAACTGTGTACCTGCAACAACATCTGTCCTTCCCCTCCTGTCCATTCAGTCGTTTTTGGTACGTACTTCTTGCATCAAGGCGCGTAAATCGCTCAAAGCCGCCTGCCACACATCGGGCGCTTGCCACTGCCCAGGTTCGGGCAGCTGAAACGACACATAACCCAAGGCGCGCCATACCTCCAATACCTGCTCGGCGGGCAGGCGATAAGGCGCGTAAGCTGGATTGTCGGAACGCAACTCCACATAACCTTGCTCCAAAAAATTGCGCAAACGTTTGTATACCACCCCTTCTGAGCGCGATACCACCACACAAGCCTGGTAATCGCGCAGCTGCCGCCAATCTTGCACGTATTCGGCAATGACATACGATTTGTCGGGCACAGGCAACATGCTGTCGCCCCTGATTTGAAAGAGGCGGTACGACTTCTTGGCACTCAACTCAGGCACCGGCAGGTTAAAGCTGGGCAGGTGAACTAAAAAATCGGCATCGCGGTGACCTTCGAGGTAACCCGCCGCCGCTTGTACGGGCACAATGCTGATGCGCTCTTCCTCATTGGCTGCATCTACAGCTACCGAAAGCACCCGCAAACGAGCGCCCTGTACATCGGCGAGGGGCTTGCGCTGGCCCGAAGCCCAGTCGGCCTGCAGCAATCCATCCAGCGTGGTGCCCATCAAATCGGCCAACTGCAACAGCAAGGCAATGGAAGGCTCAGCCCGACCTTCTTCGTAGGCCGCTAAGCGCGCACGTGTTACCCCCAAACGCTGAGCCATGGCCTCTTGGGTTAACCCTTCCTGTTTGCGGTACTGCTTCAAATTACTGCCTAAACAATGCCCTTGATTCATGATGCTAATTTAATTGGTTTACTAATTTATTTAGCAATTTGAAGCAGACAAAATTTATCAACAGGCTGAAATTAAATTATTTAATATTTGGACATTAATATCTTTTTATTTAATTTTGAAGAACAAACCAAAAACCACACACCATCATGAAAGCAGTCGTTATAGGAGGCAATTTCGCAGGTTTTACTGCAGCCCTCGAACTCAGAAGAAAAGGCGGCAAAGACATCGACATCACCGTGATTGACCGTTCGCCTTACTTTCTCTTCATCCCCTCCCTCATTTGGGTACCCTTCCGTCGACGCAATGTAGAGGATATACAGGTACGCAAAGACGTGATTTTTGCTAAAAAGAACATCCGCTTTATACAAGCCGAAGCCCTGCAGGTCGACCCTGAACAACAAATCGTAAGTACCACTCAAGGGGATATCAGTTACGATCACCTGGTTATTGCCACCGGTCCCAAGGTTGACTTCGACGTAGCGCCCGGTGTGCGCGAGCACTCCTATTATATAGGTACTCCCCCCGGCGCCATGAAAACCCGCGAAAAGCTGGAAGCGTTCATCAACAATCCAGGTCCGGCCGTGGTAGCCGCCAGCCAGCGTGCCGGCTGTATGGGAGCTGCCTATGAGTTCTTATTCAACCTCGAAAAATGGTTGCGTGAAAAAGGCGTTCGTGAAAAAGTAGACCTGTATTGGGTAACCCCCGAAACCTACCTCGGCCACTTTGGCATAGATGGCATGCCCGGAGGCAAAACCATGTTGACCAGCTTTATGAAGATGTTCAACATCCATTACCGCACCGAAGCCTCCATCAAAGAAGTAACCGCCAACAGCGTCGTGCTCGATTCGGGCGAAGTGCTCGAAAGCAAGTTCACCATGGTAATGCCTCCTTTCGTCGGGCAAGACTATATCAAAAACTCACCCCTACTTCCAGCAACTCCTGCTGGTTACATTCCTGTAGGTGAAGATTACCGCCATCCCAATTACGCCAATGTGTGGGCAGCAGGCATTGCGGTGGATGTTAAACCACCCTTCGAAATGGGCAAGGTGCCCTTCAACTCACCCAAAACCGGCTACCCAAGCGACGAAACCGGCAAAATAGTAGCCGAAAACATTATCAGAGTGGAAGCTGGCAAAGAAAAGCTAGTAAAAAAAGCCTGGGGAGCCATTCCCGGCATATGTATCATGGATGCTGGTAAAAAAGAGGTACTGCTCATCAGCGACCACCTCTTCAAACCCCGAAACTTCGCCATCATGATCCCCAATGTATTCTACGACGTATTCAAGGTGCTTTTCGAAAAGTACTTCCTATGGAAAACAAGGAAGGGTTTATCATACCTCCCTTGATGATTGGTGTTTGTAGGTGAGCCCGACCGGGAGGTCGGGCTTTTCTCAAGCCTCATACAAAGCCGGCCATCGCTGGCTTTCTGTATTTTAAGCTGGGTAGGAAATAAAAAAGCCTCCTTGCGGAGGCTTTACCCATTTTGCGGTCTCGTAGGGATTCGAACCCCAAACCTTCTGATCCGTAGTCAGATGCTCTATCCAATTGAGCTACGAAACCTTGCTGTTGAATTGGACTGCAAATATAGCGCAATCCTTAAAATCTCACAGCATCTCCCTCACTTTTTCGCTGAAAAAAGTCAAAAGACTAAAAGTTGTCTGATTACGAATGCCTTATTGTACCAAAATACCGCAGCCACCCAAGAAGAATTAGCTGCTGATAGGCTAAAGTTTTAAAATTTCAATAAATATATGGCCAAAACGCACACGATTTGGGGCTTTTCTCTATATTGCCCACGTTAATCAAAAGAACATGGAACAATACAAAGTACTCCACGATCTGCTCACCTCGATGCAGAAAGATTTCGAAAAATTCTACGATGGCGGTAACAATGCTGCTGGTACCCGCGTAAGAAAAGGCCTTCAGGATCTGAAAAACAAATGTCAGGAAATTCGCCTCGACGTTCAGAACCGTAAAAATAACGCCTAATCAAAAACCCGCCTAGCGGGTTTTTTTTTACCTCCATGTGTGGCCGTTATACCCTCATTTCAAAGCTCGAGTACATTGAAGAAGCGTTCAATGTAAAGGCTGTTCAGCCTTTCGGCACCAATCCAAATATTGGTCCAGGTGAACTTGCCCCTGTCATTACACAGCAGCAGCCCCAACAATTACAACTGCTACACTTTGGATTGCAGCCCATATGGTCAAAAACAGCGCTATTGCTCATCAATGCCCGTTCTGAGGGCGACTTTAACCCAGAAGACCATACCAACTATCATGGCACCTTGGGTATTTTCCAAAAACCCGCCTTCAGAAGCCTTATCAGAACGCAACGATGTTTGATTCCAGCAAATGGATTCATTGAAGGACCTAAAACCGAACGCCTGAACAAACCATATGTGGTTTTCCCAGTCGAGAAACAACTCTTTTCTTTCGCGGGATTGTGGTCTACATGGACAGACCTCAAAACGAAACAACCAAAATCAGGATTTTGCATCGTTACAACCCCACCATTACCTGTAGTTGCTAGTTTTGGCCATCACCGATCTCCACGGATCATTGAAAACAAGGATCGTCAAACATGGCTCAATCCCAATAGTACCGTAGAGGAACTGGTCTCAATATTGCGGCAACCAACAGGCACTGAATGGAATGCGTATCCTATCAGCACGTCTATAAAAAAACAAGCAAATAAAAGTCTTGATTGCCTCCAACCCGTTGGGCCCGCGGTGCTGCCCAGCTCAACCCTTCGATTCAGCCAAGAGCTCAAGCTTTCAGGCATGGGCACTAGTCCAGCCCGTGAACGCCGTCAGGAAGAAGGCAATCAATTACGTTTATTCTAGCCCTATGCAACACGAGGGGGAAAATCATTGCTATGCACGCCCACATGTAACACCTTCAGTGGAAACCTGTATTGAGAAGGCGGTACACCAAATCGCTCCCTGAATTTGGTGGAAAAATACGATACGCTCCTAAAGCCCGTAAGATTCGCCACCTCAGTAATGTTGCCTTGGCGCTCGGCCAATAGCTCATAGGCTACCTTCATCCGATAATCTCTGATATATTGTTTGGGAGAACAACCTGCAATGCGCATAATCCGCCGATCCAACTGACTAACGCTCATGGCCATTTCCTCGGCCAACAACGATACTTGCAACTCCATTTGATCAATGCGTTCGCGTATAAACCTGTTTACACGATGCATAAAAAACTCTGGCTCCGATTCTTTGGCTACATAGGCTTCCGGAAGTAAGGTCAATCGGCGCGAATAGTGAAACGCAAGTTCTCGGTTTCTGATAGCCATTGTGAGTATATCGGGCAATAACTCCAAGCCAAAGGGTTTTTCCAAACAAACATCGGCACCTGCCTGATAACATTCTCGAACACTTAATCCTTGGTTGCGGTGGTAAAGCACCACAACTGGCAAATGTCGCATCCGGGAATGCTCCCTCAACTCATGAATAAACGACTCAGGTTGCTCTTGCTCGGTAGGCAAGACATACAATACCAAATTTGCTGGCGTCTGAGTTAAATGATGAAATGCCGCATGGCACTTCTGAAATTCCTTCACCTGATATTGTTTTCTCAGATGGTCTGAAAGTATACTGCGAAATGACGCAGTACCTTCCACAAGTAAGATAGTGTGTGACTTCATAGGGCCTCCAAGTTTAAAAGATTCAGCGTGAGCAATTTAGGACGACCGGATTCACATTAGCAAGCCTTGTATATATACAAAACATTATACAATTTGCTATACAAAATGATATACAAGCCTATTTTTAGGCTAAAATAAGCACATGGCAAATTCGCTATTGGTCAACTTGGTTGATTTGGACCGTCGGATCATTCAAACCGTGACGCTCGACATAGAAAACGAACGCATCAAGCGTATTGAGCCGACTGAAGTAGAAAACAACGACTTGCCTTTCTTGATGCCTGGCTTTATCGATGCGCATATTCATATCGAAAGCAGCATGTTGTGTCCAGCGGCGTTCGCGCACGAAGCTGTAAGGCATGGAACCATCGGCACAGTATCTGACCCACACGAAATCGCCAATGTACTGGGCATGCAAGGTGTATCATTCATGCTCGAAAATGCGGCTCAAGTACCGCTTTATTTTCATTTTGGCGCGCCATCTTGTGTACCAGCCACGGTATTTGAAACAGCTGGCGCTACCCTCGACACAGCTGATGTACGTGACCTACTGCAGCAAGATGCCATTGGCTATTTGAGTGAAATGATGAACTATCCAGGTGTTTTGCAACAAGACACGACAGTGATGGATAAAATAGCAGCTGCACAGGCGGTGGGAAAACCCATTGATGGACATGCCCCTGGCCTTCGCGGCAACGATGCGCAGCACTATTTCGCTGCGGGCATCAGTACCGACCATGAGTGTTTTTCGTTGGAAGAAGCCGAAGAAAAGGCTGCTATGGGTGTCAAAATACTCATCCGTGAGGGCTCTGCTGCACGAAATTTCGATGCATTGCACCCGCTATTAAAAAGCCATCCCCATTTGGTCATGTTCTGCTCAGATGACAAACATCCTGATGAACTTTTGCTTGGCCATATCAACAAAGTAGCCGCACGGGCAGTGGCATTGGGCTACGATGTTTTTGACGTTCTAAGAGCTGCATGTTTTCATCCGATTGACCACTATCAAATGAAGTGTGGCAAATTGCGAGTTGGCGACCCTGCTGATTTCATTTTGGTAAACAACCTCACCGATTTCGATGTGCTGAGCACTTGCATCAAAGGCAAAGTGGTTTATGCTGCCGGAGAGACTTTATTTTCCATTCCTGAAGTAATTCCCCAAAACAACTTCGTTGCATACCCTATTGCAATGCAATCGCTTCAAATTGCAAGCGAGGGTCAAAAAGTCCGCGTCATTGAAGCCTTAGATGGTCAATTGATAACGCGAAACTTGTGGTACGATACGGCTGCCCTGGGACCCATTGCCGATTGGCATACGCACGACCTGCTCAAATTGGTAGTCGTTAACCGCTATAAAAAAGCGCCACCTGCCGTAGCTTTCATCAAGGGATTTGGACTCCAACATGCCGCCATGGGGGGTACTGTTGCACATGATTCTCACAACATTGTGGTAACAGGAACCCACGATGACTTGATTCTAAAAGCCATAAACGCACTCATGCAGTCCGAAGGCGGATTGGTGTTTACCAATCGACACAAAACCGAAGTGCTACCTCTGCCTGTTGCAGGTTTGATGAGTACACTTAATTGTGAACAAACCGCAAATGCATACAGCAAATTAGACACCCTTTGCAAACAGGCTGGAAGCCCTTTGCGTTCACCCTACATGACCCTTTCATTTATGTCGCTTTTGGTAATTCCTGAAATCAAACTCAGTGATTTGGGGCTTTTCGATGGCCAACAGTTTCAATTTGTCAATTCCTTTGCATGATGCCAAAAATCTTATTGCTTCACGGAGCACTCGGAAGTGCCGCTGATTTACTTCCAGTGGTGAACACACTCAACCAACATTACGACTGTGTGGTGTTCGAGTTTCCTGGTCATGGACAAACACCTATCGGTGACACACCTTTTGGAATTAGCGGATTTGCATCTTCACTCGGAGCATTTGTGGAAAGTCATCAATTGCAAGGTTGTTATGTATTTGGGTATAGCATGGGAGGCTACGTTGCCACTAAACTGCAAAGTGAGCGGCATTGTTTCAAAGCCATTTACACCTTAGGAACCAAATTTATTTGGGACGCAGCCTCTTCCGCCAAAGAAGCAGGGCAACTCAACCCGAATGCAATTGCCCAAAAATTTCCAGCCTATGCTGCTAAACTGGCAGGGCAACATCCTGCGCTTGGCTGGGAAGAACTATTGGCAAAAACAGCCGATATGATGCTGCAACTAGGCATTGAAGCTGTAATGAGCAATCAAGACTTCGAAAAAATAAACATACCACTTGCCCTTGGCTTGGGCGACCGTGATAAAATGGTTCCGATTCAAGACGCTTTGCAGGTATTTCAGACAGCGCCAAAGGCTTGCCTCGATATACTGCCCTATACACCACACCCGCTCAACAAAGTAAACCTCGAGCTACTTAAATCAAGGCTTGATTACTTTTTTCAATCAGCTCCTTCATCCTGAATTCAATCGATTGGCCTACCATTCAGCCACACTTCCCTTATTTTACGCTCTCCAAAGGCATACGGAAAATACGTGAGCGAAGGCATGGCGTTTGTAACGAAAAAATGGGCTTTTTTTCCTGTCGAGATACTGCCTACTTCGTTTTCTAATTCCATGGCCGCCGCCGCATTAATGGTCATGGCATTCAATGCCTCTTCCGGTTTCATCCGCATGCGTAGCACAGCCAATACCAAATTCATCTCAGGATCAAAAGAAGGTGCCGATCCTGGATTATAATCGCTGGCTATGGCCAACGGCAAATTGCGTTGCATCAGTGCACGGGCTGGCCCAAAAGGGATGCCGAGATAAAATGAACAGCCAGGTAGTAAAGTAGGAATGATATCTGCGCCATCCAAAGCTTCAAAATCAGCATCCTCCATCACCTCTAAGTGATCTATACTCAATGCACCATGCTGAACGGCCAATGCCACCCCCCCCATGCTGCTAAATTGGTTTACATGCACTTTTGCTTTCAAACCCACAGCTTTTGCAGCTACCAACAATCTTTCCATATCGTGCAGGTCAAAATAGTTGCGCTCACAAAAGAGATCCACAAAATCGGCTAGCTTCTCGGCAGCGACCACCGGTAGCACTTCCCCTACCATCAATTCAACAAAAGCGTCTTTTTGGTGCTTATATGCCTCTGGAACTGCGTGCAGGGCCAAAAAGGTGGCTTTGACGAGCATGCCAGTATGTGCCTTCAGCCGTTGAATTACGCGGAGCATCTTCAATTCATCAGCTGCAGTTAGCCCATAACCCGACTTAATTTCCACTGCCCCAACACCCATTTGCTCCATTGCCATTAGTCGGGGCAAGGCCGCTGCAAACAAGTCGTCTTCCGACATTCCTTGTAATTTGCGGGCCGAGTTTAAAATGCCTCCACCACGGGCTGCAATTTCTTCATAGCCCAAACCATCCAGCTTCATGTTTAGCTCTTGCTCCCTGCTACTGGCATATACCAAATGTGTATGTGAGTCGCAAAAAGAAGGGAAAATCCATTTCCCAGCCATGTCAAA
Source organism: uncultured Chitinophaga sp. (assembly GCA_964577055.1). Classification (GTDB taxonomy): domain Bacteria; phylum Bacteroidota; class Bacteroidia; order UBA7662; family UBA7662; genus PNNG01. The sequence goes on along the minus strand of CAZNWC010000012.1, from coordinate 30,352 downwards.
CACTTCTGCCTTGGTGTCGGCATCTGGTTCGCGCATCAAACCATAAGAAACTATCCGATCGTCCTGTATACGCAACCACGCGTTCTCCAGAGAGGCCAAATTTGCCATTTCCAGTCCGGCGATCCGACCGGAAGGTGGTTGACCAACACCCCAAAGCTTACCTATATTTTCTAAACGTACTGCCATAAAAAAAAGCCATCCTGTTGGATGGCCTGTTGATTATTGTCCTTGTGCCAAAGAATAACCTCTTTCATTATCGAAATAGTACAGGTGCTCAGTTTTGATAAAATCCAAACCAATTTCCTGAATACGCGCTAACTGATTGAGAACAGTTTGATGTGTTATCCCTGCCTCTTTGTCGGTTGCTTCAAAACGGCAACGCCAATGGTCGGTACAAAAGATACCTGGAAGCGCATTCGGATAAACTTTTACGCCACGGTTAGAGATAACGATGAGCTTTAAACCTACTACAGTTATTTTTTCAAGCATCTCGCCCAGTTTGTCGGCATGACCATCGTTCCAATCCAAGAAGATGTCTACTCCCATCAACTGCTTTGTTTCGGTAGAATACATCAATTGCCACTTGCTCGGATCGATGTGATGTACATTTTCTGCAAACTGCACAGGTTGCATTTTTTCCGGAAGCTGTCCCAATCGGGCAATCACAGCATCCGCAAAACCTTGCGTTCCAACCTTCTGTTTACTCATGCCCTCCTTGTAGATATCGGCAGTATGAATACCTTCTTCAAGCGTTCTAAGCCACGCATTCTGGATCTTCCCTGCAACCTTTGGCTGATTGATGTGCACTAGCATCATCACCGCAGAAAGCAACAAGCCCGAAGGATTTGCAATATCCTGCCCTGCAATGGTAGGTGCTGATCCATGAATGGCCTCAAACATGGCGCATTTATCACCAATATTCGAACTTCCACCAATACCAACTGAACCACTGATTTGGGCAGCAACATCCGAAATAATATCGCCGTACAGGTTTTCAGTCACAATCACATCAAACATTTCGGGTGTATCAGCCAAACGGGCTGTCCCAATGTCGATGATCATGCTGTCGGCTTGGATATCGGGGTATTCTTCTGCAATACGGTCGAAAATGCGATGAAACACCCCGTCGGTCAACTTCATGATATTGTCTTTAACGAAACAGGTCACCTTTTTGCGGCGGTTATTACGCGCATATTCAAAGGCATATCGAATGATTTTTTCAGAGCCTGGTTCAGTAATTAGTTTCAAGCACTGATAAACTTGTCGGGTTTGGCGATGCTCAATACCAGCATACAAATCTTCTTCATTTTCGCGAATAATCACCACATCCATAAGCGGGAATCGCGTGTATACATAGGGTGAATATGACACACATGGCCTTACATTGGCAAACAGACCCAAGGTCTTCCGTGCTGTAACGTTCAACGACTTGTAACCACCACCAAATGGAGTGGTAATAGGTGCCTTAAGAAACACCTTTGTACGCAGCAACGATTCCCAGCTGGCATCTGTGATACCGGCAGTATTACCCGAGAGATAGACCTTCTCACCAATTTCAATGGTTTCAATATCTAACTGCGCTCCAGCGGCTTCGAGCACCCGAAGGGCAGCCGACATGATTTCTGGACCGATGCCGTCGCCATAGGCAACGGTAATGGGCGTTTTCTGCGACATAAAGCTAATTTTTACGGTGCAAAAATAGCTTAAAAAACGCAAAAATGGAAGTTGCATTCACATCAAACCACTTGATTGACGCACCTTAAGCCAGTATTTTAGCAGGAAAATCGAGCCCATGAATAGCGTACAAAAAATGACGGTATTTGGCCTACTGGCCATCACCGGCGGATTTGCTGGCGGGTACTTAGCCGTACTAACCCATTTGACACCTTTATACAGTGCTCAAGCACCTTTTGCCCCCGAGGCAATGATCCAAAATGCTGCATTCAACCAACCTCAGACCAATACAAAACCAGCATCTGCAGGGGTAGATTTTACCCATGCTTCTGAAAAGAGCACTCCGGCAGTGGTTTACATCAAAACAACAAGCAATGCTCCTCAACGCTCCTTCAATGACTGGTTTTTCGGAGATATTTTCGGTGGTGGACGCCAAGACCTCGTCATCAATTCTGGTTCGGGGGTCATTGTATCTGGCGATGGCTACATCGTGACCAACAACCATGTAGTTGAAAAAGCCGTTAAAATTGAAGTGATTCTCACCAATAAGCAGGCCTATACGGCTACATTGGTAGGTACCGACCCGTCAACCGACTTGGCTTTGCTCAAAGTGGAGGCCAAAGAACTGCCAACCATTCAATTTAGCAACTCCAACCAGCTAAAAGTGGGCGAATGGGTATTGGCCGTTGGCAACCCCTTCAACCTCACCTCTACGGTAACGGCAGGTATCGTAAGTGCAAAAGGACGTAACCTCAACTTACTCAGCAATCTTTTCCCTATTGAAAGCTTTATTCAAACCGACGCAGCAATCAACCCTGGAAATTCTGGAGGAGCTTTGGTCGACGCTGCTGGCAACTTGGTGGGCATCAATACGGCCATTTATTCGAGAACAGGTGCGTACAACGGATACGGATTTGCGATACCGGCAAACATCGTTCAAAAAGTAATCCGCGACCTCAAAGAGCATGGCTCAGTACAACGCGCTTTTTTTGGTGCTGATGTACTCGATATTGATGCAGCGTTGCGTGAAAAGGCAAAACTAAATTCCTTCAAAGGTGTATACCTCAACAACATCGCAGGCTATGGTCCTGCACGTGAGGCCGGATTGAAAGAAGGTGATGTCATTACCCATTTCAACCAAAACGAGGTCAACTCCAAGGCTGAATTTGATGAACAATTAAGCTATTTCAGGCCGGGAGATAAAATCAACATCAGCCTCTTGCGCAACGGACAGTCAAAAACATACCAATTGAAACTCACAAATACAGAAGGAACTTTTGAAATCGTTAAAAACGAACTGGTTACTTCTACACGATTGGGAGCTGATTTTGAACCTATAGGAAAATTGGAGCGCGAGCGACTGCAATTGCAATCAGGTGTGCGCATAGCCAATATACAAGCCAATGGCTACATGCGCCGATTGGGCTTGCGCGATGGATTTATCATTACGAGCATCAACAAAGTAGCCGTTAGCAGTCCAGAGGCGTGCATCGATTTGCTCGAAAATATGAAGGGGCAAGTTACCATCGAAGGAGTTGATCAATCGGGAAGAAAAGCCTATTTCAGTTTCTATACTTATTGACAATTTGGTATAGGAAGCGGAACAATTCGTCAAATTTTCATGGTTTTTATGCGAGTAGTTTATAGATTGCAGTCAAATAAAGCTATCCTATGAAAAGAAATACCCTAGCATTTGCCTTGCTGATTACAGCAGGCATGTCCTTCACCAGCATTGCGGTTCAAGCCCAGCGTGTTACCGACAGCTACATCAAAACAAGCGTCGTAAAAGGCGATGCTGATGAAGCCGTAACATACACGGTAAAAGATTTGGTTTCAGAAAACGAAAAAGACCGCAGTGCATTTGAAATGGTGGCAGTCAAGCGTACCGACAATGGTGACAAATTCCTTGTAATCGGCAAACACCATGTTGCAGCAACACAAACCATCAATGGCCAAGTAGCAGACTTGCCACTTGCAGATCTTTTAAATGGAAAAGCAGAAACAAAATTCTACGAAGAACGTTTCCCTCAGGTTTCATACAACTTCATCACCATCGATGAAAGCGACGCCAAAAACCTGCTGGAAAAGGTGAAGCAATTGCGCCAAAATTATGTTGACAGCGATACCGTAAAGGTTAAGAATGAAACTTTGTTCATGCAGTACCGCTTGAACGATCAATTTGCAGTTAGCATGAGTCGTGGTAAAGACGGATCATCTGCCAAATATTTCGAATTGCTGATCGGTAACCGTCGCCAAGTAGTAAACAGCGACAAGTTTATCATGTATCTGGTAGATTTCCTCGCTTACTAAAGGGAAGACACCACTATAAAAAAAGCCGGCACTGCCGGCTTTTTTTTGGTCTCATATGAAGCTTATCATTTGGCTTTACCACCACCAGGCTTAGCAATGCTATCACGCATTTCAGTATCGGCTTTGATATTCTGCATTTTGTAGTAATCCATGATTCCCAACTGACCGTTGCGAAATGCTTCCGCCATGGCAATAGGAATTTGTGCTTCAGCTTCAATCACCTTGGCACGAGCCTCTTGGGCCAAGGCCACGTGTTCTTGCTCCAAGGCAACCGCCATGGCACGTCGTTCTTCGGCTCGGGCTTGGGCAATTTTCTTGTCTGCTTCCGCTTGGTCGGTTTGCAGCACAGCCCCAATGTTCTTTCCTACATCTACGTCGGCTATATCAATCGACAGAATTTCGAATGCTGTTCCAGCATCCAATCCTTTCGACAAAACCACTTTCGAAATCTGATCTGGATTTTCAAGCACTTCTTTGTGATTCACAGCTGAACCAATCGACGAAACTACACCTTCACCTACCCTGGCCAAGATGGTTTCTTCGCCGGCACCGCCCACCAATTGTTTGATATTGGCACGTACGGTTACGCGGGCTTTTGCAATCAATTGAATACCGTCTTTGGCAACGGCTGCCACAGGTGGAGTGTCAATAACTTTCGGGTTCACCGACATTTGCACGGCCTCAAATACATCTCTACCAGCCAAGTCAATGGCCGTGGCGGCTTTGAAATCGAGGGCAATATTCGCCTTTTCAGCCGAAATCAAGGCGCGAATCACGTTATTTACGTGCCCACCGGCAAGATAGTGCGTTTCAATATCATTAGAGGTAACACGTAAACCAGCTTTGGTTGAAGTAATCAAAGCATTCACCACTATACTCGGCGGAACTTTTCGAATACGCATCAAGACCAAGTCGAGAATACTGATTTTGACACCCGAAAAAACCGCGGTAATCCACAAGTTTACTGGAATGAAGTACAAGAACAGGAATAACAGGAAGACCACTCCCCCAATTCCAACTAAGAGCATAACTAAATCTGGCATATTATTTTGTTTTAATAAATACTTTTTTTCCTTCTATTTGGGTAATCTCTACATGTTGACCTTGATCAATCCAACCTACAATTGATTCTACTTCAATTTTTACCATATCAAATTTAGCGGTTCCTTGCGGACGTAAGGCTGTAATCGTTTTACCTATTTGACCCACACTGAGCCCTAAATCAGCGGCATCTACCGTTGACTTACTTTCAATTTGCTGGTGCAGTTCAAACTTTCTCCAAAACCTGGTTTTAAAGCTCTTCCAAACCACCCAACCACTTATGGCAAGCATGATCAATAACGACAAATGCCCGGTTAGAAGGCCATATTGCTCATATATCTGCCAAATGCCTACACCCAATAACAGCGCCCCTGCTAAGCCTACAAATGTAACACCGGGAACAATGAACAATTCGGCAAATAGCAATAGCAAACCCAGCACAATTACAAAAACGAGAACCAGCATCATAAGTGCTTGAAGTTACCTTAAATTATGCTCACAACAATGCTTCAAGCTGTTCGCGCAATGAAAATACCCCGGTACTTGCCGATTCTTTGATGTGCTTGAAATGTGTAATCCCTCCTTTGTGCTCTATCTCATGGGGATCAACCAAAAAACAAGGCGCGTGATCTGGCACTTCGTGAATCAGTCCCGCCGCTGGATACACCTGCAGAGAGGTGCCAATTACAGCAAAAAAATCCGCCTCAGCCATCCACTGCAATGCTTCAAGCATAGCAGGGACCTCTTCTCCAAACCACACAATATGCGGTCGCCATTGACTCCCGTCGGGAGCCAAATCGCCCAAATGCAAATCTTCTGTCCATGGCACAATGTGGTCATGGCTTTTAAAGCTCCGTTTCTGATCTAATCTGCCATGCAAATGCAACACATTTAGAGAACCTGCTTTCTCATGCAAACTGTCAACATTTTGGGTAATCACTTTTACATGCAGCAGTTCTTCCAAAGCGGCTAAGGCGAAATGACCAGCATTGGGATTGGCCAGTGCTGCTGCCTTTCTTCGCGCATTGTAAAATGCCAGCACCAACTCCGGATTCTTGTACCAGCCCTGAATCGATGCTACATCTTCAATATTGTGGTTTTCCCAAAGACCATCGTTCCCTCTGAATGTCCCCAATCCACTTTCGGCACTCATCCCTGCTCCTGTCAACACCACCAAGGTAGGTCTCTTGCTCATGGTAATTTTCCTCCAATGAATTGTTGCTTGCTGTAGTATACATCTCGCATAAAATCTACGCGGACCCCCTTGCTTGTGGAGGCGTGTGCAAATCTTCCGTTTTGCAAATACACACCAACATGCGACGGTTTTTTACGACCTTGAAATACAATGAAAACCAAATCTCCAGTAACCAAATCAACTGTATCACATACCGCGACGGTCTTAAGCAGCCCATCTGTGGAACGTGCTACTTCTTTGCCATATACTTCCCGAAAAAGCCTATAAACAAAACCCGAACAATCTATACCGCTGCTGTCTAAACCACCAATTTTATGTGGAACACCCCACCATTCCTCAACGTACTGATACAACGGAAGGTGCTCCCCTGGTATGCCTTGTCCGGTAATTCGTGTATATTTTTCGCGTATTGCCTTGCTTTCGGCAGACTTATCTACTTGAACTTGCTTTTTGGAGGCACAAGCAGACAATACAAGCAGCAAAAAAAACAAATGGGCAAGCTGCTTCAATTTGTTCATAACCTTATGGTGCTTCTCGGTGTACACGCGCCAAAGAGAATGCTGGCATACAAATCGACCAATACATGGCCGGTTCGTCGAAAGGATTCGCATATTTGACACGACTTCCTGCAAATACAGTGATACACTCACCGGCATTCAGCACCACGGTTTCTCCATCAATTTCAAATTGTTTTCTACCAGAAAGCACAATGGTAATTTCATCGAAATCGGGTGTCTGAAAAGGCTCCGACCAGCCGGGAGGTGCAACCATACGCGCAATACTAAATCCATCGGTTTGAGTACTGGCCAAACCTACAAACTCCTTTATTTCTTTGCCATCGGTAGTAGGGACGACAAAGGGCATCGTATTGAAGAGATAGGGCATCGTTCTGGATTAACGGTATTGTGAAGCAAGTTGTTTGGCCACTGGAATGTAGCTTTTCAAATCGTTGATTCTGGTTTCATGGCTTGGATGCGAACTGATGAAAACCGGGGGCCGACCACCCCCGCCTAGTGCCGCCATTCGTTCCCAAAATGCAGGTGCCTTATCAGGATCAAAGCCGGCCATGGCCATGAACACCAAACCCAATCTATCCGCCTCCGACTCATGCTTCCTACTGAAAGGCAAAAGCACGCCCAAGCTGGCTCCTGCACCATATGCTTGCATGAATAAGTTTTGTGTGGCCTCAGGTTGTGAACTAGTTGCTACAGAAAGTGCTACTGCACCCAATTGTGCCATCATGCCTTGGCTCATGCGCTCATTGCCATGTTTCGCAACCGCATGTGCAATTTCATGCCCCATTACCACCGCCAAACCATCATCATCAGCACAAATAGGCAAAATACCTGTATAAAAAACCACTTTACCTCCAGGCATACACCAAGCATTCACCGCAGAGTCTAAAACCAAATTGAACTCCCAGGCAAAATTGCCCAGTTCACTTTCAAGTTTATTTTTTCTGTAATAGTTTTCAACTGCAGCAGCAATTTGTTTGCCTATTCGCTCCACTCTCTGTGCATCCAACGACCCCTTGACTACCTTGTTTTCAGATAAAAACTTTCGGTATTCTTGTTCGCTCATGCCAACCAACTCGCTCTCCTTGAGCAAGGTGACTTGTTTTCTACCCGTTATTGGCACACGTTTGCACCCCAGCACCAAACTGAGGATAAAAGCAACAACTATAATTCTGTTTAGCATTGGTGTATTATTCAATCACTGCACTCAATCCCTGCGACTGCAAAGCCTCACAAGGTGCTTTCAATACGTCCAAACTCCCATTTTTAACCGCACATTTGCCTTTTAAATGCGTAATCCAAGCACATTGTTCGGCTTGTTCGGGGGAATGGCTGCAATACGCCATCAAACATTCGATCACATGATCAAATGTATTTACCTCATCATTGTAAAGCACAATCGACAATTCCTGCTCAACCGCTACGTCCAGCTCTTCTTCTTCCCGGAATTTTGTATGCGATAATTTCATGACAAACTTCTTGTTTTTGAAAATATGCGAATGGCTTTTTCCGAACCGTCACGCAATCTTCCAATATTTTTCCGATGAGTAAATATAATGAGCAAGAATTGCATGATAGCAAACACAACCATGGCCGTTCGGTCGTCTGTGAAAATAAAGAGTACGGATACTAAAAAAACAAGCGACGCTACAATACTGCCCAATGAAACAAAGCTGCTTAAAGCATACGTGAACAAAAAACCAAGCAAACTTACACCCGCTGCCGCAGGATGCAATCCTATCACCATTCCAAACATGGTTGCAACACCCTTTCCGCCCCTGAACCCGGCAAATACAGGAAACAAATGGCCTACCACCGCTAAGGCACCACATAGGATTTTTACCAGCACAAATGCACTACTGTCACGCACCAACAAATCAGGGTACAAATGTATCAGCGATGTAGCCGAAAAGCCCTTCACAATGTCTATCAGCAATACAGGAATGGCCGCCCGTCTCCCCAAAACACGGTATGTATTGGTTGCTCCTGCATTCTTGCTCCCATGATCCCGTACATCGGTCCCATAGAATATTTTGCCTATCCAAACGGCTGTTGGTATTGACCCCAATAAATACGCCACTACATACAATGGCCATACAGTCACATCAAACATCCTATTGCTTTAACCAATTATCATGTCGACTCACCAAACGATCACGGTTTTGCGTAATACCCATCGATACTTTATTGTCGAGGCCTTTTTTCTTTTTCTTACCAAGCCCCTTTTTTACCGCATCATTAAACTCCATTAAAGTGGAAACCGGATAAATGCGGCCTGTTCGGTAATTGAAAAAGAAATAGGTTTCCTGAGATGGCTCCACCAACAAGTTAAAGGTTCTGCCAGTGGGTAAAATCTGTATCTCAAATATGCCATTCAACCGTTTATTCACCACTTCTCCATTCATGTTTGCTATGCCAACTGTTTCCTTTGACCTGAAAGATCGTGTATCTCCATCCCAACTCAAGTCCAAATTGCTCAACACAAAAAGATGATCAGTAACCTCGGTGCGTACTACAACACCTTCTTCTTCCAATCCCTTCACCAATCGATCCCTGTCGCGTCCGTCACTCAAATTCGAAAAAGCAATTTTGACATATTCCTGGTCGTTGTTCACATCTTGAGCACCAAAAGAATAGTCAACCAATTGGTTGTAAAATAACTTCAAAGCTTCATCAGGTAGCAAAAGGTCAATCAGCACACTTAATAGCATGTCGGTTTTTCCTTCCTTGTAACGGTGTGTGATTTCTCCGGCGGCTGCAAACCGTATGGGCTCCTTGTCAAAACCCAACCTGATTTTACCCGTCGCCACAACAACTTCATTTTTGTTTTTCACAACGAGTTTGTTCCCAACCAAGCTGCCTTCTACAACGTTTTCAGAAGGTCCAACTTCATATACATCTGCGATTGCGTCGTATTTTACTACACCTGAAGTCTCCATCAAAATCGAATCAATGCCTGCGATTTTTGGACCACCTATAGCTGCATAGATACGATTGCTTGCCAAATTCAACATGATACCGCAAAATGTGCGTTTATTGCTTTCATCCTTAAATTCAGGAACTTCCAAATGCGTCATGGAGGGTTCAAACGCACTATTGTACCGGAAAGGAACATGACGCAATGTATCTGCTAACTGGGTAAGTTTTACTACGCCATTAAAAGAAAGTGCCTTCTGCTCACTACTTAACGATACTCCGCCAGCAAAACCAAAGCCTGGGTTGAGCATAAAATTGGAATCAGCAGGTATGGTTCCGCTCCCAACCGTAATTCCTCTGATATTTGGCCGCAACGTATTGAGAAAAATAGACTGGCGATTTTGGTCACTATTCACATAATCGTAAATACCCTCAGCTTCAAATTTTTTCCGTCCTAGAATATCTACTGAAGCCTTGTATACACGGTGAACCTGCTGAACCGAATCAAATAAAAGTACTGCATTTTTCAACGGAATCATCCTGGCTTCTTTGCTCACAATGGCCTTACCACTATCGGGAACAATGATCGCATCAGCCGAACGAATTTCGGGTATGCCCTGAATGTCTAAGTCGAATACCTGCAAGTCCATGGCCGCATAGGCACCCATAAAACGTAAACGGTCTTGGCCGGGATGTACAGAACTGAATGTCGTTTTGGGTGTTTTCATGTCCTCTTTTGAGCCCAAAACGAGGGTGTTTTTACGCAAATCCCACTCCAGCTTCTCTAAACGTGCCTCATATTCATTGTAGGGCAACTCCACGCGCGTGAATCCCGTACGATTGACAAACTTTCCATACCGAATAGAAAAATCAATTTCACCCGATAGATCATCGGTTTTGAGCGCTAACAAATCGGGTGTATTGCTCGCGATTTCCAAACGCAATTGCGCTGCGCTGGCTTTCTGCTGCTCCATCACAAATTGCCGGCTCAAGACCTTGTCACGACCGTACATTATAACGCCATCGCCATACAGGTTGGAGGGCTTATACACCAAATTTCCTTCAAACAACACCAATCCTTCATACATCTCAAAGGGCGAAGGTCCTTTATACAAAAGCATGCTATCAGCCTTTGCTAACCATACCATGCCGATGTCTTTGCCATTTACCTGCGGGAATGATGTGCTTTGATAGGGTCCTTTGGCAATATCAAATACATCGAGCTGTGAAGTGGTTTTATCGGGAAGGAAGGTATAGTTATTCGATCGGCTAACCGACGTGAGGTATTCCAATCTTCCGTATCCATGCAATCCCTGCCTGTCGAGGGTTAAATTGCTAAAATATCGCCCTTTGCCTCCATACACCTGATAACCTGTTTCAGGTGTTCGGGTTGAAAATCCAAGTGATAAGTCATCCTGAAAGCGCAATTTTTCACGTATTTCAGGAAAAATATTCGATACCAATACACCACTCAACTGCAACCTGCTAGTGCTGCCCGCAAAATCAAGGCTGTCGAGCACAAATGGATCTACCTTAAAATAAAATCCATCTCTTTTGTATGCACCCTGTTGAATGTCAGGTTTATCATAATACACAAAAGACTCTTGTTTGGACACGAAATATGGATATTGATAAAGAGGCTTTCTCGCTGATTTATTGGATGGATCATCAATGTACAATGTGCCGGTAATGTTTTCCAATGCGTTTTGAATTTGAGCCAATACCGGCTGACCCCTCACATCATAACGCCCTGTAAGTATTTGAAACCGCATGGAATCCACGTTCTGCATGCGTACCATAAAACTATCATAGTTAAAGGTGAAACCATCACCAAAAAAATCAAGGGTTCCAGCATGCACATGTCCCGAAAATTCCATTCCTCTGTTTTTGGTAACCAGCATTTTACGGCCCGTTGGCACAGTAAAAACAGTATGTGTATCACTCAATATCACCACATTTACCCCATTTACTTGCAATTCCCTGGTAGAAATATTCAAAATAGCATTGCTCTCTTGACTCGTTTTAGAAACAAATTTGATAATATCGAAGTCAATCCTGCCGGCACTTGCTGCATTGTAGTGGTACAATTTCTTCAGCAATGTAATTTCCTCTAACTCACGATCATAATAAATAAAACCTTGATTGGCCAAGTCGATGAGCAAGGTTCTGATGGAATTCAAGGGCAACTTCATAAAGGCTGCAAAACCATCGGCCTCAAAATAATTCTCACCAACTTGTCGCCCATATTGATAGAGACGCACCAAGGGATTGTAGGTCGCATACCCTTGAGCAGCAAGATATTCGCGCTGGTCGAAATAATCTTTAGAAGTGAACACAGCAATGGCTTCGCTTAAGCCTGTTTGCATTTTAAACTCCATGATGGGATCGTCAATTTTCCAGCTTAAAGCCTCACAATAGGTATCGAGTTGATGATAGGAGTTTGAAAACGGAATTTTGTTGATGGCGCCAGGCTCTAAAAACAACAACAACTTACGATCGGCTGTAGTAAAGCGCATGCTAATTCCTGGATGATAAATACTATCCTTCCGCAACACCACCGTAACCTCGGCATTGGTAGCATATATTTCAGTTTTGCGAATGGCAAACTGCTGTGAAAGTGCGCGAACGGTAGTCGTATCGTTTTTGTAGATGAACACCTCTGCTGGCTCGCGCCTGGTACCCACTGCCATGTATCGATTCCCATACAAGGCGTATTTGCCTCTAACGGAAACGTTTTTAAAAATGTTCTTCAGATTTAATTCCCCTTCAAAGGATGTAAAGCGTGGGAAATTAACTGTTTCCGGATTGGGGTTGGCGGTACACTTTTCTTGCAAAGCCCCGGGTATAAACCGATTCAGCCCTTTGTTGAACAAAAGAACAGAATCGGCATCTAACTGAAACTGTTTGAGATTGATGGTAAACGACTTGAGGTTGGCGTATACCGAGTCTTGCGGAAATCCAGCCCTGAGCCAATCAATACTTCCACCCGAACCTTCAAATCTTTGTTCAACCGGCAACCAAAATCCGGTTGTATTCCGAATAACGATTGAATCGTTGAAATATTCACACCTTAGATTGAGCGCTGGAAACCGTACGCGTACCTGATTATCCTCAAATTCAAAAGTGTAATCTGCAAGCCCAGCATCCCACCGAATGGCATTGGAAAGATAAATGGCATTCGTCCCATAAAAGTCGATGCTCGAACGGACATATTGATCAATAGACCGTTGGTTTAAGCCCATCACTTTGGCATAGATGCTGTGCCATTCGTAAAACCGTTTCGCCGATACATCTACAGCTTTTATTTGCTGCAGCAACTCCAAGTAATTGCCAAAATAGGGATAGATCGCCAACCGCTTTCGCTTCATATCATTGGCCGCCCTGATGATCACATCTTTTTGAGCATCGATATATTCACTGTTCCACGACTGTGTAAAATCAGCAACGAGCTTTTTATAATCATCTCGCTTGGAGGCATTTATTTGCTCGGTGAGTTCTTTCAAAAACAGTTCATAGCTGTTCGAAAACTCCAGTCTTTGCTGTGCTGCAATGCTATTGCACCACAGACAAGCAAATAGAAAAATGCCCTTCGCAAATATGACTGCGCTATTTTTTCTCAAATACGACCGTAGCCCAATTGTTTTCGCTGCTCTCACGCTCAAAAATAAAACTATTTAACGCGGCATTCTCCCGTATGATATCCACATCGCCTTGATAAAAACCACTGCACAACAATTTTCCTCCAGCTTTCAGGTGCTTGGCATACAAGGGAAGTTGATCGAGAATGATATTTCGATTGATATTGGCCAATACAACGTCAAAAAGGCCATCAATACATTCCTTTCCCCCTTCCATCACATTCATCGATACCCCGTTGCGTTCTGCATTTTCCAATGCATTTTCAACAGCCCAAGCTTCAATATCAATGCCCACCACCTGCGCGGCACCCATTTTAGCAGCCAAAATTCCCAAAACACCCGTCCCACAACCCATGTCCAAAACATGCAAATTGGCGAAATCAATTTGCCGCATTTCACGAATAATGCCCGCTGTTGTACCATGATGGCCGGTACCGAACGACATTTTGGGCATAATTTCCAGTGTAAATCCATACGTACCCGCTGGAAGGTCGTGGAATGGCGCTTTGATGAATACAAAATCATCGATAGCCACTGGTTGATACCCTTTTTCCCAGCTTTCATTCCAATTGATTTCTGGTTCTGTTTCGGGACCACCAAATTCCAAGATATGTTCTTGATACGCATCAAACACTGCTTTGGTTTCCAAGGGCAGATGTTCCTTTTCTTGTACCCAGGCTTCCAAAAGGCCAGGCTTGGCATCATCAAAGGCCTCAAAGCCAATTTCTGCCAACTCAGCCATCAAAACCTCTTTCCAAGATTCTTCGGCTTTACACCAATACTTGAAGTATCGCATCTTCAACGATTGGCTTTTACAATTTCAGTAAAATCACGTGACTTCAAGGAGGCACCCCCTACCAAACCACCGTCAATGTCTTCCATGCCAAAAAGCAATGCCGCATTGCCTGCATTCACGGAACCACCATACAAAATGCTGGTATGGTTGGCAACCACTGCACTGAAATGATTCCTCAACCAACCTCTGATGAAAGCATGTACTTCTTGTGCTTGTTCAGGAGAAGCTGTTAAACCAGTTCCAATGGCCCACACAGGTTCGTAAGCAATCACAACCGACGACATTTGCGTTTCATTCAAATGCGCAATCCCCCCCTTCAATTGTGCTTCTATCACCTCTTCATAAGCATTGGCCAATCTCTCATCCTTTGTTTCACCTACACAGTACACAGGTATCAAGCCAGCCTCCAAGGCTCGGTCAATTTTCTGAGCACATTGCTCGTTTGATTCGGCATGGTACTGGCGTCTTTCACTGTGCCCCACCAATACGTAACTGGCACCGGCGCTTTTCAACATCGAAGCAGACACTTCGCCCGTATAGGCTCCTTCCACAAACGCGCTACAATCCTGTCCACCGGTAAATACACCGTGTTTCGAAGCACAAAGACTTGCTATGGCATGCAAATGCACATATGGGGGAAAAATAATGGTGAGAACATCTTGCGGCGCTTCAGACTCTACCATGGGAATGATTTCAGAAGCAAGTGAAAGTCCCGCTTCAAAATCCTTGTTCATTTTCCAGTTACCGGCTACTATTTTTTGTCTTTTCATTTTTATGCTTTTTCCCAGCTGCGCTGGACGATTGTTTCCTTGTAAATGGTTTCTAAAATTGTACGTTCCACAACATCCAATTCCACGCCTCTACGCTCCATTACCTTGCTTGCGGTTTCAGAAAATTTATTGAAGCGAAAGGTTTCGATGCCTTGTGCGCCTCCCCAACTGAAAGCCGGAAGGAAATTGCGTGGAAACCCAGCCCCAAACACATTTGCACCTACCCCAACCACAGTTCCGGTATTGAACATGGTGTTGATTCCACATTTAGCGTGGTCGGCCATGATCAATCCTGCAAACTGAAGTCCCGTATTACGGAAGCGGCCAGTTACATGATCCCACAGCTTCACCTGCTCGTAATTGTTCTTTAGATTCGAATTATTTGTGTCCGCACCCCAATTGCACCATTCTCCAATAACTGAATTTCCCATAAAGCCATCATGGCCTTTGTTTGAAAAGCCTATCATGACAGAGTTGCTGATTTCGCCCCCCACTTTGCAGTGCGGACCTATGCTTGTATCACCATAAATTTTGGCACCCATCTTAACGACACTGTGTGCCCCCAAATAAAATGGACCTCGGATGGTAGCACCTTCCATCACCTCGGCATCCGCGGCAATGTAAACCGGGCCAGCAGAGGCATTGATGGTACAAGCAAGCAGCTTAGCGCCTTGCTCTATGAAGATATTTTCTTTACAAATTAATCGCACACTCTCGTCAACCGTATCCGATTTGCGGTTTGCCGAAATCAATTGGTAGTCAATGGCAATTTGTCGACCATTTTTACGAAAAATATCTTCGGGATAATTTATCCATTCGGGTCCGCCTTCATATTCAAATACCTTTACCGCCCTAATTTGTAAACTCTCGGCATCAAAACGTTCTACTTGTTGACTGCTTCTCAAAGCAACAATCCGGTTTCCCAATACCAAAGCATGTTCCATACCCAAACCTGCGATGGCATCCATCAGAGGTTGATCTGGTAACAAGGCCCCATTGATGTAAACATTGTCGTTGGTGAATATTGCCTGGAATTTAGTTGCCAAATAAGTCCTGTATGGCATAAACGAAACTGAACGCTCCAAACGTGCTTCCCATTTTTCACGAATCGTCCAAATACCTACCAACAATTGGCAGGTAGGACGGGTATAGGTTAAGGGCAGCAAATGCTCCGATTGGGCATCATCGAAGAGGATGTAATTCATTTGGCTAAAATACACATTCGGGTCTGCTTTTAGCTGTATCCCCAAACGAAAAAGGCCCCTTTCGGAGCCTTCTTCTTCTAGTTACCTTCCTCAGAAGGAGTGTCTTTGAGCTTTTTTGTTTTTTTGGTGCCCGAACTGACCTCAATTTCTTGCTGATCGTTTAAATCAACCACAATCTTGTCGCCTTCCTTTAAGCCCCCTGCGATGATTTTTTCGGCTACAGTGTCTTCCACATATTTCTGAATGGCTCTCTTGAGCGGTCGTGCACCAAATTGTGGGTCAAAGCCTTTCTCTGCAATATAGTTTTTGGCAGCTTCTGAGATTTCCAATTTGTATCCCAAATCTTCAATACGCTTGTACACATCCTTGATAGCAATATCGATGATTTTAAAGATATCTGCCTTTTCCAAGGAATTAAAGACGATTACATCATCTATTCGGTTCAAGAATTCAGGTGAAAATGTCTTCTTCAAAGCGTTTTGAATCACCATACGCGATTCGTCCTCTACCGATTTGGATTTAGCAGGCGTGGTAAAACCTACGCCGGTACCAAAATCTTTCAGCTGACGCGACCCAATGTTGGAAGTAAGAATAATGATTGTATTCTTGAAATCTACCTTACGACCCAATCCATCTGTCAGTTGACCGTCGTCTAAAACCTGCAGCAACAAATTGAAAATGTCGGGGTGGGCTTTTTCAATTTCATCTAACAACACCACCGAATAGGGTTTGCGACGCACTTTTTCTGTGAGCTGACCACCTTCTTCGTATCCAACGTAACCGGGAGGAGCTCCAACCAATCGTGATACGCTAAACTTCTCCATATACTCGCTCATATCAACCCTGATCAGGGCATCTTCTGAGTCAAATAAGAAACGTGCAAGCTCCTTCGCCAATTCCGTTTTACCTACACCAGTAGGACCTAGGAAAATGAACGAACCTATGGGCTTTTTAGGATCTTTCAATCCCGCACGCGTACGTTGGATGGCTTTGCTGATTGCAGCTACTGCCTTGTCTTGGCCAATAACCTTTCCTTTTAATGCCTCACCCATGCTGCCCAAACGTTCGCTTTCGGCCTGGGCTATCCGTGTTACGGGAACACCCGACATCATGGCTACCACTTCGGCAATGTTTTCATCCGAAACGGCATAGCGCTTTAATTTCGATTCAGCCTCCCACTCATTTTTGGCTTTGTCGAGCTCGTCGAGTAGACGCTTTTCGGTATCCCGCAAACGTGCTGCCTCTTCGTATTTCTGACTTTTAACAACTTTGTTCTTCAGCTCCTTGATTTCTTCGATTTGGGCTTCCAGATCCAAAATGGTTTGGGGCACATTGATGTTGGTGATATGGACACGAGCACCAGCTTCGTCCATAGCATCAATGGCCTTGTCTGGTAAAAAGCGATCCGTAATGTAGCGTTCTGTTAGTTTCACACACGCCTCAATAGCTGCGTCTGAATAGCTTACATTGTGGTGATCTTCGTACTTGCTCTTGATATTGTTCAGAATCTGAATGGTTTCGGCAGCAGAAGGTGGATCTACCATCACTTTCTGGAAACGACGATCGAGGGCACCATCTTTTTCAATGTACTGGCGGTATTCATTGAGGGTAGTGGCTCCAATGCACTGCACCTCTCCCCTTGCCAGCGCAGGCTTGAACATATTGCTTGCATCTAACGAACCGCTGGCCCCACCTGCACCAACCAAGGTGTGAATCTCATCGATAAACAGGATCACGTCCGGACTTTTTTCGAGTTCACCCATCACCGCTTTCATCCTTTCTTCAAACTGACCACGGTATTTTGTTCCAGCCACCAGCGATGATAGGTCAAGCGTTACGATGCGCTTGTTGAAAAGCACGCGCGAAACCTTCTTCTGATGAATCCGCAGTGCCAAACCTTCGGCAATGGCAGTTTTACCCACACCTGGTTCACCGATGAGAATTGGATTATTTTTCTTACGGCGACTCAGAATTTGAGACACCCGCTCAATTTCTGAATCCCGACCGATAATTGGATCAAGTTTTCCCTCATCAGCTAACTGCGACAAATCGCGGCCAAAGTTATCTAATACTGGTGTTCTGCTTTTGCCAGCGCCTGGTTTGCGTGGCTGCTCGAACGATTTTTTATCATCATCCGAAAAAGCATCTTCGTAGGTGGCCTTTGGTGTTTCCGTTTTGTCTTTGCCTTCAATCATGGCATCCATTTCTTCTTTCACCACTTCGTAGTTGATGTCGAATTTTTCAAGGATACGCGTTGCTAAGCTATCTTCTTCACGCAAAATGGAAAGCAACAAATGCACCGTTCCAATGAGCTCGCTTTTGAATATTTTGGCTTCTAAAAATGTGATTTTGAGGATTTTTTCAGCTTGTTTGGTCAACGGGATGTTTTCAGCATTTACAACGTTGGCCGTAGCATTGCCTTTGATTGCATCTTCAATCGATTTCTTCAAGCGATTCAAATCAACGCCAAGACTCTTGAGGGTTTTGATTGCTTGTCCGTCTCCCTCTCGGATGAGTCCGAGTAAGAGATGGCAGGGGTCTATGTAGTCATGACCCAGACGGATGGCTTCTTCCTTGCTGTAGGAAATTACATCCTTTACTTTGGGTGAAAATTTGGCGTCCATGAATAATTCCTTTCTTGAGTAAAAACGAGCAGCGCCGTGTTAAGTTTCGTAAGGGCTAAATTAACAATATTAACCGCACTTCACATGCTACTAATGTCTTTAAAATGTCATACGATTTTTGGTAAAGCCAAATATCCGGTCAAAAGTTCCTAAATGAAAAAAGCCACCCTTGGGTGGCTTCATTAAAGTATTGTGCAATCAATTATCGGTTTACAACGAAGCGTACATGTTGACGTGTTGATTCGCCTTGTAAACGCACCAAATACATACCAGGTGATAATCCTGGGATATTTATATTGAGTAGTTGATTTCCGTCAGCAAAGAAAGTTTGACGGTGTAGAGTACGACCCGCCATGTCTGTAACAGCCATTTCCAGACTTTCAGGCGTTTTCACAGCTATTTCTATGGCAAAAGCACCATTATTTGGATTTGGATAAAGCTTGTTTACGCGACCGTTTGAATTAATTTCAGCAACAGAGGTAGTGTTGATGCTCGAAAATCCTGCAATATCATCATGATTACGCGGCTGGAGTTTCCAGTTACCAAAGTTAAACGAAAGGATACCACGGATGAAAGCTAACTTTTGCCCAAGGCTAACCGAATCGGTATTGAAATTCAATCCAATGGCAGGACTCGATTGACCAACACCACCACGAACACGTAATCCGGTTATTGCAAGAGAATCTGGATAGATAGCAAATTCTCCGAAATTCGAAGGAGCATCAGGGTTTTGACTCACTACGAATACATCGTTGTACTCGAGCAGCATAGATTCATAGGCTTCTGTGTAAGCGTACCTCCGAGCTAATATTGAATCTATTGGCACGTTCACCGGAGCATAAGGTTGACCAGCACTGATAAAATTGTAAGCCAATACTTCCATAGAGGTTATACCAAAATTTTCAAATACACGGGCACTGGTAATTTGAATGCTGTCACCTCTCAATCGCGTGTCTATATCGGTGGCACCGCTATTACCAGGTGTAAGGATAACTCCTGAAAGTGGTCCTCTACCATCCTGAAAAACGATTTGAGCATAGTCATTGGTGCTGATGGTAGACATGATCCGCCCCCTGATATCCAGTCCGTTCAACACTGCACCATCATAAATAGAGCGGCCACTGGCAAAAGGAGTTTCTTGGATTTGTGCAACTTGGTTGATGCCTCCATTCAAAACCCTGAAAACCGAGAAGGTAAATGCTGTGTCAGGTGTGATTGATGCATTACCATCATTGTCAGCCGAACGAATAAAATACTTAATGTAAGATCCATTTTGAGTAATGAATGAAGCGGGGATGGTTCCAACAAAAGAGTCAACCGCTGCAGTGGTCATGGTCACCGAGTCGTATACAGTTCCACCAACCCCCAAGGTATAGTACAATTTGGCTGAAGCCACCGATCCATCTAAATCTTCGATGCGCGCACCAATGGTCACAGCATTTCCGACAGCAGGAATAGAGGGATTAACCACAACGCTGCTTGCAAATGGTGGAGCGGCGGTAACTGGGCCCAAATCCGTTGGAATCAAAGGCACAATTTCATAACGTGGATAAAGCGTGCCAAAATTAGTTTCTGTAATTACACCCCTGATGTAGGCGAAAGCCTTTCCCTGCTGTACGAATACGTCGGCAAAAGGATTAGGAGGTGTTGAAGCTGTTGAGGAAATGAAAGGCGGCCGGAAAAATACTGAGGCATCTCGAACATTCATTTCTGAACCTGAGGCATCGCGCACCAACCAACTAATCCTACCATTGTTGAAAGTTGAAACACCAGTGACGAAAACATTGGGGATTTCAACATACATACCTTCGTACTGTTCGCCGGTAGTTTTTTGAATTTTCTGAGGAACTGCCGGGTCATTCGGATCAAATTGCATGAATTGGCTGATTTGAACCACTTTAGGTGCAGGCGGTGCAGCAAACCCTACAACCGAGGTTGCAACAGGAATTAAATCCACCTGTGTTTCGCCAGAGTTGGCACTGGCATCCTGAAACTCACGTACTACGCCCGTACCTTCTACGATATTACCAGGTTGAAACGTATTGAAGAAATTGGTTGCTGATGAATCCGCTATGGCCGGAAGTCGAACCAAAAGGCCTTTCCAGTTATTATTGGCCAGCCCGGTTGTGTCAACCAAATAGGATGCCTTCCAGTTAGCGCTCAAGGCATGATTTCGGGGATTAAAGATCACCAAACCTCTCACGCGTACCGTATCATTCTGGAGGTTAGATAAGGTTTTACCCGTAAGCAAAGTGTCGGGGTGAATGTATTGAATGCTGTCAATTGTCACCAAAGGATAAGTTTGGGCTCCGGCAGTCATCAAACCGCCTATCACAGCAAAAATTGTTAAAAGTTGCTTCATCACATTTCCATTTACGCCGCAAAAGTAAAACGAAATGAGCGTTTTACAAGAAGGAAGTTTGTTACCAGATTGTTAAGCCCAACCTATCACTTGAATACGAGGAGGAATGCACGGCGCATTTCTCGTTTATTGTCGTATTTTTGAATTCGTTCAAATGACAGTTTATGAAACAGATGCTCGATTTCGTTAAGCACGTTCTTACGCAAGTAAGTTTTGACAAAGATTTGTTTCGCAAAGAATTGAAAAAAGGACTGCGTTGGATAAGTCCAGGAGAAAGAGCGATTTTATTGACCTGGTGCGTTGCCCAGTTCGGGCAAACGCACCAAGATGTCATCAAAGAGGTGTTCCGCTTGTGACCTAGTGTTTTACAAACTTGAGTGAGATCTCTTTACCAGTCGAGCTTACAACACGTACCAGATACATTCCAGGAGAAAGCGCTGCTGCAGGAATGTGGAATGCTTGATTAGGGTTATCCCACTTCCAAGTCATCAACACCTTGCCTTGGATATCCGCAAGTGCAACTCGACTACTACCTTCGTCAGAGGTATGTTCAAGGGTCAAAATATCCACTACTGGGTTCGGATACATCTTAAGATCCATTTTGAACTGCATATCAGCTAAACTTGGATTGTGCGCTGTCCACATTCTTTTCGGAATGCGCATAGAAGGCATCAAAGCCAAGCAAGGCTGCCGACGCTGTTCAAAGGCTTCAGCGGAAATGATTTCCAATATCAAATCTCGCTCTGCTTCACAAACACATAGCCAATAAGTTGCCTGTTGATAGTAGTCGTTGATTGGCTGAGCAAAGCTGATAATGTCTTGTAGGGTTTCAATGGCCCTGTCGTAAAATTCTCCGATACGATACAAATGTGCTAGCTGCAACAGCAATGCAAGGGCCGTGTCATTTTGCAAAGTGGCAAATGCCGACAGTCTATGCTCAATTTCATTGCGGGTCCAGGCAATGGCATCACTCAGCGGGAATTCATCATCAGCCCTGGCTGACACCAAAAGCTGGTATCTGTAGGCATTGCTCACTGCTTCAAACATGCGACTCAATCCTATATCAAGGAGTTTCAATTCTTCACTAGAAGTCGTTCCCATGGGCAAACTGCGCATGTAACTAAAAATTTGATTGAATTGATGAATCGCTTGCATGTCAGAAGGATTGACAACAATGGTGTCTCGAGAAACAAGCTGCAACGCGTTCAGCAACGCTAGCGGTAAAGTCAAGGTTTGACCATCTACCACAATCGTTCTGGTGATGGAAGAAGTACTCAAAACATAATGGTCATAATCAGCATTCGCCTGACGAATACAGTTCGCTGGCAGACTACTTAAAAAAGTCCATTGATTGGACAAAACCGGATTGCCATCTCCATCTTCCAAATCGATTGGAATCAACTGGTTTTGCAAGGGCATGCGGTTGTTTTTGATATTCAGGAAATAACCCTGCACCATGGGTAATTGCTGCAAATGGTTGTGTGCAATGCCCGTGAACCTACCAGTAACGTACCAATTACTGCCGAAAAAGTCATTGAATCCGTCGTACAAATACAAATTATCAACTTCTTCCAAGTAAATGGCGATGTGATTGTTTCTGAATTTGTTGTTAGCTCTGCCACCCAACAACACTTGGGTATTTCCGGCATAAATTCCTTCTTGGTTGTTGCTGAAGGATGAGCAGAAAGCCCTTAATTTCAAATCACCGAAAGAAAAAACAGCTCGTACGTTGCTGTCGATGGTGCTATTCGTGATGTCAAGACGCGCACCATTTTGACCCATTACATCGAGTCCATGCGTGTTTTGCGTTACCCAGCATGAATTCACACGACTCAATCCCTCAATATCGTATCCTCTCCAGAACGTATGGTTGTTCGATCCCCGACATGAAATTAAATTGACAGATTTGCCATGCGTTTCGAGACCATGCTGATTATTGAAAAAGCCGACACCATCCAATACCAAGGGATTTCCATAAGTCAACGAAAATGATGTAATGCCATTTTCTCCGTTCAGGAATTCTGCATTGCGAACAACTACCGAATCTTGCCCATGAACCACAAGCCCGCGGTGCCGGTTGACAGCATTGCCTGTAAATTGAACGTGTTGTACATTTACCAGCCCATGCAAGTTCAGGCGCGATTGCGGGTGTAGCCACACTTGACCTTGCGCCATGCGGAAAGGAACCTGGGTAGAGGGCACCAACCACTCCCCTTGCACTTCCAACACTTTATCGTTTCGTCCACTTCCTGTGAAATAAATGCTGTTGTTACCCATATACAACCAACCAACCTGGCTGTTCCATCCCGATTGATTTACACGTACAAAGCCAGCGCCTGAAAATGTAAATACGGCATTGGGCTGCATGATGACACGCCCTCGTATTTCCAAAATTGCGGAGTCGCCTGCCAATTCTATCTGGGCACCAGGATGTATCACCAAGGTTGCCCCTGGTTCGATAACCAATCTGCTGCGGTTGTTGATGCGCAACAATGAACCAGGCATCAGTGTCAACGTACTGGCATCCCTAAAATACACTTCTGCCGATAAATGATTGCCCGGCAAAACTTCGCCCAATTCCATACGACCCCCACCTTGAATCAGCACGGGCACCGAATCACAATCAAAAGTTGACGTTTTCGTGATAAAGTGGAAATTGGGCGCAGGCAAAGAAGGCGGCAAGTTTTGTAAGTAGGAAATGTTGACAGCTGCGTTCCGGTTGATGCCCAATACCCCACCACTTTGAACGGTCCAAGGCGCTACTTCGACGTCGGCGTTCATGAGCCAGGGTAGAAACCCAACAAAATTAGGTCTGCTTATGTTTAGGGCAGAATTAACGACGGGTGCAAATTGCCCTGTACTGATAGAAGCAAGTTGATTTGACCTAATTACGTATGAAACAAATGAATTAACCTCAACGTGTTGAAAATTCTTTACACCATCATCCCCGCTTGTGATTAAAACCTCAAAGTGCTTGAAACTATTAGGCTGATTTTTAAACAAATTTACGTCTACAGGATTAAAAAGACTATTTCCAGTAATAAGCAGAGAGCTATGCGTTCCCACAAAAGCAAACCTGCTTAGTATTTGTTTTTCTGTCAAAATAGTCCACCTTTTCACATGTGAATTGGTGTTTTGATAATCTCCAGGTGAATAATCTACCCCAAGGCTTGGAAAATTGGCGGTCACTTGTAAACCATTTTGGTTGTCGATAATATTGGCTTGCAACTGTTGTTGCAGCGATCGGTCAACCCCAAGTGAAAAAATAGTGACCCGCATGGCACCTGCAGCCAAAATACCTGGTGCCATGGGTGGATTGGCCGCTGCAGCTGCCAGCGTGGTGTAAGCCATTTTCCCTAATTTGAACATCCCAATGCCATACGAGATATATGCTCCTGAGATGTCTGCCAAATTGGCCCAAGCGTCTTGTCCGGCCTTGTAGATAACCGCGTTCGAAGCTGTGGTGGGTGAATGGGGAAGTACAAACCCTTCACTTCTTAAATAATACATGCCATTGGTCCCAACTGCACGATAGGATTTGGCGCTATTGGGCAAGGGAAAGTTATTGGGTACCCAAATTTCTGCACTGGCCATCAGCAACTGCATGCCAGGCTGAATGAAAGGAGCGTTTACATCATCTGATACCTTTTGCAAAAGTCCCGCAATACTTCCATTGGTAACCGCACTTTTTCTTGGCTCTTGGGGCAAACCCTGTTCTTGTAACAATTGCACAAATCGATTTCGGTCTTGTGCTGCACCCAATTCTACATGGTAAATCAGCATTTGGCGGGCAGCAGGCGAACTGAGGATGTGGTCATACCGCTCCTTTTGTTCATTGAGCATGCCAAAGGCGTTGCTCCTTGTGCCCACATCTTTCAAACTGTGTTGGATGGCCAAGGGAATATTTGCACCCAAATGGGGGGTTGCGTACGTGGTAAACAATTTGACATTGTGGCAACAGCCGTTGAGCTCCATTTGACGCAAAGCTACCCGCGCAATAAGCCCACCCATACTGGCCCCCACCAATTCAATGTTGGCATCAGAACCATTGCTAGCTAAGTGTTGGTTGATTTGCAGGAGAATGCTGGCCAAAGCCATGGCATTGGCCTCTATGCGGTCACGGTTAGTGATAAAATCAACAAAAACAACATCGTAACCGGCACGATTGATCGAATCCAAAAAGGTCGTGAGTTCTGCCATGTGTTCATTACCCGGACCATACTCTCCGGAACTGATAGCGTACCAATTGAGCTCACCAAAACCTTTGGCCGAAGCATTTACATAAGCAGGCAACCACTTCACATAATCGCTTCCTTCAAATCCCTCCACCAATACGAATGGCTTTAGGATGCGACCTTGATTTTGTGGGGCGGTACGGACAAAAGCGGCACCTACGCCTGGAGTAACGCCTGCAAATTGAATACAGGAAGCAAAGTTGCTTTGAATGATGTGGGTTGGTGCACCCAAACGGGTTTGGCCTACGCGCAGCGCTATTACGCCGTTTTGTTGATTTACCTGGCCGTTATCGACATTCAATAAGCGGTAACGAATATACTTAAGACCTTGTGTGGTGTAAGTGGCTTGCAATACTTGTCCAGGTTGTATTTGGCGAAAGCCCAACCCATCGGCCAAATCTATTTGCAACTGCAAGCCCGTTAGGCTTCCAAAAAACAACTGCGTAGGCAAGGCAAACCGCACGGCTTGACCAGCATCGACAATGGCTGTTTGGGTGTGAGCAGCCAACATAAAAAAGGACCGAACAACAGACCATCGTTGTAGGGTGACTGCATTGTTGAAGGGTCGTGTAATGGTTTGAATGCTGTAATGCGCCATGTTGTTGGGATTGGTAAATACGGTGTCCTGATAGGTGAGCGTCCCAAGGCCCAATCTGTATTTATCTACCACTTGGTCGTAATACACATACATGCTATCGAGGGCATCTTCGGCAATCTCCCGGTAATTGAAGCGCATGCCTGCCAGTACCACTTCTGCTTGTACCTGCCGTTGCTGCCAGTTGGGCGACACACTGCCACCAAAAGATTGCAATCGCGCTACATCAAGCAGTGTGTCTGCCGCCAAGGGGAAACGACTTGTTTGATAACTGGCGCCTTGCCAAAGTCGGTAGTAACTTACAAAATCGGAGAAGGTAGCAGTATCCTGTCGGGCGTAGGAATATTTATCGGGATCAAGCCCACGTGTGCTTCGCAGCAAACTGACGGGACTTCGATCGACCAATACCCCTTCGCTGACAAATGGTTGAAGCAAACTGTACCGGTTGGTATGTTGCTGGGCAAGCTGTTGTTGGGCGCTTGATTCCCAGCCCGCAAGCAGCACCATGCTGCCTGCCAGGGCAAGTTGTTTGATTTGGGTGAACATAAACAATGGATTTTGGAGTGAAACATGGATCCATGTATGTGGTCACCTTTTCCGCCAAAAAGGTTGAATTTGAATACTAAGGCACGAATGTATATCTCGCTGTGTCGAGCGTTTCAAACATTATATCTATGTTGTATTGCGTATCTTTCTGATGATCTGCAATTAGCATTCTATATGGATAGTATGCTAATGCGTTATAATGAGCCGATGCCATTTCATTTCCAACGTATGTTGATAACTGGCTTCCAGGAACGATAAATGTGAATTCATCATAGAGTGATCCGTGCCTATTATCAATAGTAAATTCGAATACAATCCTTTTGTATTGCTCTACTTTTTCAAAGTTTTTCAAATTACCAACTAGTTGATAACTGTATGGATTACGTGAATAACCAGGAACAACACTGATTTGCCGAACAGACCAATTCTCTAAAAATTCCGGACTAACAAAAGAGTGTTCGAACATGCCATTGGCATCGGTTTCAAAACTGTCAATCAAAAGGTGTTCTTGCTGGGTCAGAAAACCTGTGCTTGGTTGTGCTTCATAAATACCAAACTTTATTCCGCCCATCAAAATAGGATCTCTGGTTCCTTTGGTGACGATTCGGCCCTTGATGTGAACTACTTCAGGCCTTTCTTTATGGCAGGCGGCGAGACCCCATGATGTGAACATGATCATTAGTAAGAATGCTGCGTGGTGCGCGACAAACAATTGTGCCGACTTAATCCACTTGTTTTGAATGGGTTGCATGGCTTTTGGATTGGATGTTCACCGAAATTAAGAATCACTGCTAAATCCACCAAATTAAAATGTTATAATGCGTAGAAAATGAAACAACATGCGCAATTCACAAAAGAAAGATTTTAGCTAACTTTGATTTAGGTGGATTTGGAGTGAAACATGGATCCATCTTCGGGCAGTTCTTCGGGACTGCCTTTTTTATTTTCATATTCTTGCATATTGTATGCAGGCATATTATATTGTGACCACAATCCTATGGCACAGAAAAAAAGAACCATCTGTTTTGAGACCAAGCTGACTTGGCTAAACATCGCACGGATGTACAATACCGAAGCTGAACAATACGACTTGAGCGTATCGGCAGCTTTCGTACTTCTGCATATCGATGACGAGGGAACCCAAGTAACCCAATTGGCACCCCTACTCGGTATGGAAGCATCAAGCATGACACGTATCCTTAACAATATAGAGGGCCGTGGCTGGATAGAACGCCGCCGGTACAACGCCAATGACCGACGTGCAGTAAAAATTTTCTTGACCGATTTGGGCAAAGAAGCTCGCGAAGTAGCCAAAGACAAAGTGCGGCAATTCAATCGCAAAGTACAGGACAACGTGTCTGCTCCAGATTTAAAAGCCTTTTACAGGGTAATGGATACCGTGAACACCCTCATTTCAGAGAACCACATTTTCGACCAAAAAAATCAAACCATACATCATGAAACGAATCATTAAGCAGGTAACCATCCTGGGTTCGGGCATCATGGGGTCGCGCATTGCCTGTCACTTTGCCAACATTGGCGTACAGGTATTGCTCCTCGACATTGTGCCGCGCGAGCCCAACGATGCTGAAAAAGCGGCTGGCTTGGGCCTCGACAACAAAAAAGTACGCAATCGCATTGTGAAAGATGCCCTGCAAGCAGCCATCAAGTCGAACCCTGCCCCGCTTTACCACCAATCATTCGCCACACGCATTCAAACCGGAAACTTTGAGGACGATATGCACCGCATCGCTCAGTCCGATTGGGTAATGGAAGTAGTGGTAGAAAACCTCAAAATCAAGCAACAGGTATTTGAACAAGTAGAAAAGTACCGTACGCCAGGCACCCTCATCACTTCTAACACATCTGGCATACCCATTCACATGATGGCAGTTGGCCGGAGTGATGACTTCCGCCAACACTTTTGTGGCACCCACTTTTTCAATCCACCGCGCTACTTAAAACTTCTCGAAATCATTCCCACTCCCGAAACAAAAACGGAAGTAACCGACTTTTTGATGCAGTATGGCAGTAAGTTTTTGGGCAAAACCACCGTATTAGCCAAAGATACTCCTGCATTTATCGCCAACCGGGTAGGTGTCTTCGGCATCATGGCCTTGTTTAACAGCATGGAAAAACTTGGCTTGAGCGTTGAAGCCATCGACAAATTGTCGGGTCCGCTCATTGGCCGACCAAAATCAGCCACTTTCCGTACTTGTGACGTTGTCGGCATCGATACGCTCGTCAAAGTAGCGCAAGGGGTAGCAGATAATTGTCCAAACGACGAAGCCCGCGAGCTTTTTGCCCTCCCCTCCTTCCTCACCAAAATGGTAGAAAACAACTGGCTGGGCGACAAAACCGGCCAAGGCTTCTACAAAAAGTCGAAATCGGCAGAAGGAAAAAAAGAAATCCTATCGCTGAACTTGCAAACACTCGAGTATGGGACGCAGGAAAAAGTAAAATTCCCGTTGCTCGATCCCATTAAAGCCGAAGACAACCTGCGCAAACGTTTAAAAATGCTGGTGCAGATGCCCGACAAGGCTGGTGAATTCATCCGCTTGAACTTCATCTACCTTTTTAAGTATGTATCGTACCGCATGCCCGAAATAGCCGACCACCTTTACCAAATTGACGACGCCATGATGGCAGGCTTTGGCTGGGAACTCGGTCCTTTCGCTACCTGGGACGCGGTTGGTGTGCGCGACATGGCCAACCTCATGACCATGTATGGACAAACCCCGGCACCATGGATTGGCCAAATGTTGGAAGCCGGGCATACGCATTTCTACAAGATTGAAAACGGACAAAAGCTGTATTACAGTCCCTCCACCGGCACCTACGAACCCATTCCGGGCAGCCAGCATCTAGTGGCCCTGGATGTACTCCGTGGTCAGAAAACCGTATGGAAAAACAGCGGAACTTCGGTCATCGATATGGGCGATGGTGTACTCAACCTTGAGTTCCACACCAAAATGAACAGCATAGGTAGCGAAGTCATTGCCGGTTTCCACAAAGCCGTTGATTTGGCTGAAAAAGATTATCGCGCACTTGTGGTGGCCAACGATTCGGCAATCTTCTCGGCAGGCGCTAACTTGGGCATGGTGTTCATGTTGGCCGTTGAGCAAGAATACGACGAGTTGGATTTTGCCATCCGAGCCTTCCAGAAGTTTACCATGCGCGCCAGGTATTCGAGCATTCCGGTGGTGGTGGCTCCCAAGGGACTCACCCTAGGCGGTGGTTGCGAACTCACCTTACATGCCGATGCCGTTCAGGCAGCAGCCGAAACCTACATTGGTTTGGTGGAAGTAGGTGTGGGTGTGATTCCAGCTGGTGGTGGCACCAAGGAAATGGCACTGCGTGTAGCCGACAGTGTGCAAAAAGGCGATGTAGAGTACAATCCACTGCAACACGCATTTATGAATATTGCAACTGCAAAAGTGGCAACCTCTGCCTACGAAGCCTTCGATTTGGGCTACTTGCGGCGGGGCGACCGCATTTCGGTGAACGAACGCTTGCACCTCGCCGATGCCAAGCGCCTGGCGCTGGAACTGGCCGAAGCCGGCTATGTACAACCTCAGCCGCGCAACAATGTGAAAGTGCAAGGCCGTGGGGGCATGGCACTCTTTCTGGCCGGCATCAATGGCATGCACATGGCCAAATACATCAGCGACCACGATAAAAAAATTGCCGAAAAGCTGGCTTATGCCATATGTGGCGGCGATCTGTCTTATCCGCAAGAAGTATCTGAGCAATATTTGCTCGACCTCGAGCGCGAAGCCTTCCTTTCACTTTTGGGTGAGAAAAAAACCCTGGAGCGCATCCAATCTGTATTGAAATCTGGCCGTCCACTCCGAAACTAACCAATATGAACGCATACATTGTGGCAGGCTACCGCACTGCCGTAGGAAAAGCAACCAAGGGTGGATTCCG
>CAZNWC010000011.1:23359-87314 GCA_964577055.1 uncultured Chitinophaga sp. | reverse complement strand
AAGGTTCAAGGTTCAAGGTTCAAGGTTCAAGGTTCAAGGTTCAAGGTTCAAGGTTCAAGGTTTCGCGTAACAATGAGGACACAAGGCGAGTCCCGACCATTAGGGAGAGGTCAGGGAGAGATTGTGGAGATGAACTCCTGTCAGCTGCTGCGCAGCAGTCCCGAGTAATTCGGGATCGTCTATTTAAGTCCATTCCGTTTTGCATAGTAGTTGGTTAAGAGCGTGGCACTCACCACAACAGTGATGCTGCTCACCGGCATGAGGATGGCGCTTACCACCGGGGTGAGTTGTCCGCTGAGGGCGAAGCTGAGGCCTACCACATTGTAGGTGAGCGAAAAGCCGAGGTTGGTGAAAATCACGCGTCGGCTGTCGCGGGCAAAGGCGAGCATGCGGTGCAGGTTGGGCACTTGCTCGCCGGCCAAAATGGCGTCGGAGGCGGGAGTGAACTGCCCGTCGCGCTCGCTGACGGCCACACCCACGGCTGCTTGTTGCAGGGCACCGGCGTCGTTGAGGCCGTCACCCACCATCATCACCAATCCGGCACCGGCTTGCTGGCGCTTTTCGATGTATTGGAGCTTATCGGCCGGCGATTGGCGGAAATGCATTTCGGCATCCTCCCCAAAAAGCGGCTGAAGCACGGGGGCTTCTTGGTCGCCATCGCCCGATAAGAGGTGCATGGCGTATTTGCTGCGTAATTCACCCAGGCTTTCATCCATGCCTGTACGATAGGCGTTTTTGTAGCGCACATAACCCAACAACTCGCCATTCACACGTACATACACCAGACTGCCTGGCATGCTGCTGCGTTCGTCGTCGCTGAGCTCCAAGAAATCGGCACTGCCCAATTTTACACGCTGGTGATCGATGATGGCCGCAATGCCCTTGCCACGCACTTCGTCGAACAGCTGGATGTTTTCGCAGACTTCAGCATCTAAAGCCTGGGCCAATTGACGGCTCAAAGGGTGGGTGCTGTTGCGACAGGCGGTTTTCACCAACTGCTGCTGCCGAAAATCCCATTGGATGCCGCTGAAATCAATGTCGTTTTGCTCAGAACTGGTGAGCGTGCCGGTTTTGTCGAAAATGAGCTCATCGATTTGGCTGAGCTTGTCGACCACCACGCTGTTTTTCACAAAAAGCTTGTTGCGGCCCAAAATGCGGATGGCATTGCCAAAGGTGAAGGGGGCGGAGAGGGCCAGGGCACAGGGACAAGCGATGATCAACACCGCTGCAAATACCTGAAAGGCCATTTCGGGACTTTGTCTGTACCAATAAGCAAATCCGGCTATGGACAGCCCAATCACTGCCGGCGTGAAGTAGCGGGCAATGCGGTCGGTAATGGTTTTGAAACGGTCGTCGTGCTTTTTGCTGAAGCTTTCGTGGTTCCACAGTTTGGTGAGGTATCCTTGGGCCACCTTTTTGATTACTTCCATGCGCACGGCCATGCCAATGATTTTGCCGCCGGCATACAGCACATCGCCACGGAAGCGTTCCTGCGGCTCGCTTTCGCCGGTTACGAAGCTGTAATCGACCAAACATTTATCGGCGTTTAGGATAGCATCGGCTGGAATGACTTCTTCGTTGCGCACCAAAATTTCGTCGCCGGGTTGCAGTTTGTCGATGGCAATTTCCTCCTCTTGGTTGCCATGGATGCGCGTGATGCCCAGGGGGAAAAACGAACGAAAATCGCGCTCAAAGCTGAGTTCGTCGTAGGTTTTTTGCTGGAAGAAGCGGCCGAGGAGCAAGAAAAACACCAGTCCGGTGAGTGAATCGAGGTAGCCCGCCCCACTTTGGCTGATGATTTCGAACAGCGAACGCACAAACAAC
Organism: uncultured Chitinophaga sp.; assembly: GCA_964577055.1. Lineage (GTDB taxonomy): Bacteria > Bacteroidota > Bacteroidia > UBA7662 > UBA7662 > PNNG01. The sequence goes on along the minus strand of CAZNWC010000011.1, from coordinate 85,490 downwards.
ACCACCATGCCCAGGGCAATGGGGATATCGATGTTGAGAACGCCTTTTTTGAGGCCTTCCCAAGCCGATTTGAAATAATGGGTGCCACTGTAGGCCAAAACCGGAATCGACAGCAGGATGTTGAGCACATGGATGGTGGTCTGCACGAGGGGTTCATTCAGTCCGCCCGTGCTGAGGTATTCGGGAAAGCTCAGCAACATCACATTGCCAAAGGCAAAGCCAGCAACGGCCAGTTTGCGCAGGAGCTTTTTCTTTTCGGGATCTACTTCGCGGCGGTTGCCGAGTTTGTGGTTGAGGTCGGGACCATAACCCAGTTCATGCAGCAGCAACACCAATTCGCGCAGGCTGAGGCCCGGTTTGCGCACGGTGATGCTGATTTCTTTACGCACAAAGTCGATTTTGCTTTCGGCGATGTGGCTGTTAAAGCGATAGAGCTGTTCGAGCAAATACACACAGGCTGTGCAGTGTATTTGCGGCAGGCGCAGGCTCACGCGGTATTGCTTTTCGTCTTCGTAATCGATGAGCTGGCGTTGTAGTTCGGGGTCGTTTAGGTGTTCGAAACGTGCCGCATCAATGTCACCGGGTTTGGTGGTTTTGCCTTCCTGCATGCGGTAGAAATCTTGCATATTGTTTTCAGAAAGCAATTGGTGCACGCTGGCGCATCCATGGCAGCAAAAGGCCTGTTGTTCGGCATTGCGGATGCTGCCATCGCAGGCATCGCCGCAATGGGTACACGTCAAGCGTTCGTTGATGGTATCGGCAGGTAAATATTTCATTGGTAAGTTCCTGCAAATAAACAAAAGAGATTTGAATATAAAGACAAGAATGTCTTAAAATATTTTTATCTCTTTTCGAAGATGGCGAGATTTATTCGGCATTCAGCAATAAAGCCAAACATTTCCGTCATATATTTGTCATGTAATCGACACAATCAACAGAATCATGAATACAAACAAATGGATGCTCAGCCTGGCCCTTTTGGCAGGCGTAAGTGTGATGGTAGCCTGTGGTGGCGGCGAAGAAGCCACCGAAGAAACTCCCGCCACCGAAGAAGCGGCTCCCGTTGCTGAAGAAGCACCGGCAACCGAAGCTGAGGCTTGGGTAGCACCAGAAGAAAGCAAAGCAACTGCGAACCCAAAGACCGCTGATGCAGCTTCAATCGAAAAAGGCAAAGGCATTTTTAACCAGTATTGCGTAAGCTGTCATGGTGCCGACATGAAAGCTGAAGTTCCTGCTGGTCAAGCTGTAAAAGCTGCCAACCTCATCGACAAAACCCCCAGCCAAACCGATGGTGAACTCCACTGGAAACTCCTCAACGGTCGCGGCGCCATGTTGAAAATCTCAACCTATGGTATTAGCGACGAAGACGGATGGCATTTGATCAACTACATCCGCAGCATGGCTCCCAAGGCCTAAGCGAACGCCCTAAAATGAAAAGAGCTGCCCAAAAGGCAGCTCTTTTCATTTTAGGGGTTCAAAGTTCAAAGTTCAAAGTTCAAAGTTCAAAGTTTGACGATGCCTGATTTAGGTTGTCACTTTACTGCCAGTCTTTCTCCAGCCCGCAGGGCATTCCCTTTTCCGCTCAGCGGAACGTTAACAGGCCGCAGGCCGTCAACAGCCCGCAGGGAAACCACAGTCCCGCACGTGCGGGACAACCATAGGCCGCAGGCCACCCACAGCCGCAGGCATTCACAGGCCGCAGGCCACCCACAGCCCGCAGGCCAGAAAATAAATCGCCCTTTGTGTTGGATGCTGACACTTATCACCTACCTTTACGGCTTCAACATCACATTATGCTTACAGGAACAGTAAAGTTCTTCAATGAAACCAAAGGTTTCGGTTTCATCAAGGACGAAGAAACGGGTACAGAATATTTTGTACACGTTACAGGTCTCGTTGACAAAGTTCGCGAGAACGACAAAGTGACTTTCGATTTGAAAGAAGGTCGCAAAGGAATGAATGCAGTATCAGTGAAATTGGCGTAAGTCAATCCGATCTATAAAGCATTTTTTAGCACCGATTCAGGGCCGCTTCCTCACCGAAGCGGCCTTTGTGTTTTAAGGCAAATCGCCTTCGGTCCACAACAGGCTATGTACATACCAACGCTGCCCATCGGAGTATAGCTGATAGGTGTTCACACCGGTGCGGCGTTCGTTGCCTGCCAGCAGTTCGTAGGGTTGCCAAACCGTGGCCATGCCGTTGAATACATCCACCTCCACTTTTAGCTGTTTTTCTTGAAAGGGGCCGCTGCTTGTCGACATGGTTTGCACAAATGCATCGACCGAAAAACTGCGCAATACCGGTGGCTTGCCCGGGCGTTGAAAGAGTACTGCGATGCGTGCATCGGCTGCACAAAGGGCCTTGAAGCTTTCCCATTGCTTGGCCTGACCCGGTTCCGATGAAACACATTGTAAGAGGCGTTCCACCAAGCTGGCCGGACTGCGCCATGCCAGGCTATCGGCGGCTGTTTGGGCCAAGGAGGAAGTTGTAAAAAATAAAAGGGTGCTGAAGAGAAGGGCTTTCATGGCGGCAAATTAGGCGAGAATGCCGATGCGCTTTATGTCTTTGACGAAATTTAACTGAATCCGCTCGGCCTTATTTTGTGCCGAACGGCCAAGATGCGGGTGGCTGTCATGTGAAAGCTGTGAATCGGCATTTTTCAGACCTTACCATTTGAATTACCGGGCATTTGACACCTGAAGGATGTTGTTTTCAAGGCTTTTTATCTTCGGTTTCCGGCTCATGCGCGTAGCATATGAGCCAAAATGCTCCGTTGCCTCGCGGAATGTCAGCAGCCTGAGCTTGCACTGATAGGAACCGCTGGAGCAAGCAAACACGCTGGTATTTTGGGAATGTTGTTTTTCACAGACATTGCCCCTTCGCGCCTCTGCGGTTAGATTTGAAGCACGGGCTTTAGTCTTATGCATAAACCGCTTTGTTTCAACTGAACCCGCCCAGCGTTAGTTTGTAGCGCACGGCCAAAATACGGGTGGTAGCAATGGTGGCCACCGAAAGCAGGAGGTTGAGGTCGCGCTCTAGGCCCAATTCGCGTAAAACCAAATACACAATGGCGCCCAGCAAACAGGCACTGGCGTAAATTTCTTTGCGGAAAAGCACGGGGGTTTCGTTGGTAAGCGTGTCGCGGATCACGCCACCCATAACGGCGCTGAACATGCCCATGATGGCAGCAATTTCGGGCTTTACACCCAGCGAAAGGGCCTTTTCGGTACCGAGTAAGGTAAACAGGCTAAGTCCCAAGGTGTCGAACAAAAACAAGGTGCGTCGGAAACGGATGAGCCATTTCCAGCCAAAATAACTGACAGCCACCCCAGCCAAAATGGCGTACAACAGGTTCACATTGCTTACCCAAGCCAGCGGGTAGCTACCCAACAGCACATCGCGCAAAGAACCGCCGCCTATGGCCGTGATAAAGCCTGTAAATCCTGCGCCAAACCAGTCGTGCTCCTTGTCTTTAATAGCCAAAGCACCCGAAATGGCGAAGAAGAAGGTGCCGGCGAGTTCGAAGTAGGAGAGAAGCGACATGGGTACGAAGAGCTAAAAACTAAGAAAAAAAGTTAAAAGATAAACATCAAGGGTGATGGACCAGAGACCTAGAATGAATGGCAAAAGGTAAGGAATATCAACTAAAATCAAAGTGGGTATGCCAGTAAGTTGTTTTTGGTAGGGTTAAAAGTGAAGAGGTTAAAGTTAAATTTTGGTTGTATAGATGGACGATGATCCAGGGGTCGAACGGGAAGCTGGGCAGTGGAAGTGCTGAAAAGGGACGAGCAGCAGGCGCAAACGCCTTGCATGCGGTGAAATGGGCTTCATGTGCAGCTCGGCAAGACATACCTGTAATACTTGCCGATAGCTAAGACAAGCTGCAAGCGTTTGTGCGTGCTACTATGACTGCATGTTTGGTAACAAGCTGTTGGTAAATAGCGCCGCAGCATCGAAGCGGGTGCTTTCGAGGCCTTCGGCCAGGAGCCAGTTCAAATAAGCGTCAACCCTTTCTTTTTCCATATAGCCCCAGCCTTGGGCATGCAGGTAATGGGGCGATGTGGCTTGCTGTGCGGCCGTGAGCATGGCCAGGTCTTGGTCGGCTTGCGGCACCAAGGCCAACAATATACCCGCCATTTCTTGGGGGTGACTGGCCGCCCAGGCAAACCCGCGTGCCGATGCGCTTAAAAAGGCTGCGAGCTCTTCTTTGTGTGTGCTTACTGTGGCTTCGGTAGTGGCCAACACCGGTGAATAACCGTAGGGAATGCCATGATCGGCCATGCGGAAATGCCGTAACGCAATGCCTGCCAGTTGGGCTTGAACGCCTTCCCAATTGTCGAAAATCCAGGTGGCATCGGCATCCCCGTTCAGCAGGGTGTTCCAAATGCCCAGGCGGTTGGGGTACTGCAGCACCAAATGGCCCTGGCCGCCATCGTTGCGCACCAAGCAAGCTACCTGGGCATCTTCGTAGCGGGCTTTGTAAGAAGCATAGGTTTTACCGTCGAGCTGGGCCGGGCGTTCGATGCCACTGTTGGCTTTCACCACAATGCTGCTGAGGTCGGTTTGCAACACTGCCGCCAGGGCTAGCAAGGGCAAAGGCTCACTTTTGGTGCGGTAGCTCAGCAGGCTTTCGAACGGACAAAGTGCCAGATCGGCCAGGCCAAGCTCTACCTTTTTGGCCGGACTGTGTAGGTAATTATCGGTGCCGGGATGTTGAATCTCTACCTGAATGCCGGCTTCCTGAAACCAGCCAAAATGCTGTGCAGCAAAAAAGCCGCTGTGGTTAACGTTGGGCGTCCAATCGAGGGCAAGGCGGAGTGTTGACATGCGCTTTTTTTTATGCCTAACAGCAAAAGGGATTTTTGGTTTGAAAAAGCAAGGGTGTGTCGGGCTATTTCTGGCATTTTTATCACGCCAGGTGCGAACTACTGCAGTTACTGATGAGCAATGCTCGCCGGCCAGCTTATTTGCTGTTTCCTAAGCTTCGGGTAATGCCCAATTGAAAGCCTGGTATATAGGTCCAGTCGCGCAGCGGAGTGCTGAAGGCATTGGGCCTTCGAATTAACATTTTTGCTCTTCTCAGCCAATGGGGGAAGGGGTGTTTCGGAGGGCGCCAAAGCGGAAGAAGTATTGCCCACCGTGGAATCCTTGCATCAAACCTACATAATGTTTTGATGGACTTGGGGCGGCTTCGTTGCTTTGTTGCGCCTGGCCTTGTAAACAAAGCAAAAGGCTGAGCATCAAGAGTGTTGATTTCATGGTGTTTTGTTGGGCTATCGGAAACAATTTAATTGGATTGTGCTTTAGGATGGAATCAGTTTTTTGGGACTTACCTGCTGATATTTTTCATTAAGCCTATGCGTAGGTTGGGGGTATAAGAGAAACGGTTATCACTAAAACCAAAACCAAAACCCGAGTCTGCTCTTATCATCCAAGTGGGGGCAATTTGGTATTCGCATCCAAGCTCTAAATCCAGACCAATAAAAGCACCAAATTGTGGATCATTTTTCTTAACGCTTTCTGTGGTTCCAGCAACACCTTCGCGGGTGAGTGTGTTTGATCTGGCCAGGGCTATTCCTATACCGGCAAGCGTAGAACCTGCTGTGAAACGCCATTGTTCACCTTTGCTGCGATACCGAATGGCAAGGGGTACCAGTAACACACGGGTTGATAGTAAAGTTGTGCGAAAAAACGTACCGAATGCATTGGTTGAGTTAAAATAAGACCTGTCACTTGTGAAGTAGTACGACAGCCCTGTTTCAAAATAAAAGCGCTTTTTCAAGCGTTGACCGTAAAAAAAATGGGTGATACTCATCAAGGGTTCTGCCCAATAGGTCAGTTCACCATTGGATAAGGTCCATTCATTTCCACGGTATTCATGTTGAACCCCAAAATAGCGTTTGCCCAATACGTTGGTTGAGCTGTTCTTTTCTTGCGCCATACTTGCAACACTGCCGAAGAGGAAAAGGGAGAGAAGGATGAGTTTCATACAACAGGTTTTGAATGTATCAAACATAGGATGATGTCGTTATTTTTTCAATAAATATGTAAAAAATAATATATGTTACCGTCGGTTTGGATGGCTGGGGGCTGTATGGGTAAGGGATTTAAAACCAATGGATTTATATTTGTTTTTGTTGCAAATTGCTCAATCTGAATTTATTGGTTGTTCTGATTGGCGAATTGGGCTTTTTTTTACAACTTTCAGCTTCAATTTTGCCAGTATGCGCTTCTCTTGGGGTTTGGTTATCATTATCGCGTTAGCGGCCTTTGCAGTAGGTTGTCGGAAGACTACTGAGCGCATTGTGCCCAACAACCAAGCGCCTTGGTACGATGGTGTCCCCACGGTTTTGGTGGAGAATTATGTGAACCGCCTGTTCATTGACTTGCTCGGTCGTGAGCCCATTGATGCCGAAATGGACGAACATGTAGCCTTTTTGCGGGCCGGCAACCTCAGCCTCGATGCACGTGCGGCCCTCATTACCCGCATCCAAACAGATACCCTGCCGGTAGCTGGTGATTCGTCGTATGCTTCGGTATACTACAAAAGGCTGTACGAACAAATGAAGGTGCGCTTGCTCGAGGGCGTAAGCGATGCCAATCTAAACCAGGAAATCGGCATTTTGCGGCAAGGGGCCGTGGTAGATTCGCTCAATGGCGACAGCACGGCCATGCGTGAAAAGCAGGCCCTCATGCGCAAGTTCGAGTTGGTGTTGCAAAGCCAATGGGATTACCGCTATGGCCTGCAAAACCTCGACACGGTGTGTGCGCGCATGGTTGACAATCCGATTTACGATTTCATCAACATGAATTCGTTCAATTTCATCAATGCCACTTTCGACAATCTGTACTTCCGCTTTCCTACCCAGAGTGAGTTTGAGCGGGCCTATGAAATGGTGGATGCCTCGGAACCGGCTTCTTTGTTCGGACAAACGGGCAGCAACAAAGACGACTACATCCGCATTGTGGTGGCCCAGCGCGAGTTTTGGCAGGGACTGGTTATTTGGGCCTACAAAACCATGTTGGCCCGCGATCCGGCAAGTGCCGAAGTATACCAGGCCATGCAGCAATTGCAGCAGAACCGCAATTTTCACCTCACCTTACGTAACATCTTAGTCACCGATGAATATGCCAATTTCCGCTAAATCAGCTATTTTACTGCTGCTGGCAGTGGTGCTGTTGGGTAGCTGCCGGCGCGACGAATACCTCATTTACGAGGTCAATCCCGTTCCGGTGGAAGGGGTGAACTATGGCAAAAACAAGCAAAAAACCACCGAGCAATACATCGCCATTTTGCATGCGAACTTGTTTCAGCGGGCGCTTTCGGCCAATCAGCAAGTTGAAATCAGCAACCTCATTGAGTCAATTGGCGATAAACAAGTGGCCTTTGAAATGGTGGTGAGCAATTTTATGAACCGGCCAGATGTGATCATCCCCAGCATGCAAGACATGCGTGCCGATGTGGATGCTTTCATCACCGACACCTACCGGCGTTTTCTCATTCGCCTGCCCACTGAAGCCGAAAAGGCCTGGTTTCGCAACTTCATTGAAACCAACACCTTTGTGACCCCTGAGATTGTGTATTTGAGTTTTGCTTTGTGTGATGAGTACCAGTATTATTAGGTTCAAAGTTCAAAGTTCAAAGTTCAAAGTAGGGTTTCGCTTCGCTCAACCCGCAAAGCGGTAATAAAAAAGGCTATAAGAACATGAAGTATCAATACGCATCGAGCAACCGCCATATAGTATCTATCACCCCTCTCCTCTGGAGAGGGGAAGGGGGTGAGGCTAGAGGTTCACGACTTACCAAATACCCGCTGTTTAACTTGCAGTCATGAAAAGAAGATCGTTCATCAAAAAATTAGGCATTAGCACGGCGGGGGCCATGGTGTTGCCGTATATTTTGCCAACGGGCAGGTTGTTTGCCGCTACGGGCAGTCAGCTGGCGCAGCATGTGGTATACGTGATGTTTGCCGGCGGCGTTCGGCAGCAGGAGTCGGTTTTGCAGCGGTACGTGAGCGATGCGCAAAATTTTCCGGTAGAGGGCAACATCATGCTGAACATGCTGAACGGTGCGCAGCCCATCACCAAGCGGGTGTATGGTACCGATCCGGCGGGTGAACCAAGAGGCAGTGCGCCCATTCCGCAGATATTGGGCAATACCTTGCAATCGCAGGGCACGCTTTTCCCTGAGGTGCGGGCTACTACGGCAGGGCACTTTTCGGGCCTCAATACCCTGCTCACGGGCAATACGGGGGTAACCCAAGGCTTGCGCCAAAAACCGGTATTCCCCACCATTTTTGAATATTTACGCCGCCATACCAATACGCCCGCCAGCAAGGTCTGGTTCATTGGCAACCGCATAGGCAACAGCATTCCGCTGCTCAACTACAGCGAACATCCGCAATATGGTATGCAATACGGAGCCAACTTTTTGGCACCCAACGTTACCTTTTCGCAAGCTGGATTTACCCACCTGAGCAACGCTAAGGTCTACCACCCCGAAGAGGAGTTGGCACCCATGCTGCAGATGAAGTACTTCCTCGACAATTCGTACAACAGCAATGGTGGCATTGCGCTGCCCGAAATAGGCAATACTGAGCAGGAAAAGCAAGACATCCGTGAATTCATCAGGCAGATGTATGTGAAACAGTCGGCCGGACAAGTAATCATGCCGCCCATTGCCGACAATGGCGATTTGCGCAATGTGGGCTATGCTTGTGAGGTGATGCAACGCTTCAAACCAGCCCTTACGGTCATCAACATGGACTCGGTAGATGGCTGTCACTCCAATTTTACCGGCTATTTGCGGTCGCTGCACCGGGCCGACCATGCCGTGGGCTTTTTGTGGAATTACATCCAAACCCAAATCCCCGAAATGGCCAACAACACCATCATCTTGGTGTCGCCCGAACACGGACGCAACCTCAATCCGAACCCCATTCAGGACGAAAATGATTGGTTTGCTTACGATCACAGCGACCAAAACTCGTTGCGGGTGTTCAGTTTGATGGCTGGTCCGAATGTGCCGGCCAATTTGAGCGTGGGTTCGGCCACCAATCCCAAAGGCTTACTTACCGACAATGTGCTTACCATTGCCGAAATATTGGGCTTCAAGGCCGATGTGCAAAACAGCGGACTCATTGCAGGGGCTTCACAAAGTTTATTCGACCGCATATGAAGAAGCTTTGTTGGATGTTGGGCCTTGTGGTTGTATTGGCTGCCTGCAAAAAAAGCAGCAGTCCCGCCAATCCTTTCGACGACCCCAAAAACCAGCCTCCGGCGAGCAACTACAACGACCCTTTGTTGCCACTCGATAATTTTGCGGGCTTGCACCAACGCATCTTCAAGCCTACCTGCAGCAATTCGGGTTGTCACGATGGTACGTTTGAACCCGATTTCCGCACCATTGAAAGCTCCTATGCTACCATGGTGAACCAGCCGATCATCAAAAACAATCCATCTGGTACTTTTCAGCTGCGGGTGGTGCCGGGCAATGCCAATGCCTCGGTTTTGCACGAAAGGGTGGTGCGCGACATTGACGGCATTTCGGGTATCATGCCGCTTTCTGTTGATCCGAACAGCGATTGGCCTGCGAAAAAAACCGAATACATCGCCGCTATTGTGGCCTGGATCAATGCCGGCGCCCGCGATATGTTTGGCAATCCCCCTACCAACGGACCCGCTAATCCGCGCATTTCGGGCTGGCAACGCAATGGCCATCGCTTGCATTTGCAGTTCATGGGTGGTGTACCCGAATCGGTGCTTTTGGTGAATAAACTCACGCATCAAAAGACTGTGCTCAAGGTGCAGCCATTGGCCGAAGCCTTGCCTGGCCAGAATGTTTTTGGCGAAAAATTGCCATTCACCCATGTGGTAACCCTGCCCGATGTAGCAGCGGGAAGCTATCGCCTTTGCGATGTCAAGGGAGAGTCGCCGGCTTTGTTCAATCTCCAAAACGCCTTCGATGTTGAACTGCGCTAAAATGTTGCTGCTTGCCTTGGCTGTGGTGGTGATGAGCGCGGCTTGCAAAAAGACGGCCATTCGCGAGCTCGACAAAGCGCCCGTAATCCGCATCAACCAGGTGGCGCCTACCAGCATTGTGGCTTTTACGGGCAGGGTGGAAGTGGAGTTGCAATACGAGGATGGCGATGGTGACCAAGGCAGTTTGCACCCCGACAGCCTAATGCTCGAAGTGCGCGATGACCGCCTCACAGCCCCCGACTATTATTTTGTCCCGCCTTTGAGTCCCGAATACAGCAATGTGCCCATCCGTGGCACCATACGTTTTAGGCTCAATGGTACTTTTTTGTTCGGAAACGGTGCTACCGAAGCTACCATCTACAGCATTCGGCTGCGCGATCGGTCGGGCCAATGGAGCAATACCGTTAACACACCACAAATATTGATTAACCGCAACTGATGCGTTTTTGGGTTTGGTTTACGCTATTTCTGCTGCTTGGTACGTTGGCTGCGGCCCAGCCTACCTACACCATGGCCAATCAAACCGTGACGGATTGTCGTGCATTCCTCGATGATTCAGGAGGTAATCCCATTGCTGCAGGAAATTACAACAACAACGAAAACTTCACTTTCGTTATCAGCAATCCACAGGCTATACAAATCATCCTCACTTTTCAGAGCTTTTGTACGGAGTTGGTACTTGATCGTATGCGGGTGTACGACGGTCCTGATACCAATGGTATTTTGTTGGGCACTTTTTCAGGTACCCTCACCGCTTTTCCGCCCTTGGTAGCTACGAGCGGTTATATGACCATCCATTTTCAGTCGGACGCAAATGTGACTTGCACTGGCTGGAATGCCTATTGGTACAGCATCGTGCCTCCGCCCATCCCACCATCGATGGATTCGGTGGTGGCCAGCTGCCAAACCACCTTTATTGATATTACCCTCGACAGTACGGTGCACTGTGATTCGGTTTTGGCTGCTGCTTTTGTGCTTACAGGAACACCTGCCCGCACCATTGTGAATGCCCAAGCGCTCAATTGCGTGAACGACAGCACCCGCAGGGTGCGGCTTACCGTAAATACACCCTTCAATACATGCGCCACCTATGGCCTGAGTTGGAATTTGAACCTCCTCGATATTTGCGACAGCCTTTACACATTTCTCCTCAACAGTACTTTCGAAATCAACGATTGTCCGCTTTCGGCCACGCTCACAGCAGCCGACGATTCGTTGTGCATTGGCGAATGTACCCTGCTTACGGCGGCTGGCATCGGTGGCGATTGCAATTACACTTACCAATGGAGCAACGGTTTGCCGCCTACTGCTGGTCCGCATTTGGTTTGCCCACCGCCGGGTACTACTGCCTATACGGTGATTGTAAACGATGGCAACAACAACGGGCCTGATACGGTATCGGTCAGCATTTTGGTAACCACACCGCCTGAAGCCGGGCCTGATACCTTGGTTTGTTTGCAGTCGGCACCTTTTTCACTGGCTGGTAGGGTGAGTCCTCCTGGTGGGGTGTTTTTTGGACCAGGCATCACGGCTGCAGCCGCTGGCACGTTTAATCCAACCATTGCAGGAGCAGGGAGCGTACGGGTGTTTTACAGCGTGAATGGCTGTGCTGATTCGCTCACCGTTACCGTGGTAGATGTATATCCAGGACCAGCACAAGGCAGCTGTCCGGGTGGCCCTGCCTTGGCCATGACCGGCTTTTCGCCTCCTGGTGGCACTTGGTCGGGGCCAAACATCACGCCAGGAGGTTTGTATACACCACCCGCTGTTCCGGGCGTCGATACCGTTTTCTACAATTTTGCGGGATGTAGTCGGTCCAAAATCATTTATGTCGATAGCATCGTGATGAACAAAATCGACACCCTCTGCCAAAGTGATCCACCCTACGCCCTCACTTTCCAGCCTTTGGGTGGTATTTGGAGTGGAGTTGCCCTCATCGACCCATTGCTGGGCATCGTTGATCCGCAGCTCACTGCCGCAGGCGACCACATTTTGATCTACAACCTCAATGGCTGTATCGACACTTTGCGCTTACACATCAAGGCCATTGAAGCCGGACCAGGATTTATCACGTGTCCCTTGGGTGCGCCTTTCAATTTAACGCCTGGCATTCCTGCTGGGGGCTATTGGTCGGGACCAGGCATTACCGATTCGCTCTTGGGTACATTCAACCCGGGCATTAATGGTACCGGCAACAGCACCGTGAATTTGTTTTACCATGTGGATGGCTGTAGGGACTCATTGGTGGTGAATTTGGTGCGCACCAACATTGCGGGTGATACCCTGCGCAGGTGTATCAGCAATGGGAATTTAACCTTGGGGGCAGGCAATACAGGTCGGGCGCCTGCGGGTGGCATTTGGAGTGGACCGGGCGTGAATCCGGCGGGGAATGGCAGCTTCAATCCAGTAACGGCTGGGGTGGGTTTTCACCGCTTGTATTATACAGCCAATGGTTGTGTCGACAGTGTGGTGATGGAGGTTCAGCCTGCTCCGCAATTGCAGGCCGACACCACGGTTTGCATATTGTCGGGGCCCTTTCAATTGGGAAGTAGTTACGCTGGCGGTCGTTGGAGCGGACCGGGTATCACCGACACGCTTACTGGCAGGTTTAATCCTGCTACTGCCGGCCTGGGTGCTCACCGCATTTACCAACGTTTGGCTGGAGCTTGTTTCGATTCGCTGCTGGTGACCGTATCGCCTTTGCCTGTGGTCAGCATCAGCGGCGTTGACACAGCTGTTTGTTTCCGTGATACTGCTTGGCAAGTTACTGCCACGCCAGCAGGTGGTTTGTTGTTTGGCAACGGGGTGGTGGGCAATACCTTCAGGCCTCGTTTGGCCGGTGTTGGCAGCCATTGGATCTACTACCGAGCCGGTGCCGGGCCGTGTGAGCGCACCGACAGTGTACGTGTGGTGGTGCGCGATAGTTTACGCCTTACGCTCACTGCAAGTGCCGATACGCTTTGCGCAGCTGAGGAGGTCCGCTTGATAGCCCGTTTGCAAGGAGGCTTGGCAGGGCGTGGCTTGCGTTGGGAAAGCACCGGTGATACCACCGATACCTTGGTGGTGGTGCCGGCAACATCGGCCTGGTATGTTGTCACTGCCGGCGATGCCTGTTCGGATAGCCTACGAGATTCGGTCTACATTTACGTGCATCCCCCATTGATTTATCAAATCGAACAAACCCAAACCAATTGTTTCGATAGTTTGGGTACGGCCGAGGTGCGTTTTGCGGCAGGTTTGCCCTATCGCATTGATTGGCTCAGCCTGCCGATGGTTACTGCGCCCAGTTTGCAAGCGCCCCAAGGCACTTACCGTGTGCGGATAACCGATACGCTCACGGGCTGTTCGCGCATTGATACCTTGGTGATGCGGTCGTTCCCGGCGGTATCGGCCAATTTTTTGCCTAACCCGAACCGTACCGGCTGTTACGATTTGGCCGAAGCCGACTTGGTGTTCATCGATTTGAGCAATGGAGGGGCGACCGGACTTTGGGATTTTGGCAATGGCATCTCCGAACCTTATGTGCCAGGTGTTTATCCGCGCCAGCTGTTCAGCGATACCGGCCGCTTTGAAGTCGCCTTGCGCATTGAAAATGCGGCGGGATGCGCGTCAAGATTTAGTCGGGTTATTTGCATACAGGCCAAACCCCGCATTCTGGTGCCCTCCGCCTTTACGCCTAATGGCGACTTTACCAACGATAGGTTTAAGGTAGTAACGGTAGGGATTACCAGTTTGCGGATCACCATTTTTGACCGCTGGGGTCAGCCTGTTTTCGAAGGGAATGGCATTGACTTTAGCTGGGATGGCACTAAAAACGGAGCAGAATTGCCCAATGGAGTGTATCCCTATGTGATTTATTATGTCGATTTCACCAGCGGCGAGCAGCGGGTGCAAAAAGGTGTGGTGCGGTTGATCAGGTGAATACAATGATGCTGATCTGTTGGGCAACTTGAAAAGGTTTGTTGTATTCATGAGCTATACTGCTATTTGGCTGCCATTGCGTTGAATAAAAAAGCCCGATCGTTTCTCAACGACCGGGCTGCTGTCAAAACTAAACCCTGTTAAAGAACAGATTATCTGCCAAAAACGCCTACCACCAAATAAGTGGTTAAATCGGTGGTGCTGATGGCTTGCATCGGATCGTGGATCACGAAAAATGCATTGTATTGGGTGGTGAGGTCATCGAAGGAGCGATTGGCCTCTTGTGAACCCATGGCCATGCTTCCAGTGGCGTTGATTGCCAAAGTGAGCACGTTGGTATTGGGCGTTTCGTTGTAAGGTGTACCATTGGGGGTGGTAGCTGCGTCGGCCGCGTCGTGGGCGTGTACCATGTAGGTTTGTCCGGCCACCGCATTGTTAATCATGACCTCAATCCGTGACTTGCTGCCATCGATTTCGGTGATTTTCAAGGTAGCGGTGAGGTTGTTGGGATGCATGCCATTGTAAGCAGTTCCGGCACCCACCTGACCGGTGTTGAAGGCATACGTAAAAGTAGCCGTGCGAGGTTCGGGTTGAGGTGCTGGCATTTCTTCTTTTTCACAAGAGGTGAAGGCCATGCTGCTGCCCACGAGGAGGGCAATGAGGAAAAATTTGGAAGTTTTCATGTGATACATTTTTGTTGATGATATCTACGACCGTTGCCGATGGTTGGATTTAGCGAACAAAAAAAATCCCGGTATTGCTACCGGGAATGCACATGATCCAATCGGTTTGGTGCAATTGGAATACTTAAAGATACAGCAATACGATGCTATTTTTCATTAATTAAAACTTTTGGCTGTATTTTTATAATTTCGGGAAATTTGGTTAAAATTCAGGGAGCAAATAGCCTGTGGAGGTTGCCGAAACGTTCAAATATTTCACAATGGGTTTTTGGTTTGAAATGTGAAGCTTAAGTTTTAGCTTTGCGCTCTCGTTGAAAGACGCAATAAACCAGCTTTTTTATGGCCAATCACGGTAAAATCGCTCAAATCATCGGTCCGGTAGTGGACGTTAGCTTTGAAGGCGGTTCAAAACTCCCTAAAATTTTCAATGCATTGTACGTTGAGCGTCCCGATGGACAGCGGATCGTACTCGAATGTCAGCAGCACCTGGGTGAAGACAGCGTGCGTACCATTGCCATGGACTCTACCGAGGGTCTGGTGCGTGGTATGGCGGTGATTGATACCGGTGAAGCCATTCAGATGCCTATTGGCACCCAAATCAAAGGACGCTTGTTCAATGTAGTTGGTGACGCCATCGACGGTTTGAAGCCTATCGATCGTTCGGCTGGTTTGCCAATCCACCGCTCGGCACCTCGATTCGAAGATTTGAGTACCTCAACAGAAGTTCTGTACACAGGTATCAAAGTTATCGACTTGATTGAGCCTTATGTAAAAGGTGGTAAAATTGGTTTGTTCGGTGGAGCCGGTGTAGGTAAGACCGTACTCATCATGGAATTGATCAACAACATCGCCAAAGGTTACGACGGTATGTCGGTTTTCGCTGGTGTAGGTGAGCGTACCCGTGAAGGGAACGACCTCCTCCGCGAGATGATTGAATCGGGCGTAGTGAAATACGGTGAGGAGTTCAAGCACGACATGGAAGAAGGCAAGTGGTCGCTCGATAAGGTTGACTACAACGAGATGGAAGAGTCGCGAATTGCCCTCGTTTTCGGTCAGATGAACGAGCCGCCCGGAGCCCGTGCACGTGTAGCTCTTTCGGGTTTGACCATGGCCGAGCACTTGCGCGACGGCGATGAAAGTGATGCTCAAGGACGCGATATTCTTTTCTTTATCGACAACATCTTCCGTTTTACCCAGGCAGGTTCAGAAGTATCGGCTCTTTTGGGACGTATGCCATCGGCGGTAGGTTACCAGCCAACCTTGGCCACCGAAATGGGTTTGATGCAGGAGCGTATCACTTCAACCAAACGCGGATCAATTACCTCAGTACAGGCGGTTTACGTGCCTGCGGATGACTTGACCGACCCGGCGCCGGCTACCACCTTCGCCCACTTGGATGCCACCACTGTATTGAGCCGTAAGATTGCCGAATTGGGTATCTACCCAGCCGTGGATCCATTGGATTCGACTTCACGCATTTTGACCCGCGATGTAGTAGGCGACGCACACTACAACTGCGCCATGCGTGTGAAGCAAATTTTGCAGCGCTACAAAGAATTGCAAGACATCATCGCCATCTTGGGTATGGACGAATTGAGTGAAGAAGACAAGCAGGTGGTACACCGCGCCCGTCGTGTGCAGCGTTTCTTGTCGCAGCCTTTCCACGTAGCCGAGCAGTTCACCGGCTTGAAGGGTGTACTCGTTCCTATCGAAGAAACCATCCGTGGTTTCAACATGATCATGGACGGCGAAGTAGACGAATATCCCGAAGCAGCCTTCAACTTGAAGGGTAGCATCGATGACGTAATTGAAGCCGGTAAGAAAATGCTGGCTGGTCAGATCTAAGGAAGGAGAGAGGCCATGCAGCTCGAAATCCTTACCCCTGACCGCAAATTGTTCGAAGGCGAAATTACTTCGGTAAAAGTGCCCGGCAGCAAAGGGCAGTTTGAAGTACTCAAGAACCACGCGCCCATCATTTCTTCTTTGGAGAAGGAAGGCAAAGTGCGGGTAATCACTTCCGACAATAAAACCGTTTATTTTGATGTAAAAGGAGGCGTGATTGAGGTGTTGAAAGACAAAGTCATCATCCTTACAGAAGCCTGATAAATCAAATCATACCAGAAAGCCATCCTGCGGGGTGGCTTTTTTTTTGGCAGTTCGTATCAAGTATCAAAGAGATAAATTGCAGACAAAAGGGATGTTTTTGTCAGGCTTCCTGGTTTGTGAGTGAAAGGTTCAATAAATCATGACAACTATTGGCTTGAAACCAACGCTTGCGTGCTGTCCAATGCCGAGCATGCGAAATGCCTGGTAGTTTAAATCGATTGGTGCTGGCTTCGAATAAGCTACAAATGACCCGTTATTTAATTTTTAATGAATGGTTTACGCATGCGTATTAGTTAAATATTGATTAAAATATAACCCGAGGAGATGCCGCATCGAACAAGTTTGGAGACCCAAATGGTGCCATTGCGCCTTCTACCCAACCATTTAGCTTTCGCAGGTGTAATTGAAAAATGCGTCATTTTCTGATGAGTTGTGACTAAATTTTGAAAGATGATTGGATACTTTTATCTCGAGCTCTTCTAAAACAATGAAGTGGTGCTGCATTGCATGCAGTAAATGTTTCGGTTTAAAGGCACGTAAAATTTTCTAAACGCTATTATATGCAAAAGTTATTACAATCAGGACTCTTGCTCCTTTGTTGGATCGGCTTTCTACAGCCTGCCGGTGCTCAAATCGAGAGCATCATTGGGGCAGGAAGCAATTCGGGTACAACCTCGAATAGTGCAGCTGCTGATGCCGGTCCCATGTACAATACAGGGGGAGCCAGCACTTTTTTCTACTCGCGGCACCATATGCTTTATGATGCCGCTGAACTTTCTGCGGCAGGCTTGGTTCCTGGGCAGTTGATTCAGAAAATTTCATGGAGAAAGGCGAATAACGCTGCCATTATTTCCAGTGCAGCTATTCTCTTTGACATTCATTTGAAAAATTCTTCGTTGACAGCGGTGCCCTCCGCACCACAGGATTACAATACCCTGATCCAAGGTGCAACTTTGGTGTATGCTTCGGCGAATCAGAATTTTTTGGCTGACACAGGCTGGGTGGATATGGTGCTAACTACGCCCTTTGTATATACCGGCGGATCGTTGGAATTGACCACCCGTTGGGATATGTCAGCAGCTGGAACCGGCGTTTCAACTGCGAATTTTGCTTGGTACAAAGATCCAGGCAACATCATCTCGCAAACGGCTGGAACGAACAGTACTTCTTTAAATAACGCTCGTACCGTACGTGCTCAAATCAAATTCACCCACATTGCCAATGCGCCGTGTATAGATCCTCCGACCCCGGGTATTACCCAAGCTACATCTGTCAATGTTTGCGCAGGCCAAAGTTTTGGTCTTTCGTTGCAAGGCACCTCTTTTGGCCAAGGCCAAACCTATCAGTGGCAAGAATCAACCGATAGCATCAACTGGACGCCCATCGCAGGTGCGACGACCGCCAATCACAGCCAAGTGCAGTCGATTGCTGTGGCCTATTACCGCTGCCAAGTGACTTGCGGAGCTACTACCTTGCCTTCAACCCCTATTCGCATAGATGCCCTCATCACGCCACTGAATGGCTTTTATACAATCAATCCCAATTTGCCAGCAAGCAGCGGAAACTTTCAAAGCTTGACCGATGCCTTAAGTATTATCAATTGCGCAGGCATTGGTTCGGCTGTAACCTTGAGCATAGCACCCGGAACTTATACCGGTACTTACACCATCACCAATTTTCCGGGTGCCAGCAATGGTTTAACCCTTACTTCTGCGACCGGTGTTGCCGGCGATGTGATTTTCAGCAATGCTGGTACCGGTAATTCTATCGAAATCAATGGCGGCAGCAATGTGTCGATTAGTTCAATGAGCTTTACCCAATCGGCTGCACCAACGGCAGCTTCTGCGGGCATTTTCATCAACAACGCTTCTAACATTGCTGTAACTGGCTGTATTTTGTCAGGTACGGCAGGTAACACCTCCTCAAACAACCGGGCCATTTACGCCACCAATACGCAAGGTTTGATTGCCATTGGCAACCAAATCAGCAATGCCTATTATGGCATTTACCACGCAGGTGCAGCAAGTCCGGGTTACAGTGCAGGCAACCAATACGTTGCCAACCAAATGACTAATCTGTATTACTATGGTATTTATTTGACCAATCACCAGGGCAGCATTGTGGATGGCAATACCATGACCGACTTTCAGTCGAACGTGTCGTCACAAGGTATTTTCTTGTCACGCACCACCGAAATGACCGTTAACAACAACCGCATAAGTGGTCAGATTGGCATTTACGGCATCTACATGAGCAATATGACCGCTCCTGCTACAGCTGGGGCACAGAACCTCATTGCCAATAACGTGATCAACGGTGATTTTTCTTCTACCACTCCTCGGGCCATTTATTTGGTAGCCAGTACCACCGATGGTACCGACCGCTTGACCATTGCCCACAATAGCATTGAGTTGCGCTCTACCACCACTTCAACTACAGCCAACGGCGTGATTTTTCTTACAGGTGGTTCTGCAACAGCCCCTGCTGTTGACAGTGCCGGATTTGAACTTTACAACAATTCCATCAAGGCCGTGCGTCAAACGACAGCGACCAACTTTGCGGGCTTGTATTTGAGTGCCGACCACTTGAACAATAAGGTGGCAGCCAACAACAATTTGTATTTCATGGATGTAACCAATCCCGCGGGTGCAATTCGTGTGGCCAGTACGAACTATACCTTGCCGGCTTGGACCACCTTAACAGGGCAAGAGGCGGCTTCATTGGACACGAATCCTTTGTATACTTCGAGCACTGATCTTACGCCTTTGAGCATATCACCTTTGAAAGATGCAGGTACTCCCTTGTCGTATGTGACCAGTGACATTTTGGGCAATAATCGCGGCAGCAATCCCGATATTGGTGCCTTCGAAATTCAATTGGTAGCAAGTGATTTGTTAATGACCGAAATCACTTCGCCTCCGGCTGTGGTAACAGGTGGAACGCCTTATCCGGTAACTATCCGCTTCAAAAATGTAGGTGCCGATACCCTCACCACCGCCACGGTTGCTTACCAGTTTGGAAGTGCAACGACCGTTACCGAAACTTTTTCAGGTAGTGTGGCGCCTTTTGATACCGCAACGTACACCTTTACCGCCAATTTGACGGTCCCTCTGGGGGTTTCGGGTGAATTGGTGGCATGGACGGCTGCCCCTAATGGAGCGTCAGATCCCACCCCACAAAACGATACGCTGCGCATGATCCTGTGTCAGCCTATTCCAGCGGGTACCTATACCATCGGCAGTCCTACCAGCAACTTCCCCAGCATCGCGGCTTTGTCAAGCATTTTGAATTGTGGCGGAGTGAGTGGTCCGGTTACTTTCTTGTTCGATGGTCCTTCAAACCTGATCACCGAGCAGCTGGCTTTGGGTAACATCCCAGGCACCAGCGCTACCGACACCATCACTTTCGATGGACAAGGCGATACGATTCGCACGGCAGGTAGCACAGGTTCGGCCCAAGTGATTGTATTGAACGGCTCCAAGCACATCCGTTTGCGTAACATGTATGTAGATGCCAGCTTGGCGAACGTGGGCATTCAGCTGTTAGATGTAGAGAACATCCGCATTGTGAACAACACCGTGGCAGTAAGTTTGGCAGCCACCAGCACTGCCACCGGGGGCATCGTGGCTTCGGGTTCACTCACTTCCACTACCACTGCTACTACCGCTACCGATGTGGTGGTTGACTCGAACCTGGTGATTGGTGGTTACTACACCATCCGCTTCAACGGTGCGGCTGGAGCCCCAGTGAGTAATATCCGCATCACCAATAACCGGGTGATGGATACTTACATCTACGCCATTTATACCATCCAGGCGCACGATGTGTTGATCGAAAACAATGAAATTGCACGTCCGGGCCGCACCAACATTACGACCTTTTACGGCATTTACAACAGCACAGGCGCAAGGGGCGTGCGGGTGAGCAAAAACCGCATCCACACCACACATGGGCTTAATCCTTCTTCAACATCATATACTTCTTATGGTATTTTTTATACCGGTGCGGCTGGCGACAGTATTGCCCCCAACGTTGTTAGCAACAACTTGCTCTACAACTTTAATTCGTTGACGGGTTCTATTTACGGTATTTATGTGAC
Organism: uncultured Chitinophaga sp.; assembly: GCA_964577055.1. GTDB lineage: Bacteria > Bacteroidota > Bacteroidia > UBA7662 > UBA7662 > PNNG01. The sequence continues at coordinate 64,700 of CAZNWC010000011.1, read as the reverse complement.
CGGAGGAGTGCATGTTTATGTGTTGCACAATACCACAGTATTCGATAACGATTCTTCGACATCAGGTTTGGTGTATGCCAATTATTTCCTTGGCACTGGCAGCGATCACCGCTTCTTCAACAACATCTCTTACGTTTCGCGTGGCGGGTCTGGCACCAAATATTGTTTGTACATCACGGGTGCCAGCAATGTTCCGCAGTCGAACAACAACGTATTGACCATGTTGAGCACAGCTGGAACCAATGGGGTAGGTTACTATACCACTGGCTATCCTACTTTGGCGAACTGGCAAGCGGCGAACAATGGTGCATTCGATCAAAATTCTACTGATGCAGACCCTACTTTTGTCAACCGAGTGGCCTTTGATTTTGTGCCTACCGCATTTCAGGCGAATAATATTGGTGCAAACCTGTCGGCCTTGGTAGCTACCGATTTGAACGGACTAACCCGATCAACAACCCCTGATCCAGGTGTATATGAATTTGCTCCGGCCAGTCTCGATGCCAGCTTGGCGAACCCTGCCCTTATTATTAACGGCCTGCCAATACCTATTGAAGATGGCTGTATTCCACGTTTGACCTTGCCATTGCAAGTGGAAGTAACCAACAGTGGTCTCGACACCATGGTGAATACCAGTGTTTCGTACCGTTTGAACAGCGCCGCCAGTGTAACTGAAACCATTACGGGACCTGTTTTGCCTGGTGCAACCGTTAACCACATTTTCGCCATGCCGGTTACCTTCAACAATGGTAGCGATACCGTGGTCACTTGGGTGAGCCTGGCAGGTGATGGCAATGCTACCAATGACTCAGCTAGCCGTATTGCGAACAATTACTTGGCTACAATTTTCCAAGCACCTTTCTACGAGAACTTCGATGCAGGCAATTTGCCCGTGAATGCTTGTGATTTAGCAGGTGCTTCGGCCAAAGTAGAATTGATTGATACCATTCCCGGGGGAGATACTTTGGCCATTGCGGGTACGCGTAGCTTGGTATTCAGTGGCTCTGCTGCTGGAACCGGTTGGATAACTCCTACCGACCTGAACTGGACCACTGTGAACCCTGCCTTTAATGCCAGTATGACCTACTATGTTGACGCCTCGGGTTTGAGCCGCTTGGCGGCCAGCTTCAAGTTGCTGCAGCTGTTCCGCAGCACGGCTGCAAGTGGTGGATTTCAGCTCATGGTGAACGACCAGGCAGTGGCACCCATTGGCTATGCCTCACCCATTTTGCGTGCCGCTAATGCTGCTGCCAGCATCGATACGCTTGATTTGCGCTACGATTTGGATGCCTTTGTAGGGGATACAGTAAAAATTACATTGTTCTCGAGCACACGCTGGGACTACACTGGTTCACCGCGTCATGCCCAGGTAGTGGATGAGTTACGCATTTTCCAACCCACAGATGTGGCATTCGATTCGGTAACCGTAATCAACAACACTTGTTCGGCTGGTCCGAAGCCAGTTGCTGCCATCACCCGTTCGGCAACACCGGTTACTGCTGCCCAATTGAAATACGGGCGCAACGCAGCGGCGGTACAAACGGTGGCCATGACATTCAATGCCACTGCCAACCTTTGGAACGCTACTTTGCCTGCAGCTGCGGCCGGTGACAGCGTAACATATTGGGTAGAAGCTACCAATACCGCAGGTGTTAGCACCTCTGATACCCTGCGTTTTGATGAGGTGTACCTTGCCTTCTCTGCAGGTAACGACACCACCATCACCGCTGGTGACAGTGCTACCTTGCGTGCCAACATCAGTGGCGGAAGCGCTCCCGATAGCTTGTTCAGCGGTGTGGCCAACAACGGTTCGGGTGCGGTTATGTTTGAGGTGATGGCGAATAAAAACCTGCGCATCAACGCAATGGATTTTTATTTCTCAGGCACCAGCACGATTTCTATCTATGTGAAAAACGGCACTTTTGTTGGATCAGAAGCCAACAGTGCTGCCTGGACCTTGGTGAATACCCTGTCGGTAACCGGCGCAGGAACTACCACGGCAGTTCGGGCTCCTTTGCCTAACGCCATCGAAATTCCTGCCAACCAGTTGACTGGTATTTATGTGTTCGGTTCGGGTGTGCGTTACATCGGAACATCAACTCTGCCTGCCACTATTGGTCAAGTATGGCAAACCAATGGTACCCTTACCTTGTATGGCGGTATTGGCGGTGGCGGATTGTTCTCAGGCGGTACCAACCCAGGCCGTACGTTTGCCGGTCACTTGTACTATTTGGGTGCCGATAGTTTGGCTTGGACCGACGGAACCAACTTCCTGGGCAATGCCGATACCTTGCGTGTTGGTCCGGCTACTACCACTACCTACTACGCAACGCGTTTTGCCGATAGCTGTTCTTACACCGACACCGTGACCGTGTTTGTGAATCCAGCGGTGACCGATGATATTGGTGTAACGGAGATTTTATCTCCCAACATTAACACAGTCATGCTGAACCAGCCATACCAAGTGAAGGCAGTTATCCGCAACTTTGGCAGCAGTGCCATTACCGGATTTGACGTCGCTTATCGTGTTGGAGCTATTGAGCTCAATGCAAACGCCATCAACCGAACGATTGCTCCTGGAGATACAATTCATCACATATTCAGCCAATCGTGGACACCTACCGTGGGTGGAACGCTTCGCTTGTGTGCTTACACGAAATTGGCGACCGATATCAATACGGCCAACGATACAACGTGTGTAACTGCGCTTCAAGTAAGTGTGAGCGAACTGCCAGCTGGTTTGCGCAAGGTTTACCCCAATCCTGCCAATGATTGGGTACTCTTCGAACTCAGTGAGCCCGTAACGGCAGGCACCCACTTGTTGGTGCTTGATGCAGCAGGCAAAGAAGTAGCGCGCATCATGCCAGAAGTAGGTGTACAAAACATCAGGGTAGAAACCCAGCGTTTGGCAGCCGGCGCTTACCAGTACAGGTTGGAGCGATCAACCGGTGTTGGTATGGGCAAATTGATGATTGTGCGTTAAACATCCATCCAGTGCGACCAATAGAAAAGAGACCGGCAATTGCCGGTCTTTTTTTGATAAGAATTTTGCTTTCTCATTTGCGGCCGAAGCGACCGAAACAATACAGGCCTATGGCAACGACAATGCTATTTTAATTGATTTTTAATGCTTCAAAAAAAGGGGGATTCACCGCTCATGCGGTCGATTTTTGGGTGACTTGCCTAAGAAGAGGAGTTGTTTGTCCGCTATTTTGACGAATTTTTAATAGGATGGGCGTATTTTCCTACTTTAAAACCAACGTATGAAAAGAATACTTTTACTCCTTTTAATGCTTGCTGCGGGCCTCGATGCAGGTGCGCATTTGTTTTTTATTTCGAATTCCTGACTTATTTTTCAAGGATTAAACCTGTAGTATGAAACCAATCTTACTGAATTTTCTCCGGAGCATGCTTTTGGTGCTCCTCACTACTTGGGCATATGGGCAAACCCCACCGCATCCCATGGCTTTGTTGAATTCAACCGGAAACAATGCATTCCCGTTCAACACAACCACAAACAAAAAAACGCAGTTTCTGATCAGACCTTCTGATTGGGGAGCGAACATTCCGGGGGGACTCATTGATACGTTGTGGTTTCGAAACGCCAATTCGACCACTTCGAATGGTCCGGGCACCTATTCAAACCTGCAAATCAGGATGGGGCAATTTACCAGCACCGTTTTCCCTGGTGCAGGCAGCCTTGAATTTTACACACCAGCACAGCTGACTACCGTACTCAGCGCTGCCAGTTACACGATTAACCAAACCACCAGTGCCGGGGGCTGGTATTACATTCCGTTGACCACGCCATTCCCCTTTGATCCCACTTTGACACTGTGTGTGGATGTAGAAATGGACAATCGCACCAGCACGACGGGTTTTCAGTCGGCCACCTTCACAGTTGGATCCGCGCCGAATCACCAACGCTTAACCTCCACCACCAATGGCGCCACCACAGGCAGTGCGAGTTCCATTTTGAGTGACATTGGACTTTCGCTTGCCCCTTTGTTGGGCCTAGATGGTGCCGTTCAACGGTTTGATTCGCCTGTTTCGCCATTGACAGGCGGCACCACCAGTCAGGTGAATATCTTTATTCAGAACAGGGGAACAAACCCTATGACTTCGGCGACGGTCGCCTATCAACTAGATACCAATCCACCCATCACTGAGGCATGGACAGGTAGTCTCAGCTCATTTGGGGGTATCAACCATACATTTGCCACGAACCTTACCGTTCCTACCACGCAAACTTTTCAACTAAAAGCATGGATTGCCAATCCGAACGGATTAGGCCCTGATTTGAATACGACCAACGATACCATTACCCGCACTTTTTGTTTGGCGCTTCCGGGTGGCACCTATACTGTTGGAGGTGGATTGGCCAATTATGCCACTGTGCAAGATGCCATCACGGCCATCACTTGTGGCGGCATAGCCGGTCCGGTTACCTTCTTGATCAATCCGGGCACCTACATTGGATCGTACAGCATTCCCGCATTGCCTGGCAACAGCAGCGCATTTAGCATCACTTTCACCAGCGCTACAGGTATTGCGAGTGATGTGGTTTTGCGGCATGATACGGCGGCAACTGGCTCGAATATCACCTTTAACATCAATACGCCGAATGTCACTTTCAATAGCCTGACCTTCGAACGCACGGTGTTTGGCAGCGCGTTGGCAGGTTGTATTCAAGCATCGGTTGGTGCCAATTCTTTGACGGTTACCAGCTGTCGTTTTATTGATTTGTCGGGCAGCACCAGCACAAACAACCAAGCCATTCGGGTTGATGGGGCTGATTTTGTCAATATTACTGGCAATTATTTCAATGGCTTTTATTATGACTTTTTCGGCAATGGAATCACGACGAATTCCGGATATTCTCAAGGGTTGGTATTTATTGCCAACACCATGGAGAACTACCGTTATGGTTTTTACGCGGTGAACCAGTCGGGTGCCATTGTATCGGGCAATACCTGTACCGACGTTAACACCGCCTCTACTTTTGGTTATGGTTTGTACACCAGCCGCACGATTGGTTTGACGATGTCGGACAACCGTGTATTGGGCCGTGTAGGCAATATGGGTATTTACATTTTGAACCCGAACATCGATAGCTTGGGTACCGAGAACAGGGTATTCAATAACCTTGTTTCGGGTACCGCCAATGTGAGCAGCACCATCATTTCCTATGGTCTGTATGCAGGTGGATCTTTTTCTACCTCTACCACCATCAACCCATTGAACCCGCGCGACCAGGTGGCGTTTGTGAACAATACGGTGAACCTGGTGATGAGCAGTACGTCAACGTCTGTCTACGGTGCAGGTATCCACATCACGGGCGGCTCAACTACTACGCCTGCTTTTTCGAGCGTAACAGTGTTGAACAACTTGGTGAACTTGACGGCCGATGCGGGACCCTTCCGCACCAACATCAAGGGCATCTATTATTCGGGCCAGTGGGTGATTGATAGCTTAACGGCCAACAACAACGCGGTATGGATCACCAATGCCAATGGCACGCCCTCAGGCACCGATTTGTTTTGGAACAACTCACCTGCCACAGGTTATACTTCGGTGAGCGCCTGGAGCACGGCCAGCGGTCGCGATGCTTTGTCTTTGAGCGTATCGCCCGATTTGATTTCGGCGAACATTGCGCGCCCAACGAGCCTGCCGCTCGACAACAAGGGCACGCCAGTAGCCTATGTGCAGAGCGATATTGAGGGCTTGAGCCGCAGTGCGACTACACCCGATATTGGTGCCTATGAGTTTTTGGGTTTGCAGTTTTCGCAAATCACGGTTACACCTTTGGCCGACACCCTTTTGTCGGCGGGTCGTACGATTACCATCAACATTGTTGACACCACGGGTTTGATTACGGGCGCTGCCAACGGACCGCGCATGTTCTACAACAAAAACGGAGGAGCCTGGGCAGTGGATAGCGTACCGGTGGTAAGCGGCAGTGTCTTTACTTTCAGCTTCAACTATGCGGCTTTGGGCGGTGTGCAGCAGCTCGACACCATTCAATATTACTTTGCCACCTTGAATACCCCCGGTGTGGTAACCACCTCGCCTTTGGGCGGATCGGGCAACAGTCCTGTGGGCAGCACTCCTCCGCCTTCGGTATACGACTATCAGATTTTGGCGCAAATCAGCGGCAACTATCGGGTAGGGGTGAGCCAGGCGAATGCCGATTTTGCGACGATTACCGCGGCGGTGAACTTCATCAATGCCGGATTGGTCGTGGGTTCGGCGAACTTCATGTTGATTGACAGTGCGTACGGTGCAGGCGAAAGCTTCCCGATTGTGCTCAACCCAATCAACGGCAGTTCACGCACGAACCACATTCGCTTTACGGTAGATAGCAGCCGCAGCGAGGTGTTGGTGAGCGGCAGTTCAACCCAAGGCCTTATTCATTTGAATGGCGTGAGCAATTTTGAGATCAACGGTGCGGGTGCCACAGGGGGCCGTGCCTTGCACATCGCCAACAGCAGTCAGGCATCGGGCAGCATGGGCATCTGGGTGCAGAGTACCTTGGCGGCAGGTGTTGACTCGTTGATCATTGCCAATACGCGCATCAGCGGCGGTACCAATACGGTAGCAACGAACTATGCTTTGTATGTGGCGGGTACTACGGTGTCGACATCTGGCACGGGCGACAATATGCGTTTGGTACGGATTGAAGGCAACGAATTGCGCAATGCTTACTACGGCTTATACCTGCGTGGAACCACCACGAGTGCGGCCCAGGATGTTACCATCAGTGGCAACCTGATTGGTGATACAGCCACTTCCAACACCATCAGTGCCAAGGGCATGGATTTACAGAACCTGAACAATGGTTTGGTAGAGGGCAACGAGATCCGCAACATCACAGGTACCTTCTCATTTGCCCGTTCGGGCATTGAGTTTGGGGGCACGGGTTCACAGAACCTGGTGGTGAATGCCAACAAGATTTACGGGGTGTTTACGCCTGCCGCCAACGGTGCACATGGCTTGTATGTGATCAGCGGCAATGGTATGCGCATTACCAACAATGTGATCTATGACATTCGAACACAAAATGGCTCCAATACCAGTCAGACTTCTAACGCTTCGGGCATTCGCTTGAGCAGTGGTACGGGTCACCAGGTGTATTACAATAGCGTTCACTTGTATGGCACGTACACCAATGCCTCTACAGCAGGTGCAGCGAGTGCTGCATTGACCATCACCAGTACCGCAGTAGCATCACTGGATATACGAAACAATGTGTTCAGCAATACGATGAACACCAACAGTACCGGGTTGAGTTTCTTCAATGCTGTATGGTTGCCAACCAGCTATGCCATGAGCAACCTCACCATCAACAACAACGCTTATCATGTAGATACCACGGCCAACCACGAGGTGGGTAGAATCGGAACAACCACCACTGCACCTGTGTATGTAGATGTAGCCGCTTGGAAGGCCATCACCGAAACAGGTGTGCCTGGTAACGATGCCTTCTCGGTACCGCCAACCGGTCGCAGTGTGGCACCATTCATCTCCAACACCAATTTGGAGATTGTACCCGGCACCACCACAGGCATAGAGTCGGGTGCGGTAGTGATTGCAGCTTTGGGTACGCCTAACCGCGACTTCAACGGCACCAACCGTCCGGGTGGTACAGGTCAGGCCCCCGACATGGGTGCTTACGAGTTCAACGGCGTGTTGTTGCCCGACTTGTTCCCACCCACGATTGATTCGGCGACCATTACGCCTCCTGAGTCGCAATGTGCGGTTACCCCTCGTGCAGTGAGTGTTTGGGCACGCGACAACATCGGCGGTGTGGGCATCGACAGCGCTTTCATCCGCTACACGGTGAATGGCATTCAACAGGCCGATATTGTACTTACGCGTATTTCTGGAACACCTGCTTCTGGTAACTGGACGGGCACCTTGCCTGCAGCGGCATTGCCTAACCAAACCATTGAGGCCAGCGTGGTAGTCCGCGATACCAATGGGAATTTCAGTGCTGTAACCAGATTTATGCAGTTTGCCGATGATTATTTAGCGGTGAATGCCGGGAATGACACTACGATTACCGCTGGGGACACGGCAACCTTACGTGCAGCAACTACAGGTTTTGCTGGTTCAGTGGTTGTGGATGCCAATCGTCAAGGAGGTAACGGTCAAGTGGGTGTTAGTTTTAACGTCCGTGCTATTTCAGGAATAGTGTTAGATAGTTTGTATGTGCCATTGTATGGCACGGTTGGCAACATAGCCACCGTTGATGTTTGGTATAATACTACTCCTGTAAATGGTGCGCCTACCGTTACAGCAGCAAATGGGTGGACGCAAATTGTAACTGCAGCACCAGCAACCATACGGAATACAGGAACTACGGGTGGTGCTCAGGTTTCGGGGGTAGCGGTACCAGGCAACATTACCATTCCAGCTGGCCAGACATATGGCTTCTTCTACCAGGTGACAAACGGAAGTACGGTATACACTTCATGGAGTGCTGCCAACCAAGATACCTTTACTGATGGCAACATCGTGATTTACACGGGCCAAAACATTGGTTACGGTGGTAGTGCGCCTAATCCAACTTTCCATCCGCGTCAGTTTAACGGATCGGTTGGTTACAAATCGAGTGCAACAGTGCGCTGGACAACTTTAGGTAGTGCCACCGTACTTGGCACGGGAGATAGTTTGCGGGTAGCTCCTGCACAAACCACCACCTATGTTGCTACTTTAACCGACTCGATTTGCTTCAAGACGGATACTGTGACCGTATTTGTGAATCCGTTGCTTACCGACGACATTGGTGTTACGGCCATCCTCACACCTACGGCAGTTCCGGCTTTGAACCAGCCTTATCAAGTAAAAGTAGTGATCGAAAACTTCGGCACCACACCGGCTACCGGTTTTGACGTGGCTTACAGCGTGAATGGTGTTGAAATCAACGCCAACGCCATCAGCCGTACCGTGCCAGCGGGCGATACCATCCACCACATCTTTACCCAGGCGTGGACGCCCACGGTGGGCGGAACAGTGCGTTTGTGCGGTTACTCCAAGTGGTCGACCGACATTGACTTGAGCAACGATACTACCTGCGCCAACTTCTTGAATGTAAGTGTTGAAGATCCGCAAGGATTGATGGGCCGGGTTTATCCGAATCCAGCCAACGACTGGGTTTTGTTTGAACTCAGTGCTCCTGCTACCCAAGGCACACAATTGGTGATACTTGATGCAGCAGGTAAGGAGGTTGCGCGCATACTGCCAGAACTGGGTGTACAAAACATCCGTTTCGAAACCCAGCGTTTGGCAGCTGGTGCGTATCAATACCGCATCGAACGTGAAAATGGCGTAGGGGTAGGCAAGTTGATGATTGTACGCTAATCCTAAGCACGCAGGCATGTCAAAAGGGACCGGGAAACCGGTCCTTTTTGCGTTTCAAGGGCAGGGCAGGAGGCGGAAGCAAAAAATGAAATGTGGAAAGGAAGCGATGTTGCGCACGGTTTGCTGGGCATAATTCAACTATCTACAGCCAACTCCCAGCCATTGTCCCACTTCGGTTAGCAGTCTCCTATTTGCTATTGTCCACCCAACGCTTTGTTGATTCGCGCTCAACACTTAGCTTTGAAACGCATGTCCGAACTGAACAACCCCAAAACCATCCGGGCCTGGTGCATGTACGACTGGGCCAATTCGGTATACAACCTGTGCATCACCACAGCCATTTTTCCTATCTACTACAATGCCGTAAGCAAGTCGGCCGCCATCGCGCAAGGTACCGATGCCGCTTCAAAGGGCTTTAACATTACGTTGTTCGGCTGGCAGGTCGATAGTACAGCGGCTTACTCGTACACTTTGTCACTGGGGTATTTGCTGGTTGCCATGGTAAGTCCCATTTTATCGGGCATGGCCGATTTTGGCGGACTCAAAAAGCGCATGCTGGCGCTATTTGCCATCATGGGAGCCGTTAGCAGTGGGTTGATGTTTTTTTTCACGGCCGACAACATACCTTATGGCTTATTGATGTTCATGTTGGCGGCCATGGGCTGGGCGGCGAGTGTGATTTTCTACAATTCGTTTTTACCTGAGATTGCCACCGAAGACCGCTTCGATGAAATCAGCGCCCGTGGTTTTGCCTATGGCTATGTGGGTTCGGTGATTTTGTTGGTGGCCAATTTGGTGCTCATCATGTTCCCCGAGCTGATTTTTGACGTTGCTGCAAGGGTACAAGCCAATACAGCTGCTGGCATGGAGGCCACAGCGGCAGCAGAAGAGGCAGCTGGCTATTTTAAAGGGCTTAGTACACGCTATTCCTTTGTAACCGTAGCCCTGTGGTGGTTCGGTTTTTCGCAATACACTTTGCGGTATTTGCCCAAAGAAAAGCCGCTGGGCAAGGTGAGCAGCGATTTGTTCAAAAAAGGTTACCGTGAATTGGTAAAGGTGTACCACGAACTGGGCCATCGCAAAGAATTGCGCAAATATCTTTTTGCCTTCTTTTTCACGAGTGCTGGTTTGCAAACAACCATGTACCTGGCCAGTATTTTTGGCGCGGAGGAGTTACAACTGAGTACCGATAAGCTCATCATTACCATCTTGCTCATCCAACTCATTGCCATTGGCGGAGCATATGCCTTTTCACGTTTGTCGGCGCGCTACGGCAATATTTACACCCTCTTGGGCGGTATTGTGATTTGGATAGGCATTTGCATCGCAGCTTTTACCGTTACGACTGAAAACGAGTTTTTCATCCTCGCTGGGGTGGTAGGTACGGTGATGGGAGGTATGCAGGCCCTCATGCGGAGTACCTATGCCAAGCTCATTCCCGACGACACCCATAACCACGCTTCCTACTTTTCATTTTACGATGTAACCGAAAAACTTGCCATCGTATTCGGTACTTTTGCTTTCGGTTACATCATCGAAATCACCGGCAGCATGCGCCATTCGTCTTTGGCTTTGGCTGTGTTTTTTGTCGTGGGATTGTTGGCGATGCGGACCATCCGCAATTTTAAAATTCACTTGGGCTGAGGCCATGCAGATAGATCTTTTTGTACCCTGTTTTGTGGACCAAATGTATCCCGAAACAGCTTTTAATGCCGTTAAAGTATTGGAGTTTTTGGGATGTGAAGTGCATTACAATGCCGAACAAACCTGCTGTGGCCAACCAGCTTTCAATGCCGGACATTGGGACGAAGCCAAAGAAGTAGGTGAGAAGTGCCTGCGTGAATTTCCCGACAATCGCCCTGTGGTGGTTTTGTCGAGCTCGTGTACGGGCATGATGCGTAACTATTACGGTAAATTATTCCACAACACAGCATTGCACAACCAGTACAAACAATTGCAAAAGAACACCTTTGAATTTGCGGAGTTTGTCTTCAAGCACTTGCCCTACACCCAATTACGCGCTCACTTTGAGCATTCCATTACTTATCACGATGCCTGTAGTGCGTTGCGTGAATGTGGCATACGCGAAGAACCGCGTGCGCTGCTTCGCCAGGTGCAGGGCATTACCTATGTGCCACTGGCTGACAATGAAACTTGTTGCGGCTTTGGGGGGACTTTCGCTGTAAAATATGAAGGCATTTCTACCGGAATGGCCGATCAAAAGATGCAAAATGCCCTCAAAACCGGTGCAGAATACCTTGTTTCGGCCGATTTGAGCTGCCTCATGCACTTGGAGGCTTATGCCAAAAAACACCAAATGCCTATTCAAACCCTTCACTTGGCCGATTTGTTGGCTTCGGGTTGGTAAACTACCAAATGCACATGGAAAAAACAGCTAGCCTTTTTACCGAACAGCAGCTCTGGAATTTCATTAGCGAAGTTTTCATGCGCATGGGCCACAGCCAGGAAGATGCTTACTTGGCCACCGATGTGCTGCTCGAAGCCGATTTGCGCGGCATTGATTCCCACGGTATAGCCCGCTTAAGTGGTTATGTGCGCTTGTGGGAGGCTGGTAGACTGAATGCCCGCCCCAACATCAAGCTGGTGCACGAAGCCGCTGCTGCCGCCACCATCGATGGCGATGGGGGGTTGGGACTCATTGTGGCCGCTCGTGGCATGGATATGGCCATTAAAAAGGCTTCTGCTACTGGGGTGGGCATGGTAAGCATATGCAACTCCAATCATTTTGGTATCGCCGCCTATCACGCCATGAAGGCCATTCCGCACCACATGATTGGCATGGCCATGACCAACGCCAGTCCACTTGTGGCACCTACCCACAGCAACGAGCGCATGTTGGGCACCAATCCACATTGCTGGGTTTTTCCAGCACGGCAGTTCGATCCGTTGGTCATTGACCTGGCCACAGCCGCTGCGGCCAATGGCAAACTTGAAATTGCAGAGCGTGAAGGCAAAGCCATGCCTTCAGGCTGGGCTGTTGATGCACAAGGCAATCCTTCCACCGACCCTTCCATCCTCAAACAGGGTGGTAGCCTCTTGCCATTGGGCAGCACACCTGAGGGAAGCTCGCACAAGGGTTATGGCATGGCTGCGGTGGCCGATTTGCTTAGTGGCGTGCTTTCAGGTGCTAATTTTGGCCCTTGGGTTCCACCTTTTGTGGCCTTTTTACAACCGCCGGCTGATCCGGTGGGGCACGGCATTGGCCATTTTGTGGGCGCCATGCGCATCGATGCCTTCCGCGACTTGGATGGCTATTACCAAGCCATCGACACCTGGATCAACCGCTTCAAAACGGCTTCGCGCATCGATCCCAATCAGCCTGTGCTGGTACATGGTGAGCCTGAGATGAAACACTACCGCCAACGTAAAAAAGAGGGTGTGCCCCTTAACAACAAGGTGGTGTCCGATCTGCAGACATTGGCGCAGCGCTTTAAGATCTCTTTGTAAATGAGATCGGCGGTAGCTGCCAGACATGACTGCATCGCCAAAAAATGCAAAGCGCAGCAAAGTCCGGCAATAATTAGGTATTTTCGACGCTGAAACGATTCAATACAAGACTATGTTCGACTTATTTGGCATGATGGACAAAATCGGCAAGCTGAAAGATGCCGTAGAAGATGTGAAAAACAAAACCGATCGCATGAACGTATCGGCCGCGGGTCAGGATGACCAGGTGCAGGTAGTGAGCTCGGTAAGTAAAAAAATTCAATCCATCACCATCGCTGAAGAACTTTTAAAGCCAGAAAACAAGGCCATGCTCGAAGAAGCCTTGCTAAATACGGTGAACAATGCCTTGCGTGAGGCGCACCGTTCGTACAAGGAAGAGTTTAAAAAAGGCACAGAAGGTTTGATCCCGAATATTCCAGGCGTTGACCTGGCCAAATTTATGGGTTAAACCATGTTGTCGCAGATACATCCTTTTGCAGTTCATTTTCCCATTGCCTTCCTCTTGGTGAGCCTCGTGGCAGAAGTGCTGTGGTTATACCGCAAACAAGAGTTTTGGCGCGATATGGCCTTTTGGCTCTTGTTGTTTGGGGTTGCTGGTGCATTTGTGGCTGCCATTACCGGTGGATGGGCCGAAGACGCACTGAACATGAGCCATGAGCTGCACGAAAAAGTGGAGCAACACGAAACGGTGGGCTACATCATCTCTTGGCTGTTCGCTGCTTTGCTGGTTTGGAAAATTTTACGCCGCAAAGCCATGGCCCTGGCTGAAAATCGCATGTTTTTTGGCGCCCTGCTGGTGGCCACCGTGCTATTGCTGGTAACTGGCTTTTTGGGCGGCAAACTGGTGTACGAATATGGTGCCGGTGTGAAAGGCGTAACCATTGAGGCCGAAGAAAATACCCCAACCAAACCCTAAAAAAAAGGACCATGAATTGGAAATTTTGGCAAAAATCAAACAAAAAGAAGGTCAAAAAGTCGAAGGTCCGCGAATGGACCGAAGCCATCGTCTTTGCTGTGGTGGCAGCCACACTTATCCGCACCTTCGCCATTGAGGCCTACACCATTCCTACCCCCTCCATGGAGAAAAGCCTCATGGTAGGTGACTTCCTTTTTGTGAGCAAATTGAGCTACGGGCCACGTCTGCCCATGACGCCGCTGAGCTTTCCTTTTGCCCACAATACATTGCCCATTTTGGGGACCAAGTCGTATTTGGAGTGGCTGAAATGGGACTACCGTCGACTGCCAGGTATTGGCGAAATCAAAAACAACGACGTGGTGGTGTTCAATTATCCCATGGAAGATTTTCGACCGGTCGACAAGCAAGACAACTACATCAAACGTTGCGTGGGCATTGCCGGCGATACCCTCGAAATTCGCGACCGGGTGGTGTTCATCAACGGCAAAGCCATTGAACAGCCACCACGTGCGCAGTACAAATACCATGTCAAAACCGACGGTTCGGGCTTCAATCCCAAATCGCTCGAAAAAATGGATGTGACCGAGGGTGGTCCCATTAGCACCGAAGGCGACTTTTTGTACAACCTCACTGTGGAGAATGCAGATAAGCTGCGCGCCTTTGCCAATGTGAAAGGCTTGGAACCCTACAATGCTCCAAAGGGCTATTATACCGAAGATGTATTTCCATACACAGCTTTTTACCCTTGGAATTTAGACAATTACGGCCCCATCATTCTGCCCAAGCGCAACATGACCATGCCGCTCGACAGCAACAACATCAACATCTACAGCCGTGCCATTCAGGTGTACGAAGGCAATACGGTGGAAGAGCGTGATGGTAAAATTTTCATCAATGGACAAGAAGCCACGAGCTACACCTTCAAGATGAACTATTATTGGATGATGGGCGACAACCGCCACAACTCACTCGATTCGCGTTATTGGGGTTTCGTACCCGAAGACCACATTGTGGGCAAGGCCGTTTTTGTGTGGCTCAGCCTCGATTACAATGCGTCGCTCCTCAACAAAATCCGCTGGAGTCGGGTATTCCGTGTGATACGATAAATGCGCTGCAACAAACGTTTAAAAGCCATGCCTTAGGTATGGCTTTTTTGTTATGCCAATGTGGCAATGGATCGGTGGGGCTTACAACTGATGAATTGCCACCCGGCCGTTTTTTACCATCCTTCTTTGCCTACCAGCGGTACAAACTTGAAGTTATCGTAAGTTTCGGTTTCCAGCGAGCCGTCGGCTTGTTTGCGGATGCGCAACATGCGCTGGTGGGCTTCGTCACCTACCGGAATCACAAGCAATCCTCCCGGTTTAAGCTGCTCGCTGAGCGATTGGGGTACCACCGGCGCGCCGGCGGTGACGATGATTTTGTCGAAAGGGGCAAAGGCAGGCAAACCCAAGGTGCCATCGCCAAAATGGGTGCTCACCTTACTGTTCATTTTCTGCAACAGTTGCCGTGTTTTTTCGTAAAGCTTGCGCTGCCGCTCGATGCTGTAGACTTTGGCCCCTAATTTTTCGAGCACACTGGCTTGGTAACCCGAACCGGTGCCAATTTCCAGGATTTTATCACGCTTTTTGACCTCCAAGAGTTGTGTTTGGAAAGCCACCGTAAAGGGCTGCGAAATGGTTTGGCCTTCGCCTATGGGCATGGCCCGGTCGTCGTAGGCCAGCTCCAAAAAGGCCAAATCGAGGAAAAAATGCCGAGGCACCTGGTTGATGGCCTGCAATACAGCTTCGTCGCTGATGCCTTTGGTGCGCAAGTCGTCGATGAGCTTTTTACGTAGTCCTTTGTGTCGGAAATTGTCCTGGAATTCGGCGGGGAGCATGCAGCAAAAGTAAGGTATTTGGCGCTGATTTTAGGTCGAATTCAACGTCCTAAAATCAGGTCAGCCCCCTTTTCAGCAATCATGATGGTGGCGGCCTGGGTATTGCCACTCACCACCTGCGGCATGATGCTCGCATCCACCACCCGCAAGCCGCTGAGGCCATGCACCTTCAATTGTGCGTCAACCACGGCTTGGTCGTCGTTGCCCATGCGGCAGGTGCCTACCGGATGATACAGCAGTTCGGCCGTTTCGCGCAGGTAGTTTTCAATTTCAGGATCGCTGCTCAGCCGGTGATGGGGCATGAAGGGCATTTGCCGCCAGGTTTTCAGGGGAGCGGCCTCCATGATTTCGTAGGCCCGCTTAAATCCTTCTCGCAGGGCAATGAGGTCGTCGGGATTGCTGAACAATTGCGGATCAATCACAGGAAGGTGGAGTTGAGAGGGGTGTGGCTTCACGCTGCCCCGCGATTTCGGTCGCAATACAATGGGTGCCAGCGACATGCCATTGCCGGGTGGCCGGGTAAAGCCATGGTCAACAAAAAAGGCTGGCGCAAAATGCAGCTGGATGTCGGGAGCCTCCAGCTCAGGCACGGTTCTCAAAAAGCCTCCTCCTTCGGCAACATTGGAAGTAAAGGGACCTTGGCGCGTAAATATCCACCGCAGCAAGTTCCAGGGGGTGTCGGCCCCATCCAAAGAGGAACCTTTGGGCACCCGGTAAATGAGTGGCGCCACCGGGTGGTCGTGCAGGTTGTGGCCCACCCCGGGTAAATCGTGCTGCACGGCAATGCCGAGCCGCTGCAAACAATTGCCTTCGCCTATGCCACTGCGCTGGAGCAAGAGTGGACTGTGGTAAGCGCCTGCCGATAAAATCACCTCACGTTTGGCCCTGATTTGCTGGGTTTTGCCGTGAAGTGCTACCTCAATGCCTACCACCTTTTGTTTTTCGAGCATCAATTTATCGACCCGCACCCCGGTTTTGATGGTGAGGTTGCTGCGACCTCGGGCCGGAAGCAGGTAGGCATGGGCCGGCGAATGGCGAGCGCCGTTGTGCTGGTTGAGTTGGTTCAGGCCAACACCTTCGTCTTGCGCTCCGTTCATATCGGCCAAAATAGGCAAGCCTGCTGCGGCACCCGCTTCGAGGTAGGCATGGGTAAGCGGGTGTGCTGCTTTGGGCAAGCTGATGTGCCAGGGCCCGGCCTGACTGTGGTAAGCATCGTTGAAGTTGGCGTTGTTTTCAGCTTTGAGGAAGTAGGGCAATACCTCATCATAACGCCAACCTTCGTTGCCAGCCGCGGCCCAGGCATCGAAGTCGCTGCGGTGTCCACGGATGTAAATCATGGCATTGATGCTGCCCGAACCACCTAAGGTTTTGCCCCGCGGGCTAAACAAACGCCTGTTGGCAGCATGGGCTTGGGGTTCGGTGTAGTAACCATAATCAACACTGCTTTTGTAAAGCTTAGAAAAGGCGGCTGGGATGCGAATAAAGGGGTGCCTGTCGGGACCGCCTGCTTCGAGTAGCAGTACCGAAACTTCTGCCTGTGCACTCAGCCTGTTGGCCAGCACGCAACCGGCCGACCCAGCTCCAATGATGATGTAATCGAACTCCATGGCTGGAAATTACAGCTTTTTTTGATTGCGCAAGTGCTGGAGGCGGAAGGAGGCGGAAAGATGACAGGCGATGCGGATTAGCACCCATACACGCTTCGCTTGATGCAGAGTACAGGGCGCAGCTACCGTGCTATATATCCATTCGCAAGCTTAGTTTTTAGTTTTTAACTCTTAACCCCTAAAAATCACTCGTTCATCCAATTTTGCCCTCAACCAAGGTAAAAACCGTAACTTCGCGCCGTGTCGATTTTTGAAACCCCAGCCGAGCTGGTCATTACCTGCTACAAGCGTTTAGGTCACTTTTTAGAGCGCGAGCTCAAAACCTTGGGTTACGAGCCCACTGCCGTATCCGAAAGCATGGTGCGCTTGCAAGGCACCGCTACCGATGCCATGCACCTCAATATGAAACTGCGCACGGCCAGCCAGGTGCTGTATCCGCTGCTCACTTTTCCGGCTCCCGATGCCGAGGAGGTGTACAAACAACTGCGGAAATACACTTTTGAACGCCTGCTGCAGCCCGAGGGCTATTTTTCGGTTACCAGCTTCGTAAAACACCCTTCGGTAAACAACCCCATGTTCGTGAACCTCAAGGTGAAGGATGCCGTGGTGGATCGCATGCGCGATAAAACCGGTCGCCGCCCTAGCACCGGCTCTGAGTTCCGTGGTGCCGTGCTGCACCTGTACTGGGTGGGCGAAGAAGCCACTTTGTATGCCGATACCTCGGGCGAAAGCATTGCCCGCCATGGCTACCGCCTGCACCCTGGCAAGGCTCCTTTGTTGGAGTCGATTGCCGCCGCCATGGTGATGGCTACCGACTGGAAGCCCGAACAACCCCTGCTCAATCCGATGGGCGGTGTGGGCACCCTGGCCATCGAAGCCATTTTGTTGGCTACGAACCGTTATCCTGGATTGTACCGCCGCAGGTATGCCTTTCAACACCTGCAAGGCTACAACGAACGTGCTTACCTCGAAGCCGTGCTCGATTTGGAAGACGCCATTACCGAAACCCTCACCGAGCCGGTAATCGTAAACGACCGCGATACCCGCATGCTGAGCTTTGCGCTGCAGAATGCCGAAAAGGCGGGCGTGGGCCAATGGGTAAAGACCTATGGAGGCGATTACCGCGAGATGAAAATTCCTGCTACGCCAGGTTGGGTACTGATCAATCCCGAATACGGCGAGCGTTTGGGCGAAGTAGAAGCCCTCACACATACTTATGGTGAAATTGGCAGCTGGATGAAACACCAACTCACCGACTGGCGCGTGGCCCTCATCAGCGGCAACCTTGATTTACTGGGAAAAATCGGCCTCAAACCCGATTTGCGCATCCCGCTCTACAATGGCCGCCTCGACAGCCGCCTGTGCTTGTACAGCGTGTATGCAGGAACCAAGCGGACGTTTGGAGGGGAGGATGCCAAAGGAGAGCAAACGCCTGAATAAGGGAGTGAGTTAGGTCTCGAAGGCGCAAACGGCCATTTGGTTAGCTCCTTTTGCTCATGAGTTCATATAGCTTTTTGGGGTCATCGCGGTTAGCCCAAATAGCATAAATTAATATAGACTCATCGGTAATGCGGTATAAAATGCTGTAATGGCCTAGACTAATTTGGAGGATGTTTCGGAAATTGGTTGTTTTTCCAATTTCAGGGTAATAGCTGAGAAGCTCAATCCGTTCAGAAATGGTGTCGTAAAGTTTCTGGGGGTAGGAAGGTGACCCATTTCTTTTGAGCCAATACATGAGTGTGTTTTGCAGTTGAATTTCTGCAGTTTTCGACCAAATGATTTTCAGCTTTCGCTGTTCAACCATTGCGCTACTTTTTGGTGCATGACTTCGTTTGTAACCGTGCGCCCTTGCAGAATGTCTTGCTCGCTCATTTCGAGCATGAGCAACTGTTCGCGGCTTAACTCAACCACATCTTTTTCGAATGCATTGCTAGAAATCAGGTTTTCAAGTGCCACCAAAAACGGCTTGTTTTCTATGGAATTAAGTTTGTTGATGATGGAAGTCCTTACTTGTTCGATGGTAGCCATGCTGAAGCTTTTCTCAAATATCGGAAAATTGTTTTGGCCTTAAATACGTGAAGTTCTTTATTTAGCAAAAGGCAGGCAACATCACATGCTCACTTCGGTCTCTTTTGATTCGCATACACCAATTGACACACCTTGTCCATGGCCTTAAAAAGGGCTGGGTCCACTTGGGGGGCTTGGGCAATGAGGGTGAGCGTGGCCACCGCTTGGTACAGCAGCGGGTCTTCGGCTTCGGCAATGCGTTCAATGAACTGGATTTTGAGGCTGCCTTTGGCCGATTCGGAAACAATGATTTCACGGTTGCTGGCGTCGAGGGCGAATAGGAGGGTGCTCATGGTGCTTTTGGTTTAATGTAAGTGACAGCGACCGCTGCTGTTTTTGGTGCGGTTTTTACAACGGTTGCCCTTTTTGGTGGTGCCCGAGCATTGAACGGCCGTGGTGTTGGTACTGCTCGATGGGCTCACCGATTTACCATCGCAACAATCCCGGCCCACCCTGCGGTTGTGGATCTTGCAAGTGCAACTGTTCGACTTGCTGCGGTTGCAACTGCGGCAAAGCAACTGAATATTGGAAGATTCATTTCCTCCGCCACACGAAAAGGGTACAATGTGATCGAATTCGAGGTTTTCGGTGCCGCCACAACATTGGCACACCCCGCCATCGCGTGTGAAGACAATGCGTTTCGTGCTTTCCGAAACATAGCGGCTTTGGGCAAAGCAGCTGAATTGTACCAGCAGCAGCAACAGCAGGAGGCGGAGGGCTTTCATGCGATATGAGATTTACAGGTGTTGAAAGTAAGCAGGACTCAGGGCTGCATGGGCAATTGCAGCCCTTCAATGATTTGGGCCATTTGCCGTGTTTCTTCGGGCTGCATGCCGTACCAAATTTCTTCGCCACTGCGGGTGCGGAGGTAGAGGTAAGGGCCGGCTTCTTGGCGCACGTACAGCCGCACCGAACGCTCGTCGTGGGTTTTAAATACGCCTTTGTACAAGCCTTTCACTGCATACCCATAGGTTTTGAAGCGGGTTTTGGGCAGGCTATCGGTGAGGTTCCAGGCGGCCAAATCGGCATGCGGTATCGTGATGCCAAAAGATCCTTCGATGTGAATTTCATGCGGACCAATCACCATCCGGCTTTCTTTTTCTTCGTAAAAACCCATGAAGGTAATGCCAGCACCCATCAGCAGCAATACAAAAGCAGCCAGCTTGTTGAGCGTTTTGGAAGTAGTGCTGAAGCGGGCGCTTTGCCAAATAAAAATGGCCAATCCAGCCAGCAGCATGCCCACCGGTGCCGTTTGCCACGAAGGCGGGAGGTAGTATTCGGTATAAGCCGATACGGCTACAAAAAGGGCCGCCAACACCACCATCCAACGCCGCAAAAACCGCAGGTAGGCCTTCAGGGGAAAGTTCGCCTGTGCTGCTGCATCCATTTCGCGGTAACCCGACAGCAGCATGCAGGCATTTTTTTCGTTCACCACAAAGGCCGCCAATACCAGCACGGCAGCAATAAAAAGGGCTACGTACAACATAGCCCTAAAGTAATGATGAATCTCTTGTTTTCCAAACGCGGTGATGGAGCGAAGTCGACTCAGCTTGTTTGCCTCTTTGCTCGCTTCCATGAAGCCATGTGGCCCGCTGAAAGCTGAAAGCAGAAAGCCAACAGCCGACCGCCTCGCTTTTAGCGCAAGCTACCTAAGGCCGCTTCGTAATTCAGTTCCGGCGGTATTTGGCCTCTGCGGCCTCTGCCAAAACTGCGCAGCAGTTTATGGCGAAAGCCTCCGTTATCTCGCGGCCAATTTGCAGCTCGTGCCTGCACGAACAAAACGCCTTTCAGGGCGCCAACTGCTGAAATTCTGTAATCGGCAATTGGTCCGCCACAAATCTCTCTGCGCCTCAGCGGTTGAATGCTGCCGCTTAGCGCAAGCTGCCCAGCGCCGCTTCGTAATTCAGTTCCGACGGTATTAGGCCTCTGCGCCCTCCGCCAAAACTGCGCAGCAGTTTATGGCGAAAGCCTCCGTTATCTCGCGGCCAATTTGCAGCTCGTGCCTGCACGAACAAAACGCCTTTCAGGGCGCCAACTGCTGAAATTCTGTAATCGGCAATTGGTCCGCCACAAATCTCTCTGCGCCTCAGCGGTTGAATGCTGCCGCTTAGCGCAAGCTGCCCAGCGCCGCTTCGTAATTCAGTTCCGACGGTATTAGGCCTCTGCGCCCTCCGCCAAAACTGCGCAGCAGTTTATGGCGAAAGCCTCCGTTATCTCGCGGCCAATTTGCAGCTCGTGCCTGCACGAACAAAACGCCTTTCAGGGCGCCAACTGCTGAAATTCTGTAATCGGCAATTGGTCCGCCACAAATCTCTCTGCGCCTCAGCGGTTGAATGCTGCCGCTTAGCGCAAGCTGCCCAGCGCCGCCTCGTAATTTGGCTCCTGCCCAATTTCGGGCACCTGCTCGCTGTACACCACCGTGCCCGCCTCGTCAACCACCACCACAGCCCGGCTCAACAAACCAGCAAACTTGCTGTCGGCGATTTCTACGCCATAAGCCTTGCCAAAATCGTGGTTTTTATATTCAGCAGCCAATTGTACATTTTCGATGCCTTCGGCTGCGCAAAAACGCTTGTGGGCGAAGGGGAGGTCGCGACTCACATTCAATACCGTGGCATTGTTGAGCGCAGCAGCCTCCTGGTTGAACCTGCGTACCGAAGCCGCACAAACGCTGGTATCGATGCTGGGGAAGATGTTGAGCACCAAGCGCTTACCTGCGAAATCGCTCAAACGCACATCGCTTAAATCGCTGCCGGTGAGGTGAAAATCAGGGGCTTTGCTGCCAGTTGCTGGTAAATTGCCGTTGGTATGAATCGGATTTCCTCCGAGGGTAATGGTTGCCATAGTTTTGTTTTGAGATGGGGTAACAAAGTAAAGTGCCGAATGGTTGTATTCCAAGTCAAATTCGCGACGGCCGGCATTTGTGCTATCTTTGCGTGGCTTTGAAATGCCAACTTGGCAGCAAACACGCATCTGGCAAAACCTTTGTGCCATAGCCGAAAAAACGAAAAGAGCGACATGAGTAGCGAAAAACAAGACACGATGCCCGAAAACGAACAGCCACAAGCCGAAACGGCTGCCGAATCGACAGCCAATGCTGCCGAAAATGTGACAGAAGAGACCAGCGCTCCCGAAGCAAACGAAACAGAAAAAATGCGTGCCGATTTGGAAGAAATGCAGCAGAAATACCTCTACCTGCTTTCTGAGTTTGAAAATTTCAAGCGTCGCACGGCCAAAGAACGTTTAGACTTGTTCAAAAATGCCAGCAAAGACCTGCTGGTGGAGCTGCTGCCGGTGCTCGACGATTTTGAGCGTGGCCTCCAGGCCATGGAAGTAAGCACCGACGTGGCTTCTGTCAAAACCGGGGTCGATTTGGTGTACAACAAATTCAAAGGCATCCTTTCAAACAAAGGCTTGCAGCCGATGAATGCTACAGGGGCCGATTTCGATCCCGAATTGCACGAAGCCATTTCGCAGGCACCCGCAGCCAGCGAAGCCGATAAAAACAGAATCATTGCCGAGGTAGAAAAAGGCTACAAGCTCAATGAGCAAGTGGTGCGCTATGCCAAGGTGATTGTAGGGGTGTAAAATGAGCAAAAGAGACTACTACGAAGTGCTGGGCGTGGCCCGCAACGCTTCCGACGACGAAATCAAAAAGGCCTACCGCAAGGCCGCCATCAAATTCCACCCCGATAAAAATCCGGGCGACGCAGCTGCCGAAGAGAAGTTCAAGGAAGCCGCCGAAGCTTACGAGGTGCTGAGCAATGCCGACAAACGCGCGCGTTACGATCGTTTTGGCCACCAAGGCGTGAACAACGGTCCTGGCGGCGGTGGGGGCTTCAGCATGGACGATATCTTCAGCCAGTTTGGCGATATTTTCGGCGATGGTTCTCCGTTCGAAAGCTTCTTCGGCGGCGGCCGTGGTGGTGGAGGCGGTGCCAGGTCACGTGCCAACCGCGGTACCAATCTGCGCATCCGCGTAAAACTCACCCTGGAGGAAATTGCCAACGGGGTAGAGAAAAAAATCAAGGTGACCAAGGCTGTAGCAGCCGAAGGGGTGACCTACAAAACCTGTCCTACCTGTAACGGGGCCGGCCAGGTTAGCCGCATCACCAACACTATTTTGGGCCAAATGCGCACCACCAGCACCTGTCCGCATTGCGAGGGCTCTGGTCAAATCGTTGATCGCCGTCCTGCCGGTGTTGATCCCGACGGACTCACCCGCAAGGAGGAGGTCATCAGCATCAACATCCCCGCCGGGGTAGCCGAGGGCATGCAGCTCACGGTTTCGGGCAAGGGCAATGCCGGTCGCAATGGCGGTCCTGCCGGCGACCTCATTGTGTTGGTGGAGGAGGAGGAACATCCGCACTTCCGCCGCGATGGCAACAACATCATGCACGACCTCGACATCAGCATTGCCGATGCCGCTTTGGGTGCACAAATCGATGTGCCAACGCTCGACGGCAAGGCCCGCATCAAACTTGATCCGGGTACGCAGCCAGGCAAATTGCTGCGACTCAAAGGCAAAGGATTGCCCAGCGTGAACAGTTACGGCCGCGGCGATTTGATCATCTACGTAAATGTTTACGTGCCTACCCGCCTCAGCCGCGAAGAACGCGAGCAGATGGAAGCCTTCAGGCAGTCGCCCAATTTCCAGCCCGGTGCCGACAATGCTAAGAAGTCGAGCTTCTACGACCGGATGCGCGATTTTTTCAGTGAATAGCAAAAGGCTGCCCTCGGGCAGCCTTTTTATTTTTGAAGGTCCTGGAGGGACCAAATCTGTGTAGCCCCCGTGTAATCGGGGGCGTTTTTTATTTCCCAAACCGCTCAAATGCCGCCCTGTCAAGCGCCTCCCGGTGATCGGGGTGGGCAATGCTGATGAGCGCATTGGCGCGCTGCAGCAGGTTTTTGCCGTACAAATCAACAGCGCCCCATTCGGTGGCAATGTAGTGCACGTGGGCGCGGGTGGTTACCACACCAGCACCTTCTTTGAGAACAGGTACAATCTTGCTCAGCCCTTTGTTGGTTTGCGAAGGCAGGGCAATGATGGGTTTGCCGCCTTCTGAAAGCGAGGCACCACGGATGAAGTCCATCTGACCGCCCACACCCGAATACATTTTGGTGCCAATAGAGTCGGCACACACCTGTCCGGTGAGGTCAATTTCCACAGCCGAGTTGATGGCGGTTACCTTGGGGTTGCGGCGAATGACGGCTGTATCGTTTACATACTGCACATCGAGCATCATGAGCTGGGGATTGTCGTTCATGAAGTCGTAGAGTTTTTGGGTGCCCATGGCAAAGGTGCTCACAATCTTACCCGGGTGGATGCGCTTGTTGGCCCCGTTTACCACGCCTTTTTCGATGAGGGGCAGCACGCCATCACTGAACATTTCGGTGTGGATGCCCAGGTTTTTGTGGTTGCCCAAAAAGCTCAAGGCTGCGTTGGGAATGCCGCCGATGCCCATTTGCAGGGTGGCACCGTCTTCTACCAATCCGGCTACGTGTCGGCCTATGGCGGTTTCAATTTCGTCGGGTGCACCCAAATCGTGGGCGGGTAGGGGTTCATCCACTTCGATGCAAGTGGCAAATTTGCTCACATGGATGAGGCCGTCGCCATGCGTGCGGGGCATTTGTTTGTTGATTTGGGCAATGACAATGCGGGCCTTTTCAACAGCAGCCGGTGCGGCATCTACCGAAGTGCCCATAGAGCAAAAGCCGTGGCGGTCGGGCGGCGAAACTTGCAGCATCACCACATCTACCGGCAGGATATTGCGGCGAAAAAGAAGGGGAATTTCGCTCAAAAAGACCGGGATGTACTGTGCGTGACCGGTTTGCACGGCATGGCGGATGTTGGCGCCAATGAAAAAGGCGCTTACACGAAAGCTTTCGGCATATTCAGGCTCGGCATAGGTAGCCTTGCCTTCGGTGTGCAGGTGGTAGAGCTCCACATTGCGCAATTCGGCAGCACGGGCAGTAAGGGCATTCACCAAATGCTGGGGAGTGGCAACGGCGCCGTGAATAAAAATATGGTCGTTCGATTGGACGAGTTTTACCGCCTCGGCGGCTGAAGAAACGAGATGCATGGTATTTGCGGTTTGTGAGATCAAAAATAGATAAAAATGTCCGAATAATAAATTTCTAATGCTCGGCAAATCAATTTAACGGCGCTATGCTGTTCCATGCATTGAAGAGAAAGCAAATGCGGGCATTTAATCCTGGTTGGCTCGAAAAATTTGGGTAAAGTCTTGTCGCCCAATGATCGTTATGATGAGTACTTCATTTGACTGAACTTTGAAATAAATCGCGTCTACCCCACAAACACACCTCCGGTAGCCTGTAACGATATGGTCTACTGACTCAAAGGCAAAGGGCCGCAAACCAATGCGTTTAAAACAGTCAAATAGGTATTGATAATATTTATCGGCTTGTTTTTCGCCGAAACGTTTCGATCCGTATTTGTGAATACGGATGAGATCAGACACAGCAGTATTGCTTAGCCTGTATTTCATTTTAGCCTTGTTTGGCCAACAGTAGAATTTCTTCGGCAGTGAGGTCGGTGAACCCACTTTGTTCGCCTTCCCTTATTTTGCTGCGTATATAGGCAAGTTCTTCCTCTTGCTTACGTGCCATCCGAATCAATTCATTGATGATTTCGCTTTTGCTGCTATACTCTTGCGATGCCAATTGCTCATTGAGCCAATTATCGTTGGGTGTTGTAAAGCTGATGCTGAGTCGTTTCATGACAGAAGTACTGGTGCGTTTGTGATTCAAATATACACCATGTGATTGCTTTCCGGTTGTTTCGAGGGTAATTTGTTTATTGCCGTGAATTCATCATTTTTGAGCATGATGCTTTAACTTAATTCAATACATCATGTGGTGGATCCTTGGTTTGATGGCCGTTTTGGCCTTGCCCGTGCGGCCCGATGTGCCGGTTGATGAATTGCTGGAACGTTACGGAGCTGCACCCTCCCAATTCAGGGAGGTATGGGGCATGGAGGTGCATTTCCGCGATCAAGGTCAAGGGATGCCCGTGCTTTTGCTGCACGGCATGGGCAGCAGTTTGCATACCTGGGAGGGATGGACGGCTGCGATGCTCCAAGCCGGTGGCTACAGGGTCATTTCGGTCGACATGCCGGGTTGGGGACTCACCGGTCCCGACCCCCAGAAGCGCTACCGCATTGAAGACCAGGTGGCCTTTTTGGATGCTTTTGCCGACAGTCTCGGTTTGCAGCGTTTTGTGATTTGCGGCAACAGCATGGGTGGTTGGTTCAGCTGGAATTATGCGTTGGCCCACCGCGACCGCCTGGCGGGGCTTATACTGGTTGATGCCGCCGGATTGCCGCAACAAGCACCCAGCAGCGAAGCGGCGCCAAGCAGCAAACGCCCGGCCATCCTCAAACTCAACAACGGCGTGCCCGGCAAAAACTACCTCCGCCAAGCCACTCCGCGTTTCATTTACAAAGGCATTGTAAAGCAGGTGTATGCAAACGATGAGCTTGTTACGCGTGATCTGGTGAGCCGTTACTATTTGCTCATGCGGCGCGAAGGCAACCGCCAAGCCTTTTTAGACCGTGCCTCGCAGCGTCCAGGCAGCAAAAGCCGTCATGTCGAGCTGGCGCAACTGCAGCTGCCAACCCTCATCCTTTGGGGCAGTCAAGATCCGTGGATACCCCTCAGCAGTGGCCGGCAGTTTCAGGAGTTGATTGCCGGCTCCGTACTGGTTGAATTTCCGCATCTGGGCCATGTGCCCATGGAAGAAGACCCGGCCAATACAGTGGTGCCTGTGCTGGGCTTTTTGGGCGGTTTGAAGTAAAAGCCGATTTACGGCTCAAATCGCTGCTATGTGTGGCTCAATTTGGCTTGATTTTGAGCTGAAATAATGGATTTTTTATCTCCAAGTCGGCCGACACGTTTCTGGTTTTTAAAAATGAAACCTTTTTTCTAAATTCGAAGTTTAAACATTGAAAATGAACCGCCGGGAGTTTTTTGCTGCGCTGGCCATTTTGCCCTTAACAGGAAATGCCATGAAGTTGAACGATTTGAACGCCCTTACTGCCGACTGGAAAGGGGAGGCCCGTATGCCCGTGCTTTTTTTGGGGCATGGTAGTCCCATGAACGCCATCGAAGAAAATGCCTTTGTACAAGGCTTTCGCAAAACAGCCAAGCAACTGCCAAAGCCTCGCGCCATTGTCTGTGTTTCGGCGCACTGGGAAACACGCGGCACCAAGGTCACTGCCATGGAGCAGCCGCGGACTATCCACGATTTTGGTGGCTTTCCAAAAGCCCTGTTTGAGGTGCAATATCCCGCACCGGGGAGTCCGGCTGTAGCCAAAGAAACCGCTGCCTTGGCCAAAAGCACGACCATTGAACTGGATGAACATTGGGGACTCGACCACGGCGCCTGGAGCGTGATCAAACACCTCTTTCCGGCTGCCGATGTGCCGGTGATTCAGCTGAGCCTCGACCGCAATTTATCACCTGCAGCACATTACCGCCTGGCCAGCGAATTGGCCGCACTGCGCGAACGCGGCGTGTTGGTGGTGGGCAGCGGCAATATGGTGCATAACCTGCGCATGGTGGCCTGGGACAAACTCAACGTGCCCGGTTATGGCTACGACTGGGCCATAGAAGCCAACGAAAGCATGAAAAAGCATGTCCGAAATGGCAACCACCAAGCATTGATCGACTTCAGCAAACAAGGTCAGGCCTGGAACCTGGCCATTCCCACGCCCGAGCACTACTTGCCCTTGCTTTATACGCTGGGCATGGCCTGCAACAATGAGCCGTTGCACCTCTTTAATGACGAAACCTTGGGCGGTTCGTTGAGCATGACTTCTGTTATGGTGGGCTAGTAGCTTTGAAGTGCCTGCTGAAAGACAGGAGTCGTTAGTTTTTTACAAAATTCGCTTGACCCCAGCGGCCATCTACCACAACCAGCAGCTGATATGCCCCGGGGGCCAGTGCATGTAGCGATAGTTCGAGCTCTTGGTGCGCGGGCAATTTCGGCTCCCATTGCCAGGCAGGAAGGCCATGCACATCGAGTATTTGGATTTTTTCGTAAAGTCCACTGGCATGTGTACGAATACGCAACCGGTCCTGGATTTCAGCAGCACTTATTTGCACCGAAATGCCTGGTGGCAATAGTGCTACTTTGTTTGTTTGGTAGTGGTATTCCTGCCGTATGACCGGGTGTATTTCGCCTTTGGCATCTACGTATGCGGTTTCGAAGAGGTTTGGCGAACCCGAACCATTATAGGTGTTGTTGTACGCAAAATGCCTCCTTTGCAGCTGGCCATGCTTTACTTCTTCTCTGCTTTCAAAATGCGCCGGATGACCTTGTTGATCGTAATTCATGTGGAGCAAATAACGTGGTGCGGCATTCGGACGTAAAGGAAGTGCCAAAACGCTGTCTAAACGGTTGCCGTCGTACCAACTCAGTTGGATGATCTGATCGGGAATCCACTGGTTGTTTTCGAATACCGAACGGCGCAGCGATACCAGTCTTTTGCCTGCGAGATTGCTGCGCATGCGGTAGTATGGCTGCATGCCGCGGCCATCGTTAGCGGCTTGTAAAACGGTAAAATCGGTAGGCCGGTAATGATAGGGGCTTTCAGTGCCTTGCTGCTGAAAGATGAGTGAAGCTGGCTGATGCAGGCCTAACCAATGTGACCAGCCTTTAAATCCCAAACGCCAGTGTTGCACTTGAAATTCCTGTTCGGGCAGCCATTGTTTTTGTACAGAATCGTAAACGCTGTACACAAATGAGGAGGGGAGCAAATTGGTTTGAGCGTATTGAATTTGGTGTAGCTTTTTATGCACCTGCCAATTACCCGATTCCCATTGCAATAATTCGAGTGCCTGGGGCAAGCTATCGCCCGAAAGCCATGCCAATGAATCGGCATCAACCAACTGCCACTGCAGGTCTTTTTGACGCCGATAATGACGGTGGCTGGCCAGCTCTCCGCCGGGGTGGTATTGGTATTCGTGTCGTTCATGCTCCAGATAATCCCGGTTGCTTTCAAAAAAGAAGCTCATCCGGGTAATTTGATCGTGCTGGTTGTACCTGATTTCTGTTCGGCGGTAGGGAACCCAATTGCCCATTTCTTGAAAATACGTCAGCCGAATCAAGCGGCCTTTTGCATCGTATTGCAGTCGTGCGGATTGCGCTGCTTCCCATCGGCCATGCTCGAAGTATTCATAAAAACTCACCGAATCGGGGTGTGAAACTTGCTGATTCGCCAATGCGGGGTGTAGCTTGTAAAAAGTCTCAGGGCGAACCAAATCGTTGCCTCTTGGTTGCTCTTCGCCCAATAATTGGGCGAAGAGCTGACCGCCAAGCAGGCAGCTTATGACAGCTAACTTGATGATTTTCATGGGTTTGGGTTTCGATTTTTTTTGGTGTTGCCTTATTGGCGCACAACACGCAAGGTGCCAAATGTATTTCCAGCCGCCGCTTCTACCAGGTATATGCCTGCTGGAAGCGATGCCAATGAAATTTGAGCAGTTTCTTGGGTATTGCTCAGCTTTTCAGTGAGCAACAGTTGACCTTGCAAGTTGCGAACGCGTATCGTGGTTTCTCCGTCCTGGCCTGCGCCAAAGCGGATGCGCACGAAGTCGCTGGTAGGGTTTGGATATACTTCGAAGGGAAGCGCACGTGCTTGTTCATTGTTGCTCGCAACGATTGGCTGGTTGTAGAAGAACTCCGCATAGGTGCTATTGTCATACTGCAGGGTGTTGCTGTCGAAAACCCGAACCAATTGGCTGTTTGGCTTTCCATCGGCCTGATGGGTGTAGGTATAGGTCGTTCCATCATAAGGCTGCCAGCGGGTACCGTCGTAATACATCATTTCTTTGCTGGCCATGTAGCCGCCGTTGCCATAAGTATATACCGTGCGTTCAACAGGGAGGTGGGTTTGTGTTGCAAAATCGTACACATGGCTGATAATTTCTTCGATACCGTATTGGTTGTATCCAAAGGTGGTCATGGCTGCATCTTCCCAGCCTGCCTGGCCCTGCACCAATACACGCAAATCAGCTACACGGTTGGTGCCAATGCTTTGTGCAATTTGTTGCATATCGGGCATCAAACGGCCTTGTTCCCACAAGGAAAGCAGATAATCGGTTGGCTCGTAATAAACGAAATCTACAGGCTCGTATACCGACGTATTGGCATCCAGTTCAATGCTGCCAAAAAGCTTAGAGAAACCAGCCCAGCCAAATTGCCATTGCAAATGATCCATTAAAACAGGATCCGACCAGGCCATCAGCTGATCATCCCAGCCTTGGATTTCAAAGGAGAGGGGTTGGCCGCTTGGCTGGTAGGCAATATTGGTGATTTGCTGTAAAAACATCCAGCCAAGGGTACCGGTGAAATCGTAAAGCGCAAAAGCCACCGATTCAATTTCGTGACGGCTGTTGTAGGTGTATTGCAATGAATCGCCAAAAACCGTGGTCAATTGACCCAGGCTATCGGGGACCATTAAAACAGCTGAGGTTTTGTTGCCAAAGGCGTCATATCGCATTTGCAAACGCAATTGCTCTTGGCGCAAGCTGCCCAATACCATTGATACACTGAAGCGCTGCAATTGGTTGTCGGGGCGCCAGCTGTATTCGGTGATGGCCATTACATTGCCCAATGGACCGGGTTGATCATAGCTGATCATTTGTGCGGGTCGTCCTTGTGCATCGTAGCGCAATCCCGACACTTCATTGAGTTGCCAGCTGCCGGCATTCCAGCTTGAAAAATGCAAGGAGTCGGGCTTTGCGTCTGGACTGCTTCGACGCATGGTTACTTCGTTTTGAATGTAGCCAAGGCGAATGCGCTCTACCAAAGGGTGGTGTGGCGTTTTAGCAAAGTGCTTGGTGTTGACGTTTTGTGCATCTGCCAAAAGACTACTGCCCAATGCGATGCTAAGCGTGAAAAGGGTTTTAAACATGGTTGTTGGGTTTGAATGTTCGAAGCCCCCTCTGCCAAGCTTGTGCCAAAATACTTGCGCAGCAAGCATATGTCGTTCTCAGTTGACCGCCTGTCGCATTTGGCTAATTTTTGCAGCCTTTTGGCCAAAAAAAAGCCCCGCTGGTTCAACAGCAGGGCAGGATGTGGTGCGTTTGTATCAGCTTTTGTACAAAGGGTAGTTGTGCATCAAAGCGTTGACCTTGGCCTTGACAGCAGACAGGTTGTTTTCGTCATCCGGCGCCATGAGCACCTGGTCGATCAAAGAAACAACGGTTTCCATATCAGCTTCTTTCAAGCCACGGGTGGTTACTGCAGCAGTTCCTACGCGAAAACCACTGGTGACAAAAGGGGATTTGTCGTCGAAAGGAACCATGTTTTTGTTCACCGTAATGTCTGCTTTCACCAGCGCATTTTCGGCTTGTTTGCCTGTTACGCCTTTGTTGCGCAAATCAATTAACATGAGATGGTTGTTGGTGCCGCCAGAGATGATATGGTAACCACGGCTGACAAAGGCCTTTGCCATGGCTTGGGCATTGGCAATTACTTGTCCACAATAGGCTTTGTAAGCAGGCGATAGGGCTTCGCCAAACGCGATGGCTTTGGCAGCAATGATGTGTTCGAGCGGACCACCCTGTGTGCCAGGGAAAACGCCCATGTCGAGCAGGTTCGACATCATTTTAATTTCGCCTTTGGGTGTGGTATGGCCCCATGGATTTGGAAAATCTTTGCCCATCATGATCAATCCACCTCTGGGGCCCCGCAAGGTTTTGTGGGTGGTAGTGGTAATGATGTGGCAATGAGGTACAGGATTGTTCAGGTAACCAGTGGCAATAAGCCCTGATGGATGCGAAATATCGGCCAGCAACAAGGCGCCCACTTCATCGGCCACAGCGCGGAGGGCAGCATAATCCCAATCGCGGCTGTAAGCCGAAGCGCCGCAAATGATGAGCTTGGGCTTTACTTCGCGGGCCTTGGCCGCAACTTTACTAAAGTCGATGAGGCCAGTTTCTTTTTCGACCCCGTAAAAATGGGGTTCGTAGAGTTTACCGCTGAAATTCACGGGTGAACCGTGGGTGAGGTGGCCTCCATGACTGAGGTCGAATCCCAAAATCCGGTCGCCTGGATTGAGCACTGCCAACATCACCGCAGCATTGGCTTGGGCGCCCGAGTGGGGCTGCACATTGGCCCATTCAACACCAAACAATTGCTTTACCCGGTCGATGGCCAGCTGTTCAACCTGATCCACTACTTCACAACCGCCATAATAGCGTTTGCCAGGAAGTCCTTCGGCATATTTGTTGGTGAGTACTGAGCCGGCGGCTTCCATCACCTGCGGGCTTACAAAATTTTCGGAAGCAATGAGTTCAATCCCGTGCTGTTGACGGGTTTTTTCCTGTTCTATCAGGTCAAATACAACTTGGTCGCGCATGGCACGAAGATAGCAAAGTTCAAGATTGCGTGCGCCAGCCAATTTCGTTTCTCAATCCTGTCAAAAATACATCGCACGCACGCGCGGTGGCATTTGACTTCAGCCTTTGGGGAGATGTTCAATGTCCGAAAAAGACAAAAAAAAGTCCGAACGTATGTTCGGACTTCTTGGTAGCGGGAGATCCTGAGCTTTCTAACCGAATTTTAAGCGGCTTTGGACTTGTTGTGAATACTTGGAAACTTCTCCATGTTTAAGTTTATTGTTTAATTTTACTTCAAATGTGGAGTAACATGTATAAGATTGCCATAATCAAGCTAATTTTTGTTGTTTTGGTGTATAAAAACTCTACAGGCCAACAAAATGCTGAAAGTATTTTAACCTTTGATGAGCTTAAAAAGGGAATTGCCGTAGAGAAATCTCCCTCATCCTATTTGGCAAGTGATGACGCCGTCTATTCGATTGGCGATTTTATCACTATTGGGACACCTGTTTCAAAAAAAACATTCGGTTACTTAGGATAAGCGATGGCTTCATGTATCGCAGAGATGTTCCAATTACATTTTCTGGTCAAAATGTGGAAATTAAAAGCATTGTCATTAAAGGTTCTGCCAAAACTGGCTTTTATGCTGTTATTAGATGTCGAGGCATGATAAAAGGCGTAATGGATATCGGGACATTCATTGAGATTCAACTTGAAAATGCAATCAATAGCGGAGAAATTGTGCCTTTGAGGATACACAAGTGAAAAAGCTTTAGCAGAACTAAAAAAAGCAAAGGACAAATTGGATTTAGGATTAATAACTCAGGAAAGCTATGATGAACTAAAAACCAAACTAATCAAATACATCGATTAACTTATATTGAATTACTGATTCCCTTGAGCAATAAACTCTCATTATCTCCATCCATAATTCAATTTTAACTTCATGCCCAGACGCAAATCGAGTAATTTAGAAGGATTATTTTATATCCTTTTGGGTGTAGCAGCTTTATTCGCTTATATTATTCAACTTATTTTCGAAATGTTAGCTGCCATTGCCCCGTTATTATTTATAGGACTTGGTGCATTCGTAATTTACAAGCTATATGTGCTCTATTATTTTCAAAGTAAGAATTTTAAGAGGCTGAAAGAGAAAATTCTAACCCACACGCAAAATTGCAATTTGAAGACTTCCCCAAAAACAGCTACAGTTAAAAGTAGTAATTTAGGGAAGCAATATGAAAAAATCGAGATTCACAGAGAGCCAGATTGTGAGCATACTGGCCTCGCATGAGAAGGGTCAGAAGGTAACTGATCTTTGTCGGGAGCATGGCATTAGCCAGGCGACATTTTATCAATGGCAGCGTAAGTTTGGCGGCCTTGAGGTGAACGAATTAAAGCGGCTAAAGGAGCTGGAGGCTGAGCTGGCTCAATTCAAACGGATTGTTGCCGATCTATCACTTCAAAATCGGGTACTTAAAGACGTTATCGAAAAAAAGCTCTAAGGCCTGACGAAAAACGGGAGTTGGTCAAAGAGGTGGTTCGAACGTATGAGCCGCTTTCGGTTCGTCAGGCCTGCAAGATGTTCAATTTGAGCAGCTCGGTTTACCGTTACCAAGCAAAACGGCGCCCCGAGGATGCCCAATACTGTCAAATCCTAACCAAATTGGCAGAACGCCTGCCAACATGGGGTTTTTGGAAGATGTACGATTGTTTGAGACCGGATGGCCATATGGTTAATCACAAACGGTTATACCGCATTTACGGCATGGCAAAACTCACCATGGGGCGTAAATCGCGCAAACGCATACCTGCACGAGTTAAGCAGCCATTGGTGCAACCATTGTGTCCAAATCTCACCTGGAGCATGGATTTTATGCGTGATAGTCTCTTTCAAGGCAAGCCATTTAGAGCTTTTAACGTCATTGATGACTTCAACAGAGAATGCCTGAACATCACCATTGCCAAAAGCATCACCTGTGAACGAGTAATCATGGAATTAGAGCAAATGATCGCATGGCGCGGTCAACCCCTATGCCTCAGGGTAGTCAATGGCCCAGAATTTATCGCGCATGCACTTCAAGAGTGGTGTACAGAGCAACAACTAGAGCTTAGACACATAGAAAAAGGCAGTCCATCACAAAATGGCTATGTAGAAAGATTTAACAGGACGTTCAGAGAAGACATCCTAGACCCAAACATCTTTATGACCGCAGGACAAGCACAAATCAAAGCCAATGACTGGATGTGGACCTACAACAATTTTAGGCCACATGAATCACTAAATGGCCTACCACCAACTACCTTCATGTTGAAATATAGAAAACTCCACCCACACCCCGCAGGCCAAACCGAGTTTCCCACATTCCAACATGACAACAACAACAATTTAATTGAAAACTATACTTTTGAATTGAGCTAAATTGGGGAAGTCTTCATAGGGAGGACCTCACATTCAGACGAAGAATTACCGACACGGGCTGTAACCATCTATTGCACACTTATTACATATATATTCTTGTTGACATTTAACCGAGCAGAAGTACTGCCTGCCACCCCCAACCAAGGTTGCACGTTTACCGCTTTTATCTGTACAAGGTACTTCTTCAATAACGTACGATGTGCCCTGTTTAACAACCTTGGAACAATAATTGCAATTTATTTGCTTAGCATTTTCTGAATCTACAACATCATTGATGGTGTTCCATAAATCTTCTAGTTCTTTTGCATCTGTTTTACGTGAACGAATAATGCGGCCATTTTTATCAAAGAAAGCATAGTCTGTTACAGTTCCATTCTCGACTTCATCGATTTTATAAACGACTTTATCACCAGCATAGTAAATAATCTGTCCTTGAGCAACTGATGTTTTGAAATATTTGCCAGGATATCTGGTTGAAAGTACACTATCCACCCGGTATTTTATAGTAACATGCTTGAAATATCCTTTTGGAAATTGTAATTCATAGCCCTGGTCAATAAATGACTGTATATCATCTCGACTCTTTACGCTAAAATAACCAACATCTGTCGGAATCAAATCACCACCGACTATGGTATACATATTGTGAGAATATTTAGATACGAAAGGATTACAACATTCTGAATCCCAAAAGGAAGTAATCTCAACAGGCATACCATTTAGGTAATTTACAGAAAATGCTAGTTTCCCATTTAAATAATACACCTCACAATTGCCATGTAATCTATCATTTAAATAATTTAACCTGTATTCAATCTCTTTATTGTTATTCATATTATAAATGAAAGCCTGCTCTTGCCTAAGTCCATTTTTGAAAGTATACTCGGCTTTTAAAAAGGATGTATCTTTGCCATGATATAATTTGTATAAAGAATTAATATTTGGTGTTGGACCAAAATGACTGGCATAATACTGATATAGAGAATTTAAGTCTACTAAAGTATAAGATTCCACACCACCTGAGTTTTGTTGTATACTAACTCCACCGAAACCTAAATTGACCTTTTGGTAACGAAAATTATCAAAATAAAAACTATAAAAACAAATCGGGAGATTTGTGATAGCCAGAACATTATATTCAAGATGATTTTTCTTTTGTATCAAAACTCGTTCAGCAGTAGATTCTACAGGAAAAAGCAACATTTCGTAAATACTCCCGTCTAGATAACGTATGTATTCACGTTTGCTGGAAAATAAACCCAACTTTCCCAATGAATCCAAATTGTGCTGCATACCAAAGTATATTGTACCATTCCCATTGAGTAGCCCATCTTCACCAACGTTGTATTCAATAAAAAATACAGAATTCAAAATCTCATGGAAAGTATATTCATTCAAGTGATAGTTCAGTTTTTGGAAATATAGGGCGTTTGAATTAAAAACTTTATATCCCTCATAGCGGGTTGATTCTTCAAGTGTGTTTTTTAACTGCCGGTCCGCATTCATTTCGTCTAGCGCCCTTTGAATTGCGTATCTTTGATTATTGCTCTTATCTTTTGTGTAACTATTTAATTTAAAAGGTTCAAGAAATCCCAACATTAAACATTGCAGCTTGCCTTGAGGCTTTCCATTCTTAAAGTATATTTTAGCTAATAATACAAATTTGCAATCAAAGGATCTCTTACCATAATAATCTGCGAATTGCCTTTCATATTCCGAGTTTAGGCTCTTTGCCGTAAAGTAATATTGACGCAATTCAAAAACCCCCTGTTTCAACCCATTCTCATAATTACCTACCATAACTTTGAAGCCATTTCTCTTTGTCATCAAATAATCTTCTAGTGAAGTATCTATCGCCTGTATGTTGTTTACTATTTTAGGTAATAATCTCAATTCATCTAAAAAATCCTCTTTATTGAAAACCACTAGTTCGGCATGAGTTCCGATTTTCAAGCCCGTTTTCTTTTGGATTTTATTGGCCGCACTATCTAACCCATCAATATATATGACTCCATTTAAAGTCCAAGGAGCCTTGTACTTTTTTGGTTTAGAAAGAACGCCAAATGATGATAGGATTAGTACTAAAAAAATTATTATTCTTTTCATTATTTGAATTTTTAAACATTAACAAATATATAAAAAGTGAAATAATGGCTAGCAATTAAGCAGTATAGTTAAATCAATTTGCTTAATTTTTCATTGTTCCCCCACATAAAGAGTAATCATAATCAGCCATAGCCGGAAGCTCATCCACTTGACTTTTGAACAGTCCCAACTAGTATTTCTTACCTACTTGCAACATCTCCTATACTTTTGCCCATCTTCAGGCACCGCACTGCATCAGAGCACTTG
The DNA here is from genome assembly GCA_964577055.1 of uncultured Chitinophaga sp. GTDB lineage: Bacteria > Bacteroidota > Bacteroidia > UBA7662 > UBA7662 > PNNG01. The sequence continues at coordinate 27,258 of CAZNWC010000011.1, read as the reverse complement.
ACAAAGTCTACTCTGGCGTCTCCCTAGGGCCTTTCACTCTAGCTTTGTGCCCTCTTCTTCTTGGCCTCAGCCTTTCATTCATGGGAGATTAATAAGAAAAGTTAAGCATATAGGCCAACTATAATGTCTGAATAATTGGCTTATTTCCAAGGTTTTACAACGGGAATAAAACAATAAAAGCCGACTATAAAGTCGACTTTTATCTCTTTGTAGCGGGGGCTGGACTCGAACCAGCGACCTTTGGGTTATGAGCCCAACGAGCTACCACTGCTCTACCCCGCACTGTTATTGGACTGCAAAGATAGGGCTTTTATTTAAAAGTCAAATCTGAATGTCGTTTTTTTTCGACTTTGCCTTCTCCATGCGACGTGCCAAACCCACACCCAACAATACCGAAGCCATTCCCATGACCACGGGTATGTTCGCAAACCAATTTGTTTTTGCTATGCTGTCGAAAGCGAATAGCAGGGCAAATACCAAGAAAATGTAAACGAATCTGTAAGCATGAACTTTCCACATGATGTAAAATAAGTCCATTAAGCTTTTCTAAACAAGAGGGGCGGAGCATTCGGTAAGGGGTACTCCCGGCTTTGAGGCTTTTTTCCGTGGCAGGGTACATTTGAATGGAACAAGCTCCTTTCGGTTATTTCAGTGAAATTTCTATCTTTGCACTCCCTTAGGGTCTCGTAGTACAACGGATAGTATGTGGGTTTCCGGAGCCTAAGATGCAGGTTCGATTCCTGCCGAGACCACCAGCCCCGGCTGCCAAAGCCGGGGCTTTTTTTCGCAGGCCAACCCGCCTGCTTGCATGGGGAACGATGCACAAAAGGCGTCGTTTTGTAATTTGCAAGCCAAGCAGCATGACACACAAAGCAGGTTTCGTTAACATCCTCGGAAAGCCCAATGCCGGCAAATCGACCCTCATGAACCGTTTGGTAGGGGAGAAACTGTCGATCGTGACGCCCAAAGCCCAAACGACCCGCCACCGAATTTTGGGCATTGTGAGCCAGCCCGACTACCAGATCGTGTTCAGCGACACCCCAGGTTACCTCGAGGCCAAATACGGTCTGCACCGCGCCATGATGCGTTTTGTAGAATCGGCCATTGAAGATGCCGACGTGATATTATACCTGATTGACGTAACCGATCCGACGGATGTAGAAAGTTACCGCCAGGAAATCCTGCAGGCCGAGAGCAAATTAATCGTGGTCCTCAACAAGGTCGACCAATTACCGGCCGAACAACTGCCTGCCCTCATCAAAGAATGGGAAGCCCTTGCGCCACAAGCCAAGGTCATGCCGTTATCGGCCGAGCATGGCTACAACGCCGATGTTTTGATGCAGCAGATAGTGGAAATGTTGCCCGAAGGGGAGTCGTATTACGGAGAAGACGAACTTACCGACAAATCGGAGCGTTTCCTCGCTGCTGAAATCATCCGCGAGAAGGTGTTCTTGAACTACAAGCAAGAAATTCCTTATGCCAGTGAGGTGTTGGTGGATGCTTTCAAAGATGAACCCGACATTCTCCGCATCGAGGCCACAGTTTATGTGGAAAGACCCACACAAAAGGGCATCCTGATTGGGCACCAGGGCAAAGAATTGAAAAAAGTGGGCACAGCTGCCCGTTTAGATATGGAAAAGTTTTGGGGCAAAAAGGTTTACCTCGGGCTTTTCGTCAAAATCAAAGAAAACTGGCGGAACGACGATCGTCAACTCCGCTATTTTGGATATAAACAAGGATCATGAGTCGCATCGTTGCCATTGTAGGCCGCCCCAATGTGGGCAAATCAACTTTATTCAACCGCCTCACCGAGAGTCGCAAGGCCATCGTCGATGACTTTTCGGGGGTTACGCGCGACCGGCATTATGGCAAGGCCGAGTGGACTGGTGAGCAGTTTACGCTCATCGACACAGGGGGCTATGTGTCGGGTTCGGAAGATGTGTTTGAAGAAGCCATTCGCCGCCAGGTACACATTGCCGTAGAAGAAGCCGATGTGCTCTTGTTCATGGTGGATGTAACCACTGGCATTACCGACCTCGACGAGGCTTTGGCCGATGTATTGCGCCGCACCAAAAAGCCGGTTTTTGTGATTTCCAACAAGGTCGATCACCACGACCGCGAACCTGGTTCTGCCGAATTCTACGGCTTCGGATTGGGCGAGGTGTATTCCATCTCGTCGCAAACAGGGAGTGGTACGGGCGAATTGCTCGATGAGGTGGTAAAGGCCCTACCGCCCGAAGAAGAGCAGTCGGGCGAACAATTGCCCAAAGTCACTTTGGTGGGCAAGCCCAATGTCGGCAAATCAACGCTGCTCAACGCCCTGTTGGGGTATGAGCGTACCATTGTGACCCCCATAGCCGGAACCACGCGCGATACCATCCACACCGAATACAAGGGATTTGGCCACCATTTTACCCTTATTGATACGGCAGGATTGCGCCGCAAGGCCAAGGTACACGAAGACATCGAGTTCTATTCGGTGCTGCGTACCGTGCGTACCATCGAAGATTCAGATGTGGTCATGCTCATGATCGATGCCCGCGAAGGCATTCAGGCCCAAGACCTTAGTATTTACCATTTGGCTGAAAAGAACAAGAAAGGCATCGTGATTTTGGTAAACAAATGGGACTTGATTGAAAAGGACCATACCAGCACCAAAAAATTCGAAGAAGCCATCAAGGAACGCATCGCGCCTTTCACCGATGTGCCCATTCTCTTTATTTCGGCCACTGAAAAGCAACGCATTTTGAAGGCGGTTGAAACGGCCATGGATGTATATCAAAACCGCCAGCAGCACATCAAGACCAATAAGCTCAACGAAGTGATGTTGCAAATCATTGAAAACTATCCGCCGCCGGCTTGGAAGGGCAAATACATTCGCATCAAGTATGTAACCCAGCTCAAGCAGGTACCTCCCACTTTTGTGTTCTTCTGCAACTTGCCGCAATACATCCGCGATTCGTACAAGCGCTATTTGGAGAACAAGCTGCGCGAAAATTTCAACTTCACGGGTGTGCCTGTAAACTTGTTTTTCAGAGAAAAGTGACCTAAACAGCATACACATACATGCTGCATTCAGGGTTATGCACAGGATCAGGCTGGTAATAAGCCCTTAACTTGTTGATAGTGAGTGGAAAAGAAATATGTATCTTTTCTTCAAAATTTTTGGTTGGTATTCAAAAAGCTGATTACCTTTGTGGCGTTAAAAACACTATCTCATGAAAAAATTATTTGCCCTCCTGATGGTAAGCGCGACTTTGTTCGCCGTAGCTTGCAACAACACTGAAGAAGCTGCTACCGAAGAAACCACTGCTACTGAAGAAGTTGTAGCTGAAGAAGAAGTAGTTGCTGAAGAAGCTCCTGCTGCTGACACTACTGCTACTGAAGCTCCTGCTACTGAAGAAGCTCCTGCTCAGTAATCAACGCAGTAATGCAAAAAAGAATCCCGGCCATTGGTCGGGATTTTTTTTTGCCGGTGCCTTTGAGCGCCTCACTTCGGCATCGCTCGGTGCGAGCAAGCACCGATGGTCCTATGCAGGATGTTGATTAAATCAATTTGTTTCTGATGCAAGTTTTTTAATTCTTTTCAGCGTTTAATTTGATAGAATCGAAAACAATTCATGTTTTCACCAAAATATTGGATGCTACCAACGCTGGCTGAGGTTCTCGAAGCCATGCTCTCGAGTCCAGCAATCCACCCACCTCACTCTATCGCTTTTTTCAACGTACTATCTCTTTGGTGTATGGTTGGGTAATACGCATCGTTGCCGTACAGCTGTCGACCTAAATTGGCCTTGAGGAAAAGCTGCAGGGCAGATAAATCTTTGCGCCAACTGGCATTGGCCGGCTTGAGACCTTCGCTTTCCGCGAAACGCAGCAGGTTCTGCACATCGCTTTCT
>CAZNWC010000011.1:0-23259 GCA_964577055.1 uncultured Chitinophaga sp. | reverse complement strand
CGGCTTGAGACCTTCGCTTTCCGCGAAACGCAGCAGGTTCTGCACATCGCTTTCTTTTACCTGAAAGCCAGCCACAAAAGCAGCAGCATTAGCGAATTTTTTGAGTTCCTCGCGGCGCTGGTCGGCATACTGGTAGCTGAACTGAATGAGCGTGCCGGTGTTGAGCAATTCGTTGGTGAAATCGCTGAATTTATTGCTGTCGGCAGGTACAAAGGTGTCGGGAATGATGCCGCCACCGCCATAAACAATCCTACCGCTCGCAGTGCGGAACACGGTGCTATCTGCCAATCGGATGCTGTCGGCGCTAAACAATTCGCCGCGGTCGAGCCGCTCAAAAAAGTCATCTTCGCGTTCGCCACCTCTTTCATAGGGCTTTTGGATAGAGCGGCCGCTCGGGGTGTAATAACGCGAAACAGTCAACCGCACGGCTGAGCCATCGCGCAAATCGAACTGCTCTTGTACCAATCCTTTGCCAAACGAACGGCGTCCGATGATGGTGCCGCGGTCGTGGTCCTGAATGGCGCCCGACACAATTTCACTGGCCGAAGCCGATCCTTCGTCGATCAATACGGTGAGCTTGCCTTTTTCGAAAAGCCCGCTGCCCGTTGCCTTGAAATCGCGGCGGGGCTGGGTGCGGCCCTGGGTATAGGTGATGAGTTTGCCAGCGGGCAAAAACTCATCGGCCAGGCGAATGGCAGCATCCAAATAACCACCCGGATTGCCGCGCAAATCGAGCACCAAGGCTTCTATAGCACCTTGCTGCTTGAGTTTGAGGAAAGCTTCGCGGAATTCATCGGCGGTGGTGGCGCTGAATTTGTTGATTTTGATGTAGCCGGTGGTGGAATTGAGCAAATAGGCCACATCCACACTGTAAATCGGAATACGATCACGGGTAATGGTGAATGCCAGGAGCTCGGTTTGTCCGTTCCGCTTTACCGTTACCTTTACCTTGCTGCCTTTTTTGCCACGCAGTTTTTTAATTACATCGTCGTTGCTGATGTTGATGCCGGCCACGTTTTCACCATCTACTTCGATGATTTTATCGCCTCCGCGGATGCCCACCTGTTCTGAGGGGCCGCCCGAAATGGCGCTCACCACCAAAATGGTGTCGTTGAGTTTATAAAATTCAATGCCAATGCCCTCAAAATTGCCTTCGAGTGGCTGGTTGGCTTCTTCGTAATGGGCGGCGGGAATGTAGGCCGAGTAGGGGTCGAGCTGGGTGAGCAGATCTTGAACGGCCTGGTCGGTAATGAAGGCTGCATCCACCGTATCTACATAGCGGTTTTGGATGAGCTGTAAGATTTGGTCGACCTTGCTGTTGTTGCGCAGCAAAATGCGGGTGCCGGGCTGTTGGATTTGCTGCAGGCGGGTGCCGAGGTACATGCCCAGCGCCAAAACGGCGGCAAAAAGCAGGGGCAACCAAATTTGTAAACGTTTGTTCGACGGTGTTTGTGGGTCGTTCATGGTGATTAATAACCGCGGGCTTTCCGATTTAGTTTGAAAGCCTCGACGAAGCTGTGCAAATTTGCAGTAAAATTTGCACCTACCTAAATTTTCATTGCGTGTCGCACGAATTTAACCGCATCACCGAGTCGCCCTCGCATTACGACGCACTCGAAAGCATGAGCACCCACCAGCTGCTCGAGGCCATCAATGCCGAGGACCACAAAGTACCCATGGCCGTGGCTGCAGCCTTGCCGCAGATTGAAGCACTGGCCGAGGCCGTGTATGAGCGCATGCGGCAGGGAGGAAGGCTGTTTTACATGGGTGCCGGCACCAGCGGCCGTTTGGGTATTGTAGATGCGAGCGAATGTCCGCCTACCTACGGAGTGCCTTTCGACCGGGTGATTGGACTCATTGCCGGGGGCGATACGGCCATCCGCCGGGCCGTAGAATTTGCCGAGGATGACCGCGAACAGGGCTGGCGCGACCTCGAAGCGTGGCAGCCCAGCACACTCGATACCGTGGTAGGCATTGCTGCCTCGGGCACTACGCCTTATGTGTTGGGTGCATTAGAAGCCTGCAAGCAACGGGGCATCCTCACGGGCGGCATCACCTGCAATCCGGGTTCGCCCTTGGCCCGCACGGCCGATTTGCCGGTGGAGGTAGCGGTGGGTCCCGAGGTTGTGACCGGCTCTACCCGCATGAAAAGCGGCACCGCCCAAAAGCTTGTACTCAACATGCTCAGCACCTCGGTGATGGTGCGATTGGGCTATGTAAAAGGCAATAAAATGGTGCAAATGCAGTTCACCAACCACAAGCTGGTAGACCGAGGCGTGCGCATGCTCATGGATGAGTTGCAAATTGAGAGAGACTTGGCCGAACAGCTGCTCAACACCCACAAACAAGTCAAAGCCGCCATCGAAGCCTACCGAAACCGCTGATATGCACAACATAGAGCCATTTTACAATTGGGTAGATGATTATACGGCGGCCGACGACGAACGCTCGCCCTTTTACGGTCGCGAATACTCGCAATTTGCCTATACCCACCACATTTACGACCATGCCATCCACCCGCAGTGGGACGAGTTTGGCTCAGAAACCCTATATCTCAAAATTCTCTGGGCCGACTATGATTTTGGTTTCGCCATCATTGAATTCATAGGTGAATGGAACGACGCCATTGGCAACGACATCGCCACCCTCAAAACCGAGGTCGTTGATTTGTTGGTAGATGAGGGCATCGATAAATTCATCCTCATTGGTGAAAACGTGCTCAATTTCCACGGTTCCGACGATTGCTACTACGAAGAGTGGTTTGGCGATATAGAGCAGGGCTGGATTGCCGCCCTCAACTTCCGCGAGCATGTATTGGACGAAATGCGGGCCATGAACATCGACTATTATTTCAATTTTGGCGGCGATTTAGACGATTTGCATTGGCGGAAATTCAATGCGAGGCAACTTTTTGGTGTGGTGCATGGTTTAATCACAAAACGATTACAAGCCTGATGGCACGACCCCGATTTAATTCTAACAACAAAGGCGAAGAAGAACTTCCCAAAGCCAAAATCAACCGCGACAGCCTGCAAAAAGCCCGCTATCTGCTGCAATACCTGCGGCCATACCGCGGGATGTTTATTTTCGGCCTCTTTTTGCTTGCAGCTGGCAGTTTGTTGTCGCTCAGTTTCCCCTTTTTGATGGGCAAACTCATCGATGCAGCCTTAAAACCAGGAACGCCCGGTTTTATGGGCAGCATCCACCTCATCGCCGCTTCTTTGCTGGGCATTTTGGCCTTGCAGGCAGCCATTTCGTTCGGCCGCATTTACCTTTTTGTGCAAGTAGGTGAACGCAGTTTGGCCGATTTGCGCCGCGAAAGTTTTGGGCGGATTTTGCGACTGCCCATGGACTTCTTTGCCCGCCGCCGTGTAGGTGAAATCAACAGCCGCATTGCCGCCGACCTTTCGCAAATTCAAGATACGCTTACCACAACCCTCGCCGAAGTGCTCCGCCAGGTAGTGGTGCTCATTGGAGGCATTGCTTTGTTGGCCTACACATCGGGCAAGCTCACGCTGATGATGTTGTCGGTTTTCCCCATTTTGGTGGTGCTGGCCGTTATTTTCGGCAAGGCCATCCGCAAGGTGGCCCGGCAGGCGCAAGACGAGCTGGCCGAGTCGAATACCGTGGTGGAAGAAACCTTGCAGGCCATTGCCAGCGTGAAAGCCTATACCAACGAATGGCACGAAAGCAACCGCTACAGCGAACGCATTGCTGCGGTAGTGAAATTGGCGCTCAAGGGAGCTGTTTACCGGGGAGCTTTTGCCAGCTTCATTATTTTTGCCTTACTGGGTAGCATTGTGGCCGTAGTTTGGTTTGGTGCCACTTTGGTGAGTACAGGCGAACTCACCATTGGCAGTCTCACCAGCTTCATCCTCTACAGCACCTTTGTAGGCGCCGCCATGGGCAGCTTTGCCGAGTTGTATGCACAAGTGCAAAAGGCCTTGGGTGCCACCGAAAGGGTGTTTGAAATATTGCACGAAGCTGTGGAGCCTGTGAGCATGGATGCTCAAAAACAGCCGCTCCGATTGGCTGGCGCCCTGCAGTTCGACAAAGTGCATTTCCGCTATGCTACCCGGCCCGAAATTCCGGTGCTTACCGACCTTAGTTTTGAAGTGGCACCTGGCGAAAAGCTGGCGGTGGTAGGACCGAGCGGGGCGGGTAAATCAAGCTTGGTGAGTTTGGTACAGGCCTTTTACGCGCCCGAGCAAGGCCAATTGCTGGTAGATGGCAAACCCATCACCGATTACGATTTGAGTGCTTACCGCAGCAATTTGGCCGTGGTACCCCAAGATGTGGTCTTGTTTGGCGGCACCATCTTCGAAAATATCGCCTACGGAAAACCCGGGGCCAGCAGGGAAGAAGTGGCCGAGGCTGCCCGCAAGGCCAATGCCTGGGATTTCATTAGCAGCTTTCCCGAAGCCCTCGATACGGTTGTGGGTGAGCGTGGGGTGAAACTCAGCGGCGGTCAGCGCCAGCGCATCGCCATAGCCCGGGCAGTGCTGCGCGATCCGGCCATTCTGATTCTCGACGAGGCTACCAGCTCGCTCGACAGCGAATCGGAACGCCTGGTGCAAGAAGCGCTCAACAGCCTGATGGCCGGCCGTACCAGCATCATCATCGCGCACCGACTCAGTACCATCCGCGATGCCGATAAAATTGTGGTGCTCGACAAAGGACAGCTCGTTGAATTTGGCACCCACCACGAGCTCATGGCCAAGGAAGGCGGCTTGTACCGCAGTCTTAAGCTGTTGCAGCTCGAAGTAAGCGACGAAAGCCCACTTGCCTGAGTTTTGTATTTGGCCTGCAACCTTATCTTTGCCGCATGAGCGTTCCCGCCAAATACCTCGACATCCGCGAGGTCATCCGCCAAAAGAATCCCCGCCTGCTGCAAGTATTGCCGCACTTTGTACTGGCCTACATCCGCCGCATTTTGCACGAAGACGACATCAATGCCTTCATGCAGCAGCATGGTCACCGCGAGGGTTTGGATTTTGTGGAGCAGGTACTCCAGCATTTTGGTGTGAAAATAAGGGTGGAGGGTGCCGAAAATATGCGGGTCGATGGGGGCGTGATTTACGCTGCTAACCATCCTCTCGGTGGACTCGATGCCTTGGCACTGATGCACGAATTGGGGAAAAAACGCACCGATTTACGTTTTTTGGTGAACGACATCCTGATGAACATCAAGCAGCTGCTGCCGCTGTTCATCCCCGTGAACAAACATGGGGCGCAGGGGAGAGATTCCTTGCTTGCCCTTGACAAAAGCCTGCGCAGTGAGGAGGCTTTTTTGGTGTTCCCGGCCGGACTCGTTTCGCGCAAACTGCCGGGCGGTATTGCCGATTTGGAGTGGAAGAAAACCTTCATCAGCCAGTCGCGCAAATACCAAAAAGATGTTGTACCTGTGCACATTGCTGGTAAAAACAGACCTTTTTTCTACAATTTGGCCCGTTTCCGCAAATGGTTGGGCATCAAGGCCAACCTTGAGATGTTTTATTTGGTAGACGAGATGTTCGCCCAGCACAACCAAACCATCGTCATCACTTTTGGCAAGCCCATTCCTTACCAGACCTTCGACAAATCGCGTTCCGACAAAGATTGGGCCGCCTGGGTACGGGAGCAGGTGTACGAGCTGGCGGGTTGATTTCAGTGTGTTTTCTTTGATTTTCTGCTGAAAGATCCTCATGGCGGTCTGCCATGGAATTCAGACTACCCTGATTTGGCGGATGGTCAACTTTTCAATGGGCCGCGATGGCCTAATTATTCTCTCCGTGTCCTCTGTGAACTCCGTATTTAAAAAAGCAGCGCCTCAGAATCTTGTTCACACCCATTGTGCAGCCGCTCACTTTTTAGCATTTTTGACCACATGCAAAACATCATCGCTCCTGTTGACCGCCAGCTGTTGCTCAACGAATTAACGCAAGAGCGTTTTTTGCGGCACACCAACAAAGGCAACAAACTGGTTTACCTGGTCAATTACCACAACGCACCCAATGTATTGCAAGAGATAGGGCGGTTGCGTGAAGTGACTTTTAGAGCGGCCGGTGGGGGTACCGGTTTGCCTGTTGATTTGGATGCAAACGACACCTCCGAAGATTGCTACGACCAGCTGATTGTTTGGGACCTAGAAACGCAGGAAATTGTAGCTGGTTACCGCTTGATTGAATGCAGTTCAGCCCACCGCGACGCGGAAGGACATATCAATTTGTCAACAGCACATCTCTTTGGTTTCAGCCAAAAGTTTGTGGATGAATACCTGCCACTGACCATCGAATTGGGTCGCTCATTCGTGCAACCCGATTACCAGCCCGCTGCCGGCAGCACCAAAGGATTGTTTTCGCTCGATAATTTGTGGGACGGACTGGGCGCCATGATAGTGCTGCGTCCGCACATCAAGTACCTCTTTGGCAAGGTGACCATGTACCCGCATTTCGACCGTGAAGCCCGCGACTTCATTCTCTACTTCATGAACCATTATTTTCCTGACCCTGAGGAGCTGGTGCGTCCGCATGCCGATTTGCGCTTGGGCTACGAAACCAATGTTGGTCAGTTCGACGGCCAACTTGATGATTTAGAATATAAAGACGGATTTAAGGTGCTCAACACTTTTGTACGGGGCAAGGGCGAAATTGTACCGCCATTGATCAATACCTACATGGGTTTGTCGCCCAGCATGAAAAACTTCGGCACGGCCTTAAACGATGAATTCGGTGCTGTTGAAGAAACCGGTATTTTGGTGACCATTGCTGATATATACGAGGAAAAAAAATCAAGGCACATCGACACTTTTGCCCGCGATCGTCATTTTGAAAAAGCAACTTTATGAGAACCTTGCCGCTATTTGTATTCTTTTTGGTGTGTGCTGCGCCAATCTTTGCCCAAGACTTTGACAAATCATGGTACGAAACCCTTTCGGCCGATAGTTTTTTCAATACACCGGCTGCTCAGCAACACATAGATGTAGAACAGCCCAATTACGCCCTGTTGAATGCGGCCATTTTTTTTGCTGCCAACGAAGCCCGAATCAAGCGGAAATTGCCGCCTTTGGCCTATGACGAAAGTCTCGAAAAAGCCGCCATATTTCACAGCGACGAAATGCGGGTAAAACGATTTTTCAGTCATACCAACAAAACCGACAAAGAGAACCGTGAACCGGCACAACGGATTAGTAATCAAGGTGGTGAGTTTAACATGACTGGCGAAAACATCCTGGAAATGCCCCCTTATAAAACTGGCGCTGAGGGAGAATACGATGTTGAAAAAAACGACGACGGTACTTATCGTTTTTTGCAATTGAATGGCAAGCCGCTCAAAGTGCTGACCTACGCTGATTTCGGACGGGCAGCGGTTAAATTGTGGATGAAATCGCCCGAGCACAAGGCCAATATCATGCACAAAGATTTCCGGTTCATGGGCTGTGGTACCTCCATTGAGGAAGATCCGTTCAAATACCGCAGCTTACCCATGGTACTGGTAACGCAGAATTTCGGGGCAGCAGAGTAGGGCAAATGCATGGGTGGAATAGAGTAGTGCTCCTGCTTGGTTGCTGCCTTATTTTGATTTACTGTCTGGCATATTGTGTTGCATGGAGTGGCCTGAACGACTTCTAAATTCATTTTTCGTTAATGTTTGGGAAGTCGGTCGATATTCTATCTTTGCGGAGTTTTAAATATTAACGATAAGTGTAATGAGTTCAATTATTTACATCATTCCCGTTATCGGTGTCGTGGGCCTATTGTTCACGTTCTTCCGGTCGCGTTGGGTGTCGAAGCAGGATGCTGGCACCGACAAAATGAAAAAAATTGCCGGCCACATTGCCGAAGGTGCCATGGCTTTCTTGAAAGCTGAGTACCGTGTTTTGGCCATTTTCGTAGCTGCTGTGGCTATTTTGCTGGCAGTTGCCAACAACAACGAAAACTCTTCGCCATTGGTGGGATTGTCGTTTGTGATTGGTGCCCTTTGCTCGGCTTTGGCTGGTTTCATTGGCATGCAGGTAGCTACCAAAGCCAATGTACGCACCGCCAATGCCGCCCGTACCAGTTTGGGCAAAGCCCTCGAAATTGCCTTCACGGGTGGTTCGGTAATGGGCTTGGGTGTGGTTGGTTTGGGTGTACTCGGTTTGGGTTCGCTCTTCATTATTTACAGCCATATGTTTGGCACCGACACTGCTGAAAATCTCAACCGTGTTATCACCATCATCACCGGTTTCTCTTTTGGAGCCTCTTCAATTGCTCTTTTCGCCCGTGTAGGTGGTGGTATTTATACGAAGGCCGCCGACGTAGGTGCCGACTTGGTTGGTAAAGTAGAAGCCGGTATTCCCGAAGACCACCCGCTGAACCCTGCTACCATTGCCGACAACGTAGGTGATAACGTGGGTGACGTAGCTGGTATGGGTGCCGACCTTTTTGAGTCATATGTAGGTTCCATCATTGGTACCATGGTATTGGGTGCTGCCTTCATGGCTCCTGGTTTCCAAGATGCTTTCAATGGTCTTTCAGGCGTATTGTTGCCATTGGTTTTGGCAGCGGTAGGCATCATCATGTCAATCCTCGGTACTTTCTTCGTAAAGGTGAAAGAAGGTGGTGATCCGCAGAAAGCCCTTAATACCGGTGAATTTTTGTCGGCTGGTTTGATGATTGTAGCTTCTTATTTCATCATCAAGTGGATGTTGCCCGAAACCTGGGTATTCAACGATATGCTCTATGGCGTTCAGCGCGAGATGACATCTACCGGTATTTTTATTGCTACCGTAATTGGTTTGGTTGCCGGTTTGTTGGTGGGTTTGATCACTGAATACTACACTGGAACTGGCAAGAAGCCTGTAATGTCTATTGTAAACCAGTCGTCGACCGGTGCTGCTACCAACATCATCGCCGGTTTGGGCGTTGGTATGATGAGTACTGCTATTCCTATCCTTTTGATTGCTGCGAGCATCATCGGTGCTTTCCACTTCGGTGGTTTGTATGGTATCGCCATTGCTGCGGTAGGCATGCTCGCCAACACAGGTATTCAGTTGGCAGTTGACGCTTACGGCCCTATTTCCGACAATGCCGGTGGTATTGCCGAAATGAGTGAATTGCCCAAAGAAGTTCGTCAGCGTACCGACAAATTGGATGCAGTAGGGAACACTACGGCTGCCATTGGCAAAGGCTTTGCCATTGCGTCGGCTGCTTTAACTGCCCTCGCATTGTTTGGTGCCTTTATGACCTCTGCGCAAATCAAGACCATTGACTTGTCGAAAGCCGATGTGATGGCCAGCATGTTGGTGGGTTCGATGTTGCCTTTCGTATTCTCGGCCATGGCCATGGGTGCGGTGGGTCGTGCCGCCATGGCCATGATCACCGAAGTTCGCCGTCAGTTTGCAGAAATTCCTGCCCTCAAGGCGGCATTAGAAGTAATGCGCAGAAATGGCGATAAAGACAGAAGCGAATGGACTGCAGAAGACGAAAATACTTTTCTCGCTGCCGACGGCGTTGCTGAATATGGCAAGTGCGTTGAAATTTCAACCGCAGCGGCCATCAAAGAGATGGTATTGCCAGGTTTGTTGGCGGTAGTTGCCCCTGTACTCGTAGGCTTCACCTTGGGCGCCGAAGCTTTGGGTGGTTTGCTCGCTGGTGTAACCGCTTCAGGTGTGTTGATGGCCATTTTCCAGTCGAACGCTGGTGGCGCATGGGACAATGCCAAGAAAATGTTCGAAGAAGGTGTGATGATCAACGGTCAGAAGTATTATAAAAAATCGGAGCCCCACAAGGCTGCCGTAGTAGGTGATACCGTGGGTGATCCATTTAAAGACACTTCAGGTCCTTCGTTGAACATCCTCCTCAAGTTGATTTCGGTGGTTGCTCTTGTAATCGCTCCGTTGATCATGGACGTTCAAGGCATGAACACTTTGCCTGCGCCAGCTGCCCAAGTAGAAATGCTTGAAGAAGCGTCCACTGAACTCAATGCTGCCGAGGGCGATGCTGCTGCAGCTGAGTCAATGGAAGCCATGGAGGCAGAAACTGCCGAAGGCACCTCAGAAGCCGCAGAATCGGCTGCTGAGTAAAGCACTTACATCCTTTTGGTATACCCGGGTAGGCTTTTGTTTGCCCGGGTTTTATTTTGTCCAACGCCCGCTTGGCCATGCCTTATTTATGGTAAGTTGAAAAAGTTTAAACCTTTTGGGTGTTGAACGCCTTTATACAACATATGCATTTCATCAGAAAAGGGGCTTTCATTTTGGGTTGCTTTTTGTTCGGCGCTTGTAGCCTAGTGGCTGATGATGCAAAATCGAATATGGAAAAGGAAACAGATTTTTATAAGCTCCAGGCACGTACCTTGGAAGGGAAAACGGTTGATTTTAAGCAATTCAAAGGCAAAAAAGTACTATTGGTGAACACCGCCACGGCCTGTGGTTTTACCCCTCAATTGGAGGGCTTGCAAGCCCTGCATGAAGCATATGGAGATGAATTGGTGGTAGTGGGCATTCCTACCAACGACTTTGCCAGCCAAGAGCCCCGCGAAGGGGAAGAAATTGGCGCTTTTTGTCAGCGCAATTACGGCGTTGATTTTTTGATGCTCGAAAAGAGCACCACCAAGGGCAGCGACAAACACCCTGTTTTCAAATGGCTGACCGAAAAGAAGCTGAACGGCAAAAAGTCGAGCCGCATTTGGTGGAATTTCCAGAAATACCTGGTGAACGAAAATGGTGAATTGGTTGATTATTATTTGCCCACAACCAAACCCGATAGCCCAAAAATCGTAAAGCAGCTGAAATAGCGCATAGCGGTGGACGATGGGTGTTAGAAATATTAAATATTTTCACATACATCATAAACATTCCATCAAAGCCGCTGTTGTAGATTTGTTCTTAGCAGCATGTCGCATAGTATTACCCTATCTTCTTCGTACATCCGCCAGCAAATTGCCAGTGGCAAAGGGGTAGCAATTGCCTTGCTCATCATGGGGCTCTGGGTTGCTTTGTTGGTCTTTAACTTAAACCTGGAGGTCAATGGATTTGAGCCGGTATTGGTACTGCTGATTTTGCTGCAAACACATCTTTTTACCGGCTTGTTCATCACCGCCCACGATGCCATGCACGGCACCATATCTGCCAACAGGCGCATCAACAACCTCATTGGGGCCATTTGTTTGGCTGTTTTTGCCCTCAACAGCTGGAAACGCATGTTGCCCAAACACCACGAGCACCACCGTTTTGCCGGCACAGCCGATGATCCCGACTACGGTCCACCGCCCTTTTGGCTCTGGTTTTTCAAATTTGTAAAAACCTATGTGCGCTGGTACCAAATTGTGGGCATGGCCATCATCCACAACATCGCCAAGTTGTGGATTCCAGAAATCAATTTGGTGCTGTTTTACATTGTGCCTTCGGTTTTGAGCATGCTACAGTTGTTCTATTTCGGCACCTACCTACCACACCGGGGCGAACATGCGGCTGAAAATCCGCACCGCGCCCGGTCACAAAGCAAAAACCATCTTTGGGCTTTTATAAGTTGTTACTTTTTCGGTTATCATTATGAACATCACGATGCACCAGGTACGCCCTGGTGGCTCCTTTATGCGCGCAAATAATCTTCTGCTGGCGCTCCTGCTGCTTTTCCCCTTTCTGGCGTTCGCCCAAACCGGCGAAATACGCGGGGTGGTGAAGAATAAAAACACCAACGAGGCCATTCCTTTTGCCAACGTGGTGCTGCAAAACACGACCATTGGTACCACCACCGACATCGATGGCAAATACAGCATCAAAAACCTCAAGCCGGGTTTTTACAATGTGCAGGTGAGTTATTTGGGTTTCAAAACACAAACGGTTTTCGAAATCCAAGTGGTGAACTCGCGGCCCGCCATCGTGAACATTGAAATAGAAGAGGATGCCCGCAGTTTGCAAGCAGTGGAAGTACAAGCATCGGCCTTTACCCGAACCGAGGAGAGTCCAGTTTCACTGCGCACCATTGGCGTGGCCGAAATCCAACGAAACCCGGGTGGTAACCGAGATATTTCACGCGCCATTCAGAGTTTACCGGGCGTATCGAGTGGCGCCAGTTTCCGTAACGACATTATCATTCGCGGCGGTGCGCCCAACGAAAACCGCTTTTACCTCGATGGCGTGGAAGTACCAACCATCAACCATTTTGCCACCCAGGGCAGCTCGGGCGGACCAGTGGGCATCATCAACGTAGACATGATCCGAGAGGTGGACTTTTACTCTGGCGCCTTCCCCTCGAACAGGGGAAATACCTTGAGCTCGGTATTTGAGTTCAAGCAAAAGGACCCACGTACCGACAAAGCCGCTTTCAGAGGCATTGTAGGGGCAAGCGACATCGGCCTCATTGCCGAAGGCCCCATCAATGAAAAGATATCCTATGTGGTTTCAGCACGTCGCAGTTATTTGCAGTTTTTGTTCAATGCCATTGGATTGCCCTTTTTGCCCACTTTTAACGGTTTTCAAGGCAAAGTGAAGTACAAAATCGATAACCAAAACGAGGTGTACTTCGTTGGCCTGGGCGCCATCGACCAGTTTGCCTTGAACACCGGACTCAATTTGAGCTACGACCCAGCCATCAACCCCAATGTCGACAGCCAATTGGTGAAGCAGCAGCGCTATATTTTGGGAAATTTGCCGGTGAATACGCAGTGGAACTACACCAATGGTTTGGTGTACAAACGGTACCGCAAAAACGGTTATCACACCTTTGTATTGAGCAGAAACATGCTCAACAACGTCAGCTTCAAGTACCAAGACAACGACGAAAGCAAGCTCAAGCTTCAGGATTTCAAGAGCCAGGAAAGTGAAAACCGTTTCCGCTACGAGAACAACATCCGTACAGAGGAAGGATGGAAAATCAATTATGGGGTAAACATCGACCGGGCGCGCTATTTTGTAGAGAACAATACCAATGATCTGGTGGGAAGCACTATTGTAAACCGCAATTTTAGCAACGAGCTGTTTTTAACCCGTTATGGCTTTTTTGGCCAGGTATCGAAAGGCTTTTTTGGAGAAATACTCGTTTTGAGTGCCGGTTTGCGTATCGATGGCAACAACTTTGCCGAGAGCATGCGCAATCCGCTCGACCAATTTTCGCCGCGCTTTTCGCTCTCTTACAACTTTGCGCCAAAACTCAGCTTTAATACCAATGTTGGTCGCTACTACCAATTGCCTGCATATACAGTCCTTGGTTTCCGCGACAATGCAGGTAATTTGGTGAACCGCGACAATGGGGTGAAATACATTGGTGTTGACCACTACGTAGCCGGCTTTGAATATTTTGGCACCAAGAATTTCCGAAGCACCTTTGAAGGCTTTTACAAGAACTATTTTCAGTATCCCTTCTTGCTCGACCAGGGTGTGAGCCTGGCGAATTTGGGAAGCGATTTTGGGGTGATTGGCAATGCACCTGCCACCAGCACCAACAATGGCCGATCGTATGGCCTTGAATATTTGGCCCAACAAAAACTCAACAAAGGCTTCTATGGTATTTTCTCGTATACATGGGTGCGTTCAGAATTTCAGAATGCCGCAGGAGAGTTTATTCCTTCGGCATGGGATAATCGCAATATTTTTACCCTCACCGGCGGAAAAATATTCAAGAAAAACTGGGAATTGGGTGTGCGTTACCGCTACGTTGGTGGTGCACCCATCACACCCTACGACCCCACTTTGACCTTAACGCGTGCAGTGTGGGATGTGCAGCAACGCCCTGTATTTGATTTTGCCAACCTCAATACCCAACGCGGTGGACCTACCCAGCAGCTTGATATACGCGTTGATAAAAAGTGGAATTTCGAGAAGTGGGCGTTCAACTTCTATGTGGATGTACAGAATTTATTGAACCAGCAAACGGTGCTCAATCCTTTCATTGTTGCCAAAATTGATCCGGTGACTGGTGCACCCTTGGTTGACCCGAACGACCCTACCCGTTATCAGGCCGATGAAATACCGAATACAGCTGGCACACGCCTGCCAACCATTGGTATCATCATCGACTTCTAGAAGGCTTTTCAAAGGCAGAAGGCAAACCCTCCAATCACATTGGCCGGCAGTTTTACAGCAGTGTCAAGCGTTGCTTGCCATACAATCTTCATGATTCGTCACCGCATTTTTCGCTATTTTTGAAATATGGACGGTCAGGACATCCGGTGGAAGCAGCGTTTCGAGCATTTCGACAGGGCCTTTTTGCGATTGCAAGAAGCGGTACAAATACCCCAGTTGAATGAGCTCGAGCGCAACGGATTGATGCAGCGCTTCGAATTCACCTTGGAGCTTGCTTGGAAAACCTTGAAAGATTATCTCGAATACCAAGGCTTTGTGTTTAGGCCCTCGCCTAAAGAAACGCTCCGACAAGCCAATGAAGCAGGTTATATAACGCAAGTGCAAGCCCTCATGGATGGTTATGACATGCGAAACCAACTCTCGCACGATTACAGTGATGAAAAATTCATGCAAGCCGAAAAGTTATTCAGGGAAGAAACCTACACAGCCTTGGTTGCTTTGCATGCATTTCTCAAACAAAATCTCCACACATGAGTGCAGCAGCTGCTATAGCCGAACAAGCAGCTCGCTTTGGTTTAAACGAACGCGAGCTGGCAACCTTGAGGAGCATTTTGGGGACAATTCCCGAAATAAAGTTAGTGTATGTGTACGGCAGCAGGGCCAAAGGCAATCACAAAGCAGGCAGCGATATCGATTTGGCCATCATGGAGCCCGCAACTGATTTACGTTTGCGGAGCAAAATACAAAGCCTGTTCGACGAAAGCCACCTGCCCATGCGGGTTGATTTGGTTGATTTTCAGAGTTTGGAAAGCGATTCATTGAAAGCGCATATTGCGCGTGTAGGCCTGCCCATCTACAAAGCTGAAAGCTAATGGCACCTGATCGGGGTTATGGTGCCAAATTCCAGCATTTGAAAGTGCCCAGGGTCTATCGAGATGAAGATATCGGCTGCCAATTAACTTTTCTGGAGCGTCTCAATCTTCTTGGCCACTTCATCAGCTTCGGCTGTTTTTAAATCCGATGCCTTGCGGTTGGTTTTGCTCAGCTCAAAGGCTTCTTTCAGCAATTGGGCATGCTGCGCTTGCAGCTTTTCGAGGGGCGATTTTGATTTGAAGAGTCCGAACATGATACTTAAACAAGCTGGGGGCGTAGAGGTTTGGTTGCTTGCCTAAAATGCGGGATGTTTAACCACAAAGGCCACCAAAGTGTGCACAAAGTGCACAAAGAAATAGCCGGAATTCTAGGTGTTTCTACATGAATTCCGACTTCAGATATAAGTGCTGTTTACTTCAAACCTGCTTCACGGGCTTGGTAATCTTGCACCACCTCTATGGCATTGTCTATGACATCGCTGAGGGCGGTGATGAAGGTGCCTGGCTGTGCCATGCCCATGGCGTGCTTGAGCGCTTCTACCTCTTTGGGCACCACCTCATAAGGCACATGCTTATCTACCTCCTTGATGCCGGCAATCAGCAAATCAATGATTTCTTGTCCGGTACGGCCACGCAGGTGCTTCTCCTGGCGGATGATGATGTGGTCGAACATGCGGGCTGCGATTTTCCCACACTCCTGTATGTCCTCGTCGCGGCGGTCGCCCGTGCCGGCAATGATGCCGATTTTCAAGGGTGAATCTACGCTCGACATGAACTCTTCAATGCCCAAATAGCCGGCGGCATTGTGGGCGAAATCGATCATGACGCGGTAGTCTTTGAACTCAAAAATGTTCATGCGACCCGGGGTAAGGGCGGCAGATGGGATGAAGGTTTCGAGCGACAAACGGATGTTTTCGGTTCGGAAGCCTTGCAAATAGCCTGCAAGGGCCGCTGCCAGCACGTTTTCAATCATAAAGCGCGCCTTGCCGCCCATGGTGAGCGGAATGGTGGTTACGCGCTCAATCCGTATTTTCCAATCGCCTTTTTTGATGGTGATATAGCCGTTTTCGAAAACCGCTGCAATGCCGTTTTTCTTGCCATGGGCTTTGATGAGCGGGTTGCTTTCGTCCATCGAAAAATAGGCGATGTTGCACTTGAGTTCTTCGCCAATTTTCACGCACCAGGGGTTGTCGGCATTCAGTACCGCCCAGCCATCGCGTTTGATGCTTTGGGCTACAACCGATTTTACGCGGGCCAAATCGTCGAGGGTATTGATGTCGTTGAGCCCCAGGTGGTCTTCAGCAATGTTGGTGATCACGCCAATGTCGCAGCGGCTGAAGCCCAAGCCCGAGCGCAAAATACCTCCACGGGCGGTTTCCAACACCGCAAACTCTACAGTTGGATCTTTGAGGATGAATTCGGCGCTGAGCGGACCGGTGGTATCGCCTTTGTCGAGCATGTGGTTTTGCACATAAATACCATCCGAAGTGGTAAAGCCCACGCGGAAGCCGGCATTTTTCACCATGTGCGCAATGAGGCGGGTGGTGGTGGTTTTGCCATTGGTACCCGTAACAGCAATGATTGGAATACGCGATGGTTTTCCAGGAGGGTAGAGCATGTCGATCACCGGGGCGGCTACGTTGCGGGGCAGCCCTTCGGCCGGAGCCAAGTGCATGCGGAAGCCAGGGGCGGCATTCACTTCGAGAATGGCACCGCCGTTTTCCTTGAGTGGTTGGGTGAGGTTGCGCGCCATGATGTCGATGCCGCATACATCCAAACCGATGATGCGCGCCACCCTTTCACACAAAAACACGTTTTCGGGGTGCATCATCTCGGTAACATCGATGCTGGTGCCGCCAGTACTGAGATTCGCGGTCGATTTGAGGTACACCATCTCTCCTTTGGGCGGCACCGTTTGGAGGGTATAACCGCGTTTTTCGAGCAGGTCGAGGGTATCGCGGTCTACATTGATCTCGGTGAGCACGTTTTCGTGTCCGTAACCGCGGCGAGGATCCAGGTTTTCTTTATCAATCAGCTCTTGGATGCTGTGCTTGCCATCGGCTTTCACATGGGCAGGCACGCGCTGGGCGGCGGCTACCACTTGGTTGTTGATGACGAGCACACGGAAGTCGTAGCCCGTGATGAACTTCTCTACAATTACCTTGCGCGAATACTTTTGGGCGTGTGCCAGTCCAGCCACCGCCGTATCACGGTCCTTCACATTGATGCTTGCCCCTTTGCCGTGGTTGCCATCGAGCGGCTTGAGCACGAGTGGGTAGCCGATGCGGGCGATGGAAGCGTCGAGGTCTTCTTCATCTACGCAGATATCGCCTTTGGGCACGGGGATGTTCGCATCGTCGAGCATCTTTTTGGTCAGCTCTTTGTTGCAGGCGATGTCTACGGCAATGCTGCTGGTGTACTGGGTGATGGTGGCCTGAAAGCGCACCTGGTTTACCCCATAGCCCAGCTGGATGAGCGAATTGCGGCCAATGCGGATCCATGGAATGTCGCGGGCCACGGCTTCGTCGACCAGGCTGCCGGTGCTTGGACCGAGCCGCACGTCTTCCCGGATTTCGCGCATTTTGCGGAGGTCTCTTTCGAGGTCGTATTCAGTGCCTTCAATCAGCGATTCTGCAATGCGAACGGCAGCTTCGGCGGCATACATGCCCACCTGCTCCTCTACATAACTGAAAACCACATTGTAGATACCTGGGGTTTTGGTTTCGCGGGTACGGCCAAAGCCTGTTTCCATACCGGCCAAGGTTTGTATTTCAAGTGCTATGTGCTCGATGACATGGCCCATCCAGGTGCCCTTTTCGATACGGTAGAAAAAGCCGCCAGGTTTGCCCTCCGAACAGCGGTGATCGTACATGGTGGGAAAAAGCTGCTCAATGCGCTCGCGGAAACCGGGGATGAGGTTGGTGGGTCGTTGTTCAAGCTCCTCTAAATCGAGCCGCATTTGGATGAGTTTTTTGCGTGTAACACTCCAAATGTTGGGACCGCGAAGGGCTTGTATTTTGAGGATTTTCATAGGTATGCCTGTAGTGATGTCCAAATAAAATGAATTGTAAGCAAAAGCCATGATAAGCTAGAAAAAAAAGAAGGAGGGTGGTTCCTTGTTGCTTGCCATTGGGCTTCCTCAAAAGCCCAAAAGGCAGCTGAGTGGCAGTGGTGGATGGAGAAACAGCCTTAGTGGCCTGGGGCATCATGGCCGGGTGCAGTGCCGACTTCCACATAGGCACGTTGCACAACCCCACCCACAGGAGGTGCAAATTTGCTTACCCTGATGCGGAACTTTGCTTCGGGATATGCCTGCTCCATATCGCCCAAAATCAACTCCGAAAGGTATTCGATGAGCTGGACTGGTTGTTCCATGCGTGCTGCCACCATGCGGTAAACTGCTTCGTAGTTAACCGTCCTGGACAATTCATCTGCACTGCCTTCGAAAGGATAATGCACATACACATCTACCTGATAGCGGCCGCCCATCAGCCGCTCTTCGGCATGCACCCCGTGAAACGCATGAAATTGCATTCCTTCCAAAACAATCAGTCCCATCGATGTTTTATTCTAATTGGCACAAAGAACCGGCCTAATCTCTTAATTTTGCAGCGCTTTTAAAATAAAAACATGAGAACCGATCGCTTTCAGCACCCTGATCACTATCTGATGGACGAACTCCTCACCGAGGAACACAAACTCATCCGCGAAACTGTACGCGCCTGGGTGAAAAAAGAACTCAGTCCCATCATCGAAGATTATGCCCAGCGTGCCGAGTTTCCCCGCCACATCATCAAAGGTTTGGGCGAAATCGGGGCCTTCGGTCCCAGCTTACCCGCCGAATACGGCTGCGGCGGCATGGATCAAATCAGCTACGGCATCATCATGCAAGAATTGGAACGTTGCGATTCAGGCATCCGCTCTACTGCTTCGGTGCAGGGTTCGTTGGTGATGTATCCTATATACAAGTATGGCAGCGAAGAACAACGCCACAAATACTTGCCCAAGCTCGCAACTGGTGAGCTCATGGGTTGCTTCGGTTTGACCGAGCCCGACCATGGATCTAATCCTGGTGGCATGACCACCAACTTCAAGGACATGGGCGACCATTACCTCTTGAATGGTGCCAAGATGTGGATTTCGAATGCACCATTTGCCGACATCGCGGTGGTATGGGCTAAAAATGAAGCCGGTAAAATCCACGGCCTCATTGTGGAACGCGGCATGGAAGGCTTTTCAACCCCCGAAACCCACAACAAATGGAGCTTGCGCGCTTCGGCTACTGGTGAATTGGTGTTCGACAATGTGAAAGTGCCCAAAGAAAATTTACTTCCCAACATCAGCGGTCTCAAAGGCCCATTGGGTTGTTTAGATTCGGCCCGTTACGGTATCGCTTGGGGTGCCATTGGTGCAGCCATGGATTGTTACGATTCGGCCAAGAATTACGCCATGGAGCGCATCCAGTTTGATAAACCTATCGGCGGCTTTCAGCTAACCCAAAAGAAACTGGCCGAAATGCTCACCGAAATCACCAAAGCCCAGTTGTTGACCTGGCGTTTGGGCGTCCTCAAAAACGAAGACCGAGCAAGTACGGCCCAAATTTCGATGGCCAAGCGCAACAACGTGCAAATGGCATTGGAAGTAGCCCGCGAAGCACGCCAAATCCACGGGGGTATGGGCATCACTGGTGAATATCCCATCATGCGCCACATGATGAACCTTGAATCGGTGGTGACCTACGAAGGCACCCACGATATCCACTTGCTTATCACGGGCATGGACATTACTGGCATTTCAGCATTTCGTTAAACCATGGGTGTACTCATTGCTCCTTCCATTTTAGCGGCCGATTTCGGCAATCTCCAACGCGATGTGGAGATGGTAAATGCATCTCAGGCTGACTGGTTCCATATCGATATCATGGATGGGGTATTCGTGCCGAACATTTCATTCGGTTTTCCGGTGCTGGCAAGCATCCGCAAACATGCGCAAAAGCCGCTCGATGTGCACCTGATGATTGTGCAGCCCGAACGGTATGTGCAAGCATTTGCCGATGCCGGAGCAGCAGTGCTTACCGTACATCTGGAAGCCAGTACCCATTTACACCGCACATTTCAGGAAATTAAAAAAGCCGGGATGCAGGCAGGTGTGGCCCTGAATCCACATACCCCTGTTCAGCTGCTCGAAGACATTTTGCCCGAAACCGACCTGGTCTGTCTCATGAGTGTGAATCCGGGATTTGGTGGACAGCAATTCATTGAAGGCACCTATCGTAAGATTGAAATGTTGGCCGCTATGCGTGCCGCAGGAGGCTACAATTTCAAGATTGAAATCGATGGGGGAGTAAACCAAAAGAATGCGCCTTTGCTCCAGGCGGCTGGTGCCGATGTACTAGTTGCTGGCAATTTTGTATTTTCGGCCAGCGACCCTGTGGCAACCATCGCGGGGTTAAAGGCCCTTTAAAACAACAACCTTGTACGAGCCGCGTTCACGTTGGGTGTTCAACCCAGTAGGCTTCCTTTTTTTGTTTTGCTCCCTGTGCATCCACATGGCATGGGGCCAGGTGCCAAACGCCACCATCAGCGGTAAGGTGGTGAACGATGTAGGAAAGCCCCTTGAACTGGTGAACGTATTCGTTATTGAAACAGCGCAAGGTACAACCACCAATCTGCAGGGTGAGTTCAAAATCAGCTTGCCACCAGGCAAAACCTATGGCATCAGGTTTCAGTACTTGGGCTATCAACCAGTTCAGCGCAATCTTAAGCCTCGCCCGGGTGAAGAAATACAACTCGAAATCAGGTTACAACCCAGTGCTGTTGACATCAAAGGTGTAGAAATTACGGGTGATGCAGAACGTGGTGGCAATATGGTCAAGATCGACCCTCGCATCAGCCGCTCTCTGGCCAATCCATCAGGCAACTTTGAGATGGTCTTGCAAGGATTGGGTGCACGTTCGCAGCAAGAGTTAAGTTCGCAATATTCGGTGCGGGGCGGCAATTTCGACGAAAACCTCATTTACGTAAACGACATTGAGATTTACCGCCCGGTGTTGATGCGTTCAGGCCAACAAGAGGGGATGAGCTTCATCAATCCCGACATGGTAGGGGGCATCCAATTTTCTGCAGGCGGTTTCGAAGCTCGTTATGGCGACAAAATGAGTTCCGTCCTCGATGTGCGTTACCGCAAGCCTGAGGCATTCAGGGTAGGGGTGCAGGGGAGCTTCCTGGGTGGATCACTCACGGTGGAAGGAACCGACAGCAGCAAACGTTTCACCTATTTGATAGGCACGCGTTATCGTACTTTGAGCTATTTGCTGGGTTCGCTCGATACCGACGGTGAATATTTTCCAGCGGCAGGCGACGCACAGGCATATTTTACATTTACCCCCAACCGAAAATGGGAATTTGGCTTTCTGGCCAATTACAATCAGAATGATTTTAGGGTGGTGCCCGCCAACCGTGAAACGGTTTTTGGTACCGTGCGTGAGGCGCTGCAGTTGCGTGTGTTTTTCGATGGGCAGGAAGTTACCAGCTTCAAAACCTTCACGGCTGGTGCTACCGCCACTTACAAGCCTCATTCCTTGCTGCAATTGAAGTTCATCGGCAGCATGTACACCAGCGACGAGCGCGAGAACTTCGATATAGAAGGAGCGTGGCTGCTCAACCAATTGGATACCGAATTGGGTTCAGAAAATTTTGGAAAGGTAGCTTTCACCCGCGGGGTAGGGGCTTTCCAAGATTTTGCCCGCAACCAATTAACTGTACAAGTGTATGCATTCGACCACCGGGGCTATTGGCAGTCGCCGGTATTGGGCTATGTACAGTGGGGCCTTCGCTTGCAAACCGAACGTATTGCCGACCGCTTGTTCGAATGGAGCAACAGCGATTCTGCTGGATTTGCATTTCCAGGCTGGGTGGCAGGCGACAGTGTGGTGCGTTTGCGTGAAAGCATTTATGCCCGCAACCAGATTAACGCACAACGTTTTAGCGGTTACCTGCAAGACAGCTGGCAGTTGAACGAGGCGCACAATTTGCAGATTACCGCTGGCGCAAGGTTTAACTACTGGACTTGGAACAATGAATTGTTGGTAAGCCCGCGTGCTGAGGTGTCGTTCAGTCCACGCTGGCGCCGCAATTGGGTGTACCGTTTTGCAACAGGACTGTATGGCCAACCTGCTTTTTACCGTGAAGTGCGCGACCAGTTCGGGCAACTCAATCCCAATATCCGTGCGCAACGTGCCATCCACTATGTAGCTGGCGCCGATTACAATTTCAAAGCTTGGAACCGACCTTTCCGTTTTGTGACCGAAGTGTATTACAAAGATCTGAGGAGTTTGGTGCCTTATGAACTCGACAATGTGCGTGTACGCTACCTGGGCGAGAACAATGCCAGGGGCTATGCTGGAGGTATCGATTTTCGGATCAATGGTGAATTTGTGAGCACCTTACAATCCTGGGCCAGCCTTTCGCTCATGCGTACCCAGGAGATCGTAACCGGCACCTTTTATAAAGATGCGAACGGCAACCAGATTCCCGCTGGATACATTCCACGTCCGACCGATCAGTTGGCCATGTTTAATATCATGTTCCAGGACCTGCTTCCCAGCAACCCCACGTATAAGGTGCATTTGAATGTGGTCTATGGTTCGCGCCTTCCTTATGGTCCACCTGACTATGATCGTGGCCGCGATACACTTCGCATGCCTCCTTATCGGCGTGTAGATATTGGCTTTAGCAAACTCCTCATTGGTGAAGGAAGCAACTGGGGCAAGCAAGGATATGGCAGATATTTTAAATCGCTTTGGCTAAATGCCGAAGTATTCAACCTGTTGCAGGTGAACAATACCATCTCCTATTTGTGGGTACTCGATACCGAAGGGTTTTTGCAGAATATTCCGAATTACCTAACCGGACGCCTCATAAACGTACGTTTGGTGGCCGAATTCTGAGACAAAACAGGCCCTATGGCCTTCGAAATAGGGCTGATTCAATTTTCACTTCATTTTTTTTATGGATGATGTTTTTGAAAATCAATGGGTTTCGAAAAGCCTTTCAATTTTCTGCGAAAAAAGTGCAGGGGGTACTTGCCATGAATTAGAAAATATCTACCTTTGCTCTCCCGTCGCAAACGGGTGTTCATTGAAAGTAAAAAGATTGCGGGAATAGCTCAGTTGGTAGAGCACAACCTTGCCAAGGTTGGGGTCGCGAGTTCGAGTCTCGTTTCCCGCTCACGGGCCCAGATGGTGAAATCGGTAGACACGCAGGACTTAAAATCCTGTGTCCGTTGAGGACGTGCGGGTTCAAGTCCCGCTCTGGGTACGAGGTAAAAAAATTAATTTTTTTTACTTGCGTTTTAGAAAATAAACTTCATACCTTTGCAGCCGCTTCGCACGACGGATGG
>CAZNWC010000010.1:0-105999 GCA_964577055.1 uncultured Chitinophaga sp. | reverse complement strand
GCAACCGTGTACCTGTGGGCACTTACTTTGTACGTTACGAAATCGACGGCAAAGTGGCTACCCAAAAAGTAGTATTGAACCGCTAATCGGTTTACGCATGCAAGCCGGGCCTCGTGCCCGGCTTTTTTTTTGTCCATTTTGGTAGTAACTTACGGGTAAATTCACCGCAAACATTAAAAAAACCATCATGTTTCAGCTATTTTCCCGGCTGATGCTGTTAGTACTGCTGTGCAGTACTTGGGCACAAGCCCAAGTGGTAACCAGCATTCCGCGCTTTCCGAGCGACACCAGCAGCATCACTGTTATTTTCGATGCCACCCAAGGCAATGGGGCTCTGGCCAGCACTGCACCACCCATCTACGCCCATACAGGGGTATTGACCAACCTAAGTACGGGCCCCACCAACTGGCGACACGTACAGGGTGTTTGGGGAACGGCCCATGCCCCTACCCAAATGACACCCATGGGGAACAACAAATACAGCATCACCATTGTGCCCCGTACTTTTTACAACGTTCCCGCAGCGGAGACCATTGAGTCACTGGCCTTCGTATTCCGAAATACCTCGGGCAGCATCGTAGGGCGCTCGGCCGATGGCAGCGACATCTACTTGCCGATTTATGCCGCTGGACAGCTGCACAGCCGCATTTTTCAACCTTCGGGCAGTCCGCTCGTGAACCCCAACAGCAGCCTCCCCTTCTTTGGAGCAGCTTCGCAAAGCTGTAGTCTGAGTTTGTTTGTGAACGGGCAACTGGTGCAAAGTGCCTTTGCTGACAGCTTGGCTACCCAGGTAAGCATTGGTGCATCGGGGAACTACCAAATCGTATTCAGGGCCGACAATGGCACCAGCCAGCGCAACGACACCCTAAACCTCGTGGCTTTGCCCGCAGCCACCTTCCAGCCACTGCCTATAGGCATACGCGATGGCATCAACTACCTCAACGACAGTACGGCGACCCTCGCCATTTATGCCCCGCTTAAACAGCACATGTTTGTTTTGGGCGATTTTAACGATTGGAAACTCGATGCGGCCTATTTCATGAACCGCACGCCCGACAGCAATTGGTTTTGGAAAACTATTAGCGGATTAACTCCAGGACAAGAATATGCCTTTCAATACCTGGTAGATGGCAATTTGCGCATCGCCGAGCCCCTGGCCGAAAAGGTACTGGACCCCTGGAACGATGGATTCATCACCAACAGCACCTACCCCAACCTCAAACCATACCCCACCGGTAAAACCACCGGCATCGTAAGTGTGCTGCAGACCAATAAACCGGCTTATAACTGGACCAACAACAATTTCCAGCGACCTGCCAACAAGGATGCGGTGATATACGAATTGCTGGTACGTGACTTTATTGCCGACCAACGTTACCGCAGCATCATCGATAGTCTCGACTATTTGCAACGCTTGGGCATCAACGTGCTCCAACTCATGCCGGTGAGCGAGTTTGAGGGCAACAACAGCTGGGGATACAACCCAAGCTTTTACCTTGCACCAGATAAAGCCTATGGTACGGAACATGATTTGAAGGCATTGATTGACAGTTGCCATGGCCGTGGCATTGCGGTGGTGCTCGACATGGTGTTGAACCATGCTTTTGGCCAATGTCCATTGGTGCAGCTGTGGTGGGATGCCGCCAACAATCGACCTGCCGCCAACAGCCCCTATTTCAACCCCATTCCCAAGCACGATTTTAACGTGGGTTACGACTTCAACCACGACAGTGAGGCTACCAACCGCTTGGTTAATCGTGTGGTGCGCCATTGGCTTGAGGAATACCGCTTTGACGGCTACCGCTTTGATTTGAGCAAAGGATTTACCCAAAAAAACACCCTGGGCAATGTGGGTGCATGGGGCAATTATGATACGGCACGTGTTGAACTCTGGAAAGCCATCCACGACACCATGCAAGTCATTGCCCCTGGCTCATATGTGATTTTGGAGCACTTTGCCGACAATGTAGAAGAACGTGAATTGGCCAATTACGGCATGATGTTCTGGGGCAATGTAAACCACAATTACAACGAGGCCACCATGGGCAACATTCCGCAGTCGAACTTCCAATGGGCAAGCCACCGCATCAGGGGTTGGAGCAAACCGCACCTCATAGCCTTTGCCGAAAGCCACGACGAAGAGCGTCTGATGTACCGCAACCTGAATTTCGGCTTGTCGTCGGGCAGCTACAATACCCGAAACATTGAAATTGCTCTCAAACGTATGGAAATGATTCCGCTGTTCCTTTTGGGCATGCCTGGTCCGAAAATGATCTGGCAATTTGGCGAATTGGGCTACGATTTTAGCATCAACCGTTGTCCGAATGGTAGCATCAACAACAGCTGTCGTACAGATCCGAAGCCTATACGTTGGGATTATTTCGTAAATCCTGGCCGCCGTTATCTCTATAACATATACGCTGCCATGAACAAGTTGCGCCAGAGCGAAGCCGCTTTTGGCACCGATACCTTCTTTGTAAGTTTTGGCGCAGCCATCAAACAAATGCGTTTGGTGCACCACACCATGGATGTGGCCATCGTTGGCAACTTCGGTTTGGTTACCGCCGAAACCCCCATCATATTCACCCGCTCGGGTTGGTGGTACGAATATTTCACTGGCGACAGCGTAGAAATCACCAACAACCAGCGCACCATGAGTTTGGCTGCCGGCGAATACCGTTTGTACACCACCAAACGTTTGGCTGCCCCCGATTTGGCATTGAGCCAGCGGGAGTTGGCTCTCAAACAATTGAGTGTATACCCCAATCCCGCTGCCAACGAAGTATACATAGATTTGGGACTGTTGCCATTCGAAGGCAAAATCCGCATCACCGATATGCAAGGCCGTTTGGTAACCGAAATTGTCACCTCTGGCTTTGAAAATGAGCCGGTGCGTTGGGATTTGCTTTCTTCAACGGGCAATCCGGTGCCCAATGGCTTGTACCTCATCACAGGAAGCAATGGCGCTTACGGCAAGGTGTTGGTGCAGCGGTAAGTTGCCTAAATAGGCATGATTGAAGCCCCGTGAGCAATTGCTTGCGGGGCTTTATTTTGTACAAGTGATCAGCAGTTTGTTTCGAGCAGGCCGTCATGCGTTGGTCGCACATGTCACCCATACAGGCAATGTCATTAAGTTAATCACGAATGGCCTGTTGATTTACCTTGACTGCCAGCATTTTGATGGTGCGACCCCATCGGGGTCGGTTTAATTACGTTTGCATGATTTTTCTACAAACATGGCACCCCCTCGGGGTGCTTTGATTTGATTAACACCAAAATCACAGCCTGAATTTTACAATAGAAAAGTCGGGTTTGGTCCAATGACCCTGAGGGGGTCATACGTGTATAGAAAACCATGAACCAACCATTTTAATACGACCCTGATGGGGTCGCACCAGGCGAATCATTGGTTTGAGCGCCATTTCGGTCTCTCCAACCCGTTACTTAATGCCATTGCCTTACAGAGCTTAGCGGCAAAAAAGAAAAGCCCCGCCTTTCGGCGGGGCTTCAACAACAGGGCAGATTATGTCAACCCAAAATCAATAACCGGTATTCTGACGGAGGTTGGGGTTAGCAACCAAATCAGATGCTGGCAAAGGATACAGATTCAAATAATCAGGAACCGATACGCCTGATGAATCGCCACCCTTCCAAGGCCATACATAAGCGCTACCGGTAAATTTGCCGTGGCGGATGAGGTCGGTACGGCGATGACCTTCCCAATACAGTTCACGGGCACGCTCGTCGAGGATTTTGTCGAGGGTGAGCGGACCAGCCTCAGGAGCAATGTCGGCTCGGTTGCGCAATGCGTTCACATAGTTCAGTGCAAGGGTCGCATCGCCGCCAGCACCACCACGTACAGTGGCTTCAGCATAGGTCAAATAAATATCGGCCAAGCGGAACATGGGGAAATCGATGTCACAGAAATTGCGTGTAGGATCGTTGCCGGGACCACCGTCGCTGCGCACATTCCGCCATTTGGTGATGCCATAACCTTCGAAAGGACGACCTGCCACTTGGGTAATATCCAAGGTATGTCCACGTGTCCAAAAGGTGTTGCGCTCATCGCTGGTATCGGCAACAAATTTGTCATACAACGCACGGGTAGTGCGCAAGCCATTCCAGCCACCATTGGTGCCAAACTGGCTGTATGGACGCATAGAGTCGCTGATGGCAGCATGCACCAAGAAAGTAGAACCACCATAGGTTCTGGTTTTCATACCGTCGAAGGTCACAGGGAAGATGATTTCGGGCGAAGTGTGGTTGTCGGCCAAAAACAAATGCTTGTAGTTGGGCTGCAAACTATATCCAGCTCCGATCACGAGATTGCTGTAGGTAATGCAATCACCGTAACGTGGCGTACCAGTGTACACTTCGGCATTCAAATACAGCTTGGCGAGCAAAGCATGTACGGCTGCCTTATCAGCACGGCCATATTCAAAACGAGGCGCTTGCATGTTCGGCTCGATGGCCTTGAGCTCCGCTTCGATAAAATCGAAGAGTTCTGCACGTGTAATTTGCTGTGGCAAAACCGAACCTGGCTTATTCTCTTCTGTTACGAAAGGCACATTGCCAAAGAGGTCCATGGCATGGAAATAGCTCAAAGCGCGAATGAAGCGTGCTTCATTGGCATACCCGCGGATGCGTGCTTTTACGTCTACCGAAAAACCTTGGCTGCTCATCCATTCTTCTGTGGTATAACGCAAAAACTCATTACACAAAGGAATTTGGTAAAAAATACGGTTGTACATGGCCACCACAAATGGACTTACCGAGTTCCAAGTCATGAAGTTCAACTCGGGGATACCCGGGTCATCCCAGCCGCAAACGGCTTCATCGGTGGGCAATTCTTGCAAATTCCACAATACACGTACGTAAGCCGAAAAGCCTTCGTCGATGCCACTGATGTCGGGATCGCCGGCTGGACCTTGGTTACCAGTGATGGAGTAACCGGCATACAGTTTGGCCAAAACGTTGATGTAGTTATCAGGATTGGAGTATACCGTGGTTGCATTCAAGCCGTACTTGGGAGTACGATTCAGGTCATTGATACAAGCCGTCATCAAGAAGCTTGTACCAAGCAACAGCAATAGAAATTGGATGGATATCTTTTTCATGACGTTCAATTAAAAGGAGAAGTTAAGGTTCACGGTATAAACACGTGGTCGTGGGTAAATGTTGAGGTCGATACCACCAAAAACCTCAGGATCGATGCCTGAATAGTTGGTGAATACAAATACGTTTTGGATCATGGCCGTAACTCGCATGCTCACAAACTTGGAGATTTCCCCCACATTGTAGCCGATGAATACGTTATCGAGGCGGAGGTAGTTGGCATTTTCGAGGTAATAATCAGACAACACCTGCAAATTGGCGAACTCGCTGGCAAGA
This sequence comes from uncultured Chitinophaga sp., assembly GCA_964577055.1. Taxonomy (GTDB): domain Bacteria; phylum Bacteroidota; class Bacteroidia; order UBA7662; family UBA7662; genus PNNG01. Next base: position 100,608 of record CAZNWC010000010.1, on the reverse strand, counting down.
TAGTCGCGGTGGATGTTGTTGATGTAACCCAATCCACTGATGTTGCGGAACTGGCCCAATACCGAGCGAACGTTGTTGTAAATGTAGTGACCACGCTCAGCACGCAAAGAAAAACCAGAGTTCCAACGCTTGTAACGGCCATTTCCATAAAAACCAAACATGGTGGTAGGGTCAGGACCGGCGTTCCAACGGGCCAAATCTTTTTCATTGATGATGCCATCACCATTATAATCTTTGTATTTGCCTTCGATGGGTTTGCCATTTTCATCGTACTCTTGGGTACGAGTGTAGAAAATATTGCGGGTAAAGCCTACCGACTGAATCTGAATGGTGTTTCCGATACCACCGGCAATACCACCTACCAAAATACCTGGGTTGGCAGGATCATCGATGATGGAAAGTTTGTCGATGCGATTGACGTTGTAAGTCATGTTGGCACCGAACTCAAGGTTGGTGGTTTTGTTGTCGATGGCCACCCATGAAAGGCTGATTTCTGCACCACGGTTGCTCATTTCACCCACATTGGTCAATACCTGATTGGTGAAGTTGGTACCAGCCGCCACAGGAATTACAGCAAGCAGGTCGCTGGTCTTCTTGTAGTAAACGTCGAGTGTACCATACAGGCGGTTGTTGAAGAAACCGAAGTCAATGCCGCCATTGTAGCTCATGGTGGTTTCCCACTTCAGGTTGGCATCGTATCCGGCAGGACGCAATACCGAAAAGAACTGGTTACCAAATTGATATTGCGCTGTTGGTGTGCCCTGGAAGTAATTGGGGATGTACGAATAATCCGCAATGCCATCTTGCTGGCCAGTAACACCCCAGCTCAAACGCAGCTTTAAGTTCGACAACTTCTTGAATTGACGGAAGTAATCCTCATCCATCATGCGCCATGCGAAGGCTACCGAAGGGAAATAGCCCCAGCGGCCATCGGGATTGAAGCGCGAAGAACCATCTGCACGCAAGGTAGCCGTCAACAAATACTTGTCGAGCAATTTGTAAATCGCACGACCGTAGAACGACACCAGTGCATTGTCGGTGTAGAAAGGAAATGGAGCTGCCTCACTGATGGTATCTCCACGGAGGTTAATATCGGGGAAAGCGGGGCTTTCGGTATTCCAATACTGGTAGCTGTATCCACCTGTGAGGTCGAGGCTATGCAGCGCCCAATCTTTGGTGTAATTCAAATAGGCATCGAGTACACGGCTGTTCTTGCGTTGCTCATACTGGTTGTTGACACCTCGGCGGTTGAAAACACCAGCGTTCAGCGAGTCCATTACAACGGTTCCTCTTGAATTGCTGAAGTCACCACCAATGTTCATTACAGCGCGGAGACCAGGGATTTCGGTAATGTTGTAATCAAGTTGTACGTTGCCCACAAAACGGTTCACATTGCTCAAGTCTTCACGCTGATTGAGGGTAGCCAATGGGTTTTTAGGCGCCAGCAATACTGGATTTCCGTTGGGTAAGGTCCATTCGAACCAACCTTCGTAACGGCCCGAATCGGTACGCGTAGGGCGGGTAGGGTCGAAAGTGACAGCGCTTCCAATGGCACCTTGATCGGCAAAACGGTTCTGCACATTGAAGTAACGCATGGTTGCGTCTACTTTCAAGCGGTTGTTCAGCAACACTGGGTTCAGGTTCAGGGTAGCACCTGTACGTTCGAGTTTACCGGTGCGCAAAATGCCCTGCTCATCATAGCGCTCAAAATTGAGGCGATAAGGAATGTTTTTTAATCCCCCCGAAAAGCCCAGGTTTAGGTTGTTGGTAGCGCCTGGCTGGTAAATTTCTTGTTGCCAATCGGTATTGGCAGTACCCTGCGCAATGAGTGTTTTCATGCCAGGAGTTCCTTTTTCGGCAATCAGCGTGCGTAACTCGTCGGCTGTTAACATATCAACCGTACGGGTTACCTGTTTGATCGACACACCGTTTGAAAGCTCAACGCGCAAACGATCGCTCGCCTTTCCTTTTTTGGTGGTGATGATGATTACGCCATTGGCGCCACGTGAACCGTAGATGGCAGCAGCAGAAGCGTCCTTGAGGATGGTAAATGTTTCAATGTCATCAGGGTTGATGAGCGACAAGGGGTTTCCTGCACCCGCAATTCCCTGACCTTCGAGTGGCACACCATCGAGTACAATCAAAGGATCGTTTGAGGCATTCAAAGAAGTACCGCCTCTGATACGGATGGTACTACCTGCGCCAGGGGCGCCACTGTTTGAGGTGATACGAACACCTGGCGATTTACCAATCACCATTTGTTCAGGTGTTGAAAAATTGCCTTGTTGGAATGATTTGGTGGGAATGGCGGTAACCGAGCCTGTGAGGTCACGTGTTTGGGTAGTTCCGTAACCAATTACCACTGCTTCTTCCAACAATTGTACGTCTTCCTGAAGTGTAAAATTGATCGTAGTTGTTTTGCCAGCTTCAACAGTGACGTTGAGCAGCGCTGTACGGTAGCCCAAATAAGAAGCCTGCAGCACAACGGCGCCCACTTTTACACTTTCAATTCGGTACTTTCCATTCACATCGGAAGCACCGCCATTGGTAGTGCCTTTCACAACAACAGCAGCTCCGATGATGGGCTGCTGTTTAGAGTCCATCACCGTGCCGATGATGGTGCCTGTTTGTGCCAATGCGGGTAGCCACACCAGTACAGCCAGGAATGCCAGAAGCATTTTTGCCAGGTAGTTTTGTTTCATACAAAAAGTTTGTTTTGAGTAGGTTGCCAGGTAAAAACTACGTTAATAACAGACATTTTTATCTCGCATTCCAAATCAAGCAATTTCAATTGAATTAAAAAAATTTATTTGCCATTTAATCACATATTTTTTTCGTGTTAAGATGTGACCTTTGCAATGCCAATCTGCCATTGCCATGAGCTTCACCGAAAACTTCTCTCCCGAGTTCACCAGCTGGGTTTTGATTCCCCTGCTCATCTTTTTTTCGCGGGTGGCCGACGTGACCATTGGCACCATCCGCATAGTGTTTGTAGCCCGTGGAAAGAAGCAAATTGCACCCTTTTTGGGCTTTGTGGAGGTGCTGATTTGGATCATCGCCATGTCACAAATCCTGAAATACGCCAACAATTGGCCCAGCTATCTGGCCTGGGCCGGTGGCTTTGCCGTTGGCAACTACATTGGCTTGTGGATCGAAGAAAAACTGGCCATCGGCAATTTGGTGATCCGCGTAATCACGGCCCGTCCGGCCAATGAATTGGTGCAGGCCTTGCGCACTGCGGGCTTCGGCGTTACCTCGCTCGACGCACAGGGCAGCAGTGGTGAAGTAAGTGTAATATTTACCCTGGTGAAGCGCAAATTTGTGCAGGATGTGATTGCCATCGTCAAAAACTACAATCCCAACGCCTTTTATACCATCGAGGATGTGCGCTTCACCTCCGAAACCATCTTCTCTCCCACTGGTGCAAGTGGCAAAAAGAGTTTGTTTGGCAATTTGTCGACACGCATCGCCAAATAGGTTCATCGTTCAAAGTTCAAAAAAGCCATTAACATCCATTAATTGCATCAATGTAACCCAAGTTACGAAGTGACGTATTTGTTATTTAGACCTTTGTATCTATAATAAATCAAATCGCATGCACAACTACAATGTCAATTTGCAATGGATGGAAGGCCGTATCGGCAGCATACACTCGCCCGAACTGAACGATAAAATTACCGTAGCCACACCTCCTGAATTCGAAGGTGGAGTGCCGGGTATTTGGTCGCCTGAGCATTTGTTCACCGCATCGGTGGTAAGTTGTTTTATGACAACTTTTTTGGCCATTGCCAGCTTTTCGAAACTCGAATTTGAGGCGTTCGATTGCGAAGCCAACGGCGTACTGAGCAAAGTCGACGGTAAATTTATGATGACCGAGGTAGAACTGCGTCCGAAATTGCATCTCAGCGACGAAAGCAAAATCGACCGTGCCTTGCGTATTCTTGAAAAAGCAGAAGCCAATTGTTTGATTACCAACAGCATTCTAACCAAAGTGACACTGTTGCCCGATGTGGTGGTAGGTAAGCCAGTATTGCTGTAAACGCCCCGTTTTGCGCTTCTGTGGGTGAAGCTCCCGCTTCTGTGAATGAAGCTACCGCTTCTGTTAACGAAGCTGGCGCTTCTGCATGTGGCCTTTCACCCGGAAAAAGTATTTACAGCGAAGCGTTAACAGCGAAGCAACCACAGCGCAGCGTTTACTCCGTCTCAAAGCTCTTCACCAATTCCTGCAAGCGCTTCACCTCCTTGCCAAAGGCCAATTTGTGCAACCAGCGCGTGAGGTAATAGCAGCCCGGCGTCAACACCACCAAGGCGCCCACCAAAATGCCCTGCAAAACGTGGTCGGTGACCAGCAAATCGAGCTTGTTTTCCGATGCCAAGGCCAGACAAAAACCCGAAGTAATGCTCACAGGGTAAAAAAACAAGGCAATGTACTCCAAACTGCGCAGGCCCTGCAGCATGCGGTGACTCAAATGGGTGAGTCGTTCGCGGATGAGGGTGTCGGCCGGGGGCGTAACCACCACTTCTCTCAGGAGCCAGCGATTATACAGTAGTCCAGCTACATGGCCAGCCACCATGATGCCCAACAAAAAGCGGATCCAAAAATGGTCGGCATAAAAGAAAAGGAAGATCCAGGCCAAACCAAATACCACCGTATAGGCGCTATTGATGCGGATGTTTTTGCGCAGCTTGCCCAGAGGGTCGTTGCTGCGGTGTTGCCAGTGAAGCAAAATTTCGTTGCTGATTGATTGGCGGGGTTGTTCGCTGGAAAGGTTTTTCCAGAGGTCGTTTATATCGAAATAGGGTTCTGTTGTAGCCATTGGGTGAGTTGATTTTTGGCCCGGTGAATTTTCACCGTGGCCTGGTTTACATTTAATCCGGTGATATCGGCTATCTCGACCATGGTATAGCCATCGAGTTTGAGCGAAAGCAGCATACGGCTGGTGGGATCGAGGCGACGCATATGTTCAAGTAACCATTCTGCTTGGGCGTGGCGTGGATCGTTTTGGTTTTCGAGCTCCCACATACTGTCGGCTTCGGCTTGTTTGCGCTTTTGTTCACGCCTTTGCCAGCTGAGGGCGGTGTTGAGGCAAACGCGGTACAGCCAGGTGCTGAATTGGGCACGTGCTTCAAAACGCGACCAAGCGGTGAGCGCCTGCAGCACCATCTCCTGAAAGAGGTCGTACTGCTCGTCGGGATCGCGGGCATACAAACGCGAGAGCTTGTACACCACCGCCCTGTGTTGGTTGAGCAATTCGAGAAAAGCAGATTGGCTTTGCATCTTAAAGCCCTAAAATAACCATGGAAGCAGCAGCATCGGTATTTTCTTTGTCGTACTGCTTTTTGTCGGGATTGCGCACCGGCTTTACCTTGTAGCCAGCGGCGCGCAGCATGGCAATGAGGCCATCGTCGCCGGGTAAGTGCAGGCTCCCCACCGCTACAAAAGTGCGTTTTGCGCGAAACAACTTTTCGAGTTGTGGCATCCAGGCACGGTTGCGGTCGCGTAGCAGGGCATGCATGGGGTCGAGTGTGCTAGATTGCAAATCGGCAAGCAGCAGCCCCATATCGTTGAGGTCTTGGTGCAGGTAGCTGCGCAACAAACGGGCAGCTAGCTCCTGAGCACTGTCGGATTGGGTCAAACTTTTACGCAGGTCAGTTAGTTGAGAATCGAGGGTGGTGTTGTACAGCAGGCCAAATTGTTGCTCGAGGGTTTCAAGCGGCACTACTGGTTTTTTGGTGGCTTTGGCCTGCTGAACGAGGCCAAAATCGACTCCGGCACCTGAAAAGTTGCTCAGGGTGTCGTTTAGCACGCTTCGGCTCATGACCAAGGCCAGGGTGTGGTGTAAAGCAGCGGGTTTCAGACTGGCAACGGCTTCGAGCCCAGCGCCCAGCACGACCTTGCAGAGCGAATCGAGGCAGTTTTTTTCAGCTTCACTCAGTCGTTCTACCCAGGTACCGCCATCGGTGGCCAGCATCATGGGCATGAGGCGCATCATTTCGGTAGAGTCAACCGCAACTTCTACCACCAGCTGTTTGCTGCGCTTGAAATGCGATTTGGCAATGGGGTGATTGTCGAAAAACGAAACGGGAACCAGGTGGTGGGTACCAAAAAGATAACTCGGGCGGCGGAGTCCGTTACCGCTTACTTCCCACAAAAGGGTTTGTTGGGCTTGTAGGGTTTGGGTGCTGAGGAGTAAACCCAAAATCGATTTGAAAAGAAAACGTTTCATGGTTTTAAGTTGAATTATTGACCCGTTAGTGCCAAAGCCCATTCAAATCTTACAAACCAATCCAAAAAAAGAAAAAATACTGCTGCATGCGCCTCGCATCGCTCCAAAACCGCCTCCTTTTTCATCCTTCCGCATCCTTCTCTTACTGAAAAACACGGAGGCCACGGAGTTCACGGAGAAGTCCATTTGCGCTGCACCATACCCCTTGCTCTGAACCGCCTCCTTTTTCATCCTTCCGCATCCTTCCCTTCCTGAAAAACACGGAGGCCACGGAGTTCACGGAGAAGCCCATTTGCGCTGTACCATACCCCTTGCTCTGAACCGCCTCCTTTTTCATCCTTCCGCATCCTTCCCTTCCTGAAAAACACGGAGGCCACGGAGTTCACGGAGAAGCCCATTTGCGCTGTACCATACCCCTTGCTCTGAACCGCCTCCTTTTTCATCCTTCCGCATCCTTCTCTTCCTGAAAAACATGGAGGCCACGGAGTTCACGGAGAAGCCCATTTGCGCTGCATCATGCCCCTCGCTCCATGCGTTTAGCAATTCGCTAGAACCGCCTCCTCTATCATCCTTCCGCATCCTTCCCTGCCCCTCGCCCCGTGCTCACTTCAGTGCGGCTTCGGCCAAGGTACGCTCGTACAAATGTTCGTAGAGTGGCAATATGTTCACCAAATCAAATCGTAAAGCCTGCTTGAGGGCTTCCGCGCGGAAGGAGCGCAACTTCTCATCGTCCTGCAAAATGGAGATGCTATGGGCAATCATGCCTGCTACATCCTCAACAGCTGCCAAAAAACCAGTTTGACCGTGGATGTTTACTTCAGGCAAACCACCTGCATCGCTGCTCACTACGGGCACCTGACAGGCCATGGCTTCGAGTGCGGCCAAACCAAAACTTTCGGTCTCGGAAGGCATCAAAAAGAGATCGCTCACCGACAAAATTTCCTCAATGGCCTCCTGTTTGCCCAAAAAACGTACATGGTCGCACAACTCCAATTCGCGGCAAAGTTGTTCGGCCTTTTGGCGTTCAGGGCCATCCCCAACGAGGATCAGCTTGGCGGGCAGTGCATCGCTGATGCCTTTGAATATCCGAATCACCAAATCAATGCGCTTTACCTTGCGGAAATTCGAAACATGGGTCACAATGCGTTCGCCATTGGGAGCAATGGCCATCTTGAAGTGACTTTTGGCCTTGTGCGAAAAGCGGTTGAGGTCGATAAAATTGGGAATGACATCAATTTCGCGATTCACATGAAAATGCCGGTAGGTATCGGCCTTCAGGAAGTCGGAAACGGCTGTCACCGCATCGCTTTGGTTGATGGCGTAGCTCACAACGGGTTCGTAGGTCGGATCTTTGCCTACCAGGGTAACATCGGTGCCGTGCAGGGTGGTCACCACCGCCACCCGTATGCCTTGCGAAGCCAAAATTTGCTGGGCAAGTTGGGCCGCTGTGGCGTGTGGAATGGCATAATGCACGTGCAACACATCGAGTTTTTCATACTTCACCACATCTACCAGCTTTCCAGTGAGGGCCAACACATAAGGCGAGTGCTCAAAAAGCGGATAATGGACCATGGCCACCTCGTGATAGAAGATGTTTTCCATGAAAATGTCGAGCCTCGCCGGTTGGGTATAGCTGATAAAATGTACTTTATGTCCCCTGGCAGCCAGGCCTTTGCCCAATTCTGTGGCTACTACACCACTGCCCCCATAGGTAGGATAACAAACTATTCCGATGTTCATGTGTGCGTAAATCTGACTCTAATAACAGCATTCCTCCGAAAAAGTGGCGCCAATCAAAAAAATATGTCTCAGCCTTTTTGGTAAATATAGTGGTTGGTAGCACCAACAGCCTTTTAGAACTAAAAGATAAGAGCTAAAAGTGAAAAGAGTTTGTGCTAAAGCCGTAGGCCCACACAGAAGCAAAGCTTCACCCACAGCCGCAGGCCACCTACATTTAACACTTTTTTTATATCGGAAACTATCCGCGGTAAAAAAGTTTCCATACTTTTGCGCCGCCATGTTAGAACAAGTACACCAATTGCTCCACCGCATACGCGATCTATTTTTTCGCTATGGCATCAAAAGCATGACCATGGACGACATCGCCCAACAGCTCGGCATGTCGAAAAAAACCATATATGCACATTTCCCCGACAAGAAGTCGCTGCTCAAAGCACTCATGTCGGACTTCCTCACCTGCCATTACCAGGAAGTGGTAGATGCACAAAAACAATCCGACAATGCCATCGATGAAATGTTTCGCATCGCAGCTTTGGGCATACAGCGGATGGATAAAATCACACCCAGCTTTATGTTCGACCTGCGCAAATACCATGGCGATATTTGGAACCAGTTTGAGCAGTTTAGGGCCACAGCGATGTACGAAGGCATTACGGCCAACATCCGCCGGGGCATGGAGGAAGGACTATTCCGACGCGACCTCGACGTACAAGTAGTGGCCCACATGCACATGGAGCACTTGAATTTGATTGTCGACCCCGGCCACTTTGCCGAACTCAACAAACCCATGCGCACCGTCATGTACACCATCATGATCACCTTCACCCGTGGCCTGGCCACACCTGAAGGAGCCCGGGTGCTCGACCAACTATTAGAAACAAACCCTGTATTCGATAACTCCAATCCCATCAATTAATGCAAGTCCGACCTATTGCTCTCCTGGGAAGCCTGCTCCTGCTGGCAGCTAGCCTTTCCACCTCGGCCCAAAGCAGCTTTACACTGAAAGAAGCCGTTGATTACGCCATGCGCAACAATGCGAAAGCCAAAAACGCGAACATCGACGACAAAATCGCCCAGGCCCGCGTGCGCGAAATCACCACCATCGGTTTTCCAAAGGTGAATGCTTCGTACGGCATCAACAACAACTACATCATCCAAAAGGTGATCATTCCCGACGGATCGGTATTCAATCCCATGGCTCCTCCCGGTGAACCCATTGCCCTCGAGTTTCAGCCGCAATTCGGAGGCAACGCTGTTATTCAGGTAAACCAGCTGCTGTTTGATGGCTCCTACATCGTGGGTTTGCAGGCAGCAAGGGTGTACCGCGAATTATCGGCCAAATCGAACGAAATGACACAGGTGGAAGTTGCCGAAAACGTGAAAAAAGCCTATTACGGTGTATTGGTGAACCAAGAGCGCATGCTGTTGCTCGATGCCACCCTAATCGGACTCGACAGCACCCTGCGCGAAATGAAGGCCATGTATGCAAGTGGCTATATCGAAAAAATCGACCTCGACCGTTTACAAGTACAGCGGAACAACCTGGCGACCGAACGCGACAAAATCAACCGTTTCCAGGAAATTTCAGTGAACCTGCTCAAGTTTCAAATGGGATATGACCTTGCTCAGCCCATTGAACTACGCGATCAACTGCGCAGCGTACGATTGGAAGAAAGCGTACTCGAAAGCCAGGCATTCAATCCGCTCGACAGGCCCGAAATGAAGCTCCTACTAACCCAAAAGGCAGCCACCCAGCTCGAAATCAGAAATATCAAGGCGGGATATCTACCCTCTATAGGACTTCAACTCCAAAGAGGTGCATTGGCTGGTGCCAATGATTTCGACCGGGTAATCGACCCCAACGGAAGCTGGTTTGCATACGGATCAATTGGCTTAGGCGTGAACTGGAGCATTTTCGACAGCTTTACCAAGCGCTACCAGGTGCAACAGAAAAAACTGGAACTGCAAAAAGTAGAGAACAACATTTTCGATTTTGGAAAAGCTGTGAATCTGCAGGCCAATCAAGCGCAAATTGCGTTGCGAAGCGCCTATGAAAGCATGAAAAACCAGGAAATGACCTTGCAACTCAGTCAGGACGTGCTGAACGTGGCACGTAAAAAGTACGCAGCTGGTGTAGGTTCCAACCTCGAGGTAATCAATGCTGAATCGGAATACCGCCAGGCCCAAGCCAATTATTACAATGCCGTGTACGATTTGCTCATTGCCAAAGTCGACCTCCAAAAAGCCAAAGGACAACTCTTAACCAAATAAATCATCAACCAAAAAAGGATCGGGTTCATCAGCCTATTTGACAGCAACATTGCCATCTCTCCAGGCCTCTTGAACTTTGAACCTTGAACTTTGAATTTTAAATTTTGAACCCCTATATGCGCAATTACCTATTTTTTGCCGGCTTGGCCCTCCTGGGTGCAGTGGCCTGCAGCGAACCAAGCGCCTCCGACAAAACCAGTCGCCTTGAGGAGCTGAAAAAACAACAAGCCGAACTCACCAACGAGATCAAGGCGCTTGAAGAAGAACTCATGGCCAAGGGCGAAATCCCGGCCTCAGGCAAACTGGTGGTGGCTACCACCTTGGAAGCTGCTCCTTTTGAAACCTACCTCGAAGTACAAGGCCGGGTTGATGCACGCGAAAGTGTGGATGTATCGGCTGAGAACATGGGAGTTGTCCGCAAAATCAACGTGAGCGTAGGACAACAAGTTGCCAAAGGCGCTGTGCTTGCCGAACTCGACAACGACCTCATCACCAAACCACTGGAAGAGGTAAAAACGCAGTTGGAATTTGCCAAGACTGTATTTGCCAAGCAAAAAAGTCTTTGGGACGAAGGCATTGGTACCGAATTGCAATACCTGCAAGCCAAAAACCAAAAGGAAAGTCTCGAAAAGCGGATGGCCAGTTTGCAAACCCAACTTGAAAAAACCCGCATCGTAGCCCCTGTAGCTGGAACTGTTGATGAAGTAGCCATCAAATTGGGCCAACAAATTGCCCCTGGTATGCCTACTTTCCGGGTGGTGAACTACAACGATATGCGTGTGGTTGCCGACTTGGCCGAATCGAACATTGCCAAAGTAAAACAAGGCGATGATGTGAAATTGTACTTCAAGGACTACAACCGTGAAGAAACCGCCAAACTGAGTTATGTTGCCAAAAGCATCAACCTCATCAACCGTACTTTTAAGGTAGAAGCCAAGTTGAACACCGCTGGCAAGACCTACAACCCCAACATGGTGGTGGTGATGCGCATCAACGACTTCAGTGCCGATGCTGCCCTTACTGTACCTATAAATGTAATTCAACGCTCCGAGCAGGGTAGCTTCCTCATGGTTGCCGAAAAACAGGGCAAACAGTTGGTGGCCCGCAAGCGCTACGTTACGGTGGGTCGCACCTACGCTTCGCAAGCCCAAATCACCGATGGTTTGCAGGCAGGCGACAAGGTAATCACCGTTGGTTACAACGACTTGAACGACGGACAAGAGATTCGTTTCTAAGCAAAAACTTCCAAAATGAGCGAAAAGCCATTCAAAGAATTTAAGCCTACCAGCTGGGCCATCGACAACCGGGTGACCATTTTTATCCTGTCGATCATTGTAACGCTGGCAGGTATTTCGGTGTACAATTCCATTCCAAAGGAGCAGTTCCCCGAAATTGTGATCCCCACCATTTATGTCAGCACGGTGTACCCTGGTACTTCGCCTGCCGACATGGAAAACCTGGTGACCAAACCCATTGAAAAGGAAATCAAGGGTATTTCGGGCATCAAAAAACTGACCTCAAACTCACTGCAGGATTTCTCGAACGTGATTGTGGAGTTTGGTACCGATGTAGATGTGGCCGAGGCCAAGCAGAAGGTAAAAGACGCGGTTGACAAGGCCCGTTCAGAACTGCCCAACGACCTGCCGCAGGAGCCAACAGTACTGGAAATCGACTTGTCGGAAATTCCCATCATGTACATCAACCTCAGTGGCAACATTGAGCTGGCACGCCTGAAAGACTATGCCGAAGATGTGAAAGACCTGGTGGAAGGCATTCAGTCGGTAAACCGGGTTGACGTAGTAGGTGCCCTCGAGCGCGAAGTGCAGGTAGATGTTGACATGTACCAAATGCAGGTGGCCAAAATCACCATGGACGACATTGAGCGCGCCATCAAGTACGAAAACATGACCATTTCGGGCGGCAGCATCAATACAGGTGAAATGAAGCGCGCCATCCGCGTGGTGGGCGAATTCAAAAAGGTCAGCGAGCTTGAGAACATCATCATCACCAGCATGCCGGGCGCAACGGTTTACCTGAAAGACATTGCCAAGGTTACCGATGGCTTCAAAGAGATGGAATCGTTTGCCCGTTTGAATGGCGAAAACGTGATCACCCTCAATGTGATCAAACGTTCAGGCGAAAACCTCATCTCTACTGCCGACGAAATCCGTGCGCTGCTCGATAACCAAAAAGAAAAGCTGCCGCAGAACCTCAAAATCACCATCACAGGTGACCAAAGTACGTTCACCCGCACAACGGTGCACGACCTTACTAACACCATCATCATCGGTTTTATTTTGGTAACCCTTGTATTGATGTTCTTCATGGGTACCACCAACGCCATGTTCGTGGGTTTGTCGGTACCGCTTTCGAGCTTCCTTGCCTTCTTGTTCATGCCGAGCATCGACTTTACCATGAACATGATTGTGTTGTTCTCGCTGCTCATGGCCCTGGGCGTAGTGGTAGACGATGCCATTGTGGTGGTGGAGAACACCCACCGTTTGTTCGCCAATGGCCGACGTCGCGTTGACAAAGCTGCGAAGATGGCTGCCGGTGAAATTTTCCTTCCTGTATTGGCTGGTACCCTCACCACCATTGCGCCATTCTTGCCTTTGGCATTCTGGGATGGTGTAGTTGGTAAGTTCATGTTCTTCCTGCCTATTACACTCATTCTAACACTCTTGGCATCGCTTGTGGTGGCTTATATCATCAATCCGGTTTTTGCCGTGCAGTTTATGAAACCCGAGCATACCAATGTAAGCGACGAACAGAAGCGCCGCAAAAAGCGCAGCCTCCAACTCATTTCCTTGGGCTTTGCGGCTGCTGCAGTGATGGCATATTTATTGGGCTCGTTTGGCATAGGCAACTTCTTAGTGTTTGTGGTAGGACTGTTGTGGTTCAACCGCTACGTGATTACACCTACCATTCTGAACTTCCAGGAAAAACGTTGGCCCAAGGTGCAAGGTGCCTATGAGCGCTTATTGCGTTGGGCATTGACAGGCAAAAATCCGGTTTGGATCATGATAGGTACCCTTGTGGTTTTTGTCGCCACATTGTTCCTTACTGTTTTTGCAGCCCAAGTGGGACGACTGAAGGTCGATTTCTTCCCTTCGGGTGAGCCCAATTTTGTATACGCTTACATCAGTACACCGGTGGGTTCTGACCAAACCTATACCGATAGCATCACACGCGTAGTAGAAGGCAAGGTGATGGAAGTCATTGGCAAAGACAATCCGCTTGTTGAATCGGTGATTGCCAACGTAACCATTGGTGCCGGTGACCCCATGGCGGGCGACCGTTCGGCAGCGCCGAACAAAGGAAAAGTAACGGTCGCCTTTGTAGAATTTGCCAAACGCAATGGCGAAAGCACAGAGCCTATTCTTGATAAAATCCGTAATTCGGTGAAAGGCCTTCCCGGGGTAGAAATTACAGTAGACAAAGAGCGTAATGGACCACCTACCGGCAAACCCATCAACATTGAAGTTGCTGGCGACGATTTTGAAGTGCTCGGGCTAACAGCCACCAACTTGAAGCGTTACCTCGATTCGCTCGACATTCCGGGCGTAGAGGAACTCAAAAGCGACCTTGAATCCAGCAAACCCGAGCTCATCATTTCGGTTGATAGGGAGCGTGCCCAACGTGAAGGCATCAGCACGGCACAAATTGGCGGTGAGATACGCGCAGCTGTATTTGGTAAAGAAGTGAGCAAATTCCGGGACGCCAACGACGAAGTGCCCATTCAATTGCGCTATGACGAGGTAAACCGCAAAGATGTAGACCGTTTGATCAATGCGCGGATCACTTTCCGCGACATGAATGCGGGTGGTGCCATCCGTCAGATTCCATTGTCATCGGTAGCTAAAATTGAATACACCAATAGCTACGGCTCTATCAAGCGTAAAAACCAAAAACGTGTGGTAACCATCAGCTCGAATGTATTGAGCGGCTATACTGCCAACCAAGTAGTGACCAGCATCAACAAAGCAATTGCCAGTTATCCTGTGCCCGAAGGTTACAGTGTGGTGATGACAGGTGAGCAAGAGGAGCAAGCTGAATCGGGCCGCTTCTTGTCGAATGCCTTGTTGATCAGCGTGGGATTGATTTTCATCATTCTGATGATTCAATTCAACAGTATTAACAAAACACTAATTATCCTTTCTGAGATTGTACTGAGCATCATTGGGGTACTGCTGGGCTTCATCATCACAGGCATGAATATGTCGGTAGTGATGTCGGGCATCGGTATTGTAGCCCTGGCTGGTATTGTGGTGAAAAACGGTATCCTCATTGTGGAATATATTGATGTATTGCTCGAAAAACCGGGCACCTCTTTGAAGGAGGCCATTATCCAAGCAGGCAAAATCCGTATGACACCTGTAATGCTCACGGCCCTCTCAACCATTTTGGGACTCATTCCGTTGGCCGTTGGCTTGAACATCGACTTCGGCAAACTGTTCACAGAACTCAATCCACACATATTTTTTGGTGGCGACAGCGTGGCTTTCTTTGGGCCTTTGAGCTGGACCATTATATTTGGGCTTGCATTTGCAACTTTCTTGACCTTGGTACTGGTTCCGGCCATGTACTACGTAAGTTACCGCAACCAAATTCGAAGAAAATTTATTTTGCGGAAACTAAAGCGTTTGGTCATGCGTTAAATGCCTCAGACATACCAACGACAAGTTGGTAGTTTTTCATAGGTTTAGTTTGGTTGACCCCTGGACTGAGAAGTCCGGGGGTTCTTTTTTTAAGTTCAAGGTTGAAAGTTCAAAAGGGTCTGTTGGTAAATCCATGGTGTTGGGGTTGACCGAGCGGTTGATGTACCTCAAAATCAAATAATCAAAGCCCGCGCACCGCCTTACCCAGTGGGGCAATACTGGGTAGCACCGTCGGCGCATAGTGCCTGTCCAAATGTTCAAAGTTCAAAAGGGGAATGCAGGTAAAACAAGATTGTTTGGTCAATAGAGCGGTTGTTAAACCCACAAAATTACCAGCGTACCAACATTTAACTCCCCTCTCCTTTGGAGAGGGGTTGGAGGTGAGGCCAGTTCAAAAGAGTGATGCTGGCAAATCCGCAATTTCTGGGTTGACCGAACTGCCTTCACAATACAACCCATAAAACCTTAATTTAGCGCTGTGAATGGCAAGGTAAGACCCAAAAAACAACTCGGACAACACTTTTTAACCGACCACCGAACAGCGCAACGCATTGCCCAAACCTTAACTGGTTATGGCGACTACAAAACGGTGATTGAGGTGGGCCCGGGTACGGGCATGCTTACGCAGTACTTGCAGCAGCAGCCTTACCAGCTCATTTTGTCGGAAGTAGACCAAGAGTCGATCGATTTTCTTATTGCCGAAAAAGGCTTCCATACATCCGATTTTATTGGTGATTTCCTCAAGGTCGACCCGGCTTACCTGAGTCGCGAACCCATGGCCATCACTGGCAATTTCCCTTACAACATCAGCACCCAAATTGTCTTCAAGGTCATAGAGCATCGCACACACATACCCGAAATGACGGGCATGTTTCAACGCGAAGTGGCCCAACGCATTTGTGCAGGACCAGGTGGGAAAGATTACGGTATCCTAAGCGTGCTTACCCAGGCCTTTTACCATGCCGAGTACTTGTTCACCGTAAACGAAGGCGTTTTTAATCCGCCACCAAAAGTAAAATCGGGTGTTATTCGGCTGCAAAGGTTGCCCAAGGCGCCTGCCTGCGACACCTCCGCCTTATTCAAAGTAGTGAAGACAGCCTTCAATCAACGGCGTAAGATGTTGGGCAATGCACTCAAGCCACTTTTACCCGACGCATACAACGACGAGCTGGGTGTATTGCAAAAACGAGCAGAGCAGCTGAGCGTCGCTGATTTTATTGCCCTAACCAACCATTTGCATGGCAGCTGAATTGTTTCGCATCCTATTCATCGACGATGTACATCCGGCCTTAACCGAACGTTTGGCCCTGCACCCAGGGGTGGAAATTGATTACCGGCCGCAAATAAGTCCAGCCGAAGTGCCTGAAGCCTTACGTACTGCACATGGCTTGGTGGTGCGTTCCAAGGTCTATCTCGACGCCAACCTGCTGGCGGCAGCACCTAAATTGCAATTCATAGCCCGTGCAGGTGCAGGCATGGACAATATTGATGAAGCGGTAGCCCGCAGTTTCGGCATCAAATTGTTCAACGCCCCCGAAGGCAATCGGCAAGCAGTGGCTGAACATGCCGTGGGCATGTTGTTAACCCTATTCAACAAGCTCAGGGAGGCCGATGCCGCAGTACGTGCCGGCAACTGGGACCGAGAAGCACATCGCGGGCTTGAATTGCAAGGAAAAACTGTAGGCATCATTGGCTATGGCAATAACGGTCAGGCCACCGCCCGTTTGCTGTTTGCCTTTGGATGCAAAGTATTGGCATACGACAAATTCAAAACCGGTTTCAGCGATGCTTTTGTGAAAGAAGCCTCTTTGGAACAATTGTTTGAAAAGGCTGAAATTCTCAGCTTGCACTTGCCCCTCACTTCAGAAAGCCGCGGCATGGTAAATGCCAATTTTTTAGGGGCATTTGGACGATTGCAGTGGTTGGTAAATGCCGCGCGTGGCGAAATAGTGGTCTTGTCGGACTTGGCCGAGGCCTTAGAAGCTGGCCAATTACAGGGCGCCTGCCTCGATGTGCTCGAGCAAGAAAAGCCCAACCAATGGAACAGCACGCTGATGCAGCGTTTGTTTGCCCAGCCCAGGGTTCTATTAAGTCCACATGTGGCTGGATGGAGTAAAGAAAGTTACCGCAAAATATCAGAAGTGTTGGCCGATAAGTTGTTGGCCGAATTTTTTGTAGATTTCCATTAAAAATCCTCCATGAGTAGGCAGTGGTCATATGCATTTTGCCTTGTCCCAACCGCATTAACGGTAACGGGCAATCTATTGGGCGGTTTTTGGGCAGCTGCCAATGTGATTTTTATTGTAGGATTGTTGGGCAGCCTCGAATGGCTGGCCAGCCGCATCAAAAACAATGCACCGGCCCCCGAAGCCGGTTTGCCCAATTTATGGCTATGTCTCGCCCTCCCCGCCTGTACTTTGGCCATTGGCAGCTTATTATGGGGGGTTTATCTTGGTGTTTTAACCGGTGGTGTGATGGCTTGGGCGGTGGTATCAACAGCTTTTCATACAGGTGCCATGGGCATTGTAGCTGCACATGAGTTCATTCACCGGAGCAAAAAACAAGAAGTCAATGCTGGCAAATACTTGCTCTTTTTGGCCATGAACCCTTATTTTTTTGTGGATCACCTGCGCGTACATCACCGCTTCGTGGGTACTTCCCGCGATCATGCTACTGCCAGATACGGAGAGCATTTCTACGCTTTTTTGGTGCGCAGCATCGGTGGACAATTTAGCGAAGCACTTGCCATAGAAGCCGAAGCGGGCCGAAAAACAGGCAAATCCGCCTATGGTTGGCACAACTATGTGGTGCGCCAACTCCTTTATCAAGCGGTTTTCCTCTTGGTTTTGTTTGTACTTGGCGGATTTTGGGTGGGCATGGCCTTCTTCATACAAGCTTGGTTGGCCAATGTGCTGCTCGAGTACACCAATTACATCGAACACTATGGCATTTTACGGCCCGATAACAGTCGGGTAACTTATAGCACGAGCTGGCAATGCGATACTTGGATGAGCCGCTTTTTGCTCTACGACCTGAGCCGTCATGCCGACCACCATGTGCACGGGGCCAGGCCCTACCACGAACTCCGCAGTTTCGATCAAGCACCCGAATTGCCTGGAGGCTATGCCAGCTTGATTTTGCCAGCCTTGTTGCCGCCCCTGTGGTTCAAACTCATGCATCCACTACTTAAACGCGAATTGCAACGCCTGCAAACCAACTAATTACTTCTCAACTTCAAGTAATTCTACCTCAAAAACAAGGGTGCTGTACGGAGGAATCAAGCCTCCACCTGCACCTTTTGGACCATAAGCCAGGTAAGAAGGTATAATGAATGTAGCTTGGTCGCCTTGGCGCATCAACGAAACACCTTCGTCCCAACCAGCAATCACTTGCCCCTGTCCGAGTACAAAAGAAAAGGGTTCATTGCGCTCGCGACTGCTGTCGAAAATCGAGCCGTCGAGCAACTTCCCGGTGTAGTGCATTTTTACCGATTTACCCGGTGCCGCAGGCTTTCCTTTGCCTTCGGCCGTACGGATGAAAATGAGGCCCGATCCTCGGGCAGGTTCTGTAATGCCTTGGTTGCTAAGGTATTTTTCAAGGTCTCTTTCTTCATTGCGAATAGCAATTACCCCAATATGGAAGGTCATTTCACTCCCCGGTTCAATCCCAGGAGGTAAGGGCTGATTGAAGATGCGGTTGTAAACCGAATCGGCCGCGAGGAAGAAGGTAGCTGAATCGCCGGCACCCAACAATACCAAACCTTCTTCAATGCTGCCTTTATAGGCCGGATTGGTGACTTGCAGGTAAATGGGCTTGCCAAATGTGCGCGAATCGAACAAAGTTGAATCTTTGGTACCATATTGCATATCGATTACCAAAATGTCGCCAATTTGGGCCTTTTCTTCCGATACGGAGCGGTGCATTAGATATTCTAATCCATTGGTGGTAACCAAACGTACTTCTTCTTTTTCGCTGTTGCACGACATGGCCAACAACACAAACAAGGCGAATAAGCGGGTCTTCATATGCATAAGCGGATTTTGTAAAAGCGAATGCCAAAATAGCTTTTTCAGTTTTCCGAAGTAAGAATTTTTGGTGCAAATTCACTTAGGGCTGCCAAAAAGCGCTTTTCGGTCTCGGCAAGTGTATCAGCACTCTGTCCTCCTGCCGCATTAAAATGGCCGCCGCCCTCAAACCAAGTGCGTGCGAATTCATTGGCAGGCACTTCACCTTTTGACCGAAAACTCATTTTGATAAGCTTAGTGCGATCAATCATGAGCGCTGCAAAGCGAATGCCATCGATGTTGAGTGCGTAGTTCACCAAGCCCTCTGTATCTCCTGTTTTTAGCTTAAATTTTTCTAATTCTTCGGCACTAACCGTAAAATAGGCTGTTTTATATTCGGGCAATACTTTCAGTTTTTGACTGAAGCAATACCCCAAAAAACGCAGTACATTTTCGCCCATTTGATCGAAAACCAACTGATGGATGCGTGTGTGATTGGCGCCACGTTCCATCAAATCCGCCACAATGCGGTGTACTTGCGGGGTGGTTGCCGGAAATTTGAAACTGCCTGTATCGGTCATAATACCAGTGTACAAACAAGCCGCCACATCTTGGTCGATGAATTCTTGCAACTCTATACTGTGCAAAAAGCGGTAAACCAACTCGCAGGTAGAAGAAGCCGTGGTATCGTGGTAAGTGAAGTCTTCAAAACCCGGAGGGTCGAGGTGGTGATCGATGAGCACCTTTCCGGCCTTCGACTGTCTGATGTAGTCGCCCAATTCGTTGACCCTTTTGAGATCATTGAAATCGAGACAAAAGATTAAATCGGCCGAGGCAATGAAGGGGAGGGCCTTCTCAGGAGCACTTTCAAATTCAATGACTGTTTCGTCACCCGGCATCCAATGCAAAAACAAGCCATAATCGTTGGGGGTAATCACCTGCACCTCATGCCCCAATTGGATAAGCGCATTGTACAAACCCAAGGACGAGCCAATGGCATCACCATCGGGTTTGTGGTGGGTGGTAATCACAATTTTTTTGACGGGCTCGCAAATCAGTTCGGCCAATTCGCCCAGGCGGTGTTGCTTCATGGGGTGCAAATATATTTTAAACAGGTGGGCTACCGAAATCAAATAACGCCTCAGAACCACCAGCCCAAATTCAAGAGGGCGGCCCAGGTATTGTATGTTAGGTTGTAGTTGATAGGCGTAGATGAAATCGATTTGGTTGCCAGCCTAACCCACGGCATACAAAGCCCCAACCATATCCCCCATGCTGGTTCCGGTGAGCACAATTACCTGCAATCCGGCACTGTCGATGGCTTGATAAATCCCCACTTGTGCCAAACCTTTGGCACCACTACCACTGAGGTTGACTCCAACCACCGGCCGCTGAGCCTTTGCCGTTACGCACAACACAAAAAGCAAAAGGGTGAAGCATTTTTTCATGTGAAGCATTCGGTCGTACTAAAAAACAGCCTTTGTCGCAACACGCTACTTACAATTGCGTTTTTGCCTGTAAGTTTAGCCAAACCCTTTTGCATGAAATACCTCCTGCTCGCATTAACCGTCCTTACTTGGTCGTGCCAAGAAAATACTGAAAGAGACGCCTTCAGCAACAGCATGGCCGCCGCCCCTGAAGTACTCAAGCAGTCGGAAATGCCCCAAGAAAACCCTTATGAAGTAAAACGGCTCGATGTACAATTGGTGGTTGACGACTTACCAGCCGCAGAAAGCTGGCTAAAAGAAAAAGCCATATCGCTTAAAGGCAAAGTAGCCGCTCAAACCCACTTCAACGAGTTGCAAAGCCGAAGCAGCCATCTCATCGTGCAAATACCCGTAAAGCAGCTCGACACCTGGATGGCCTCCCTCGAAGCGCACAAAGGATGGAAGGTCAATGGCAAACAATTGAGTGCAACCAGCATCCAACAGCAGTATGTTGACCATGCCCAGCGCCTCAAAACACGTCAAGCCCTCGAACAACGTTACACAGCCTTGTTGCAACAGGCCAAAAGCATGGCAGATGTATTGGCCATCGAAGAAAAATTGCTCACCCTTCGCAGCGAAATTGAATGGATGCAAACCGAAAAAGGTCAAATGGACACCCAAATCGCATATGCCGAATGCTCCCTTCGCCTCGAAGAACAACTTTCTGCCTGGAAAAAACTCAGTCGCCAATCGGCCAATCAATTCCGTGAAGGCTGGCATGTATTGGTCAACTTGTTGCTGTTTTTGCTCCGCATTTGGCCCTTGTTGCTCCTTGGCGCAGGCGGCTTTTGGGTCTTCCAAAAGCAAAAAGCCAAAACAAGGAAAGCTTAATTGTTCTCTGGCAGAGAGGCTGGTATAGACAAGCGGAATAGCGAACCAATCCCTTCAGTGCTTTCTACCACAATTTCGCCTTTGTGCTCTTGGGCAATCTGACGGGTGATGCTAAGACCCAATCCAAATGGCTTCTCTCCCTCGGTGCCAGTGCGTTTTATAGTGGTGAACGATTCGAATAACTGAGGTAGCTGATCGGCAGGCATGCCAATTCCTTCGTCTTTGACTTCAAAAATCACCTGTTCGCCTTCCTTGAGGCAATTGATATACACATTTTTACCCCGTGCGCTGAACTTGATGGCATTGATTATCAAATTGCTCAATGCCCGTCGCATGCGCTCCATATCCACGAATAAAACAAGGTCTTAGTCACAGCTACATTCCAATTGAATTTGCTTGTCATCGGCACGGTGCTTTAACAAACGAATGGTATCATTTAAAAATACCGTAGCCGCAATCCGTTCGCAACGTGCAAAAATCTCTCGCCCGCTTTTGTCTCCCTGCATTTGGTCAAGCAATTCGCCAATGAGGTCCAACCTCCCCGGCAAGCCTGATTGGCCAATTCCAAAAATTCACGATCATGTTGGTTTTTATAGTCTTCGAGCAACATACCACTTAGGCCATGAATGGCAGTCAAGGGATTACGCAAATCGTGTGCTACCACACGCAACAGCTTGTCTTTTTGTCGGTTGAGTTGCTCCAATCGGTCGTTGGTTTCGAGTTGCTCCATTTGCGTCTTTTCTAAGAGGGCATGTTGTTCACTGATATGGCGGTTGAGCGAGGCCAACATTAGGTTTTTCCGCTTGCCCTTTTGCCAGAGCCATGCAATTACGCCGAATCCAATGGCAAGTATGCTAATAAACTTATCAAGACGCCGTTCAAATGCTTTTGTGCTATATTTTTGGCTTGCTCGGCCCTCAAGGCATAGTCGTTTTCCAAGCTAGCAATGAGCTGGTCGGTATTCACAGCGGCCAAGCCTCTTTCGTAACTTTTCAGGCTGTCGTTCACCTGCATGAACAATGCGAGGTGACGTTGCAAACTATCAGTTTCACCTGTTAATATGTAATAATCGAGATATGTTTTTTCTTGGAAAAAGCTTGCTTGCGTAAATGCTTGGCGCCCGATGATTCGCTGTGCAGTATCAAGATATGCTTTTGCTTTTGCCATTTGTTTCTTTTGCAATGCAAATTTGGCCAATTGATGCGCCATAAATGAAGCATGTCCGTTATCTCCATTGGGCATTTTATTGAATGCCATGGACTGCTCCATTTGCTTTAAACCCCGTTCCCGTTAGGCCCTTTTCAACAAATACAAATCCTTGGTTGCCCAAAATTACCTGCATCGCCACTTGATGTGCTTGTAACTCGCGGGGTGTCAGTTGCGGAAGCAAATTGACATATACCAATGCCGTATCGTACCATGAAATGCTAATATCTAACGCCTTCAAACGCCAATAAGAAAGCGTAATGTTGCCGCACAATTCTTGGCGCCTGTACATCACTTGTAAGCGGTCAGTATTCAAGCTATGGAACAACTCCAAAGAACGCTTGTAACATCCAATAGCTTTATGGAAATCGCCTTTTCGGCAACTCAATTGGCCTATGCGATGGTTGAAGTCTGCTTGCACATGGTCTTCAATATCGGCACCCTTTCGTTCTAATCCTTTGGTGTATTCTGAAAAAGCCGAATCATATTGGCGTAAATCAAAAATACACATCTCCTCGACGGAAATACGAATCTGGATGATAACTGCCATCGGTTTGAATACCATCGAGCAACTCGAGCTCACGATTTACATAAAACAAGGCCCCCGCATAATTCTTGTGATAAAAAGCGTAATCCTGTAAGATGCGTAAAACCGCTAATTGATGCAAAGGATTTCGAAAGGAAATCGATTCCAAAGAATCAACGAAAGCCTGCTGCAAGCTATCTGGCAATGCGTCGAGGCGGTCTTGCAATGGCCGGCGAAAATCACGCAACTCATGGAAGTCCGCTTGCATGTAAATAGCCTTGGTTTCGGACGCGCCCCCGCATCCCCAGAGCCATACCGCTAAAAGGCCGCACATCAACAGGGCTTTAGGGTACATATACGAATGCAAATCAAGCTTTTAAATTTCATTGTTCCAAAAGGCAGTACGTATTTAATTAACGTTCATTAAGCTTGTGATTTCAAGCGTGGCATCTATTTTTGAAGCCTATGAACCCCAACCCTCCGTTTTTGTCGGTGCAAAATGTGGTAAAACGTTACCAGCAGCACACGGCCCTGAGCGGGGTGAGTTTCGACATCCCAAAAGGCAGCATCTTCGGATTGCTGGGTCCTAACGGTGCCGGTAAAACCACCCTCATCCGCATCATCAACCAAATCATCGGTCCCGATGAAGGCCAAATCCTCCTCAACGGTAAACTGATTTCCCCGGCCGACACCCGGCGCATTGGCTACTTGCCCGAAGAAAGGGGCTTGTACAAAAAAATGAAAATAGGCGAACAGGCCCTGTATTTGGCACGTTTGCGTGGACTTTCGGCCGCCGACGCCCGCACCGAAGTAAAGTATTGGTTCGAGAAATTCGAAATCCAAAGCTGGTGGAACAAAAAGGTGGAAGAACTTTCCAAAGGCATGCAGCAAAAGGTGCAGTTTGTTTGCACAGTCTTGCACAAACCTGAGCTTATCATTCTCGACGAGCCCTTTTCGGGATTCGACCCCATCAACGCCGACTTGCTTAAGCGCGAAATCCTCTATCTCCGCGAACAAGGTGCCACCATCATTTTCTCCACCCACCGCATGGAATCGGTAGAGGAATTGTGCGAACGCATTGCCCTCATCAACCAATCGAAGGTGGTACTCGAAGGAAACACCCGCGAAATCAAAAGGCAATACAGCACCAACACCTTTTTGTTGCGCTATGAAGGCCAATTGCCCGCCCTGAGTGCCGGTTTTGAACTGCTTGAAAGCAAAGAGCAGGTCGATGGTTGGCAAGAAGCCCGCATCCAGATCAGCAGCGGCGGGGCCAACGAATTGCTGAAAGAAGTCATCGGCAGTGTGCGTATTCATGCACTGGAGGAGCAAATCCCCAACTTCAACGAAATTTTCATCCGCACCGTTAAAAATCCACAGGCATGAGCAAGGTTGGCATTATACTCGAACGGGAGTTCATGACCCGTGTGAAAAACAAACAATTCATCATCTTCACCCTACTCGGACCCCTGCTCATCTCGCTGGTCTTTGTGATTCCACTTTTGCTGGCCATGTTCGACAACGATAACCAGCGCATTTGGGTTGATGATCAGTCGGGACTCTTCAGCGGGCAGTTCGAAAGCACCGAAGGGCTCACTTTTGAGGAGCTGCAGGAAGGCGGTGAACAATGGCGCGATTCAGTAAAACAAGCCGAAAACACCGGTTTGTTGGTGATTCCGAAGGAGTTCGACCTGCACAATCCAAAAGGCTTTGCTTATTATTCAAGCAGTCCGCTCGGACTCGGTGCCAAAAGCGCCATTGAAGGAGGCATTCGCCGCCGCATAGAAGCCATCAAGCTCGAACAATCGGGCCTCAGCCAAGGCTTCATCGACTCACTGCGCAGCAAAGTGAATGTCGAAACCTTTAAACTCACCGATTCGGGCATTGAAAACAGCAGCACCGATGCTTCTACTGGCATTGGATTCGCGGCAGCCTTTATCATGTATTTGTTCATATTTATTTATGGCACCATGGTTTTGCGTGGAGTGGTAGAAGAAAAATCGAACCGCATCATGGAAGTGATGGTAGCATCTGTGCGTCCCTTTGAAATGATGTTGGGTAAAATCCTGGGCATTGCCATGGTGGGTTTGCTGCAATTTACTTTGTGGATAGTGCTGAGCTTCGGCATCATTACCGTAGCCCAGGCCGTGCTGGCACCTGAAATCGCACAAGAAATGGTTGAGGCCAATGCCCAAAGCCGAGGCATGGGAGCACTCGACCCCGATATGCAGGCCCAAGCCAATGAAGCGGCTGCCGACATGGGGCAATCGTTTTTTGATGCTTTGGGCACCATCAACCTGCCCTTTATTGTAGGCATGTTTCTATTTTATTTCCTCACGGGATATCTGCTGTACGCCTCCCTTTTTGCAGCCATTGGCTCGGCGGTAGACAACGAAACCGATACCCAACAGTTGCTGTTTCCGGTTACCGTGCCCATCATCATAGCCATCATTGTGGCGCAGATGGTGATCCAGAACCCCACTTCGGCTGTTGCATTTTGGTTCAGCATGATCCCGCTCACCGCACCCATCGTCATGGTGGTGCGCTTGCCTTTTGGCGTGCCCGGCTGGGAACTGGCCCTGTCGATGTTGCTCATGGTGGGCGGATTTTTGGGCACTACCTGGATTGCCTCGCGCATTTACCGGGTGGGAGTGCTCATGTATGGCAAAAAGCCTACCCTCAAAGAAATTGGCAAGTGGATGTTTTACCGCTGATGCGTGCGGTCATCGATTTAGGCACCAATACATTTAACCTGGCCGTGGGGGAGATCCTCCACGGCCGTTTGATTTTACATCACCGCGCCATGCAGGTTGTTTTGCTCAAAAAAGAAGGGCTAGCCAAGGGAAATATTGCACCGGCCGCCTGGGATAGGGCAAGTGCAGCCCTGGACGTTTTGCTGCACAAAGCCCGCAACCACGGAGCCACTAACATACGTTTGTTGGGGACCAGTGCCTTGCGCAATGCCCCCAATGCAACTGTATGGATCAGGGCAATGGAAAAAGCGCATGCCGTATCCATCCAATTGATCAGTGGACAAGAAGAGGCCCGCGGCATTTGGCAAGGGGTGGCAGCAGCCGGCGCCTTGGAAGATGCCGCATTGCTTGTCGACATCGGTGGCGGTTCGGTAGAATTTGTACATGCCAATGCAAAACAAATCTACTGGTTACAGAGCATCGAAATGGGCATGGCACGGTTGCAAGCGGCAATACCCCTGGGCGACCCTATCGACAGCCACACCGCAGCTGCAGTGCGTGCTTGGCTGTTGGCCCGCTTACAACCCGCATTCGCGTACGCCCAATCGCAGGAAATACACCGCTTGGTAGGTGCTGCCGGTGCGTTCGACACCCTGCATTGTCTGCACACTGGCGAAACCAGGCTTGTGCAACTGGGCTATGTACCCCGAGAAGCAGTTTTGAGGTGGGCGCAACAGCTCTTGATGCTGCCACGCAACGAACGCACTGCCCTGCCGGGAATGCCCCCTTTGCGGGTCGATATGCAAGTGTATGCCCTGTTGTTAATGGAACAATTGCTATTGGCCCTTCCGCAAGTTCAAGGCATTACAACTACCAGCTGGGCACTGCGCGAAGGAAGCTTGCTGACATGAGCGCAGCGAAACCCTCTTGAATTTTGAATCTTGAATTTTGAATTTAATTAGGGTCCACGTCTACATACACCTTCAACCCCTTCAGCAGCGGATCCGTTTCCAGTTTAAACAGGCAGTCGGCCACAAAACGTTTGACCGCAGCGGGATCGAGTTTGTCACGCTCCATTTTGAGATAAAGCTCCCGGTGGTATTCATCGCGGAGGCGGCCAATGGGCGGTATCGCCGGACCTTTTACCCGCTCGCCTAAGCGGCTGTGCAACAATTCGGACAGCTTTTGGGCCGCCAGTTCCACCACTTTCACATCGCGGTGCCGCAAGTTGATGTGGATCAGCCGCACATATGGCGGATAAGCGTGCTGCATGCGCTGCATCAATTCGAGTTCGGCAAAACGTTGGTAATCGTGGCTTTGCACCAGCTCAAAAATGGCTTTCTGAGGCTCCCGGCTTTGGATGATTACTTCACCTCGAATCGACCTGCGGCCAGCACGGCCACTCACCTGCTCCAACAACTGAAAGGTCCGTTCATTGGCCCTAAAATCGGGCATGCGCAGGCTTTGGTCGGCATTGAGCACGCCCACCAGCGTAACGCGCTCAAAATCGAGGCCCTTGGTCACCATTTGGGTGCCAATGAGGATGTCGATTTGTCCTTGCTCAAACTGCCGGATGATATCGGCATAAGCATGCTTTTTGCGGGTCGCATCCAAATCGAGCCGGGCAATATTGGCATCTGGAAAAAGAATAGCGATTTGCTCTTCAATTTTTTCGGTACCGAAGCCACGGGTTACCAATTTGGTGCTGCCACAGGCTTTACAAGCAGGAACCGGACTTTCTTTGTAGCCGCAATAATGACATCGCATTTGGTGTTGCAGCTTGTGGTAAGTGAGCGTGATGTCGCAACTGATGCACTCGGGCGACCAGCCGCAATCGGCACACTCGGTATAGGGCACATAACCGCGGCGGTTTTGGAACAAAATCACCTGTTCCTTTTTGGCCAAACGTTCCTGAATGGCGGTGAACAAACTGCCCGTGAGGTCGGCTTTCATGAGCTTTTCACGGGTTTCGTGGCGGATGTCGGCCATGCGGATAACGGGCAGCTGAACCCCACCAAAACGTTCGTACAAGGCCACCAGTCCGTATTTGTCCTGCTGCGCCAACTGCCAACTTTCTACCGCAGGTGTGGCAGAACCCAGCAGCACCTTGGCTCCATGGTTGCGGGCCAGCCAGAGCGCGGCATCGCGGGCTTGGTAGCGTGGCGCCGGATCGTCTTGTTTGTAACTGGGGTCGTGCTCCTCATCTACCACCACCAAACCCAATTTTTCGAAGGGCAAAAAGATGGCCGAGCGCGCACCCAGTACCACCTGCACCCTTTTTTCTTGCACCTGCTGCCACAGTTCGGCCCGCTCATCGTCGGTGAAGCGCGAATGGAACACCCCCACCGTGGTACCCAAATAACGCCGCAACCTTTCGATGAGCTGGGCGGTGAGGGTGATTTCGGGCACCATGTACAGTACCTGCTTGCCCTCGGCCACGGCTTTGGCAATGAGCTCGATGTACAAAAGTGTTTTGCCGCTGCCGGTGATGCCGTGTAAAAGCACGGCTTGGCGCGATTGCCAGTGCGCTTCAATCTCTGCCAGGGCTTTTTGTTGGGCGGCGGAAAGTTCATAGGCTTCGTCTCTCCCCTTCCCGGGCGGCTGCCGGTCGACCCGCAATTTTTCGAATTCGAGCACCCCCTTCTCCACCAGTGCTTGCAAGGCTGGGGCACTCATGCCCTCGCGGGCCAATAGTTTGGCGCGTTCTACCCATTGGTAGTCGGGCGATAGGTAGAGATAGTGCAACAGCAAATCAAGCTGCTTTACGGCTTTGCGTTCTAGTTGGTCGACCAATGCTTGCAGTGCTGTTTCTGCATGCCAGGCTGCTGCCAGTCGGTAAAACGGTTCTCGTTTGGCGCGGTAGCCGCCTGCAAGGGCTTCCTGGGTAACCAACCATTGCATGGCCGCCATGTCGCGCAGCAGCGGCATCACCGTTTTGCGGTCGAGCAGTTTTTGTACGTCGGTAAAGCGGATTTCATTTTTGTGTGCTAAAAAACGCAGCACGAGGCCGGCATCCGCTTCAGGGTTGAGTCCCTCCGGCCAGCCCTCACTGTCGGGGTGGCGCAAAAAGATGGTTTCGCTGCTCATGCGGAATACGGCGGGCAAGGCTGCCTGCATCACGTCGCCCAGATAGCAGAGATAATAATCGGCCAGCCATTGCCAAAAGTGGCGCAGACTTTCAGGCACCAGCGGCTGTTCATCGAGCAGTTCAAGCAGCGGTTTGGGCTGGTAAACCGATGGCTTTTGGTCGTGCAATTGCCACACCAAACCGGTATACATGCGTGTTTTGCCAAACTGCACTACTACCCGCATGCCAGGTTGCACCGACTGTTCCCATTGATTGGGCACTGCATAGGTGTAAGTCGCAGGAATATGCAATGGCAACAAAATGTCGGCAAAAAGCGGCGCAGGCATGGCACGAAGTTAGGAAAAGGAAGGTGTAGGGCAAGGGGCAGGGGGCAAGGGGCGTGGAGCGAGGCGGGAGGATGATAACCGAGGTGGGGAAAGCCTGGCTGTCGGCTGAACGCGAAACGTTGAACGCTGGTGGCTGTTGGCTGAACGCCAAAACTGAGCGCTGTTTAGGGATGCACAGCCTTCCCTTTTAACTTTGAACTTTTCCCTCTGCAGATCTGCAGACGCTCATCGTAACTATTTTTTCACATGTTCTACTCCTTGAGTCGCGCAAAAATGGCCAAAAACTCCTCCAACATCATGGCCGTTGCTCCCCAAATAAAGTGGTCTTCCCAAACAAATCCAGGCACTTCGCGGGCCGAGTTCCCTACATGAATGAGCTGATTGGCCCGTGCCGCCTCCTGTTGCAAAAATGAAATCGGTATTTCCAACAACACATCTACCTCAGTTGGGTCCAAACGCCAGTCAACTGGCTCTGTTAAAATACCTACAAAAGGATGCACCAAAAAGTTACTCGGCGGGATGTACAATGGCGTCATGGGGCCTGCAATCATTACTTTAGATGGCGGCACCCCAATCTCCTCTTCCGTTTCACGCAGGGCTGCCATCAGGAGGTCGGCATCTGATTTTTCCAACTTACCACCCGGAAAACTCACTTGCGCCGAATGCACCCCGGCATAGGCCTTGCGCTTTGTAAAAACCAATCGCCAGCCTCCTTCATTGGCACACAAAAGCAATAATACCCCCGCCAAACGCGGATTTTGGTCCCGCACCCACTCCTCCGAGGGGACCTCGCGGTAAGGAGGCGCCATGTTCAGCTGCAATTGCAAGCCCGGCAAAGGAAGCTGCAAACGCTTTTGCATAGCGCTTGCCAATTCGTTATTGGATGTAAATTCCATGATATGCCTCTAATGTACTCAGCATTGACGCTATTCTGCAAATCGAGAGGTTGCAAAAAGAAACTTTTGTATCCCAACCCAAAAAGGGAGTTAAAACGAGATTAAAATTCCATCCAAAAAATTTAATTTTTTTTTAACAAACATTGAAAAATCGTATTATTGAGGCATTAAACCTTCTGTATGAAAAAGATTTTACTTTCCATGCTCGTTGGCTTGCTCGCAGTAGCTGGCCTCGAAACAAAAGCCCAGGTGGTTGGCTTTGTAACCCACCCTACCGCCGCTCGCGGTAACCTCGAAATTGGCATCATGGCCTCGGGTTGGGGTGTTAGCCTCGATACCCTCACGCGCTCAGGCCGTTTGGTGGTAGGTCGAAGTGCTGGCGGTGCAGCTGCAGGTGACTCTTTGGGTTGCGATACCACCTTGTTGAACCCTGCTAACATGGCTGGCAAAATTGTGGTTCTGTACCGTGGAGCCTGTGAATTTGGCACCAAGGCTTTGGCAGCACAACGCGCCGGCGCAGTAGGTTGTATCATTGTTAACAATCAAACAGCTATGATCAATTTGGCCGGTGGTGGAAACGGTTTGAATATCACCATCCCGGTTGTTTTAATTACCCAAGCCGACGGTGCTCGTCTCCGTCCTTTCATCGACAACGACTCATGCGTTGCTTTGATTGGTCAAAAGCGTGGTTTCTTCGCAAACGACTTTGGTTTTGTGAATGGCAACATTCTGCGTCCAGTTGATTGGGCAGTACCTGCTACCCAAGCTCAGCGCCCTGGTGATTATGTGTTGCAATTGGGTGCCCAAGTGGTAAACTACGGTCAAAACGCACAAACCAATGTGAACTTGAACGTTAAAATCGATTTTACTAACCCAGCTGGTGCTACTTCTACCATTTACAACCAGAACGCTACTTTGGCCTCTTTGCCAAAAGACTCTACCCGTTTCCTCTTGGTTCCTGACCTCGACGCCAACGGTTTCGGTAAAGGTCGCTATGTAATCACTTACACTGCCACCGCAGCCAACACCGATGAATTCACCGGTGACAACACAAACGTTCAAACCTTGGTTCTGAGCGACTCGATCTACTCTAAAGCACGTGTTGACAGCGCAGGTAACCCACAATTGTCAGGTGGTATCCGTCCATCTGATGCAACTGCAGGCCCTTATGAATTTGGTATCTGGTGGTACGCCCCCCGTGGACACCGCGCTAAAATTGAAAAGTTGAAGTTTGCTTATGTAACCAACGCCGGCTTCCAGTTGATCAACGAAACTGTGGTAGGTAAGGTGCAGCAGTGGATCGATGCCGACAACAACGGCTTGGTAGATGCAGGTGAACTCATCGAATTGGGTGAAGGTTTCTACACCTACAACGACAGCTTGGGTTCAAACTCAGTGCGTGAAGTAGTTATTTCTGACATCAACACCAGCACACCTGGCGTGAAACTCGACAGCAACGGCGTATTCCTCCTTTCAATGGCTTATACCGGTACCCAAACAGGTGTGTTCAGCAGCGTAGATCCTCAAATGGACTACAATGCATCTGACAGCATCTACCAGCAGTACATTTCGCCTGTTTTCGTAGCTACTTGGAACCCCAATGGCTTTGGCCCTTCTAGCGTTCCTGCCATTTCTGCCATCGTTAGCGAAATCCCTGACAACACCAGCGTTGAAAACCGTCAGCGGAACGACATGAACATCCGTGTTTACCCCAACCCTGCCCGCAACGACGTATTTGTACGTTTGAGCGCTGAAAGCATGATTGGCAAAGTAACTTACGAAGTGATGGACATCACTGGCCGTGTAGTAATGAGCGGTGAGAAGATGATTGATGGTTTCAGCGATCAAATCAACCTCTCAGTTGCCGGCTTGCAGCAAGGTGTTTACACCGTGGTTACCAAAACTGCTAAAGGCTTCAACAGCAGCCGTTTTGTAGTAACCAAGTAAGATTTAACCAAATCAAAATTGGAAAGGGGGCTTCGGTCCCCTTTTTTATTGCCTAAACAGATGACAGCCAACCGACGACGGACAACCGACGACTTTAGTATTGAGTAGGTATTTGGGCTTCTGTGCTTCTTAGGAACTCCATCATAAACATTGACAATTCTAAAAAATACCCTGTCGTCAGTTGTCTGTCGTCTATATGGCCACCCAAATTCCCTATTTTTGCTTTTCTCACGACATCATGGCTGACATGGCTAATTGGTCTAAAGAAGTAAGTATTTTGAACCTGAACCAAAATTCAATCTCCGCGGCCTCAGGCCAAGTTGCGAAGCAAGGCAGGCCAGCAGCCTCCGCTGCTTCGTGGCCAGCGTGCAACTTTTCTGTGTTGCCTATAATGCCTCTTAGCAGCAATGGCCATTTAAACAACCATAGGCAGCGTGTCAACCAACAGCATAGCCTCTCCTTTTCTCTGCGGTTAAAAAACCACGCTGAAAGCGCCACAGCCAAAATGTCCTTTGAAGGAAGAATTTTGAACCAGTACCAAAAACAAATCTCTGCGGCCTCCGGCCAAGTTGCGAAGCAAGGAAGGCCAAAAGCCTCCGTTGACTCGTGGCCTGCGTGCAGCCTTTCTGTGTTGCCTTTAATGCCTGTTAGCAGCAATGTCCATTTAAACAACCATAAGCAGCCTATCAAAAGGCAGCAATCTCTCTCCCTTTCTCTGCGGTTAAAGAACCACGCTGAAAGCGCCACCCTAACTACAGGCAACCCTTAAACACCACTTTCACATTCAACTCAAAAATTCCGGCATGCAAACCACGGTGTACCAACCTAAAAACCACATCCGCATTGTAACAGCAGCATCTTTGTTCGACGGACACGACGCTGCCATCAACATCATGCGGCGCATCCTGCAAAGCAGCGGTGCCGAAGTGATTCACCTGGGCCACAACCGCTCGGTGGCCGAAATTGTGAACTGCGCCATCCAGGAAGATGCGCAGGCCATTGCCATCACCAGCTACCAAGGCGGCCACGTCGAATTTTTCAAATACATGTACGACCTGCTCCGCGAAAAAGGCGCCGGTCACATCAAACTCTTCGGCGGCGGCGGTGGTACCATCCTCCCCACCGAAATCGACGAGCTGCACGCCTACGGCATCAACCGCATCTATTCGCCCGACGACGGTCGCGCCATGGGCCTCCAAGGCATGATCAACCACCTGCTCGAGGCTTGCGATTTCGCCACGGGCACCAGTTTGAACGGTGAACTCAGCCACATCATCGAAAAAGAGCCGCTGAGCATCGCCCGCCTCATTTCTACTGCCGAAAACAACCCCGATTTATACGCCACCGTGCGCGCCAAGGTGCACCACATGATTGCCAAAAATGCCGAAAGCAAGGTGACACCCGTTTTGGGCATCACCGGCACCGGCGGCGCGGGCAAATCGAGCTTGGTAGATGAATTGGTACGCCGTTTCCTCATCGATTTTAAGGAAGATGGCGACATCGAAAAAGGCAAAAGCATCGCCATCATTTCGGTCGACCCCAGCAAACGCAAAACCGGAGGCGCGCTTTTGGGCGACCGTATCCGCATGAACAGCATCAACAATCCCCGCGTGTACATGCGCTCGCTGGCCACCCGCCAAAGCAACCTGGCCCTCAGCAAATACGTGCAAGACGCGGTTGATGTGGCCAAAGCCGCTGGCTTCGACCTCATCATCCTCGAAACTTCGGGCATTGGTCAAAGCGATACCGAAATCATCGAACACAGCGATTTGAGCTTGTACGTGATGACGCCAGAGTATGGCGCCGCCACCCAGCTCGAAAAAATCGACATGCTCGATTTCGCCGACCTCATTGCCCTCAACAAATTCGACAAACGCGGCGCCCTCGACGCCCTGCGCGACGTACAGAAGCAATACCAGCGCAACCACCAGCGTTGGGACGACCGCCCCGAAACCATGCCCGTATTCGGCACCATTGCCTCGCAATTCAACGACCCCGGCATGAACCGCCTCTACCGCTCGTTGATGGATGCCGTGGTAGCCAAAACCGGCGCACCTTTGCAAAGCACCTTTGCCAGTAGCGGTGAGATGTCGGAGAAAATCTACATCATTCCACCCCACCGCACCCGCTACCTCAGCGAAATCACCGATACCATCCGCCAATACGACAGCTGGGTGGATGAGCAAAGCATACTCGCCCAGCAGCTGTATAACCTGCGCGAGAGCATCAGCCAGCTCAAAGGCAGCAGTGTGGCCGGCATGGCCGATGCCGAGTTGCAAAGCGGCATCAAAGCCCTCGAAAGCAGGGCCGATGCACTCGAGCGCAAACTCGATGGCGAAAACAAGCACATCATCGAAAGCTGGGCCGATAAGGTGAAGCGTTACCAGGACAAAATTTTCACCTACTACGTCCGTGGCAAGGCCATTGAGGTAGAAACCCATACCGAAAGCCTCTCGCACCTGCAGATTCCGAAGGTGAGCCTGCCCCGCTACAAGGGCTGGGGCGATATCCTCCGCTGGAACCTGCAAGAAAACGTGCCGGGCGAATTCCCGTATACTTCGGGTGTATTCCCCTTCAAGCGCGAAGGCGAAGATCCTACCCGCATGTTTGCCGGGGAAGGCGGTCCCGAGCGTACCAACAAGCGTTTCCACTACGTGAGCTACGGCCTGCCAGCCAAACGGTTGAGCACGGCCTTCGACTCGGTGACCTTGTATGGCAACGACCCCGATTACCGTCCCGATATCTACGGCAAAATTGGCAACTCAGGCGTGAGCGTTTGTTGTCTCGACGATGCCAAGAAACTCTACAGCGGCTTCAACCTCTGCGATCCGGCCACTTCGGTATCGATGACCATCAACGGTCCGGCACCCATCCTGCTCGGCTTCTTTATGAATGCCGCCATCGACCAGCAGTGTGAGCTCTACATCCAGGAAAACGGCCTTGAAAAAGAGGTAGAAGCCAAAATCGAAGCCATTTACAAGGCCAAAGGCGTGGCGCGTCCACGTTACAATGCCGAGCAGCTACCTGAAGGCAACAACGGTTTGGGCCTAATGTTGCTGGGCGTTACCGGCGACCAGGTGCTGCCTGCCGATGTGTATGCCAGCATCAAAGCCCGCACCCTCAGCTCGGTGCGCGGTACGGTGCAGGCCGATATTTTGAAGGAAGACCAGGCGCAGAACACCTGCATTTTCAGCACCGAATATTCGCTGCGTTTGATGGGCGATGTGCAGTCGTACTTCATCGACCAAAATGTGCGCAACTTCTACTCGGTATCCATCAGCGGTTACCACATTGCCGAGGCCGGTGCCAACCCCATTTCGCAGCTGGCTTTTACCCTGGCCAACGGCTTCACCTTTGTGGAGTATTATGTGAGCCGTGGCATGGACATCAACAAATTCGCGCCCAACCTCAGCTTCTTCTTCAGCAATGGGGTTGATCCGGAGTATTCGGTGATTGGCCGTGTGGCCCGCCGCATTTGGGCCAAGGCGCTCAAGCACAAATACAAGGCCGACGAGCGCAGCCAGATGTTGAAGTACCACATCCAAACCTCGGGTCGCTCGTTGCATGCCCAGGAAATCGATTTTAACGACATCCGCACCACCCTGCAGGCGCTGTATGCCATTTATGACAACTGTAACTCGCTGCACACCAACGCTTACGACGAAGCCATCACCACGCCCACCGAAGAAAGTGTGCGCCGGGCCATGGCCATACAGTTGATCATCAACAAAGAGTTGGGCTTGGCCAAAAACCAAAACCCGCTGCAAGGCGCCTTTATCATCGAAGAGCTGACCGATTTGGTAGAAGAGGCTGTGCTGACCGAATTCGACCGCATTACCGAACGTGGTGGGGTGTTGGGGGCCATGGAAACCATGTACCAGCGCAACAAAATCCAGGAAGAGAGCATGTATTACGAGATGCAGAAGCATACCGGAGAGCTGCCCATCATTGGGGTGAACACCTTCCTGAGCAGCAAAGGCTCGCCTACCATCATTCCGGCCGAGGTAATCCGCGCAACAACCGAAGAAAAGGAATACCAAATCAGCATGCTCGGCACTTTGCACCAGGCGCAAGCCGACAAAGCCGCTGCCATGCTCAAACAAGTGCAGGAAGCCGCGATCAGCAACGCCAACGTATTTACCGCCATCATGGAAGCCACCAAATATTGCTCGCTCGGACAAATCACCAAAGCGATGTATGAAGTTGGCGGACAGTATAGAAGGAATATGTGATCGGCTGAAAGACGACGGCCGACGGACCACCAGTTGTTTGACAATTCATTTTTTTTTAAAAGGGCTGGAGCATGCATTCTCTGGCTCTTTCTGTAATAGAATGGTGGTGACACATCATCTGCGCAACACCGCACTACTGTCGCTTGAGCTTCTCGTAAACTTGACAGGCCGGCGCAACACAGTATCTGCGCAAATCTGCACCTTCTGCGGGCAAAATGACTGCTGCGGGGGGCAGGTAAGGAAGCGGAAGGAAGAAAACAGAGGCGGTTTTGACGAGCCATGAGGGCAAGGTAAGCAAGGCCATGCACCAGCCAAACTTTTAGCTTTTAACTTTTACTTCTACTAAAATGCGGGGATTTGCGAGATCATGGATGTCACTACATGCTGGCAACTACAGGGTAAAAAAAATCCCCGTCTCTTGAAGAAACGAGGACTGTAATGATTTGCATGAATGCGGTTTAGCAGTGCTGGTTAAATGCGTCAACCAAGTTGGCCGCTATCATATCGGCCGAGCGACCTTCGATGTGATGACGCTCGAGCATGTGTACCAATGCGCCGTCTTTGAAGAGCGCAATGCTGGGCGAAGAAGGAGGATAAGGCAACATGTAATTGCGGGCCTTGGTCACGGCATCTACCTCCATGCCTGCAAAAACCGTGGTGAGATGGGCAGGAGCCTTTTCGTTTTGGATGGCTTTTTTCACCGCCGGACGTGCATTTGCTGCAGCACAACCGCATACGGAATTCACTACCACCAAGGTGGTGCCTTTTTGTGTCAAAGCAGAATCTACTTCTTCAGGGGTTTTGAGCTCTTGGAAGCCAACTTCGGTGAGGTCTTTGCGCATCGGCGCGACCATAAATTCGGGATATGCCATGGTTATTTATTTACTAATTGCTTTAGAAGGCACAAAATTAAGGCTTTATCCCCTCAAAAAGTTCAACAAACGAAGCATTTCCTCATGCAACAATTGCAAGCATAGATCTTCCTATGCTAAAATTACATTTACCATCGAGGGCGAGGTTTTCCTTCACATTACAGACACTAGGATGAAGCAAGGGCAGCACCCTCCTATCGTATGTTCAAAGTGCCATTAAAGAATGATGAAGCCTGCTTTCCGACAAACCCTATGCCGTGTGATTAGGCAACGGCTGATTGCGGCGCATTACTCTTTCACCAGGCTGATGCGCAATCCGCCATTGCCACTGAGGGTCAATTGTTCGTTGAGCAAATCGTAACGGTTTACTTCCTTGAGGGCCGACAACACTCCCAAAGCAAAAGCACTGTCGCAACAAGCCTCGGTGCAAGTAGGGCGTTGCGTAAACAAAACAATGTTGTTGGTTTGAAAATTTACGCTTCCTCCACAGGTATTCACATCGAGTTGGAAAGAAAAATTCCGCCGATCTTCAAAACTTAACACATACGAACGCGGAGCATTGCGTACCGAATCGGCTTCAGAAAGCCGATAATTTACCACTACCCACCGATTGTCGGTAACGGTGTTTCGATCGGGGCTGCAAGCGAGCAGCATGGTCAAAGCAAAAAGGAGCACGGTGCGCATGAAATACCTTTTTTTCTTGTGCAAGATAGGCATCAACAGGCAGTTACGCACCGCTCGATGCACATATTTGCTGACACAAACAAAAAAGAAAACGGGTTGAAATCCTTATTAATTGATTTTCGAACTCATGGGATTGCGCAAACCTGAATAATCGGTGATGGTCATTTTCACTGCACCAATCAGGATATTGGCTTTGATTTGCAAGGGTATTTTGTTTTCGTCGTCAGACACATACACGATCAAATCTTCTTCGTTTTTGAACACCCTACCTTTCATGACCAAGGGCATAAAAACCATGACCCTGAATTTGCCCACGCCCAAATCAACAATCTCGCGGCCTACAAAGCGAAATTTGAAGCGGTGCAATTCATTGTCCATGAACATGGGCACTTCGAACGTATCGCCTTTACGGGCATTTTTAAAATCAAGGGTACGCGCGTAATAAAAGCTCGATACAATGTCTTGCGTGTAGTGAGGGATTTGAAATTGTTGCCTTTCGTTGACGTGTACCACATTGCTGTGATGGTCGAAACGATAGGCGTCTTTGAAAGCGTACCCGCCTTCGTACACATCTTTGGCAAATCGCCAGGGCACCATGGCCTGTTTGTCGATATAGGTTTCAAATTTATCACGCACCTTAAAAAACCAGTCAAATGAACTGATTGACCGACCGGTTGCTACCACGTGTAAGCACTCTTTACCGCCTACGTTCACCGCCCGATCCATTACCCGCAACTCACCAATACCTGCATTGATGAAACCATAATGCAGCTTGAATTTAAGCACTTCTCCTTCGCGAAAAGCTTTGTTTTCTACGGTTCTGATTTTATAGGACTCACCTTCCACCTGCTGGGTGGCGAGGGTGACCAGACTAAACATCAGGGTGAAAAGAATTTTTTTCATGACAACGGTTTCGGTCTGACTTACAAAGTTGGTGCCAGTGTAAAGGTAAATATTTGTTGTTACTCACTCCCCATTTTCAATCACCCCTCATCGCATGAGAAACATCCTACAGCTGTCGGTGATAAACTCTCCTTTGGCCGATTATTTCAGCTTTATTCCCGACTTTTGCAAACAAACCAAGGGGCATGCACATCAACATTCCCGAAACCAATAAAACCCGCGTCGTACTGGTAGGCGCGGGTTTTGGGGGACTTATCATGGCGCGGAAGTTGAACTTGCGCGACTACCAGCTGGTGCTCATCGATCGCCACAACTACCACACTTTTCAACCTTTGTTGTACCAGGTGGCTACTGGAGGTTTGGAACCTGGTTCCATTGCCCATCCGCTGCGCAAGTTCATCAAACGCCGACCCGAAATCATTTTACGCATCGCCGAAGTAACCGGGGTCGACGCTGGACAAAAGGAGGTGCACACCAACATCGGCAGCATTCGGTACGACATCCTCATATTGGCCACTGGTAGTAAAACCAACTTTTTTGGACAGGAGCAGCTGCCGCAATTTGCCATGCGCATGAAAACGGTGCCGCAAGCCCTCGACTTACGGAGCATGATTTTGCAGCATTTCGAAGAGGCCCTATTGACACCCGACCTGCGACAGCGCGATGCACATACTACTTTTGTGGTGGTAGGTGGCGGTCCCACCGGCGTTGAAACCGCAGGTGCATTGGGAGAACTCAAAAAACACGTTTTGCCGCGCGACTATCCTGAGTTGGATTTGCGGCGGATGCAAATACACCTGGTAGAAGCTGGTCCGCGCGTATTGGCCGGCATGAGTGCGCAAGCAGGTACACGTGCGCTTGATTTTCTCAAAGAATTGGATGTACAGGTATGGTTGAACCAGCCTGTACAAGAGTACGATGGACTCAATGTACGCTTTGCTTCGGGCAAATCGTTGCAGGCCGGTACCCTCATTTGGTCGGCCGGTGTCATTGGTGCAGCACCCGAGGGGCTCCCTGCCGAGGCCATTGGCAGGGGCGGTAGGCTCAAGGTGAATGTTTACAATCAGGTAGAAGGGCTCGACGCCGTGTATGCCATTGGCGATTTGGCGCTCATGGTCAGCGAGGGTTATCCCAATGGGCATCCGATGGTTGCGCCGGTAGCCATTCAGCAAGCGGGTAGACTTGCCGACAATTTAAACCGGATATCGCAAAAGCGTTCATCTAAACCATTTGTGTACTTCGACAAAGGCAGCATGGCCACCATTGGCCGCAACCGGGCTGTGGTTGATATTGGTAAAATCAGGTTTCAGGGCTTTTTTGCCTGGTTTGTGTGGATGTTTGTGCACTTGATGTCGATTGTTGGTTTCCGTAACAAAATGGTGGTATTCGTAGATTGGTTTTGGAACTACATCAGTTACGACCGTGCTCTTCGGCTCATCATCAGGCCTTTCAAGCGATGAAATACCTCGTACTGTTGGCTTTGGTGCTGGGCAGTTGCGCCTCATCCGAATCGGTGATACCGCGCTGGTTGCACGAAAAATTGTTGCAAGCCGAACGAAATCCAGGCAGCTATGAAGAAGTATGGCAGTACGAGTACAAAGGACAGCTGGTGTACTACTTTATTCCCGCTTGTTGCGACAGGTATACCGAATTGTATGCTGCCGATGGACGACTGGTTTGCTACCCGGCCGGAGGCATTACCGGGGGAGGCGACGGCAAATGCCGTAAATTTCTGCAAGGACGTAAAAACGGCACCTTGCTTTGGAAGCCCCGCGGCCGCGAAATCGATTCCTGAATTCAGCGCAGGGCGCAAGCCAAGGTAGCCATCAACACCACAGCACCGGCCGATTGGAGGGGGCGGGCACAGGCCTCGAGCGTAGCGCCAGTGGTCAACACATCATCTACCAGCAAGACCGCTTTGCCTGGTAAGTCACCCGGATTTGGGCAATAAAAGGCATCTGCCACATTCTCCCAGCGCTCAAATCGGCCCTTTCGGGTTTGGCTTTCAGTCAAGATGCTGCGTTGCAAAAGTGCCTCCCCTGTAGGCAGTTGCAAGCTTTCGGCCAAACCCCTGGCCAGCAGGGCACTTTGGTTGTAGCCCCGCAATTGTAGCTTTTTGGGATGCAAAGGCACGGGAATGACCAAAGAACTTGCCGAAAAACGCTCTTCATGCTGCAGTTCTTTTCCCAACAAGCGGCCCAATTTCACACCAACTTCTTGCTGTCCACTGTATTTGAGGCGGTGCAGCAAATTTTGCGTGATGCCATTTTTGGTGAAAAACAACAGAGAGGTTACTGCCCGCACTTGCGTTCTGCCCCAAAAAAGGCGTTCGAGCGGATTGTCGACCATGCGGTGAAAATGCGTTCTAGGAAGCCGATGCAGGCATTGCCAGCACAGCTCCTGTTCATGGGCATGCAGGTTGCGGTTGCAGGCCAAACACAGCCTCGGGTAAAAAATATCGGCCAGCGGTTGAAGAGACGACCACATTTTGTAAACTTAAGTCGCAGCAACCTATTAATCTCTATTTTTGCAATTCTTCGAAAACAATTGCGCAAAACGCAAAAAGTCAAAAACATAAACAAGTAGATATGAACAAAAACGCATGGCTTTTAGGGGCACTGCTGCTGTTGAGCAGTTGGGGTGCCATGGCACAATCAGACGACCGTGTTTTGTTTTCGGTAAACGGCGACGGGGTGAGCGTGCAGGAATTTTTAAGTGTTTACAACAAAAACAATTACAGCAAAAAAGCACCTACTACCGAAGACCTCAAAGAATACCTCGAGTTGTATGTGCGCTTCAAGCTGAAAGTGCAAGAGGCTTATCAAATGGGCCTCGATACCACGCAAAAATTCAAACGAGAACTCGACAACTACCGCAGCCAGCTGGCACAGCCTTATTTGCGTGACAAAGAAACCAGCCAAGCCCTTTTGCAAGAAGCATATGCGCGCACCCAAAACGAGCGCCGCGCCAGCCACATCATGGTCAAGGTAGAGGAAAATGCCTCACCAGCCGATAGTTTGGCGGCCTATAAAAAAGCTGTACAAATCCGTGAGCGTTTGCTCAAAGGTGAAGACTTCAACAAAGTGGCCAAAGAGATGTCGGAAGACCCCTCAGCCAAGGACAATGCTGGCGACTTGGGCTTTTTCAGTGCCTTTCGCATGATTTATCCCTTTGAAGACATGGCTTATAAAACGGCCATTGGTGGCTTGTCGCCTGTTTTCCGTACCCAATACGGCTATCATGTGCTCAAAGTTACCGGCGAGCGTCCTGCACGTGGCGAAATACGCGTTGCACACCTCATGTTGGTGACCCGCAATACCGATACTGATTCGGTGAAGGAACAAACACGCAGGCGAATCATGGAATTGCATCGCCGCATCCAGGCTGGTGAAAATTTTGAACAATTGGTTGGCCAGTTCAGCGAAGACCCCAGTTCATCGCAACAGCAAGGACTGCTCCCCTATTTTGGAACCGGGCGCATGGTGCCCGAATTTGAAGAGGCGGCTTTTGCCTTGCAAAATAACGGCGACATTTCGGCACCCATTCAAACGGCATACGGCTGGCACATCATCAAACGGATAGATGTTCGTGGCGTACCTGCCTTTGAACAGGCGCGTGCCGATTTAGAAAGTAAAATTGCCCGTGACAGCCGTGCCAACATCAACAAATCGAACCTGTTGGCCAAATTGAAGAAGGAATACAAGTTCACCGAAAACGCCAAAGCCAAAGCGGCTGTATTTGCTGTCGTGGTTGATACCGCCTACCGCAATGGCAGTTGGGAAGTGCCCACTTTCAAGAAAAACGAAGTGGTGTTTGGCTTTGCCGACCGCAAGTTTACACAGAGCGAATTGGCCACCTATCTCAAAAGTCAATCGGCGCTGCTGATGTCGGCCGACCTGGCCATTTTCCTCGACCGCACTTACCAGAAATGGGTCGACGATCAATTGTTGGCCTACGAAGACAGCCGTTTGGAGGAAAAATATGCCGATTTCCGCGCTTTGATGAAGGAATACCGCGAAGGCATTTTGTTGTTCGACCTTACCGACCAAATGGTTTGGTCGAAGGCCGTAACCGACACTACTGGCCTGTCGGAGTATTACGCCACTCAGGGCGATAAGTACATGTACAAAGAGCGTGTTGATGCCGATGTATACACTTTAACCGATGCCAAAGCGGCCAAAAGCCTGCGCAAAGAAATCGGCAAAAAGAAAAACACACACGAGAAATTGTTGGCCAAGTACAACAAAACCAATCCTTTGGGCCTCAAAATCAACAGTGGCAAATTTGAAAAAGGAGTTTTGCCAGTTCTCGACAAGTTGGAATGGAAAGCTGGCACCAGCGAAGTAATCGAAATAAACGGTCAATTTGTGGTGGTGCGGATCAAAGAAGTACTTCCTCCAAGTGTAAAGCCGTTGAACGAAGTACGTGGCTTGGTAACGAGTGACTATCAGCAATTCCTCGAGCGCAATTGGATCAACGATCTCGAAAACAAGTACCAGGTGGTCATCAACCGCGAAACCTTCAACAGTATTTTGCCCCAATAAAGTGAAACTCGCCCGTGCCATTGTCCTGTTGGGACTTCTCACTTCTTGCGACTGGCTGCAAAAAAGCAGCGAGCGCGCCGATGCGGTGGCACGGGTGGGTACCTTTTACCTTTACCAAAGCGATTTGGTTGGTTTGGTGCCAGCAGGCAGCGAGCCAGAAGACAGTTTGGAAATCACCAAGGCCTACATCGACAATTGGATACGCAGGCACCTCATTTTGCTGGAAGCCGAATCACAATTATCGGCCGAGCAAAAAGATGTAAGTGCGAAACTGGAAGAATACAGGCAGAGTTTGT
The DNA here is from genome assembly GCA_964577055.1 of uncultured Chitinophaga sp. Taxonomy (GTDB): domain Bacteria; phylum Bacteroidota; class Bacteroidia; order UBA7662; family UBA7662; genus PNNG01. Next base: position 57,177 of record CAZNWC010000010.1, on the reverse strand, counting down.
TGCAATACCGCATCGAAAACGAGGTAATTGCTCCGCTGATGGACACCTTGGTGGATACCGACCTCATTTTCACGTATTACAAAGCCAACAAGGATCAATTGGCCTTGCGGAGGCCCTTGATGATGGGGCGGTTTGTCAAAATCGACCGTGAAGCACCACGCCAGTCGGACCTACGCCGGCTGATGGAGGGCAAAAAAGGCAAAAACATCAAGGAACTCGAAGATTACTGCTTTCAGTATGCCAGCCAGTTTCAATTGGTTGACACCAGCTGGTTGTATCTCGACGAGGTGATGCGTGGCACACCAACCGACATTCAGCAGGCTTTTGATTTCGGCCTGCGCGCCAGTGTACAGCAGCTCAGCGACAGCACCCATGTATATTTATTGCTGTTGCGCGATTACAAAGGCGTGGGTGAGGCGCCGCCTTTGTCGGCTGAAGCCGAAAATATCCGCAGTTTGATTTTGCTGCAAAGACGACAAGAGTTTATTGAACGTTATTACCAGGACCTTTTCAAAAGGTCGTTAGACGAAAAAAAATATGAGATTTATACGCCCTGAGGAGATTATGCGGCAGTTGGTATTGGTTGGGAGCTTGTTGTGCATGGCGATTGGTGCTGGCGCGCAGCCAGGTCGCTCCTCCAAGGTTGACGGCTTGGTTGCCGTGGTGGGCGATAAAATCATCCTCAAATCGGAAGTAGAAGCTGAATACGCCAATTGGCTGCAACAAGGCAATGAGCCCAACGACCAAATGCGTTGTGTGATCCTCGACCAAATGCTCACCAACAAGTTGATGATTCGGCAAGCCGAATTTGACTCATTGGAGGTAACCGATGAAGAAATCGACATGCAAATCGAGCGTCGCTTGCGCTATTTCATCAGCATGATTGGCAGCCGCGAAAAGCTCGAAGAATTCTACGGCAAAACGGTGGTAGAAATCAAAGAGGAGTTCAAGCCGCAAATCAGAGAGATGATTTTGGCGCAGAAGATGCAGGAAAAAATAACGGCCAACGTTACTATTTCGCCCCGCGAGGTGCAGGACTATTTTGCCAAAATTCCGGCAGACAGTATCCCCTATTTTGATGCAGAGGTGGAGATTGGACAAATTGTGATGTTTCCCGAGATTGGGGCGGTACAAAAGGAATTTACCATTGAAAAGCTCAATGATATTCGTGACCGTATTTTAAAGGGCGAAAATTTTGCTACCCTGGCTATTTTGTATTCCGAAGACCCGGGTTCGGCCAAAGAAGGTGGTAGTTTGGGTTTTTTCGGGCGGGGCGATATGGTTCCCGAATTTGAGGCTGTGGCGTTTAAGCTACGTCCGGGGGAAGTATCACAGGTCATCCGCACCAAATTTGGCTACCATATTTTGCAGCTGGTTGAACGCCGTGGCGACCGGGTACATTGCCGGCACATTCTCATCAAACCGCCTGTTGGCAACCGTGAGCTCGAAGCTACCCGCCGCGAATTAGATTCGGTGCGTAGCAAGATACAAGACGGCCGCATGACCTTCATTGATGCCGTAAGGAAGTACTCGGCCGACGAAGAAAGCAAAAGCAATGGGGGCATGCTCACCAACGACAATGCCGGAAGTAACAGCTTCACCATCGATCAGCTCACCCCCGATGTATATTTTGCCATCGACAAATTGCAGGCCAGCCAATTGAGCGACCCACAGCCCTATAGTGCACCCGATGGCACCCGCGGTTTCCGCATTTTTTACCTCAAAAGCCGTTCACGTCCGCACCAAGCCAACCTGAACGACGATTATGCCCGCATTCAAAGCGCCGCCCTCAACCTCAAGCGCATTGAGCAGATGCAAGATTGGTTCATGAAAGCCAAAACCCGTACCTATATCAAAATCGACGATGAGTTTGGGGCTTGCGACAACCTGCAACGTTGGCAGTAAGACGGCTGCGTATTATCTTGCCCATTCAATTGTGTCCATGAAATCAGCATTTGCCACCCTCGTTGTTTTGATGTTGCTCGCCGGTTGTGCTGAGGAAGCATCTACCAAAATCGAAAATAAAGTCGACGCCAACGGGCGGTTGATTGAGGGTGTTTCGGTGAATTACCACCCCAACGGCAAGGTGCAAAATGAAGTGCCGGTCAAAAATGGCAAGCGGCATGGCGAGGCCAAGGAGTACTATGAAAGTGGCATCTTGGCGGCAAGTATCGAATACGAGGCTGACATTAAAAATGGCTGGTCGCGCTGGTACTACCAAGACGGGGTTTTGTACCAAGAAGCACAGTATATAGCCAACAGAAAAAGTGGCATTGAGAAAAAGTATCACAATACCGGTGAATTGATGGCGGTATTGAAATGGAAAGACGGCGAAGCACTTCCGGGCCTTAAAGAATATCAGCCCGATGGCCGTGAGGTAAAACAACCAGAAATTCGCGGGCAAATCAAGGGAAATCAACTTGAAGTGCGCCTGAGCAATGGCAGCACCCAGGTGCAGTTTTACGAAGGTTTGTTGGGTGAGGATGAAATACTCGACCCAGCCAAACACCCGGTGCTCGAAACTGTTGATGGTGTAGCGCGTTTGCCTTGGAAGGGCCAGTCGGTGCATGTAATTGCCAGCCGGAAGAGCAATTTCAAAAACCCGCAATTGTTGCAATACACCCATAACCCCTGATGCTCTATTTCAAAACCCACGAATTGCAAACTGAGGCCCCTTGGGTAGTCTTCATCCATGGTGCAGGTGGCAATTCGGCCATTTGGTATCGACAGGTACGTGCCTTTCAAGCGCATTTTAATTTGTTGCTGGTAGATTTGCGTGGACATGGCCGCTCTCCCGGAGCTGCTGAACACCAACTGAACTATTCTTTCGATACCATCGCCAACGATGTGTTTGAAGTGCTCGATCACCTGAAAATTAAGCAGGCTCATTTTGTAGGCATTTCCTTGGGTACCATCATTATCCGCCAAATTGCCGAGATGCAGCCCCAGCGGGTGCAAAGCATGGTATTGGCCGGTGCCATTGCCAAACTCGACCTCAGGGGTAAGTTTTTTGTGGGTCTCGGCAATGCATTTAAAGGGGTAATGCCCTTTATGTGGCTTTATAAACTATTCGCTTGGGTGATCATGCCACGAAAGAACCATGCTGAATCACGTAATTTCTTCATCCGAGAGGCACAAAAACTGGCGCAAAAGGAGTTCTTGCGCTGGTACAAACTAACCGCTCAACTCACGCCCTTGTTGCGGCGTTTTGAAGCCAAGCTGCCCGAAATACCTACCCTGTATGTGATGGGGGGCGAAGATCATATGTTTTTGACCACAGTGCAAAACATGGTGGCCAATGCGCATCATGCAACACTTGAGGTGATTGAGCGTTGCGGACATGTAGTCACCATTGAACAGCCGCAGTTGTTCAACGAGCGCGCCATTCGCTTTTTGCGTCAGCTACCTGCTTAATCTTTTGAGGCAAAACGCCTGAATACCAGGTGCAGAAAGCTTACAGTGGCCTCCGTTTCGAGGTCCCAGCCGTATTCTGGTAAGAGTTTGTTGGCAATAATTTGTTCGGCTGTTTCTATGTGCGTGCAAGCATTCAATTGTTCAATGGCCTCGGCATAGGCAAGGTGGTCGTTATTGAACAGTTCACGGATGAACAAGAATTTTTCGTTGAGGCCAATCCCTGATTTAAGGTCGTCGATGGGCTTGAGTTTGAGATGGGCCATTACCAGTTGGCTGTCGCCCTGATTTTGCAAAATGCCACTGAGGGAGAAGGCCACTGAGCGTTTGGCTGCGGCTTCCTGGGGAGGTGTGGGCGCTGCTGCAATCACCTGTACTTCTTCCGCTTCGGCTACAACTGTTGGCACTGGATCTTCTGCTGGCATTTGCGCCTCAATGGTTGCTACAGGTTCCTCGGCCGGTGCATCCTCCTGCTCTGCCACATGCAGCTCGATGTCTAATGCCACCTCCTCGCCGCTTTCCATGGCCTGTTCTACCGCCTCTTCCACTACTTCGGCCAATTGTTCCATCACTTCTTCGGTTACCGTAGCCACATGTGCTGCGCGTTCGGTGGCTGCTGCCGCAGGCGTATGCTCAATTGCTGCAGGTGCTGCTGCCTGAGGCTCAGGAGCGGTTTCAACGATCAATGCGTTTGGAGCCGCCACTGGCCATGCCAATACGCGTGCGTACAACTGCTGCATCTCTGCCAACAGCAAATCGCGTTCGATGGCTGTAAGCGCTTGTTGCGGGGCCATTTGCTCAATGGTGCGCGACATATCGCGTAAAACTTGCAGGAAGGTGGCAGTGGGCTCGTTGTTGTGCATGGCTACTTTTTCGGGAGATGGAAATGACTATTTTTGTGCGTTGACACGAAGGTACGGCCTTCTGTACGAATCCAAAAAAACATGTTTACCGAACCCCGTTTGCAAGGCCATACCCACGGCTGGATTGAAGTGATTTGTGGCTCCATGTTCTCAGGGAAAACGGAAGAACTCATCCGCCGATTGCGCAGGGCGCAGTTTGCCAATCAAAAAACCGAAATTTTCAAACCCTTGCTCGATACGCGTTACGACGAAACCGCCATCGTTTCGCACAACGCCACCAGCATCCATAGCACCCCTGTAGAACATGCCTCCAACATCTTGCTGTATGCCAGCGAAGTGGAAGTAGTGGGCATTGATGAAGCGCAATTTTTCGACGATGAACTGGTGAGCGTGGCCCAACAACTGGCGCAGCGTGGCAGCAGGGTAATTATTGCTGGCCTCGACATGGACTATCTGGGCAAACCCTTCGGTCCCATGCCGCAGTTGCTTGCTGTGGCTGAGTACGTGACCAAAGTACACGCCATTTGTATGGTGTGTGGCGATTTGGCGAGTCATTCATACCGCACTGCTGTCAGTGAAAGCAAGGTGTTGCTTGGTGAAAAAGATAGTTACGAACCCCGTTGCCGTGCTTGTTTTGCAGCTGGCATGAAAAACCGTTAAGATGAAGCGATTTTGGCTGATGGCAGTCCTGAGCACTGCCCTTTGGGGCTGCAAAAGCAGTTCGGTAACGCAAGAAGCCCCCGCCCCCGAGCTTTCTGAAGCAGTCACCCAATTGGTCTTGCCCCGCAGTACCTTGCATCTGCCGATCACCATCCCTTACGCCGATGTGGCCAGCTTGCTCAACAAAGAACTTGGTGAAGTACTGTACGAAGACCTTGACTATGATAACAACGGGGGCGATAATGTACAATTGATTGTAAAACGCACAGGTCCTGTACGGATTGGTAATAAGGGCGATTATCTACAAGCCACCGTACCCCTCAACATTTATGTAAAAGGACGGGTAAAGTCGACCTTGGGCGGCATTTTTAGCAACAGCAATGCTCCACAGTTGGTGCAAGATGCCAATTTCAACTTGGAGGTAAGTTTGAACAGCAAGCTCACGGTACAACCCGACTGGAGCATTCAAACACAATCACAAATTGGCTACAAATGGACCCAGCGCCCTACTTTAGACATTGGTTTGGTTAAAATTCCAATCGGTAGTTTGATTGAAAAGGTTATTGACCAAGAACTTTACAAAATGGCCGAAATGCTCGACAGAGAGGCCAAAAAACAGCTAAAGTTCCAGAAGCAAGTACTTGTCTTTTGGAACCAACTGCAAGATCCGCTTCCCATCCCGGGTCCTGTGCCGGCTTGGTTAATCATCAAGCCCGATTCGGTGTATATGTCGCGTTTGATAACCGAACCAGCGGCTTTGCGGCTCACAGCCGGCATAGGTGCCACGGTGTTGGTAAGTACCTCCGAACCGGCGAAAGCAAGCCAAAAGAAACCCATGCCTGCCTTGCAAATCAATAAGGTACTGAGCGACGAAGTGAAACTCACCCTCACCGCAGGCGTCGACTATGCCACTGCCACCCGTTTGGCACGCGCCGAATTGGTAGGCAAAGAAATGTTGTTTGAAGGAGGAAAGCACCGCGTGACCATTGAGGACATCGACATTTGGGGCAAAGGTCAGCGTTTGGTAACCAAAGTAAAGTTGAGGGGCAAGACGAAAAGCGGTCTTTTCACCAAAAAAATAAATGGCACCTACTACTTCAGTGGGGTGCCATATTATGAGCCAACGAAACAAGAAATCAGGATCCGGGATTTCGATTTTGATGTCAAATCGCGTGATCTGTTGTTGCAATCGGCCGAGTGGTTGTTCAAAAGCAATTTCAAAAACCTGGTAGAAGCTGAAATGCGCTACCCGGTTAAAAAAGAGCTGGAATCGTTGCGGACCTTGGCAGGCAACAGCCTGAACCAACCCAATTTGGGCGGCATGTTGCAACTCTCGGGCAGGATCGACCGTTTGGAGCCCACTGAGGTGCAGCTCAATGACCGCTATCTGCTTTTGATCGTAGAAAGTAGCGGTCGTTTGAAAGCCGGCATCAAAGCTCCCTGATTAAGGGGTTCGGAGCAAAAGCCCGTTCATGACGGCGGCCAAAACGGTTTTGTGTTCGTCGCTCAAGGTTTTGGAGAAGTGAACACGGCCATGTACCATGCCATCTACCACGGCAACCACCTCATTGTTGATCAAAAATTCGAAACCCAGGTTGGCGGGCAAATTGAAGTTCATTTGCTCCATGCGTTGGATACCGCGGATGTGGATGGTAAGGCCCTCCTGATCGAAAATCCGGCCTTCGGTAGGCGTTAAACGGGTATTGATTTCGGGGTAGTTAAGCACAAATTCATACAGTTTGTTCGACGTGGGCACGAAGACATTGCCAGCCATGTATTGGTTGTAGCGCAAAGGGATTTGAAAATAGCGCCCCAATACGGGCAAGTCGGTGCGTTCGTCGATAAATACGCCCCAGTACTCCGCTCGCAGGCTGTCGGGGCCATATTGGGTGTAGGAAAAGCGTTGACGAGCACGTGAGAAAGTTAAAATAAAAGGAAATTGGTGAGAGGTTTGCCAACCACCTCGAACACGGGTGGTGGCAAAACTACCATAGGTAAGTTTGCGCTTCCATGCCCAGCCATTGCGGCCGCGCACTTCATAGGTTTCAATGTCGCCTGCGATATTGGTTTGTACACGTGGTCGCGGGGCTTGGGCAATGGCTGAATGCAAGCTCAGCAAAAAGGCAAAAGCAAATAATGCGGTTTTCATCACATTCAAGATAGACACCCGCATTCAGCATCTTTTGTGCCAAAAAGTAGGAAATGGCATAAAAATGCCGCAGATGTGGTCTTTTTTGACCTAAATCGTTGCAGTTGGTTTGTAGTGTCGCGCTACACAACATAGCTGTCGTTAATTACCTGATGAACTCCTTTTACTGCATTGATTTTTTTGGGTCAGTAGGTATTGTCGCATGAAGGCTGCAATAGTTGGAAATTAACGGAGGAGCAAAAATGACATCTTAAAACATTACCGCGAATAGCATGAGCGCAATGTGCCCCGATTGACCCGTAGTAGAGGCCTGAGCGCAGCCATCCTGGAAGCATAAGGGTCCATAATTTGTGGATTATTGTATCCACTTTATGTGTTACATTTACCCCCACAATCATTTATTCTCCTATGCAAGCTAAGAACAACGATCCGGTTTGGAAGCGCGTTTTGGTGCGCTCTGAAGTGCCCAAGCAATTAGAACCCCTCCGTAAACTGGCTCAAAACCTCTGGTGGTCTTGGAATTATCGTGCGATCGAACTTTTTGAATCTATCGATCCCATTTTGTGGGAACGTTCACAACATAACCCTGTATCGCTGCTCGAAAGCCTTAATTTTGAGCAATACCAAGCACTCATTGCCAACAAAACCTTCATGTCCAATATGAAGTCGGTTTTGGCCGAATTTGAAGCCTATTTGAAGGCCCCCAAGGCAACAAAGAGTCCGAAAGTAGCTTATTTCTGCATGGAATATGGCTTACACTCGGTTATCAAGTTGTACTCGGGTGGTTTGGGCGTTTTGGCAGGCGATTACCTCAAAGAAGCATCCGACTGCAATTCTGATATGGTTGCTATTGGATTGTTGTACCGATATGGCTACTTCAAGCAAAGTCTTTCGCCATATGGTGAGCAGGTAGCCAACTACAAACCCCAAAAATTCAGCTATTTGCCCGTATTGCCGGTCAAAGACAAAGACAACAACTGGATCAAAATCAACATTCCGCTTCCGGGCAGGACCCTGTACGCTAAAGTCTGGAAAATCGATGTAGGCCGCGTGCCTTTGTACTTGCTCGATACCGACCTGGAAGAAAACCAGGAGCACGACCGCAGCATTTCGCACCAATTGTACGGAGGTGATTGGGAGAATCGCCTCAAGCAAGAAATACTGTTGGGTATTGGCGGCGTAAAAGCACTCGATGCATTGGGCATCAAACCCGACATCTGCCACATGAACGAAGGTCATGCTGCCTTCACCGGCTTGGAACGCGTGAAAAAACTCATCCAGGAAGAAGGCTTGTCATTCCACCAGGCAACCGAGGTGGTGAAAAGCTCATCGCTCTTTACCACCCACACACCCGTGCCTGCCGGTCACGATGCTTTCGCCGAGGACTTGCTCAAAACCTATTTGTACAACTACTCGGAAATTTTCCAGATCAGTTGGGACAAATTCATGGCCCTGGGACGCGTGCATGAGTATGCGCATGAGGAGCTCTTTTCGATGAGCCATTTGGCTTGTCGCCTCAGCCAGGAAGTGAACGGCGTTAGCCGCATCCACGGCCGTGTATCGCGCGAGATGCTGAAGCCTTTGTGGCCTGGCTTTGAAGAAGATGAACTGCATGTAGATTATGTGACCAATGGGGTGCATTATTATACCTGGACCAGCATCACCTTCCAAAAGCTTTATGAGAAGCACTTTGGCAAGGATTTTCATGCCGATCAGAGCAATGCCAAAAAGTGGGAAAAAATCCACCAGATCGATAGTCAGGAATTGTGGGATGCCCGCATGGGGCTGAAGCGGAGATTGATAGATTCGGTAACCAAAAAATTAAACCGCGACCTAACGCTACGCCAAGAGAGTCCGGGCAAGATTTTGAATGTTGTCAAAAGCCTCAATGAAAACGCCCTCATCATCGGTTTTGCCCGGAGGTTTGCCACTTACAAGCGCGCGCATTTGCTTTTTGCCAATTTGCAGCGTCTCGAAGCCTTGGTCAGCAATCCTGAGCGTCCGGTACAGTTCTTATTTGCCGGAAAGGCACACCCTGCCGACCAGGGTGGACAGGCCTTGATCAAACGCATCATTGAGGTTTCTCAAATGCCGCAATTCGCAGGCAAAATTTTCTTCCTCGAAAACTACGACATGGCCTTGGCGCGTCGCTTGGTGCATGGCGTAGATGTTTGGTTGAATACACCTACCCGTCCGCTCGAAGCTTCGGGTACCTCGGGCATGAAGGCCACCATGAATGGGGTATTGAACCTCAGCGTTTTGGATGGTTGGTGGGCCGAGGGCTACATACCAGAAGGTGGTTGGGCACTCCCTGAGGAGCAGACCTACGATAACAAAGATTTTCAGGATGAGCTCGATGCAGAAACACTTTACAACATCATCGAAACGCAGGTGGTCCCCGACTTCTTCAACCGCGACGAAAAGGGTTTGCCACAAGCATGGCTCAGCCGGGTGAAGCACACCATTGCCGGCATTGCTCCGCACTTTACCATGAAGCGGATGTTGGATGAGTACTACGCCAAGTTTTACAACAAGCTGCACAGCCGTGGTTCGCTCATGAAGCAAAAAAGCTATGAAAATGCGAAGGCATTGGCCGATTGGAAAGCCAAAGTCTACTTCAACTGGGACAACATTCAGGTATTGGCCATCGACACTTTCGATACTTTTAACAATGCCTTGCAATTGGGCGAAAACTTCCATGGCAAAATCACGCTTGAGCTCAACAACCTGAGCAAAGACGACATTTCGTTGGAAGTAATGGTAGCCGAAAAAGTGGGAGAACTTGAAAAGCACCAAATTGTGCACCGCGAAGAGGTAAAAGCAACCAAGGTTGCTGGTAACCGCGTGATGTACGAGCTCAAGCTGCCCATCAACCGCAGTGGTGTATTCGATTATGGATTCCGCATTACGCCCAGCAGCAAATTGCTCGCCTACAGGCACGACTTCAACTTGGTACGCTGGATTTAAGAGAAACCCATTCTACATGCGCAGGCAGGCCTAAATGGCCTGCCTTCATTTTTTCAATGGGTGAAGGACTACGGGTACGTGGTTTGTCCTTAGCCCACGGGCATTGGCATTAGGTATACCAAGCGATGTATTCTTCGGGAGTTTTTTTGGAGATATTTGGCACCATGGCATCTTCTGCGGGGTAACCTACTGGCAACAGGAGGAAAGGCTTTTCGTTTTCGGGCCGTTTTAAGATGCGCTGCAAAAATTGCATTGGGCTTGGGGTATGGGTGAGCGTAATGAGTCCGGCCTGGTGAATGGCTGTCAGCAAAAAGCCACAGGCCAATCCTACCGACTCTTGCACATAATAGTTTTGGTGCTTGCCTCCTTCTTCGAATTCATAACTTTTGCGAAAGACCACAATCAGCCAAGGGGCATTTTCGAGGAAGGGTTTGTGCCAATCGGTGCCCAAGGGCTTCAAATCGGCCAGCCATTGCTCGTCCATTCGACCGTTGTAATTGATAAATTCTTCCTTTTCCGCTGCTTCTCTGATCTTCTTTTTGATTTTTTTGCTCGATACCGCACAAAAGGTATAGGGCTGTCGGTTTGCTCCCGATGGCGCTGTTGCGGCGGTTTGGAGCAAGGTATCGATGAGTTCTTTGGGTACCGGCCGCGTGCTGAATTGACGTATCGAGCGACGCTGGCGAAGCAAATCCAAATAATTCGTGGCAAGTTGTTGCTGCTCTTCGGCGGCTATTTGCCTGCCGATGTAAGGAATATAAGAGGTATTGTCCATGTGCGCTGTATTCGCTACAAACCCAAAACTGCTAATAGCATGGGCATTTACGATTCGAAAGGTACGCAGAAATCATAAAACCGTGCAAGCTGTGAGCGCTTATCCTGCCTTAACGACTATGGACACCATTGCTGCCAAACCTACGTATGCTTGCCCTTGGCTTTGCATCTTAGCACTAGGCAAGCTTGTTCACAATGCCCGTCCCGAATTGCCATGCGATGTCCCTTATTGCGTAACATAATTTCGTATCTTCGCATCGCATTTCGCATTAACCATCAAACGCATGAAAAAGACCAAAATCGCCATCAATGGCTTTGGACGTATCGGACGCCTGGCCTACAAATTCCTCCTCGAAAATCCCGAAGTGGAAGTGGTTGCCATCAACGACCTCACCGACACCAAAACCCTGGCTCATTTGCTTAAGTACGATTCGGTACACGGCAGGTTCAATGGCACTGTTGGCCACGACGCCGATGGCATCATCGTTAACGGACATAAAATCAAAATTTACGCTGAGCGCAATCCTGCAGCTTTGCCTTGGGGCAGCCTCGGCATCGACGTGGTGATTGAATCTACCGGTCGTTTTACCGACAAAGAAACTGCTTCGGCCCATATCCAGGCTGGTGCCCGCAAGGTAGTCATTTCTGCTCCTGCCACCGGCGACCTCAAGACCATTGTGTTGGGTGTGAACGACAACCAGCTCGACGGCAGCGAAACCATCCTTTCGAACGCGAGCTGCACCACCAACTGCCTGGCACCAATGGTGAAGGTATTGGACGAAAACTGGGGCGTTGAAAGTGGCTTCATGACCACCATCCACGCTTACACTGCCGATCAAAACCTACAGGATGCTCCCCACAAGGACCTCCGCCGTGCCCGTGCAGCTGCTTACAGCATTGTGCCTACCAGCACTGGTGCTGCAAAAGCGGTTGGTTTGGTAATGCCACATCTCAAAGGCAAATTGAACGGAAACGCCATGCGTGTGCCTATCCCTGATGGATCGGTAACCGACTTCACTGCGATTTTGAAAAAGCCTGCGACTGTTGAAGAAATCAACGCTGCATTCGCCAAAGCTGCTGCTGGACCAATGAAAGGCATCTTGCATTACGAAACTGACGAAATCGTATCGATTGACATCGTTGGCAACCGTCATAGCTGCATTTTTGACAGCAATTTGACCATGATCATTGGCAATACTGTGAAAGTGGTGGGCTGGTATGACAACGAAGCCGGTTATAGCGCCCGTATCGCTGATTTGAGCGCCCGTGTTGGCAAAATGTAAGTCATGAAAAGCATTCAGGACGTAAACTTTGCGGGTCGCAAGGTGGTGATGCGCGTTGATTTTAACGTGCCCCTCCACAAAGAAACCCGTGAGGTAACCGACGATACGCGCATCCGTGCTGCCCTGCCCAGCATCCAGAAGATTCTGCATGACGGTGGCTCGGTGGTATTGATGTCGCATTTGGGCCGTCCGAAAGAAGGGCCCGAAGACAAATACAGCTTGCGCCATACCTTGGCACGTTTTAGCAGCTTGTTGGGTCGTGAAGTGGCCTTTGCCACCGACTGTGTAGGTGCCGAAGCTTTTGCCCAATCGGCAGCATTGCAGGCCGGACAAGTTTTGCTGCTCGAAAACGTTCGTTTTTATAAGCAAGAAGAAAAGGGTGATGTGGCCTTTGCCGAGCAGTTATCCAAGCATGGCGATTTTTACGTGAACGATGCCTTTGGCACCGCACACCGTGAACACGCCAGCACGGCCACTATGGCCCGCTTTTTTGGCGAAAATAAGGCTGCCGGCTTTTTGATGGCGGCCGAATTGAATAATGCCGACAAAGTTATCAAGCATGCCGAGCGTCCTTTTACTGCCATCATGGGTGGTGCCAAGGTGTCGGACAAAATTTTGATCATCGAAAACCTGCTCGACAAGGTCGACAACCTTTTGATTGGCGGCGGCATGGTGTTCACTTTCTTCAAAGCCATGGGTGGCCAAATTGGCAATTCCCTGTGTGAAGATGATAAGCTGGAACTGGCGTTGCAACTCATTGAGAAGGCCAAAGCCAAAGGTGTAAACCTGGTACTGCCGGTTGATTCGGTGGTGGCTGATGCTTTTTCGAACGATGCCAATACCAAAGTTGCCGACAACCATGCCATTGAGGCGGGTTGGATGGGATTGGACTTAGGTCCCAAGGCCATTGCCCAGTTCACCGAGGTCATTGCCAACAGCAAAACTCTTTTGTGGAACGGTCCGGCCGGCGTATTCGAAATGCCCAAATTTGAAGCTGGCACCAAAGCCGCGGCCCAAGCTATTGTGGCTGCCACTAAAAAGGGTGCTTTTTCACTCATCGGCGGGGGCGACTCTGCTGCGGCCATCAACCAGTTTGGTTTGGCTGATGAGGTGAGCTATGTTAGTACTGGTGGTGGTGCCTTGCTGGAGTACATGGAAGGCAAGGTTTTGCCAGGTGTGGCTGCATTGGCGTAAGGCTTAAATACAAAATGATGCATCCCCGGTCACCCTTCGGTTGGCTGGGGATTTTTTTTTGACAATGGTCGTGAGAACCGTTTGTAAGTGTTTACAAACGCTTACAATTGTTTAACAACCGGCTATTAGCTACATCTGCACCTATTTTGCAGCATGAAAGCACGCGATTACGGTCGTACCTACATCAGTTTCGATTGGGCTTTGAAACGATTGTTACGCAACAAAGCCAGTTACGTGATTCTCGAAGGATTTTTGTCGGAATTGCTCAAAGAAGACATCAAAATCCAGGAATTTCTTGACCCGGAGAACAATGCCGATTTTGCAGACCATAAATTTAGTCGGGCTGATGTTCTTTGCTTGAACGCGAAAGAGGAACTCATCCTCATAGAAGTACAATACCACCGCGAGGAAGATTATTTTCAGCGCATGCTTTTTGGCGCTTCACGGGTATTGACCGAGCGCCTTCTTTTGGGACAACCTTACGGGAAGCTGCCCAAGGTGTATGCGGTGCATATCGTTTATTTCGATTTGGGCGTTGGGTCGGATTATGTATACCATGGTCGCCTGCATTTCAAAGGCAAACACCAGCGCGATGAGCTGGGTTTATCGGAACTACAGCAAGAACGTTTTGGCAGGCAGGACGCGGGCGAATTGTTCCCTGAGTATTATTTGTTGAAAATTAATAACTTTGATGAGGTTGCAAAGGATAGCCTCGACGAATGGCTGTACTACTTTAAACACAGCAGCTTACCGCAGCGTTTTCACGCAAAGGGACTGACTGAAGTAGCCGAGCAATTAAAAATGGATGCCATGGATGCCGCCACCAAAGCCAAGTACCAAAAATACCTTGACGAACAGTTGTTTACCGAATCGGCCTTAGAAAGCGCATATGATAATGGACTTATTCAAGGCCGGGATTTGGGTATGAAGGAAGGCATTACATTGGGTCAACAAAAGACCCTGAAGAAAGGTGTAAATGAGTTGCTATCAATGGGTATGAACCTTCACGACATTGGAAAGGTATTTGGACTTACAACCGAAGAAGTTGAAGGCATTATAGCGGCAAATGATTTACCCAAGTAGCCGAGCAATTAAAAATGGATGCCATGGATGCCGCCACCAAAGCCAAGTACCAAAAATACCTTGACGAACAGTTGTTTACCGAATCGGCCTTAGAAAGCGCTTATGAAAACGGCTATTTCAATGGCGAAAAAAAGGGCGTATTGAAGGGTGAAAAGAGCGGTAGACAAAAAACACTCAGATAGGGTGTAATTGGATTGATATCCATGGGCATGACCCATCAAGACATCACCAAAGTGTTTGACATTTCTATTGATGAAGTTCAAGCTATTTTGGAGCAAAAGGATTGAGCTACAGGGGTTGGTCATTTGCTTATCATCATGAGGACAATGGGTCCCCCCTCCTCTGGCCGATTTTTTTGGTACAAAAGCTCAATCTTTTTCGGTCAGCAATTCAGCTTGGTAGCCCACAGCTTTCAATGCCTCTACCACACTTTGTGCATCGCCGGTGCTGCTGTTCACCGTCAATATTTTATCGGGATGCAGGATATCGACTTCCCAGCTTTCAACGCCAGGCAGGTTATTGAGTTCCGGTTGAACGGTGCTGATGCAACCGCCACACTTGATATTTGATTTGAATTGTAACTGAGTCATGATAAACGGGTGTATTTTAAACGTAAACTATTGAGCACCACACTCACCGAGCTAAGCGCCATGGCGCCCCCGGCCAGCATGGGGTTGAGCAAAAATCCATTGTAGGGGTACAATAAACCGGCTGCAATGGGAATGCCTATGAGATTATACACAAAAGCCCAAAAAAGGTTTTGGCGGATGGTGCCAACGGTTTTGCGGGCAAGGTCGAAAAAAGCTGGAATGCGGCTCAGGTCGTTGTGCAGCAAGGTTACGCGGGCAACGTCGATGGCCAGGTCTGAACCTTGCCCCATGGCGATGCTCAAGTCGGCAAGTGCCAGTGCTTCGCTGTCGTTGATGCCGTCGCCGATCATGGCAACTGCTTCGCCTTGGGCTTGAAATTGACGTATGGCTGCTGCTTTGTCACCAGGAAGCATGCTGCCTTGCCAGTGTTCGATGCCCAATTGTTTGGCCACTCCTTCAACGGTCTCTGCACGATCGCCACTCAACAGGCTCACCTGCATGCCTTTTTTTTGCAGTGCAGCTACCAAAGCTTTGGCATCAGCCTTTACCGGATCGTGCAAGTACAAACAAGCCAAGGCATCGTGTTCATCGGCAAACCATACGGATGAAAAAGTGGAGGTGTCGCGCGCTTGTTGCTGCCAAAAATCCCCTAAGCGAATACCCTGGGCTTCGAGCAGGGCCAGGTTGCCAGCCAACCACTGACGACCAGCCACTTCAAAGCGGATGCCTTTGCCTGGGATGTTTTCGAAGGCATCGACTGGCAAGGGCTGGGTACCTTTTTGCTCGAAATGTTTGACGATGGCCTGTGCCAGCGGGTGATCGCTTTGTTGTTCCCCTGCCAACAAAATGGCTTCAAGAGCAGCCGCCTCGCCGGCTTGTGGATGCCATTGCAAATGGTGTACTTCGGCTTTTGCAGCGGTTAGGGTGCCTGTTTTGTCGAGTACCACGCGATTGATGGTGAGGGCTCTCTCGAGGCTTTCGGCATCGCGGACCAGCAAGCCGAGACTTGCACCACGGCCTACGCCCACCATGATGGCTGTAGGCGTTGCCAAGCCCAAAGCGCATGGACAAGCAATCACCAATACAGTTACCAGCGCCAGCAAACCGTGCGAAAAGGAGTTGTCGGCTCCCGACAGCCACCAAACCCCCATGCTCAGCAGGGCAATGGCCAGCACTATGGGTACAAAAATGGCTGCGATCTTATCGACCAACTGTTGTACGGGGGCCAAGCTCCCTTGGGCTTCCTGCACACGGCGCACAATTTGGGCCAACAATGTTTCACGGCCCACGCGCTCAGCAATCATTTCGAGTCGGCCCGACTGATTGACGCTTCCGGCCAGCAGCCGATCGCCGGCAAGTTTGCTTACGGCCACAGGTTCGCCGGTGAGCATACTTTCATCGACATAAGAATTGCCGGCCGCTACTTCGCCATCGACCGGTATTTTTTCACCCGGACGTACCAGCAGGCGGTCGCCAGGTGCCACCATGGCCAATGGAATTTCTTCGCTCGCCCCATTGATCAAACGCCAAACGGTATCGGGTTGCTCGGTGAGCAAACCTGCAATGGCCGCAGCTGTTCCAGCCTTTGCTCGTGCTTCGAGTACCCTTCCGAGCAAGATAAAGGTGATAATGACTGCCGCCGTTTCGAAATACACGTGGGCATGCAAACCCCTGCTGTGCCAGTATTCGGGATAAAGGCTGTTAAACAAGCTAAAGCCCCATGCAATGGCGGTACTGAGTGCCACCAGGGTATCCATGTTGGTGCGGCCGTGTTGGGCTTGTTGACATGCGTTGGTGAAAAAACTGCGTCCGTAGTAAAACAAAACCGGACTGCTCAACAGCAACATGAAAAAATTAGCTCCTGGGGCATCCATGAAAAACATGCCCAAAACGAAAACAGGCAGAGTAAACAATGTTGCTCCCAACAAGCGTTTCTTCAGTTGCTCATAATGCTGTTGTTGGGCTTGCTGACTACTCGCGAGGGCATCTTCGGCTTCGAGCAAGAGGTCGTAACCTCCTTGTTGCACGGCTGTGCGGATGTCTTCGAGTGAAGCGCTATCGTTGTATTGGAGCAGCAGGGTATGGGTGGCATAATTTACCCGGGCATCGAGCACACCCGGCTGGGCCGAGGCAATGCTACCCACGCTGGCCGCGCAGGCGGCACAGCTCATGCCGCTGATGGCAAATGTCTTTTTGAGTTGGGGCATATATGTAAAATGCGTGGACACAAAACTAAGTTCCCTGTGGGCAGTTTCGGCAGAAATTTCGAAATTGCCGACATGCAAACTGAATCTTCGCAAGCGACCCCCGCTTACCGTTGGAGTTTTGCCTCGGTAGGAGGCGTTAAAAGGGTGAACCTCGACAAAGGTGATGACCTGTTGCACCTGCATGAGCTCAATCAAAAGTTGTGGACGGTATTGAGCTGTCCAGTCAACGGTCTCGAGATCGACACCCGCAGTTTGCAATTGATGGACCAGGACGGCGACGGCAAGCTCCGGGTAAACGATGTGCTTGCAGCGGTGCGTTGGGCTACTCGGCTTTTGCGCCAGCCCGATGATTTGCTCCGGCAAGCAGAGCGGCTACCCCTCGATGCCATCAATACCGAGGACGAGCTGGGCAAAAAGCTGCATGCATCTGCCAAAACCATTCTCAAATCGCTTGGCTTGCGTGAGCAAAACTGGATATCGATTGCCGAAACGGCCGACGCTACCCGCATCTTTGAAAACACCAAATTTAATGGCGATGGGATCATCACTTCCAGCAGTGCTGGAGACGATGCAAGCTTGGCCTCACTCATTGACACCATTTTACAGGCCAGCCAGGGATTGACGGATCGTTCGGGGAAGCCCGGCATCGACCGTGCTGGAATCGCGGCATTTTACGATTTGTTGGGGCAGCGCTTGGACTGGCTCCAGGCTGGCGCAAGCAAAAAAGTGCTGCCTTTCGGCGAACAAACCGCTACTGCCTGGCAGGCCTTTCAGGCGGTAACGGCCAAGGTAGATGATTATTTTTTGCGATGCCGACTGGCCACTTTCGATGGTCAAACCACCGAAAGCCTTGGATTGGCCACCCAAAGCCTGGAAGCTTACCGGCAAGTACTCCTCGATACCTCAGCAACAGTACTGCACCAAGCCCCTTTGGCCAAAATAGCCCCTGCTGCATCCCTTCCCCTGCTCACTGGCATCAATCCGGCCTGGGAAAAAGCCATCGAACAATTGCGTTTGGCGGCAGTGGAGCCCCTTTTCGGAAAGGTATCAACCCTTGACCTATCCCAGTGGGAGCAGCTCAAAAACGAAATGTCGGCCTATGGTGCGTGGCTGGCCGCTGAATGTGGTCAGGCACTTGCTGGTTGGTCGGTGGAGCAACTCCGTGCCTTGCAACAAAGCGATCGGGCTGCGCTCGAAGCACTCATCGACAAGGACGAGGCCCAACGTGAGGCGGCCGAAAATATCATGCAGGTGGATAAGCTGGTGCGATTCCACCGCGATTTATACCGGCTGCTCAAAAACTTTGTGACCTTTTACGACTTCTACAGCAGCAATGCCACACGTGCCATTTTTGAGGCTGGCACTTTGTATATTGACCAACGGAGTTTGAGTTTATGTGTTCGGGTGGATGATATGGGGAGACACAACCTCTTGGCGGGCATGAGTGGCATGTATTTGTTGTATTGTCAATGCAAATCGCGGCACAGCAATGAAAGCATGACCATTGTGGCGGCCCTCACCAACGGTGATGTCGATAATTTGGTGGTAGGCCGAAACGCCCTGTTTTACGATGTGCGTGGCAACGATTGGGATGCCACAGTGGTCAAAATCATCGAGAACCCCATCAGTATTCGACAAGCCTTTTGGGCACCCTACCGCAAAGTGGCAGCTTTGATTGAAAAGCAAATCAGCCAATTTGCAGAAGCGCAAGATAAAAAAGTGGAAGCCGATGCCGCCGCCGCGGTTGACGGCAGTCCACTTAGCGACAAGGCCGATGCTCCCAAGCCTGTGCCATTCGACATTGGTAAGTTTGTAGGCATCTTTGCCGCCATCAGCTTGGCCTTGGGGGCTTTGGGAACGGCCTTGGCATCGGTGGTGGGCGGATTTTTGGGCCTCGTATGGTGGAAAATGCCTTTGGCCCTCGCCGGCCTTTTGCTGGTGATTTCGGGCCCTTCGATGATTTTGGCCTGGCTGAAGCTCCGCAACCGCAATCTGGCCCCCCTACTCGATGCCAATGGTTGGGCCATCAATGCGCGCGCAGCCGTGAACATTGCTTTTGGCAAAACGCTCACCCAACTGGCCGAAATTCCAGCCGGTGCCAGCATCAATTTGGTAGATCCATTTGTGGCCAAAAAGAAACCCTACCTCAAATACCTTCTCTTAGGTGGATTGGTACTGGGCATGCTGCTTTATCTCCTTTGGAGAAGGCAGTTCGTGGGATGGTGATATAATCTAAAGCCCCTTCAGGGCGAACGGTGCGCGCTACCTCATCAGTTTTATAGCGCCGGGTATGCCTTCGATTTGCAGAAAGAGCAAAGCTTGCGGAAGATTGTCCACGCTTAACCGTGTAAACTCGGCATCGGCCACAAACTGCTGCACCAAACGCCCTTGCAAATCGGTGATACGGATGGTGCGCCCCACCCATCCGGTTTTCAGCCGCAATTGGCTACCTTCGGTCAGGGGCATGGGAAATACCGAAGCGCCATCTTCAATGCTTGCTGTACGTACAGAGGTATTGCTCCATGCGGCCGTGAGCTTCACAATGCGGTGCGTAAAAGGCTGGTCGTTGGTCCAATTGAGGCCGTTGGTAGCCAGGTAAATGTTTCCTTCGGGATCCGCCACAATGTCGCGCAAACGGCCATACACCCCATTGAGGTATTGCTGCTCCGAAACAATTTGATTGCCTGCACTGTCGAGCTCCAGCACATACAAACGCATGTTTTTGAGGGCAGTAAGGATGATGCGGTTCCTGAAAACTGGCAAACGCGGATGGTCGTACCATATCATTCCTGCCGGAGCAATGGTGGGTGTCCAAAAACGCAGTGGCTCCTTCACATTGTTGGCAAAGCAGTAGGTTAGTTCCGATGGTGCATCGCACATGCCTGAAACCGTGGGCCAGCCGTAATTGCGGCCGGCAATGATTTCATTTAGCTCGTCGTCGGCATTGGGACCGTGTTCTGAGCTGTAAATTTTGCCATTGGGATGCAACAAAATACCCTGTGCATTGCGGTGGCCCAAGGTGTACACCCGGCTGGCTGGGGTTGGATTGTTGGCGGGAATAGCCCCATTGGACATCATCCGCAGCACCTTGCCCGCTAGGTTGATAGGGTTCAATGGCGCTTGCAGGTTTTGGGCGTCGCCAGTGGTCATGAGCAACGAGCGGTCGGGTAAAAAAAGCAAACGCGACCCGTTGTGGGTGCTGTTGCCAGGTATATCGTTCAAGAGGGTGGTATCGTTGCCGAGTGTTTGTGTTTGGGCGTTGTAAGTAGAACGTACCAGTCGCTCACGGATCTGACTGCCGGCCTGGTAGGTATACACATAATATACCCAAGGCGTATCCACAAAATTGGGATATAGCGCCATGCCCAATAAACCCGATTCGCCGATGTCGTAACAATCGCTCACGATGCGCAACACCGTTTGTTGGCCGGTTTGCGGATTCACCCGGCTGATGCGCCCATACCGCTCAGTCATCCACAAATGATTGTCGGGCCCCCATAAAATGGTCCACGGAATGTCAATACCGCTGATGATGGTGCTGGTGTCGACCGTGGTACCACCCACTTGAATTTGTGCTTGGACTTGCAGGCCACTGGCCAAAAGCAACAGGAGGAGCAGTTTTTTCATCTCATTGTGCTTGTAAAGCATCCCAAAATTCAATGGCCCGTCGGGTATGTGGAATCACGATAGTGCCACCTACTAGGTTGGCGATGCCCATCACCTCCATCAGCTCGGCTTCGCTAATACCCAATGCGTGGCACTCT
This sequence comes from uncultured Chitinophaga sp., assembly GCA_964577055.1. Lineage (GTDB taxonomy): Bacteria > Bacteroidota > Bacteroidia > UBA7662 > UBA7662 > PNNG01. Next base: position 36,232 of record CAZNWC010000010.1, on the reverse strand, counting down.
TGCACATGGTAGCGGATGCAATCGTCGCAACGCAACACCATGCTCGCTACCAAACCCAGCATTTCTTTGGTTTTGGCATCAAGGGCTCCTTCCTGGTAGGCCGTGGTATCGGCATTGTATATTTTTTGGATGGTTTTGTTCTTGGTCGACAAAATGCGCTCGTTCATGCGGGCGCGGTAATCGTTGAATTCGTTGACGAGTGACATAATCAAAAATTGAAAGGCAATTTACGTGTTTTGGGGTTTGCTGTGGCTGTTTAAACAGAAAAGCCGGCCCTTTGGTAGGACCGGCTTTCGTTGCTTGCTACTGCTTATTTGATGAAAAGCAGTTCGCGGTACTTGGGCAAAGGCCACAATTCGTCGTCTACAATCAGCTCGAGCTTGTCGGCGTGGTAGCGGATTTCGTCGAAGAAGGGTTTTACCTCATCGCAGTAGCCAATGGCACGTTCGCGGGCATCTTCCACCTCATTGAGACGCTTGCGGGTAAGGCGCATGGCTTCTACTTTTTCGATGATGCTGTTGATGTGCTTGCTGGTTCGCTCTAACAATTCGAGTTGTCCTTTGAAATTATCGGCTTTGATGCCGAGTTCCTTCAGTCCTTTGAGATTGTTCACCAAAAGGTTCTGGTAGGCTACCGCAGCTGGAACGATCTTGGTCATGGCCATATCGCCGATGATGCGCGATTCGATTTGGATTTTTTTGGTGTAGTCTTCCAACAAAATCTCGTGACGGGCTTCAATCTCACGCTTGGTGAATACACCGGTTTTGGTGTAGAGATCGATGGCCTTCTTGGTCATCATGGCATCCAAGGCATGTGGCGTGGTACGCACGTTGGCCAAGCCACGCTTTTCAGCTTCCAAACGCCATTCTTCGCCGTAACCGTTGCCTTCGAAGCGGATTTTCTTGGTCTGCTTGATATACTTCTGGATCACGGTGAGCAGGGCTGTTTCGCGGCTGTCGCCATCGCCTATGAGTTTGTCGACCTCATTTTTAAAATCGGAGAGGGTTTTGGCCATGGCTGTGTTCAAGGCGGTCATGGCCTGGGCGCTGTTGGCGCTTGAACCTACCGCGCGGAGTTCGAACTTATTGCCGGTAAAGGCAAAAGGCGAGGTACGGTTACGGTCGGTATTGTCGAGCAGGATTTCAGGAATGGCCTTGATGCTGTGCATGAGGCTGCGCACTTCGCTTTCGTTGTGCTCAATCTTGCCTTTTTCGATTTCGTCGAGCACGCGGCTCAGCTGCTCACCCAAGAAGGCCGACATGATGGCCGGTGGTGCTTCGTTGGCGCCCAAACGGTGGTCGTTTGAGGCTGAGGCAATGGCTGCGCGGATGAGATCGGCATAATCGTGGAATGCTTTGATGGCATTCACGAAGAAGGTGAGGAACATGAGGTTGTTCTTCGGGGTTTTGCCGGGTGAGAGCAGGTTTTTGCCAGTATTGGTGCTGAGCGACCAGTTGTTGTGCTTGCCCGAGCCGTTTACGCCTGCAAATGGCTTTTCGTGCAGCAACACGCGGAAATGGTGGCGCTTGGCGATTTTCTCCATCAAATCCATGAGCAGCTGGTTGTGGTCAACGGCCAGGTTGATTTCTTCGAACAAAGGCGCACATTCGAACTGACCGGGAGCCACTTCGTTGTGACGGGTTTTCAAGGGGATACCCAATTTGAGGGCTTCGTACTCCAAGTCAACCATGAAGGCATGCACACGCTCAGGAATAGAGCCAAAATAGTGGTCTTCGAGCTGCTGACCGCGAGCGGGGGCATGGCCAAAGAGTGAACGGCCAGCCAACATGAGGTCGGGACGGGCTGCGAACAGCGTACCATCTACGAGGAAGTACTCTTGCTCGATGCCGAGGGTAGGATATACCTTGGTGATGTTCTTGTCGAAGTACTGGCATACAGCTACGCCAGCAGCTTCTACGGCACCCAAAGATTTGAGCAGGGGCGACTTGTAGTCGAGCGATTCGCCGGTGTACGATACGAAGATGGTAGGAATGCAGAGGGTTTTGCCAGCAGGGCCGCTGAACAAGAATGCGGGTGAAGAAGGATCCCAGGCGGTATAACCACGGGCTTCGAACGTATTGCGGATGCCGCCGTTGGGGAAGCTTGAGGCATCGGGCTCTTGTTGTACCAGGGCGCCACCGCTAAATGCTTCGATGGCTTCGCCGTCGCTGTTCAACGAAAAGAAAGCATCGTGTTTTTCGGCGGTTGCACCGGTGAGGGGTTGGAACCAGTGGGTGTAGTGGGTGGCGCCTTTGCTCATGGCCCAGTTCTTCATACCGGTAGCCACTTGCTGAGCGATTTCTTTGTCAACCCGCGTGCCTTTTTCAATGCAAGCCATCAGGCTTTCGTATACATCTTCGGCCAAAAACTCACGCATGGATTTGCGATCGAATACGTTCTCACCAAAAATCTGAGAGATTTTGGCGGTAGGAGCCTGAACCTGGATCAACTGGCGTGTCCTAACGGTTTGCAATGCTTCTTTGCGAATGGTTGACATATTTTTAAAAATTATGACACAAAAGTAGGGTAAAATTTCGTTTCGAGTAAAATAATTTAAATCCTGTCTATTGTTTACATTTTAGTGTCGCATTTTTTCGTCAAATAAAGTCATTTTGTTATATTCTTTATTCATTTATATGTAACGCTTCGTCTTATCAAAACGATTTAGATGGGCCACAAACCAATTGCAAGGATTACACAGCTTTTACAACGACTGCATCCCCCGTAAGCCTTGGTTCCGTTGATGCAAACATGCCCCACTTGAAAACAAGGCGGCACGATTATCAACCATTGCGTTACCGAACTTTCAACTTCTTAGAGAATAGCGTATTTTTGCGCCCATGCCGTTGCGCCTCCTCCTCTCCATTCTTTTTGTGCTGCTCTTGGCACCGGCTACCCAAGCCCAAAAAATCAAAACCAAAAAAGTGCCCTACGATTTGCTCGTGGTCTTCCGCGATACCTATCCTGCGGCTACCAAGGCCAAATGGAGGAAGCAAGAAGGCAACTACCGGGTTGATTTTGAGCATTTGGGCCGTCAACGCAGGGTGATATATGGCAAAGATTTACGCTGGATCAGCAAAGAAAGCACCGTCACCGAGGCCGAGTTGCCGTTGGCTACCGTAGTTACCCTCAAAGAAGAATACGGCAGTTGCATGCTAAAGCAGCTGCGCTCGCTCGAAACCCAGGAACAGTTCACCCTTGAAGCTGTGCTGGCTTGTCCCGATAAAAAAACACAAACCCTCCGTTTCGACCGCAATGGTCGCCTTCAAACCGCTAAATAATCACCCGTGGAAGATAAATTGCCGACTGTAGAAACCGCCCAAAAGCTGGGCTTGTTGCCCGAAGAGTTCGACAAAATTTGCGAAATACTGGGCCGTACGCCCAATTTCAATGAGTTGAGCGTGTATTCGGTGATGTGGAGCGAGCACTGCTCGTACAAAAACTCCATCGTTTGGCTGAAAACCCTGCCCAAAGACGGTGAGCGCATGCTGGCCAAGGCGGGTGAAGAAAATGCGGGTTTGGTCGACATTGGCGACGGCTTGGGCTGTGCCTTCAAAATTGAATCGCACAACCACCCCTCGGCCATTGAGCCTTACCAAGGAGCGGCTACCGGCGTGGGTGGCATCAACCGCGACATCTTTACCATGGGTGCGCGCCCCATTGCACAGCTCAACAGCCTGCGTTTTGGCAATTTGCAACAAGAGCGCACCAAGTGGATCATCCGCGGGGTGGTGAAGGGCATTGGCGACTATGGCAATGCCTTTGGCGTACCTACCGTGGGCGGCGAAGTGTATTTCGACGATTGTTTCACGGTAAATCCCCTGGTGAACGCCATGTCGGTGGGCATCGTAGAAAAGGGTAAAACCGTTTCGGCCATTTCGTATGGCGTGGGCAACCCGGTATTCATTGTAGGTTCGCATACCGGCAAAGACGGTATCCACGGGGCGGCCTTTGCTTCTAAAGACATCACCGAAGATTCGGCCGACGACCTGCCATCGGTGCAGGTGGGCGACCCCTTCCAGGAAAAACTGCTGCTCGAAGCCACCCTCGAAGCCATCGATACCGGCGCCATTGTGGGCATGCAAGACATGGGGGCCGCAGGCATCATTTGCTCGAGCTCCGAAATGTCGGCCAAGGGCGAACACGGCATGGTGATTTGGCTCGACCGCGTGCCTACCCGCCAAGCCCATATGCAGCCTTGGGAGATATTGTTGTCGGAATCGCAAGAACGCATGCTCATCGTGTGTAAAAAAGGCCATGAAGACAAGCTGTTGGCTGTTTTCGACAAATGGGACATCAACTGCGTGCAAATTGGCGAAGTAACCGAAGGCGAGCGCCTGAAGTTTTACATGCAAGACGAGCTGGTAGCCGATGTGCCTGCCGAAAGCCTGGTATTGGGCGGTGGTGCACCTGTTTACCACCGCGAATACAAGGAACCTGCTTACTTGGAGGAAATTGCCAAATACAACAATGCCGCTGTGCCACAACCAGCCGATTTGTTGCCGGTGATGGAGCACTTGGCCACCCACCCCAATTTGTGTTCAAAGAAGTGGGTGTATCAGCAATACGACAGCATGGTGGGCACCATCAACATAGGCACCAACCAGCCCAGCGACGCCTCCGTGGTGGATGTGCGGGGGACCGAAAAGGCCTTGGCCATGTCGGTCGACTGCAACTCGCGCTACATTTACGCCGATCCGCACCAAGGCACTGCCATTGCAGTGGCCGAAGCTGCCCGCAACATCGTTTGTTCGGGAGGCGAGCCGGTGGCGGTGACCAACTGTTTGAATTTTGGCAATCCCTACAATCCCGAAGTATACTGGCAGTTTGTAGGTGCCATCAAAGGCATGGGCGAAGCTTGTTTGGCCCTCGGCACCCCGGTAACAGGCGGTAATGTAAGTTTCTACAACCAATCGAGCTACGAAGGTCCGGTTTACCCTTCGCCTGTGATTGGCATGGTGGGCATTCTCGACAAAAAAGAGCAGCTGCAAACCATGTATTTCAAGCAGCCCGGCGATTTGATTTATGTGCTGGGCGAGATGAACAACGACCTCGGCAGCTCGCAATACATTTACAGCTACCACGGCATCAAGCACAGTACTTGTCCCCATTTTTCATTGGAAGCCGAAAAGCAGCTCCACAGCATGCTCAAGCAGCTGCGCGACCGCAACCTGGCCGAGCACATGCACGATTTGGCCGACGGCGGTTTGTTCATCGCCCTCATTGAATCGGGTTTTTACAACGGTTTGGGCTTTGATATCCAGACCGATGCAGCGCTCCGCACCGACGCCTTCCTCTTTGGTGAGAGCCAGAGCCGCGCCATCATCAGCATCGACCCCATGGAGCAGCCTGTTTTGGAGAAGTTGTTGTACGAATCGGGCATTCCTTTCCGCAAATTGGGTGAGGTAACCGAGGGCGACATCCGCATCGACGGCAAAGCATACCACAACATCTCCCAATTTGGCCAGTTGTACGACGAGGCTTTGGGCAAAATCATGGAGGGCTGATGCGCCGAAAGCGTCCGATAGGGCGTTTTTTTCTCATTGTTTTGCTCACCCTGCCCCTGCTGTTCACTTGCAAGGAGCAAGGTAAAAATGCCTATGTGGCCGACAAGCCCGGAAAGGTATTCATCAACGATCAAGCCGACATGGCCCGCAAGGCCCGTGCGCTCGACAGCCTGTTGCAGATTCAACTGCGGCGGCAGGGCTTCAATGGGGCCATACTGATTGCGCACCGGGGACAAATATTGTTCGAAGGTGCTGTGGGTTTGGCGAGCCGGAAAGCTGGCGACAGTTTGCGTACCGAACATTTGTTCGAGCTCGCCTCGGTAAGCAAGCAGTTCACCGCGGTGGCTGTTTTGCAATTGGTAGAGCAGGGCAAAATCAAGCTCACCGATAGTCTGCAGCAGTATTTCCCCGATTTTCCGCACCGCGGCATTACGGTGCATATGCTGTTGTGCCACCGGGGGGGCTTGAGCAATTATATGTACGACCTCGACCGTTTGTGGCCCGACCACAGTACGTATCCTACCAACCAGTCGATGCTGCAGCTCATTACCGAGCAGCCGCAGCAGCCCTTTTTTCCGCCCGACCGCCGGTTCGATTACAACAATACCGGTTATGCGCTTTTGGCTTTGATGGTAGAAAAGGTGAGCGGTATGCCCTTCCACCGCTACCTCAAAAAGCACCTGTTTGAGCCTGCGGGCATGAAAACCGCCTTTTTGATGCAGGCCGGCAAAGATTTGCCCGAACTGGCCCTCAAAGGCTACAGCGGTGGCCGCGAAATTACCCCCAACTATTTCCTCAACGGGGTGGTGGGCGACAAAGGCATTTACGCCTCAGTACACGATCTATATGCTTGGGAAAAGGCGCTGTTCAACCATGTGCTCATCAGCGAAAAAAGCATGCAGATGGCGCTGCAGCCTTACAATCCCGAACGCAAAAAGAGCAATTACGGCTATGGCTGGCGGATGTACAACCTCCCCTCGGGCAAAACCGTTTATTTCCACGGCGGTTGGTGGCGCGGCTTCAAAACACTTTTGGTACACCTGCCCGACGACCATACCACCATCATTGGCTTGAGCAACCGCACCAGCGGGGCTTACTTAAACAAAGGCGCCATTTTATCGATTTTGTATGGAGGCGAGGCTGTGAGCGATGAAGCCGAGGAGTGATTTACTGAAATGTAAAAGGGCATACATGCCAATTATGTGATTTTTATCGCATTTTTCATAGGAATAATGTGATTATTGACACATTGTTCATGGGAATAGTGTGATTCACAGTCAGTACACCCGCTGGTCGTTGGCAAAATAGTGCTTGGTGTATTGTCCGTAGCTGCTCACGGTTACAAATTGGTTGGGGTAGAGGTCGGCGCGTCTTTAAAATCAAGTCCGCACACAAGCGAACATAGCAAAATTTAGCCTTATAGTACATACCAAAGCGGTTTGCCGGAATCTGGTTAGGTTTATTTGAACCTCATTTGTTTGCAATTTGAAAACTCTCTATCTTTACCTCATGCGGGTCCTGGTAAAAAAGACCATTCTTTGGTACTGCGAGAAGTACCCCATGGCAAAAAATCCATTGTTGATATGGTACGCTGAATTTACCGCCCACCGCTTTGACAATATGCAAGCCTTGAAGGCCGTATATCGAAATGCAAGTGTAATCAATGGAAACCGTGTGGTTTTTAATATCAAAGGCAATGATTATAGGCTTATTGTCTCCGTCAATTACCTGCAGCAAGCATGTTATGTGGTCTGGTTTGGCCCACACAGTGCATACGACAAAATAGATGTAGAACAGATCACCTACGATCCTAAAATTTTTACCAAATGAAAGCGAACTGGACCATTCTCAAAACCGAAGCCGAGTACGACGCAGCCAGCATGCGTTTAATGGAAATTTTTCATGCTCCTGCTGGCAGTGAAGAACAAGCAGAAATGGAATTGCTTTCATTACTCATTCAGCATTACGATGAAGCACATTACCAAATACCTGAACTTGACCCTCTTGAAGCCATCAAGTGGAAAATGACCGAGCTAGGACTAAAAAACAAAGACCTTGAGCCTGTTATTGGCAGCAAGGGCCATGTTTCGGCAGTGCTGTCGGGCAAACGCGACCTCACCTTAAAAATGGCTCAACGGCTCAAGTCATATTTAAAGCTGCCAGCGAGCGTGTTTTTGCCTTAGTGAACTCTTGCCAAAACATCTGCTTCTCTAGGCTTCCACTAGGAAACTTCGTCAGCACTTCTTTCCAAAGCCTTTTTCATCGCATTCTCTACCCATTTGTTCAGGGTAATGCGCTGTTGCGCTGCGTGTAAGGCTGCCAAACGATGTAAAGGAGCGGAAACGTGCACATTAAACTGGCCTTTGTATACTTTTTCGGGCTGTTTGCCCATGGCTTCGCAACTGGCCAAGTAATCATCAACCGCTTCTTTAAAAGCTGCCTTTAAGCTGGCCACCGAGTCGCCTTCAAAAGTTACCAAATCATTGATGCCATGGAGGCTACCAAAAAAGAGGCCGTCTTCGTCGCTGTAGGATATTACACCAACATACTTCCTATTTGTGAGCAGTCTTTCCATTGTTGATATTCAGTCTGCATGAAAGTATTGGGGATATTCTAAGCGCTGAAATATTCTTCCTTATCAGGGCAATTAATTTGTTCCAAATTCGAATGAATGCGTTTTCAAGATTTGATTCACTTCTTTGGCAGTGTTTGATGTGCGATAAAGCCATTTTTCATGTTGAATAAAAACATGAAAATAAGAAGTGTCCAAAGTGGTTGGACTGAAATGGCCTTCCCAATCGACCCAAACCTTGGGTTTGAACGCTCCTTTTAAAAAATCAAGCTTCGAATGAAGAATGATCCATGTTGATGAGTCAGCGACAAATTTTCCCAATTCTGGTTGAATACAGGCCAAGCAACCATTACCTTGGATATAAACAGCCTTGGCTATTTGCCTTTGCTCTAAATCGGCACTAGCTTTCTCAAGGTATTCATTGTCCTTTGAGGCGCATGAGCTCAGCGTCAGTAAGCAAATAGTAATGCATCGTTTTAGTGCCATTTTCTGATATCTTATCTTCTATTCTGTACAAATCACCATTCAATTCGAACAAAGTCAAAGGTCTTTCCTTCGGGATTTTGAACTTTTGTAGTTTACGGGTATCCAAATGAAAGGTCATCAACCATTGGTTTTCCTTCCATCGCAGTACTCTCCAAATTTCTCTCCCTTTCAAAAATGCGGCTTTGTAACGAGGCTGTTCGTGGTAGTAAAGTCGCTTTTGATTCATACTGGCATTCTCAGGGACCGGTTTTTGACCGAAATCTCTCAGATTATAAAATTCAACTGAATCAACTACTTCATTGGTATTCAAATCAAATAAATACACTGTAGCATAACGCTCGTAAGACAATACGCCTGTGGCTCCCGATTGTGATAAAAAAGAGGCAAAACCGTAATAATTGCCGTCATTCTCTTTGAAAGGCACCAATGGCAAAGGCATTGCCTGTTCAACCACCGAAAAGCCTCCAGCATTGGCCGTAAAGGTTAACTTGGCCACACAGCACTGCCAACCCAAGCGCTTGGTCTTTCCAACCATGGTTGATAATGAATCTGTGGTTCCTTGGTGTAGAAAAACACTGTTTCCGAACTTGATACTCGGTGTATATGTACTTCTAAAGTAGCCTTTGTCAAGAAGTAATGGCACAACTTGTTTGTCTTCAGCACCGAGCCTTTGCAAGGAATCTTCTTTGATCAAGTACAAGTCATTCCCTAAACTAAAAATATCAGATGGGCGAAAAGGGAAATCGGTGTCATATACATTCTTTAATGTGTCGACTTGTCCTTCACGAATGATGCGAATTTCACCATCCAACGCGTTCAAATAAACCAATTGACCGTCTATCACCTCAACGGATGTATGTCCCTCCTTGGGCCAGGGCAAAGAAATCGCAGGCGTTTCCTTTGATGTGGTTGCCTGTTCACAGGCGATGCAAAGCACTCCAAGAAGGAGTGCCTTGCAATACAAAATGTTTCTATTATTCATTGGTGTCAAATGGCAACGCTAAGAGGTTATTTGCCTTGCTAGCTTCTTGATTGGCATAATGAACAATAAAGATGCGCGAATTGTCGGCAGGATTTTCTACTTCTGTAATCAGAATGCTTCCATTTTGCAATCCAGCAAGTAGGTCTGCATCAAATTCATCAAATAGATTTTGCCAGGTCGATCCCGAAAAATAGGCTTGCAATTCATCGCTGTTGATGGCATTGGTGAATTGTGCGAAAGCGAAAGCCTTACCTTTCACTATAATCCATGGACCACAATCAAGTGGGTTCGCAACGCAAGTAGCCCTTTCTGTTGGGTCGTCGTCTGTGGGATCTGGGTCCTCGTAAATTAATTCGTTGGGAGGGGGAGCTGCACGGAAACTGGGCTTGACGCTCCGTTCCAATTCAACACTTGGCACTGGCTGAACTTGTTCCTTGCTGCATGAACACAGAGCCAAAGACAAAAAGAGAATGCTTGTGAGTTGTTTCATTTGAATTAAGGTTTGAAAAATTAACCCTCAACCCGGGTCAGGGCAAACAATCAAGTGGCCACATAACATTGTTCATTACAATTGTAAAAAAAACAATACACACCAAATTACCGTGTTGTTTTTTATTATATTTTAATTTTCATAATATAACAGGGCATAAATAAAATCCCCTAGGGCTAATCAAACGAAGCTTTATGAACTTTCCCCCCTCAAATCCGTTATTCCCTCATGGCCAAATATGCGTGGATTGATCAATTACAGCAATTGCTGGGCGGTAAATCGGTGAGTTCAACCGACCCGCAGCTGGTGCATGAGCCTTTGCAACGCAGCGAGCGATTTGTGAGCGAAATGCGGCACTACCAAACCCACCAGGAGGCCGAGCACCGACGGCTGTTGCGGGCGCATTATGAGCAAGCAGCCGAGGAGCCGGGCAGCGTGCCTGCATTTGTGCTGCTGCAAAATACCCAGGCCTCGGGCTTTATGTGGTATGCCGAGGCGGGCGTGCCCGAAAAACACTACGATTTTTTACTCGATCGCCTGGCCGAACAGCTGCAGGACTGGGGTTATGCCGAAAAACAAAACGAACGCAAAATATGGCCCGTGGGTGAGGCTTGGCACGAGCTGCACAAACGCTACCTGAAACCGCGTTTGCAGGCCGAGGCCGTGGCAAGTGGACAAATCAACCAACGTTTTGGCAATGTGCTGTTGGAAGTACTGCGCCGCGACGGCAAGCTGGCCTACCTCAAACTGCAGTGCAATGTGTACCACGACGGGCAGTATTTGCAGGCGGAGGGTTTTGGGGGCTTGATGGAGCGGATATTGGAATAGACGACGGGGAACGGACGACGGAGAACGGAGAACGGACGACAGGGTACGGTCGACCGATTACAGGCGACAGATGATGGGTAATGTAAGAGGTTCTCAAGCTTAGCTGCGCGCTGTAAGCTGTCGACTGTCGTCCGTGGTCTGTTAGCCCATCACACCGCTGCCGGGGCGAACATCTGCGCGTGCCAGCTTTGGGCGAAGGGCAAGAGCCACTTGCTTTCGAGGGCTTCTTTGGTAAATACCATGTTGTTTACCACCAAGGTATCGGCCTGGATGCGGCCTTGCTGTACGGCTTCGGCAAAGGCCGATTTGTGCAGGGTGGCAATGGTTCCGTTTTCTTCGAAGGCAAACAACATTCGGTCGAACAAACTCACGCCCAATTCGCTTTCAATCACTTGCATGAAGTGTACCGATTTGTCGATGCTGCAACCCGAGGCCGGCATTTTGGTTTCGTCTACCGCCAGCACAATGAATTGGTTGCGCAGCAGCAAATAACTACCTTTGAGCTCCTGCTTGTGGGCCGTCCAGCCTTCCACAAAAGTGCGAAGGGCCGGGTGCAGGCTGTTCATTTCGCCTTCGGTGAAGGGACGGTTGCTTTGGTAAATCCAAACTTTCGATTCGGGGGCGAGGCTTTCGAAGGGTGCGTACATGGGGAATTGCTATCAGTCTACTAAACCATTGGCCTTGGCAACAAGTTCAGCCAAATCGTAAACTTGGATGCTGCTTTCTTTTTCTTTGTTTTTAACACCGTCGGTGAGCATGGTCATGCAGAACGGACAAGCGGCAGCCACCACCTCGGGTTGGGCTTCCAACACATCGTCCATGCGCTCAATGTTTACTTCTTTATTGCCCTTTTCGGCCTCCTTGAACATTTGAGCGCCACCCGCCCCACAGCACAAACCGTTGGCTTTGCTGCGTTTCATTTCTACCAAATCGGCATCGAGGGCTTCGAGCACGGCGCGTGGGGCTTCGTAAATGCCGTTGGCACGACCCAAATAGCACGAATCGTGGAAGGTGATGCGCTTGCCTTTGAAAGTGCCACCGCCTTGAACCTTGATGCGGCCCTCGTTGATGAGCTGCTGCAGCAGGGTGGCGTGGTGCACCACTTCGTAATGGCCGCCCAAATCGGGATATTCGTTTTTGAGGGTGTTGAAGCAGTGCGGACAAGCCGTTACAATCTTCTTTACCTCGTACATATTCATCACCTGGATGTTTTGCATGGCCTGCATCTGAAACAGGAATTCGTTGCCGGCGCGTTTGGCCGGATCGCCGGTACAACTTTCTTCGGTGCCCAGCACAGCGAATTTGATGCCCACTTCGTGCAAAATGGCAGCAAAAGCACGGGTGATACGGCGCGCACGGTCGTCGAAACTACCGGCACAGCCTACCCAAAACAAAATTTCGGGACTTTCGCCCTTGGCGGCCAGCTCGGCCATGGTATCTATTTTCAGCGTGGTGCTCATGCTTCGTTCTTTTTAGAATTCACGGTGAGGTTATCGGCCCAGGCAAAACGGTCGGCAGCCGGAAACTGCCAGGGTGCTCCATTGTTTTCGATGTTGCCAAACATCAGTCCCCATTCCGATGGCACCTGCGAGGCTTCCATGGCCTGGTAACGGCGCAATTCGGTGATGATGCTCACGGGGTTGATGAGCACCGGACAAGCTTCTACACAGGCATTGCAGGTGGTGCAGGCCTGGATTTCTTCGGCGGTAATGTAGTCGCCCAACAGCGATTTACCATCGTCGACAAACGAACCATTTTTATCGATGTTGGCGCCCACTTCGGCCAGGCGGTCGCGGGTATCCATCATGATTTTGCGTGGTGAGAGGAGTTTGCCGGTGGTGTTGGCCGGACAAACGCTGGTGCAACGACCGCATTCGGTACAGCTGTAGGCGTCGAGCAGGCTTTTCCAAGGCAAATCTTGTACGTCTTTGGCGCCAAAACGACCCGGTGCTTCGGCTCCGTCGGCAGGTGCAGCGTAGGGGTTGGCATTGGGGTCCATCATCAGCGCCACTTCTTTCTTCACGCTTTCCATGTTCGACATTTGTCCAGCCGGCTCCAGCTGCGCATACCAGGTGTTCGGGAAAGCCATGATGATGTGGAAGTGTTTGCTGTAGGGCAGGTAGTTAAGGAAGGCGAGGATGCCCACGATGTGCAGCCACCAGCACACACGTTCGATGAGGTGCAGTCCTTCGGGCGACACCCCTGCGAAAATGGGCGCCAACATATTGCTCACGAGGTAGCCACCTTTGTCGGGCATATTGGCTTCGGCGGCGTTCATGAGCAAGAGTGCGCTCATGAGCACAATTTCGATGAGGAGGATGAGGTTGGCGTCGAGGGTAGGCCAGCCGGTCATTTCGGGACTCTTAAAACGTGCCAGCGGTTGCACATTGCGGCGCCACAAAAACACCACGCAAGCCAGGAGCACGCCCACGCCCAGCACTTCAAAAAAGCCGATGACGACGTTGTAGAAATCACCCAAGAGCGGCTTAAAGATGCGGTGGGTGCCGAAAATGCCGTCGATCACAATCTCGAGCACTTCGATGTTGATGAGCACAAAGCCCACGTAGATGAGGATGTGGAAGAAGCCGGCAACGGGACGTGTCACCATTTTGCTCTGACCGAGGGCCACGCGGGCCATGGTTTTCCAGCGGTCGGCCGGGCGGTCGGTGCGGTTGAGCGGCCGCCCCAAAAAGATGTTGCGGCGGATGCGGGCCACCTGGCGGGCGAACAAACCTACCCCGGCAGCAAACAAGACGATAAACACAAGCGATTGGATCATCGGTTTGGCTTTAAGCCGTCAAAATACGGATAGAATGGCCGATTTTTCAAGTCTCTCGGCGATGCAGTTCAAAAAGCCTCATAGTTTAGAACGATTCTATGCAAGCATAGGAATTTTAAGCTTCATTGTTAAAGAATGGCTTCTGAAAAATTGCTTTAGGCAATATTAATGAATATTTAATTCGACAAATCCCTTACAGGCTCGAAATTGTGCACATGATACAGCACGAATTCTGTAATCACTTCCGGTTCAAAGCCTTGTTCATCGTACTCCAACTGTGCCTTTTGGGGCCATGGTCACATGCTGAACACCTCCATGGTGGTGTCATAACCTACACCAAAGTATCGGGCAATACCTACAACATCCGAATGATTCTGTATGAGGACTGTTCTGGTGCCAAGCTTGCGCCCTTTTTGCCTAGTTTTCCATTTACAACCATTTACCTGCGTAACCGTTGCGGCGGCAATGCCGTATCGCTCAATTTGACGCGACTTCCTAGTCCTGTAAGTTTACCTGGCCGCTGCGACACCACCACCAGTTCCTGCACAGGTAGAACCGGAAACAGCATTGTTGAGCATTTTTTTGATGGAAATTACACCTTCGCTGGTTCAATGGATAGTTTATGTAATTTATGGGATTTGACTTGGGGGAGTACAGCCAATGCCTCCTTTTGCTGTCACTCAGCAACTAATAACCTGCTTTCGGGCCTTTACCCGGGGTTTTACCTGCACGCATTTTTGAACAACAACGCAAGTTTAGGGAACAGCAGCGGTGCACTGCGGTTAACCACCAAGCCATTTTACTGCATCAATTGGCCCATTGAAATGCGCATGGCACAAAGCGAACCCGACGGTGATTCGTTGGTTTACAGACTAACGGCACCCCTTTCAAATTGGAACACACAGTTCGCATATATGCCGGGTCTTTCTGCATCACAACCCTTTTTCAACTTGGTAGATACCGTGCGCATCAATCAAACAGATGGCAGCATTAAATATAAGGTGAGTAGCACCCAGGTTTCCGTCCTTGTGCTGCAACGCGATGAGTACCGCGCAGGGCAGCTCGTAGGGAGCATTTCGTTGATGACCAAGGCATGGATTGGTACTTCAAATTGTGCCAATTTAAAAGACTCCATCATTTTTTCTGGATGTGATTCGGTGGTTCACCCCGATGGCAGGGTGTTTTACAGTTCCACTTCATGGAACGACACCTTGTCGTCTGTTTTCGATTGCGATACACTTCGATCAGTATTCATTCGTGTTGAAAATGCGCAAGCAGGTGGTATCACAGGTCCCGATTCGGTGAATTTGGGAAGCAGTAACAATTACATCGTTCGAAATCCGATGCCCAATTATACCTACCGTTGGATTGCATTAGGAGGAATAGCCCTACCCGATACAGGCATTCAAACGCAAGTACAATGGACAACGCGTGGTGTCGGGCAAATACAATTACGCAGTACCTCTCCCTCAACTTGCGTTGCCAACGATACCATGGCTGTAACCATTGGGACGGGTGTGCGCGTTCCCGAAAAGTCGATGGCTTCATTGCGTATTTTCCCTAATCCGGCCAATGACAAACTATTCATTCAAAGCGAGCTACCCATTCAGCGGCTTCATTTGATGCAACTCACAGGTCAACTGATCGAAGCAAAGCACAGCGATGTTTCAAAAATGGAAATTGATTTAAAGCACCTGCCAGCGGGCACTTACTTGCTAGGCATCCAAACCAAAGAGGGTATTTCACACCACCGTATTGTGATTGAAAAATAACCGCAGCTAAGGTTACGCTACTTTTTCTTGGTGCGGGCAAAACGCATGCGGTAGCTCACCGAAACGATGCCGTTTTTGATTTGCTCCAGTTTCTTTTGCACCATGCGGCGGCGGAGCGGGGCCAATTTTTCGGTGAATAATTTGCCTTCGATGTGGTCGTATTCGTGCTGGATGATGCGCGAAGGCATATCGCTGAATTCGGCGAGGTGTTCTTTGAAATTTTCGTCGAAATAGCGGATTTTGATGGTTTCGGGACGGAAAACGTCGCCACGTACATCGGGAATGCTCAGGCAGCCTTCGTTGAAAGCCCATTCATCGCCCTTAAATTCCACAATTTCGGCATTGATGAAGACGCGTTTTTCGTCCTTGAATTGCTCCTCGTCGTATGCAGCTGCATCGATTACAAACAAGCGGATGGGCAAGCCGATTTGCGGTGCTGCCAAACCCACTCCGTTTGCCGCATACATGGTCTCGAACATATTGTCGATGAGTTCGCTCAGGCCGGGATAATCGGCGGAAATATTGCTTGCTTTGGTATTCAGTACCGGATCGCCGTAGGCTACAATGGGTAAGGTCATCTTTGTTGCTCGAGGTAAGTTTGCAAGATGAGGACCGCGCTGATTTGATCGACCCGGTCTTTTTCTTGCCGTTGTTTTTTCTTTAAATCGCTTTGGGCGATGGCTTGCAGGGCAATTTTGGAGGTAAACCGCTCGTCGATGCGGTGCACCGGAATGCCCGGGAAAGTCCGTTGCAAATGTACAGCAAACTCCTGAATCTGCATGGCGGTTTGCGAAGGCTCGTTGCGCATGGTCTTGGGCTCGCCCAACACAAAGGCCGAAATGCCCTCGCGGGCGTGGTAGGCTTTGAGGTAGGCCACCAGGTCTTGGCTGTGCACCGTATCGAGCGCGGTGGCAAAAATGCCCAGCGGGTCGGTAACGGCTAAACCAACGCGTTTGCTACCGTAGTCGATGGATAAAATGCGGGGCATGACGGTTCAAGGTTCAAAGTTCAAGGTTCAAAGTTCAAAAGGGGTTTCGCTGCGCTCAATCCAAGGAGTTCAAGTTGAGCGAAGCGAAATCCCGCAAGGCGGGGGTTCAAGGTTCAAGAAAGGGTTTCACTGCGCTCAACCGGTGGGAAGATGATTGAAAACTCAAAATTGAGAAAAAGATGGCAGGAATGAAGGGGTTTTAATGCCGGGCTTCGATATCCTCAGCCAACTGCTTCGATATCCTCAGCCACCGGCTTCGAGTACTTCAACCTCACACCTTACTTTGCCACAATCACAAACCTTGCATGAGTGTACGCCTCACCATCATCCAACCATCTTCTTTTGAACTTTGAACCTTGAACCTTGAACTTACTGCCCGTCGCCCAGCACCCGCACCACGGCGCCGTCGCTGAGGCTGTTGAGGCGTATTTGGCAACTGAGACGGCTCTGTTCAGTGGTGTTGAAGAGCGTATCGAGCATGTCGAGCTCTTCGTTGGTGGGTTCATTGGCACTGCCTTCGAGCAGCTCGATGTGGCAGGTGGCACACAAAGCCATGCCGCCGCAAGTGGCCAAAATGGGGTAATCGCTGCCTTTGAGGGCTTCCATGAGGCTCAAGCCCATGTCGGTAGGAAAGCTGTGCTCGGTGCGGCTGCCGTCGGGCTCGGCCACAAATACGCGGATATCGCTCATCAGAATGCGTGGACGCCGTTTACGGTGGTGTATTTGAAACTGAGTTTTTGGTCGGGGTACACCAATTTGAAGGCACTCTGCACCATGAGGGCGGCTTCGTGGAAACCACACAAAATGAGCTTGAGCTTGCCTGGATAGGTGTTGATGTCGCCAATGGCGTAAATACCGGGTACATTGGTGCTGTAATCGTGCACAGCCACTTCAATGGCGTTTTTGTCGAGGTTGAGCCCCCAGCCTTCAATGGGACCGAGTTTCGGACTCAAACCAAATAACGGAATGAGGTAGTCGGTTTCGTACCAGCTGCTTTCTTTTTGTTTGTTGGTGATTTTCACGGCACGCAATTGTTCGTCGCCTTCCAAGCCGGTGAGCTCGGAGCTGAGCAGCAGGCGAATGCGTCCGCTTTGGGCCAATTCAGCCACTTTTTCGGCCGAATCAATAGCTCCACGGAAGGTTTCGTTGCGGTGTACCAGGGTGAGTTCGGTGGCCACATCGGCCAGGAAAATGGTCCAGTCGAGGGCCGAATCGCCCCCACCGGCCAAAATCACCTTTTTGCCGCGGTATTTTTCGGGATCGAGGATCATGTAGCTGATGCCCTTGTGTTCATAGGCATCGATGTTGGCCAATTCGGGCTTGCGGGGTTCAAAGCAACCGAGTCCGGCTGCAATCACCACCGCCTTGCACGCCACTTCGGTGCCCAAATTGGTGCGCACCACAAACGATTGATCGGGCTGGCGGTCGAGCGCCTCTACCCTCTCGCCCAAGGTAAAAGTAGGTTTGAAGGGGGCGATTTGCGCCATCAGGTTATCGACCAATTCGCCGGCGAGGATACTGGGATAACCCGGAATATCGTAGATGGGTTTTTTGGGATATATCTCGGCAAGCTGTCCACCCACCTGCGGCAGGGCGTCGATGAGGTGGCAGCGCATCTTGAGGAGTCCGGCTTCGAATACGGTGAACAGGCCTACCGGGCCCGCCCCAATGATGCAGAGGTCGGTTTGAATCATGAATGCTCTAAAGTTGGACAAAGATACGTAATCAGACTTTTTTATCTGTTATGGAAGTTACACGGTGACCGTTAGCTCCTTGACTTAAAGCAATTCAGCGGTCAAAAGGTTTCGTTGGATGCATAGAATTGCTTGGCACAGCCCAGCAAGAATCCTTACTTTCGTAGCCTATGCAATCCGACAAAAAACTCTTCCTGCTCGACGGCATGGCGCTGGTTTTTCGCGCTTATTTCGCCTTTGCCAGCAATCCGCGCATGACCTCTAAGGGACTCAATACCTCGGCCATTTTTGGCTTTGCCCTTTCGCTGCTCGATTTGCTCGAAAAAGAAAAACCCACCCACATTGGCGTGGCTTTCGATACTTCTGAACCTACCCAGCGGCACATCGACTACCCGGCTTACAAGGCCCAGCGCGACGAAATGCCTGAGGACCTGGCCAAAGCCTTGCCTTACATCGACAAACTCATCGAAGCCTTCCACATTCCGGTAATCAAAATGCCCGGTTATGAAGCCGACGACGTGATAGGCACCCTTGCCTGGCAGGCAGCCGCCGCGGGTTACGAGGTGTACATGGTTACGCCCGACAAAGATTTTGGGCAGCTGGTCAAAGAAAACGTGTACATCTACAAGCCTGCCCGGATGGGCAACGGCATTGAAATTTTGGGTGTGCCCGAAATCCTGGAGAAGTGGGAAATCAACCATCCGCAGCAGGTGATCGACATTTTGGGCTTGTGGGGAGATGCGGTTGATAACATCCCCGGCATTCCAGGCATAGGCGAAAAAACCGCCAAAAAACTCATTGCCGAATTTGGCAGCGTAGAAAAGCTGGTAGACAGTGCCGAGCAGCTCAAAGGCAAGCAAAAAGAAAACGTGATTGCCTTCCGCGAGCAGGCATTGCTGTCGAAGCGGCTGGCCACCATCAATACCGAAGTGCCCGTGCATTTCGACGAAAAGGGCCTCACCCTCGATCCGCCCAATACCGAGGCCATCCGCACGCTCTTTACCGAGCTCGAGTTCCGCACCCTGCTGCGGCGCGTGCTGGGCGAGCAGCCCGGCGAAGTCGAATCAACACCGGGCGGTCAGCTCGATTTGTTCGGCCAAGCCGTTACGCCCCCACCCGTGCGTGGGGCCAGTGTAGCGGCCGATGAAGTTGACACGACCGTTTACCGCACCATGGCCGACAGCGGCGCGCAATACATTTTGGTGGAAACTGACGCTGCGATGGATGCTTTGGTGGCCGAGCTCGAACAGCAAAAGGCCTTTTGTTTCGACACCGAATTCAGCAGCCTCGATCCGCTTACCGGCGAATTGGTGGGCTTGGCCTTCAGTTTTGCCGCCAAAACGGGCTACTATGTGCCTTGTCCGGCCGACCGCGCCCGCACCGAAGCCATCGTTGCCCGCTTCAAAGGCGTGCTCGAGGCCCCTGGCATCACCAAGGTGGGCCAAAACCTCAAGTTCGACTGGCAGGTGATGGCCATGTACGGTGTACAATTGGGCGGGGTGTTGTGGGACACCATGTTGGCGCACTACCTCATCGACCCCGATACGCGCCACAACATGGATTACCTCAGCGAAACCTACCTCGGTTACCGCCCGCAAAGCATCACCGAGCTCATTGGCAAAAAGGGCAAAGACCAGGGCAGCATGCGCGATGTGGATGTGCAAATGGCCTCGAACTATGCCGCCGAAGATGCCGACATCACCTGGCAATTGTACCACACCTTCGCCCCCATGCTTGGGCAGCAGCAGGTAGAAAAGCTGTTCAACGAGGTGGAAATGCCCTTGGTACCGGTATTGGCCGATATGGAGCTGGAGGGCGTGCGGATAGACAAGCAGGTGTTGGCCGATTTTTCGAAAGAGCTCGAAACGCAAATCAGGCAGTACGAAAAAGAGGTGTATGCCCTGGCCGGGGTGCCCTTCAACATTGCTTCACCCAAACAATTGGGGGAAGTGCTGTTTGACGTGCTCAAACTCGACGACAAGGCCAAAAAGACCAAAACCGGTCAGTATAAAACCGACGAAGAAGTGCTGAGCGTACTCGCCGTCAAGCATCCCATTGCCCGCGCCGTTTTGGATTACCGGCAGGCGCAGAAGCTCAAATCGACCTATGTAGATGCCTTGCCCGGCATGATCAATCCACGTACCGGCAGGGTGCACACCAGCTTCAACCAGGCGGTGGCTGCCACCGGGCGTTTGAGCAGCAACAACCCCAATTTGCAGAACATTCCCATCCGCACCGAACAAGGGCGCGAGGTGCGCAAGGCCTTTGTGCCCCGCGATGCCGAGCATACTTTGTTGTCGGCCGACTACAGCCAAATTGAGCTGCGGATCATCACCGAAATCAGCGGCGACGAAAACATGCTCGAAGCCTTTGTATTGGGCCATGACATCCACGCCGCCACGGCCAGCAAGGTGTACAATGTGCCTTTGGAAGAAGTCAGCAGTGAGCAACGTCGCAACGCCAAGATGGTCAACTTTGGCATCATTTACGGCATATCGGCTTTTGGTCTGAGTCAGCGCTTGGGTATTGCCCGCGGCGAGGCTTCGGAGTTGATTGAAAACTACTTCAAAACCTACCCCAAAATCCGCGATTATATGCACAACATTGTTGACAGCGCCCGCAGCAAGGGCTATGTTGAGACCTTGTTGGGCCGCAAGCGCTACATCCGCGACATCAATTCGGCCAATGCCACCGTGCGCGGTTTTGCCGAGCGCAACGCCATCAATGCCCCCATTCAGGGTACGGCTGCCGATATGATCAAGCTGGCGATGATCAACATTCACCGCGACATCAAGGCGGCAGATTTGCGCTCGAAAATGACCTTGCAGGTGCACGACGAATTGGTGTTTGATGCCTATTTGCCCGAGCTCGACCAGCTGCGCGACATCGTGGCGCGGGGCATGCAGCAGGCTTTGCCGATGAAGGTGCCGGTGTTGGTGGAGATGGGGACGGGAGATAATTGGTTGGAGGCGCATTAGTGGGGCCCTGGCGGGCTGTGGATGGCCTAGCGGCCTGTTAATGAAGCTGACGCTTCTGTAGTCGGCTGGCGGGCTGTTGATGAAGCTACGCTTCTGGGGGTGGCCTGACGGCCCGTGGGGGTGGCTGACGCCGCTGTGGACGCCTGCAGCGGACGGCAAGCAGCTATTCAGCTTTTGGCTGACAGCTGAATGCAGAACGCTAAACGCCGACAGCAGAACGCCAAAGGCTGAACTGCTGTCGGCTGTTCTCTTTCAGCCATCGACCTACTATTCTTCGCTGAAACGCGCTTGCCAGGTGGCTTCGAGGCGGTGGGCGCCAGCGGTGACCCAGCTGCTGTTCGCGGGCCAATCGCCTGCCACACCTACTTGACCATCGGCACGCATCAGTACACTGAGTACCACACGCTCAAACTTGCCCTTTTCCAATTGCCTGAAAGCAATTTCCTGCTCGCCCACGCGCACAATGGCACTTTCGGGCAAAACAGGCAAACGCGAAGAAGCACCCAACAAACGGGCTGTAACAAACAGGCCGGGGCGCAAAACAGGGTCGTTTTCCTGGTCGATGTGGCCGTGCACCATCACCGAACGCTTCACCGGATCGAGGGTTTGTCCCACCAAAAACACATCGCCGGTATAGGTCTTGCCGGGCATATTGGTGAGCGAAAAGGTGATTTTTTGTCCGTTTGCAATGCTGCCCAAATCGCGTTCAAACACTTCGAGTTCAACATGCAAATGTTCTTTGTTGAGCATGGCCAAAACCGGCTTATCGGCACCCACAAATTGTCCCAATTGCGCGTCGACCTGGGTAATGAAGCCCTCGAAAGGTGCTTTGAGTTGGAGCTGCCGGTGCAAGCTTTCGGCCTTGAGGCTGGCAGCATCGATGCCCAAACGGCTCAACTGGGCTTCAAGTGCTGCTTGCAAGGCGGCGGCAGAGGCCAGGTCGGCCCGGGCTTTGTCGAGTTGCCGCACGGCCGTTGCCTGCTCGCGGGCCAGTTCTTCTTGCCGGGCAAATTCCTTCAGCTGGAAGGCATACTGGGCTTTGGCATCGAGGTAGCGGCGTTGCAATTCGAGCACATCGGGATGCTCCAAAATGGCCAGCACTTCACCTTTGCGCACCCGCTGGCCCACTTTTACGCGCAATTCTTGCACATAAGCGCCTACGGGTGGGTGAATCAATGCCCGGTTTTGGGGCGGCACGTCGATCATGCCATTGGCAGCGATGCTGTTTCCGAGGCTTGCAAAGGACAGGGTATCGACCTTAAACTCCATTTGCGCCAACTGGCTTTCGCTCAAGGCCACCTGGTTTTGGGGCAGGTTGTCGGCCGTTTCAGTGGTTTCGGTGGTATTGTTTCCGCAGGCCGCCAGCACAAGCAGCAAAAGCGGGAAATATTTAGTAGCCATAGGTATTGTTGATTTCGGCCAAACGGTTGACGGCCTGGTGATAGCTTAATTCTAATTGCAATTGGTCGAGCTTGACCGCCAAAACGGCATCCAAACTTTGCAGGTACTCAAAATATTCGATCTCGCCCTGCTGAAACAAACTGTTGGCCTGCCGCAAAATGGCTTCGGCCCGGGGCATGGCTGTTTCGCGGTAGTAGGCCAGGCGCTCACGTTGCACATCTACTTCACGCAAGGCCTGTTCGCGCTGGTAGCGGTAGCTTAGCTCACCGGCTTGTTTGCCCTGCCGGGCGGCCGCCAACTCAAAACGGGAGGCCCTGTACTCGGCACGCCGACCGGCAAAGGCCAGCGGTATGCCCACTGTGACTTGGATGCCCTGGAAACCCGCCACTTGTTCGAGGGTTTGGTTGAAATAGCCCACACCGAAGGTAGGTGCAAAATTGGCTGCCGCCAGTCGTTTTTGTTGCTCGGCCAAGGACTCGCGGGCCGCCAACAGGCGCAATTGCGGCGCTTGTTTGGTTTGTTCGGCTGCGATGGTAGGCGCTGCGTCGGGCCAGGCGGCCAAAACAGGCGGATCGGGCAATTGCAGCAAAGCGGTGAGGGTACGCAAGGCCGCCTGTCGTTCGAGCTCAAGCTGTGCCAACTGCCAGCGCAGGTTTTCGTAGCGCTGTTCGGCAAGCGATTTGGCCAGCAAGCTGATGCTGCCGGTGCTGTAGCGCAAATCGACCATCTTTTCAAAGCGGGCATAGAGGGCCAACTGTTCGCCCAACAAACGGCCACGCTCTTGCAGCCAGGCGGCCTGCAACCAGGCATCGCGTACTTGCCGCACCACGCGGTTTTGCTCGGCAGCCAGCTGGTCGCTTGCCAATTGGGTGCTCATGCGGCGGTAGCGGTAGTCGGCACCCATGGCCAAGGGATTGCCCAGGGGTTGGAAAATGCTCACATTGCGGTCGAGCAATTGGTAGTTGATTTGTCCACGGTCGTAGCCGATTTGCGTTTCACCCACTTCAAAGGCCAGTCCCTGCCGTGCCTTGCTGGCCTCGAGCTGGAGGCGGGCCTGTTGGAGGTCGGGATGCTGCTGCAGGGCTATTTTCACGGCCCCGTCGAGCGTTAAAGTGCTGTCTTGCGCCTGTGCCGTGCTGCCCAGCAGCAGTACGCACAACAAAACAGGCAATGCCACGGCTTTTTTGCCCAAGCGATGGGCTCCACTTTCGAGCAGCAGGTATAGGGAGGGCAGCACGAGGAGTGTCAAGAAAGTAGCGCTCACCAATCCCCCAATTACCACGGTGGCCAAGGGCCGCTGCACCTCACCCCCTGCCGAGGTGCTCAGGGCCATGGGCAGAAATCCCAGCGAAGCCACGGCCGCGGTCATGAGTACCGGACGCAAACGCACCGCTGTGCCCAGCCTGATGCGTTCTTTCACATCGGCCATGCCTTCTTTTTTGAGCTGGTTGAATTGCCCAATGAGCACAATGCCATTGAGCACCGCCACCCCAAACAGGGCAATGAAGCCCACGCCCGCACTGATGCTGAAGGGCAAATCGCGCAACCACAGGGCGGCTATTCCGCCAATGGCCGAAAGGGGAATGGCCGAAAAAATGAGCAGGGCCTGCGTGAAGCTGTCGAAGGTAAAATACAGCAGCAGCAAGATGAGGAACAATGCCACCGGTACGGCAATGCTCAAGCGGCGCGAGGCTGCCTGCAAATTTTCGAATTGCCCGCCGTAATGAAAATAATAGCCGGCCGGCAAACGTACTTCGCGCTCAATGCGGCTGCTGATGTCGTCGACCACCGACTGCATGTCCCGGCCCCGCACATTCACCAATACATTCACATAGCGTTTGGTGTTTTGGCGGCTCACCAGCATGGGGCCTTCTTCAATGGCGATGTCGGCCAGGGCTCCCAAGGGCACCAGCTCCCCACCGGCCGCACGGATGGGCAGGCGGCCTACGCCTTCGGGATCGTGCCGCTTTTCGTGCGACAATCGCACCACCAAATCGTAACGCGCTTCGCCTTCGTACACCCTTGAGGCCACGCCCCCGGCATAGGCCAATTGCAGCTGGCGGTTTACCTCTTCGATGTGCAGTCCGTAACTAGCCAAACGGGCGCGGTTCCAGCGGACTTGCAATTGGGGCAAGCCTTCGGTGGCCTGCACCAACACGTCGCCCGCCCCATCTACCTGGCGTACAATGGCGGCCACTTCCTCGGCCTTATCGGCCAATAGCGCCAGGTCATCGCCGTAAATTTGCACGGCTATATCGCTTTTCACCCCCGTGAGCAGCTCGTTGAAGCGGAGCTGTATGGGTTGGGTAAATTCGAAACTCACTCCGGGCAGGTCCGACAGCACCTCTTTCATTTTTTCGGCCAAATCCTCGCGGTTATCGGCACTCACCCAATCGTCTTTGGGTTTGAGCAAAATCATGATGTCGGCATCTTCCACGGCCATGGGGTCGGTAGGAATTTCTGCCGTGCCAATTTTGCTCACCACCCCGCGCACTTCGGGGAAATTGGCCAACAGCAACTGTTCGGCCTTGGTGCTCATGCGCACACTTTCGTCGAGCGAGCTGCCGGGCGTAATGGCCATCTGCATGGCCAAATCACCTTCTTCGAGGTTGGGAATAAACACCGCACCCAAGCGGGTGAACAAAGCGATGCTGGCCACAAAAACCAACAAGGTGGTAAGCACTACTTTTTTGGGCTGGCTCAAGGCGATGTGTATGATGGGCTGATACCAGCGCTGGAAAACCGCCATGAGTTTGTCGCTGAAATTGGGTTGGTCTTGGCGTTTGCGACTCAGCACCAAAGCGCTCATCATGGGCACATAGGTGAGCGACAAAAGGAGGGCTCCCAAAATGGCGAAGCCTACCGTGAGGGCCATGGGCTTGAACATTTTGCCTTCAACCCCTACCAAGGCCAAAATGGGCAGGTACACAATGAGGATGATGATTTCGCCAAAGGCCGCCGAACTGCGGATGCGCGAAGAAGCATCGTAAACCAGTCCGTCCATTTCGCGCCGTGTCAATTTTTGGTCGCTGTGCCGAGAATGCAGGCGGTGGACGATGCTTTCTACGATGATCACGGCCCCGTCGACAATCAAGCCGAAGTCGATGGCGCCCAGGCTCATGAGGTTGGCACTTACGCCAAACACCCGCATCATGCTGAGGGCAAACAACATGGCCAGGGGAATGACCGAAGCCACCACCAAACCTGCCCGCAAATTGCCCATGAGCAAAATGAGGATGAACACCACGATGAGTCCACCTTCTACGAGGTTTTTGCTTACCGTGCCAATCACCTTGTTCACCAATACCGATCGGTCGAGGAAAGGCACCAAACGCACGCCTTCGGGCAACGTTTTTTTGATTTCGTTCATGCGCTCGTGCACCGCCGTTAGCGTTTCGCTAGCGTTGGCCCCTTTGAGCATGAGTACGATGCCGCCCACAGCCTCGCCCTTGCCATCTTGGGTCATGGCGCCATAGCGGATGGCGCTGCCCAGTCCCACCCGGGCCACCTGTCCCAGTTTTACTGGCAGGCCGCCGCGGTAAGCCACCACCACCTCCTGGAGTTCTTCGGGCGATTTGATCAAGCCTTCGGCGCGGATGTAGTAGGCCTGCGGACCCTTTTCGATGTAGCTACCCCCTGCATTGCCGTTGCTTTGCTGCACGGCATCGAAAACCTCGGCAATGGTGAGGTTGAAGCTCCGCAGTTGCTCGGCATCTACGGCCACTTCGTATTGTTTGAGGAATCCCCCAAAACTGCTCACATCCACCACGCCTTCCACCCCGGCCATGCGGCGTTTTACGAGCCAATCTTGCAAAGAGCGCAGCTCCATGGCGTTGAATTTGTCTTCGTAGCCGGGCTCCGGCTCGAGGGTGTATTGGTAAATTTCGCCCAAACCCGTGGTGATAGGCATCATATAGGGCTGGCCAAAACGGGCATCGAGCTCGCCTTGGAGGCCTACCAATTTTTCATCGACCAGCTGACGGGCGTCGAGGGTGGGATAATCTTCTTCAAAAATGATGGTGACCACGCTCAAACCGTAACGCGAAATGCTGCGCACCATTTCCACCCCGGGCAGGTTGGCCATGGCAATTTCTACGGGATAGGTGATGAATTTTTCGACTTCCTGGGGGGCCAGGGCCGGCGAAACGGTGACCACTTGCACCTGGTTGTTGGTGATGTCGGGCACGGCATCGAGCGGCAGGTGACTGGCCGAATAGATGCCCCAGGCGGCCAATAGGGCGACCATGAGACCTACCAACAGCTTGTTGTGGATGCTGAAATGAATGATTTTATCGAACATATATCTTGCGTGTAAATGAAACCTCTGGCCGCGTCTAATGTCTGGCCACTACTCCTGAAAAATCAGACAGCAGGAGGTCCACGCAAACCGTGCTCCGTGGCAAAACCACGCGCGACGGACAGCAAAGGATGTTCGGTAAGGGGAATTTGTACGTTTATCGCCGGCGCCAGCCACGCAATCGAAGCCGACATCATAGGGAGCGGCATGTCGAGTAAATCGGCTGTTTCGGCGACCGATTCGCGGTTCTGCCGGAAATGTTCAAGGTGTTCGGCCCCTTGGTCGAGACTAAAAAGCTGCATCCACCAGGGCAAATCGGGCTGGTGTTGGGTGGCATACAGGCCGGGGCTGTGCAGGCCTTGGTGCCCATGGATATGGGGAACCAGCTGATGCCCCAAGACGAGCAAAAGCGCAAAAGCCAAACACAATGTTTTGATGAGCCTCACTGAACAAAGGTAAAATAAATTTTGGCAGCTTGGTTAGCCGTCCGTGGGGCAAGGGGCAAGGAGCGCGGGGAAGGAGGCGGAAGGATGATAGAGGAGGCGGTTCAGCCATTCAGCTAGCCGGGGTCTCGGAGCAAAGCCGAAGCGCGGCGGTCGGCAGACAGCCGCAGGCACCCAGTGCCCCCACCCTACTTACAATCCTGCCCACTCTGCAACAAATCAAGCGTCAACAATACCCCATTGGTCTTGGGAATGGCCACCACTTGCAAGGGATAGGAAATCACCTGCGGCACGTAACAAATGGCCCCAGGCACAAACAAGCGGCTTTTGATCACCAACTCCTTTTTGCGCTGCGTGATTTTCAACACATGCAGCTTGTGACCAGCGGTAGGACGATTGCCGCCATACACCAAAATCAACGATTGCTCGGCCAACAAACCCGCCAAATCAATACTGCCTGGAGCAGGTGTGAGTTTGAGGCGACTCAATACCTCATCGAGCTCGGCAGAAGTGTTGATGAGGTAGGCATTCGGGCCTTGTTCGTGGTATGCCGACTGGTAGCGTACCTGGATATTTTCGAATAAAATAGGTTTTGCCTTTTGCGCGGCACACGACCAAAACAATAGGATGAAGGACAACAATAGCGCCCTCCGCACAAACTTTTCCAACGTTAGTGTAATAGGTGATTACACTTGAATAACCTGATAACAAATATTAAAATTATCTGCAAGGCTTGCTCATCAGCTGCATTTCTAAGCGGTATACCCGTTTCTTTCCTTTGGGTACTGCTAGTAGTTGCATGGGAAAAGTAATCATGTCGGCCATCAAACATCCTTCGCCGGGTGTTTGTAGCACTGCGTGTACACCCACCTGGCGTCCTTTGCGCAGGAGCATTTTGGTGTCGAGTTGGTAGCCGGTGGTGCGCTGCCAGCCGGCATACACCAACAAGAGGGTGTGGGTGGCGTAATACCCGCTCAAATCCATTTCGTTGTCTATGAACTGCAATTGCAAACGCGCCGTGAGGCTATCAAATTCCGCCTGACTGTTGATTGCGTACACGGTGGCAGGCAATTCGTTGTACATGGGAACAAACTGCACTGGCAATATTTCGAACGATAGCTGTTCAGGCTTTTGCGACAAACAGCCGGTGAAAATCAGCAGCGAGATGCACAATGCGAATATGCGTGACATGGGCTTTTTTTTAGCAAGATACGAAGACGAAAGGATTTGGGATTTCGAATTCCTACCGGCGGCGGTCGGCGGACCGCTGACGGCTAACCGCCGAAGGCGTTAACAGCACGCAGTGCATCCTCAGCCGAAGGCAACCACAGTCCGGCTTGCGGGACGTTAACAGCCGCAGGCACCCACAGCACGCAGTGCCCCCACTAATTGTAATACAACCGAATCACAATCCTCCGGTTCTTCCGCTGGTTGTCAAAATTCACCTTGCCGTTTTCATCGCGCTCGGGGTACAAAGGAAATGCATCGGCATAACCCGAAGCCTTGAGCTTATCGGCCGGAACACCTGCTTGTAAAAATAGCTCACCACATTGACCGCACGGGCCGCAGAAAGTTCCCAGTTGTTGTTAAATTTGAGGGTGCTGATGGGTGTTCCGTCGTTGTGCCCTTCTACGTCGAGCTTAAAATCGTCACGGGGCAAACCACTCAGCTCCCCCACAATCCGCTCGATGATTTTTTTACCGCCTGGCAACAAATCGGCCTCGCCCGACGCATAAAAGCTGCTGCCACTGAAACTCATGCGGATGTCGTACTTGCCCTTTTCGAGCACCACTGTACCCTCATCAATTTCGTTGGCCAGCAATTGGGTGAGGTCGAAATTGAGCGCCTCAATGGGAAAAAACAAATCGGATTGCCCGGTCGCTGTTTGCTGTTGGGCATCCTGCTCGGTCGGGTCCTTGGGCAAATTGGTGGCCACTATTCTTTCAGAATTGGTATCGGCCACACTGACCAAAAAAATGAAAAAGGTGAGCAAACGGGTCATGGTATCCAAAAAGGTTACCTGCCACTCGTCCTGGTTGTCGTTCAAAAACTCATCCAGGTCATCGGTGCCCTGCTGGCGTGGATTTACAGGCTGCAGCATGTTTACGCGTTGCTTGTGGATGCACCGTCGCGGGCTTGTACCATCGATGATAACTGGTCGATGATGAACAATTCGGGCTTGTTCATCATGGTGAGGAGCACCGCTTCGAGTTCTACTTCACGCTTCATTTGGTCGTGCATGGTTTTGGCCAGCAGCTTTTTGCCCAAAGGATGCCATACGAATTGCGCCATGATGAGGCCGTAAAAAGTGGTCATGAGGGCGATTGCCAAACCCGATGCCAATCCGGCCGCACTGTCGAAATTACCCAAAATGACGATGAGGCCCATGAGGGTGCCCATCATGCCATAAGCAGGCGAAGAAGCACCGAGGCCATTGATGACCCGCAGCGGACCCGTTTCGGCCTGGCGCATGGTGTGGATCTTGTGGCTTCCCAGGATACGGATGTCTTCGATGGGATAGTTGGTAGAGAGTAAATCGGCCAGGTACGCCCGAAAGCCCTTGGTAGGACCGTTCATGATGGCTTCGATGGTGGCTGCTTTATTGGTTTTGAGGCCGCGCACCAAATCCATCACCTGCTCAATGAGCTCCTCTTCTTGTGCTTTGCTCCTGTTGGCTGTGAGGGTTACGGTATTTCCTGCATTGATCACGACAAGCTCGGCTCCGTTGGGCACACCCACTGGATTCCAAATGGCTGGATCATTGTAATTGCCCGACGCAATGCTGTTTTTTTGAGCTTGGGAACCCAAAAAAGCAATTGAAAAAACAACAAAAGCAGCCACTTGGGCTGTGTGAGCAGGGGAGAAAAACCAAAATGAAAGCTACGGTACATGAATGCGCGCGTAACTGCAAAAACCTGTCCAGCCCTGCTAACGGCAACTATTGCAGCAAAGGGAGGCAGGGGTTTCAAATTGGTTGGCTTTACGTATCACCTACGAATCGACCGCTGAAACGGTTTTTTTCATAGATGTAAGAAAGCAATTTTTATTTTTACACAGGACATATCCACCTCAATATTTCCCCAAAAGCCTGTCTGGACCGCGACATTGTTCGTTGTTAATTATCCCATTATGGGAACTTTTTCCTGATTGGAACTTCAATTGGCCTAATTCCTATGCTGATGATGGTCGCCAAACGCGGCGTGGGCTACAAGGTTAAGAATTTCAATAGCCTGGCGAAGCATCCGTCCTGTGGGGGGTATTGGCCCAGCTTTAGGGCTTTTCGCGGGCGGTATTCCACCATTGCAAGAGGCGGTCGGGGTAATCGGTGATGATGCCTTGCACGCCGAACGCCACCATTTTTTCCATGTCGGCCGTATCGTTTACAGTCCATGGAATCACCTGCATGCCGGTTTGCGCGGCATAGGCCATGAGTTTTTTGTTCACCAGGCGGTAATAGGGGCTGTAGATAGTGGGAATAAAACCGAGATCGCGGATGGCGGCTTCGTAATTGGTTTGTGACTCTACCAGCAAGGCCAGCTTAATGGGATAATTTTGGCTGTTGAGGTATTGCAAGGGTCGGAGGTCGAAGCTTTGGATGGTGACCCGGTTTTGCAAGCCTGCTTTGCTGATTTGTTGCATGACCAAGTCGGCGAACTGCGCAGGGGCGGGATGCCAGACATTGTCGCCTTCGGGCTCCGATTTGATTTCGATGTTGTATCCCACCGGCGGCAATTTATGTTCTTTGAGGTAGCGTTCTACAGCTTCAAAAACATCGGCAAGCAGGGGTTTGCATACCGGTATTTTTTGTTGTTGGGGAAAGCGTTCATTGCCTTTGGAGCCGCAGTCGAAGGCCGCAATTTCGGCATAGCTGAGGCGGTAAATGTTCAGGCTTTTGCCCCTGCTATTGCTCATGGGCTGGTCGTTGCTGTCGAGGCAGATATCGGCATTCACCCAAGGCTCATGCGAGAGGAGGACTTGGCCATCGGCGGTCACCACCACATCCATTTCGAGGGTGTTTACGCCCAGGCGAACGGCTTCGAGCATGGCGGGAATGGTGTTTTCAGGAAACAATCCGCGTGCGCCGCGGTGACCCTGAACATCGAGGGTGGTTTGGGCAAAAAGCATGGGCGTACCGAACAAGATGACGGGCAACAAACAAAAAAAGCGGCGAAACATCATGCCCCCAAGATACGGCATGGGCATAAAAAAACCGGAACTTTCGTTCCGGTTTGTTTCAACTGACCTGCAACATGCGGCCTTGCATGCGTTGCAGTAATACCTCATCGCTCACGAGCAGATTGTACTTCAAACGCAGGTATCTTTTTATAACTGATAATGGCTTTTGGCGGGTATCCGCTTGCTGGAGGGTAGAAGCTAAAATATCTTTCATAACAGGTTGGGAGTAATTCCTAAATATAATAAACATTCTGCCATTCGTGAAGTGGTAGCTATTATTTATAAAACTATGCGTGATATTTAAAAATAATTGATCGTACCCTGGTGAAGGGACGACTGACGACCAAGGCAACTGACAGCCAAAGGCGTTCGGCGTTCAGCATTTAGCGTTCAGCCGTAAGCCGAGTGCCGAAAGCCCACCGCCTCGCCTATCATCCCTCCGTCTCCCTCCGACTCGCCCCATTCCCCATGCCCTCTGCCCTTTGCATTTCTGCTCATTTTATATAGTTTTGCTAAAAAAGCATAGCATGTCCGACGAACTCCAATGTCCCTCTTGCAGCAACCGCGAAAAATTCACCAAATCGGGCATACTCAACGAGCGGCAACGCTACAAATGCGGGTCATGCGGCTACCACTTTACGGTATTAAAGGCTGGCAAACAAATCGACCAATACTATGTGATCAAAGCACTGCAGCTGTACATGGAAGGGGTAAGTTACCGCGAAATAGAACGATTGCTGGGGGTCAGTCACGTGTCGGTGATCAATTGGGTGCGCAAATACGGCATCAGGGCGCCGCAGCAGAACGAATACCACCCCACCTACAAAATCTTAAACCATGCCGAACTCGCGGCTTTTATGGTCAAACCCGAAAACACCAAGGGATTTGGGATGATCATCACCGAAATAGGCGATAAATACATGTTGATCAAGTGGGAGCGGTTCAGGCATTGAGTCTGCCAAGGGCGTTAGGCTTGGTAGAGGTAAAAAGGAAAAGTTAAAAGTTAGCCTCCGGGTACCGCCAAAATGTGCCATTGGCGCATTTTCATTGGAAGCGCCAGCCTAAATTTCCCTTTTAACTTTTAACTGTAGTAGGCTGCTCACCGCTTTATCACCGCCACCTGTTCCATCAGCTATAGAATTACCAAAAAACTATAGGTTTTTTTCACACATCACCATTTTTTCCAAGGTTTGGGCATTCGACTTCGGTCGGGCTAAACACCTGTATATGAACCAAAAGAACATATTCATCCTCCTGCTGCTGCTGTTGGGCACGAACAACGCCTCGCTGCACGCACAGGGCTCAGAAACCTACGGCAAAGGTATCCGCGTGAATTTGGACGAAAGTGGACAAAAACACATCCGATTTATTACCTGGCACCAGATGTGGCTGCGGTACAACGAAAACAACAGCGGCTCTACGCGTTTGGGCGAGGCGCAAAACAGCACCACCGATTTTGGCATCCGCCGATCGCGCTTTCTGGCCATTGTGCAACTCAATCCACGCTTCCTCATCCTCACCCACTTTGGTATCAACAACCAAAACGCCGTGAGTGGCGGCTATTTGGGCACCGACGGCAAACGCCCGCAATTGTATGTGCACGATGCCTGGACAGAATACCGTGTGCTAAAAAACTACTTACATATTGGCATGGGGCTGCATTACTGGAATGGCATTAGCCGCATGAGCAGCGCCAGCACCCTCAATTTTATGAATATGGATGCGCCCATTTTTAACTGGGCCACCATTGAAGCCACCGACCAGTTTGCGCGTATGTTGGGGGTATATGCCAAAGGACAAATCGGCAAGCTCGACTACCGTCTGGCCATCAACGATCCATTTTTGACCAATACAGCGGGGGTAATCGACTCGGCCCGTGCCCAATATTCGCCCCGCAACAACAAAAAAGTGTACCAGGGATATGCCTTCTGGCAGTTTTGGGACAAAGAATCGAACTACTTGCCCTTTACCGTGGGCAGTTACCTCGGCACCAAAAAGGTATTCAACCTGGGCGCTGGCTTTTTGCAAAACAGTGATGCCATGTGGTCGAAAACCGCCACGGGCGATACGGCTTACCACAACCAATTGCTGCTGGGCTTCGATGCCTTTTTGGACCTGCCATTGAACAAAGAAAAAGGCACCGCCCTTACCCTGTATGGCGTTTACTACAACTACGATTTTGGTCCGAACCAGGTGCGCAACATCGGCATTTTGAATCCGGCCACCGGCGGCGGCAGCTTACGCGGCAATGCCTTTCCCCTTTTGGGTACTGGCAGCATTGTGTATGCACAAGCGGGTTACCTCTTGCCCAAAAACCTGCTCGGCGAAAAAGGTCGCCTGCAGCCCTATGTAGCCTACTCACACGCCAATTTCGAAGGTGTAAAAAATGCCAGCGGCAAGGTAGTTCCTGTACAGGTGCTCGACATTGGGGGCAACTACTTCCTCGATGGGCACCATGCCAAAATCACCCTCAATTACCGCAGCAGGCCCGATTTCACCAATGTGAACGCCCTGCGTTACCGTCCCGAAATTACCCTTCAAACCATGATTTACCTCTAAAAACACACCCCTATGGAAAACAACAAAAGCATGCAGGATTACTGGCGCCGCAACTTGCGCTTCCTGCTCATTTTGCTCAGCATTTGGTTCGTGGTGTCGTTCGGCTTTGGCATTTTGCTGGTCGACCCCCTCAACGCCATCCAGCTGGGCGGCTTCAAACTGGGCTTTTGGTTCGCCCAACAAGGCAGCATTTACGCCTTCGTGATCCTCATCTTCGTGTATGTGCGCTGGATGAACCAACTCGACAAGGACTTTGACGTAGACGAAAAATAAGTACGACCATGGATATTTTAACCTGGACCTACATCATTGTAGGCATCACCTTCGCCCTGTACATCGGTATTGCCATATGGACGCGTGCCGGATCAACCAAAGAGTTTTACGTGGCCGGCGGTGGTGTATCGCCCTTGGCCAACGGCATGGCCACAGCTGCCGACTGGATGAGCGCTGCCTCTTTCATTTCGATGGCCGGACTCATCAGCTTCATGGGCTACGACGGCTCGGTGTATTTGATGGGCTGGACGGGCGGATACGTGCTGTTAGCACTTTTGCTCGCGCCCTACCTCCGCAAATTTGGCAAGTTTACCGTACCCGATTTTGTGGGTGAACGTTATTACAGTCGCACCGCCCGTTTGGTGGCCGTGGTTTGTGCCATTTTTGTGTCGTTTACCTATGTAGCCGGACAAATGCGCGGCGTAGGCATTGTGTTTTCGCGTTACCTCGAGGTAGACATCAACACCGGAGTAATCATCGGCATGATCATCGTACTGTTTTACGCTGTTTTAGGCGGCATGAAAGGCATCACCTACACCCAGGTAGCCCAATATTGTGTATTGATTTTCGCTTACATGGTTCCTGCCATCTTCATCAGCATGCAGATCAGCGGCAATCCGATTCCCCAGCTCGGTTTTGGCGGCAATGTGGCCGACGGCACCCCGCTGTTGCAGAAACTCGACGGCATGCTCACCGAACTGGGCTTTACGGCCTACACCGATGGCAGCAAAAGCATGATTGATATTTTCTTCATCACCGCCGCCCTCATGGTAGGTACGGCAGGTTTGCCCCACGTGATTGTGCGTTTTTTCACCGTACCCAAGGTAAAAGACGCCCGCAAATCGGCCGGTTACGCCCTCATCTTCATCGCCATCTTGTATACCACTGCCCCTGCCATTGGCGCCTTTGGTATCTACAACATGATCAACAGCACTTCCGAAAAAGAGATTTCGAGCTTGCCAGCCTGGGTGAACAACTGGACCAAAACCGGACTCATTGCCATTGAAGACAAAAACGGCGATGGCAAGGTGCAGTATGTGGCCGATAAGGAAGCCAACGAGCTCAGCATCGACAAAGACATCATGGTGCTGGCCAATCCCGAAGTAGCCGAACTGCCCAACTGGGTGATTGGTCTGGTGGCGGCGGGTGCCCTGGCGGCAGCTTTGAGTACGGCAGCCGGTTTGTTGCTCGTGATTTCGACCTCTATTTCGCACGATTTGCTCAAAAAGTCGATCATGCCCAAGATTACCGAAAAGAATGAGCTCATGGCTGCCCGTGTGGCTGCGTCGGTGGCGGTAATTATTGCCGGCTATTTCGGCATCAATCCCCCAGGCTTTGTAGCCCAGGTAGTGGCTTTTGCCTTTGGTTTGGCCGCTTCGAGTTTCTTCCCCATCATCATCATGGGCATTTTCAGCAAGCGGATGAACAAAGAAGGCGCTATTGCGGGCATGATTGCCGGCTTGGTATTTACAGCGGCTTACATTGTGTACTTCAAGTTTTTGGCGCCCGACCTCAATACCGCCGAGCATTGGTGGTTTGGTGTATCGCCCGAAGGCGTGGGTACCCTGGGTATGATCGTGAATTTTGGTGTTTCGCTGTTGGTAAGTCGCTTTACTCCCGCTCCTCCGACCCACATCCAAGATTTGATTGAAGACATCCGCATTCCACGCGGTGCGGGCAGCGCGCAGGTGCATTGACCATAGGATTGATCGACCGCCCTTCGATGGCCTCCGGGACCCTTGGCCTCTGCGTCGAAGGGCGGCTCCGCTCAACTACCGAAAAGGCCGGTCACTGAGCGAAGTCGAAGTGAACCAGTGGCATGGTAAAATATCTTTCCTGGTGGTTTCGGCTCCGCTCAACCACCAAAAAGGCCGGTCACTGAGCGAAGTCGAAGTGAACCGGTGGCATGGTAAAATATCTTTCCTAGTGGTTTCGGCTCCGCTCAACCACCGAAAAGGCCGGTCACTGAGCGAAGTCGAAGTGAACCGGTGGCATGGTAAAATATCT
>CAZNWC010000009.1:0-137559 GCA_964577055.1 uncultured Chitinophaga sp. | reverse complement strand
GCGCCGTAGCCCAAGCCCAAACACCCCTCACCTACCAGCGTCCACCTGCCGAAATTGCGGCCTTGGCCGAAGCCCCGGCAACACCTGGGGTGAGCCTGTCGCCCGACCGCAACCTGATGGCCATCCTCGGTCGTCCCGAAATGCCGTCGATTGAAGAAGCCTCGCGGCCTGAATTGCGGTTGGCCGGCACACGCATCGATCCGGGCAATTTTGGTCCGAGCCGCATGAGCTATGTAAACAAGTTGCAATTGCGCAGCCGGAACAACGAAAGCCTGCTCGAAATCAGCGGCTTGCCACAGCCCCTCTTACTCAGCAATTTGAGCTGGAGTCCCGATGGCAAATACCTGGCTTTTTTGCAAAACGATGCCCTGGCCATCCACTTGTGGGTGGTGGAAATTGCCAATCGCAGAGCACAAAAGGTAAGTGTTCGCCCTTTGAACCAGGTGCTGGGCAATGGCTACAGTTGGAGTGCCGATAGCCGCTCGCTTTGGTATGCTGCTCGTTTGTCACAGGAGGGCAATCCACCCCAAGGTAACCGCGTACCAGCCGGACCGGTGGTGGAAGAAAACATGGGCAAAAAAGCACCTTCGCGTACCTACCAAGACTTACTCAAAAACCCAAATGATGAAGCCCTGTTTGAGTACTACGCCACTTCCGAAATCTTGCGTACCCATTTGGGTGGAAGCACCGAAATAGTGAGTGGCAAAGGGGTATGGAGCAGTTTTGACGCTTCGCCCGACAACGCCTACCTGCTCACCGAAGAAATCGTGCGGCCCTACAGTTACCTGGTGCCGTACAGCCGTTTTACCCGGGTTATCCGCGTTTTCGACCAACAAGGTGCTTTGGTGCGTGAGTTGGCCCACAAAGAATTGGGCGAGTACATTCCCAGCACCTTCAACGCGGTAGAAAAGGGTCCCCGCAACCACGCCTGGCGCCCCGACCAAGCTGCTTCGCTGTATTGGGTGGAAGCCTTGGACGAAGGCGATCCGAAAAACGAAGTAAAACACCGCGATCGGCTGGTGTTGTTAGCAGCCCCATTTGCGGGTGACGGACAAGAATTGCTGCGTACCGAATTGCGTTATGGTGGTGCCATGTGGGGCAACGATTTGTTGTGGGTGCGTGCCAGCTGGACCCGCACGCGCAAGGAGCAATGGTACGAAATGAAGCCTTCGGTGGCTGGTTCGGTGCGCAAACTCCGCGACCGCAGCTACGAAGACAGCTATACCGACCCGGGCCGACCGCTCATGCAGCCCAATGCCTATGGCCGCATGGTGCTGTGGGAGCACAAAGGACAGCTCTTTTTTGTAGGAAATGGGGCTTCGGCCGAAGGCGACCGGCCGTTTTTAGACCGTTACGACCTCAAAACCGGTAAAAGTACCCGTTTGTGGCGGTCAGAAGCGCCGTACTACGAAAGTGTGGTGGCCTTGCTCGATCCCGATAAGGTGAGTTTCATTACTTTGCGTGAATCGGCTACTGAAAACCCGAATTACTACCTGCGCACCGGCAAAAAGCTGCAGCCGCTTACCCGTTTTCCGCATCCCTATCCACAATTGTCGGGGGTGAAGAAGATGCAGTGGAGGTACCAGCGCGCCGATGGGGTGGAAATGACCGCCGATGTGTATCTTCCAGCCAACTACAAAGCCTCCGACGGCGTATTGCCCACGCTGGTGTGGGCTTATCCGCGCGAATTCAAATCGCAAGCTGCTGCCAGTCAGGTCACCGGCTCACCCTACCGCTTCACCCGCATTGGCTGGGGGAGTCCGGTTTTTTGGGTATTGCGAGGGTACGCAGTGCTCGACAATGCCAGCATGCCCATCGTGGGCGAAGGCGATGCCGAGCCCAACGACACCTATGTGAAGCAGTTGGTGCTCAATGCCGAGGCCATCATTCGCTATGGTGCGTCGCAGGGTGTGGTCGATTCAAACCGGGTGGCCGTAGGTGGCCACAGTTATGGTGCTTTTATGACTGCCAATTTGCT
Organism: uncultured Chitinophaga sp.; assembly: GCA_964577055.1. Lineage (GTDB taxonomy): Bacteria > Bacteroidota > Bacteroidia > UBA7662 > UBA7662 > PNNG01. The sequence continues at coordinate 135,581 of CAZNWC010000009.1, read as the reverse complement.
GGCCCATTCGCCTTATTTCAAGGCCGGCATTGCACGCAGCGGGGCCTACAACCGCACGTTGACGCCTTTTGGCTTCCAGGCCGAGGAGCGCACCTATTGGGAAGTGCCTGAGGTGTATTTTCAGATGTCGCCTTTCAGCTTTGCCAACAAAATCAAAACCCCTTTGCTGCTGATCCATGGAGAGGCCGACAACAATCCGGGCACCTTCCCCATCCAAAGCGAACGTTTGTACCAGGCGGTGAAGGGCCATGGCGGCACGGTGCGTTTGGTCATGTTGCCGCACGAAAGTCATGGGTACCGGGCTTCTGAAAGCATCATGCACATGTTGTGGGAGATGGATCGCTGGCTCGAGGTGTATGTGAAGGGCAAGTAAGCGGCAGTTAAACCGCAGATCCTAAGACCCCGACCACGGCGTCGGGGGGCGGGGAGAGGGCGGATTACCTTGGACAGTCGGCACCTAAAAGTATTGCATCAAACCGTGCTCAAGGCTTTTCAGCTGAGAAGCAATACCGGCCAAAAGCCACCGCCGGCCATTGAGCATTCTAAGATAAAAGCAAGCAATTAGTAAGAAAATTTCACGAAGGGTTCTTGTCGTTTGACGACGGTAACAACCCTAAGCACTAGCTTGTTTGCTACTGCATTTAGAACTGTGAGTCTGTCCTTTCCTTCGACGCATTTGCGATCATTGTGTCGTTTGAGTTGTGGATCATGTTGAATGGCAGATGATGCTGCGTTAAAAAAGAGCGATTTTTAGCCTTGTTGCTTAATGGTCTTGTCCTGGTTCTGCCTCTGACGCTACTTCCAGACCTGTATTCTAAGGGAGCTAAACCGCAATGGCAAATGAATTGTCGGCAAGCTAGCTTATTGGTCGAACGCAAGCTGACGCAAGGACTGCCTTTTTGGCAACAATGGCGCCTGAGTTGGCACCAACGCATGTGCGCCGTATGCAAAACCTACGAGCAGCACAGCGCACTCATCGACGAGGCCATGCAAGCCGCGCAAAACATGGTGTACAAACTTTCCGACGAGCGCAAGGCTGCTATGCTAAAAAGGCTGAAAGAAATTTCGTAATGACTGTCAGGAACAGCCTCGTCTACCGACCTATCCCTCAGTCACACGAAAGACCATGAAAAAAACCATCACCCTCCTGCTGTTACTGCTAGCCTCCATGCCAAGCATGGCCCAAACCAAGTCTGAAACTGAAACCGAGGGCCTGGCCATTGGTGCCGAAGCGCCCCTCATCCAATTGGTCAACCAAGACAGCCTGCCATTTAACAGTGCCGAAGTCCTCCAAAAAGGCCCCATGCTGGTGGTGTTCTACCGCGGTCAATGGTGCCCCTATTGCAACAAACACATCAGTGCCATCAACGACAGCCTCGAACTGCTAAAGGCCAAGGGTGTAACGGTGGTGGCTATTAGTCCCGAACAACCCACCTACCTACGGACCATGGCACAAAAAACAGGTGGCGGCTTCACCTTTTTGTACGATGCAGGTTACCAAACAGCCCGTGCTTTTGATGTGTTGTTCGACCCCGGCAGCGAAGTAAAAAACCGATACAACCAACGGGCCAAGGCAAACATGGCTGCCGCCCACAACGACAGCCGGGAGCTTTTGCCCATTCCAGCCAGTTTCCTCATCAACCAGCAAGGCGAGGTGGTTTGGCGCCTTTTTGAGCACGACTACAAAAAGCGCAGTTCGGTGGCCGACATCCTTCAGGCACTTTAAAACTTTGGTGACTTCGGTTACACCTTCATTTATAGAACTACTTATCTTTGAATCATGCGTTTATTATCCATCTTTCCGCTTCCCTTGCTGTTGCTTGGCTTGTTAATCCCCACAGCACAGCCTGCCCACCATGCTGCGGTTGCGCCCGCTGAGGCTGGCATCACCTTTTTTGAAGGCAACCTCAACCAAGCATTGGCCCAGGCCGAAAAGGACCAAAAATTGGTTTTCCTCGACATTTATGCCGTTTGGTGTGGTCCGTGCAAGCGTTTAAAGGCCACTACCTTCAAAGATGCGGCCGTAGGCGAATACTTCAACAAGCGCTTTGTGAACATTGCCATCGACGGTGAAAAAGGCGAAGGACCGGCCCTCGCGCAAAAGCTCAAACTTACCGCATACCCTACTTTGTACGTACTCGATGCTAAAGGCAATGTGGTGCGCAAAATGGTGGGCTTCCGCACGCCTCAGCAATTGTTGGCTGAGGTGAAGATGCTGGAATAACAAAAAAAGCATCTTTTATTTTAAAATTCGGCGCAGTCCGTAATGTGTTGTTCATTACGGACTTTGCTTTTTTGTGTATATTCGACAATTATTCCTAACCTGAAAAAATCATATGCGCTTCACATTGACCGCTTTACTCCTATGTATCGGCCTTGGTTTCAGTCAAGCCGGTGAATTGCCCCCCTTGCAGTTTCGTGGAGGCGAGGTAATCACCCAAACGACCTCCAAAAATCAGCTGAACAGCCATTGGCAAGCCATCACAGCTTTCGAGGGCCGCAAGTATTTTTTGGTGCGATTCGAACAATTCCTTTCCCAGGAACAATTCGATGCACTCACTGCTGGCGGGTTGGTGTTCGAAGCCTACATTCCCGAAAAAGCCTATTTGGCATCAGCCCCGGCTGGTTGGTCGGTGCAGCAACTGGCCGACAAAGGCGTGCTTAGCTTGCAAGCCATCCCACGTACCGCCAAGTTCGACGAGGCATTGGTAAAGGCCAGTGAATTCCGTCCACTCGAAAAACGTGGCCGTCAAGTACTGGTGAGCGTCATGCCCTTCAATGGTGTTCCCCTTGAAAAATTAAACCTCAGCTTGTGGCAAAACATCCGCTTTGAGCCTGCCAAAAACCGCTACAGCGACCATTTGGTGAGCGCCTGGGTAGATGAGCGCGATCTGTCAAAACTGGCCGACCATCCGGCTGTACAATTCATCGAACCCGCGGCCCCGCTGGGGGAACCCGAAGACCGCGAAGGCCGCTCCTTGCACCGCAGCCAGGCCATCGACAACCTGATGACAGGCGGCCGCCGTTACAACGGACAAGGCGTAACCATGGGCATTGCCGACGACGGTGCCATTGGCCCGCACATCGATTTCAAAGGCCGCCTTACCCAATACACCACCAATTTCGCTGCCGGCAATACGCATGGCGACATGGTGGCGGGAATCGCACTGGGCGCTGCTAACCTCGACCCCACCAAAAGTGGCATGGCACCCGGCACCTATTTGCATATGTACAGCATTTCGGGTTATCCGCACGTGGTATCGGCACCAGCCAATTATACCAACTTGGGCACCACCATCACCTCTACCTCGTACAGCCAAGGCAATGGCGGGGTGTATACTGCCGATGCCGCCACCATCGACGATCAAATCCGCAACAACACCATGCTCATGCACGTGTTTTCGGCAGGCAATGCAGGCACTTCTGACCATGGCTATGGCGCAGGTGCAGGTTGGGGCAACATCACCGGAGGTTACAAAGCTGCTAAAAACGTGATGGCCGTGGCCAATTTGCGCAATACCGATCAGCTCGAAAACTCAAGCAGCCGCGGGCCTGCCAAAGACGGACGCATCAAGCCCGATATTGCTGCCAACGGCTACAACCAATTGTCAACCGGACCAAACAACACCTATCTCGTAGGTGGGGGTACTTCTGCCGCTTCACCGGGTATCGCTGGCATTTATGCACAGTTGAGCCATGCCTACAGAGCGCTCAACAACGATTCAGTGCCACCTTCGGCACTCATCAAAGCCGTGATGCTGAATACCACTGAGGACTTGGGCAATGTGGGTCCCGACTTTCGTTTTGGCTGGGGCCGCGTAAATGCCCTCCGTGCCGTGCAAACCTTGGAAGAAAACCGCTATTTCACGGGCAACATCAGCCAAGGCGATAGCGCGGTGCACAGCATCACTGTACCAGCCAATGTGAAGCAACTCCGCGTGATGGTGTACTGGGCCGACAAAGCCGGTGCTGCCAACGCCACCCGTGCACTGGTGAACAACCTCGACCTGAAACTACACAGCCCAACCAATACCGTGTCATTGCCTTGGGTGCTGAATCCAACGCCTACCGTGGCGGCCTTGAACAGCCCGGCTGTTCCCGGAATTGATACGCTCAACAACGTTGAGCAAGTAACACTTACCAACCCACAAGAAGGCGTTTACAGCATCCGTGTGCATGGTACTGCCGTTCCTTTTGGTCCCCAGCGTTATTGGATTGTGTACGAATGGTATACCGAACAGATTGTGGTGACCTACCCGATGGGCGGTGAAGGATTTGTACCTGGTGAAACCGAGCTCATTCGTTGGGATGCCACAGGCGTAACCGGCACATTTAATGTGCAATTAAGCACCGATGGCGGCGCCAACTGGACCACCATTGTCTCAAATCTGGCGAACAATGTACGCCACCGTGCGTGGACTGTTCCGAACAACATTACCGGACAAGCCCGCATCCGGGTGGTAGCTGGCAGCATCACAGACGAATCGGAGCAAAATTTCAGCATCAGTCCTCTGGTGAGCAACTTAAGCTATTCGTACATCTGCCCCACCGAATTGGGCCTCAGCTGGAACCCCGTGCCCCAGGCAACGGGTTACATTGTATACCGTTTGGGTCAGCGCTACATGGATTCGATTGGCACCACCACCAATACCAATTTTGTGGTGTTGGGTACATCGCCCAGCGATACCGATTATTTCGCCATTGCACCCATTGGACCCAACAACCTCAAAGGCCGCCGCTCTCTGGCCCTTGCCAAGCCACTGAACAATATTTTCGGTTGCCAATCGGCACCAGCTGCTGGTTTTGTGTCGTCGGTTACGGCTGCTTGTCCCAACCAAACCATTTCGCTGGTTGACCAAAGTCTTAACCTGGCCACCAGCTGGCGTTGGACCATCAACCCAAGCACCTTCAACTTTGTGAACGGCACCTCCGATACCAGTCAGGCACCACAAGTGGTATTCACGGCCAATGGCAGCTATACCATCCAACTCATCGCCAGCAACACCTATGGCAGTGATACCATTACCCGTCCCAACTACATTGTGGTAGGCAACGGCCTTACGGTACCACAAACCCAAACCTTCCCTGGCAATGCGGTCCCTGCCGATTGGACCATCGAGAACCCCGACAATGCCGACACCTGGCAGTTCCGCACCGGCTTCGGTCCGGGAGGCGCTACCACCGGCATGGCATGGTTGAATTTTTACAGCTACAATGCCGCAGGTCAAATTGATCACTTGGTAAGTCCGGTCATTGACCTCTCTTCGGGTGTTCCGGCTCCCTTGCTTACCTTTTCGGTGGCTTATGCCCAATACAGCACCACCTTGTTTGATGGCTTACGCATCGAAATTTCGAGCGACTGTGGCAGCACTTACGTGCCAAGTACTTACTTCAAGGAAGGTTTGCAATTGTCGACCGCTGGTACCCTTACCAACACTTTCACCCCTACCACCAATGCACACTGGCGTACCGACAGCCTCGATTTGACACCTTATGTGGGCAGTCGCATCCGGATTCGTTTTGTGGGCATCAACGGCTATGGCAACAACCTCTATCTCACCAACTTTGCGGTAACCAGCTCTACTGGCATGGTAGCCAGCTTTACGGTAGGTGGCAATACGTGCGTGAACAGTGCAGTAAACTTCAGCAGTACGGCTACAGGCAACATCACCAGTTTGAGTTGGGATTTTGGCAATGGTGCCACCCCACCAACCGCTACAGGCGCTGGACCACACCCTGTGGTTTACGCCAGCACGGGTAGCCGCCAGGTGGTACTCACCGCCAACGGACCCGGTGGCAGCGTGCAAGCCACCAACCCCGTTTTGATTGAGGCACCTGCCACTGCCGATTTCAACTTCACAGCAACCGGTAGTTCGGTAAGCTTTAGCAACCTCAGCCAAAACGCATCTTCTTTGCGTTGGGAGTTTGGCGACGGCAACACCTCGACCCAGCAAAATCCCACGCACAATTACAGCAGCAGCGACATTTATGAGGTAAAACTCATTGCTTTCAATGGCTGCCAAAACGACACCATCACCCGTCAAGTAACAGCCTTTGCTACTTCGGTCAAAGAAATGGGTGGCTTAAAAGCGCGCCTGTATCCGAACCCAGCAGCCGGTAACACCCAATTGGATTTGGCCGGATTGCAAAGCGGACAGCCCCTGCACCTCAGCTTGCTTGATTTGCAAGGCAGGGTTTTGTGGAAAGAAACCGTGGCGGTGGCCGATGAGCGTTTGTTGCAAAACATCGCCTTGCAAGGATTCGCCGCCGGTCTTTACCAACTGCGGGTGGTGCAAGCCGACAGGGCCATGCAGTTGCCTCTGGTGAAATCAGAATAAAAGAAAAAGCGCTTCGGCGCTTTTTTTTTGCCTTTTAAAAAGCTGTAAAATTCAGACCGTCTGTTTGCTATTTTAACTGGCCTCATTTCCAACTGCCAAACATTTGCTAATCTTACATCAAACCCTAATCCCATGCAAACCATCCTCGGTGCCGGTGGAGTCATTGCCCAGAGCCTCCAAAAACAGCTCATGTCCCAAAATATGCCCGTACGGCTCGTTCGCCGGCAAGCAGGCACTTCCCCTGCGGGAACTGAAAGCCGCAGCGCCGACCTCCTGAACCCACGGGCTGTGGCAGCTGCCGTAGCCGGCAGCGAAGTAGTATACCTCACGCCAGGACTCACATACAATGCCCGTTTGTGGGCCGAACAGTGGCCGAAAGTGATGCAAAATACCATCCAAGCCTGCGAAAAAGCCGGTGCCAAATTGGTCTTTTTCGACAATGTATATGCCTATGGCTTGGTAGATGGCCCCATGACCGAAGCAACGCCATACAACCCATGCAGCAAAAAAGGCGAAGTGCGCGCCCAAATTGCCCGCATGTTGCACGATCAAATGGGCAAAAACTTCGACGCCATGATTGTACGTGCTGCCGATTTTTACGGTCCCCACAACAAAACCAGCTTTGCCCACCTCATGGTATTCGAGCGTTTGGCGGCAGGCAAAGGAGCCCAATTGTTGCTGGCCGACCAAGTGCCACATGTATTTTCTTACACTCCCGACGCGGGTGTAGCAACTGCCCTACTCGGCAACACCCCTTCGGCCTACAACCAAGTTTGGCATTTGCCTGCCCCTGAAGAGGCCGTTACTGGAAAAGAATTGGTGGATATTGCGGCTGCAGCCTTGGGGGTAAAACCAAAATACCAAGTCATTGGCAAAGGCATGTTGAAGATGCTGGGCTGGTTCATTCCTGTGCTCCGCGAAAACCAGGAGATGCTGTATCAGTTCGAAAAGCCCTATTTGTTCAATAGCCATAAGTTCAAGGCAGCCTTCCCGCATTTTGAAGTGAGCACTTATGTCGAAGGTGCTGCAGCCGTGGCAAAAAGCCTTCAGCCTTCGGCCGTCAGCCAATAGCCACTGCCAAAGGCCGTTTCACACACGGCCCTTCCTCATTCCGCAACAAATGGTGCAATGCCAAAGGCTGCCGAAAAGCGTGTACACCACACCAAAACGTGCGAAAAATCACCAACCGTACCATCGGTATCGGTGTATTGGTAAATGTAATTCCCATCGATGCCTTGAACATCACCCAAGTTGATGGATGGATTGGCCGACTGTCCGGTCGTCAACAAAATCTCAAGACCGGGGCCATTGATCGACCGAAAATCGATGAACCGAAATTCATAGGCATTGCCATTTTACCATACCTCTAACCTACCCGATACATTGTAGCGGTTGAGTGACGAAAAAGTGGTCGAACTCAGTATGCTGAAACCCGGCATCACTTCGGGAAGGGGTTGAGGCATGGCTGTTTCCATTTTTTGACAGGCCGACAAAAGTACAGTCGACAATACGAGAAGCAAGAGACCTTTCATGATACGTGATTTGCTATTTGGGTCGGCCAAATCCACCAAACCTGACACATTGTTCAAAATTGAACGCCGTTTTTAATAAAAATCCTTGCAAATTGGTAGGCGTATATATGCCTTTGGTACCGCTTTAAAACGCTTCTGTTACCGAAAAGTAAAAACTGCTTGTACCGCGGCCCCAGCCATAATCGAGGCGGATATTCAGGCGTTCCGATGTGTTAAGCGCATAGCGAACACCTCCACCGATGCTGTATTTGAGCCTGTCGGCCCGTAAATCTGCCGGTGAGCGGAATACCTCTCCCAAGCCGGCAAAACCCACCACGCCAAACCGTTTATATACCGGCACACGTAACTCGGCTTGCGAACCTATAAAATGATGGTCGCGGTAACGGTTTGCCGCATAACCCCGCAACATTTCTTCTCCCCCGGCACGCGCCATGCTCAAAAAAGGGACTTCACCATAGTTCAGGTTCATGCGGCTGTTGGTGGCCAAAATCCAGCCCGGACGTATTTCGGTATAGGTATTGTACAGCAAGTTCACGTTCAGAAAATCAAAGCTGCTCCCAAAAAGGCCACTGTAGAAATAAGACGAAAACTCGAAAAATTGGCCCCGATAGGCATTGATTACATTGTCGCGGCTGTCGAATGTAGCCACCAAGCCAAAGGCGGAACCCACCCCCCCCTGCGCACCTGTAACCCCACCAGCCGCCAGCTCCTTGTCGTCAAAAGTTTGGAGGTTAAATTCATTGCGGAGTTGGTAATCAAATCCAGCAAAAAAGTAGCGGTTAAATTTCCGCATAAACAGGGCCTTAAAGCTGAACAAATCGTACGAATAACGCTCCATTTGCTGCTCGGTGGTATTGTTACCCACCCCATAATAGCGGTCGGGAAAATTCCGAAAACGTACTTCACCCCGCAAAAGATAGTCCTCATTGTTGGTGAAAACCGACCACAAGCCCCAAATATCGAGCTGGCGGTTTTGGGTGTAATCGCCCAGCAGTTGCAAATACGACAATCGTGGCTCGGGCACTCCATCACGTGTGCTGATAGCGCGAAAATAATGTACCCCTGCCGCCCCCAGTGCAAAACGGGTATCAGGCGTATAGTAAAACAAGGGAATGGCGGCAAAACCTTCCTTTTTGGTAGAATCGGTGGGCAACACCCCCGCCTCAAGTTTCGGCGCAGGAAGCAACAGCCCCACGAGCATCATCACAAACAAACTCAACCTGTGCATCGCTTGAAATTACATGCTTTTGTACCAAATTGTTCAATGAGCCTGAAAAAAAATACGTGCTGTGTTCAGCGTACAAATATGTATTTTCAGGCAGTGAATTATTTGGCCCACCTTTACCTCTCAGGCAACGATACCGAAGTAATTTTGGGCAACTTCATGGCCGATCATCTCAAAGGCAGTGAACGCCATCAACAGCGTGCCGAAGGCATCCAAAAAGGCATTGCCCTGCACCGGCACATCGATCATTATACCGATAGCCACCCCATTGTAGCGCAAAGCAAAGGAAGGGTGCGCGAAGCATTCGGAAAATATGCACCCGTGATTGTGGACGTTTTTTACGACCATTTTTTGGCAGCCCGTTGGGAAACATACCACCCCGAACCGCTCGACCAATTTACCCAAAACGCCTACCATTTGCTGCAGAAGCATGCACACCATTTGCCTGCCGGAGCACAACACATGCTCCCTTACATGGTCAAACACGATTGGTTGAATGGCTATGCGGTCATTCCAGGCCTCCAGCGGGTGATGGAAGGGATGAGCCGTCGTTCCAGCTTTGCGTCGGGGATGGAAAATGCACCTGCCTTTCTCGAAGCGCATTACCACGCCTTTGGTAACGAATTCGCCCTCTTTTTTCCTGAACTGCGGCAGAGCACCGAAGCATTCTTGGCAAAAATGGCATAAGCGCACGCCCGCACCGCCTCTTTGCCGACTTGGGTGCAAAAAGTGCATTCTCTCCCTATTTTTACCACACATGATTACGTCTTTGGTTACGCTTTTGTTGCTAAGCATGCAGTTGCGATTGGGCAATGATTGGGTAGCACCATCGTTTTACGCCTGCGAAGGCATGGTGGTAACGGCCCATCCGCTGGCTACCGCCGCAGCTTTGCAAGTTTTGCAAGAAGGAGGAAATGCCTTCGACGCGGCCGTAACTGCCGAATTTGCCTTGGCCGTGGTGCTGCCCGTTGCTGGCAATATCGGCGGTGGCGGATTCGCCCTGCTACACACCGAACAAGGCGAATTGCTCAGCCTCGATTACCGCGAGCAAGCCCCGGCCGGCATCAACAACAGCTTGTTTGTCGATGAAAAAGGCCAGCCCATTGGTAAAAACAGCACCGAGGGTAGTCTGGCCGCCGGCATCCCCGGAACAGTGGCCGGCATGTATGCCATGCACCAACGCCTCGGCAAACTTCCCTGGCATCGCTTGGTGCAGCCAGCCATTGACCTGGCACGTACCGGTTGGCCCTTGACCCCCAAGGAGACCGATTTGCTCAATGAACACCGCGCCAACCTCAACCGTTTGAACCCCAACGGCTGCTATTTGTGCGGCACAAAGCCGGTGCAAAGCGGAGAATGGCTCCAAAATGCCGCACTGGCCCAAACCTTCGAACGCATCCGCGATTTCGGTCGCGATGGCTTCTACCAAGGCGAAACCGCTGAAAAATTGGCAGCCTTCATGGCACAAACAGGGGGTAAGATTACGCAAGCCGACCTGGCTGCCTATCAGGCCATCTGGCGCGAACCCCTGGGAAGCCGCTACAAGAGTTACGATGTCTTCAGCATGGGGCCTCCCTCGAGCGGGGGAGTGCTCTTGCACCAAATGCTGGGCATGTTGCACCAATTCCCCCTCGAAAAATATGACTTGCAATCGACCGATTGGGTGCACCTTGTCAGCGAGTCGGCCCGCAGGGCGTATGCCGACCGGGCTGAATACCTCGGCGATCCGGCTTTTAACAACATTCCCTTGGAAAGCCTGCTCGACTCAGCATACCTCGCCCAGCGGGCTGCCAGCATCGACCCCAAGAAGGCCACACTTTCGACCCTGGTCAAGGCAGGTGAAGGTCTGCAAAAAGAAAGCAATGAAACTACACATTACATCATTGTCGACCCAAAACGCAACATCGTAAGTGCTACCACCTCGCTCAATGGCGCCTACGGGAGCAAAACCGCGGCAGGTGACCTGGGCTTTTTGCTCAACAACACCATCGACGATTTTAGCCTTGCACCGGGCATCCCCAACAGTTATGGACTCGTAGGCAGCCAGGCAAATGCCCTTGCCCCTGGCAAACGCATGCTGAGTAGCATGGCGCCTACCATCGTCCTGCTCGATGGAAATCCTGTACTGGTAACCGGCACGCCCGGCGGCTCCACCATCCCCACCACGGTACTCCAATTGCTGCTGATGAGCCTTTTGTACGACCTGCCAGCCCAAACAGCTGTGGCACAACCCCGCTTCCACCACCAGTGGCTGCCCGATTACATCCAATACGAAGAAAATCGCTTAACAAAAAAAATGCGTCGGCAATTGCGCCGACAAGGCCATGCGTTAAAGGCACGCAAACCTTATGGCCGTGCCGAAATGGTGCGTATCCTGCCCGATGGTACCCTTGAAGGTGGGGCCGACCCGCGTGGCGACGATACAGTGCTTGGATACTAAGGGGCAGGGAGCGAGGCGGAAGGATGCGGAAGGATGATAACCAAGGCGGAGGAGGCGTAGCGCACGGGGCGAGCTGATTGGCTACCGCGGTTGGCCGATGGCTGAACGCTGAACGCTAAAAGCAAAAGGTGCGCATCCCTAAAAAGCGATCAACGCCATTTAGGGACACACACCTTCATCAATTAACTTTTAGTTTTTAACTTTTAACTTCCTCAGGCTTCTGCCACCACCTCTTTCACCTCAGGCAACATGCGCTTGAGCAGGTTTTCGATGCCGGCTTTCAAGGTGATCATGCTCGACGGACAACCCGAGCAAGAGCCACGCAGGACTACCGTCACCAGTCCGGAGTTTTCATCCCAAGCCTTGTAGCTAATGGCGCCACCGTCTTGTTCTACTGCCGGCTGAATGTAATCTTTGAGGATTTGTTTGATGCGCTTTACCGTTTCGCGCTCATCCGCTTCTTCGGCCACAGCGTCTTGCTTGGGCTCATACACCGGCAGTCCCCCCTCGAGGTAACTTTGGATAAAATCTTTGAGGATGGGGTTGATTTCGAGCCACTCGTCGCCCTGCTTGCGGGTAACAGTCACAAAATTTTGACTGATAAATACACCGCCCACAAAGGGAAATTCGAACAAACGAGCCGCCAAAGGCGAATCGGTCGCTTGATCAGGGCTGGTATAGTCGAGGGTTTGTTCGGGCAAAATATAGCGATTCGACACGAATTTCATGGTTTCAGGATTCGGGGTCGACTCGGTATAGATCGATATCAAATTTTGCATGATGCGGATTTCAGGTTAGCACTGCAAAGGTAACAGCTCAAAAGGCAAATGGTTCCCCCCGTTCACAGCGGCAGCCATAAAAAAAGCCAACCCTTGCGGATTGGCTTCGAAACCTTTGAGCACAGCTCAATCTTCCATGTTCCAGTTGTTGAGGTACTGGGTGTTGAAATTGCCCGCAATAAAATTGGGGTCTTTCAACATCTTGAGATGGAAAGGAATGGTCGTTTTTACGCCTTCAACCACAAACTCACTCAAAGCGCGCTCCATGGTAGAGATGGCTTCTTCGCGGGTTTGGGCGGTGGCAATTACCTTGGCAATCATCGAATCGTAGAAAGGGGGGATGCTGTAGCCCGAATAAATGTGGGTATCAACACGTACACCATGACCGCCAGGAATGTGCAGGGTAGTGATTTTGCCCGGCGAAGGACGAAAATCGTTGTAAACGTCTTCCGCATTGATGCGGCACTCAATGGCGTGCATCTTGGGAATATAATTCTTGCCCGAAATAGGGATGCCCGCTGCTACCTTGATCTGCTCTTTGATCAAATCGTAGTCGATGACCTCCTCAGTTACCGGGTGCTCTACCTGGATACGGGTGTTCATTTCCATGAAGTAGAAGTTCCGGTGCTTGTCGACCAAAAACTCGATGGTACCAGCACCTTCGTAATTCACCGCCATGGCACCACGTACCGCAGCTTCGCCCATGCGCTCACGCAATTCATCGGTCATAAAAGGCGATGGCGACTCTTCGATGAGCTTTTGGTGACGGCGCTGGATAGAGCAGTCGCGCTCGCTCAGGTGACAAGCCTTGCCATACTGGTCGCCCACCACCTGAATTTCGATGTGACGTGGCTCTTCAATGAATTTCTCCATGTACATCCCGCCATTGCCAAAAGCAGCTTCGGCTTCGCGCTGGGCCGATTCAAACAAAGTATCGAGGTCCTCTTCTTTCCAGATGATGCGCATGCCGCGACCACCGCCACCGGCAGTAGCCTTGATGATCACTGGATAACCGATTTCACCGGCTGTTTTTTTGGCCTCATCGATGCTTTGGAGCAAACCTTCAGAACCTGGAACTACCGGAACTCCGGCGCGCTTCATGGTTTCCTTGGCTGTGGCTTTATCACCCATGGCGCGAATGGCTTCGGGCGATGGACCGATGAACTTGATGCCATACTCGCGGCAGATTTCAGAAAACTTGGCGTTTTCCGACAAAAAACCATAGCCCGGGTGAATGGCATCGGCATTGGTGATTTCGGCAGCCGCCAAGATATTGGGGATGTTCAGGTACGAATCGGCGCTTTTGGGCGGTCCAATACATACCGCCTCATCGGCAAAACGCACGTGCAGGCTCTCGCGGTCGGCTGTAGAATATACAGCAACCGTTTTGATACCCATCTCGCGGCAGGTGCGGATGACCCGCAGGGCAATTTCTCCCCTGTTGGCAATGAGTATTTTTTTAAACACAGTAAAGTCTTTGGGTGAAAAACAGCTTAAGCAGGGTCAACCAAGAACAAAGGCTGGTCATATTCAACCGGAGAGGCGTTTTCAACCAATACCTTGGTTACCACACCCGAAACTTCCGATTCAATTTCGTTGAACAGCTTCATGGCCTCGATGATACATACCACCTGACCCTTTTCTACCCGGTCACCTACCTTTACGAAAGGCTCTTTGTCGGGCCCGCCAGAACGGTAAAAAGTACCAATCATGGGCGACTTGATGTTCACACCACCTTCGGCAGCAGGCGCAGCTGCAGCAGCAGGGGCAGCAGCAGGCGCGGCAGCAACAGCAGGTGCGGCAGCAACAGGAGCCGACATCATCACAGGTTGTGGTACCACAGCATGGTACTCAGTGGTGGGTTTTTCGGCCTTGATCACAATTTTAAAGCCTTCTTTCTCTACTTCTACTTCGGTTACGCCCGACTTAGAAACAAAGCGAATGAGGTCCTGTATTTCTTTCAAATCCATATCAAAATAGGTTTAAGGTTTATTTTACGCGTTCAATATAGTCGCCTGTGCGGGTGTCGATGCGGATGCGATCGCCCTGGTTCACAAACAAAGGTACGTTCACGGTTGGACCGTTGTCAACCACTGCTGGTTTGAGCGCTGAGCCCGAAGCCGTATCGCCCCGCAAACCGGGTTCGGTGTAAGTTACTTCCATTTCTACCGAATTGGGCAATTCAACTCCCAAAATACTTTCGTCTTCGGTATTCACCAGCGCCAAACAAATGGCGCCCTCTTGCAAAAATTGTGGAGCGTTGATTTTAACCCCCTCAATGGCAAACTGCTCAAAGCTGTCGCTGTCCATGAAATTAAAGCCCATGTCGTCTTTGTACAGGAACTGCAACTCACGGGTTTCTACGCGAACCGGATCAATTTTCGCACCGGCAGGGAAGGTGTTTTCAAGCACCTTACCGTTGGTCATGCTCTTGAGCTTGGTGCGCACAAATGCCGCACCTTTGCCGGGCTTCACGTGCAAAAATTCAACTACCTGATAAATGTCGTTGTTAAACTTGAGGCAAAGTCCGTTTCTGAATTCCGATGTACTGGCCATATCAAATGCAATTTAGTTCTTAAGGATTTAGGGTCGCAAAATTAACCGCAATTATTTAGGGTCGTATGCCCATTTGAGATAAAGGGCACCCCAGGTGAAACCACCGCCAAAAGCCGCCCAAATAATGTTGTCGCCCTTGCGCAGTTGGCTTTCCCATTCGTGCAAACAAAGCGGAATGGTTCCGTTGGTGGTATTGCCATAGCGTTGGATGTTCACCATGGTCTTGCTTTCGTCGAGGCCCATGCGTTCGCGTGTAGCATCGATGATGCGCTTATTGGCTTGGTGTGGCACCAACCAGGCTACATCGTCGGCTGTAAGCTGGTTGCGCTCCATGATTTCGGCCGCGGTATCGGCCATATTGGTAACGGCAAACTTGAAAACGGTTTTGCCTTCCTGGTATACAAAATGCTCCTTGTTTTGCACCGTTTCAAGGCTTGCAGGCTTAAACGATCCGCCAGCTTTCTGGTGCAAGAAGTGCCGGCCGGCTCCGTCACTGTGCATGATGCTGTCGATTACGCCCAAACCTTCGGTATTGGGCTCCAACAATACAGCACCACCGCCGTCACCAAAAATGATGGCCGTCGCGCGGTCTTCCACATCAAGAATGCTGGTCATTTTATCGGCACCTACCACCACAACTTTTTTGTACATGCCGGCCTCAATGAATTTGGCACCCGTGGTCACCCCAAACAAAAAGCCCGAACAAGCAGCCGACAAGTCGTAACCCGCCGCATTGATAGCGCCAATTTTATCGCAAATGATGTTGGCTGTGGCCGGAAAAGCGTGGTCGGGTGTGGCCGTACAACAAATCAACAATTCAACTTCTTCGGGCTTCAGGCCGGTTTTAGCCATCAAGCCTTCCATGGCCTTTACCCCAATGTCGGAAGTGGCCTGCCCAGGCTCGTTGAGCCAGCGGCGCTCTTTGATACCGGTACGTGTGGTAATCCACTCGTCGTTGGTATCCATGTATTTTTCGAGATCAAAATTGGTCACCACATTATCGGGCGCCCAAGCGTGGATGCCGGTAATGGCAGCGGTAATTTTTGTCATGACAGCTTGTTATGTAAAAAGCCCGTTCATTCAACACCTCAAGGCGCTGCAAACGGGCTGGCAAATTACTATTTTTTCAGGAGTGCCAAGCGCTTAATTGAAGGCTTCGCGTATTCTTTCGGTTATGTCGTGCCGGGCCAACTCTGCCGCATGTAAAATCATGTTCATGATAGCCGTATCGTTGGAGATGCCGTGACCAATGACAACCGGCTTGTTGAGTCCTAAAATCGGACTCCCACCATAGTTTTCATAGTTAAAGCGATCGAAAAAGGCATCTTTGATTTGGCGGTGAACAATCAGTTCGTAGAGCGATTCGGCCAACTTGATCATCACATTGCCCGTAAATCCGTCACACACCACCACATCGGCACGATCGTTGAACAAATCACGACCTTCGAGATTGCCAACAAAATCGAACTGACCATTGTCTTTCAAAAGCTTATAGGCCGCCTGTGCCAGCAAATTGCCCTTTTCTTCTTCCTCGCCAATGTTCATGAGGCCCACACGGGGTTCCTCAATGCCCAAAATATGCTTGGCGTAAAGATTCCCGAGAATGCCAAATTGCAAGAGGCTATCAGGACGGCAATCGGCATTGGCTCCCACATCGAGGATGATGCCCATTCCACCTGCCTGCTTAGGTACCAGAGAGGCAATGCATGGACGTACTACACCAGGGATGGTTTTTACGCTATACATTCCGCCTACCAACATGGCACCAGTATTGCCGGCACCTGCAAATGCATCGATTTGGCCTTGGCGCAAATGCTGAAACCCGACCACAATACTGGAGTCGGGGTATTTGGGAATGGCTTTGGTGGGATGCTCTCCCATGGCAATCACCTGCGTGGTGGGTACCAAGTGGATGCGCTTGCCCAGCTGCGGATGATGGCCAAAGGCCTCCTCCAACACAGCCACGTCACCAAAAAGACTCAGGTGAACATCTTCGGGCAGCTTTTCCAGGGCCAAGTGTACACCACCTACCGCAGTAGCCGGTGCAAAATCTCCCCCCATGATGTCGACGCCTATCCGCATCGAGCTATTCCAATTAAGCAGTAGTGTCGATGACTACCTTACCCTTGTAATACATCTTGCCTTCGAACCAATGGGCACGGTGGTAAAGATGCGGCTGTCCGGTAGTAGGACAAGTAGCTACAGTAGGCGCTTCAGCCTTGTAGTGTGTTCTTCTTTTGTCCCTTCTGCTCCGCGAGTGGCGGTGTTTTGGATTTGGCATTTCAGTTTAACTTTAAATTCTTCAACTTTTCCCAACGGGGGTCGATGTCGCCATCTCCCTCCTCTTTCGCCGCTGAACCGTCATATTGTTGCATGAGTGCTTCAAAATCGGCTTGGCAGCTGTTACTATCTTCCGGCCCGCAAAGCGCCCGCAAGGGCACCATGAGGCTGATGGTTTCATATAAAAATTGTCCCACATTGATTTCATAAGCCGTGATGGGCAGAAACCAAAGGTTATCGGTGCTTTCACCCGGATCGGCACTGAGCTTCACCACAAGTTCTGCTTCGCTGCTGGCCGGTACCTGAATTTGCTTCAAGCATCGGTCACACGGCATCTCCAACCATCCTGTGAGTTTGAATTGCAGCACCAGCCCGCTCGTCTTGCGTTCCAGCTGCAAAGCCACCTTTAAAAGCGCATTTTCAATCAATCTTCCGTCAAAGTGCTTGAAAAAATCTTGCCCTACCTCATAATCGAAATAGTGAAAGCCGTTTTTCAAACCCGAGAAACGGATGGTATATGCTTGTAATGCCTCCATCGTTAGCCCCGCAATTCAGGACGGCAAAGGTAACACCTTTTTCTGATTCTTAAAAACATGGTTGCAAATTCTCACCGGGACCTACGCATGAGGCGCAATTGCCGGCGTATCCACTTGTTTACCCTGTATACACCCATGCCAAACAACACAGCTGTTCCAAAGGTAAAACTGCCATAAATCACCGCCACCATGGCCATGGCGCTCGAACCCAACAGTACCTGCGATACATAAATGGCCAATGAACTGTTCTGCAACCCCACCTCAATGGCGATGGTCATGCGGCTCGTTGGGCCTAGCCTGAACAGCAAGGCAAGCAAATACCCGAGGGCCATGCCCCACAAATTGAGTTGAATGTTGGGCCAAATCAAAGCACGGGCGTCATCCATGGAGTGCTCCACCCCTCCCCGCTCAAACAAAATAATGCCTGCAAAAGCCAGCAACAACAAGGCCGGCATTACAAACCGCAACGGCCTCTCCATGCCTTTGGCCCAAAGTGGCTTGCGGTACCTGATAAAAATGCCCAATAAAGCCGGCAATAACGTAAGCAAACCGATGTCGATGATGGTTTTGCCAAAAGGCAATACAATCCGCGCACTCTGGTCGAGGTACCGTTCCAAAGCCAAATTGGTGATGAAAGGCAACGAAAAAATGGTCAGCAAACTGTTGACCGAGGTAAGCGAAACCGATAAGGCCACATTCCCCCGCAGCAAATGGTTGATGAGTCCGGCGGAAGCACCGCCTGGACAAGCAGCAATCAACACCAAGCCTACCTTGAACTCGGGCGACAAGGCCAGCTGATCGGCAATCGAAAAGGCCACCAATGGCAGCAACACCATTTGCGCCACCAATCCTAACAAAATGGCCCGCGGATACAGAATAATGTTGCGGAAACTCTGCAAAGTGAGCGATAAACCCACCCCAATCATGATGACCACCAAAGTGGCCGGCAAAAAATAACCCGAAAAGAAGTTTGCCGTCATGCTGCCACACCTTCCTTAGGCATTAAAAAAAACTGATTATACCCTTGGCCCAATTTAATGTCGAGCAATTGCAATTGCAGCAATTCGAGAATGGCCAAAAAGGTAAAGATGGCCTGCATCCGGTCTTTGAAGCTTTCGAAAAGCTTTTCGAAAGGCAATTTGCCCGCCTTACTTACCACATCACGCACATATTGCTTTTGTTCGTCGATGGTATATGGATAGCGCACCACGACATGGGTAGGCTGATTTTCGCGTTCTTCTAAACGCTGCATCACTTTGCCAAAGGTGCGGAGCAATTGGTATAAATCAAGCTGCTCCAATTCCTGCTCAGCACCCAGCTGCTGCTGAATCAACCCCAACTCCTCGTGCACATTGCCACGGCGTTCGCGCGCAAATTGCCCGTGCTCCAATTCGGCCATGGCCCCCAATACTGCTTTGTATCGCTTGTATTCGAGCAGTCGGTTTACCAAATCGGTGCGCGGATCAATTTCTTCGCCCGATGCATCCAGCTCTTTGCGTGGCAACAACATCTTGGCCTTGATGCGCATCAGGGTAGCGGCCACCAAAATAAACTCACTGGCCACTTCCATGTTCAACTCTTGCAGCTGGTGCAAATAATCTAAAAAATCGTTGGTGATGCGGCCAATCGGAATGTCGTAAATATCAAGCTCATCCCGCTCAATAAAGAACAGGAGCAGGTCGAAGGGACCTTCGAATTGTTGCAACTTGATTTCAAACGACATGCAAAAACTTAACTGCCGGCGCGTACCACTACCAGCGAATCGGGCGCCAAATATGTCTGGGCCAACTCGAGCAGTTTCTCCGAACCGATGCTTTGAACAGTGCCAATATACGCATCATAATAATCGTAACCGAGTCCGAAAAAGTGAATGTCTTTAAATCGGTCGGCCAAAGCAAAGGCACCGTCAAAATTGCTGAGGTAAACCCCTTGCAAATAGCTGCGAACCGTATTGAGCTCCTCGGCAGGGATTAACTCAGTACGCAGCTTTACCACCTCCTTGAGGATTTGCTCAATGGCATCGTCCGATACCGCTGCACCTACCTCCGTGGCAATCGTGAAAAATGCAGCGCGTTCGTACGACAGTATCGCCGAGCCCACCCCGTAGGTATAGCCCTTGTCTTCGCGCAAATTCGACATCAAACGCGACCCAAAATAGCCGCCCAATACGGTATTGAGCACCTTCAGCCCCACATAATCGGGATGTAACTTGCCTACCATGGGCTTGCCCAGGCGCAAAGCATGTTGCAAGGCTCCTGCCTTGGGTACCTCTATGCGGCCGGGAGCTGCTGTTTGCAGGGGATATGCCGTTTGGGTCTTCTCAGCAAAACACGGACTCAACTCCTGTAAAGCCTTGTTGAGCGCATCGATGGCCTTTTCAGCCTCCCAGCCAGCTGCAATCACCGTAAGGTTGTCGGTCGTGTAGTTTTTTTTGTGGTAACGCGTCAATTGGTCGGGACGCAATGCAGCCAAATCGGTTTCTCCGGCTTGAAATCCATACGGATGTTTTTCGCCAAAAACGGCCTGCATGAAGGCCCGGCGTGCCATCACCGAAACCTTTTGCAAATCAACCGAAAGTTGCTGTTGCTGGTTTCGCACCGTGGTTTCCAACTCGGTAAGCGGAAAGCCCGGCATAAAGATGATCTCGAGCACCGTGGGCAAAACAGCCTGCAAGTGTTTGCTCAAGGTGTATAAACTCACCCCCGAACGGTCGGTCCCCGATTCGTATTGCAAATAGGCGCCATAAGCGTCGAGCGTTTCTGCCAACACTCTTCCCGATTGGTGCCGGCTTCCCTCTTGCAGCATGCGGTTGGTGAGTCCGGCCGCCATGGGCACCTCCTCGTCCCAACTGCCACTGCCAAAAACAAAATCAAGCCGAATGACTTCCTGCGAGCCAGCCGTAATGCTGTAGGCAGGAATGCCATGCGCCAAATCATGCTTTTGCGCTTGCATGATGTCGAAAGGCGCAAAGGCGGGCAAAGCTGGGGCTTGTGAACGATCAGGCTGTAGCATGGTATTCGAGGATGGAAGCATTTTGGGGAGTAAAAATTTGTTTGGCCTGGGCCTGTAAATCGCGTACCGAAATGTTGCGGTAATGCTCAATTTCATGGTTGATGGCCGATACATCTCCCATGAGTGTAAAATAGCAAAGATTCATGGCCACATTGAGGCCCTGTGTTTCGGCAAACATCAAACCCGATTCTATTTGGTTCAGGTTCTTTTCAAGTTCCTGCTCAGCTACCAATTCCTCTTGCAAGCGCTTGAGTTCTGCCCAAACGGCCTGTTCTGCAGCTGCCATCTCCACGCCTTTTACCAATTGACCATTGATCACGAACAGACCAGGATCCTGATCACCGGTGATGTAAGCTTGCAACTGACTGAAAAGGCCTTGTTCCTTGACCAAACGACGGTACAAACGCGACGATTTGCCGCGCGAAAGCACATCGCTCAGCAGGTCAACCGCGTAAAACCCGGCTTTGCCTTTGCCAGGCATGTGGAAAGCCATGTACAAGGCATCTACCGGAACGGCAGCTTCCACCACCAAACGGCGTTCGGCCAATTGTTTCGGTTCAGTGGGCAGTTTGC
Organism: uncultured Chitinophaga sp.; assembly: GCA_964577055.1. GTDB lineage: Bacteria > Bacteroidota > Bacteroidia > UBA7662 > UBA7662 > PNNG01. Next base: position 114,310 of record CAZNWC010000009.1, on the reverse strand, counting down.
GTGCCGGGCGACCCGATGCAGGAATACCCCCAAACCACTTCTCGGCCAAAGAAAACACCTGCGCAGGGGCGTAAGGCCCGCTCACGGCCAGCACAGCATTGTCGGGACGGTAATGCTTGTAAAAAAAAGCCTCCACATCGGCAAAGGTGGCGTTCTCGATGTGACTTACTTCCTTGCCAATGGTAGCCCATTGGTAGGGATGCTTTTTGTAGGCCAATGGACGCAATTGCAACCATACATCGCCATAAGGCTGGTTGAGATAGCGTTGTTTGAACTCTTCAATCACCACTTGCCGTTGTACTTCGAGGCTGCGCTCGCTAAAATCGAGCTGCAACATACGGTCGCTCTCCAACCAAAATGCTGTTTCCAACTGGTTGGCAGGAAAAGTCAGGTAATAATTGGTGATATCGTTATTGGTAAAAGCATTGTTTTCGGCCCCCATCCGTTGTGCAACCGCATCATAATCGGGGATATTGGCAGATCCGCCAAACATCAGGTGCTCAAATAAATGCGCAAAACCGGTTTTGTCGGGTTGTTCATCGCGGGCACCTACATCATACATGAGATTAAAGGCGCCCAGTTGTGAATGTTGGTTCGGATGGGCAATCACCCGTAAGCCATTGGCCAGGGTGTGGGTATGGTATTCAATCATCGGCAGTTTTCGAGCTTGCAAAGATAGCCTTTTGAACAGCCAGGCCGGGTGATTAGTTTCTGGGAACGCCACGGTTTTGGAAGCGCGATTGATTATCAGGCAGTTGCAAAAAAGGCTTTTTGCAGAGCAATGCCGTCGATGCCTCGTGAGCCAATAGCTGAGGCGCGTAGACTTATAAAATGTAACCTACCTTGCCCACAAATACCGGGGTGAAATGCCCCATGTGCAAACCCAAACCGTCGAAGCCAGAAAAATTGCGCCCATGAAAGGTCCCTGCTGTGCGCATGTTACGTATAACCACACCGCAAGCGGCTTCAATCACCACGCGACCGGCAAATCCTTGCGCACCTGCCAAAAATTCACCTCCGAACCCAGCATACCGGTCCATGACTTCCGAATCCACATAGCGGTACACCGGCAGGCCATCTTGCAATTGTGTCTGCCATTGCTTTTGCATGTACCAAACATAGGTTTCCTTGTAAAATCCACCCATGTGTACAAATACCCTGCTGCCCGCAGCTTTATCATAGGTGCGTAGGGCCATTCCCAAACCCCAATGGGTAGCGCGGTTGTAACTGCCAGCTGCCGCCGACCCATTTTGGGTGAAAAGTGGTTCGAGATATCCCCCAAAAACTTGCCCGAGCACGCTGTACTTGCTTGCCTGCGCCTGTCGCTCTATTTCGAGATGCAACTGATTGCTCAACAATTGGGTCAAATGCATGCCCACGCGGTAGGAGGGATTTGTGGGCCATTCGGCCGTTTGTGCATGCATGGGGAGCGCAAAGCCCAGCATACAAGCTACCCATAGCATCAAACCTTTCATGGAATAGCCGTTGGGATTTTACTCAAAAACTCCAAGCGCACATCGGGTGTAAGCTTGTATTGCGACAAGCCACCGGTGCCAACCACCATGGCGATACTGTCGATGACCACCAAATCGTGCGCGTCCATGGGAATAAAATTCAATGGAGGGAGATTGAGTCCGGCGTCGACTGCAAAAATCTTCACCCCTCGGTCACACACAAACAACAAACTGTCGTAAATCGCAAGGCCTGCAGGCGATTCCATGTCTTTGGTCGCCAGCAAACGGGGCGAATAGGGTTGCCGAATGTCAATCACATCCAGGCGGTCGATGCCGCGTACCCTGCCATTTTGCGAGAAGCTCCGCAAGGTCACAAATGCCAGTTCGCCATTGCTCACCACCGGATCGCGTGCTACCACATGCAAAAACTTGGCGTATTGTTTGGGGAATTCCGGATCGCGGATGTCGAACAAATACATGCCATCAGCCGCGCCTACAAACAAAATGCTGTCGTGGCGGAAGAGGGTTTCAAGCCCATTGTCCAAGGGCAAGATGCGGATTTGCGTATTGCTTCCATCATTGTTCACCCGGTATACCTGCAATTCGCGGTTGGTCACCACGTAAAGAATATCATTCACGGCACAAAAGCGGGCCAAGGAACCTCCCTGCCCATTGCCGGCATCGGGAGAAGGTGAAATGGCATCACTTCCACAGGCCGTACACAACCACAGGCCAATGGCGGCCCAAAATAAATGCTTCATGATCCGGCTCCTTTCTCCCAGGCCACAATCACCGTATTGGGTGGACGATTGGCCTTTTGAAATGGAAAAGGCATGCGGCCATTATCGGGTGGGGTAAGTTCGGGAAAAACCTCCCGCTGACGATTTTTGACGATGACTGTGCCCGGTTGTGAAGTCACATCGAGCAATACCAAATCAACAGCATTGTCAACGGCCAGCAGTCCATTTACCACCGCCATGTCAACACAGCCATCCACTTTGATGAAGCCAACGGCTACGGGCTGTGCGGGATTGCTGTTGTTGAACACATGCACCCCTTTGTATTGCTCGCTGACCAACAAATAGGGTGGCAACCAATAAATTTTGGCGGGCACCCCCAACGGACGCGGCGGTAGCCACGAAATGGCCGTTTCCAACACAGCACGCTCCATCAATATCGGGGTGTAGGACGTTTCAGGCTCTTCGGTAATGCGCATACAACCCCACATAACCAACACGGGCAGCAGGAACAACAGGCGTTTCATCCAATTCATCTCGGAATATAAATAAAAGTTGTTAAATGCAGGTTAACTTTCAAGTCCCCTGGCCGTTCAGTCGGCCTTGCAGCTCTTCAAGGGTGATGGTCAGCAAGGTTTGTTGTCCATCGGGTGTGTAGTACGGATTTTCACAGGCGAATAGTTCATCGATGAGTTGCCGCATTTCGGGCTCGGCCAGCGACCTTCCCCGGGCGATAGCGGCCTGCTTGGCCAAACCTCGGGCCAGTTGCTCGTGCAATGCAGCAAGTTCATGCACCTGATGTTCGGCATATTGGGCCAACAAATTGCGAATCACCTCGCTGGCATCGTTGGTGCCCAATTCAACCGGAACTCCTTTGATGCTCCATACCAAATCTTCTTCTTGCACCAGCCCAAAGCCAGCACGTGTGAGTTCATCGTGTAGTTCCAACAACAGTCCAGCTTCATTTTTGTTGAGGGCAAGGCGCTCGGGGAACAACAATTGCTGGCTTGCTCCTTTGCCCAGCTGCAATTGCAAGAGGTACTTTTCGTACAAAATACGCTGGTGCGCCGCCTGCTGATCTACTACCAGCAATCCGCTTTTGATCGACGACACGAGCAATTGCCGCTGCAACTGAAAGATGGGCTTTTGTTCACCCTGCGAGGCCCCCGCATCTATGCCGCCCGAAAAAGCAAGCTGTTCGTGCTGCTCGCTCTTGCGCGCCACTTCGTACAACTTCTCCCAACCGGCCGACTGACTTTTGCCCGGCAAGGCCGCAGCTGCAGGTCGTGCAGGAGCTTTGCCTGCCGGATTGGTAAAAGGATTGTAATGTGGATTAAAGGCAATTTGTGGCGGTTTTACTTCCTCCGCCGGCTTGGGACGCAAATCGAGGCCGTCGAGGCCCGTTTCACGCTCAAAATCGAGGCTCGGTGCCACGCTGTATTGGCTTAGCGCGCGTTTAACAGCTGCTTGCAGAATGGCGTAAATGGCTTGTTCTTCCTCAAACTTCACTTCGGTTTTGGTGGGATGCACATTCACATCCACCTTTTTGGGGTCGAGCTCGAGGTATAAAAAATAGGCGGGATGATAGCCTTCGGGCAAAAGATTGTTGTAGGCACTCATGACCGCATGGTGCAAATACCCATCGCGGATGTAACGATTGTTCATGAAAAAATACTGTCCGCCGCGGGCTTTCCGGGCTGTATTCGGCTTGCCTATAAATCCCTTCACCTGCAAAAGAGCGGTATTTTCTTCTACCGGCACCAGGCTGCTGTTGTAGTTTTCGCCCATCACCCCCACAATGCGTTGGCGCAAATTGCCTGGCCGCAATTGGTAAAGTGCCGAGCCATTGTGCTCGAGCCGCAGGTGCAAATCGGGTTGCGACAAGGCCAACCGCAGGAATTCTTCGCTGATGTTCCGGAATTCGGTTTCGTCTTTTTTCAAAAAATTGCGCCGGGCAGGCACGTTGAAAAAGAGGTTTTTCACCAGCACCTGTGTGCCTACGGGCGCTTGCACGGGCTCTTGACCGAGGTAACTGCCCCCTTCGATGCGCAAAACAGTCCCTAACTCATCCTGCTCGCGGCGGGTGCGCAGCTCAACCTGGGCCACTGCAGCAATCGATGCCATGGCTTCACCCCGGAAGCCATAACTGCGCAGGGCAAATAAATCGTCAATTTGGCTGATTTTAGAGGTAGCATGCCGTTCAAAACACATGCGCGCATCGGTGGGCGACATGCCTTTGCCGTTGTCGATGATTTGGATGAGGGTTTTGCCCGCATCTTTTACCAGCAAACGGATTTCGGTAGCACCGGCATCCACTGAATTTTCGAGCAGCTCCTTTACCGCCGATGCTGGCCGTTGCACTACCTCACCTGCCGCAATTTGGTTGGCCAGGGCGTCGGGCAATAAACGAATCAGGTCGGCCATCAGCGGTCACCTCCGCGCAAACGCTGGTACAGGCGTGTAAACACCCCCGAGCGCCAGGCAATGAGGGCGGCCAAACAGAGTACCGCCACCTGAATGCTGATGAGTGCGTTAAAAATCAGGAAAAAGAGAGAGGCGATGAGGAAAACCAGGAAAATGATGTTGCGGTTCGATTTTTTACTGGCCTCCTGGTAGCTGGCATGCTGCCGGCGAAAAGTGATTTTACGTCCCCCCGTCCCCTCACCGCTGCTTTCACCACGCAGCTTTTTCAAGCGCTCGGCACGCTCTTCCTCTTCGGGATTGTAGTAGCGCGGCTCGTAGTTAAATCGCTGGTGACGGGGAGTTTTGAAAAACGAAAATATCATCTCCGCAAAAATAGCATTTCGCTCCGATTCACGAAGGCCGGGCGACCATTTACAAAACCTGGCGCCTTTGCGAACAAAAAGCCTGCGTTTACACTTATAGCTTGGCGAAGAGGGGTATCAGTACCCCTCAAATAAATTATCTTTGCCAACATGAGTTCACAATTCAGTCCGGGCCGTTTCGAGTTCCTTCCCCTGGTGGTGAAAAACATCATCATCATCAATGCCTTGTTCTTCCTGGCAACCTTCGTGCTTGAAAACAGCTACGGCATCAGCCTGATTGATTTATTGGGCCTCCATTTTCCTGCTGCACAAGACTTTGCCATCTGGCAGCCCGTCACCCACTTGTTCATGCACGGCAGCTTCAACCACATTTTGTTCAATATGTTCTCCTTTTGGATGTTTGGCAGTGTATTGGAGAATATATGGGGGGCCAAGCGCTTCCTCAATTTTTACATGATTACCGGTTTTGGTGCGGCTTTTTTGCACTACCTCATTGTGTACTTCATCGACTTGCAACCTGTACTGAACAACATCGACCTGCAACTAATCACCGCCGACGGTCCGGGTGTTGCCTACCTCGAAGCGCAACGTGAAGAATTTTTAAACCTGCCCAACATCATTGGCGCCAGTGGTGCGGTGGCAGGCATTTGGATTGCCTTTGCCTACCTTTTCCCCAACAGTACCCTGTATTTGTTTTTTGCTTTTCCGGTAAAAGCCAAATACCTGGCTGCCGTATATGTCATTTTTGAACTGTACCAAGCCCTGCAATTCAACCCGCGCGATAATGTGGCCCACTTTGCCCACCTCGGAGGCATGCTGTTTGGCTACCTCATTGTAAAATATTGGTACAACAGCGATCGTTTGAGGTTTTATTGATGCGCAGCAACTCCTTTATCAACGACCTGCGGAACAGCTTTACCCGCCAATCCGATAGCCTCAACCAACTCATTCTGGTGAATGTGCTGGTATTTGTGCTGCTCAACCTTGTGGCGGTGGGTTTTGCCTTGGTGATGTTGCGAACCGGCTGGTACGACACCATCAGCCGCTGGCTGGCCGTTCCGGCCTATTTGCCCCGCTTGCTCCAAAAACCCTGGAGCCCCCTTACCTATATGTTTGTGCATGGAGGCTTCTTCCACATCTTGTTCAATATGCTTTGGCTGTATTGGCTGGGCCGCATTTTTCAAGAATACCTGGGGAATAAAAAACTGGTGGCACTCTACTTTTTGGGTGGCTTTGCAGGCGCCATCACCTACGTTGTAGCCTTCAACGTATTTCCACTTTTTGCCCGTGCACTGCCTACTGCCGATGCTGTGGGTGCATCCGCTTCGGTTTTGGCCATCGTGGTAGGTACCGCAACGCTGTTGCCCGACTACACCATCCGGCTATTCCTTTTTGGCAATGTGCCCCTGAAATACCTGGCCTTGGTCATGGTGGTGCTCGACTTGCTCAGTCTGGCCGGAAACAATGCCGGTGGCCATTTTGCACATTTAGGAGGCGCTATTTTCGGCTTTGTATACATCAAGCAGCTGCGTGCCGGCAACGATTTGGGCGCTTGGTTCAACCGACTGGTCGACTGGTTGGTTACGGTTCTGCGACCACGCGGCAAAAGCAGCCGGCTACGGGTAAGCTTCAAACGCGACCCATCAGCAGCCAAATCGGCTACACCATCCCAAGCCGTCCCCAGTAATCGGGTGCCCCAGGAAGTCATCGACCGCATTCTCGATAAAATCGCGCAAAACGGTTACGATGGCCTCACCAAAGAAGAAAAAGAACAATTGTTCAGGGCCAGTAAACAATAAGGCATGCAGCGGTTCCTCAAGGCAATGCGCAACCTCGTTTTCAGCATGAATGTGCTGGCAAGCCTGCTCTCGGCAGGCGTGTATGCTGCTGCCTATATCGACCCAACCAACGCCTGGCCATTGGTGTTTTTGCCCTATCTCGGCCTTCCCTTGCTGCTCATTCACTTGGGCTTCGTGGTGTGGTGGGCATTGGGAAGGCGCTGGCAGGTGGCGGTGTCGGCCATCACCCTCCTGGCAGGCTGGCAAACCAACAACGCCCTGCTACAGCTGAGCTTCCGGCAAGACAAAAGTCCGGGCCAAATCAAGGTCATGACCTACAACGTGGGCAATTTTAATGAAAGTGGCCTCACAGCCGAGCTCCAGCAGAACACCCGCAACCAAATCATGGAACTCGTGCAAAAGCAAGCGCCCGACCTGCTGGCCTTACAGGAATACCGCAGTCGCAACCGGGGCAAGGGGAGCTTTACCGACCGCCTTTTCCGTGAGGCTGGCTTTGAAAGTGGCTATTTCGAAAAAATCATGTTCACGGGCAACGACATGCATTCGGGCATTGCCATTTTCAGCAAATATCCCATCGTTGCCAAGGGCTACATTCCTTTTCACGTATACCAAACGGTAAATGCCTGCATTTGGGCCGATGTGGTAACGCCCAACGACACTGTTCGTTTTGTGAACGTCCACCTCCAATCGAACCACCTCAAAGGGCACGAAGCCCCCTATTTTCAGGGAATTCCGCCAACCAATGACCCCGAAAAACGCAAAGGCATCCTCCGTGTTTTTGGCAAAATCAGAGATGCAGCCTGGCAGCGCTCCGAACAAGCCGAAAAAGTGCGTGCCTTGCTCGATACCACTCCCCACCCGGTCATTCTTTGTGGCGATTTCAACGACTTGCCCGCTTCCTTTGCCCACCGCCGCATCAGGGGCGAAATGCACGATACCTTCGCCGAAAAGGGAAATGGTACCGGCAATACCTATGCGGGCCCATTTCCATCGTTTCGCATCGACCAAATCATGGCCGACCGTCATTTTGAGGTAGGCAGCCATTTGGTCATCAAAAACCGTAATTCCGACCATTATCCGGTGGTAGCATCGCTGCACCCGGCAAAACGCTAACCCCATTTGGTATCTTTGTTCCCATGGCCACCGATTTACAGCTTTACAACACCCTTAGCCGACAAAAAGAAACGTTCCATCCGATCCATGCACCCCATGTGGGACTGTATGTGTGCGGACCCACCGTGTATGGCGAGGCCCACTTGGGACATGCCCGTCCGTATGTAACCTTCGACGTGTTGTGGCGCTATCTCGAGCACAAGGGTTACAAAGTGCGCTATGTGCGCAACATCACCGATGTGGGGCATTTGGAAAACGATGCCGATGAAGGCGAAGATAAAATTGCCAAAAAAGCCCGTCTCGAGCAGCTTGAGCCCATGGAAGTGGTGCAATTGTACACCAACAGCTTCCACCAAAGCATGCGCGAGCTCAACAACCGCCCGCCCAGCATCGAACCCCGCGCATCGGCACACATCATCGAGCAAATTGCCATGATTGAGCAATTGATTGCCAATGGATTTGCTTATGAATCGAATGGCTCTGTTTATTTCGACGTGTCGACCTACGCCCAACAACACGATTACGGCTGTTTGTCGGGCCGCATTGTCGAAGACCTCATCGCCGGGGCCGGTAACGAACGCAGGGCCTTGGAGGGACAAGACGAAAAACGCCATCCTGCCGACTTCGCCCTCTGGAAAAATGCACAACCCGAACACATCATGCGCTGGCCTTCGCCTTGGAGCGACGGATTTCCGGGCTGGCACATCGAATGTTCGGCCATGAGCACCAAATATTTGGGCGACCATTTCGACATACACGGGGGCGGCATGGACCTGCTGTTTCCGCACCACGAAAGCGAAATTGCCCAGTCGCAAGGCAGCTGCGGCCACCATCCGGTAAAATATTGGATGCACAACAACATGATCACCATCAACGGACAAAAGATGGGCAAGTCGTTGGGCAACTTCATCACCCTTACCGAGCTGTTCACGGGCAGTCACGCCAAGCTGACACAAGCCTACAGTCCCATGACTGTGCGCTTTTTCATTTTGCAAGCACACTACCGCAGTACGCTCGATTTCAGCAACGAAGCTTTGCAAGGGGTGGAGAAAGGGTTGAAGCGCTTCATGGAGGGCATCCGCACCCTCAACAAGCTCGAAGCCCAAGCCGAAAGCAGCTTTGATGCAGATGCGCTTATTGCCAGCTATTACGACGCCTTAAACGACGACCTCAATACCCCTATCCTCATTGCGCAGCTGTACGAGACCATTGGTTATGCCAACAAAGTACAAGCCCAGCAAGAAAGCCTCACTGCGGCCGATTTGCACCGCTTGCAGCAAGCCGTAAACACCATGGTATTCGACATTTTGGGACTGCAGGAAGAGCAGGAAGCCGGCTCCCAGAAACTCGACGGCCTCATGGAGCTGCTGCTCGAGTTGCGGGCACAAGCCAAAACCAACAAAGACTGGGCAACCAGCGACGCCATCCGCGACCGCCTGGCCTCCCTCGGCATTCAAGTAAAAGACAGCAAAACCGGCAGCAGCTGGACCCTCTCCTAACGATGCGAAACTTCAAACACATTCTGCTGCTTGGCATGCTTGCTTTGTGGGCTTGCGATGATAAAAGCGAAAAAGCCGACGAAACTAGCCCGGCAGAGAGCCCTGTTGTGGCAGTAGCGGTTCCCGATTTTTCGGCCGACAGTGCCTACCAGTGGGTGGCTACCCAAGTGGCTTTTGGTCCACGTACCCCCGGCAGCAAGGCGCACACCAAGTGTGCCGATTATTTGGTAGCCGAATTGCGCCGCTTCACCCCCGAGGTGATGGAACAAAACGCCAACATCAAAGCCCACGATGGCAAGGTATTCCGCTTGCGGAACATCATCGCGAGCTTCAATCCCGAAGCCGAAAAACGCGTGGTCTTGGCCGCACATTGGGACACACGTCCGCGTGCCGACCAAGACGACGAACGCCAAAACGAGCCCATCGATGGCGCCAACGACGGTGGTTCAGGGGTAGGTGTATTGCTCGAAATCGCGCGCCAACTTGCTGCCCAGCCCACCAAAGTGGGAGTCGACATCGTTTTATTCGATTTGGAAGACTATGGCCACCCCGATTCGGCCGACAGCTACTGTCTGGGTTCTCAGCATTGGTCGGCCAATCCGCACAAAGCTGGCTACAAAGCCCATTATGGCATCCTGCTCGACATGGTTGGCGCCCGCGATGCGCAATTTTTCATGGAAGGCTTTTCGATGTATTACGCACCACACGTCATGCGCAAAGTATGGAACCATGCCTTTGACCTGGGCTACAAGCAGCATTTCACCTACCAGCAAAGCAGCGGCATTACCGACGACCACTACTATGTGAACAAAATCGCCGGCATTCCCATGATTGACATCATCCAACACGACCCCACCACCCCCACCGGCTTCGGCGCCTATTGGCACACCCACGACGATGTCCTGGAAGGCATCGACAAAAACACCTTGAAGGCTGTAGGTCAAACGGTGCTGCATACCCTGTATCATGAATAGCCTGCGGTCTTCATCTTTAACACGGAGAACACGGAGGACACGGAGGACACGGAGGACACGGAGCTGACGTGGCATTATTCCACGCAATCAGCCGACGTATTCACCAACGAGGGCTGCGAACGGTCTGAAAAGCGAGCCCTGCGAGCGCTCTATCAGCGAGCGCAGCGAGCGGTCTAAAAAGCGAACGCAGTGAGCGGTCTAAAAAGCGAACACAGTGAGCGGTCTATCAGCAAGCGGTCTGCAATAAATTACTATTTTTGACCTTCTTACAACCGCATGCGCAACGAGCCCAAAAAAGTCAATCAACCCAAAAAAGAAGGTAGTCCGGCGAAAAGCAGTTCAGGTAAATCTTTTGAGCTGGCCAATTTCAGCGAAATGCTCACTGGCAACGCCCTGCGGAACATCGCCGGCTTTGGTTTACTGCTGTTTACGGTCATTTTGGGCATTTCCATGCTGTCGTATCTTTTCACCTGGCAGCACGACCAAAGTTTGGTAACCGGCAGCGCCTGGTCGTTTTTAACCAATGGTGAGATTGAAGCCGACAACTGGCTGGGGCGTCTCGGTGCTTGGTTGGCGCATACCTTCATGTTTGCCGGATTTGGCGTGTCCTCCTTTTTCATTGTCTTCGTCTTTGCCTTGGTAAGCCTGCGTTTGATCTTTGTTGACCTCCAATGGCCCATCGCCCGGCATTTTTACCAAAGCGTATTGCTCATGCTCACGGCTTCATTCACCTTGGGCTATGTTTTTGAGGGTCTTTTGGGTACTGGTTTCCCTTGGGGTGGCGCCTTTGGCAAATACCTTGCAGGCTGGCTCAACAAGTTCACCGGGGCATTGGGTACTGGATTGCTTGTGGCAGCTTACTGGACTGTCTATGCCGCTGTGCGCTACAACCTCAGCTTCAAGGCTGCGTCACTCCTCCCAAAAAAGCGCGATGAAGACGATGAGAACGATGAAGCACCCGAAGCCAGTATCAATGTGCAGCGGGTAGTAAAACCGCGTGAAGAAGAAGTGAGTCCTACCATCGACCTCACCAACGGCCTCGATGCCAACGAAACCGAAGAAGACGAAGCCCCGTGGTTAGAAGAAGACGAAGAACAGCTGGCCGACGAAGAAATTCCAGAGCCGGTGTTAAAAAACCCAGCACCCGTGACTGCCAGCATGGGACCAGCCCTCGAAATCGAAGAAATTGCCGAGGAAGAACCAGCTGTGTTGGCCGAAAGCGGCGTAGTGCTCAGCGAACAGGAATTGTATGACCCCAAACTCGATCTCTCAAGCTACAAATACCCGCCCATTGAGTTGTTGGTAGAACACGGCACCAGCAAAGTGCAAATCAACGCCGAGGAACTGGAGAAAAACAAAAACCAGATCATCGAAACGCTGGGGCACTACAACATCGAAATCGACAAAATCAGGGCGACCGTAGGGCCTACCGTTACCCTCTACGAAATTGTACCAGCTGCCGGGGTGCGCATTAGCAAAATCAAAAACCTCGAAGACGACATCGCCCTCTCGCTCGCGGCCTTGGGCATCCGCATCATTGCCCCCATGCCGGGCAAAGGCACTATCGGCATTGAAGTGCCCAACCAGCACAAAGAAGTGGTCAGCATGCGTTCGTTGTTGGCCAGCGACAAATTTGTCAACAGCGATATGGAGTTGCCCGTTGCCTTGGGAAAAACCATTGCCAACGAAATTTTCATCACCGATCTGGCCAAAATGCCGCACTTGCTCATGGCAGGTGCCACCGGTCAGGGTAAATCGGTGGGCTTGAATGCCATCCTGGTATCGCTGCTCTACAAGCGGCATCCGTCGGAGCTCAAATTTGTGCTGGTCGACCCCAAAAAGGTCGAATTATCCCTGTTCAAACACATCGAACGGCACTTTTTGGCCAAGCTGCCGGGCACCGACGATGCCATCATTACCGACACCATGAAGGTGGTAGACACCATGAATTCGTTGTGTATTGAAATGGACAAGCGGTACGACCTGCTCAAAGACGCGCAGGTGCGGAACCTCATTGAGTACAACACCAAATTCCGCAAACGCAAGCTCAATCCGAACAACGGCCACCGCTTTTTGCCCTACATCGTGGTGGTAATCGACGAATTTGCCGACCTCATCATGACCGCCGGCAAGGAGATTGAAACGCCCATTGCCCGTTTGGCGCAGTTGGCCCGTGCCGTGGGCATCCACCTGATTGTGGCCACCCAGCGCCCCTCGGTGAACATCATCACAGGCACCATCAAGGCCAATTTCCCGGCCCGCATTGGCTTCAAGGTGAGCTCCAAAATCGACAGCCGCACCATCTTGGATGCCGGTGGTGCCGAGCAGCTCATCGGACGAGGCGATATGTTGTTGTCGCTGGGTTCGAACCTCATCCGTCTGCAGTGCGCCTTTGTAGATACGCCCGAAGTGGAGGCCATTTGCGAATACATTGGCGGACAACGCGGCTACCCCGACGCCTTCCTCCTGCCCGAATACAGCAGCGGTGAAGAAAGCAGTGGCGTGGCCGATTTCGACCCCAACGACCGCGACCCGCTCTTTGAAGATGCCGCCCGGGTGATTGTGCAAAACCAACAGGGCTCTACCTCCTTGTTGCAGCGTCGCATGAAATTGGGTTACAACCGTGCCGGCCGATTGATAGACCAGTTGGAAGCCGCCGGCGTGGTAGGCCCCTTCGAAGGCAGCAAGGCCCGCGAAGTTTTAATTCCTGATGAGTATTCTTTGGAACAGTTATTGAACCGCCTGAACGAAAAATAAGCACCATGTATAAATCGCTCGCATTTCTGACCCTCTTCGTATTGCTCGGCAGCACAGCTTTTGCCCAAAACGACGCCAAATCGAAAGATATCCTGGCCAAAATGAGCAAAAACTACCGCAGCTATAGCAGCATGGCCGCCGACATTACCTTCACCATCGACAACCCGAAGGCCAAAATAAAAGACGTTCAACAAGGCAAAGTGCTCATCAAAGGCAACAAATTCAAAATTGATTTTGGCGATCAATTGCTGCTTACCGATGGTGCAACACTTTGGGGCTTTCAGAGAGATTTGAACGAAGTAACCATCAGCTTGTACGAGCCCGAGCCCGATGAGTTGAGTCCTACCACTGTATTTACCATTTACGAAAAAGGCTTTGAGTCGTATTACCTCAATGCCGGCACGCTCGACGGTGTGGCCACCCACAACATCGATTTGGTGCCTAACGACAAAAAAAAGCCCTTTTTCAAAATCCGTTTGGTGATTGATCAGGCCAAACTGCAAATCCGTGAGGCCATCGTTTTCGATAAAAACGGCGCCAAATACACCTACGCCATCAAAAACTTTGTGCCCAACCGCGCCCTCACTGATGCCGACTTTGTGTTCAACAAAGCCAAATACCCCGGGGTAGAAGTGGTGGACATGCGGTAATACCAACAAAAAAAAAGCAGGTGCACAACACCCGCTTTTTTTATTCCTCTCCTCTTTGGTCGGCCCTTCTGAGGTCTTTTTCCTTGGTTACCTCGCGTTTGTCGTGCATCTTTTTGCCGCGGGCCAAGGCTATCTCCAATTTGGCATAACCCCGTTCATTGAAGTATAGCTTTACCGGGACCACAGTCAGTCCTTTTTCTTTGGTACGGTGCTCTATTTTTTTGAGCTCTTGTTTGTTGAGCAGCAAAATGCGGTCGCGCAGGGGCTCGTGGTTCAACCAGCTGGCCTCTTTGTAGGCACTGATGTGCATGTTGCGCACCACCAGCTTGCCGTTGTTGAAGGTGCAGTAGGCATCGGCCAGGTTCACTTTCGACTGTCGTACGCTTTTGATTTCGCTGCCGGTCAATATCATCCCGGCTTCGAAGCGTTGGAGCAGTTCGTATTCAAATCCCGCTTTGCGGTTGTTGATATGTACCGGGTTGTTTGACATGGGCTGCAAAAATACAGCAAAGCGCACAAAAAAGGCTGTTCCAGTGAAGAAACAGCCTGTATTGCTGGTGTACAGCATAGAGCGCAGCACTATAGCTAGACTTTAGCAACCGCCAAAAGCAAACCGCAGAGGCGCGGAGGTAAGCCCAGAGGCCCCGTCTCACTGCGAATAAATTGATTACGAAGCACAGAAAGGCATTTTTCAGTGCATCACCAAGCTATTTTCCAGGCGCGAGTTATCGGAGGCTTTTGGTCTGCGCTGCTACGCAGCTTGACCTGTACCGACGATGCTGTCGGCATCTGAAGAAGACCGCAGAGCAAAAGCCTTCGGCTTAATTTCCTGGTAACACCATTAAAAAAGATAAGTTAATCTTCGAGCTGTGCGATTTGTTCGTCGACAATTTTTTCAATCAAGGCCTTTTGTTTGGCATTGAGCGAGGTGCTGGCCTCGTTCATGCGCTTCATGTGGCGGTAGAGGTTCTTTTTGTGGGCCTCCATGGCTACATAGTGGATATATTGTCCGTTTTCCTTTTTGTAGGTCGCCTGGTCGTGCACCACTGCATCGTTCAATTGGGTGTTGAGCACTTCGCGGTAGAGTTGTTCGAACGATTTTTCCATCACTTCGCGTTCGCCAATTTCCTGGTTTTTGATGTATTGGTCGCCCACCGATTTGATGTTGGTTTGCACCTCCGATGCGAGGTTTTTGCGGGCTTCGAGCAGGGCCTTTTGTTTGGCGATGCCCAAATCGGCGCTGGTGCCGTTGCCCACACTTCGCCAGTAGCGACTGTTGCTCATGTACTTCGAAGAGGTGAAGGGTTCTTTGACCTTTTCGCCGATTTTGTTGCTTTTACAACTGGTTGCCAGCACCGCCAGCACGCCCAGTACCACCAATAGGTTTTTCATGGGAATTGAATTTGCAGCAGGCAGTCAATTTTTGTGCCGCTTTGCCATTTCAAAGATAATGGCGTGTTGGAAGGATGCAAGTGAATAGCACATTTTGGTTGCCATCATCCGTGTCGGGACGTGATCCCGCCAACCCAATTAACAACGACAGCCGGTATCAAAAAAATCCGTAAAATCAGCCACATCCGTGTCATCCGCGGTCCATCATAGAACACGGAATACGCTGATTTAACGGATAATCACAGATGAAATGAAGACGCAATTCCAGAATGGCTGCTAGTGACCGCAAAAAAAAACGGCCACCCTTCGGTGGCCATCTTCTTTTTAATCACGCGTGTATCAATACACCAACTTCATTTCCTTCACCAAATGGCCGGCACCGGCGTATTTGTCGATGATGAACAAAACGTAACGGATGTCGACACTGATGGTGCGCTGCACGGCGGGATTGAACATCAAATCGCCGGTCATGCTTTCCCAGTTGCCATCGAAAGCCACGCCTACCAACTCGCCCTTGCCGTTGATTACCGGACTGCCCGAGTTGCCACCGGTGATGTCGTTGGTCGACAAAAAGCAGGTGTACAAGGTGCCGTTTTCGGCGTAGGGACCAAAATCTTTCTTTTCCAACAACTCCTTCAGCTTGGCAGGCACAATGAACTCCTCGTTGCTGGGGTCTTCTTTCTGCAAAATACCATCGCTGGTAGTGAGGTATTTGTAGGTAACGGCATCTTTGGGGTTGTAAGGCTTCACATTGCCATAGGTCACACGCAAGGTGCTGTTGGCATCAGGGGCAAACTCGCGGCTGCTTTCATAGGCCATCATGGCGGCTATCAGCAGGCGGCGGTTGGTGGCCAAATTGGCCTGCGCACCTTGGTTGGCAGGGGCCAAAGTGGTGCTGAAGTGCTTCATGGCTTCGTCGGCCAGTTTCACCGCTGGGTCCTTGTCGAGCACCTTTTTCGAAGGCTTGCGCAAGAAGGCTTCCATGCGGTCGCGCGAAGTAAGCACCGATTTGCGGTACACATCGGCAGCAATCTGATCGAGCTTGGCGTTGGTATCGGCCCCTTTGATTTTGGCCAGCAATTCTTTGAAGAAAGCAGGCTGTTTGTCGGCAGGTGTTTCGCGGTGGTACACCTTGAGTACGGCAGCCAACACCTTTTCTTCGGTTCCGGCAAAGTACTCATCGTACATATCGTCGAGGCCTTCCATCAATTTATCGGTGCTTTCTTTCACTTTGGCAGCATCGGGCTTTTTCTCGCCCAGCAAGCCTTTTAAACCACCCAATTGCTGGTTAAAGCGGGCAAAAGGTTGGTTTACAAAAGCAAACAAGAAGTACAGGTACTCGCGGTTGATGGGACCAAAAGCTGCCATGTCATTGTTCAGGCTGCTCAACACGTTACCCCATTGGGCTTTGCGGTCGGCATCGGCATCGATCCACTTTTGCAGTTCAGCTTCGTAAGCCGCTTTCTTTTCTACCAATCCGTCTTTGCGCAAACCGAGGCTCTGGCCAATGAAATACTTGTAGGTATTCATGCCCGAAGCATAAGTAGAAGCCAAGGCGATCCGGATTTTGGCATCGGCATCCATGTCTTCTTTGTAGGCACCCATGCGGGCTCCGAACATATCGATGATGGCCTGGTTGTAGTTGTTGAGGTTGCTGGCCAGGTTGGCGCTGGTGAGGTAGCGGTTGGTGGTGCCGGGGTAACCCATCACCATGGTGTAATCGCCTTCTTTCAAACCCTTCATGCTGATGGGCAGCACGTGCTTGGGCTTGAGGGGTACGTTTTCGGCGGCGTAGGCGGCCGATTTGCCATCAGGGGCAGTGTAAATACGCAACATGCTGAAGTCGCCGGTATGGCGGGGCCACATCCAGTTGTCGGTATCGCCACCGAACTTACCGATGCTGCTGGGGGGAGCTCCTACGAGGCGAACGTCTTTGTAGGTCATGTAAACCGACAAAATGAACTGGTTGCCGTAGTAAATGGCCTTGAAATCGGCGGTGTAGCCCTCGTTTTCTTTGGTGGCCTCGTCCATGATTTCTTTGCCAATTTTTTGGATGGTGCTGCTGCGCTTGCTATCGTCGACCCCTTCGAGGGCCTTCATCACGCGGGCAGTAACGTCTTCCATGCGCACCAAAATGCTGGCCGTGAGGCCCGGATTGGTGAGTTCTTCGCTTTGTTTCATGGCCCAAAAACCATCGGTGAGGTAGTCTTTGCCGACCGAGCTGTGGTTTTGAATGAGGTCGTAAGCGCAGTGGTGGTTGGTCATGAGCAGACCTTGGTCAGAAACAATTTCTGCCGTACAAAAACCGCCGCCCAAGCGCACAATGGCGTCTTTCAAGCTGGCTTGGTTGATGTTGTAGATGTCGGCGGCGCTGAGCTGCAAGCCCGCACCGGCCATTTTGCCGTGGATTTTGGCTACTTGAATGGGCAACCACATGCCTTCATCGGCGCGTGCCATGCCCAAACTGAGGGCCAGTACCAACAGGGATAAGAAGAACTTCTTCATACGTTTGATTTAAAGCGGTCTAAAAATACGCTTCTGGCGCTAGCATTGGTGCCAAAAAAAGCTAAAAATCGCAAGGAAAATGCTGGGGCGTTTGAATGGACCGCCTTGGATGCTTGAGCTTGGCGCGGGGGAGGTATGTGGTGGTTGTTGAAAATAATGACGGCCGTTACCACGGTCGGCTAGTGAGGTAGTCGCTTAGATCAAATCAATCAGCTAATGCTTCACCATTTGAACCAGATGTACCGCCCTTTAAAAAACAGCATCAAACGCATGGTTTGAGGCATGTAGATGATTTTCCACAACCAAATGTTTCATGATACGACCCCCTCGGGGTCGGTTTCATTTGGCCTGCATGATGGTGCTATAAACATGGCACCCCCTCGGGGTGCTG
The DNA here is from genome assembly GCA_964577055.1 of uncultured Chitinophaga sp. Taxonomy (GTDB): domain Bacteria; phylum Bacteroidota; class Bacteroidia; order UBA7662; family UBA7662; genus PNNG01. The sequence goes on along the minus strand of CAZNWC010000009.1, from coordinate 96,253 downwards.
TGATCTGGCAAATACCAAAATCATCGTCTGAGAGAACTATTTCGGAATCAATACCTTAAACATGGACCAACTTGGGGTGCTTTGATTGGGCAAATACCACAATTACAGCTTGAGAGAACCATAAAAGCATCAAGGCGATGCTGATGACCCCGAGGGGGTCATACGTTTATAGAAAACCATGCACCAACCATTTGATACGACCCTGAAGGGGTCGCACCACCGAAATGCATGCGTGCCACCCGTACATTCGTCTCACGTACAAAGTGCCTGCGCATATCGGTCCAGCTGAGAGCCCTGTGCTATCGGACCATTAATCCAAAATCCAATCAAACAGATATTCGTCTTTGTGCTCAATTTGAAATTCTTTCAGAAATGCCTTGTATTCCTCTTGAAAGCTGCGCTTTATATGGTGTTCCTTTTGATTCATGACATACGCAATCACCCGATCAAGTCCATCTTGACCGTAAGAAAAAGCCCCAAAACCTTCTTGCCATTGAAATTTAAAATGGGTGAAGCATTGGGCATTTACAAATTCATTTGACGACTTTTTTATCTCACGCACCAAATCCGAGAGACAACAACTAGGCTTCATACCCATAACAAAATGAATGTGATCAGGCATGCCGTTTATGGCAAGCATTTTTTGTCCCTTGTTGGTCACGATTCCAGTGATGTACTTGAAAAGTGCTTCTTCCCAATGAGGTTGAATCAGGCTTTCACGGGCTTTTACAGCAAATACAACCTGGATGTAAATCTGAGAAAATGTACCGGGCATAAAGCTACTTTTGATTTTGTTTGGCAATATAATTAATTGTTTATCGACCGTATTGCTTCAATTCACGATTTTTTAACTGATGTAATCTCAAATGTTTATGCTTAAAATCTGCGTTGGTTGTGATGTACGACCCCTTCAGGGTCGTTCAGGTTTCTGACAATCATGCTGCTATAAACATGGCACCCCCTCGGGGTGCTTTGCCTTGGTATATACCAAATTTAGAGCTGGAAGAGCATAATAGCGAAATCAAGATAAATCCTACGACCCCATGGGGTCATAGATCAGCGTGATATTTTGATGTTCATGAAACCCCTCGTGGCGCTTTGGATTTTGTGCATCCCTTTAATTCATTAAGTGAAGCTGATTTGCAAAGCAGGCAAGCTACCTCTCCCAAAAAAATTTGCACCATTCAACACAAAACATTATTTTCATAAATGTTTTGCTGTTTGCCACCACCATGATTAGCCCCCATACCCTCAAACTTGCCGTTGTGGCTTTGTCATGCAGCCTGCTGTTGTCATGCAAAAAAGACCCTCCACCTAGCAGCGGCCCTACCAACTATTACCTCCCTCCCGAAGTTACCCAATATTTTCCGGCACAAGCCGGCGATACGTTGGTTTACCGTGATAGTATTTCGGGAGAGTACGATTCGCTTTTCTGCCTTGACGGAGGGACAGTCACTACTAAAGTCACCTACGACGGTGCCCTCATGTTTACAGAAGAAAGTATTTTACACAGTTACAGGGCCAAACACCCGAATTACCCAGGGTTACGCAGGTACACCTCCAGTTGGGCACTGTATCAAGACGGAAGACAAGAGATTTTCATGTACGAAGGCAGCGATCCCATGTTACGCTTCCCTGCTCGGTTAGGTGACTCGCTTCATGCAGGTGAAGGCCTGGAAGGCTACAGCATATTGCGCGCGTTTTATCCAAGTTATACTGTCGACAACAAGACTTTTTTTGATGTTTATCACCTATTTCGTTTTGGTGTAATTGCAAGAAGATCTGGTGCTTGCGATTACTATTTAGCCAAAGGCAAGGGAATTGTTGCCGTTAGAGAATATAAAACCAACAGACTATGGGTGTTGCAATGAAGCCAATCAGTTAAAAAGCCTGTCCACTGCCAAACAGCCATGCCCAAACGCAAAAAAAGCCGCAACCTATCGATTGCGGCTTGGCACAGGGGGTGTACGTAGTGTTGGTTGAAAGTGGTGAAGGCCGATTCTACAACCACTTGCTGAAGTTTTAAAGCATTTAGGTGGCTCAAATTCAATTTTCTACCCTTATATTAGTCACATACAACTCAAATAATCAGACATGAGTCTCCAATTTATCCGAGATAACGAGGGGAACACCACAGGTGTGTTTATCCCCATTGAAGACTGGCAAGGGTTAAAAGCTAAATACACTGAATTGCAAATCCAAGAAGTTCAAGCCAATGAAGCACTTACCGCTTGGCAAAAGAGCATTGTTGATGCACGTTTAGATGCCTATTACAACAACCCCTCCGAAGTAGAAGATTTCGCAAACGTTTTGGATCAGATTGAAAAAGAACGATGAAATACCGGGTGGTCAGTTTACCGGCGGTTCAAAATGACATCCGGGAAGCCATGGGCTATTATCAAAAAATCAACACAAAACTTGAAGAGCAATTTATTAGCCGAATACGCGAAGCCTATCAGTTTTTGGAACTTATGCCACTCGGGTTCCAACAAAAATACAAAACGGTTCGCACCTTACTTTTGAAACAATTTCCCTATCAACTGCATTACCTCATCGATGATAATAGCCAAACGATTATTGTATTGGCAATTATTCACTCTTACCGAAACCCAAAAGATTACTCCTTCCGCATTTAACACAAAAAAGCCGCAACCTTTCGATTGCGGCTTTTTTGTGCTTGCGCGGCTCCTTACAAGTGAATCACCTCGCCATAGGCTGCGGCGGCGGCTTCCATCACCGCTTCGCTCATGGTGGGGTGCGGGTGCACGGCCTTGATCATTTCGTGGCCGGTGGTTTCGAGCTTGCGGGCAACCACTACCTCGGCAATCATTTCGGTTACGTTGGCACCAATCATGTGGGCACCTAAGAACTCACCGTATTTGGCATCGAAAATCACTTTTACAAAACCGTCTTTGTGTCCGGCTGCGCTGGCCTTGCCCGAAGCCGAGAAGGGGAATTTGCCCACTTTCACATCATAACCGGCTTCTTTGGCGGCCTTTTCGGTCATGCCCACCGATGCAATTTCGGGCGAGCAATACGTACAGCCAGGAATGTTGCCATAATCCAAAGGCTCGGGGTGGTGTCCGGCAATCTTCTCCACGCAAATGATGCCCTCGGCCGAAGCCACGTGCGCCAAAGCTGGACCTTTTACCACATCGCCAATGGCGTAATAGCCCGGCATATTGGTTTGGTAGTAGTCGTTCACCAGGATTTTTCCTTTGTCGGTGGCAATGCCTACCTCTTCCAACCCAATGTTTTCGATGTTGGCCACCACACCGGCTGCCGACAATACCACTTCGGCTTCGAGGGTAATTTCACCTGTAGGGGTTTTCACCTTGGCTTTGCAAAGTGCACCGCTGGTATCAACACTTTCTACTCTTGAGCTGGTATAAATGTCGATGCCTTCTTTTTTGTAGATTTTTTCGAGCGCCTTTGATACGTCTTCGTCTTCCACCGGCACAATGTTCGGCATGAATTCCACGATGGTTACCTTGGTACCCATGGCGTTGTACACATAGGCAAACTCCACCCCAATGGCACCCGAACCAATGATGAGCATGCTCTTGGGCTGCTTTTCGAGGCTCATGGCCTTGCGGTACTCGATGATTTTTTCACCATCGATTTTGATGTTGGGCAATTCGCGGGCGCGACCACCGGTAGCAATGATGATGTGCTGTGCGCTGTACTCGGTCTTTTTGCCGTCGGTACCAGTTACCTGCACCTTTTTACCAGCCAATACCTTGCCCCAGCCCATGATCACGTCGACCTTGTTCTTCTTCATGAGAAAGCCCACGCCTTTGCTCATGCCATCGGCTACCCCGCGGCTGCGCTTGATTACCGCACCGAAGTCGTGCTCGGCACCGCTTACGTTGATGCCGTAATCGGAAGCATGCTTGATATATTCAAATACCTGTGCGCTTTTGAGCAGGGCTTTGGTTGGAATACAACCCCAGTTCAGGCAAATACCACCCATGGCTTCACGTTCAACCACGGCCGTTTTGAGTCCCAACTGCGAGGCCCTGATGGCAGCTACATAACCGCCGGGACCACCGCCCACTACAATCACATCGTAATTCATAACTCGATTTTTTAAAACGGCTGCAAGATACGGCTTAAGGGCGAAAAATATTTCAATGGTGGAGACGAATTGAAGGCGCAGACAGCCGACGGAAGACGGACGACAGCTTGCGGCTTTCAGCGTTCAGCGATTGGCATGCAGCAATCAGCCATCGGCATGCTGCGGTCAGCGTTCGGCATGCAACAGTCAGCTGAAAGCGGAACGCCGACAGCAGAAAGCGGACAGCGGAACGCCGACAGCGACCAGCAGAGAGCTGAAAGCAGAACGCCGACAGCCGACAGCAGAGAGCGGTCAGCCAAACGCCAACCGCCACAAAATATTTCTGCGGGCATGCAACCTTGTATCCATTCACTGCGTCTGCCTTTTGGCACGTTGTTTGTCAACCCCCGCAGAAAAAACCCGCTATGAAAAAATACCTACTCTTTTTGCTGTTCGTCGCCTTGAACCTGGCTGCCTTGGGCAGCAAAGCCGATCACGGACAACCCCAGCCCGAAAAGGCCAAAATCCAATTCAAAGCTTTCCCCAATCCCACCGCCGGTGCCCTTACCATTGAATACCAGGCTGTGCGCGCTGGTACCATGCAATTGGTGCTGCTCGATGTGATTGGCCGCGAGGTAGAACGCCAGGAAAGCCAAATACAAGCTGGAAAACATGTGTGGGAATTTGATCTCACCGGTCGTACACCCGGTTTGTACTTCATTGAATTGGACCATGCCGATGGCCGTGCCAGCAAGCGAGTAGTGCTGAAATAAGCCTGACGCTCTTTACCCAACCAACCCAACCCTGCAACAAAAAAAGCCGCTTCCTACGAAGTGGCTTTTTTTATGTCCTGTTTTTTGAACAAACCTTGTTGGTGCCAGGCTTTGGGTCGCCGATTAAAAACGCCATCCAACCAAGCGGTACCAAGCATGGCTACCGCCACACCCACCAGTGAACCGGCCAATACATCGCCCATAAAATGCTGCGAAAGGTAAATGCGGGTATAGGCAATGATGACGGCCGCGAGCAACAAATAGGCGCCCCACTTTTTGTGAAACCACTGCAGCGCAAGCACGGCAAACAACACGAAGGCAGAGGCCGAATGTCCCGAAGGAAAGCTGTTATGGGCATGTACTTTCACTCCATCGATGAGCCTGATTTCTTGTCCAAGCGCCGCAAAATAAGCTGCTGGCCGCAAGGCATCGGCAAATACCCATTGTTTGCTCAGCTGAATGACCAGCAACACCACGGCAAAACAAAACAAGGCGGTGAGGGCTTTGCGGTAGTGTAAACTGAGCATGACCAAAAAAATGGCGAAGGCAAACAAACCATCGCCCAAATGGGTGAGCCAGGGCGCAATGGCATCGGCCCAAGGGTGATGCCAGGCATTTTGCTGCAAAAAGAGGGCTTCTTTGCCAAATAGCTGCAGCAACAACAAACCCAGCGCCAAAAACAGCGCGTATGCACCAAAAAACGAGGCGTTCGTACGTATTTCAACCAACAAACGCTTGACCATGCTTAGCGCTTTTTGCCTTTCGACTTGCTGCTTTTGGGTGCCGGTTTGGGTTTTTCGGGCTTCACCACCGGACGTTTGAATTCGTAGCCTTTGCTTTCTTTGGCCGGACCGGCTACAACCTCGTCGTTCCAACCAATGCCGCGGTCGGAGCGCATGAGTTTGGCTTCGTACACATCGATTTGGTATTGCCAATATTTCACCTTGCCACCGCGGTTAAACAGGCATTCTTTGCCCACAGTGGAGCCTGAATACTTATTGTCGCCCTTTTTGCGGAAATAAATGGTACATTCCACCAGGCCGGTCAAATCGGTTTCGGGGTTAAAGTCTTCGAACGGACGGGCGGCTTTGAATTCACCTGCATATTTGCTTACATCGGGCAATTCGTAAACGATGGCTTCGTAGGTATCGTCGGCCCCGTCGCTGAAGCGGTAAAACCGCTGGCTGATGGGCTTGCCTTCGCGGTCGTTGATTTCTTCGTACAACCAAATGGCATCGGTGTACAGGTTTTCCCAAATGCGCACGATGTGTGCTTCGGCAAAAGCCACGGTGGTATCGCGGCGCAACTGCGAGCTGTTGTCGTAGTCACCCTGCATCCAGGTGGTGAGGGTACGCAAGTCTTTGGAAAAACGTGGAGGGTTTGCCGAAGCAAATAGGCTCGACAACAACACGAAGCAAGAGATCAAAAGCAGGCGCATAAGTGAGGGTATTTTGGAAGTTTGTGTAACAGTGTTCACAAAAATGAACAGTAGCTTTGGCGAAAAATAGGCCTTTTTCGAGAGACCTCCAAAACTGGGCGAACGAAAAACACCGTTTACGGGCTTTAAAAGCTAATTACACTGTATTGCGCTGACAATCAATGCATTAAAAGACTGTGCAAAACTCTGTTCACCTTGTGGACAACCACGACACATAGTTTGCAAAATTTGTGAAGTTGCTAATCGCCACTGCTACCGACCAAAGTGATACACGTGTTTTTGAGTTCATACACTTGAAGCTCAGACGCTACCACCGGTTGATTGGGTGATTGGCCACTGGCCTCGCCCAAAAAAATTAAAATTTTACATAGATGACTGAACACATTCTCCAAGAGAATAAGGACCGCTTTGTCCTCTTTCCGATCAAGTACCACGACGTATGGGACTACTACAAGAAGTCGGAGGCCAGCTTTTGGACGGCCGAAGAAATCGACTTGTCGGCCGACCTGGTAGATTGGGAAAGCAAACTGAACGCCGATGAAAAACATTTTATTAAGCACGTATTGGCCTTTTTTGCGGCCAGCGACGGCATTGTGAACGAAAACCTCGCCATTCACTTCCTCAACGAAGTGCAGTACCCCGAGGCGCGTTGTTTTTACGGCTTCCAGATCATGATGGAGAACATCCACTCAGAAACCTATTCGCTGCTTATTGACACCTACATCAAAGACCCCATTGAAAAAGACCACCTTTTGCACGCCATCGAAACCGTTCCTTGTGTGCAGAAGAAGGCCGAATGGGCTTTGCGTTGGATCGACAATGGCAACTTCCTTGAGCGCCTCATTGCGTTTGCAGCAGTAGAAGGCATTTTCTTCAGCGGCAGCTTCTGCAGCATCTTCTGGTTGAAGAAGCGCGGCTTGATGCCCGGCCTTACTTTCTCGAACGAGCTGATCAGTCGCGACGAAGGCTTGCACCGCGACTTCGCTTGTTTGTTGTACACCAAATACATCCAAAACAAGCTCGATCCGCAGGTGATTTACGACATCATCCGCGATGCCGTAGAGATTGAGAAAGAATTTGTAACCGATGCTTTGCCCGTGCGTTTGATTGGCATGAACGCCGATTTGATGTGTCAGTACATCGAGTACGTGGCCGACCACCTTTTGCAGACCCTCAACCTCAACAAGATTTACAACGTGACCAATCCGTTCGACTTCATGGAATTGATTTCGATGGAAGGCAAGACCAATTTCTTCGAAAAGCGTGTGGCCGAATACAAAAAGGCTGGCGTAGGCTCGGTGCGCGAGAAGCAAACCTTTAGCACCGACGAAGATTTTTAAGCGAACACCCCCTGTCAAGACAATAAAAAATACTGCCTATGTACGTCATCAAAAGAGACGGCCGGAGAGAGCCGGTCAAATTCGATAAAATCACCTCGCGCATCGAAAAGTTGTGCTACGGTTTGAACCCCGATTATGTAGAGCCCATTGAGGTGGCCAAGAAGGTCATCAGCGGCTTGTACGACGGGGTGACCACCACCAAGCTCGACGATTTGGCTGCCGAAACTGCCGCCTCGATGACGGCCATGCACCCCGATTACGCCATCTTGGCCGCACGCATTGCCATTTCGAACCTGCACAAAGAAACCAAGAAGTCGTTCAGCGAAACCATCCGCGATTTGTACGAGTACGTTGATCCCGCATCGGGCCACAACGCCTCGTTGATTGCCGACGATGTGATGGAAATCATCGAGAAGAATGCTGAGGAGCTCGATTCGGCCATCATTTACAGCCGCGATTACGAGTACGATTATTTTGGCTTCAAAACCTTGGAGCGTTCGTACCTCTTGAAAATCAACGGCAAGGTGGTGGAGCGTCCGCAGCACATGATCATGCGTGTGGCAGTGGGTATTCACAAAGACGACATTGCTTCGGCCATTCAGACCTACGAGCTGATGAGCGAGCGTTGGTTTACCCATGCTACCCCTACCCTGTTCAATGCCGGTACACCCAAGCCGCAACTCTCGAGCTGCTTTTTGCTGAGCATGCAGGACGATAGCATCGATGGCATTTACAACACCCTCAAGCAAACCGCGAAGATTTCGCAAAGTGCGGGCGGTATTGGCTTGAGCATCCACAACGTGCGTGCAACTGGTTCGTACATCAAAGGCACCAACGGTACCAGCAACGGCATTGTGCCCATGCTGCGCGTGTTCAACGACACCGCCCGTTATGTGGACCAAGGGGGCGGTAAGCGCAAAGGTTCGTTCGCCATTTACCTCGAGCCTTGGCATGCCGATGTGTTCGATTTCCTCGACCTCAAGAAAAACCACGGCAAGGAAGAAATGCGTGCCCGCGACCTCTTCTACGCCATGTGGATTCCCGATTTGTTCATGAAGCGCGTAGAAGCCAATGGCGACTGGAGCTTGTTTTGTCCGAACGAAGCCCCCGGCCTGTACGACTGCTGGGGCGATGAGTTTGAGCAACTCTACACCCGCTACGAGCAGGAAGACCGTGCACGCAAGACCATCAAAGCGCAAGAGTTGTGGTTCGCCATTCTTGAGTCGCAGATTGAAACCGGCACACCTTACATCCTGTATAAAGATGCTGCCAACCGCAAGAGCAACCAGCAGAACCTGGGTACCATCCGCTCGAGCAACCTTTGCACCGAGATCATGGAGTACACCAGCAAAGACGAAGTAGCGGTTTGTAACCTCGCCTCGATTGCTTTGCCCCGCTTTGTGACCGCCGACAAGACCTTCGACCACCAGCGTTTGTACGATATCACCTACATCGTTACCAAAAACCTGAACAAGGTCATCGACATCAACTATTACCCCGTGCCCGAGGCCCGCAATTCGAACATGCGTCACCGCCCCATTGGTATTGGTGTTCAAGGATTGGCCGATGCCTTCATCATGTTGCGCATGGCCTTTGACTCGGACGAAGCGCGTCAGCTGAACAAAGACATCTTCGAAACCATCTACTTTGCGGCCATGACTGCCTCGAAGGATTTGGCGAAAGAGCACGGCGCTTACGAAAGCTACAAAGGCTCACCCGTATCGAAGGGTATTTTCCAGTACGATATGTGGAATGTAACGCCTACCAACCGTTGGGACTGGAATGCCCTCAAAGCCGAGGTGAAGAAGCATGGCATCCGCAATAGCTTGTTGCTGGCGCCCATGCCAACGGCTTCTACCAGCCAGATTTTGGGCAACAACGAGTGTTTTGAGCCATACACCAGTAACATCTACAGCCGCCGTGTATTGAGTGGCGAGTTTGTGGTGGTGAACAAGCACCTCCTCCGCGATTTGGTAGATGCTGGCATGTGGAGCCTCGAGCTCAAGAACAAGATTGTAGCTGCCAACGGATCGGTGCAAGACATCGCTGAGATTCCCGCCGATTTGAAGGAAATCTACAAAACCGCCTGGGAAATCAAGCAGAAGACCATCATCGACATGGCTGCCGACCGCGGTGCCTACATTTGTCAGAGCCAGAGCATGAACATCTTCATGAGCGATGTGAATTTTGCCAAGCTCACTTCGATGCACTTCTACGCATGGAAAGCCGGTTTGAAAACGGGCATGTACTACCTCCGCACCAAGGCTGCTGCCAATGCGGTGAAGTTCACCATCGAAAAGCAAGCCGATGTGGCCCTCGAGCCCAAGGTGGCAACCGAAGCCGTTGCGGTGCAGGAAATCAGCAAAGACGAAGCGCTTTCGCAAATGGCCTGCTCGCTCGACAATCCGGATGCCTGCGAAGCCTGCGGCAGCTAAGCCATTGCCTACACACCAAGCATGTAAAACCCCGGCCAAATTGGTCGGGGTTTTTGTTTACTGACAATCAGCATGACAACAACCTCGGCTTCGAAGTAAACCGCAGAGGCACAGAGGAAGTAAGAATGTTGCAATGGACTGTGTGCTTTATTAACGGTTTGGCAGCCAGAATGACTTTTCCTGTCAGTGCAGAATAAAGCTCAGCGCAAACCGCGAGGCAGCGGAGGCATTTGGTCTGCGCTGCTACGCAGCTTGACCGTAGACCGCAGAGAGTAGCCTTCGGCTTAATGCAAGCTTGCGGATGAACAAATTTGTTTTTGTAGCTTATTGAAGGGTGGCTAAAAAATCGCTGGCGCTAAATACAGGAATTTCGGAAGCCCCGAAATCTCTACCATTCCTTGTGATTATTGCGTCGGCTTTGATTTCTATGGCCGAACAATACTGAAGTGCATCTTCAAAATCGCTGAATTTTTCATCAAGCAAGGCCCAATTCAGTATTTTTTCATCGAGTGGCACCACATGAAGCAGCAATTGAACCCTATGAAGCCAAACTTTGACCTCTGACTGGGCCGCTCCTTTGGTCAAAGAATAGGCTGCATTGGCCATGGTGAGCGCCGAAACATAGAGTTCCATCCTGCCACTATCGGCGAGGCTAAACAATTCTGCGGCAGGCTGATAATACTCTCCCCTTAATCCAAGCAAATCAATGAGGATGTTCGTATCTATGAACAAGCGCATTACGCATACTTTTGATGGATGTAATCGCGGTAAGACTGCCGTTCATCAAAGTTTTCGGGCAATGGTGCACCCCCCAAAGATTTTACGAAGGGCGATATGCTATCGGCTTTAACGCTTTGATGGTCCTTAGCGATGATCTCAAAGTAGTTCTCTACCAAGGCCGACAAACTGGTGCCATGCGTTTTTGCGTAAGCCTTGGCCTTTTCAATGACCCTTGACTTCAGTTTTAGGGTGAGTTTCGCGTCCATGACCCAATATACGTACATATTTTCAAATGACGTACGTATAGCTAAAATTATCCTTCATTTTGGTAGCTTCAGCCCTTCGGCCCCTGCTGCCTGGGTCGGTTGTGGCCGCCGCCCTTGCCGCCTTTGCGGAAGTTGCGGCGTTTGCCACCTCCTCCGCCTCCACCAGTTGACTTGAATACCGGCTGCTCGCCCATGCCTTCGGGCAGGGTTTTGCGGGGAATTTCGCGTTCGATCAGGCGTTCGATAAAGCCCAACCGGCGCATGTCTTTTTCGTTGATGAAGGTAATGGCGGTACCCGTACGTTCGGCGCGCGCGGTGCGGCCAATGCGGTGCACATAGTCTTCGGCATCGGGCGGTGCGTCGTAGTTGATTACCAGGTCGATGCCATCCACATCGATGCCTCGTGAGAGCACATCGGTACCCACGAGGATGCGGAGTTTTTTGGCTTTGAAGTCGCGCATGATGTCTTCGCGCTCGGCTTGCTCCAAATCGGAATGGAAGGCTTTGGCCGGAATGTGCAGCTTGCGCAGGGTGTGGTTGAGTTCCTTCACCTTGTCTTTGGTAGAGCAGAAGATGAGGATGGCTTGGAACTGCTCATCGGCCAAGATGTAGCGTAAGAGCGGCTCCTTTTGTTGGTCGTACACCAAATACACCTGCTGGTCGATTTTTTCGGCCGGTTTGCTGATGCTGAGGGTAACTTCTTCGGGATTTTTGAGGATGGTGCTGGCCAGCTGCCTGATTTTGGGCGGCATGGTGGCCGAAAACAACAGAGTTTGGCGCTCTTTGGGCAACATCGATACAATGCGCATGATGTCGTCGAAAAAGCCCATGTCGAGCATGCGATCGGCTTCGTCGAGTACCAAGTGCTGCAGGCTGTCGAGTTTAAAATTACCCGAACTCAAAAAGCTGATGAGCCGGCCAGGGGTAGCGATGATGATATCGGCCCCTTGGCGCAGGGCTTTGTGCTGCTGTTCCCACAAATGGCCGTCGCCCCCGCCGTAAATGGCAATGGAGTTCACCGAAGTGTAGTAGCTGAGTCCCTCTACCTGCTGGTCGATTTGTTGTGCCAGTTCGCGGGTGGGGGTGAGGATAAGCGTATTGAGGTGCCGGTGTTCGGCGTTCAAAATGCGGTCGATGATCGGCAGCACAAAAGCTGCTGTTTTGCCGGTGCCGGTTTGGGCGCAGGCCACCAGGTCTTTGCCATCGAGGATGATGGGAATGGCCTTTTCTTGGATGGGGGTAGGATGTCGGAAGCCCATCACGTCGAGACCGTCGAGCAGGTCGTAATCGAGACCGAGGTCGTCGAAGGTGATTTTCTCTTGGGGTTCGGGGGTTGGTTCCGTGGGAATATGGTTACTCATTGTTGGTGGCAAGATACGAAAAAGCGCCGCACGGGGGTGCTTTGCTGGTGGGCGAACTTCGTTCTGTGAAGCCTCGGAGATGCGAGGCAGTGGGTAGCCTCCGGCTTGTGGGAACTAGGTGAATGCTTGCTCTAATTGGTTAACCTGAATCGGGTGCGTTTTTAGATGTGTTTTACGCAATTGTTTTCGAAAACAGGACAAAGCCTTTCTTATCTCGAAGAGTAATCAGAATTTTAAAAAAAAAGCGCTATGCGAGCGTATTTATTCGAAAAACTTGAAGCCTGGCAACAAGCGAGAGCACTCAAATGCTCCATCTATCAAATTAGCAAGTCTTTTCCTCTATCAGAGAAATATGGGCTGAAGAGCCAAATAGAGCGAGCAGCAAGTTCCATCACCGCGAATCTTGCCGAAGGTGCCGGCAGGGCAAGCTTTAAGGAGAAAATTAGATTCGTCAACTTTGCATACGCCAGTGCTTTAGAAGTGCTTGACCATTTAATCGGTGCCCACGACCTAGGATACATTGAAACTGACAAATACATTGAATGCCGCTTAGAAATAGACCGAGTCGTGAATAAGATTGAACGATTTACTGCCTACCTGCACAAAAGGGTGAATGAAAAAATAGGTAGCGAACAAGATAAAGAATAGGCCAGAGAGCCTGTTTACAATTAGCAGCGCAAAGCGCGCATCCCTCGCCTCGTAGTTGCTTGCCGAGCAGAAAGTTAACGAAGCACCCACAGCACGAAGTGCATCACCAGCGAAGCGTCACCAGCGAAGCACCCACAGCACGCAGTGCATCACCCGCGAAGCGCCACCAACTTCTTTCTATCCACTTTCCCCGTATCGTTCTTGGGAATGTCGTCCACCAGCTCGAAATACTTCGGCACCTTAAATTTGGCCAATCCACCTACACAAAAGGCGCGCAGCTCATCAGCCGTAACTTGAGCATCGGTTTTGGCAACCACAAAGGCCCTGCCCACTTCGCCCCAGCGCTCATCAGAAACGCCAATGACGGCGGCTTCTGCCACGGTAGGATGGGTTTGCAAGAACTTTTCCACCTCGGCAGGATATACATTTTCGCCTCCACTGATGAACATGTTTTTGATGCGGTCGATCACATACAAATAGCCCTCTTCGTCGCGCTGCAGCACATCGCCGGTGCGAAACCAGCCGTCGTGAAAGGCTGCAGCCGTGGCTTCTTCATGTCGCCAATAACCAGGTGTTACCACCTCGCCTTTGAGCCAAAACTCACCGCTGCCCTCACCTTCAACGGTTTCACCGGCTTCGTTCACCAAACGGGTTTCGAGGTAAAAGTTGGGGAAACCAATGCTGCCGCGCTTGCGGATGGCGTCGGATTCGGGCAAGGAGGTGACGTTGGGACCCGCCTCGGTCAAACCATACCCCTGCCGGATGGGAACGCCTTTTTGGTTCCATTTTTCAATTACAGGAATAGGCAAGGCTTCACCGCCCACAATGAAATAACGCAGGGCATCGAGCTTCACTGTGTCGAAGGCTGGTTCATCGGCCAGCAGCCTGATCATGGTAGGCACGCCCATGAACAAATCGATGCGCTCACTTTCGAGCAAGCGCAATACCTCGCCGGCCTCGAATTTTGGCAACAATACCACCGTGGCACCAAAATGCAAAAATGGGGTGGTGAGCACGTTCCAGCCACCGGTATGAAAAGGTGGCATCACATTCAGGGTGCGGTCGGCACTGGTGATGTTCAAGCGCAAGGCTGTATTGAGGCTGTTCCACAGCAGCATGCGGTGGGTGTACAAGGCCCCTTTCGGAAAGCCCGTGGTGCCACTGGTGTAGAGGATGAAAATGGGATCATCGGGCTGCAAACTCACCGCCCTTTGTTGCGCATGGCCGCTACTCAGACTTGCCAAGGCACCCAACTCAAACAGGCTGATGCCATGCGATTGCGGGGCATCGCGCAATAAATCTCGGAATTTGGGTTCTACCAAAATCACAGCTGGCGCCGAATCGCCCAAGAGGTAGTCGATTTCGCGTGGACTCAATCGGTAATTCAGAGGCACCAAAATGCAACCCATTTTTTGCGCCGCTGAAAACAGCACCACATACTCCACGCAAAACTCGGCAAGCACCACCACCCGGTCGCCCTTGCCCACGCCCAGCGATTGCAGCCAACCAGCGGCAGCATCAGCCTGTGCATTCAAATGGGCATAGCTGATTTCGCGGCCGGTATGGGCCTCTTTGATGGCGGTTTTATGCGGACTGTAAACGGCCCATTTGCTGCTCCAATCGAACATCATGCTGCTAAAATTCGGTTTTTATCTCTTACAAAATACAATGCACCACCCACCAACAAAGCGGCCATCAAGGCCAGGGCGGCGGGTATGGCCGGATTTTTAACTGGCACTTGCATGTACCACGTAAGTTCGCCGTAATACACCCCAAAGTGCACCAGCAAGGCCGTGGCACTCGCAGCTGCCACCGTTATCAAACGGGCTTTGGGCAAAAACATGCCGAACAATACCGGCACAAAGGCTGCGGCAAAATAGGCATACACCCCATTTTGGGCGAAAATGGCCACGCTCAGGTTGGGTGCCACCAATTGGCGATAACTGAAAATCCAGCCGATCACTGCCAGCAAAACGATGACCACCCGGTTGAGCCACACCCTTTTGTTGTCGGCCAAGCCCAAAATCTGTGGCCTGAATACCGGCAACAAATCGGTAGAGATGGTGGTGCTGAGGCTTTGAATAAGCCCTTCGAGGGTGCTGATGCCGGCAGAAATGAGTCCCAACACCACCAGCAAGCCAACGGCCACCAGAAACTCCTGCACTACATAAGCCGATAGGATGCCGTCGGTAGGGATTTTCTGACCATCGAGCATCAAATCGGGGAATTGCAAGCGGGCGAACAGCCCAACGCCTACCACCAGAAAAAACAAGGCTTGTACCCCAATGCCGGTTACCAAAAAGCGGTTCACATCGCGCTCTTCTTGCAACAACAAGGCTTTGGTGATGATGTGTGGCTGACAAACCACCGCCACCCCAATTAGGAACTGCACCAAGCCCATTTCAAACCAGTCGCGGTACAAAAAGCTGCTGGGATTGGTATGTGCTACCAAAAGCGGATCGATGGCTTTGAGTTTGGCCAAAAAACCATGTACGCCATCGCTGAAATGCTCGTAACCCGAGCCCAGCAAAATGATGGCCACCACCGCCATGATAACCGCTTGGATGGTATTGGTGTACACCATGCTGTTGGCACCGCCGAACATCATGTAGCCAAACACGAAAACCACAATGCCCGTCAACACCCATAGCGGATCGGCAGCCAAGGCGCGCGACAAAATTTGGGTGAGCCCTACGTTGATGAGCACCACAAACGTGACCAGCAGCAGGGCCAGAACGGCAAAAAAGAACGCATAACCCTTGCTTTGGTAACGGGTACCCATCCATTGGGCCAAGCTGAGGGCTTTCACGGTTTGGCCGTACCGCCTAAAACCCTTGGTCAACAGCACCAGGCTGATGAGCGCTCCGGCAGGCATCACCAAGCCATAACTGATGAATCCGCTGATGCCATACATGGCCACAAAGCCCGGGTTGATGATAAAAGTAGCTGCACTGGTCATGCTGGCGGCCAGCGCCAAACCTACCGCCACGGGTGAAAAACGTACGCTTCCCACGGCATAATCGGCCAGGGAATTGATTTTGCGGGCGCCTCTAAACACCAACCAAACGATGGTGGCCATGTAGGCGAGCAGCAAGAGGGCGGTGGGCAGTACCAGGGCGCTATTGTTCATGCTAAGCGTTTTGCTTCAAGAAAGCCGAAAAGTGCGCGTAGAACTCCTGGGGCTTTTCAATGTAGGGCGAGTGACCAGTATCGGCCATGACCACTTCGGTGAAGGCCCCTAAACGGCGCTCCAACACATAACGGGTTTGACTTACCATGGGCTGCGAAGGGTATACGGCTTCGCCCGGATAGCCGGGAATAAAACCCAATTTTCCGAGCGTACCCAAATCGAAGAAGCTGTTGTCGCTCACAATTTGGTCGTCGCTGCCGCGCACCCACAATACAGGCATGCTGGTAGCCTCAAAACGGGCTACCGAATCGCCCAGGTATTTGGGCGATGAGGCGTTGATGGGCCCAAAACGGCCTGGCGCGGTAAAAGGATAGTTTTCGGAAGCCACAAAATCGCCGGGGTAGCGGTCTTCCCCTATTTTTTCGCTCAACAATCCATCGAGCAGGGCTTCTTCGCGGGGGGCAGTGAAAGGGGGTTTCCAGTAAAAGGCGTTCATCACCACGCGTGGACTTGCCTGCGGATTGTCGGCACTGCGGTCGCCCGCGGCTATGAGCTTGGGGAAATCGGGATTGACAATGCCTCCGCCCGAGCCCGCAAAATCGGGGAAACAGGGGGTACCCTGTACGTCTTTGGTGCCTCCAAAACCGAAGGGCGAAGCCGGATTGACCAAGGTTATCGACTTAAATCGTGCGGGTGCCTTGCCCACCAGGGTATACAGCACGCCGCCACCCAACGAATGTCCAATGGCATGTACTTGTTGGAGGTTCAGGGCGTCGAGCAGCTCGAGCAGGTCGTCGGCATGGTCGCCAAACCCGCGTGTGGCATCAATCAAAAAATCTTCGGTATCGCCAAAACCCCGCAAATCGGGCGCGATGCAGTAAAAATCGTTGGCCAGCAGCTCCATCTGTTCTTCCCAAAAAATGGAAGAAGAGGCGTTGCCGTGAACCATCAAAATGGCCGGATGGGCCGGATTGCCGAGGCTGCGGTAAGCCTGACGGAGGCGGGGGGTGGAGATGTGGGGCATGGTGGCGGATTTATGCTTTGGGATTGGGATTGGGATTGGGATTTATGATTGTGTTTTAGGTTAACTTCCGTTGAACCTTGAAGTTTGGCAAGGCCTCACCCCCTTCCCCTCTCCAGTGGAGAGGGGCGCTTGATTGTAGGTCGCAAGCGTATATTGGATAGTGATTATTCATGTTATTAAGAATTTTTTAGGCCGTTATGCGGGTTGAGCGAAGCAAAACCCCTTTTTGAACCTTGAACTTTGAACCTTGAACCTTGAACTTTGAACTTTGAACTAGTACCTGAAGGCCGCTGCGGCAAAGGCCAGCCCCCCTCCCGAGCCAATGAGCATGATGAGGTCGCCGGGTTTGATTTTTCCCGAACGAGCCGCCAAATCAAGGGCCATGGGGATGGCCGCCGAACCAGTATAACCATAATGGTGCATGATGGTGGTGGCACGGTCGTGGGGCAAGCCCAGCCGATCGAGCGTTTCGCGTATGCTGTTGATGTTGATTTGGGTGATGAAAAAGTGGGCAATGTCGCTTGGCTGCACCCCCAATCGCTGGCATAAATGCTGGGTCATATCGGTCCAGTAGGTGGGATTGAGCTCCTTGGGGAACTTCTGCACAAACTGCAGCAAGTGTTCTTTGTTGGCCACCCTTTCGGCATTGAGCGGCAAGTGTGTGCCTCCGCCGTAAATGCCCATCCAACCCGCATACTGGCCTTCGGTGCGCAGCTCACTGGCAGCGAATCCGCGCTCGGTATCCGTTTGGGCGCTGAGCACCACGCCTCCTGCCCCATCGGCAAAAAGGGTGACGGTTTTTTTGTCGGTGAGGTTGAGGTATTTGCTCATGGCATAAGCCCCAATCACCAAAACATGTTGGTAGCGGTCGTCGGCCACAATGTATTTGGCGGCTACATCGATGGCGGTTACAAAGCCCGCACAGGCTGTATTGAGGTCGAAAGTACCGGCTTTTTTCGCCCCCAAGCGGTGTTGCAAAACGGCAGCGGTGGAGGGCGAAATGTACTCGGGTGTATCGGTGGCCACAACGATGAGGTCGATATCGGCCGCGCTGATGCCCGCCGCTTCCAACACCCGCTGGGCAGCCTTTTCGCAGAGGTCGGCGGTGCTTTCGTCTTCGGCACACCAGCGGCGTTCGTAGATTTCTACATTGGTGCGGAGCCAGGTGTCGACATCTTCACCCAGCAGTTCATTGAAATATTGGTTGGGCACCACCCGCTTGGGAACATAGTGGCCGGTGCCGGTTATGACAGCTTTGCGCATGGAATGGGTTTAGAGGCTGAGGGCACCGTCGACGCTGATGGTGGCTCCGCTGATGTACGAAGCTTCGTCGCTGGCCAGGAAACAATACACATTGGCAATGTCTTCGGGGGTGCCCAAACGGTTGAGTGGCGAACGTGCGCGCATCATGTCGAGCACCTTTTCGGGCATGGCGGTCACCATGTCGGTGGCAATGAAGCCCGGCGCTACGGCATTCACCAAAATGCCTTTGCGACCCAGTTCGCGGGCCCAGGTTTTGGTCATGCCGATGACGCCAGCTTTGGTGGCTACATAATTGGTTTGTCCAAAATTGCCGTACAGCCCCACCACCGAAGAGGTATTGATGATGCGGCCGCTGCCCCGCTCGGCCATGCCCACGCTGATGGCCTTGGTGCAGTTGAATACCCCCGTGAGGTTTACGTCAATGACCTGCTGCCATTGTTCGGGCGTCATTTTGGCCAAAGTAGCATCGCGGGTGATGCCCGCATTGTTTACCAGGATGTCGATTTGGCCATATGCGGCCAACACCTCTGCCGTGGCGGCTTCTACGGCAGCCAGTTGGGTGGTATCTACCCGCGCAAAGTGGTTACCGGGCTGAATGGCATTGAGCTCGGCCAGGGTGGCGGCTCCTTTTTCGGTATTTACATCCCAAATGATTACCCGGGCGCCTTCGTTTACAAATTTGAGAGCGGCGGCCCGACCAATGCCATTGGCACCGCCGGTGATTACCGCTACTTTATGGGCTAATCGTTGCATCTGCTTTTTTTCGTTTGCTCTAAGCTACACGCCCGAGGCCAACAAACGAAAAAAGCAAGGGGCGGAGGCGGAACCGACTTAAGGCTTTGTCGCCGTCCATCGATTCGTTTAATTCTGATAATCAATGATTTTGACTCAATAAATCAGACGCCGACTTCTCGAATTATCCCGCATACAACGCAAACACCGTCGGCCGCTTATGAATATCGGGCGGGGGACTTTTGCGCCATTGGCTGATGGGCTGGCTGATGAGCTGCTCACCGGGGCCCGTTAGTTCCACCCCTATGCACAAGCGGGTGTTGGGGTGCAGGCTTTGGATGGCCGTTTCAAGCATTTGGTTGTTGCGGTAAGGGGCTTCGATGAACAGCTGGGTCAGGTGGCGCTGCCGGCTTTCGTTTTCTAAATCGAGCAGCGCTTTTTTACGCGCGGCCTTGTCGACCGGTAAATAGCCCTGAAAAGCAAATTTTTGTCCGTTAAAGCCTGAACCCATCAGGGTAAGCAAGATGCTCGAGGGTCCCGTTACGGGAACCACTTGTATGCCCAAACGGTGGGCTTCGGCCACAACGAGGGCACCGGGGTCGGCCACGGCCGGACAACCCGCATCGCTCATTAGTCCCATATCGTGCCCCTCCAAGGCTGGCTGCAGCCATTTACGGGCATCGCGCACCACCGAATGTTCGTTGAGCAGGGTCATTTGCAGGGTATTGATGTCGATTTCGCGGTTCAAAGCCTTCAAATAGCGGCGGCCTTCCTTCTCGCTTTCCACCACCCAATGCTTCAGTCGGCTGGCCAGCGGCACTACCGTTGCAGGAATGCTGGCAGCGAGTGCAGCGGCAGCGGTTTCGGAGTAGTCGCTGGGAACGAGGGGGCAAGGGATGAGGTAGAGGTTCGGCATTTGAAATTCGAAATTCGCGATTCCGTTCGGATTATTGGCAAGTTCCAAGGTATAAGCATCATTAAAACAACTGGCCAGAGACATCTAAGCATTGTTTCCACTTATCTGATTCAGCGAAATCCTTGATGACTTTGTTGCGGTGGCGCAAAAAACCGGCCATATACGCTTCCAAAAAAATTACATCCGCCAATTTACCCAGGAAGCCAAAAGGAGCGGTATAGTCAAACAAATCAATCATCAGGGTTGTACCATCAGGACGAGATTCGAAGATGTGTTTGTGCTTAAATCTTTTAAAGGCACCGCTCACCATTTCGTCGTTAAAATGGTTTGGCCTATCAAATGCGGAGATTTTGGCTGTTAAATGCTGATAAACACCCAAGTGCTTGGCCCGCCAGGTAACCGTTTCATTCAAGTCAATCAATCCACTGATACGACCAGCAACGGCTCTTTCATTCGTATTTCCCGCTGAAATTTGATGTAAATCGATGCTACGTGCCAAGTCAAAAACCCGGTCCCTAGGTGCATTGATGATACATTCGAGCTTTATAATTGGCATTGTTTGAATTTGACAAAAACGCACCCTACCCCTGCTCCGTCTTCAAGCGATCGGCAATGTACACCTTTATCAGGCTCTGACGGGTAATCCCCAATTTGTTGGCCAGCAAATCCAAATCATGCACCATCCATTCGGGGAAATCGACACTCACCCGCCGAGGTTCCAATCCAGGCCTCGTTGCCTTGCTCAAGTCAACGTAAGGCAAAATATCTTCGCCTCTATCAAATGCCTCTTCAAATGCTGCTGCCGAAATAGATTGCTTTTTCATTTTCTCTTGACCTCCTTACAGATATGATTCGAATTTTATTTTGGCGATAGGTAAATATTGCCGACCAACAGTTTCCATGAAGCCTTGATATCATTACATACCGTGGCTCTTCAGTATTGCTCGACGGAAAAACCACGCGTGATTGATCTTGCCAAAGCTCTTGTGCCTCCAAAAAGTCGATTCCATGCTTTTCTTTGTTTTGCGCACTTTTGTATGCATCAAATTCAAACATGCGTACAAATTACGCAATTAAACATCAATTAATAATCTTTTTCAACTACTTTTCTGAACTTCATCGTCACACCACAACATTTCTACCAATAATCAACATCAACACACCCTGAGATTTTGCATCTTGCTGCTTGGTTTCTGGCAATTGCTGCGCACCATCTGCGCACCATCTGCGCACCATCTGCGCTTGCTGCGTCGCGTTTTCGACGATAGGGGTTCCCGCAGACTTTGCCTATAAACGCAGCAGAAATGGTCTATTAAAATCTGCGCGTTTAGCGGGTAACAAAATAGCCACCAGATTGGCGAATGAAATTACTGTCGATCGAAATGATTATAATCCCTGATTCCAATGGATGCATTCGGCATCAACCTTTTGACTTTTTTTCGAATAAAAAAATCCCGGGAAATTGGCCCCGGGATATGTTATACTTTTTTCATCTTTAAGATTCAGCGCTCATCTTCCAGCTTCACCTTCCCGCCCTTGAGGGAACCTGCTTCCAAGGCCAGGTTTTCGGTGCGGGCGTTGAACAAGTCGATGGCTGCAAAAAGCGAAGCACGGAACGACGATGGATCCGCCTCGTTTTTACCTGCAATGTCGTAGCCGGTGCCATGGTCGGGCGAAGTGCGCACCGCCGGCAAACCGGCCGTGAAATTCACCCCACTTTCAAAAGCAAGGGCCTTGAAGGGCGTTAACACCTGGTCGTGGTACATGCCCAAAACGGCATCAAAACGGGTGAAAAGGGCCGAGCCAAAAAAGCCGTCGGCGCCGTACGGACCGTATACCTGCATGCCTTCGGCCTGGGCTTTTTGCACTGCGGGAATGATGATGTCGTTTTCTTCGCTGCCCAGCAATCCGTTGTCGCCCGCATGCGGATTCAACGAAAGCACCGCAATGCGCGGCCGGCGGATGCCAAAATCGATGAGCAACGAGCGGTGCATGATTTGCAGCTTGCGCAGAATGTCGGCTTCCTTGAGCTTGCCGGCCACTTCGCGCAAAGGCATGTGACCGGTTACCGTACCCACACGCAGCTTGTCGCTCACCAAAAACATGAGCACTTCTTTGGCACCAAATGCTTCCTGCAAATATTCGGTATGACCCGGAAAGCGGAATTGGTCGCTTTGGATGGTGTCTTTGTTGATGGGCGCAGTGACCAGGGCGTCGATTTGTCCGGCCTGTAGGTCTTTCACCGCGGCTTCGAGCGAAGTGAAGGCGTACTTGCCCACTTCGGGGTCGGCTTGACCGAGCTGGATATTCACCTCATCTTGCCAAACGGTGACCAAATTGGCGCGTTTCGGATTGGCAGCCGAAGCCTCGTTGATGAGGTTGAAACTCCAATCGTTTACCCCCAGCACCTTGCGGTGGTAAGAGGCCGTGCGCGACGAACCATACACAATGGGCGTGCAATAGTGGGTGATGCGTGGGTCCATCAGCGTTTTGATGATGAGCTCCATGCCAATGCCGTTCAAATCGCCCACGCTGATACCTATGCGGGGCTTATCCATGGGCGTATTTTTTGAGGAAGTTGTACAACAATCGTACGCCTACACCGGTGCCATGCTTGGCGCGGTAGCTGCTTTCCGCATCGAGGAAGGCGGGACCCGCAATGTCGATGTGGATCCAAGGGTAATCAACAAAATACTCGAGGAATTTGCCCGCAGTGATGGCGCCGGCTTCGCGACCGCCAATGTTTTTGAGGTCGGCAATGTGGCTCTTGAGCATGTCGGCATACTCTTCCCAAAACGGAAAATGCGCCAAACGCTCGTGCACGGCATGGCCGCTTTCGAGCAGGCTACCGAAGGTTTCGTCGGCGGCGGTGCCCATCACCACGCTGCCCTGACTGCCAATGGCGAGCACGGCCGATCCGGTGAGGGTGGCCAAATCGATCACCAATTCGGGATTGTATTTTTTGGCGTAATGCAGCGCGTCGGCCAGGATGAGGCGGCCTTCTGCATCGGTGTTCAACACCTCAACGGTCATGCCGTTGTACATGGTGATGACGTCGCCGGGGGTGTAGGCATCCTCGCCGGGACGGTTGTCCGTGGCTGGAATGAGGCCCACCACGTGCAGTGGGAGTTTGTTTTTAGCCAAGGCCGAAAGGGTAGCTACCACCGCAGCACCACCGGCCATGTCGCACTTCATGCTGTCCATGCTGCCGGGCGTGGGCTTGAGGCTGAGTCCGCCTGTATCGTACACAATGCCTTTGCCTACCAGCACAATGGGTTGGCTGTTGCGGGCATTGGCGGGTTTGTATTCGAGGATATTGAAGGTAGGTGGCTTTTGCGAACCGCGGTTCACAGCCAGCAGACCGCCCATTTTGAGGCTTTCGATCTGCTTTTTGTTGAAGGTTTCAACGCTGAAACCGGCGGCTTGTCCGAGCTGGCGGATTTCTTCGCTGAACTGCTCGGCGCTGAGGAACGATTGGGGCTCGTTCACCAGGTCGCGGGCGGCATACACGGCACTGCAGAGGTTGTGCAGCTCGCTCACGGCTTCGGCGGTGAGGGCGGCGTCTACCAAATCGACCTGGGTGAGGGCGTATTTGGGTTGGCGGTCACCGGTTTTGTAGCGGTTGAATTGGTAAGCCGACAGCACCAAACCTTCGGCCAGGGCCAATAGGCCATCCACATCGCCTGAACCTGCAATTTGCACCCGGCTTACTTCCAGGGCTTTGAGCTGTTGGTAGAGGGTGTGACCGGCGGTGCGGGCTGCTTCGAGTCGGGAAGCATTGGTTTTTTTATCGGCAGGCACTACCACCCACTGCAATTGCGGCAGGCGGTGCAAGGCAATTACCCGGGCTTTGGCGGCCAAGCGGGTTTGTAGGTACTCGGTTTCGGAAGCAGTGAAACCAGCGTGGGTAGGGACTTGCCCATTGGGCAAAAAGTACACGAGGGGCAGGGCTTCCTCGCGGTGGGCTATGTGCAAACCAGGTTGCGTGCTAGAATAGGTCATGCCTCAAAGTTACTGCTTGGGGCTGAAGGATTCAACGAGGAAATAAGGATGTTGGCCGTCGACAAGGAGGATAGCATCCAAGCCAATGCTGGTATGAATGCTTGAGGGCTTATTAGTGAATGTAGGGGGACGATGCAGCGCATTGTAGTTCTTTGGCCTCATCCGCTTATCCTTCTCCAAAGGAGAAGGACGATACATTCATGTCCGCAGCTGTTTTTTGGTAAAAACCTGATTTATTGATACGCTCAGGTTGCGCCAGCTTCCAGCAGCACAGCTGCAGCCTCATTTTTGAATTTTGAATTTTGAACCTTGAACTTTGAACCCCTGGATGGCCATTTCCGCTAATTTTCCTATCTTCCCCTCATGGCACATTACCACCTGGCTCCCGACCCCCAAAGGCCCCGCCACCTGCGCGTGTTGGCCATTTTTGAATGTGATCCGCGCGCTGAATTCACCGATGTTTGGCTGCCCGACTGGCGGCCTGGTCGCTACGAGCTGGGCAATTTCGCCCGCAATGTAGTGGGTGTGAGTGCCCGAAATTCAGATGGCGACGAACTGCACCTGCACAAAGTCACCCGCTCGTGCTGGCGGGTGCACAGCAAAGGGCATGAACGCCTGCATTTCCACTACAGCTACTTTGCCAACCAAACCGATGCCGGTGGCTGTTATGTAGATGAAAGCTTGTTTTACGTAAATCCGGTGCACTGCTGCGTGTATACCGCGGCCAGCAGGCCCCAGCCCTGCAGTTTGCTGTTAGAACTGGAGGGCGATTTTGAAATAGCCACTGGCATGCGCCTGAATGCCGGCCTTTACGAAGCTGCCGATTTCGATGAATTGGTCGACATGCCCATCCTGGCCTCGCGCCAAATGCAGCACAACAGCTTTGAAATGGACGGTATACGCCACCACCTTTGGTTTCATGGGGTAAAGGAAGTGCCCTGGGAGCGCGTTTTGAACGACTTCAAAGCCTTTACCCGGGTGCAGCTCGATACCATGGGAGCCCTGCCGGTGAATGAATACCACTATCTCTTCCTCATCTTCCCCTTTGCCTGGTACCATGGTGTGGAACACCGCAACAGCACGGTGCTGGCACTGGGTCCGGCCGAGAACCTCTTCACAGGCCTCTACAGCGAGCTGCTGGGTGTGAGTTCGCACGAGCTTTTCCATACCTGGAATGTCAAATACATCCAACCCGAGGCCTTCGCTCCATACGATTACCAGCGCGAAAATTATTCGCCCTTGGGCTATGTATACGAAGGTTTCACCACCTATTACGGCGATTTATTTCTCTTGCGCAGTGGGGTGTTTAACTGGGAAGCCTATGCTGAAGAAGTGGATGTGTACCTCAAGCGGCATTTCGACAATTACGGTCGCTACAACCACAGCCTTCATACCAGCAGCATCGACACCTGGGTGGATGGTTATGGCGGTCCGGCTGCACCCCATCGCCGCGTAAGCATTTATGCCGAGGGGATGCTGAGTGCACTGTGCCTCGACCTCGAGATCCGTCGCCGCACCCAAAATGCGCACAGCCTCGACACCCTCATGCGCCGCCTCTATGCCGATGCGGTGAATGGCCTGCAATACGACGAGGCCCGCTTGTTGGAGCTGCTCTACGAAATCACCGACAGCAGTTTCGAAGCCTTTTTTGAACAGCACTACCAGCGGCCTTTGTCGCGCGAGGCCGTTTTGGCCGAAGCCCTTCAGTGGTTGGGTTGCGGCTTACGCCTTACCCCTTCCGAAAACCGCGAGGAACGCCTGCTGGGCCTCCGCAGCAAGGCAGGTGGAGAAGCAGGAATGGTGGTGATGGTTGCGCCAGGTTCACCAGCAAACGGAGTAGGCTTGGTAGCCGAAGATGCTTTGCTCGAAATCAGCTGGACCGATGAACAACATTGCCTCTTGCGTTGGCGCGATAAAATGCTGCACGAGCACCAAGCGGTGCTGGAAGCCGATGCTGCCGGCGGGTGGTTTGCCACTTACCACATCGAAAGGATGAGCAACCCGAGCAAGCAGCAGCGCGAAGCGTTTGCGCTTTGGACGCGTGTTCATTGAAGCACAAATCGCCATCATTTTAAATCCTGCGCATTTCCAAGCGCATTTGCAGTGAAGCCTCGCCAGTGCCAAGCACTTTAACAATGCTGCATTCGCAGGTTGACGTGACATTAACATTCCTTTCACTCCCCTTAACATCCATTTAACCACCCCCCATGCAACCTCTGCGTAACTTTGTGCGTCTGCTAATTGTAACGGGTCTCAACCCAACCCAAAACCGAAACAAAAAGTAAGAACAAACCCTAAAAAACCAACCCATGAAAACCCTCAAAACCCTCCTCCTCAGCGCACTGTTGACCACCCTGACCATCGGTAGTAGCTTGGCCGACAACAAATTAACAGCCGAAGACAGCCGCGTTAAGCGCATGTACAGCACCATTCAAAACGAATTGCGTATTCCTGCCAAAGTATTTGATTTGTGCGAAGGGGAAAGTCCAACCGTACACTTCACCATCGACAGCCTGGGTTATCTTCAGGTACTCGATGTAGACACCGAAAGTGCCTTTTTAGAAAAACAATTGCGTCGTGCGTTTGAAAACATCAAAACCTACGATGCTGATGCCCTGGCTGGCGAGCGTTTTTCTCTCACACTGAACCTACTCAGGTAATTTTTAACAAACAGCTTTAGGTTTTTGAACATAGGCAAGCAGACGGCTTGCCTATGTTTTTTAATGCGGCTCTTTGGTGTATTTGGTCAACACAAATACAAATCCGCCCAGTGCCACTACGGCAAAAATTACCCAGCCAATCATACGCATTCAGATTTAGTGCATGCAAGATAAGCAGGGGGGCGTAAAATCACACAGGCTTTTGCACGATTTTATCCCGCAATCGGCCGCTTTATGTATTTTGCACGTGTGTTTCACATCCTCCAACAACCCTACCCGCTCAATGAATCGCGCCGCATGCGTTTCATGCAGAACTTGCTTTTTGGCTTGTTTGTGAGCTTGTTTTTGGGCATTTTTCAACCATTTGGCATAGGTGAAATGCCCCATTTTGCCTGGCACATTTGGGGCTACGGAGGCGTAACCACCCTCAGCATGTTTGCCTTAAATGCCATCTTCATTGGCCTTTTCCCTGGCTATTTCAGGGAGGTGCGCTGGACGACCGGCAAACAAATTGCCTTTACCATGCTCAATGTGGGCATCATTGGCCTGGCGAATGCCGCTTACACCAGTTGGGCCATCGGCGATGGCATGAGCCTGGGACGCATCCTTTTTTTTGAGGTGGTAACCTTGGGCGTAGGCATTTTTCCTGTGGCCGGCAGTTTCATTGCCAACCAACTTTTACTTGAAAAAAGATACCGCGCTGGGGCTGAAGAGCTGAATGCCGACTTGGCCAGTGCAACTGAAACAGCTGCTCCACATCATCCCGATATTTTGACCATCAAAGGCGACAACCAAGACGAATCAGTATCACTTCACTGGCATGCAATTCTGCTGGTGCAGGCGGCTGAAAATTACATTGAATTGGTATATGAGTCGGCCGGAAAAACCGAAACAAAGGTGCTGCGCAAAAGCATGAAACAGCTAGAAGCGGATATGGCACCCTACCCTGCTCTGCTGCGCTGCCATAAAAGTTTTGCCGTGAACTTGCGCCGGGTGGTGCGCACCTCAGGCAACGCGCAAGGCTACCGACTGCACCTCGATATGGGGGGTTTAGAAGTACCTGTTTCACGTAGCCTCAACAGCGATCTTCCGCAACTGTTACACCAATATGGCAGGCATGCCGCCGCCATTTGAGCTTGCCAAACGCCATACTCCCCTTCCCTTTCGTCACAAAAGCTTACCATTGGCCCCAAAACCTACCGTTGGTCACATAGGCCAAGGTAGTTCCAAGAGGCTTGTCCATGTTTGTTGCCGTAACCAAATCACTACCACATGGATTTTTTGTATCAAACCGCTCTTTTCATCCACGTTGTTTGTGGAGGCATGGCCTTGGTGGCAGGCATACCCGCTTTATTAGCCCGCAAATGGGAACAAACCCACCGTGTAAGCGGCCGCATATTTTACTACAGTGTTTTAGGGGTGGCCTTCAGTGCCATTGGCATTGCTGCATGGAAAAGCTGGTATCACCTGGCCGAAAACGCCACCTTCTTGCTTTACATTGGCTTGTTTACCTGCTATCAAGTACAAGTAGGCTACCGTTCGGTGCGCGACAAAAGCCTCAAGCCCTATGCTTTCGATTACTTTTTGGGTATTTTGGGCCTGGTCAATGGCAGCTTTATGTTGACCAGTTTGAATTTGGTGCTCATGGTATTCGGGGCTATTCAGCTCAGTTTGGCCCTGCAAGACACCTATGGCTGGTGGTTGCGCTTCAAAGGAGGAAAATTACCTCCCATGGCTTGGTTACGCAGGCATTTGGGCAATATGATAGGCACGTACATTGCCGTTTTCACTGCCTTTTTGGTCGTGAATAGCAACGGGCACTGGCTCATTTGGCTGGGTCCCACCATGGCTTTCACCCCCCTGCTCATTTATTGGAATGTGCGCTTGAGCCAAGGCAAACCTCCTGTGCAAAAAGTGAAAGCCAACACCACCTTAGCCGCTGCCACGTTGGCGCTGCTGCTGTGGTCGCAACCAGCTTCCGCTCAACCTTTCGTAGAAGGTGGTAATACCCGCCATCGTTTTGCTCAGCTCACCTTGGGTACAAGCAGCACTTGGCGGATGGGCGCAAGTCAATTTCAGTCAAACGACCCCGTCATCGTCCAAGCTGCGGCATTGGGCACCGAAGGCAATCACCGTTTACTCATTGGTGGCACCCACTTTTGGGGACATGCCGATTTTTATGTGGCTTTCCCGATACTTACCACCGGCGAAAACCGACAAAAAGGAGGCATTGAAACAGGTTTCCGTTACCTTCCTTGGCGCATCGAAAGTGGCAAATTGCGACCTTATGTGGGCTTTTCGCATATGGTCGACCGCATCGCTTTTGGCGATGGTGCAACTGTATCGCGCAACCGACTGCCCTTGCAAGCCGGATTGTACTACTTGCATGGTGCTCATTTGTTTGAAGCAGGATGGCGGCAAACTTTCAACAATCAATGGGACTACCACTTTGGCACCCAAGCCCAAGGAAGCGCCCAATTGCCAGGTGGCGCCCTAAGCCTGGGTTACAAATGGATGTTTGATACCACCCTGGGAGCTGAAAAAAACTGGAAAAGTGGCCGTACTTCCTACCTGACAGACACCCTTTCAAAGCTCGGCCGACTGAACAGCTGGACTGTGGGCCTGGGTCCATCGGCGGCCTTTTTCCTGCCCAAAGCCGCCTACCTGAGCCAGCAACTCCCTTGGCTTGGGCAACATGCTGGCGGCTCGATGCTTGAAATCATGCTGGGTTACTACTACCAGCCGCGCGATGTGCAAATGAGCTTGGTGTACCGTTCAATGAACAGCAGCATCTCCGCTTTTGGCAACAGCCAAGAAATCAGCCGCCGGGCCATTAGCCTCGAAGGCTACCACTTTTTTGCCGATTACCACGGTTTTGTGCCTTACGTAGGCGCAGTGCTGAGCGCCGACCGTTGGCAAGTAAACACCCAGCTTCGCCCCGAAACGAACACATTCTCTTTCAATTACGATGGCTGGTTGCTATCGCCCGGCATTACAGCCGGTTGGGATATCCGTCCCGACGAGCTCCAACGCTGGTACCTGCGCACGAGCTTGCGCTACTTCCCGGGCCAACTGCTGAGCAGCGGTGCCGGGCAAATGCGTGTTGATCAACTAGAAGTCAATTTTATTCAATTGGTGGTGATGCCAGGAAGATTCAAATAGAATATTTGGATTTTTTTGTCCTTTTTCTTAACTTTCGGTGTATCGCGAAAATCGCGCTGCAATAAGGCCTTCAAAACCATACACCATGCAAGTGCAACATAAAACCTGGGTAGTTACTGGCGGCGGCAGCGGCATTGGCCGCGCCTTGGTACTCGAAATATTACGCAGAGGCGGTCGGGTTGCCGCAGTTGACATGCACCCCAACAGCCTCGAAGAAACCCGTCAATTGGCTGGTTCTTCAGCAAACCGCCTATCGCTCCACGAGCTCAACATCACCCACCGGGCCGGTGTTGAGGCGCTTCCCGAGCAAGTGATGGCCGCCCATGGCAGTGTAGATGGCCTTATCAACAACGCTGGAATCATCCAACCATTTGTGAAGGTGGCTGATCTCGACGATGCCGCCATTAATCGGGTAATGGATGTAAATTTCTACGGCACCCTTGGCATGACCCGCGCATTTCTACCTCATCTCATGCAACGGCCCGAAGCACACATCCTCAATATTGCAAGCATGGGCGGCTTTTTGCCGGTGCCAGGGCAAGCCATTTATGGTGCTGCAAAAGCAGCCGTTAAGCTGTTTACCGAAGCCTTGTATGCCGAGTTGATGAACAGCCCGGTGCGTGTAACCGTTGCTTTTCCGGGTGCCATTGCAACCAATATCACCAGCAATTCAGGCGTTCAGGGACCAAGTGGCCCGGCTGCTGAAAAAGCTGCGAAGCAATTCAAGGCACTTCCTGCAGAAAAGGCTGCTGTGATTTTGCTCGATGCCGTAGAAGCCAATCAATTCAGGGTATTGGTGGGCAGCGATGCAGGATTTATGGACAAATTGTATCGCTTCAACCCGGCTTATGCTACCCGTTTCATCGCCAAAAAAATGGCTATTCTGCTGGGATAGGTTGAGATTGTGCATCTTTGCGGCATGAAATGCTTGGTTGCGGCACCCATCGGACACGATCATGTCATCCACAGCTGGGTGCAAGGTGATGCACAGTTCGATCTTGCCTTGCTCGATTATACTTCAGAAGGCGTGGCAAATCGACCTGCGTCGACATATTACCAACATTTACGTGGGTTCAAATGGCATATGCTGGCCGATTTTCTGCCTGAAATCATCGACCAATACGACTACTTCTGGTTCCCCGATGACGACATCGTAACAACCACGGCCGATATCAACCGTATGTTTCGCTTATTTTCAAGCGGTCCTTTTGTGTTGGCCCAGCCGGCCCTTACCCACAACAGCCACTACAGCTATCGCATTCTCTTACAAAAAGGCGGCGGATTTCGCAGGGTGAGCCATGTAGAAGTAATGTGTCCACTGATGACCCGCGACACTGTAAAAATACTCTTGTCCACCTTCAAGGAAAACAACAGCAGTTGGGGTTATGACCTGGCCTGGACCGAGTTGCTTAGCCACAAAAAAATTGGTGTACTCGACCAAGTAGCAGTTTGGCACTCAAAGCCCGTTGGCGGCCGCGGTTTATACCAATTGCTCGACACACCTGCTCACCAAGAGCGTGATATAATCATCGCCAAATACAGCTGCAAAAAGCCTTTTTTCAAGGAACTGCCCCATCCATTTGCTGGCTGGTGGTACGACTTGCGTTACGGCAAGATTAAACCCAAAAACACCGCGAAATAGCAGTCGAAATTCACGGATTTTTTACGCATCACATAAAAAAATACCGAACTTCGGAGCGCTAAACCGCAAAAATTACGATGAATAATGTTGATGCTGCCATATTGGCGCGAGCTCAGGCTTGGCTCGATGGCGAATATGATGCCGAAACCAAAGCGGGCGTTCAAGCCCTGTTAAATAGCAAGGATTCAGATGCCGTTGTTGACTCTTTTTACCGCGACCTGGAATTTGGTACCGGTGGGATGCGCGGCATCATGGGGGTGGGTACCAACCGCATGAACAAATACACCATTGGAGCGGCAACCCAAGGTTTGAGCAACTATTTATTGCAGCAGTTTCCCGGACAGCAAATCAAAGTGGCCTTGGCGCATGACTCGCGCAACAATGCCACCCTCTTTGCCCAAATTGTAGCCGATGTGTTTTCGGCCAATGGCATCAAGGTATTCTTTTTCGATGGACTGCGGCCTACACCCGAATTGTCGTTCGCCATTCGCCATTTGGGTTGCCAAAGCGGTGTAATGCTCACTGCTTCACACAACCCAAAAGAGTACAGCGGATTTAAGGCATACTGGAATGACGGCGGACAAATCATTGCCCCGCACGACAAAAACATCATTGGCGAGGTGATGAAAATCACCAACGTATCGCAAATAAAGTTCACCGCCAAGCCCGAGCTCATTGAGCGCATCGGCGCCGAAATCGATGAGCTCTTCATCAATACCATCACCAAAGTAAGCATAGACCGCGAGGCCATTGCTGCGCAGCACGACCTGTCCATTGTGTTTTCTCCTATACATGGTACCGCGGTTGACATCGTACCACGAGCCCTCAAGCAGTTGGGCTTCACCAATGTTCACCTGGTAGAAGAGCAGTGCATCCCCGATGGCAACTTCCCTACCGTGATTTATCCCAACCCCGAAGAGCACGAAGCCATGACCCTGGCTTTGCGCAAGGCTGAAAAGGTAGGCGCCGACATTGTCATGGCCACCGACCCCGATGCCGACCGCGTGGGCATTGCCATCCGCAATCCGCAAGGCGAATACATCTTGCTCAACGGCAATCAAACAGGCAGCCTCCTTTTTTATTACCTGCTCAACCAGTGGGAAAGCAAGGGCATGCTCACCGGCAACGAGTACATCATCAAAACCGTGGTAACCACCTACCTCATCGACAAAATGGCGGAGAGCAAAGGGGTGAATTGCTACAATACGCTCACGGGTTTCAAGTTTATTGGGGCGCTGATGACCCAGTTGCAAGGGCAAAAAACCTTTATTGCCGGCTGTGAAGAAAGTTACGGCTATTTGGTGGGCGACCATGTGCGCGACAAGGACGCTGTGGTGGCTTGCACCATGCTGGCCGAAATGTGTGCGCACTACAAAAACAAGGGCAAAAGCCTGTACGAAGTGTTGATCGACATTTACCGTGAATATGGTTTGTACAAAGAAGCTTTGTTATCGTTTACCAAAGCAGGCAAACGCGGGGCCGAAGAAATTCAGGAGCTCATGGCGGGTTACCGGGCCAACCCGCCTAAAACCTTGGCTGGCATGAACATCATGCGGGTGAAAGACTATGAGCAACGCATCGAAACTGATTTGCGTACCGGCCAAACCTGGCCGATCGACCTGCCCAAATCGAATGTAATGCAGTTCATCACCGAAAACGGCGGCATCATTTCGGCCCGTCCGAGTGGCACCGAGCCTAAAATCAAATACTACATCAGCCTCAATACCCAATTGGCCGATGTTAAACTGTACGATGCGAAATTGGCCGAGCTCGACGCCATCATTGAACGCATCAAACAGGAAATAATCTAAGCACATCAGCAGCAATGCAAGGGAGGTCGGTTCGGCCTCCCTTTTTTTGTGCCGTCTACTATCTTTAGCCCATGAAGCACCACATTTCTCTGCTCCTTGCGGCAACATTGTTTTGCACCCTGTCCCATGCACAAAGCCAGCTTCCACCTTTGGAAGTGATGATGCAAGGCAACGATTTTATTGGTCATTCGCCCGAAAATCCGCGTTGGAGTGCCGATAGCAAGCAAGTCTATTTTGACTGGAAACGCGATGGCAAGCTGCTGAGCGATACGTACCGCAGCACCACTGCTGCCAATTCGCCGCAATTGGTAAGCGAAGCCGAGCAAAAAGAACTGCATTTGCCAGAGCGAGTATTCGACCAAAGCCGACAACAGCAAGCATGGGTGAAACAGGGACAGCTGTTTTATCAGCGCAATGCAACCGCATCGCCTGTTCAGCTTACCCATCTGGTGCAAGGGGTTAGTCGCCCACGCTTTTCAGCGCAGGGCGATGCACTGCTTTACCAAAGTGCGGGTCAATGGTTTGCCTGGTCAACCCGCGACGGCAGCATCCGTCAACTCAGCAATTTCCAAAGTGGCAAAGCCCCCGATAAAGACAAAAACGACCGTTTGCGTGACGAACAGTACGCATTGTTTGACGTTTTGAGCAAACGTAAAGCCGTGGCCGATAGCCTTGAAGCCCGCCGAGATCGAATGGGCATGAAACTGCCCAAAGCCATTTATCAGGGAGCTGACCGACTTTTGTGGGCAGAAGCGAGTCCCGACGGCCGCCACATCCATTTTGTGATCGCAGCTCCCACCGACAACAAACGCACCGAAGTGCCCGATTACCTCGATGCCTCAGGCTATACCCGCGACCTGATGGCGCGCCCCAAGGTAGGCACCGAAAAAGCTACCGTTCAGCGCTACGGCATTTACGATAGCGAAACAGACTCGGTACGTTACCTGTCATTCAGCCACCTACCCGCCATCCGTCAAAAACCGGCCTACCTTCGAAAAACCGGTGACGACAGCCTCAAAAGTGAGCGCACTTTCGGTATTTCGGCGCCTGTATTTAATCCATCAGGCAAACTTGCCTTGGTGCAATTGCGGGCTACCGACAACAAAGATCGTTGGCTCATTTTGGTAGATGCTGCTAACGTGAATTGGCAATTGGCCGACCACCAAAGCGATACGGCCTGGATTGGCGGTCCGGGCATCCATGCCGGTTCGCTGGGATGGATCAGTGAGCAAGAATGCTGGTTCCAAAGCGAAAAAACTGGCTTTTCACATCTTTATGCCTTCCATCACGCCCAACAGCGGATGCGTGCACTCACCGCCGGCAATTTTGAAGTGCTCAATGTGCAACTCAGTGCCAACAAACAGTTCTTTTACCTGCACAGCAACCGCGAGCGTCCGTATGAACAGCATTTCTATCGCCTTTCGGTAAAAGGTGGCGAACTGGTGAAACTCACAACGGGCAGCGGCAAGCACGAAGCAAGGCTTTCGCCCGACGAAAAGTGGCTGGCAATACTGTACTCCACCGCCAACCGGCCCACCGAATTATATGTTCAGGCCAATCAGCCCGGCGCAGCAGCCAAACAAATCACACAAAGCCAAACAGCCGCATTCGCAGCCTACCCCTGGCGCGTGCCCGAAATCGTAGAGATACCTGCTTCTGATGGTGCCAAAGTACCTGCCCGATTGTATAAACCCAATGGCAAAAGCAATGGCGCGGCAGTCATTTTTGTACACGGTGCCGGCTACCTGCAGAATGTTCACCAGTGGTGGAGCCAATATTACCGCGAATACATGTTTCACCATTTGCTGGCGGAAAAAGGCTATACTGTTTTGGATATCGACTACCGTGCCTCCGCCGGATATGGTCGCGATTGGCGCACCGCCATTTACCGCTACATGGGTGGCCGCGATTTACAGGACCAGGTGGATGGTGCCCGCTACTTGACAGCCCAACAAGGCGTAGATGCCCAACGTATCGGCATCTATGGTGGTTCTTACGGTGGTTTTATCACCCTCATGGCCCTTACTACCCAGCCTGGAATTTTTGCTTGTGGAGCTGCATTGCGCTCGGTAACAGATTGGGCGCACTACAACCACGGTTACACCAGCAACATCCTCAATACCCCCGAAACCGATTCACTGGCTTTCCGACGCAGTTCACCCATATTCTTCGCACCACAGCTTTCAGCCCCTTTGCTTATGCTACACGGGGTGGTGGATGTGAACGTACATTACCAAGATGTTGTACGCTACAGCCAGCGATTGATTGAAGCTGGCAAAACCGACTGGGAACTCATTGCATACCCCGTGGAGGACCATGGCTTTGTGGAAAGTAGTTCTTGGGCCGATGAATATCGCCGCATTTTGGTGCATTTCAACAAACATTTGCTACCCAAATAAGTGGCGAAAACCGATTGAATCAACAAACAAAAAACCCCGCACATGGCGGGGTTTTTTGTTTTGTAAAGAAATCTTAGTGATTCATCGACATCAGGAATTCTTCGTTGGAGAATGTGCCACGCATGTTTTGCAGCAGCAACTCCATCGATTCTTGAGAAGTCATGTCCGACAAGTGATTGCGGAGGATGTACATTTTCTTCAGTTCGTCGCGGTCGAGCAGCAAGTCCTCGCGGCGGGTACTTGAGGCCACCACATCGATGGCGGGATAAATCCGCTTGTTCGACAATTTGCGGTCGAGCTGCAATTCCATATTGCCAGTTCCCTTAAATTCTTCGAAGATTACTTCGTCCATTTTCGAACCGGTATCGATAAGCGCAGTGGCCAGAATGGTGAGTGAACCGCCATTTTCGATTTTACGCGCAGCACCAAAGAACCGCTTGGGTTTGTGGAGTGCGTTGGCATCAACACCGCCCGACAAAATTTTGCCAGAAGCCGGCTGCACCGTATTGTAGGCACGGGCCAAACGGGTAATGGAGTCGAGCAATATGACCACGTCGTGACCGCATTCTACCAGGCGCTTGGCCTTTTCGAGCACAATATTGGCCACTTTTACGTGGCGATCAGCAGGCTCATCGAAGGTCGAGGCCACCACTTCCGCTTTCACTGAGCGAGCCATATCGGTTACTTCTTCGGGGCGTTCGTCGATGAGCAAGATGATCAGGTAAACCTCTGGGTGGTTGTGGGCAATGGCATTGGCAACATCCTTCAGCAAGAAGGTTTTACCTGTTTTAGGCTGGGCCACAATCAAGCCACGTTGTCCTTTTCCGATGGGCGTAAACAAATCCATGATGCGCATGCTCAAGTTCTCGGGTCGGTGACTGAGTTTGAGGCGCTCGTTCGGGAACAAAGGCGTGAGGAAATCGAATGGCACCCGGTCGCGGATTTCTTGCGGTGTGAGGCCATTGATCGATTCTATGCGCGTGAGGGCAAAGTATTTCTCGCCTTCTTTTGGAGGGCGCACATTGCCTTTTACGGTATCACCTGTTTTGAGGCTGTATGATTTGATTTGGTGGGGTGCCACGTACACATCGTCGGGTGAAGAGAGGTAGTGGTAATCGGCCGAACGCAGGAAGCCATAGCCATCGGGCATCATTTCGAGCACACCTTCGTGGCTTACGATGTTTTCAAAGGCATATTGCTGGCGTTCGGGGCGTTGGTTTTGCTCGCGGTTGTCGCGTCCTTCGCGGCGGTTGTCGCGTCCTTCGCGGAACTCCCGTGGTTCCCGGTTGTCGCGTTGCTCGCGGTTGTCGCGTGGTTCCCGGACCTCGCGTGGTTCGCGATTTTCACGGTTGTCGCGATTTTCACGAGGTTCACGTTGTTCACGGCCTTCACGGTTGTCGCGCTCCCTGAATTCACGGTTCCTCCGTTCAAAGGGTGGACGCGCATCGGCTGTGGGAGCAGCCGGAGCTTCACCCATGGGCGATTCCATGCCTGTTGCTTCACCTTTGGCCTCTTCAGCAGCATCTTCCGATGGTGCTGCCGCTACTGGCATCAATGGCTCAGGCTCATCGGCAATGGGTTCATAGCTCACTTCGGCATCGAGGGCCACTGTGGCAGCATCAAACAATTCTGGGCGGGCAGCATCTTCCTTTTTCGGACGGCCGCGACGTTTTGCGGTTGCCGGTTCTTCGGCAGGAGTGGTCTCGGCAGCAGCTTGTGCTTTGGGGCGACCACGTTGTTTTTTCTCAGTCACGCGATAGGTGTTGAAATAAATTCGGGTATTCCCGACTTGATTTGACGGACCGAAGCAATCGGTGCGGAAATGAAAAAATCGGGAGGAGTGATCGGCTTTCAGATCTCTCGCCGATTGATGAGGGCAATTTTAGCAATTAATCGTAGAAATGACAAGGTTGCTGCATTTTTTTTCTCAAAACACATAGCGCAAAGATGCCGCCAGCTCGCCATTGGCTTCAAGTCGTCCCGTGATGCGTACCCACGGGCGCAAATCGAGACTCAATACAAGCGGCGCTACCGGCAAATAATAATCAACGCCCAGTTGCATGTCGGGACCCGAAATCAACTGTTGGTTCCAGCCGCCAATCGAAAAACCAGCGCCGTAGCGATAATAGGCGCCCAGCGGTCCAAAAGGGTTTTGTTTCTGGTACAATGCCGTAAACAGCAAACTTTCTCCGCTTTTGGTAAAGAGCAATTCTACCAAATAGGTTTCTTTGGGCACGAAGCGATAGCTCAAGACAGGACGAACCCCAACACGAATACCGGTTTCGGAGCCCAAGGGTGCTTTTAAACCACTGCTATCTGCCTGGCCTGATGCCCCTGAAATAAAAATAAATTGAATTACTAAAAAAATAATAGCACGGACCAAGTGTATTAGCGATTTTCGGGTTTGATTCAAAGCATCGGACAAGGTGTCAAAAATAATATTCTTTCTTGCACTTGTTTGCACAGCATGGTTGGTGCTTCCGGTTTCGGCGCAAGATAAGCGCGAAAAATTGCGGAAAGAGCTCAACATGGCCCGTGGCGACAAGGCTATTGAATTAACCATTGAATTGGCCAAATCGTACAATGAGGTCAATACCGACAGTTCCATTCAGCTCATGCAGTCGTTGCTCAATGACAAAAATAAAAAGCTAACCCCAACCCACCGTGCCGATGCCTACAGGGTACTGAGCAATGCCCTCACCATGCAAAATCGACTGGCGGAGTCGCTCAATGAAGCGCGGAAGGCTTACGATTTATACGAATTATTGCAAGATTCTGCTGGCATCAGTGCCGTGCTTTCTTCCATCGGAACCATCCATTTTGAACGGGGCAATTACAAACTGGCACTCGATTATTATTTGCAGGCATTGGCCTACAAGGAAGCGTTGGGTCAGATCAATGGTGTAGCCAGCTTACGCTGCAACATTGGCAATATTTATATGAATCAACGGCAATTTGAACAGGCTCGTTCACATTACCAACAAGCCCAGGAAATGTTTGTCAAAAGCGGCAATCGCATGGGCGTCAGCTACACCCACAACAATTTGGGCGTGATATTCGAAGAAAGTGGTGATTTGGAAAAAGCCATCCAAAGCTACCGTGAGTCGTTGAAAATCGACACTGAATTGGGCGATAAATTCGGCATGGCCTCAGCCAATTTCAATTTAGGTGAAATCCATGCCAAAACCAACCAGCTCAGCCTTGCCAGCAGTTATTATAAAAAGGCTTTGCGGTACGCCCAAGAAATCGCCAATCCATCGCAAATTTCTGCGGCCATCATGGGGCAGGCACGCATTGCGCGCATCACTGGCCGGCTAAATGAATCGATTGGATTATCACAAACCGCCTTGGAAATCGCGCGGGCAGCTACCGACCGTCCGATTCAACTGGAGGCCCTGACCAATTTGTCAGAAACTTATGAGAAGGCTGGTGATTTTAGACAAAGTTTGAAGGCAACAAGGGAGTTGATGGTGGTAAAAGACAGCATTGAGGCGGAGCACCGTCGTTTGTTGACCGCTGAATCGCAAACGCGCTATGAAACCGACAAAAAAGAAAAAGAGATTGAGTTGTTGCAGAAAGACGCCTCCATCAAGGAATCGCTTTTCAAACGGCAATCCCTTTTAAACAAAGTATACATCGGTGCCATTGGCTTGGCTTTGCTGTTCATTGCCTTACTTTTCAATCGTTTTCAAATCACCAAAAAGAACGGGGCCGAATTGCACAAACTCAATGCTTCGCTAGAGGAAAAAGTAGATCAGCGCACCGCTGATCTCAAACAAGCTTTGGAACAAGCAGAAAAAGCGGGTCAATTAAAGAGCTTCTTTTTGGCCAATGTAAACCATGAACTCCGCAAACCCATGAATGCCATTTTGGGCTTAGGGTCGTATCTGCAAGCTCAGGCCAAGGATGAAGAAATTGGCCAAATTGCCCAAGAACTGCTCGATTCAGGCAATCGCTTGAGCAAAACCATGACGTCAATTCTTGAGCTTGGGGCCATAGAAGATGGCACCAAACAGATCACCAAAGAAGCTGTACGCCCCGATGAGATTGTGATGGCTTGCATGAAAGAATTTGAAAATGAAGTTGTTGTAAAATCACTGAAACTTGAATTGGTGAACTATGCAGGCGAACAAACAGTATCTTCGCATGCAGGCTATTTGGGCAAGATCATTCATGCCCTGTTGGAAAATGCAGTAAAATACACCGAGCAGGGCAAAATCAAAATCGAATTGTTGCGTGAGTTATGGGCGGGAGAACCCAGTTACAGTTTCCGCATACAGGATACCGGCAGCGGCATACCAGCAACAGAATTGAAACACATTTTTGAAGCCTTTAGAACGGGTGATGCACAAATCGACCGGGGTTTCGAGGGGTTGGGGATAGGTTTAACCCTCGCCCGCAAATACGCAGAGTTGCTTGGTGGGCAAATTTCAGTCGATTCACGGGTCAATCACGGGTCAATATTTACATTGCGCATTCCCATGCATGGTTGATTTTCAACACACATGCGTAGTTTTGTAGCAATATTCTTTAGATGTTACAAATAGCCGTACTTCGTCAAAATCCCGATCTGGTAATCGAACGCCTGCAACACAAACACTTGCCCGATGCCGCTGCCTTGGTGCACCAAATTTTGGATGCCGATGATCAACGCAAAAGCTTGCAAGCACAACTCGACAACTTACTTGCCAAACAAAATACCTTGGCACGTGAAATTGGTGATTTGATGAAAAGCGGGAAACAAGCCGAGGGCACCGCGCTCAAAAACAAAGTAGCGGGTTTGAAAGAATCGTCTCGCGACATTGAACAGCAAAAAAACGAAACGGAGCAGCTCGTTCAAGAACTTTTGGTACGCCTCCCCAACCTTCCGCATACTACGGTACCTGCCGGTAAAACACCTGAAGACAATGAAGTTGTGTTCCAGGTTGCCAACATCCCTACCTTGGCTGCCGATGCAAAACCCCATTGGGAATTGACGTCGGAATATGGCATCATAGATTTTGAACTGGGCGTTAAAGTTACTGGCGCGGGCTTTCCGGTGTACAAAGGACAGGGCGCCAAATTGCAACGTGCACTCATCAACTTTTTCCTCGACCAAAATACAGCCGCTGGTTACCTCGAAGTACAGCCGCCTATTCTGGTAAATGAAGATTCAGGTTTCGGTACCGGACAGCTTCCCGACAAGGAGGGCCAGATGTATCATGCAACCGTTGATAATTTATACCTCGCCCCCACAGCTGAAGTGCCTGTAACGAATTTGTACCGCGATGTGATTTTGAAAGAAAGCGATTTTCCTGTTCAAAATACAGCCTACACTCCTTGCTTCCGTCGCGAAGCCGGTTCATATGGCAAAGATGTTCGTGGCTTGAACCGTCTTCACCAATTTGACAAGGTAGAAATCGTTGAACTGGCCCATCCCGATAACAGCTACGCAGTGCTCGAACGCATGCGAAATCATGTTGCCAAATTGGTAGAGTCTTTGGAGTTACCTTACAGAATATTGCGTTTGTGTGGTGGCGACATGAGTTTTGCTTCAGCACTCACCTATGACTTTGAAGTTTGGAGTGCCGCACAGGGCCGTTGGCTCGAAGTGAGTTCGGTGAGCAACTTTGAGAGTTTCCAAGCAAACCGCCTGAAATTGCGGTACAAAGCAGCCGACGGCAAAAACTACCTGGCGCACACCCTCAACGGATCAGCCATGGCCCTGCCTCGCATTGTGGCTGCCATGCTCGAAAACCACCAAACACCTAAAGGCATCCGGATTCCCAGGGCCCTGGTGCCCTACACCGGCTTTGAATACATCACTAAGTGACCTTCAAAACATCAAAAAAGCCCGAATCTAATCGATTCGGGCTTTTTTGATTTGGTGCTCTTCACTTAAAGCCCACGCTCGCCAAATTTCACCAAACGAATGAGATACCAGCTGGCAGAAGCTGCAATGAGGAGCAATCCAATGAACAAAGGATAATCAGGATGATCTACCCAACCTTGAGCGTAGCTAAGCGTGTAGGTCACGATGCCCATAACGCCTAAGTAGCGCGCCGAATTTTTACCACTGTCGCGTCTGAAAGGGAAAACCATCTGAAGTAAGGTTTCACGGTCGAAAAATGCTAAAAGCACTACGCCAGCACCAACAAGTAGCAAACTAACAGAGAGTTTTCCGCTAAATGCCAATTCAAAAAAGGCTGCTGTGGCACCTACAATGAACAACCCATAGCCCAAGCTGGCCTTATCGATTTTTCCGGTTGATTTTTTTGGAGCATCCATACTGCAATATACCATCAAAACACATGTTGTGCAATGGCCTTGGTGGCTTCACTGCGACCCATGGTGTAAAAATGCAACACTGGCACACCTGCAGCTTTGAGTTCTTTGCATTGCTGAATGGCCCATTCTATGCCAATTTCTTTTACTTGCTTGTCGTCTTTGGCTTTTTCAACAGCGTCAGAAAGTGCTTCTGGAATATCGATGTGAAAAATCTTGGGCAATACAGTCAATTGCTTTTTGGTGGCAATCGGTTTGATGCCTGGTATGATAGGAATGTCGATATTGAGCTTCTTGCACTTCTCCAAAAAGTCGAAATAGGCCTTATTGTCGAAGAACATTTGGGTAGTGATGAACTCCGCGCCTGCATCTACTTTCTTTTTCAGCCATTGCAAATCCGACTTCAAATTGGGCGCATCCTGGTGTTTTTCGGGATAACCTGCCACACCAATGCAAAAATTGGTTGCTACTGGATTCACCAAATCTTCATCGAGGTAATGGCCCTTGTTCATCTCCTTTACTTGCAATAGCAACTCAAGCGCATTGGCATTGCCATCGGGCTCGGGAGTGAAAACAGTTTCGTGTTTTAGGTTATCGCCTCGCAACACCAACACATTGTCGATACCCAAAAAATGCAAGTCGATCAAAGCATTTTCGGTCTCTTCGCGGTTAAAGCCCCCGCAAATGAGGTGTGGTACCGCATCGACCTTGAATTTGTTCATGATGGCCGCACAAATGGCTACCGTTCCCGGCCTTTTGCGGGTGGTGATGCGCCTGAAAGTGCCATCGGCCACGGGCTTCATGATGAACTCCTCGCGGTGGTAGGTAACATCAATGAATGGCGGATTGAACTCCATCAAGGGCTCAATGCCAGCGTAAATTTGGTTGATGTCTTGGCCTTTTAACGGAGGAAGGATTTCAAACGAAAACAGGGTCTTGGTGGCTGATTTTATGTGTTCAGTGATTTTCATGGATTGTAATTTAACGTTGGAGATAACCACTTCTCAGCCTCTTTTAAGCTGATGCCCCGGCGCAGGGCGTAGTCTTCAATCTGGTCTTTGTCAATTTTACCGACTCCGAAATACTTGGCTTGCGGATGGGCGAGATAATAACCACTCACCGCTGCGGCAGGCCACATGGCCATCGATTCGGTGAGTGTAAGGCCAATCTTCTCTTCCACTTGCAGTACCTGCCAGAGGGTACGCTTGTCGAGGTGGTCGGGACAAGCGGGGTAACCAGGTGCCGGACGGATGCCGCGGTATTTTTCGGCGATTAAATCGTCGTTGCTGAGCTGTTCTTGCGGCTCATAACCCCAATATTCTTTACGTACCCTTTCGTGTAAGTGCTCGGCAAATGCTTCGGCCAAACGATCAGAAAGCGATTGCAGGAGAATGGCGTTGTAGTCATCGTGGGCAGCCTTCATGGCATTCACCCGCTCTTCGGCACCAAATACGCCCACGGCAAACAAGCCTATGTGGTCTTGCAAACCAGTTTCTTTCGGCGCCACAAAGTCAGCCAGAGCGAGATTGGGCAGTCCATCGGCTTTTTTGGCTTGTTGTCTCAAAGTTAAAAAGCGGTAGCCACCGGCCTCACCCCCTTCCCCTCTCCAGGGGAGAGGGGCGCTCGATTTGTCTTCCAATTGAGAATAATCTTTGTTAGAAGTAGCTTTCAAGTCCTCATAGTCATGATAATTTCCAATGCCATCCACATTAGCGCGCTGATCTAATGCTGACTTCAATTCATTTAAAACTTTTGTGAGGTTGCTGAAAAGCTCTTCGTTGTTGATACGAATGATATCAAATCCCTTTGCATTCAAATCAAGTTCTCTTTGTCTATCAGCCTCTTGTTGGTCGATATGAATTCCTCCATCCACTTCAATAACTACGCGTTTTTTAATGCACACAAAGTCCACAATGTAGTGCTCAATGATGTGCTGCCTTCGTATTTTATGACCAAGCTGGCTGTTTCTGACATGCTTCCACAGCAGCTCTTCAGCGGGGGTCATTTCTTTCCTAAAGTCTCTAGCAATGGGCTTCAGCAATCCGTAAGCATCTGGTGATGCTTTAAAAACATTCGATTTTCGTCCCTTTTCACCTCTTTCTTCCTCATCGGTTGATGATTGTCCTTGATCACCTCCAAAAATCTCTGCGTTCTCACTCTCCCCTCTCCTCTGGAGAGGGGCCGGGGGTGAGGCTGAACCCAGCTCCAGAACGATATCATCTCCCTCAGCGTTTGCTGGAAACAACCCAAACACCGCGCGTGCATCTAACCACTGCTCCTTTACGATGCTTTTGAGCAT
Source organism: uncultured Chitinophaga sp. (assembly GCA_964577055.1). Taxonomy (GTDB): domain Bacteria; phylum Bacteroidota; class Bacteroidia; order UBA7662; family UBA7662; genus PNNG01. Next base: position 51,911 of record CAZNWC010000009.1, on the reverse strand, counting down.
GGCCTGCGCATCTTGGAAAAGCTTGGTAGCGGCCTCGCCTACTACCTCGTCGTGCAGAATGTTGGGGTATTTGCCATGCAACTCCCAAGCCTGGAAAAAGGGCGTCCAGTCGATGTAATTGACGAGCGTTTCGAGCGGATAATTTCTGAATTCGTGGATGCCGGGCTGGGCAGGAACTGCCAGCTCTTCGACCTTCCAATCAATGGGGAAGCGGTTGGCGCGTGCTTGCTCGATGGTGAGCATGGCCTTTTCGCGGCCCCGACTCAAATAGCCCTCGCGCAGTTTGTCGTATTCTACTTTGGTATTGGCCGCAAAAGCATCGCGCTGCTCGTGGCTGAGCAGTGAGCTCACCACGGGTACTGATCGACTGGCATCGAGCACGTGTACCACTGTACCACTAAATACAGGGGCAATTTTCACCGCCGTGTGCGCCCGTGAAGTAGTAGCTCCGCCTATCAGCAAGGGCTTTTTGATGCCCAAACGCTCCATTTCGGAGGCTACAAAGACCATTTCATCAAGCGAAGGCGTGATGAGGCCCGAAAGGCCAATCACATCTACCTCGTGCTCAATGGCGGCTTGCAAGATCTTCTCGCAACTCACCATCACCCCCAGGTCAATCACTTCGTAGTTGTTGCACTGCAACACCACGCCTACTATGTTTTTACCGATGTCGTGTACGTCGCCTTTGACGGTGGCCATCAGTATTTTGCCCTTGGCTTGCTGGTTTTCACTTGGATTGGCCAGCTTTTCGGCTTCGAGATAAGGCATCAAATTGGCTACAGCCTTTTTCATCACCCGGGCGCTTTTCACCACCTGGGGCAGGAACATCTTACCGGCACCAAACAAGTCACCCACCACGTTCATGCCAGCCATCAACGGTCCTTCAATCACCTGCAAAGGCTTGTCGAACAGGTGGCGGGCTTCTTCCACATCTACATCAATGTATTCGTCGATGCCCTTCACCAACGCATGGGTAAGGCGGGCTTGCACGGGTTCGAGGCGCCAGCTTTCGTCTTTGGCAGCGGCTTCCTTGCCCTTGCCGCCCTTGTATTGTTCAGCAAGTTGGATGAGGCGCTCGGTGGCATCGCTGCGACGGTTCAACAACACATCTTCTACATGCGCGAGCAGCTCCTTGTCAATTTCTTCGTACACCTCAATTTGGCCGGCATTCACAATGCCCATGTCCATACCAGCCTGAATGGCGTGGTACAAAAAGGCAGCGTGCATGGCTTCGCGCACTTTGTCGTTGCCGCGGAAACTGAAGCTGATGTTGCTCACCCCGCCACTTACCTTGGCACCAGGCAGGTTTTGCTTGATCCAGCGGGTGGCGTTGATGAAATCGACCGCATAATTGTTGTGCTCCTCAATGCCCGTAGCCACGGTGAGGATATTGGGATCGAATATGATGTCTTCGGCGGGGAAGCCAATTTCGTTTACCAGGATGTTGTAGGCGCGCTGGCAGATTTCGATGCGGCGCTCATAACTGTCGGCCTGACCCTGCTCGTCGAAGGCCATCACAATCACGGCGGCACCATAGGCACGCACCTGATGGGCATAGTAACGGAAGCGCTCCTCTCCTTCTTTGAGCGAGATGGAGTTTACGATGGCCTTGCCTTGCACGCACTTCAAGCCTGCTTCTATCACGCTCCACTTCGACGAGTCGATCATCACCGGCACCCGGGCAATGTCGGGCTCGGCAGCAATGAGGTTGAGGAAGCGGGTCATGGCAGCTTCGGAGTCGAGCATGCCTTCGTCGAAGTTCACATCGATGACCTGCGCACCGTTTTCAACCTGCTGACGGGCCACTTCCACGGCTTCGTCGTACTTTTCTTCTTTGATGAGGCGGGCAAACATGCGCGAACCGGTTACGTTGGTGCGCTCGCCCACGTTCACAAAATTGGTTTGTTTGGTGATGCTCACGGGCTCCAAGCCGCTTAGGTGCATTACGGGTTCGAGCTGCGGCGTAGGCCTGGGCTGATGCAGCGCTGCCTCTGCGGCAATTTCGCGGATGTGGTCGGGCGAAGTACCGCAGCAGCCGCCGATGATGTTCACAAAATTGTTGTCGAGGAAGTCTTTGATGTGGGCACGCATCATGGCCGGACTTTCATCGTACTCGCCAAAGGCATTGGGCAAACCCGCGTTGGGGTGGGCCGAAATGCGGAATTTGGCCGCTTTCGACAAGGCCTGCAAGTGCGGACGCATCTGCGCAGCTCCCAAAGCGCAGTTCAAACCGATGCTCAACAAGGGCAAATGCGACATCGAATAAAGGAATGCCTCCACGGTTTGTCCGCTTAACGTACGACCGCTGTTGTCGGTAATGGTACCGCTCACCATGATGGGCAGCGGCGCACGTTGGTGGTCGCGGAAGTATTGGTCGATGGCATAAAGCGCTGCCTTGGCGTTGAGCGTATCGAAAATGGTTTCTACCAAGAGGGCATCTACCCCACCATCGACCAGTCCGCGGATTTGTTCGTAGTAGGCCGCTACCAAATCATCGAATACGATGGCACGGTAGCCGGGGTTGTTCACGTCGGGACTGATGCTTGCCGTGCGGTTGGTAGGCCCCATCGCCCCTGCCACAAAGCGGGGTTTGGCCTGATTGGCGGCCGTAAATGCGTCGGCTACCTGACGCGCCAGTTGGGCAGAGGCGTAATTGAGTTCGTAGCTCAGCTCCTCCATGCCATAATCGGCCATCGAAATGCGCTGGGCGTTGAAGGTATTGGTTTCGGCAATGTCGGCACCTGCTTCAAAATAAGCGCGGTGGATGTTTTCAATGATGTGTGGCTGGGTGAGCGACAACAATTCGTTGTTGCCTTTGAGGTCCGAAGGCCAATTGGCAAAACGGCTGCCGCGGTAATCGGCTTCCGTGAGTTTATAGTTCTGAATTTGCGTACCCATGGCGCCGTCGAGCACCAGGATGCGCTTTTTTACCTCTTCTTGAATATCGTACTGCATAAAAAAAGCCAAACGTTTCGTTTAGCTCATCCCCGAAGGATTCGGGTACCGACTTGCAAGTAGCACACAGCCCTTTTCAGCTGATTACTGCCTGCTCATCTCCTGCCTCAGGTATTTGTTAGTGGCAGCGGAATTGGCACCAGGCCAAACCAAGGCAAGTGTCTTAGTTTGCGGTTGCCAGGACTTCGTAGGGCCGTTCCCTCCGTCCTTCTGGATAAGCTGATGCAAAAGTACAGCAGAAGTTTCAAAATGCCAAACAATGGCTTGGCAGGATCAAGCAAAAAAAAACGTTACAACAACATCTTTTTTGTACCTTGTATTTGCAACCTACTTATCACATGACCCAACTGCAGCTTTTTTCCTTACTCATCGGCATACTTGGCCTTCACTGGGTACTTCAACGTTATGTAGCCAAACCACTGCTTGCATTGGGCGCTGCTGTGATGTACCTGCTCAGCATCGTCATGCTCCTTTCGATGGGAGCGTTGCAATATGAAGGCATGGGCATTAGGCTGGTGCTGGTAGTCAGTGCAGTTGCGGCCTGCCGGCATGGTTGGCGCTACCGCAAGGCAAAAATGAACGCTGCCTCCTGAGCTCAAATCGGCACATAATCCTAGCATTTTTCGAAGTACACTTTTTAATTGGCTGGGATAATTTGAGTCAAGGGTCATCAAGCCTAGCATTTCTTCAATCATCTCAAAGCTCATTATGCTATGATTGAGCAAATTTGAACAGGCTGTTTTGGTGATAGAACCAAAGGATTTCACCCAGCATTTCGGCAGTTCGTATTTTTTATTTACTTTTTGCTCTTAAACCTGTTACACCTCCATGCACCGCGATATTACCGGCTGGTTTAGTCCGGCCCTCAGCAAAGACATGCCCATTGCCAGCTATGGGCATTACGGTCCAGCCTTGTTGCTCATTCCCACTGCCGCCGCCGACTTCCTCGAATACGAACGTTTTCAGTTGCTCGATCAAATCAAAAGTTCCATCGAAGGCGGCAAAGTAAAGGTGTTCAGCGTCGACAGCATCAACAACGAAAGCTGGCTCAACAAAAACATGCATCCCGAACACCGCGCCCTGCGACACGAGCAATGGAACCAGTATATATTTAACGAGGTCATTCCATTCATTCGCAGCAATACCTCCGAAGACACCCCCATCATCACTTGCGGTGCATCTTTTGGTGCACTCCACAGCATGAACCTCTTCTTGAAACGGCCCGATTTGATCCGTGGCGTCGTGGCCATGAGTGGGGTGTACAACCTCATGGAGTACACCGACGATTTTTACAACGATACGGTTTACTTCAATTCACCCTCGCATTACATTCCGAACATGACCGATCACGGCACCTTGGAAGCCATTCGGTCGGGCAAAATATTGATCGCCACAGGCAGTGGTGCTTATGAGGACCCACATGCCTCACGCGATTTCAGCACCCTGCTCCACAACAAAGCCATACCGCACCACCTGAGTATTTGGGGACAAGAATGGACGCACGACTGGCCTACCTGGCGCGCCATGTTGCCCTGGGTCATGAATGAATTCTAAAAAAAATCCCCTGCCGAATCGACAGGGGATTTTTTATGCTTTTACGGCATCGCCATTATACTACCAAATCGAGCAGCGATTCAAGGATGCGTAATCCGTCGGTATTGCCAAGCACTGAATCAGCAGCACGTTCTGGGTGCGGCATCATGCCAAATACATTCCTGCCTGCATTGGTAACCCCGGCAATGTTGTCAAGTGCACCATTGGGATTGCTTTCACGGGTGATGTTCCCGTCTGCATCGCAATATCGGAACAGCACTTGGTCGTTGTCGTTCAATGCCTTGAGGCCATCCGCATCGATGTAATAGTTGCCTTCGCCATGGGCCATCGGAATTTGCAGCACATCTGTGGTAGCCAAGTTGCGGGTAATCAGTGAATTGGTGGTTTGTGGTTTTAAATGCACATTTTTGCAGATGAATTTGCGGCTTTCATTGTGCAACAATGCTCCGGGAACGAGTTTAGCTTCCGTCAAAATTTGGAAACCATTGCAAATACCCATCACATATCCCCCTCTGTTTGCATGGGCAATCACCCGATCCATGATTGGAGAAAAGCGGGCAATAGCACCTGAACGCAAATAATCACCGTACGAAAAACCGCCTGGCAAAACCACCATGTCAACACCTTGCAAATCGGTATCCTTATGCCAAAGCGGAACAACCGGTTGGCCCAAAACTTCACCTAAAACATAAAGGGTATCACGGTCGCAGTTGGAACCGGGGAAAATTACAACGCCAAATTTCATCTCAAGCATTTAAGTTGGGCAAAGTTCGCAAAAAGCGCTGATTATCGGCAAACCTAATTACGGAATTGGGAGCAAAGGCAGCCCCAATAAAATCAGCCAAGAAATAATCAATGCCGAAAACCATCCATTGCCAGGCACGGCTTCTAAAAATCTACCCATGTAAAAGGCCGAAATAGGCACGAACATGGCCGCCATCATCCAGCCACTCGCTGGCAAAAACCACAAAGTGGGTACCGTACATAATAAGCAAATGAAAAACAATCGTTGTGCATTGCGCAATGCGTTGGTTTTCAAATTCACAGTGGTAAAACTGAATAAAATGCCTAAAATCAAAACGGCCAGCGATACCGCCAACAGCATTTTCTGTTGCCAACTCAATACCAAAGCCAACCAAATTTCACGTTCGAATTGCGGAATCAAATCGGTTAACCACCCCATCTGATTGCGCAAATATGCCACCGAAGCGAATAAATACAGTGGTGTGAGATAGCCGAAAAGCCAAATCAAAAGAGCTTTCAACCTAAAAAAACCTCCCAGCACAATGCCGAAAAAACTGATAAGCAATAACACCCAGGCCGGCTCATACAAGAGATAAGCCAATCCACCCAGAAAACCCGCGTCGAACACCAAGCTCAATTGTCGCTTAGAATTGCCAGCAATCATCAAGTTGCGAATGACCATCAAAAGTAAAAAGCCTGAAAAAAAAGCCCCAGAAGGAAGTCGCCAGGCTTCAAAACTCAATGCCGCCATCACATAGCCCAGCAAAAAGAGTGCGTTGTAATCACGACTAATTTTTTCATTCACCAATAACTGATTGAACATGATTCCACCCCCCGCAATCATCAGCGCCTGTAAAAAATGCAGCACTGGCGATGGTAGCTGGCGCAGTGCTCCCATCAGCAAGTGCTCGCCTTCAAACAGCACAGCTGGAGGAGTTACCCCAAAAGAGCTCCAAAAAACCACTATGAATACCAGTGCTGTAGTAATGCCATACCCATATAGCAATTGGTTCGACTTGAATATCCCCGAGATCATGTGCCATCAAAGGTAAGACGAAAAATACCTTTCTTCTTGCGCCTGCTTGCAGGAAGGAGCAGTGTAGTTGGACTGATGGCACGCCCATCGCCCGGAATGATCATGGCATCGCTTACTTCAGCGGTCAAAACATTTCGTGGAAAAACCTGTCCATTCTGGTTTATGCTGTATAACATAACCGAATTACGTGAGCGGGTTTCCTGGTTGAACACCACATGAATGTATTTTCCTACCGGAAATGCGTAATAACTAAAATAGGGACTGGGGGTAACGCTAATTTGCGTTTTGGGCACAATTTGGCGCCAGTCGATGCTCCCATTCGGATGGATAGAAACCAACACCACTTCATCGTAATGGTAGTACACTACTTCACGATAAATCGGAAAACCTTGGCTGTATTGCACATAGGTTTGGTTGGTCTGGTAATTCGATTCACCAATTAATACTACGCCCCCATCGCTGCGCATGATGAGGTCGCCCAAAAAATAATCGGTTAGTTCCTTTTCCTTTTTATTCGATTTAAAGCCATACAATTTGTTGGCAAATTCTGTATCAAATTTACTGTATCCAATGGTGTCGAACTTAAAAGTATCAGGTTGGATGATGGCCGATACTACTCCTTGCAAGGCGCCTTTATTGTTTTCAGCATAAAATCCAGCCAATCGAATACGGTGATTGGCCCGGTCGTACCCCATTTGCAAGGCATTGAGATGGTAAATACTTGAACCCAATATCAACTCATCGGCCTGATTGGTCATCCGGTCCATTTTCAACAACTGGTACGACAACAAGCCCGGTTCATTTCCTTTTCGCTCCTTGCTCATTTGTTGCATTAGCAAATAGAGATGGTGATTTTTGTCTTGGCAAACAGCTTTGAGTTCGTACCTGAATTGGGTTTGCGGCAGCAGTAGGCGGGTGTTACTGATCAAACGTACGCTGTCGTCAAAAAAAGCCATTTCGAGGCGCGACTCATCGGGACGGGTTTGGTGTTGATGTACCGCGCTAAAGCCACTGAGGTCCTCATTGGCTGTAATGTAAAAGAATGATCGTGCCCTGTTAGATACATTGTCCATATCGAGCAGGATGGTAGGCCGACTGGGCTCCCCTTGATGCGGAATACGCATGTAAAAAAGTCCGTGCTTTTGCAAGCCGCCGTTGTAAATACTAAAAAAAACCAAAACATCGGTCTTACGCACCAATAGCTGCTCAACTTCTATGCTGCGGTCATCGAGTGGGATTTTGTGGGAATATTGCAAACCACCACTAAAGCTGAATTTGTCGATGCTTCTTTCTCTTCCTGACGACTGATACACATAATAGCCCTGCAAATCAGCAGCCAACACTTTGTGCTGATACGCCCCTTTGAGAGGTGTAGACATATTTAGCCAGCTTACATCGGGTGCTTGTGCACCCAGCAAACTGCATTGACCCCAAAAAAGTGCTGCTATCAGAATCCACTTCATGTGCTAAAAATACCAATTGTTCAAGGGAATAACAGACGTAAGGCGACTTTCGTGTGCGATTTTTACAATTTCACCATCGATTTCGTTGCAAAAGATTATTTTCGTTTTTACGAACGTCAATCACATTGAAAAAATCCAATTTGTCACTCCTGCGTTCATTGCGGTCAGAAAACAAAAAAGGTCTGGCTGTTTTGATTGATCCTGACAAGGCAGCTGAATCACACCTCGATCGTTTGGTTCCTTTGGCTTCGGCTGCCGGTGCCTGCTGTTTGCTCGTGGGGGGCAGTTTGCTGAGTACGCAGCAACTCGAAAATACCCTCAACGCCTTGCGTGAACGCACTGCGCTGCCATTGATTTTATTTCCAGGGAGCGTACAGCAAGTGAGTGGCCAAGCCGATGCGTTATTGTTTTTGTCTTTGATTTCGGGAAGAAATCCGGAATTTCTCATTGGTGCCCATGTTACGGCCGCACCTGCCATTCGTGCTGCCCAATTGGAAGTTTTGCCCACAGGCTATATGCTCATCGACGGTGGTGAACCTACCACGGTCTCGTACATTTCTGATACCCGTCCTATTCCAGCCAAAAAGCCCGACATCGCCGCATGTACAGCAATGGCTGGCGAAATGTTGGGTTTGCAAGTGATTTATCTCGATACAGGCTCCGGCGCACCCCATCCGGTACCTGCCAAAGTGCTTCAAGCAGTGAAGCAACATACCAGTCTGCCCATCATTGTAGGTGGTGGCATTCGTTCGGGGGCTGCTGCTCAAACGGCCTGGGAATCAGGTGCCGATTTAGTGGTCGTGGGCAATGCACTGGAAACGGAACCTGATTTGCTTTTTGCATTACAAGATGCCTTGCACGCCTGCAATGGAAGTTTCACTACCACTTAGAAACAAAAAACAACAAGAGAAAGGCGCTTGCTGTCACAGCCATTACAGCTGCACCTTTTCGGTCTTTGCAGGCTAACGAAGGCCTTCGGGATTTAAGGCTGTGGCTGGCTCGGCATGGTTTTGCTCCAGCTGTACAAAGACAGGGTCGTTGGGGCGCACCAAAAAAAGCGTTGTGAAGGCCATAAAAAAGCTAATGCCTCCTTGTGTTCCCAAGGTAGAATCGCTCCACATGCTGATAAACAGCAAAATACTAAACAAATAGCCCAATTTGCGGAATGCTGGATTAAACGACTTGACTGCAAAGCCCCAAACCAACAACATGATAAACAAACCAATGATGCCAAATTTGATGGCTGTTTCAAAAAACTGATTGTGGGGCTTTTGAAACGGAATATGGAAGCGCTGATCCTCAAACAAAGGCTTGCCATCGCGTATCAAATCACCAGTACCAATACCTATCCACTTGTTCTCTACAAAAAGTGGCCAAAACTCTTCATAAAATGCTATGCGCTGGCCGATAGAACTATAGGTGGGCTCGCTGGTTGGGTAGCCTAATTGGCTCTCACGGAATTCGTTGATTGCTTCGTCAAAAGGCTGACGTACGGCATCAAACGACAAATACATGACTGCGCCTAACAAGCAAGTCAGGCTTGCGGCCATAACCCAGTTCCACAAGCGCGGCCGAGTACGTTGCAGGTAAAACAAGACAAAAAGCGGACTCAGCACAACAAATCCAAGCTGACCAATGCGTCCTTTCATTAGGATGAGTCCGGTAAGCAACATGGCAGCAAAAATGAACAGCGTTGTAATGGCCTCATTGCTCAATTCCTTCCATTTGTGATACAGGTATTCGGCCACAATGAAAATGCTAAAGCACAAGAACAAGCTGGCGCGGGGTCTTTGCTCAAAAGCCGATGGAATATGTGTAGATCCATGCAAAAAATCGTTGCCAGTCGCCACAATGTAAAATACCGTCACGGCCACCAAGACATTGGAAATTGCAAAGGTCAAGAACAGCCATCTCAATTGGTCGCGCGACATTTGAAGCGTACCGATGAGCAAAGGCAAGGTAAAAAAGTAATGCTTGTTGTTGATTTCACTCCAACCCTCACGCATGTCAGTTGTATACACCATGCCCAAAGGATACATGAGAAAAAGTGCCGGAAAGAGCCACAAATAGGGCGTGGTTTTTAAAGTAGTAAGGCGTCTGGCCCTGATTTCACGGTTTGAAAACCCAATGAGCCACGAAACAGCGAGCAAAGCTTCGGCTAAACTCACAACCGCTTTCGAAATGGGAATGAAAGCCATCATGATAAGCAGAAATCCGAATGCTACTAATTCAGAATTGACGTGGAAAGTCCCGGTTGTCGTTGGTTGAAGCGTCTTCATACATACAGCTGCCTTGCACAACGTGCTTAGCGTTGCGAAATTATGTTTTCTGCCTCGTCAAAACCAATTTTTTTAAAATCGGTAGACATTGATATTTTTTTTCACCTCGGGCTTGTACTTTTCAATGCTCGCCTTATCTTTGCACCCACATTCCAACGATGGCCCGTTCGTCTAGGGGTTAGGACACCAGATTTTCATTCTGGTAACAGGGGTTCGATTCCCCTACGGGCTACAAAGCCGGCTTTTCAGCCGGCTTTTTTTATGCCTTTTGGAAGAGCACCATTAACGCAGTTGAAACAACAAACCCAGGGCAAGCACTTGGCTCCATTGTACTGCCAAATCCTGGTTGCGGTCATACAGCATCACCGCTGTTAAATTGGTGTTGATGTACTTTGTTACTCTGGCTGCAACAATCAAATCGAGACGGTGGTTGGTACGCCCAAAATCAGTGTAATCGCCAAAACTCAAGTAGCGGGCCTTTAGATTGAGGTTCTTCGCCAAGTTCTTGTCGAAAGAGGCTACAATTTGGTAACCGTAATCTACCTGCAGGGTTGATCCGCTATCGACGCCGAAAGCACCTGCAGCACTCAAAGCAGGATCAGTAACAAAGGTTTGTCGGGCAGCAAGCGCTCCCAAACGTACCATAAAATAGTCGACAGGCTTGTATTGAACACCAAAAGATTGTGTTAAATACCCCGGAGCCATCCAGCGCGAAATAACGGTTGCAATTTCATTGCCCAACGGGTCTTTGCTGTAATTTAAGCCTGGAGCAAATTGAGACACAAAGTTCATGGCACCAAAAGCATTCAATTTATGGCTGATTTCATAGCCTGCTTTCGAGTCGATGAAGACCAGATCCTGGGTCTTTCTCCGAGTTTGTCCTTTGTTTTGCTGAAAACCATATTGCAGTTGCATATCATTCATCCAACTAAATTTACCATTGGTATACGACAGGCTACCGCTTGCCAAGGTACCTAAGGCAAAATTATTGGTTCCCCCTCCCTTCCAATTGGGTGTAAAACTGGCTTGATTTAAATTCAATCCAATTTCCAATTTGCGCTTCCAAGGCGAAGCGCTGCTATCAGGACTTTCTGCCTGAACATACGCAGTTTGCAACACAACCAACACAAGTAAAACACATTTCATGATATCACTTTAAAGCCCATTCCAAAAATTGCGGCATCACCATCGCCCATGTCGCCTGATCGTGCTTGCCTCCTTTCACTTCTACATAAGCAAGATGCTGGTGCAATTCAAACCCCTTGAGCATCAATTCTGTCATCAGGTCAAGGGTGTCTTCAATGGAGTCGATGACACCATTGCCATTCCGGTCAGCCGTCTCATCATCGGTGCCCGCTTCGAACCAAAAACGAAGCTTTTTCCCGTGTTTGCTCAAACGAACCATGTGGTGCGCAATACGATCGGCATCGGTATAGCCATCGTCAAGCGCTTTTTTACGCCACCAAAATGAGCCGGAAAATACACCTGCGCCGCCAAAAATCTGTGGATGATTCCACGCAATATCAAAAGCCGACAATCCTCCCAGCGAACAACCCGCCAGGAAATGATGGGAAGCTTGATTAGAAATAGGAAATTTTTCGCTGATAAATGGCCACAATTCGCGGGTCACAAACTGCGCATATTGGCTTGCTGCCGCACCTCTTTGTTTGTAATCTGGTTGTCCGGCCACACCATACTCCTGCAATCGATTGTGCGCATGAATGGCCACCAACATGGTCGGTTGAATACGTCCCGTTTTGGCGAGTTTTTGAAAATGTTGTGGCATTCTAAGCGCATCTAAATCCTGTCCATCGTTCAAAATGAGTACTTTCCAGGGTATGTGCGTGGTGATTGGCAAGAGCAAGGTACATGCTACTTCTCGTTGAAGTGCATATGAATAAAGCGAGAGCTGTTGTTTTACCAGAACATTGCCAGCATCAGCGCGATTTGTAAGAGAAGTGGTCATCATCGACAGGTCACAAACATAGGAAACTACTGAAAAACAATTCTGCCAAAATTTCCACAATAAAGAGCAACAATATGCATCACAACGAAATTAAAACTGATAAATTCGTCGGTAATTCCTATTTTTGAAAGTAACAAAAGAAAATTTCATCGGTATGAAAAAAATCGGCATACTGCACGGACAGGAAAACACTTTCCCTGAAGCGGTTGTGGCGCGTATCAACGCAAAAAATGTACCCGGCATTCAGGCGGAACCTGTGCTCATCGACAAAGTAATTCAAGGCCAAACTTCGGGATATGCGGCAATTATTGACCGTATTTCACAAGACGTACCTTTCTACCGGGCCTATTTGAAAAACGCGGCTTTGCAGGGCACTGCAGTCATTAATAATCCATTTTGGTGGAGTGCTGATGAGAAATTTTTCAACAATTGTCTCGCTATTCAAGTAGGTGTGCCGGTGCCAAGAACCGTGTTGTTGCCGTCGAACCAAATGCCACCCGATACTACGCCAGCATCTTTTCGCAATTTGCATTATCCGATGGATTGGGATGGTATTGTGGCAGAAATTGGATTTCCGGCTTACATGAAACCCCATGCAGGTGGTGGCTGGAAAAGCGTATACAGGGTAGAAAACCTCGACGATTTATTTGCCAAGCACAACGAAACCGACACCTTGGTGATGATGTTGCAGGAAGAAATCGTTTTCGAAGAATATTATCGTTGCTATTGCATAGGCCGCAAGCATGTGCGTATTATGCCATACGAGCCACGCAATCCGCACCATCTGCGGTATGTAACTGATCGGAAGCCCAGCGAACAAATGCTGGCATTGCTAACCGACTATGTACTGCGCTTGAACAATGCCTTGGGATACGATTTTAACACTGTAGAATTTGCTGTAAGAGATGGTATTCCATATGCCATCGATTTTTGCAACCCTGCGCCCGATGCAGACATCAATTCAGTTGGTGCTGATAATTTTGAATGGGTTGTGGAAACCGCCGCCAATTACGCCATCGAACGTGCCTTGGCGCAAAAGCCTGGCAAAGACAACCTTACTTGGGGCACCTATGTACGCAGTGCCGCTGCAGGCATGGGCGAATTCAAGTTGGAAGCCGCTGTGGTAAGCACCCCGCAGAAGCGTGGCCGCAAACCTAAGGCAACTGTTGGCGAAACACCGGCAGTCACCACCGGTAAAAAGCGCGGACGGAAACCGAAAGCAGTAGCAGTAACCAATGCAGAACCGCAAAAAAGAGGTCGGAAGCCCAAAGCCATTAGCGCAACAGATGTCGCGCCGAAGAAACGTGGTCGCAAGCCTAAGGCCGTTGACAATGCGATTTCGGCAGGCGAAAGTGCACCCAAAAAGCGGGGACGTCCGGCAAAGGCAAATGTAGTAGCAGCAACTGATGCAGCGCCTAAACGCAGGGGGCGTCCAGCCAAACAAAGCACGGGAAGCACCGACACCACCGCACCTAAGCGTCGTGGACGGCCTGCCAAAGCAGCCACTGCATCACAAGCAATTGCTAAAGTGCCTGGGAAGCGGGGTCGCAAGCCCAAAGCCGCTATTACTGGATCTGTAACAAAACCTGCGGAAAAGGCAAAAAGGGGCCGTAAACCAAAGGCTGAAAAAGCTGTTCGCCAAAAACGTCAAAAAATTGAAAAGCCATTTGGCGATTTAATAGGATTAGAGGCAGTTTTGGCTGCCGAAAAAATGATGGGTAAAGACCCGTCGTAATTTTTACAATATTTTTTTACAAAAAAGCCTCGCAGCTCGCGGGGCTTTTTTAATTTGCCACTGTCAAAAAATCCTAAAAGCCGTTGTATGAAATTCACCCTTGGTGTTGAAGAAGAATTTCAAGTAATTGACCCTGTCAGTCGCGAGCTAACCTCCCACGACCAAAAAATTGTGGAGGCGGCCAACCGCTTGCTCGAAGATCAAGTAAAGGCAGAAATGCACCAAGCAGTGGTGGAAGTTGGCACCCGCATTTGCCAAGACATTCACCAGGCACGCACCGAAGTAGCCCATTTGCGCCGGGTAGTATCGCAGGTGGCCGGTGAATTGGGATTCGCCATAGGTGCTGCCGGCACGCATCCTTTCAGCATGTGGCAAACGCAGCTCATCACTGAACATCCGCGTTACAATGAAATCGTAAATGAATTGCAAGACGCTGCACGTTCGAATCTCATTTTCGGCTTACACGTGCATGTGGGCATGCCCGACAAAGAAATGGCCATCCACATCGCCAATTCGGTACGCTATTTTTTGCCTCACATCTATGCTTTAAGCACCAATTCTCCCTTTTGGGAAGGTAGAAATACTGGATTTAAATCGTTTCGCTCGAAAGTATTCGACAAATTTCCCCGCACGGGCATTCCTGATTTTTTTGAAAGTTTTGCCGAATACGAAAACTATGTAAAGCTGTTGGTGAAGACCAATTGCATCGACAACGCCAAAAAGATTTGGTGGGATGTACGCGTGCACCCATTTTTCGACACCATTGAATTCCGGATTTGTGATGTACCCATGACGGTTGACGAAACCATTGCCATTACGGCCCTCATCCAAGCCTTGGTTGCCAAGCTGTATAAATTGCGTGAGCAAAACCTCAACTTCATGATCTACAAACGTGCTTTGGTGAACGAAAATAAATGGCGTGCGGGTAGGTACGGCATCGATGGCAAACTCATTGACTTTGGCAAAGAGATGGAGGTAAATACCCGTGGACTGATCCATGAGCTGCTCGCTTTTGTAGAAGATGTGGTAGATGATTTGGGAAGTCGCAGCGAAATCAACCGCGTTTTCGACATCCTGAACAATGGCACAGGTGCTGACCGGCAGTTGGCGGTGTACGAGCAAACCAACGACCTCAGGGCCGTGGTTGACTACTACATGGCCCAGACTTTAAAGGGAATCTAAACCGAATCGTTATTTTTACAGCGGAGTGGTAGGGAAAATCAGGATGGATAAAAATAGAAAACATTATAAGGTAGCTGTACTCGATATGTACGATGGCGCGGCCAACCAAGGGATGCGCAATTTGCGTGATATGCTGGAGGACTATCGCTTTTACCTGCATTACGATATATACGATGTGCGAGGAGCCAACCACCTCCCCGGTTTAGATTACGACATCTACATCAGCACAGGCGGTCCCGGTTCGCCGCTGCTCAGCGGCGCAGCCTGGGAAAAAAACTGGCTGAAGCTCATCGATACCTTGTGGAAACACAATCAGGTGCATGACCAAAAAAAGCATGTCTTTTTCATTTGCCACAGTTTTCAAATGGCTTGTCAGCATTTTGGCATTGGCGAAGTCACCAAACGACGTTCGACTTCGTTTGGTACTTTCCCGGTACACAAAACCCAAGAAGGCGTACACGATCCGCTTTTGGACACACTTCCCGACCCATTTTGGGCAGTAGATTCGCGCGATTGGCAGGTAGTTCAGCCCGACTTTCGTACCCTTGAAAAGCAGGGATATCAACTTTTGGCACTTGAAAAAATCCGTGACCATGTAGATTATGAACGGGCGATAATGGCGGTACGCTTCAGCGATGCCTTTTTTGGCACACAGTTTCACCCCGAGGCCAATGCCCAAGGCATGATTGCTTATATGCAAGACAAGGAGAAAAAAGCCCAAATCGTGAGTAATCACGGCCAAGCCAAGTACGATAATATGCTGTTGCACTTGCACGATGCCGACAAAATCACACTCACGCACAATACCCTTATACCACGCTTTTTAGAAATGGCCATGTACAGCCTGGCGGAGGCCCACGCATGATCAAAAGTCTGCGCCAAGCCATCAATACGCAGTACAACAATGGTTTGTACCAGCAATTGCTGCAAAGCTTGGCCAATAAACTCGGCGAAGCCGTTGATTTCAGGGTAGCCGAAAGTCCCGTTTTCGTAGGAGCCGATTTGCGCGATCAATTGGTAGAAGCCTGCCAGCTCATAGGCCAGTCGATCATGGACCCAGCCTACCTCGAGCAAAGCAAAAAAGGCATCCCAACTCACCAATGGGTGCCGGGCGACGATGGTCGTCCTACCATCATGATAACCGATTTTGCCATCTGTTCCGATGCAAATGGCCGTTTGTTTCCACAGGTCATCGAGTTGCAAGGCTTTCCTTCGCTGTTTTCTTACCAAGCCATTTTGGCCGAAACCTACAAGGCGCATTACAACATTCCTACCCATTTTGGTCCCTACCTCAGCGGCTACGAGCACCACTCGTATGTGGAGCTGCTGAACCGACTTATCAAAGGCCAAGTTGCGGCTGAAAATGTGATATTGCTCGAATTAGAGCCAGAGAAGCAAAAAACACGCGCAGATTTTTGGGCAACCGAACAGCTTACGGGCGTAAAGGCTGTGTGTTTGAGCAAAATCATCCGCGAAGGACGCAAGCTTTTTTACTTACGCGATGGGCAAAAAACCCCTATTCACCGCATTTACAACCGCGTGATTTTCGATGAATTGGAGCAACGCCCCGACCTCATCGGCGATTTTGATCTTACCCAGGAGGTAGATGTAACTTGGGTAAGCCATCCGAATTGGTATTTCCGCATGAGCAAATACAGCTTGCCTTTTCTCAAAAACAAGTATGTACCCGAATCCTATTTCGTTAGCGAGCTGAAAGAGATTCCAACTGACCTGGAAAATTGGGTGCTCAAGCCCTTGTACTCTTTCGCCGGAAGTGGCGTACAGGTTGACGTAACAGCCGAAGCCATTGCAGCCGTTAATACACCCGAGCATTACCTTTTGCAACGCAAGGTGAACTATGCCCCAGTACTCGATTCACCCGAAGGTAGCGTTAAGATTGAAATCCGCATGATGGTCATGTGGCCCGAAGGCAGCAACAAACCCGAGGTAGTAACCAATTTGGCACGGTTGAGTCGCGGCAAACTCATTGGCGTGCGCTACAACAAAGACTTCAATTGGGTAGGTGGCAGCTCGGCCTTTTTTGAGCACTGAGCTCAACGAATTCCCTGATCGGGGTATTTTCCTTTCACCGTTCTGAAATAGGCCAATATATGTTCCATATCGGCTTCTAAATTGCCGGTGGGATTAAAGGGCTGTTGTATTTGGACTTCGCGTTTTTCAAAATCGAAACCTACGAGCACAATAGGTACTTTGGCCCCCATGGCAATGTGGTAAAAACCTGTACGCAGCTTGGGCGTATATTTTCGTGTTCCCTCAGGCGAGAGTGAAAAATAAAAGGAGTCGTGCCTGTTGAAAAGGTCAACCACAAATTTCACTGTGTCTTGCTGTTGTACACGGTCGACCGGAAAGCCACCCAGCCAACGGAACAACCAGCCAAAAGGTGGTCTAAAAAGCGAAGCCTTTCCAATAAACGAAATGCGGATATCGAGGATGGCACGTGAAAAAACGCCTACTAAAAAGTCCCAGCTGCTGGTGTGAGGGGCTACCACCAAAATGGCTTTGGGTACAGCAGGTACACCTCCGGTGATTTTCCATCCGGCCAATCCAAAAATAAAACGGGCAACGCTTCTGCGCATCAGTGAATTTCGGTTACTCCTCCCGAAACTATGAATTTCATGTATTCAGTGGGATTCACATCCACTTTTTTGACAGCTTCTGACGCTACCACGAAAATATTGCCCGAAAAATTATAGGAATGTGGCAAATAAACCGACACAAAACCCGGGTAACCCAATTGTTTCATATCGGCTTGGGTAAGAAACCCCGGTTTGAGCGTGCCATCACTCAAAGTAACCATCACTGGCTGGTTGAACTTGCGTTTGTCGCCCACAAAAGCTTCCATCAAATCTTTGATGCTGGTATAAATGAGCTTGATGAAAGGTGCCCTAGTGAGCAGGTTCTCTAAAAAACCTAGCAAGGGCCCAATGAGGAGATTGCCTCCTAAAAAGCCAACCAGCGTAATACCTGCGAGGGTGATGAGCAAGCCCAAGCCTGGAATGCCCAGGTTCAACCAGCCATCGACGGTGGTGATGACCCAATAAACCACATACACCGTGATGGCCACCGGACTGAGCAGCAGCAGGCCATTCACAAAATACTTCAAAAGACGCAGGCCGAGGGCCTTCAAACTGGGCTTTTCCATGGGGTAAAATTACGAAGATGTGGTGGGTGTTGACCACACATTTAAGCTGCTTGCCTTCTGAGCTCATTTAGCAAGCACTTATTCGCCGCAAAAATGCGGCGAATAATTCATCTATTCTCCGCATACTTTATACTGAACCCTACTATCGGCACTGTTAATGCTTTGAGATGGATTTAAGCCAATGTCACTACTCTCAAATCCCTTTTAGTAAATGCAGCAAATGGGGCAAATAGACCTCTTTGATTTGCCAAACAATGGTGTAATCAATACCAATGTAGTCGTGCACAATGCGATTTCTAAATCCTCGCATTTGATTCCAGTCAATTTTTGGATGCAGGAGTTTAAAAGCTAGTGGCAGCCGATTCGCAGCTTCACCAATGATTTCGAAATTTCTGATCACCGCATCAACGGTCTTTTCATCGGCAATGAAATCATCATAAGTCATTCCTTGGGTGTAGGCCAAGATTTTTTCTGCACTGTCTATGATGTCGCCAACCAGTAGTTTAGCCTCTCGCTTAGACATACACTATATCTGATTCAATGTATTTCAAATAAGTAGGTTTGACCCCCTTTTTCGAAACCAAATCGACTTTCTTCTTCAGCACGCTCTCCAATCGGTCGGCCAAATCGATGAACTCAATACCAATAGGTTTACTGAAATCTACCAGAATGTCAACGTCACTTTCCGGACCAAAATCACCCCTCACAACAGACCCAAACAAGCCCAATGATGCTACATGATACTTCCGGCGCAACTCAGGTTTGAGTGCGGTCAATATTTGTTTGATGGAAGTGAGCTCGCTCATAAATCAAAGATACGCGATTTCTAGATTGCTGAACAACAGCAGATTCAGCAAAAAAAAGAGGCCGAAGCCTCTTTCAATCCTTACCTATTACCTCAGCGTACAAAGTCCTTCACCGCTTCGTTGAATAGCCGGTAGCCTTCAAACTGCACAAAGTGCCCTGCCTTGGGAACCATCAGCAAACGGGCATTGGGCAGCTGTGCCATGCCTTTTTCTGCTACCGAACGGGTAGTGCCACCATGCATGAAGCGGTTGGGAATAAGTTCATCGTTTTCACCAAAAACCACCAAAACAGGCTGCTTGATTTCGGGCATGCGGTTAAAAACGGGTTCGTTTACCATGCCCTTCACACTTTCGGGAATGATGTAACAATACCACTCAAACTCCGCTGCCGTGCGCATGGCCAACCGATCGCGGATCATAAAATCGGCTTCGGCAGGCATGTTGTAAAAATTGCCGTGGTAATTCTGCACAATCTGACGGGCAGGGGTTAGCCGGGTTCCTTTGGCACTAAGGCCGGTGCGGAACCACTCTTTTTCGCCCGGACTGAAGGTTTCGAAGCCCGCTGGTGCCGCCAATACCAAGCGTTGCACCAATTCGGGCCGGGTGATGGCCAAAGTCATGGCAATTTGTCCACCCATAGAATGCCCTACCACCGTTACTGCCCCCAGCTGTTTGGCCTCGATAAATTTGGCCACTTCGGCCGCGAAGGCTGTCATGCTGCCGCTGTAAGCACCCTTGCTCGACTGCCCGTAACCCGGTAAATCGATGGCGATGCAGCGGTATTGAGCCGATAAAGCAGCTATGTTCTGCTTCCACGCCGGCGCATAACTGCCCAAGCCATGGATGAAAAGCAATACCGGTGCGTTGGCCGGACCTTCTTCCATGTAGGCCAGCTGGGTTTCATCGTTGATTTGCTGGTGATTTACAGTGTATGGATACTGTAATTCAGAGAAGCTCTTCAATGGGCTGTAGTTGTATGGCCGTGCACAAGATGATGCCAGAAATGCCAAGAAAATTCCAAATAATAGCTTTTTCATACCTCAAAACATTAACCAGCGATACACCATAAACACCGTCCAAGGGTTGCCCGGACGCTCGGCACGGTTGCCATTAACGGCTGCCGAATTATAAAAATCGCCCAACCAAAGGTGTGCAGCGTGCAACTCAAAATCCATCAGGATTTTAGGAGACCATCGTACTTTAAAATTCAATTCGGTGCCGATGTTACTACCTCCACCTTGTGGGGTCACGTTGGAGAAAGCAAAAGCACCGCCCACCTTGGCATCGAGCTTATTGGGAATAAAAGAACGGTGGTAATTGAGGGTGCCTCCAGTCAAGCCATAACCCATATTCGATAAATCGTTTACCGCAGCTACAAAACGATTCACCACATTGCCATGGGTAAAGAGCAAATAGGCACCATGGTTGATGAAAATAGCAGCTGGTGTACCCCAGGTATTACCTGTCATCACCCCGGTGTAGCGATTGTCAGCGAAGTTTTGATCGCCCGAGGCAAACACCATATCTCCCAAAACCGCATCTTCATTGGTTTGGCCGTATTTGTAACCCCAGCGCAGATTGGCTCCCAATCCGGCCACCGATACCAGGTTGTTGCCGGTAGCTTTGCTGCTGATGCTTCCGAAATTGCCGTTTAAAAAGCCCGAAATGAGGGTCCTGCCAGTGCCAAAGCCAGGATTGTAGGCCCAATGCGTACCCAGCCAAACAATGTCGGCATTGTAAGGCACCCCGTTTAAGGCAAAACGGTGGCTGCCATTGAGGTCGTTGATGGCCGAGGCCGGACCGTTGCCCAAAGTACCTCCTTGGTTATTGGCGCGATCCATCACATACCAAGCACTGATGCCCTGGCTGAAGCGTTTCGACAAATCGCGCTCGTAATTGGCCATGAACAATTGTACATCGTCGTTGCGGTGGATGTCGTTTTCCCACAATTGGTAAGCGCCAAACGAAAGTCGGCTGAAGTCCCAATCTTTGCGGGCGTTGATGCCAGCGCCGTCGGTTCCCCAATAGGCCAAGCGGTAGCCCGTACTGGCCAATTGGTCGAATAAGGTGCGGTATGGATTGGCCGGATTGTCGAACATGCGCATCAAGCCCATGTTGATGGCCCAGCCATTGCCCGGCAGCAATTCGAGCTGTACGTTTTGGGTTTGGATGTTCACTTGGTCGGCCCCTATGGCCGCCCCTTGGTTGCCTGCTGCTCCGTAGCTGTTGTCGCCCCAGGTCCAGTCGATTTCAAACGAGGTTCGCAATACCACCTTGCCATCCATCAGCTTGGGTGTGTAGATGAAAAAAGGCAAAAAGCGCTGTTCGAAGTACGAGCCCCTGCCCTTGTGTGTGGTAGTGGTATTGAGTCCAAACATGCGACCGATGACCTGCCCTTGAAAAAAAGGCTGGGTAACCTCCAGGTTGTTGTGCACCCATTGGTTGTAAAAGAGGGCGATGAATTGGAATTCACGGTCGGCCGGACGCGGTACATCGCGGTCGAAAAGCTGGATGGGGCGGTCGGGACTGGTTTGCGCTCCTACCGGGACGACCCAGGCCAACAACAGCAGCAGGGATAAAAACTTGGGCATAACAGGCTAAAAAGTACATAAAAATGGCCGTAGTTGCCGCTTTTCTGGCGAAAAACAACGACTACGGCCTCGTTAGAATCAGTTCTTGCGGAACTTCTGCAGGTTCCAGCCAGCAGGCAAGTTCGGACCGGCTGTCGAGCCAAATCCGGCAGCGGCGGTAGGAGCCGTCCAAGTACCAGGCAAGCTAGGTGTGGTTTGGATCACCTCGTAGTACATGCTGTCGGGAGAGGCAGCAAAAACACGGTAAATGCCTTGTGAGGTCACTTCGGTAGGAGCCGATTGGTTAAGGGTGATATTGTAAATGTTGGCCACACCACTTTCAGTTACCGCATAGGTACCAGCGTAGTTGATGATGGTTCCGCCGGTATCGCGCGCAGCAACCGAATAGGTGTTGTTGTCGCGGAATGTAGCACCGATGCTATCGATGTTAAAAAATACACCCAAAAGAGGAGCCACATCGGTTCCTTGCGACTTCCAAGTACCTACGACGGGATTAACAGCAGGTGCTGGATCTGGCTCTGGCGTGGTGGTTTCGTCTTTACAAGCTTGTACAGCAACAGCCAGTACCAAAATCATGGCCATGGCATTTAAGCGGAATTTGTTCATACAAATGCGTTTTAGATTAAATGATTGTTAAGTTAGCGAGGCTACCACAATTGCCCACCCACACCATGCGAAGGCTTTGTCCGACTTACTTAATTAATTAACCCAATAAAAACCACAAGCACCTGTTAATAAGCTATTTAAATCGAATCAATAGACTTCCGACTTAACTTTCTGCAAAAGGGCGGGGGCCAAACTTTTCCATTCGTCGCACCATGCCAGCAGCTGCTGGCGTCGATGTGCATCTGCATGAAATTGGGTTAAATCCGATTTCAACTTGCTGAGCACCTCCTTTTCATCGAGTTGGGTTTCGCGGTAAGCGGCAAGGGCATACAACCAGGGAATGATGGGCAGGTAGCTCGCCCTGCTGCGGTAACCTTCGTCGAGGGGCAACAGTTTGTTCAGCTTCACCACCCTCATGAGTTTTGCAAACTTCTGCTGTTGCGCCAGCGCTTGCAAATATGCACTGAAGAACGGATGCCAGCGGTGTTGGAAAACTGCCTCGCGGTAAGCTCCCAAAAAAGTCTCGGCATATTGTTCGGCCTCACGGGCTTTGCCGCAGGCATTTAAACAACGTAGGTAGATGGCCACAAAGCCAGTGCGGTTGTGGAAGTTGGTAGTTTGCTTTACCTCCGCAAATCCGTTCCGCAAGAGCACCAAGGCTTCTGCCGCTTTGCCTGCCCGGTGTAGCACCGCAGCCAGATTGTTGAGGTAATGCAGGTAGTCGGTCGTATGCACCCGCAAACTCAAGCGACCATACCGCTCGGCTTCGGCCAATTGATCGAGATGCGAGTGCATCAACAGGCGATTGCCATAATAATTCACCAAAATACGGCGCGCATAAAACTTGCCTTCAACCAGCCACTTTTCGAATTGCTCGTACAGTGGCAGCAGTTCGTTGTAACTCCGCTGGTTGTAGTAAATAAAGGTGAGTCGCACCAGGGCGTTGTACCTGCTGAAGCCATCGAGCTTTTCGTCTTGAAACCAAGTTGCCAAAGCCAGGGTTTTATCGGCATCTACCGCTTTGCCGGTGGTGTATTGGTGGGTTATCTGGGCGGTTACGTCATGCAACGCCTCGAGTGTTTGGCGCCCGTAGCGATACAAGTCCTCGTATTTCTTTAAGAAGGCATCTACCAGCCCATGCTCGCGGTGACGCAAGCGGATTTGCAAAAACTGTCTGAAATCGAGCAGCAGGTGGTACAGGCGGCTGAAGTAAAAATCGGGCTGGGCTTCGTTGCACAATGTCAAAAGTGCCTTTTCATCTTCAGGCGTAATTTGATCGGTCATGATGCGGCGGTGCAATTCGTTCAGCTGCTCAAAATGCCAGTCGGCATCGAGTCGATCGAGGCGCTTGCGGGCCCAGCTGATGAGTGCCGAATATTTGCGCTTGTCGATGTCTTCGCGAAAATCGACCTCGCGCCGGTGCACACATATTTCGCCCAATTGCCGCAGCAAATACCGGTTTTCTTCGTCCTCAAAACGGGCCTGGCCTTGAAGCAGCAGGTATTCGTGTGGCAAGAGGTCTTCTGCAAATTGGCGAAAAGTGGCAAAACGGTGCTTCATGTTTTGAAGAAGAGCGGCTAAAATACACAATCCTTTTTGTGGGTGCCAGGCTGCTAAGTAAAGGGATTGTATGACGTTTTGCGCATCTTTTTTCGTTTTTCGTTCCATTTCGGCAGGCAATCAAAGCCTTGTTTTATCTTGGCGGCATGAAGGCTTCAATCGACCTCAGCCAGTTGGAACCCGCCGCCCGCATGGCGCTCCAGTTGCTGCAGCAAACCCGCAACCATGTGTTTTTAACTGGCAAAGCCGGTTCTGGTAAAACCACGCTCTTGCGGCATTTTATTGCCTCTACACACAAACAAGTACTGGTTACTGCTCCCACAGGCATTGCCGCCTTGCAAGCCGGAGGCGTTACGCTGCATTCGATGTTCCAGCTTCCATTCGGCGGGTATTTGCCCATCGAACAAAACCAACCCATATTGGCAGGCGAGTACAAATTTGAAACCGCCGGCAGCCTGCGCCGACACAGCCGCATGCGGACTGAAAAAAAACAGGTCATCCGGCGCGCCGAAGTGCTTGTCATCGATGAGGTGAGCATGGTTCGTGCCGACCTGCTCGATGCCGTTGACAACATGCTGCGAACAGTGCGCCGCAGCGCCGAGCCCTTTGGTGGCCTGCAAGTATTGTTGGTTGGCGACATGATGCAGCTGCCACCCGTGGTCAAACGTGAAGAATGGGAAGTGATGGGAACCCATTATGCCTCACCTTTTTTCTTTGATGCCCAGGTCATCAAAAAAGCCAAACCCATTTACCTGCAACTCGAAAAAATACACCGCCAAAGCCAATCGTTTTTCACCGATTTATTGAACCGACTGCGTTACAACGAACTCACCGAGGCCGACATGGATTGGTTCGATACCCGGTACATGCCCGATTTTGTACCCGACCGCAACCAAACCTGGATCACCCTCACCACGCACAATGCACAAGCCGATCGCATCAACCGACAAGCATTGCACGCACTTCAACAACCCATTTTTACCTACAAAGCCGAGGTCAAGGACGAATTTCCGGAATACATGTTCCCCTGCGAGGCACAGCTGGAGTTGGCAGTGGGTGCTCAGGTAATGTTTGTGCGCAACGATGGTCCCGAAAACCGCTTTTTCAACGGCAAACTCGCAAAGGTGAGCAAATTGGAGGCTGACGGGGTAGAAGTGCAATTTGAAGACGGCTCAAATCTCCAAGTGGGCAAACTGGTTTGGAATAATACCACCTATCAAACCGATCCCGAAAGCAAACTAATCACCGAGTCGGTAGCGGGTAGCTTTACCCAATATCCCTTGCGACTGGCATGGGCCATCACGGTGCACAAAAGCCAAGGATTGAGTTTCGACAGGGCCATCATCGACATCGCGCAAAGTTTTGCGGGTGGACAGGCCTATGTAGCTCTGTCGCGCTTGCGCACGGCTGAAGGATTGGTGCTAAGCAGTCGTTTTCCGCGGCAACAAGTGGCAGTACCCGACCGGCTGTCGCACTTTGAAAAAAGCAAACGACAACTCCCCTCCGAAGAAAACATGCAGCATTGGCGACTGCAATACCGGCAATTTGCCTTCAACCAGCTTTTCGATTTGGCTGGTTTTGTGCGCTTGTGGCGCAAGCACCTCGACGATTACAGCGAATTGGGCGAAAAGGCAGGCAAAACTGGTGAACAAGGATGGGCCTTTGCCTTTGAACAGCAACTCGAAGCCTCGGTTGCAGTGGCTCAGCAAATACGTGCACAAGGACAAAATGCCATTGGTGAGCCCATGACCCCTGCTGCCTGGACTGAGCTTTTGCAACCCTTTGAAGGGAAGTTGCGGGCTTTAAACTTGCAATTGCTCTTGCAACTGCAAGAAACGGCCAAGGAAAAGGGCATGAAAAGCTATCGCAACGAATTGGCCGAGCTCGATACCGCTTTATTGTCGTGTTGGGAACGTGTGGCACGTTGGCCCCAATTGCAAAGCTACTTACAACAGCCTCAAGCAGGATTACCGCCTGAGCAACCCAACACTGCCTGGCGAAAACCTTTGATTGGAAACATGCAGATGCCATTAAAAAAGAGTGCATCAAAAACCAAAAAAGACAAACCAGCCCAAGAAAAAGCCGTGGTTTCGCGGCATTCGCATCCTGTTTTGGGGGAAATACCTGTAAAGGCCGACAAATTGACTGCAGACGAAAACACCCGTATATCCCTTTTGCTATTCAACGAAGGCAAAAGCATTGCCGAAATCGCCAAATTGCGCGATTATGCCGAAACCACCATCCAAGCGCAATTGGTACGCGCCGTAGGTGATGGCCGCCTGCCGCTTGATAAGCTCATGGATCCTGAGTTGTTTTCAGCCATAAGCCAAGCGATTCCCAATTTGCCTGCATTAAAGATGAGTGAAGCCCTTGAAACCTGTAAAGAATCGTTTGCCTATGCCGATTTACTACTGGCGCGCACCTTGATGGAGCACGCAGGTGTCAAAAAGCAACCTGGTTAATCGATTGAAGCGCCTTTGTACCACCTGGTGCGCCTGAGCTGTCGCCAAATGGTTTCTCGCAATTCATCCGGATTGAAGGGTTTCACGATGATGGCATCGAGACCCGCCTTAAAGGCATCTCCTTCCACCTCCTTGGCCAAGCTGGCGGTTAGGGCAATAATGGGAAGGGTCTCTCCCCTTTCGCGCAACAAACGAGTGGCCATATAACCATCCATGATGGGCATGTGCAAATCCATGAGCACCAAGTGGTGTTTGTGATGATTCAGTTTTGCTAGGGCTTCCTCCCCATTCAAGGCCACCTCAACCTCAGCACCCCAGCGCAGCAGGAATGACGTAGCCACTTTGATGTTGAGGCTATTGTCTTCTACCAGTAAAATCTGCGATCCCAGCAAAAGTTGATTGCGCGAATCGTCTGATAACTCCAATGCCAACGCCCCTCTTTCATGGGGAGCTTCCACCTTTTCGGGCGATACTGCCATTTTTAAATCGAACCAAAAAGTTGACCCCTTATCCACCTCACTTTTGAGTTCCAATTTGCTTTGCAGCATTTCCAGGATACGCTTGGCTATGCTCAGGCCAAGTCCTGTGCCACCAAAACTGCGTGAGGTTGACGAATCGGCCTGGGTAAACCGCTCAAAAATCAGTAGCTGCTTGTCCTGCGGAATACCTATACCAGAATCTTCAACTTCAATCCTAAGCTGATACTCCGCTTCTGTTTGGGCCAAAAGTTTCAAACGCAATGAAACACCACCCGATTTGGTGAATTTCACGGCATTGTGCACCAAATTGCTGATCACCTGTGTGATGCGCGTTGGATCTCCTAGCACTTTTTGGGCAATTGACGCATCAATATCGGTCTTTTAATAAATCCCCTTTTCGTCCGCCTGTGTCTGCAAACCCATGCAAACATTGCGGCAAATCACGCCCATATCGATGGGTATGGATTCGAAATTAATTTTGCCTTCTTCAATTTTGTTGTAGTCGAGAATATCGTTTACAATACTCAATAAGTTTTTCGCCGAAAAAAGCAGTACGCCCAATTGTTCTTGCTGATCCACGCGTGGATTGCTCTTCAACAATAGATGTGTCATGCCAATGACAGCGTTCAAAGGGGTTCTGATTTCGTGAGACATTGTCGACAAAAACTCTGATTTCACACGCAGTCCTATCAGGGCTTGCTGTCGGGCTTGATCGAGTATGTTCGCAAAGCGAAATGCCAGCACCAGTGATTGCAGAAACAAAAAGGTAAAATAGCCCACAAACAAAACAATGCTGGCGGGCAACAACAATTGAAAATACTCCAGGTTGATGAGCAACATCACCAACATGATCACCACGGTACTCGCCAAGGCATAACCCGATCCGATTCGGTTATTTCTTCGCGCCCGAATGTATACCCAAGTGGTGTACGCCACAACGGCGAACATGAGTAGCAAAAAAGGGTTCAAAGCCATTGTAAACCACATTGGAGAAATCACCAATGTGCTAAATGCCAATGCCAGACAACTAGCCCCCAGCGAACCTATCAAACGCTTGTTTAAGTCTTTGGGGTACAAATACAGTGTATACAAGGCAAAAAAACCAACCGAAATGAACAATGTAAAATATTCGAGGCGCACCGCTGTAAACCATCCGAGCGATGGAAACATATCGTGCAATACGTAAAGACGTGATCCAACGGGCCTGTAGCTGTAGGTGATGCAGTAGAGCGAAAAAAACAACATGGCCCTGTCGTATTTGCCAAACAGGTAAAGCCCGAAAAAAAACAGCCCACCCATGAGCAATGCTCCACTCATCCCCAAGTCAAGGGCACTGTCGCGCTTATATTCGTCTTTCAGCGATTGATGATCGCCTAAAACCAAGTGCTTATATGGACCTCCCTTAGAATGATGAAAATTGGCAATTTGCAACACCAGCTGCAGTGTATCAATACCGTCGGGCAAGGCCAAGGTGCTGCCCAACCAATAAGGCTTGGTAGTGGCTGCCGATGTTCAGGGCTCACCATTTGATAGCAACAAAGCACCGTTGATGTACAAGCGGTAACTGGAATATACATCGGGCATATTCAATCCAAAGCCCTTCGACTTCTTTGGCAGCACAACTGTGCATGCGTATGTTGCATAGCCCGTTGCGGGCAAAAATGCACCATCAATCCTTGTGGACGTCCATTTTTGTGGAAAATCAACCAAAACCCCACCCTGGGCAGGAAAGTCAGGGGGTGTCAAAAATTTATGCCAATAAAGCGTCCACTTCCCTTCCAATGAAGTACCTTTTGCGGTTAGATCGCTTTTGCGCAAATCGATAGTAGACAATGACTGGGCCTGAAGCAACCAAGGCAACAGCAGCAACCCCAAAACAAAAGCTATCCAAAAATTCCACATCCCAATTCCTTCTTGTTGAAATATCAGCTTGCTGGTGCAACGGCTTCACATTCTTGCATCCTGCTATACTAAGATAGGACTCTGTTTAATTGTTGATACAATTCATTTGGGTGAAATGGTTTTATTAACAACATTCACACCCACCTGATAAGCATGACGCTCGATTTCTTTGGGTAGACTTACGGTGTGGTCAATCATAGGTATTTTTCGGCTCAGTGCCCTGAAGCGTTAGGTAGCTTTGACCTATCCATCACTGGCATACGCAAGTCTATCAGCTCCGCAGTAGGGGCAAAAGATGTCTAAAAAATAAGCAAATAGACCAGCCTTCCTTCGGGCGAACATCACCCATGACGATTAATTTCCACTGGCAATATACGCAATGGCGCGCTCTACCATGCTATCATATCCTTGTGAAGCCAAAACCGGATCGAGATCAACGCGAATGTGTGGGGGGATGCCGTCTTCCCAATTGTAGCATTCGCCACCGGCATCGGTTTCGGGACTGATGGCCTGCCCAACGGAAAAACGATAGGTCCAGCCGTTGGGCAACGACCCGCCATTGGGCACACCCAATCCCCCGCCTGTGGTATCGCCAATCAAACGGGCGTGTGGCAAAGCCCGCATTTGCAACGCAAACATACTGGTAGCCGAA
Source organism: uncultured Chitinophaga sp. (assembly GCA_964577055.1). GTDB lineage: Bacteria > Bacteroidota > Bacteroidia > UBA7662 > UBA7662 > PNNG01. Next base: position 22,776 of record CAZNWC010000009.1, on the reverse strand, counting down.
TAGGAACCGCGGTTGGTGAGCATCACCACCCGACCAGTAAACCTTTTGCTTCCGGAGGGACGCACAAAAACTGTTTGATCCGCACCAAAATCATTGCGGGCCCTACCCGACTTCATGCGGTGATAATGGCTCACACGTTCACTGTCGGCAAATCGACCGGCCAGGCGGTATACGTTGTCGATGGCGCCTCCACCGTTTGAACGCATGTCGATGATTACCCCATTGAGGCCTTGAAACCGCTCGAATATAAAATCAAGGTCTCTTTCGCTAAAGCCGCTGCTAAAACTCCGGTATGTCATCAACCCTACCCTAACACCTGCTGTGTCGAGAATGGTGTGCTGAAAAGGGCCGGTGATAAAATGACGCGTTGGGTTGCGGCGCAAATACCGTTCGAGCAGCAATCGGCCTTCGAAATTTTCGGGGCTATTCAGCCACAAGGGATAATAATTCGAAAAAGTAAAGGGCGCACTCAGGTTGGCGTGTCCATCGCGCAGCTCATTCATCATGTTTTCGAGCACCCTGAATAGGGCAATCTCATCCATGTTCGGTTGAATTTGGCTGCTGTACCGAACATATAAACTGTCGGTATTGATGCCCTTGTAATCGAGAAAACTGTACTTTTCCTCAATTTCAGTGAACAAACGCTCAAAAACAGCGCGTGCATTCGCCTCGGCTTGATCGCCCACAAATAAATTGGAACAACCGGCCAAGCCCATGCCCAAAACGACTACTAGGTTTAACAAAAACTTTTTCATCGGATATCCTCCTGCTGATCTAAACGAAATACCAAACTACCTACAAGAACGCCTGACGCCTGTCGCACCGGCATGTCGAGATACGAACGGCTGTAACCCATCCACTGGTATGCCAACTGGAGCCGATTGCCATTCCGCAGCGGATACCGCACATATAGCTGGCTGTTTAGATAGAAAAAATTGCCCAAAAATTCCAGACGACTGTTATTGAGCATATCGCGTGTACCTACTGCGATGGCATCATTGCCCACCCCTTCGAGCAGCCCATTGTAGGGTGGCCGGAATTGCCATCCCACCAAGGGTAGATCTAACTCCCAACCAACACGCAAAGTGCGCTTTTCTATTTTTCGCAGGTTGAAAATCCACCATGCATAATCGCGATTGGTGCTTAGCGGTAGGCGATATTCGAGCCGGCTACGCCCACCTAGATTGTACGATTGCTCGTAACCTACCGCCCCATTGCCATGCCCTGTATTGATGCGCACCGCAACATACTGGAGCAATGCCGGCCCCGCATACCATTGCAAAGCCTTACCTGCTGGCCGCAAAGCCCACAACCAGCCCATGTGCCAGCGAAAGGCAAGCGCCGAAGCACTGTTTTCTTGCCAACTGGGAGCTCCGTCGGTGGTAAACCCTCCCTGAAAAGCCAATTCACTTACAAAGAGTCGCTTGGTTTTCAGCTTTTCATATGCCATGAAGGCAGTCCCAACATTGCCTTCGTATATGCGTGGCGAACTGAGCTCATCCTTAAAGGCAAGGTTACCAGCGCCTACCCCCAAAACGAAAGAGCGATTGACAGGCGGCTTGGGTTTGCCCAACGTAATTTGCGGCAAACGCCAGCGGATTTGTGCAGAAAGGGGTGTGCAGCTTAGTCCCAACAAAACAAGCATCCCCCAGCGGAGCATTTTGAACATTTTCAAATATACCCCAAAAACCCGCCTGTGGCAAGCGGTCAATCGGCTGATTTATTTACAAAACCAGCTGATAGTTATACAATTTCACGGTAATGACCGCGGGTCGGTTAGGGTCCTTGCCCGCACCCTCTTTTTTATCGCGTTTTTGATGCAGGTCTGCCGTCATGGCCTTCGGTATTTTCATATTGCGCACGTCCATGGTAAAGCGTAATTGATCGGGCAAAGCATATTGTGACTGACTTCCGTAGGTGTAATCAACCAGCACGGTACCGCTGCTGCGGAAAGTCAGCTCCGATCGCATGACCAATTTGCGTGCGGGATCTATCCACAGTTTGGCAAGTATCAAATCGCCTCTGCTGTTGGCAGGCAGTACTTGCACCATGCGCGTGAGCACGTTGCCCATTTTCTCTTCTCCACTGAAAACCGCGGTAAAAGCACTGGTATCGCTGATAAACTTGCCAAAATCGGCGAATCCTTGCTTGGGCAATACGGCCAAACTTTTTGACTTCACTTGCAAATGATGGGGCTGTTTGAACAGGAGTCGCCCATCTACCTGCTGCATGCGCAACATGGGGATGTCGGCATCAATGCGCATATCGGCCTCGTAACTCTTTACCTGCCGCATTTTGGCGTAAACCCCACGAACGAGTTGCTCAGCATTGTCCTGACCAAAAGCAGGAAAAATCAAGCCCGCGCACAAGCAACAAACAATAAACAGTCTCATGATAAAATATCTTTCCGGTTGAAATGAACGAGGGCAATCCCCAAAAACAGGACAATGTGTGCCAGCAAAATCACCGCCGATTGGGTGATGGCATCATAGGGCACAGGGTCTTCGAAAAAACTCCGCCAAGCGGCCATGTGGGTAGTGAATAAATACGGACGTATCACATCAAATACGGGAACGTCGAGGGTGCCGATGATGGTGAACAAAATGATCACGGCCATGGTGGTGACAATGGGTCCAATGCTGTTGTCGCTAAAACAAGAGAGGGTGATGCTGAGGGTGGCGATGGTGAGCAGCGCCAAATAAGCCACGCCAAAACCGCTGAGGTAACGCCACAACACATCGCCTTGCTGCAATACCACCAGACCGTCGCTGTTCAACACCATGAGGTCGCCCGGACCAAACAACAAATTGCTTGCCCCCAAAGCCATGAGTCCCAGCCATAGCACGATGAGCAGGGTATACAAGGCTCCAGCTGTGAACTTGCCCATCAAAATTTGGGTACGCGTTACCGGCCGAGTGGCGAGCATGCGCAGACTGCCCATGGCGGCTTCACCCGAAATCAAATCGCCCGTTACCAGCGCCACAAGCAAGGGAATGTGGATGATGAGCATTTGCAAAATGATGAAGGCCATCAAATTGCCGTTGAGGATATCGCCTTCAAACAGCAGGCTTTCTTCTAATCCTGCTGTGATAAAAGAGATGTAGGTGAGCCCATCGATTTTCATGGCGAATAAAATCACCCCAACCAAAACAGTGATGGCTGCCAAGCCCAGGTACGAACGCGGTTTGGCGGCTATTTTGATAAATTCGGTATAAACGGCTTGCAGAAACATCAGGCTTGATTGACCAGTTGGAGAAAATAATCTTCGAGTTTGCGTCGGCTTTCCAGCGCATAAACATCAATGCCAGCCCCTACCAGGCCAGCTGTTAAAGCAGGCAAGTCGTTTCGGTTACAGGGCAAAGCAATCACATTGCCATGTTGGCTGATGATCGAAAAGCCCTTTTCACGCAACCATGCAGCGGTTATATCCACTTGGCCCGTTTCGAGGTGCACCACCAATTCGTTGGCGTTCAATAGCTCGCTTACCGCACCAAACTGCACCGTACGGCCTTTGTTGATGACCACCATGCGGTTGGCGATGATTTCGATTTCGGAGAGCAGGTGCGACGATAATATGACCGTTTTGCCTTGTTCCCTGCTCAGGCGCAAAATGAGCTCTCGCATATCGATGATGCCTTGCGGATCGAGGCCGGTGGTGGGCTCATCAAGCACGATGAGATCAGGCGCATGCAAAAGTGCCTGGGCCAAGCCCAAACGCTGCCGCATGCCGTGCGAAAATCCAGCCAGCTTGTCGCTTCCCCTGCCCTGCAGCCCAACAAATTCGAGCATGCTTTCCAACTTATGCCTTGAAACATCAGCACCTGCCATGCGCCCAAAAATTTCCAGGTTTTTCCGGGCCGACAGGTATTTGTAAAAATCGGGCTTCTCCACAATGCAGCCAACCCTCCGCATGATGGCGCTGCGGTGGGTGCCCAATGGATGTCCGAAAAGCTGCACTTTGCCGCCGTCATGTCGGATCAAGCCCAATAATATGCGCAGCGATGTGCTTTTGCCTGCCCCATTTGGGCCTAAAAAACCGAAAACGTCGCCTTTTTCAACGCTGAAATGCACTTGGTGCAAAGCCTGAAAATTGCCGTAAGATTTGGTAAGGCCTTCAACCTCTACCAGCGGGGAATTTGTCATGGTGTATCAAAACTACAACAGCCATTTGGCCTCTGGGTTCACCCGCATGGGCAATTTATTCGAGCAAACCAAAATGCTGCAAATTATCGATGCCCAAAGTACTTTTTACCACTGCATTCCAACGCTCCATGCCTTTGCGACTGTTGCCCAACATGGTGTCGCGAAAAAACTGTTGTCGTTTTGTTTCCAAGCTCATTTGAAATGTTTGATATGTAGCCAGCAAGGCGGCTTCGGTTTTTTCGCTCTGCAACAGCATCCCTTCTAGTCGGCGTCGTTCACACTCCATCACATCGAAATACAAATTGATGAAGCACTGTTCTTTGGCCGCTATGGGCAAATAAAAGTAAGAGGCATACGGATCGAAAATGGTTGCCGTTTGCCAATGAAGGGTATCGGCCAATTGATTGAGGTCGAAAAATACATCTACCTGCAGGTGAAAATCATCTACCCTAACCTCCCGTTTGCCGCTTTCATTGGGCGGTCGCTGGGTTTCACCATTGAACAACAAACGTTTCCCGTCCCAATGGGTAAAAGGCCGTTGCAACAATCCATTGCCCAGCAAGGGTTGGTTGGTGAACAAGTTCACATTGGTTAAGCTGTTTCGGTCTTTGAAATAGGCTTGGTTTTGGCCCTGAACATCCTCCATGCGCGTTTCGGGTCCACTTTCCCAAAAAGCAGCCTGATATGGAAGGCTGTTGATGCGCAAATAATCTGAAAGCTGCGCGCTGTTGGCGCCGGGGCGATTCCAAATGTAAAAGGGCCGATTGGGCGCATAACTGTAAAGAAAAGCTTTGCTTTCAACAGGGTAGACTTGTCCTCTGCCATTGGTATAAGTGACAGCATAGGCCATTTCCAGTTTTTCGAGGCGCATGCCCGATGCGTGAGGCAAAAAACTGCGTTTGAGATGCAAGGCAACATGGTCGAGCCGGTCATCGGGCCCCATCGGCACAAAGGGGTGTTTGCGTGTTCGTGCAATTCGCAACTCCAAAAAAAGCAACCGTTGATCGCCCATTAAAATCCCCAATTCGCCTTCAAACCATGCATCGCGATCTTCCTTGGGCACAAAACGCACCACTTGCACCGAGTCGCCCGATTCGAGCCGGTATCCCCCCAAATCGTACAAGGCATACCTGCGCTGCAGGGCACGTCGTGAGAGCGTGAGTGGAGAACCGGGAAAATAAGGATGCGTTTTAAACAAGGGCATGGATGCCAAGGCACGCGCTCCTTCGGTATTGGCAAATAATCGCTGTCCTACCGGTTGTAAAGCCAATCGTCCGGCTTTCAAGGCCATGGAAGTCACCTCCCCTTTTTTGGTAGTGAGGTTGTAAAAGGCTTCCACCAATTCCACTTGCTTGTCGCCAATCTTGCTTTTCAATTCATAATACGCCCTGCTTTCCAAGGCTGTATTTTCGCCCAGGTGCAAATTGGGCAAAAGTGCATACAGCCAGCTATCGTCTTCGGGCCGCACCGCTACTTCTGCCAGGGTGCGCACCAAGGCTTGGAGTTGCAGTTTTCCATCGGCTGGAAAATCGGCCAAGGCCATGCGTACGCTTTTGTAGCCTACAAGACTGATAAATAGGCTGTCGTCGCCCGCCAAGGGTTGTAAAACAAAAAAACCGCCTTCATTGGTGATGGTGCCTCTTTGCGAAGGCCACAATTGCAAACCAGCATAGGGCAATGCTTGCAGTGTTGCCCCATCTTCGAGTCTGCCAGAGAGGCTTGATTGGCTTTGGGCAACCGAAACGGCCGAAAACCACCATACAAAAACCAGAACAATGCCGCGCATATGCCTACAAAATAAGGCATTTCAGCACAAATGGTTTGGAAAGCATCCTAGCGCATGCCAATTCCCCAAAAGCATTGTAGTTTTGACACATGAAGGCTTTTTATTGGCGATATTGGCTGCAGCTGTTCATTTGTTTTTTTTGTGCAACGCAAGCGCTGCATGCAGAGGCCATACGGGGCAAATTGCCCTTGGCCCCTGGCAGTGAGGTGCGCTTGTACAGCATACAGCTGCACCAAAGCAGTTTGGTAGCAAGCGCCAAACTCGGCAACGATTCGATTTTCAAAATTGTCCTCCCCATCCATAGCTACCACGGCTTTTATTTGCTGCGATGGGAAGGTGGAGAAACAGAATTGCTCTACACAGGCACTCAAATCGGACTCAGCATAGATGCACAAGGGCAACTCAGCGTGGTAAGAGGCGACCAATGGCTGCTGTACCGCGAAAAGAAAGCCCAATTGCTGCAGCTCCGCAAGCGTCAAATGCAGCTCGATAGCTTGTTGCACACAACCCCTGCCGAGGCATTTGGCTACCAGAAATTACTGCGCAAACAAAAAAACACACAAAAGCAATTGCAAAAATTCCACAAAAAGCTCCTGAAAGCGGGTGCAAGTCTGTGGAGCCGCACCCTGCTGTTCGAATTTGCCTGGCTGGGCTACACACCTTCCAGGTTCGCAACTGCTTTCACAGCCGATACCGCCCTATCGATGGTTTCGCTGGCCGATACCCTTTCGCTCTACCACAACCGCTGGCCAAATTTTATACTGCTTTTTGTCGCTGCCCATGCCCCCGCCAGCCTCAGCAATGTCGACAGCGCTTTGTTGCGTTGTTCCGAATTGTTGCTCCAAAAGGCCAAAGAACAGCCTGCTTTCCTACCCGGCAGCTTGCAGTTTTTACGCATGGGCATGGAGGCCATGGGGGCCAAAGCGGCCATACAAGTCTTGCAGCGCGAACAAAATCTCCTGCCGCTTTGCTACGACCCTGATCAAGCCAAAAAACTGGAGCAGTATGCCCAAAAAGCCAAGATCGGCGACCTTTTGCCCCCCATCGAGGACTTGGAAATAAAGGGGCCGCAACTGCTGATATTTTGGTCGGCAGAATGCATGCCCTGTTTGCAAACCTTGACCGACTTGCACCTTTGGATCAAAAACAACCGGCCCGAACTGCAGGTAACAGCGTTTGCACTCAATGCCGATGCCACGGGTTGGACGGCTGAAAAACACGTCTTCGATAACTGGACACACCACCGATTGCCTTTGGCGTGGGACAATAAAATTGCAGGCCAATTGGGCATCAACCAAGTGCCTTTTTACTGCATCATCAACGCCGCTGGCAACATCACTGCCCTTTACCCAAAAACGCTGGAGCTGAGAAATGCGCTCGAGCGATGAAGCTTTATTCCGTTGGGCCGTCGTAGCCTGTAATCCCACCGGCCAGGTTTACGATGCGGCCGGTGAAACCCGATTCTTCTAAAATCATGCAGGCCTGGGCGCTGCGACCACCGCTGCGGCAATAAACGTAATAGTTTTTCGCAGGATCAAGATCAAGTACGTTCACCGTAAAATCAGGCTGCATTACATCAATGTGGATGCTACCAGGAATGCGGCGTTCTGCCACTTCAGAAGCTGTGCGTACATCTAACAAAACGCCTTTTGCATCGGCTACCAGTGCTGCCCGAAAGTCGGGACTATAAAGATTTTCGTAAGCCATGCCGCAAATATGCGGAATTATTTATCGGCCAGATCACTCACCACGCTTTTCACCTGGGCTAAACGCATATAATTGAGGCTGTAGTGCATGTATTTGCCGTTTTTACGCACATCCAATAAGCCAATTTTGGTAAGAATGCGTAGGTGATGCGACACTAGTCCCTGGTCAAGTGCCATGTGCCCGCAAAGCTCAGTCACCGTACATTCGGTATGCTTGTGCAGCAACTCCAAAATCTTGATGCGGTTGGGTTGCTGCAAGCTGTTGAATACCTCAAAGGTATACTTCACCTTCTCGTATATGAGGATGTTTTTCACGGGGTGCCGAAGATAGCAATTAATATGTAAGCAATAAAAGACATCACAAAAATTTAAAGAGATTGCCTCTTCGCTGATAATCAGGCATATAAAATCATCTTTTCACCTAGATTTTCGCCCAGCCAATTGGCCCGAAATGGTTATCTTGCAAGCTCGTAAAATCACATCATGACAATTGCCCCTGAAAAAGTAGTCGGACTACGATTCGACTTGCACGTAAGCAACGGCACTACCGATCGCAGGCTCATGGAAAGCGCCAGCGAAGCGAATCCCTTCTATTTTCTGGTAGGTCACAGCGGCCTGCCTTTTGAATTCGAAAATGCACTCATCGGTCTCGAAGCTGGCAAAGCGTTCGACTTTACCGTGAACATGCTCGATGCCTATGGCCCGCTCGAACCCGAAGCCATCATGGACATACCCAATGCCGTTTTCACCGACCAAAATGGTCAATTCGACAGCGAAAACGTAAGCATTGGCAAATTTTTGTACCTCGAAGACGAAGAGGGGCAGCAACACCGCGGCAAGGTCATCGGATTGGGCGTTGAAACGGTAAAAATGGACTTCAATCATCCACTTGCCGGATTCGATTTGCACTTCAGCGGTGCTGTTATTGAAGTACGTGAGGCACAAGCCGAAGAATTGGCGCATGGCCACGTACACGGACCAGGCGGACACCACCATTAATTTCAGAAGAACTATGCGCACACGTTTGATCACCCTTGTGCTCAGCTGTTTTTGCATTGGCTGCAGTTGGGCCCAGGCTGCCATGCAGTATACCCTCCGTTTTCCCAAGCCCGAAAGTCGGTATGTAGAAGTGCGTTTGCAACTCACGGCCCCGTCCGATACCGTTACCTTGGGCCTGCCGGTTTGGACGCCCGGCTCTTACCTCATCCGCGAATTTTCACGCAACCTCGATGGTTTTGCTGCATTCGCAGGAGGTCAGGGCATCTCCGCCTACAAAACGGCCAAAAACACCTGGGAAGTCCCTACCCGCAAAGGCACCCCTCTCGAAATCAGGTACCGGGTATATTGCAATGAATACAGTGTAAGAACCAGCTATATCGACGATGCGCAGGCCGCTTTGGTGGGCACCACCTATTTGTTGTTTGAGCCACGGCTGATGCAGCAGCGCCATGAAATCCGCATTGAGCCCGCCTTGGGCTGGAAAAACATCGCCACCGCTTTGCCCGAAGTGGATGGCCAACTGTGGCACCGCTATGCCACCGATTACGACGAATTGGTGGATTGTCCGATTCAATTGGGTAACTTCAAAAGTTTCACCTTCGAAGCTGCGGGCATTCCGCACACCATGGCCATGCCGGGGCAGGATGTATTTCCGCAAGAAAAACTAAGTACCGATATCCGCAAAATCGTGGAGGCATCTGCGGCCATTTTTGGCGACCAACCCAACGCCCGTTATTTATTCATTGTGCAGCACAGTGCCCAAGGCGGGGGCGGATTGGAGCATGCCCAAAGCACCACCCTACAAACACGACCGCAGGTTTATGAAAAAGAAGGTAGTTATCGTGGATTTTTGGGTTTGGTAGCACATGAATATTTCCATTTGTGGAATGTAAAACGTTTGCGTCCGGTTGCTTTGGGGCCTTTCGATTACAACCGCGAAAACTACACCCATCACTTGTGGATTTCGGAAGGCTTTACGAGCTATTACGACAATTTGTTGTTGGCACGCACACGCCTCATGCCAGAAGCCGAATACCTGAAAGTACTCAGCAATGGCTTCGAAGCCGTATTGGGCAACCAAGGCGATGTGGTACAGTCGGTGGCAGAATCGAGCCTCGACGCCTGGATCAAGTTTTACTTGCGCAACGAAAACTCTGGCAATATCAGCGTTTCGTACTACCGCAAAGGCGCCATGTTGGGCATGGTATTCGATGCAGCCTTGTTGCACCAAAGCGCTGGCCAATTTGGCCTCGACTCTGTCATGCGCTTCATGTACCATAAATACCACCACGGTTTGGGCCGCGGATTCACCGATACCGAACTCGAAGCTGATTTTCGGCAGCATTTAGGTGCCTTGGCCGATACCCTTTTCCGCGACTACATTTACGGTACCAAACCCATTGACTTTGGGCGTTTTGCCAGCATGGCCGGACTCATCCTCGAGGATACCAGCGGGCGCAAACCCATGCCATACCTTGGCGTATCCTGGGGACGACAAGGGGATTTTCAAGTGGTAAACGCACTGCGCGAAGGAAGTGCGGCTTGGGACATGGGCCTGCAGCATGGCGATGCCCTCATGACCATCAACGGAGAAAAGGTGGAAGACGCCGACAAATGGTTGCGTACCCACAAACTTGGAGAAAAACTGAAAATAAAAGTGCTGCGTCAAGGAAAAGAAGTAGAGCTGCGGGGCAAAATAGGCAGCTATCCTGCACCGCAATTTCACCTGTACAAAAACAAGCAGGCCACTGCACTTCAAAAAACCAATTATGAAAAGTTGGTGGGTTATCCTTTTTAGTCTCGCCGTCGGCACTGCACAAGCCCAACAAAGCGAAAAGCAATTCATCCGACAGCTTTTTGACAGCTCATTGGTCAAGGGCCAGTCGTGGCCCATGCTTGAGCATCTTTGCAAGAGAATTGGCCATCGGTTGAGCGGCAGTGCGCAAGCACAACAAGCCGTTTTGTATACCCGCACCCAAATGCTCAAATTGGGTTTCGACAGCGTGTGGCTTCAGCCAGTAATGGTGCCGGTATGGGTGCGTGGGCCCAAAGAAACGGCCTATTTGCTAATCAACAAACGAACGCCAGGCGGACTCATTCAGCAGCAAAAAATAGCTGTGGAGGTTTTGGCATTGGGCGGATCGGTTGCCACACCCCCTGGTGGTTTACAAGCCCAGGTGATTGAAGTTGCCGGTCTCGAAGCCCTTAAAAAAATGCGGCCCGAAGAAGTACAAAACAGGATTGTATTTCTGAACGAAGCTTTTGATCCACGCCACATCAGCACTTTTGAAAGTTATGGTCATTGTGTGGCCAACCGGGCCTGGGGTGCGAAAGAAGCTGGCGCCAAAGGTGCGGCCGGCGTCATTGTTCGGTCAATGACCCACCGCATTGATGCCTATCCCCACACGGGTGCCATGCAATATGCCGAGGGAGGAAGAAAAATCCCCGCAGCAGCCATCAGCACCCTGCACGCTGAACAGCTCAGCAAGCTCTTGAAAGAAAAAAACGAAGTGCTTTTGTACCTCGAAATGCACTGCGAAAGCCGTCCCGATACCTTATCCTACAATGTAGTGGGACAAATCAACGGCAGTGCTCCTGATGCCCGCATCATTGCCGTTGGCGGCCATCTCGACAGTTGGGATGTGGGTGAAGGTGCCCACGACGACGGCGTGGGCTGCGTGCACAGCATAGAAGCCTTGCGTTTGCTCAAAGCCAATGGCTACCAACCCAAAAATCACCTGCGTGCAATCATGTTCATGAACGAGGAAAACGGTTTGCGGGGCGCTGTTGAATACGCGCGTTTGGCCGATGTGAACAAAGAAAACCACCTAGCTGCCATCGAATCAGACCGCGGTGGCTTTTCTCCCCGTGCTTTTACGATAGAAGCCGACAGCAGTGTGATAGCGGGCTTGCAACCTTGGGTCCCCCTGCTATCACCTTACGGCATCAACAGCATTGAAGCCGGTGGCAGCGGTGCCGATGTGGGGCGTTTGCGTGGAAAGTCGGAATTGCTCATGGGTTTTGTACCCGACAGCCAGCGGTATTTCGATTACCACCATGCTGCCAGTGATGTGCTGGAGGCCGTGAACAGGCGCGAACTGGAGCTCGGATCAGCTGCCATCGCTTCCCTGCTTTACCTTATCGATCAGCGTTAGCCCATGCGGGTGATCAGCAACAGGGCCGTTTCATGTTCTGAATCGTTGCTGATGCTCACTTCTTCGGTAGGCTGCACCACCAAACCGGCTTCAAAAGCCCGGTCGTTGATGCTTACGGCCACACCACGCACCAACTGGATGGTGGTTCCCGCTTCGTACTCCACTTCCATTTGCTGTTGGGGCAATATGCGAACCTCTTCCACGCTGTAGTCGGGGGCTGTAAGTGCCACCTTGGAACTGCCATAGGGTGTTTCAATGGTTTCGTGGGCCAAAAGCAAAGGTGAATCCACCTGCTTAAGGGCCTCCACTGCCTTCTTTACGTCTTGGCTTTGTCCCCTTTTGCCAATAAGGGTTGCCGACGGGGTTTGTACCACCAGCAAATCGTTCACACCCAAAAGCACGAGTTCGCGCTCGGCTGTATTCAGCACCAAATTGTTGGTGGCAGCCAACGGCAATGTGTTTGGCTGTTCGGTATTCCCCGCGGTATCGCGCGGTAGTTCATCGTAGAGTGCGTCAAAGCTGCCGAGGTCGCTCCAACCAATGTCGGCGGGAACCACGCGTACTTTGCGGCTTTTTTCCATCACGCCATAGTCGATGCTGATGTCGGGTATGGCCATCATGCTCTCAAAATCGGGTTCATGTACATCGTCTTCGGCACGGAAGCGACTGGCAGCAGCCACAGAAGCAGCATATACTTCGGGACTGTGTTCTTTTAACTCGGCCAAAAAGCTGCCAGCGGTGAAGCAAAACATACCGCTGTTCCAGTAAAAATTACCGGCAGCAATGAATTTTTCAGCAGTGGCCAAATCGGGTTTCTCGCGGAACGACAATACTTCATTGCCATCGGCCTCGATATAGCCATAACCTGTTTCGGGATATTGGGGCTGTATGCCAAAAGTCACCAAAAATCCTTGCTGGGCAAAAGAAACGGCTTGTTGCACGGCAGCCATATAAGCATCTTGTTTTTTAATGAGGTGATCCGATGGCGTTACCAGCACCACTTCGTCTTCAGGCATCAGCAAACAAGCCAGGGCAATGGCGGGGGCAGTATTGCGACCCACAGGTTCCAATACAAAAGTACTGGGCAGTTCACCCAACTGACGCAAAGCCAATAGGTATTGGTCCTGATTGGTAACCACCATGAATTTGCTTCCTGCACCTGTGTTTCGGGCCACGGTCAATTCAAAAAGCGATTGGCCTTTCAGCAGTGGGTAAAACTGCTTGGGCATGAGTTTGCGTGAGAGTGGCCAAAGGCGGGTTCCACTGCCACCCGACAAAATGAGGTTGGTGAACTGCATGGCACGAAGATAATGCAATGGGTATTTATAGTGATTAATTTCAAGACTCCTGTTAAACCAAAAGTTCTTCTCCGCGGACTCCGGCGAGGCAGCGCAGCTGACTACACCGAAAGGCTCCGCTTCCTCAGGACCTAGCTGAAGTTTGGGGCTGCACCAAAAAAAGCCCATTAGCAGCACAAAGTCCAAAATCAAGCATTCAAATGGGATAAGTCACTCGCCTTTCTCTGCGGCTCTGCGGTTTTCGCTTCCAGCCCAAAAGCAGAAAAGGCAACCATTTTGGCCGCCTTTTCATCACAAGTTAATATGGTATTGGTCTACCAACTTGCGGAGATTGCCCAAAGCGTATCGCATCCGCCCCAAGGAGGTATTGATGCTCACCTGGGTTACGTCGGCAATTTCTTTGAAACTGAGTCCGCCGTAGATCCGCATCACCAATACTTCTCGCTGCTCTTCGGGCAGGTGCTGGATGAGTTGGGTAACCTTTTGGTGCGACTGCCGCTGCATGATGCGGTCTTCAATGGTGCCTTCCTTCAAATCGAGGTAACTGAAAGGATCGTTTTCGTCTTCTCCGGCACTGATGGTTGGCATTTTGGCCGCACGGCGGAAATGGTCGATGCAGAGGTTGTGTGCAATGCGCAATACCCAAGGCAAAAACTTGCCTTCTTCGTTGTAACGACCGCTTTTTAAGGTATCGATTACTTTTACAAATGCATCCTGGAAAATATCTTGTGCCAAATCACGGTCCTTCACCAAATGGTAAATGGTTGCGTAAACCCGGCTTTTGTGACGTAGGATTAATTGACCCAAGGCATTTTCTTTGCCCGACAGATAGCGCTTGATCAGCTCTTGATCGCTAACGCTCACCACTTGCGTTTTCATAGCAGATGAGATTAAATTTAGCGTAGAGTTGCGGCTATAAGGGTCCTCCTTGGTTTTAGATTGTGGGTGCAATATAAAGCAAGCTATCAATCATTACACCCCTTTAAGGAAATTTTAACGCCTTTTACACGATTGTGACAATCAAATTGCGGCTATTTCGCCAGCTTTTCCTCAATTGGAGGCCATCAAAGCGGCCATTTCGGCTTGCATGCGGGCAGCCTCGGCTCGCGCAGCTACTGCAAAATCTTCCTTGCCCGATGCATACAAAATGCTGCGTGAGGCATTCACCAACAAACCCACATGAGCATTGGCCCCATGCGCATACACTTCCTGTAGGCTACCTCCTTGCGCACCAACACCCGGTACGAGGAAAAAATGATCGGGCAACAGGCGGCGCAATTCACCCAGCTCAGCAGGACGGGTGGCACCCACCACATACATGAGGTTTTCGGGTGTGCCCCATTCGGCCATTTTTTGCATGGCATGTACATACAATGGCTGACCCGATTCGTTGCGGTAGTACTGAAAATCAGCCGCTCCCGGGTTGGACGTCAGACCCAATACAATAGCCCACTTGCCTTCGTATTGCAAAAAGGGAGTCACCGAATCTTGTCCCATATAAGGGTTCACGGTTACCGCGTCGAAATCGTAGGTTTTAAAAAAAGTACGGGCATACATATCGGCCGTATTACCAATGTCTCCGCGTTTGGCATCGGCAATGGTAAAGCATTCCGATGGGATATACTCAAGCGTTCGTTCCAAGCTGTCCCAACCCCGTACGCCCAAACTTTCGTAAAATGCCAAATTGGGCTTGTAGGCAACGGCCAGGTCGGCGGTTGCATCAATGATTTCACGGTTAAATGCAAAAACCGGGTCGCTCTCTTTGAGCAGGTGTTTGGGAAGTTTGTGGATGTCGGCATCGAGGCCTACACACAAAAACGATTTTTTGGCCTTTATTTGGGCCACCAATTCATGACGTTTCATCAGGCTTCAGCGGGCGTTTCGTTCACGGCATCAACCCGTACAATTTCGGGAATAGCCTTGCGGATGGTTTTTTCGATGCCTGCTTTCATGGTCATGGCGCTCATGCTGCAGCTTTCGCAACTGCCAAGCAACTTTAGTTTTACCACCATGTCGGGGGTTACTTCCAACAATTGCACATTGCCTCCATCGGCCTGCAAATAAGGTCGGATGCCTTCTAGCGCCTGATCAACCCGCTGAAACAAATCGTTCATATTGCAAAAATACGAAAAGATGCGGTAAAAGAGGCGGAGGGATGCGGAAGGATGAAAAAGGAGGTGGTCAACTACCCCTACAGTCCGCCAACAAAAATCCATGCTTAAATGGGAACTGGATGCAACGAATAAAGCACTCAAGCAGCATTGGTGATGTTTTTATACAATGCCTTTCTGAAGCTGAAAATCTGATGGCTTAATCCAACAAGTTCAGCACATGCCTTTGCACATTCTTCTTCCGTGATAATTTGTCGACGCTGGAGAAAAAGCACCACATTGGCACATTCGAACACAGATCTTCTCGCATAGGTCAAAAACAACGCAAAATCTTTCCCCGACAAAGAGCCTGAACCCTCAGCAATATTATTCGTGATGCGCATGCTTGCACCCCTTAACTGTTCAGCGTAGCGGTATTTGTGGTCTTTTTCAGCACTGTCAGCATACACCTCTAATTAATCTGCTATTTCCATTCCCCGCTGCCAAATCTGCATCTCCATAAACCGGAAGGGCTTTTTCATCTATCCGCATTTCTACTTCAATTTCACAATCCGAAACGAAATCTGAAAATATTAATATCAACAGCCAAAATCTAAAATGCCCTAAGACCCCTACACCCTGCTTCCATTATCATCCCTCCGCCTCCTTCCCTGCCCTAGCCTATAGCATTTCGTACTGCAACTGCCTGGGCCACGGCACCGGCAAGGTCGGCGTAGTAGATGGCCGATGGATTGCCTTCGTGCAGCACCACTGGTTGGCCTTGGTCGGCGGCTTCGGCAATGCCCTGCACCAAGGGAATTTGGCCGAGCAAAGGAACGTTCAACTCTTCTGCCAGGGATTTTCCTCCCCCCTTGCCCAAAATGAAATAGCGCTCGTCGGGGTGGGGAATCGGTGTAAACCAGCTCATATTTTCAATCACACCCAAAAGCGGAATGTTGATGGAAGTCATGTTGAACATGGCTGCTCCTTTGCGGGCATCGGCCAAGGCCACTTGCTGCGGGGTGGTGACTACTACGGCGCCGGCCACTTCGAGTAATTGGGCCAAGGTGAGGTGGATATCGCCTGTGCCTGGAGGCAAGTCAATCAACAAATAATCGAGTTCACCCCAGGCCACATCGGTGAAAAACTGCCTGAGGGCATTGCTGGCCATCGGACCGCGCCATACCACCGCCTGCTTCTCATCGATCAGCAAACCAATGCTGAGTACGTGTACACCGTGTTTTTTGATGGGAATGATTTTTTCACCCTCCATTTCGGGACGCTGACCCTGCAAACCAAACATCATGGGCATGCTCGGACCGTAAATATCGGCGTCCATCAAGCCCACCGAAGCACCCGTGCGGGCCAAGGCCACAGCCAGGTTGGCAGCTACGGTGCTTTTACCTACACCACCCTTACCCGAAGCTACCAGTACCACGTTTTTCACGCCCGGCAACAAGTCACGACCCGTTTTTTGTCCCAAAGTGCGGGCCGACATGCTAATGGCCACGGGCAAATCGCCGAAATCTCCGGCCAACTCGCGGCGGCAGTCGGCTTCAATTTGGTCCTTCAACGGACAAGCCGGTGTGGTGAGCATCACGGTAAAGCTGATGCCCGAGGCATCGACCGTGAGGTTTTCAATCATTTTCAGCGTCACCAAATCGCGCTTCAAATCGGGTTCCTGAACCCTGCCGAGTGCGCGCAAAACCTGTTCGTTGTTGGGTAATTGGGCCATGGCGCAAAGATACAAGACCAGCTTTTGAAACTTCGGAAATTAAAACCGAGCACACGCAACTTTTTCACACATTCACACGTCTTCCCTTTGTTTAACCCTGCCCTCTATGCAAGCCACCCTGTACCACCGCTATGGCGGTCCAGAAGTACTCGAAACCGCCGAAATCCCCAAACCCAAACCCAACGAATTGCTGGTGCGCGTGCATGCTGCCAGTGTGAGTGTGGGATCGGTGATCATGCGCAGTGGCAAACACCCCGATTCAGCCTTTTTTAGCTTCATGATCAAGCTCATTGGCGGCTGGCCCAAGCCCCGTAAAAAGGTATTGGGTTACGAGTTTTCAGGCGTGGTAGAAGCCATAGGGGGCAAAGTGAAGGGCTATCGCGTGGGCGATGAAGTGTACGGCACCACCACCGGGCTGTCGCAAGGGGCCTATGCCGATTATGTGTGCGTACCCGAAAACTGGAAACAGGGGGTGGTGGCCCGCAAGCCCGACAACCTCTCTATTGAAGAAGCCGCTGCTCTGCCCGTAGGTGCCATGACCGCCTTGCACTTGTGGAAAAAGGCAGGTTTGGAGGCCTCACAAAAAGTATTGGTGTACGGTGCTGGTGGCAGCGTGGGCAGCGCGGCCGTACAGCTGGCCAAAGCCGCTATCGCCTCGCTAAAGGCCCGTTTGGCCTTGTGGGATGGTGTAGCAGTGGCTTTGGAGCTTCAGGAGGCCTGATGCCAATCAAGGTTATGCAGCTATAGAAAATCAAAGGGTGCCCCAATGTACATTGGCGCGCCCTTTTCAATACTGGGCCAGTGGCTTCATAGCATTTTGTACAAAAAGTTGTTAGCCTCATCAAATTTATTTAAAATTGTTGGTCATGATTGAAACATTTTCAAAACTCATGCTTCGCACAATTTTGAGACTTTTTAGCATCCTCGCCTTCTTTATTACTAGTTTTAACTTTTGCGCTGCTCAGACATTAGAAAATAGCTCTGTTTGGAACAGAAATTTGGATCTAGAGAAGGAAATTGAAATTTATTTAGGGGGATTCTTAAAAACAGGAACTTTCGCAGTTTATGTCAATAGCATTGAAGGCCCCTCCGTTGCTAAAACCACAAATCCAGACGAGACGGTCAAGTTAGAGTTGCCAGGATTGATTAATTTCGTTGGAATCCCCGAAAACCCACCGGCAGAATTACCAAACACTTCAAAGCGCCATATATCACTGTATCTAGACCAAACATTTACAGAGGGAGAAGTAGAGTTTGCTGTGACGATGACGCGAGAAATAACGGGGCTCAGAGGTGAAAATAATGATAGCATCTTTGTTAAATTAATAAGTTTTCCAATAATCGCTGCCGACAGTACCATACCCGAATCATCAGAATTTGATACTTTAGGCTCAAGCGATAATACTCCTATCACAGCTAGTCCTGGGCTACCAGCCGCTCCACAGCCTGCTGCTCTTTCTGATAACAAGGGTTTGAATTTAGAAAAGGAAGATCTTTACGCCATCGGAATTGCGATACTTGTATTAATTGTTTTGTTGACGGCCGTTATCTTACTTATTATGTGGGTGCAAAAAAGATCATTTCGTGACTTGCTAAAATTGGTGAAGAAAAACGACTACTCAGAACCTGATAAAACCTTGGCCAAAACTGCCGCTTTAAGTGCTTTGAGTACATCAACTCCGCCAGAAATGCCCACAAAAAAGAGTGAAGAAATTACTTACTATGATAAAAACGACAATTACACCTCTTTAAAAAATTTAATTTCCATTGAAGCTTTATCGAACACTGAAGTAATCGTCGATTTACTTACTCAAGAGCTCAATGGGGCTTCCGGTGCCTCAAAGACCGTAACAACATCCTTAATACAAATCGATAAAAATACAAGCGACATTATCTTCAATAAGTTAAATCCAAGCTTAAAAGCCAAGATAATGGAACACCAGATGGATGAAGATTTACGCGATCAGGAAAAAGCACTGCCAGCGATGAGGCTATTTAAAAAAATATTGGATGAACACAAAAAAGAACGTCAAGGTGTTTTGAATAATAGTTTTCAACTTGTTGAAACCCTTACTGACAACGAGATTTTACACATCTTAGAAGAAGAAAGACCTAAGATGATTGCTATTTTCCTTACTCAAATCAACCCAACACGATCAAAAAAAATACTCACTCAACTTCCCAGCGATATAAGAGCTGAAGTTTTGGTAAGCCTAACAGATTTAAAAGACATTAATCCCGAGGCTTTCAAACAAATCTCCCTTCATTTTGGACAAAAAACTTTTGAACTAGCGAAACTTCGTGGGTTGCCTATAAACGGCATTCAAATTGCCACAGAAATAATAAATGAACTAGATGAATTAGCCCAAAAAGATCTCTTATCGAGTTTAGCCATGGTAAATCCTGAAAAAGCTGTAGAAATTTCAAAACGAATAATCACTTTTTCGAAGCTAACTGAATTTTCCAATTCTGATTTGGCCAAAGCTTGGCAGGATATTGAAACTGAAACTTTTATACTTGCTTTAAGAAATATGGAAGAAGACTTCATTGAATATGTTCTCAAATCAAGAAACGCTCGAGAAGGCAAATTAATTAGATCCGAATTACAAGAAAACGAAGGAATACACGAGGCAGCTATTATGAATGCAAGAAAAATATTGATTTCAAAAGTGAAAACTTATAAAGAGAGTAATCCATGGTTAAATTTATAATTACAATTATTCTACTTATTTTGGCTCAGTATGCTACTGCACAAATAGCAAAATCAGCACAAATTAATTCAACTGAGCGACAGCGACTCTTCGACAAGCTGGAGCAAGAAATCTATAAAAACTTACCTCCCTATAATGCAGCTTCCTCACGTTTAGCCGTGATGTTGCCTGAGTTCAACACCACTCAAGTTAGTCCTGAAGATGCACAAACGCTTCGTCTCGTAATTGAATCAGCACTACAAACAACCGCCTTTAAATTGATTTTCATTCCTGAATTTCAGGAATATAAAAGAATTAGTTTAAAGTCCTTCGATTCAACAGTGGTCTTTGAAAAGACAACTCCGTCAAAATTACTTCGCAGTAATTCAGCACTTTTGGATTCAATCGTCCTTAGACATAGTATACACTCCATCCTTTACATGAACATACAATTTGACGACCTGTTGGGTTATCAACTTGGATTGCAATTAGTAAATATGTCATCTAAAGAGACGATATGGACTAAAATTATAAATTCACCAAAACCACAAGGTCTAGAAAAGTACACGGATGGCAGCTTCACCTTTGGATTTTGCCAGTTAAGAATTAATTCCATAAATGCTGTTTCATTGCCTTCAAATGCACAGTCATCACAACAGCTTTTCTTTTCGTATAATTGGCGTCAATATTTCAATCAATCTAAAAGTTTTATTTTCTTCAACAATTTAAGAGTAAACGGCTTGACTATAAACAGAGGGGGATTTGATTTTGTGAAAATAGTTCCAGAATTCAATTCGGGTCTAGGTTTTGCTTTTCTTAATAAACCTAGTCAGAAAGAATTTTGGTTTGAATATCACCAAATGGCAGGGTTGGCTTTTTATCCTAGTGTAAACCCTATCATCAGAACAATTTTGGCCATGAATCTAACCAGAAACATGACACTAAGTGCAGAAATTGGCTTCACTACTGATTTGCCAACGTTCAAGAGAAATAACATCCCAATAGAAATTAATCCATTTTCCTATGGCCTCCAAGTTACTTATCGTCCGTAATATTATTATTGCCCTTTCCATGTTGATGGTTGCTTGCAAACCTCTGCGAACGGGAAAAGCTACTCCTCAAGTGTTAGCCAAGAGTACATCAGACACCCTTAAAAATATGATTTCAAACGAAGTTCCTGATAAGAAGATTAATGTTCATTATGAAAATGGTTTAGTTTCATTTAACTCAATAATCGATATGCAAGACGACTTCTACATAGAGTTAAAGGGCTCATTTAAATCGCAAAATATCAACTCAGGCCAAGCAGAAAAGGAGGCAGCAACCAAACAGGAAGATATGCAGTCAAATTCCGCTAACTGTGCAATCAAAAATTACATCTCCGCTAAAAAAAAAGCAGAGAGTGGGCAATATTTAGAGGCAATGGACTTAATAAACAATTCGATTGAGTGTTTGAATACTGGGGAGGCTCTTGCGTTAAAAGGCAGCATCTACTTCTTAATGAAAGATACCAATACAGCTGAGTCTTATTGGCATCAAGCAACATTGATAGATCCAACCATCTCTGTGCCAAAAATAAGAAAATGAAATTTTCATTTTATACCCTTCTTGGTGCGCTAATAGCGTTGATTATGGTAATCCTAGGGGTTTTCGACACCTCGGGCTTATATAAGCTTCCTGACCCATTCAAGTCAGTTGGTGGTGCTGCCATATTCATAAGCTTCCCAAGCCTTATGATTGTTTTTGGAGGAGTGCTTTTCGGTTCATTTGTCATGTTTCCTTTTCATCAAGTACTAAATGCACTAAGGAAGCTGATATATATTTTCAGTCATAGTAACTCTAGAAAAGATGTACTTATAACGTTTGTTAATACGTTACTGAATCGAATTACTTTGTGTAAATCAGACAAAGAAAAGTTTAAGCAAGCGCTTTCTGATAAGGAAATCTTAGACTTCGAGAAACTTATGGTTGAAATGTTTGAAACAAATTATTCGAAACATGACATGGCTCAATTGGCAAGTGCGAGAATGGACTTGGAGCATAGCAACGATAGCATTCGCGCTGACATTTTAGGCAGTATGGGCATGTTTGCGCCAGCATTTGGCATGTTTGGCACTATTGTTGGCCTCGTTACTATGCTTCAAAATCTTGAGGATGCTGCAAATGTAGGTCCGGCACTAGCTGTTGCTTTGATAACTACTCTTTATGGTCTCATAATTTCTAATTTTATTTTTACCCCAGTTTCTCGTAAAATTAAGGAATATGCAAACTTCGAGTTATTAAGAAATCAGCTAATCAAAGAAGCCTATATTTTACTCAAGGAGAATAGATCTATGCTATACATTCAAGATAGCCTCTATTCAAAAATAGGGCTCAACAGCGATCAAATGAATAACTAATGAGCGATAAAGAAAATGCGACGTGGTGGGTTGTTTATGCTGATTTAATTACCGTATTACTCTGCTTTTTCGCAATCTTTTACTCTCAAAACACTAAAACCAGTGGTATGTGGGAAAAGATGAAGACGGGCTTTAACACTACAGCTTCAATTAAGGAACAATCTGAATTTGCCGCAATCGTAAATATTCTTGACGATCTAAAAAAAAATTCAGAACGTAATTCCATTACATACACAGTGAATAGAAAAGGCATTGAAGTTAATTTTGCAGGGAATATACTTTTTGAATCAGGAAATGCGGATTTAAATAAAGATGGGACAAAAATTTTGACCATTTTGGCAAAGAAATTTGTTAGCTCGATTGATTTTGAATACGAAATGGAAATTCAAGGGCATACAGATTCTTTGCCAATTCAAAACTCTCTCTATCCTTCAAATTGGGAATTATCTACAGCAAGAGCAAGTAAAGTAGCTCGTTTTTTCATTTCCAAAGGTGTAAATCCAAGATCTGTTAAGGCCGTAGGCTTTGCAGAACATAAGCCTATGAAAACAGAACCTGGTGACCGGCCATTAACACCTTCACAGCGCTTAGAACGTGACAGAAGAGTAGTAATTCTGCTGAACCCTCGTAAAGATTAGCTACTCGAGATTGAAGATGAATGAAGTGAAGACTTCAAGTCAATTCACACCTGGCGCTACAAATGACGGCGCTTTTGTGCGACGACGATGCCCAAAAGTGGCAAGAAGCCGAGGAAGCCGCTATCGCCTCGCTAAAG
>CAZNWC010000008.1:150955-153589 GCA_964577055.1 uncultured Chitinophaga sp. | reverse complement strand
GGCATGCTCACCTTCGCCATCATGTATTTCATCATCCCGCGCATATTCAACACCAAGTTGTACAGCACCAAACTGGCCAACCTGCACTTTTGGATGAGCACCATCGGCATGATTTTCTGGGTAGTAGCCATGTATTGGGCTGGCATTGCCCAAGGCCTCATGTGGAAGCAATTCACCCCCGAAGGCAATTTGCAGTACCCTAACTTCCTCGAAACCGTGATCAACATCATCCCGATGTACATGATCCGTGCTTTGGGCGGTACCATTTACCTGGTGGGTGCCATCATCATGGCCTACAACCTCTTTAAAACCGCTGCTCAAGGCAAATTGGTTGCCAACGAGCCTGCCGTGGTTACTGAATTGGAGCACAGCAGCGAAGCCGGTCACAGCTGGCACCGCAAGCTCGAAAGCCGTCCGATTGCCTTTACCATTTGGGTAACCATCGCCATCCTCATTGGTGGTATTGTAGAGTTCATGCCGGCCTTCCTCATCAAGTCGAATGTGCCCACCATTGCCTCGGTGAAGCCCTATACCCCGCTCGAACTGCATGGCCGCGATGTGTACATCAAAGAAGGCTGTGTAAGCTGTCACTCGCAGATGGTTCGTCCGTTCCGCAGCGAAACCGAACGCTATGGCGAATACAGCAAATCGGGTGAGTTTGTGTACGACCACCCCTTCTTGTGGGGTTCTAAGCGTACCGGTCCCGACTTGCACCGCCTGGGCGGCAAGTACCCCGACAGCTGGCACTACAACCACATGGTGGAGCCTACTTCTATGAGTCCGGGTTCGATCATGCCGAAATACCCTTGGTTGGGTGAGCAGGACATCGACGTTAGCCTGACCCCCAAGATGATCAACGCCATGCGCACCCTGGGTGTACCCTATGAAAAAGGCTACGAAGACAAGGCCATTGCCGACCTCGAAAAACAAGCCGCTACCGTAGTTGCCAATTTGAAAAAAGACGGCATTACCGTGGGCGACAAATCGGAGATGGTGGCCTTGATTGCCTACCTGCAGCGCCTTGGCACCGACATCAAGCAAAACACCACCGCTTCTAAATAAACAAGGACATGATACGCGAATCACTCGAAGCCATTACCGGCGTAAGCATTTACCCCATCATCTCCTTTGTGCTCTTCTTCACCTTCTTTGCCGGCATGCTCGTTTGGGTATTCCGGCAGAGCAAGGCCGAAATCGCTGAACTCAGCAACCTGCCTTTAGACGACCAAACCTCAAACTTATAAGTCATGGCTAAAAAACACGACGAATTACTCGACCACGAATACGACGGCATCAAAGAGTACGACAACGATTTGCCGCCCTGGTGGATTTACCTTTTCTACCTCACCATTGTGTTTGGGGTAATCTACCTCTTGAACTACCACGTTTTCAAAACGGCACCTTCACAAGACGAAGAGTACCGCATGGAGATGGCACAGGCCGAGAAGGCCAAGGCAGCTCATGAGGCGGCGGAAGCCAACAGCCTGGTTGTGGCATTCTCCACCGATGACGAAGATCTCCAAGCAGGCAAGGCTGTATTCGATGCCAACTGCTTGGCCTGTCACGGTGCCAATGGCGAAGGTGGTGTGGGTCCCAACCTCACCGACGAATACTACCTCCACGGCAATAAGATTGAAGATTACGTGAAGGTTATTACCTACGGCGTGCCCGAAAAAGGCATGATCCCTTGGGAAAAAAGCTTGAGCAAAAAGCAGATCCTGCAAGTATCAAGCTACATCCAAAGCTTATATGGCAGCAAACCTGCCAATGCCAAGGAACCCCAAGGCGAGCTCATCGCAGCACAATAAGCAAAGATCAAACGGGCCGCTATCCAATCGGTAGCGGCCCTTTACTAACCTGAAACACCATGGCTGTTCAAGAACCCCTGGTCACCAAAACCGACAAAACATTCCGCGATTCGCTCAGTTCGGTGGACGAACAGGGTGAACGTGTGTTTTTTCACCCCAAAAAGCCCAAAGGACGTTATTACAACGCCCGTAAAATATTGAGTTATTTCTTGCTGGCATTGATGTTTGCAGGGCCTCACATCCGTGTGAATGGCCACCCCTTCATGCTATTCAACATACTCGAGCGCGAGTTCATTTTGTTTGGTGTGGCTTTTTGGCCGCAAGATTTCAAACTGCTCGTACTCGGCTTCATTACCCTGGTGGTGTTCATCGTGCTCTTTACAGCAGTTTACGGCCGCCTATTCTGCGGGTGGATTTGTCCACAAACCATTTTCATGGAGATGCTTTTCCGCCGCATTGAATATGCCATCGACGGCGATTATCAAGCCCAAAAGAAACTGGTAGCAGCACCGTGGAATGCCGAAAAAATCAGAAAACGGGCGCTTAAGTTCAGTTTGTTTTTCGGCATCTCCTTTCTCATTGCCAACACCTTTTTGGCTTACCTCATTGGCAGCGACGAGCTGTTCAAGATGATCAGCGAGCCTCTGACCGACCACATTGGCTCATTCATAGCCCTGGTGCTCTTTACCGGTGTATTTTTCTTTGTTTTCTGGTGGTTCCGTGAGCAAGCCTGTACCATTGTTTGTCCATACGGCCGCTTGCAAGGCGTGCTGCTCGACAAAAACAGCATCAACGTGGCTTACGACTGGGTGCGTGGCGAACCCCG
>CAZNWC010000008.1:109599-150855 GCA_964577055.1 uncultured Chitinophaga sp. | reverse complement strand
TGCTCGACAAAAACAGCATCAACGTGGCTTACGACTGGGTGCGTGGCGAACCCCGTGGCAAACACGGCCGCAACCGAGACGAGCAACTGGGCGATTGTATCGATTGCAACCAATGCGTGGTGGTATGCCCAACCGGCATCGACATCCGCAACGGCACCCAGCTCGAGTGCGTAAACTGCACCGCTTGTATAGATGCTTGCGACGAGGTGATGGACAAGGTAGGTAAGCCGCGTGGGCTCATCAGGTATGCCTCTGAAAACGGCATTGCAGCCAAAATGCGGCAGGTGATTACCCCGCGCATTGTAGCCTACAGCTTGTTGCTTACTGCTTTGCTCGGACTTTTCAGTTATTTACTCACCACCCGTACCACCACCGAAACCTCCATTTTGCGTGCTCGAGGTCAACTCACCCTGGTGCAAGAAGATGGCAGTGTGAAAAACCTGTATATGGTAAAAACCATCAACAAGAGTTTCGACGAGTTGCAAATTACTTACCGCCTCAAAACACCGGCCGAAGGCACCTTGCAACTGGTGGGACAAAACTTCCTCGTTCCGCCGCAGGGTTACCGCGAAGGCGCCTTTTTTGTGATCCTTACAGCCCATCAATCGAATCAAAAACTGGTACCCATTGCCATTGAAGTGCTCCATGGCGACGAAGTACTCGAAACCATCAAAACCACCTTTAACACCTCCAGCTCTAATTGATATGAAGATTTCGTGGCCTGTGGGCATCATCATCAGCTTTGCCCTTTTTTGCAGCTTCATGGTAGGTTTTACCATTTACAGCGTGCAACACAAAAACGAATTGGTAGATAAGGACTATTACGCCAAAGACCTGCGCTACCAAGAAATCATCAACTACAAAGCCAACCTCCAGGCTTTGGGCCAACCGGTAAACATCCAGCAACATGCACAGGAGTTGTTGTTGGCATTACCCGATTTACTGCAACAAGCCGACAGCGGTTCGGTCGACTTTTACCGTCCGAACGACCAGCGCCGCGACTTTGAAATTGGCTGGTCGGAATTACAAGCCAGCAACTTCAGTATTCCAACCGAACAATTGGGTACGGGCCGCTGGGTGGTAAGCATCATGGCTTACAAAGACGGCAAGGGCTATTTCAGCGAACACAAACTCAACATGGAATGATGTATCTCTGGGGTGGCTTGTTATTGGGCTTGGCGGGCAGCATGCACTGTGTCGGCATGTGTGGGCCTTTGGTACTGGCCCTGCCCGGCAAAAACGGCATTTTCAGTCGTTTTTTGGGCCTGCGTATGGTGTACAACCTTGGCAGGGTACTCACCTACACTTGGATGGGCTTGTTGCTTGGCATTTTTGGAAAAGGGATTCAGCTGAGCGGCTTTCAGGAAGTGGTTTCTTTGGCTACAGGCGCTTTGTTACTGCTGTGGGTGATTGCTCCCAAAATTCCAGCTTTCAGCAAATTACCGGGCTTTTCGCTCGGCTGGCTCACGCAGTGGTTTGGCGATATTTTCTACAAACCTTCGGCCCCCAGCCAGTTTTTCACCGGCATGCTCAACGGCCTGTTGCCCTGCGGACTGGTGTACATGGCCATTGCCTCTGCCCTATTGGTAGGCGACCCTACCGATTCGGCACTCTTCATGGCCGCTTTTGGCCTGGGAACCGTTCCCGCTTTGCTGTTGGTGGCAATCCTTGACCGTAAAATCCTTCCTTCCCTGCGTCCGCAGTTCCAAAAATTCAGCACGGCCTTGGTGGTGGTTTTGGCGGTCGCATTCATTCTCCGCGGATTGGGTTTGGGTATTCCCTACCTCAGTCCCGATACCTCGACCTTTTACACACAGGAAGCCCCGGCTTCTTGTCATTAGTTTTCATACAATTCAGGTTAGTGGGGTCTGCGCCGGGAGGCGCGGGCCTCTTTTATTTTAGAAAAACGCTGTGCATAAAATTGCTTTGTTCTGCGTTATTCTATGACTTAACTTCGAATAACCAACCTTTTTGTTCCATGAAGCAAATACTTCTCCTTTGCCTTATTTTGCTAGCAGGAAGCTGGCAAACGCAGGCACAATCGGCAGCCCAACAAGCCTATGACCGCGAATCTATTTTGTTGGAACCCTCCACTGGCAGGTTTTATAAGGGCAACCTCAAAGGCATGCGCATGGGCATTTATGGTCAGCGCATGTTACCCCACATCCAAGGCCCGGAAGCGCTTAAAAGCATGGAAGAATCGGTGAGAAGATCCAAACGTGGATTTTGGCTCACGGTCAGCGGACTCGGTCTGGTGCTTGTGGCACCAGTATCCTCGGTACCTGTGGCTACCGGATTGTTCCTTGGTGCATTGGTAGTAGAAATCATCGCCATCAACGACATCATCATTGCTGGTGACGAACTACAAAGGGCAATTTGGTTGCATAACCGCACCATCCTAGACGCCCCACCTGCAGCAGCGCCCTAAAAAAAAACAAGCAATGAAGCCTGGTTCTGCCGGGCTTTTTAATTGGCCAACAGGTACAAACCTGCCATGCGGATGGCCACACCGTTCTCCACTTGGTTGAGGATGATGCTTTGACCTGAATCGGCTACATCCGAATCTAGTTCAACCCCACGGTTGATGGGCCCAGGGTGCATGATGGTGATGTCGCGGCCAATTTCTTCGAGTAGCGCCCGATTCACACCAAAACGCAGGGTATACTCGCGCAAGGAAGGGAAATAACGGGTTTGTTGACGCTCCAATTGAATGCGGAGGATGTTGGCCACATCGCACCATGCCAAGGCTTCGCGTACATCGTGGCTAACATGCACTCCCAAGCTGCCAATATGGTGTGGCAGCAAAGTCGTTGGGCCGCATACCATCACCTCGGCACCTAACTTTTGTAGGCAGAAAATATTCGACAAAGCCACGCGGCTGTGCAAAATGTCACCAATGATAGCCACCTTCAGTCCTGCTACTTTCCCAAACTTTTCACGGATAGAAAAGGCATCGAGCAGGGCTTGTGTTGGATGTTCGTGCGCGCCATCACCCGCATTGATTACCTTGGCGTCGATGTTGCGGGCCAGGAAGGCGCAAGCGCCTGGACTGCTGTGACGCATCACTACCATATCGACCTTCATGGCCAGGATGTTTTTCACCGTATCTACCAAGGTTTCGCCTTTTGAAACGGAACTTCCTGATGCCGAAAAATTCACCACGTCGGCAGATAAACGCTTTTCAGCCAGCTCGAACGACAAGCGCGTTCGGGTTGAATTTTCGAAAAAGATGTTTGCCACTGTAATATCGCGCAATGAAGGCACCTTCTTAATCGGACGATTGATGACTTCTTTAAAATTATCGGCTGTGCTGAAAATCAGTTCGATATCCTCTGTTGTGAGGTCTTTGATGCTGATAAGATGTTTAGTGCTGATGGCCGACATATTATTGCGATATAATCCAGATGTTGTCTTCTCCTTCTGTTTCACTCCAACTCACTACCACTTTTTCGCCCGGCATTGTATTGACCTTTCGGCCCACATAATCGGGATGAATGGGTATTTCCTGCGTGTACAAACGCTCAACCAATACCAGTAATTCAACCTTTTCGGGTCGACCGAAATCCAGCAATGCATCCAAACCGGCCCGTACGGTTCTGCCGGTGTACAACACATCGTCAACCAGCACCACTTGTTTTCCCTCTATCGAAAACTCAATATGGTTACTCGATGGGATGAGCGGTTCTTTTCCCCGGCGAAAATCATCGCGGTAGAAAGTAACATCGAGCTTTCCGAATGCAATGCGTGACTGTGTTTGAAATTCAACCAAACGATGCAGCCGTTCGGCCAAAAGACTTCCCCTCGGTTGTAATCCTATGATGACGGTATTGCTGAAATCGCCATGGCGTTCGATCAATTGCGCAGTCAAGCGCTCCAAGGTAATTTGGAGTTGAGTGGCCGGTATGATCAATCGACGTGAGCTATTCATCCTTTTGCGAGGGCTAATATAGCATCAAAATGCGCTTTTGTCACCGGCATCACCGATAATCGGCTGTGCCGTACCAAAGCAAGGTCTTCAAAAAACGGATCCGACTTCAATTGGCTCAAGGGTACGCTATGCGTAAATTTTTTTACCGGCTTTACGCCAACCGCGAGCCACCGCGTATCGTCGGTGGTGGGGTCCTGAAAAGCAGCAGCGCTGATTTGTATCACGCCCACTACCTCCATGCCAATATTCGAATGGTAAAACAAGGCCAAATCGCCGGGCAGCATGGCGCGCAGGTTGTTGCGTGCCTGGTAGTTTCTTACGCCATCCCAAACGCCTTCCCCATCGCGGATCAAATCATCAATGCTGTACACATTGGGCTCCGATTTGAGCAACCAGTAATTCATGCTGCAAAACTAATCAATATTGCCCGTGGTCATGAAAAGAAATCTAATTTGCACATCAAATTGCTACTTTCCGCCATGATTCCCGAAAATGCTTTTGTTCATTCAATCCAAGTGCATCCCTCCCATTTGGACCAGTTACCGCATGTAAACAATGTAGTTTATGTGCAGTGGGTACAAGATGCAGCAGCTGCACATTGGCAGCAGCTCAATGCCGAAGCAAAATTGGCTGTGGCATGGGTAGTCTTGCGCCATGAAATCGACTACTTGTTGCCAACACACGCCGACGAACAATTATGGGCACACACTTGGGTTGGAGAAACTTCATCGACACGTTCATGGCGTCATGTGCACATTTTAAATCAGCAAGGCAACTGTGTGCTGCAGGCCAAAACAATGTGGTGTGCAATCGATGAAAAAAAAATCGACCAATGCGCATTAACGAAGAATTGATTCGTATATTGGCGTCACCAAGAAAATAAAGCGCCGTCTCCCGACGGCGCTTTCCTAAAACCTGTTGTATGAACTTCAGCTCCTTATGGAGGCTGTAAGATCCGAATGAAGAAGGCCAGTGATGGCCTTTTTTTCGTTGAGTGAGTCCTCTATTTCCGATTACTCTCTCATTGATGCTACAAAGGTAGCCTTTTGACGGCAATTCTAAAACACCATGCCCCCATTTTGACGTGATTTAACAGAAGCATTACATAGGCATGACAGAACAAAAATGCGCTTCACGTTTCAAATTGGTTGTAATATGCAGGCATACAATTATTTCCGCCCAATAAAGGGCATTTTCAAAATTGAATCATCGCCAGGCACTTTCATACATTTTGTCGCGCCCTGCACCTACCCGCAACCGATAATATACCAACGGCCGGCCTTCCAATAAGGCAGGTGGACTGGGACGATCGGTAAGTTTACGGACCGACGCGGGTATAAATGCAATCTCCTCCCACAGTTCACCGTCGTACGAACGTTCTACTTGCAACGATTTCCAAACAAATGCCTCACCCGATAGCCAACTCAAATGCACTGTACCCTCCAATAATTGCGCATCGAACTGCTCGAGCTATTGTCCGGACAAATAGGCGCCCTTCACTGTTATAGAGGTGGCCCTGGCTGCAAATCGTTCAGCAGGTCTGAAATTGTAGCATTGCGTCCGAAGTCCTTTGTCTGCGAAATGAAACTGCAAAGAATCAGGAGCCATTGCCAAACCCGTTAGCACAAATCTACCAATACGGTGCTTACCGGGTTGTTGATCTACCTCTGCCACCCAAGCCACAAACTCATTTGCCTCTCGGAAGCGTGGCGGATCAATTCCAATGTACAACAAGGCTCCTTCACCACGTTGGTACACCCTGGTGACATAGGTCAAAGGATAGCGTACCGCCAGTTGCTGTTCGGCGGTAATCAACTGTAGACTTCCTTCCTGGTAAGCCACTTCGGCATTGGACGTCAAACTACCCGGAGGAAGGGCAAATACAAAATCGCAAAAGCCCAGATACTCCTTGTTCGGGCCAACCGCCTGCACATAAATATCGAAAGCCATTTGGTTGGTGGTAACATATACCTGTTGTACTTCCGCCTTGATGCCACTCGATTGCGCAAACAACCCAGTGCAACTCGCCAGCCATAAACAACATATACCTCAAAAACGCATGCTAACCTCCTTTAGGGCGTAAAACAGCAAATGGGATGATTACCTCTTCAAGCGAAATGCCGCCATGCTGAAATGTATTGCGGTACAAATTCACAAAATGATGGTAATTGTTGGGATAGCAAAAATACTGATCGGCAGTAGCAAACACATAGGTGCTGCTCAAATACGGCTTAACCAAATGTGCTTGTTCAGGCTTGTCTACCACAAACAAATCACCCTTTTCATAATTCAAACTTTTACCTTCCTTGTACCGCAAATTCGTAGTGGTATTTCGGTCACCAACAATGCGAACCGGCTCACCCACCTTTATGGTGCCATGGTCGGTGGTAATG
Source organism: uncultured Chitinophaga sp. (assembly GCA_964577055.1). Taxonomy (GTDB): domain Bacteria; phylum Bacteroidota; class Bacteroidia; order UBA7662; family UBA7662; genus PNNG01. The sequence continues at coordinate 144,534 of CAZNWC010000008.1, read as the reverse complement.
CTGACCGGAATTTGTTTTTCCGCAACCTTTTTCAACAACTCAAACAAGGGAGAATGCTCAAACCATGAACGAGTGATGCTCCGGTAGGCAGCCTCATCGTCGGCCAACTCTTTGATCACATTCATTTCACTGCGTGCATGGCTCAGCATGTCAACAAAGTTGTAAACCACCACAGTCAAATCGTTGCCAAACAAATTGGCCGCATTGTCGACCAGCTGCTTTCCTTGATGCAAAGTTGTGATTTTGTGATAAGCTACCTTGAGGTCCTTGCCCGCCCGCTTCAATTGTTCCTGTAAGAAAAAGGCTTCATGCATATTTTTGCTTCCCTCTTCATCCCCTTCAACCCATTTGTCGGGAAATCGCTTTTTGATATCAGCCGGCATGAGTCCGGCAAAAAGGGCGTTCCTCGCAAATTCGGTACTGGTGGGTAAAATGCTGTAATAAGGCTCCATGCGCTCGAAATGGAAATAATCGGTGAGCATGGGCTCGATAACTCGCAGTTGATCGAGTCGCAAATTATCAATCACCACCAAAAAATGTGGCTTTCCAGCTTGCAACATCGGAAACAGCTTTTTGCGCAGGAGGTTGTGCGACAACACAGGCGTGTCATCGTCGGGACGGTTGAGCCAATCGAGGTAATTTTCAGCAATAAAGCGACTGAATTGTCGGTTTGCTTCCGCTTTTTGCATGGAAAACACTTCTTTCATGCCTGCATCTTTGCTCTTTTCGAGCTCTATTTCCCAATGCACCAACTTTTGGTAGGTATCTGACCATTGCTGCGCATTTTGATCATCATTGAAAGCCATACCCAGATTCCTAAAATCTTGCTGGTAACCCGAAGTGGTTTTTTCACTCACCAAACGTTTGTGGTCTATGATTTTTTTAATGGCCAGCAATATTTGGTTTGGATTCACCGGTTTGATGAGATAATCAGCTATCTGTGAACCAATAGCTTCTTCCATGATGTACTCCTCTTCACTCTTGGTAATCATGATAACCGGCAACGCAGGCTTTAGGGCCTTTATCCTTGCAAGTGCCTCCAAACCAGGCAATCCAGGCATGTTCTCATCAAGAAATACCAAATCGAATGCATGCTCCTGTACTTGTTCAACCGCATCCTCGCCATTGGTCACTGGGGTAATTTCGTATCCTTTCGACCGAAGAAACAAGATATGCGGTTTGAGGAGGTCGATTTCGTCGTCGGCCCATAGGATTTGAATTTTCTGAGACATTCGGGTGCTTTTAGTTTGCGAATAACGAAATTTGAACCATAACCGTGCCTTATTTCCTGGCTTGTGAATAAAAAGAAAATAATCAATGATCCGGTGTACGGCTTTTTGACCGTACCCCACCCCCTGCTATTCGACCTTTTGCAGCATCCTTACTTCCAGCGGCTCAGGCGGATCAAACAAGTGGGCATGACCTACCAGGTGTATCCGGGTGCCATGCACAGTCGTTACAACCACGCACTTGGTGCCATGCACCTGATGCAACAAGCCATTACACAATTGCGTGGAAAGGGACAAGAAATCACCGATGAAGAGGCTTTGGGTGCTTATGTGGCGATTTTATTGCATGACATCGGGCATGGTCCATTCAGCCACGCTCTCGAATACCTGTTTATAGAAGGGGTGCAGCACGAAACCATTTCCTTGCGCATGATGCAACACATAAACAGCGAAATGAATGGCGCCCTCGATACTGCGATTGCCATCTTTACCGACCGTTATCCGAAGCATTTTTTACATCAATTGGTGAGTTCACAGCTTGACATGGATCGGCTCGATTACCTCACGCGCGATAGCTTTTTCACAGGTGTATCGGAGGGTGTGGTGAGCTGGGACCGCATCATCCATATGCTCGATGTGCGCAACGATCGCTTGGTTGTGGAGGAAAAAGGTGTGTACAGCCTCGAGAAATTCATTGTAGCCCGCCGCCTCATGTATTGGCAGGTCTACTTGCACAAAACCGTACTGGCCGCAGAATTTCGCATCATGCAAATCATGCGCCGTGCACGCGAACTTGCCCAAAAGGGTGAAGATTTGTTTGGCACCCCAGATTTGCTCTATTTTTTGAAAGAAGCACCCGGCAAGGCAGCCTTTGAAGTTGACCCAAATGTTATCAAAAGATTTGCGCGGCTCGACGATCACGATTTGTTCAGTGCCATCAAGGTATGGTCGGAACACAACGACCGCATCCTTGCTGATTTGTGTGAGGGTTTGATTCACCGAAAGCTGAATCGCGTTTACTTACAAAATGAAGCCTTTGGCGCAGCAGCCGTGGCACGGGTACAAAAAGCCGTCCAAGACCATTTTCAGCTCGATACCCATACCCTTAGCTATTATGTGCAAATAGGCACCATCACCAACGATGCATACCTTCCCGAAAAAGATAAAATCATTGTCTTGTGCAAAGACGGGAGTGAAAAAGACGTCACTGATTTATCCGACAATCTCAATCTCAAAGCCTTGTCAAAAACAGTCGTGAAACACTATGTATCGGTTCCAAAGGCCTTTGGGAAGCTCCTTTTGGAGGGTTAAATGCTTTTTAATATGTGCCGGCTTTTTACGATATTTGCAGGTCTGACAGAAATGTAAAGCACCCTGATGACATTTACCTCCCGGCAAATAGCAGACCTGGTTTCAGGTCAACTCGTTGGAAAACCCGATGTATTGGTAGCACGTCTTGCCAAAATTGAAGAAGCCGATGCAGGTTCGGTCAGCTTTATTGCCAATCCCAAATACTTACATCATTTAAACAGCACCAAGGCATCTGTCTTGATATTGGCGAACGGGATTGAATTAAATGGGCATGCGGTCCCTGCCGTCGTATTGGTAGACGATCCATATTCTGCATTCAGTAAATTATTGGGATTATTCAGCCAACAGGTAGTCACCGAAACAGGCATTGAGCAACCCAGCAGCATCGCGCAATCAGCTCAATTGGGTTCAGATATTTTTGTGGGTGCATTTAGCATTATTGGTGAGGGTGCTGTTTTGGCCGCTGGCGCCAAAATCATGCAGCAGGTATACATAGGCAAGAACGTGAAAATTGGTGCGAGAACCGTCATTTATCCCGGTGCGCGAATTTTGCACGATTGTGAAATTGGTGCCGATTGTATCATTCACAGCAATGTGGTCGTTGGTTCCGACGGCTTTGGCTTTGCACCCCAAAAGGCGGGTCATTACGAAAAAATTGCCCAAAATGGCCGGGTAGTGATAGAAGATTTTGTTGAAATAGGTGCCAATTGTGCCATCGACCGTGCGACCATGGGGGCCACCTACATTCGCAAAGGCGTGAAGCTTGACAATTTGGTGCACATTGCCCACAATGTTGAAATCGGCGAAAACACCGTCATTGCTGCCCAAACTGGAGTTTCAGGAAGTACGCGCATCGATAAACAATGTGTGATTGCCGGACAGGTTGGTTTTGCCGGGCATGTTTATGTAGCTCCTGGCTCCCAAATTGGAGGTCAAACCGGCGTTACACGTTCACTCGATGAACCCGGTAAAAAATGGAACGGCACACCTGTGATGAAGTATATGGATAGCCAGCGCACCAGCAATTTGGTAAAAAAGCTGCCTGATTTCGAAAAACGCATTTTACAACTCGAAAAGTTATTTGAAGAGTTACACTCAATAACTCCCAAACATGATTGAAAACCAACGAACGATTGGTAAACCGGTGTCGATTAGCGGCGTGGGCATCCACACCGGGGCAGCGGTAACCATGACTTTCCACCCCGCTCCGGCGAATCACGGCTACGTATTTAAACGGAGCGATTTAGAAAATCAACCAGAAATTCCCGCATTGGTAGAAAATGTTGTCGACACCAGCAGGGGAACAACCATTGCCAAAGGCGATGCACATGTATACACGGTTGAACATGTTTTGGCAGCACTTGTGGGTTTGGAAATCGATAATGTACTCATTGAACTCGATGGCCCCGAAACCCCCATTGCCGATGGGAGTTCCATTGAATTTGTACAGGTGCTCGATTCGGCAGGCATTCAGGAGCAAAACGAAGCACGGCAGTTTATCGAAATCAAGGAAAACTTCCGTTTTTACGATGCTGCCAAAGACGTAGAAATCACCATCCTGCCTTCCGAAAACTACAGGGTTTCGGTGCTGATTGATTACGATTCGCCTGTTTTGGGCACTCAGCACGCCACTTTAAACAAAATCAGCGACTTCAAAGCGGAAATAGCCAGTTGCCGTACATTTTGTTTCTTGCATGAGCTCGAAATGCTTCTTGAAAACAACCTGATCAAAGGCGGCGATTTGAACAATGCCATTGTGGTGGTTGACAAAGTGGTTGCAGCCGACGAGCTTGACCGGTTGGCCACCATTTTCCACAAACCAAAAATGGAAGTCAGGAAAGAGGGCATCCTGAACAATGTAGAGTTGCGGTTTGTGAATGAACCTGCGCGACATAAACTGCTCGACGTAGTGGGTGACTTAGCGCTTTTGGGAAAACCCCTCAAGGCGCACATCATTGCCAGCAAACCCGGACACAGCAGCAATGTTGCTTTTGGCAAAGAATTAAGGGCTTTCCTCAAAAAGAAGCAAAAGCAATACGAAGTACCTGCATACAATCCCGATATACCGCCAGTATTTGACATCAACGGTATTATGGAATTTTTGCCGCATCGTTATCCCTTTTTGTTGGTCGATAAAATCACCGAGATTACAAAGGAACACGTGATTGGCGTTAAAAACGTGAGCATGAACGAGCCCTTTTTTCAAGGGCATTTTCCTGGAAATCCGGTAATGCCTGGGGTGTTGACCATTGAAGCCATGGCACAAACAGGCGGAATATTGTGCTTGAGCTTGATGGATGACCCTGGTGGGTATTGGACCTACTTCTTAAGAATTGATAATGTTCGATTCAAGGACAAGGTTTTACCCGGAGATACCCTTATATTCAAGCTTGTTTTAAAAGAGCCTATTCGCCGTGGCATTTGTCAGATGAGCGGACAAGCATTTGTTGGAAGTAAATTGGTAGTTGAAGCCGAACTAATGGCCCAGCTGGTTAAGAAATAAAGCATGACGCAACCCCTTGCCAGCATCCACTCGGATGCGAAAATTGGCGAAAATGTGCACATCTCTCCCTTTTGTACCATCGAAGGGGATGTAGAAATAGGCAACGGCACTTGGATTGGCCCCAATGTAACCATCATGGATGGTGCACGCATTGGTAAAAATGTCAAAATCTATCCTGGTGCAGTAATTTCTGCCCCACCACAAGACTTGAAGTATAAGGGTGAGAAAACCGTTACCATTATTGGCGACGGCACTACCATTCGCGAATGTGCTACGGTGAACAGAGGCACCAATGACCGCTACAAAACCGAGGTTGGTAAAAATTGTTTGTTGATGGCATATTCACACGTGGCCCACGATTGTATCGTAGGCAATCATGTGATTTTGGCAAATCTTGCTACTTTGGCCGGACACATCACCGTACACGACTGGGCCATTTTAGAAGGAATGGTTGCGGTACAGCAGTTTATCACGATTGCCGAGCATGCCTTTATAGGGGGTGGGTCTTTGGTACGCAAAGATGTACCACCTTATGTAAAGTGTGCAAAAGAGCCTTTGTCATTTGCTGGTGTAAATGTTATAGGTTTGCGTCGACGGGGTTTTACCGAAGCGGCGATACGGCAAATTGAAGACATTTATCGCATCATCTACGTGCGCGGATACAACATGAGCAAAGCCCTTGAGATGGTTGAAACAGAAATTGACCCCTCGGCAGAGCGTGACCGAATCATGCATTTCATTCGCAATTCGCAATTTGGCGTCATCAAAGGGATGATTGAATGAAGCATATGGGCATTAAAATAGCCCTGCATTCCTCCGGAAAGCGTTATTTACGCGACTGGATATTTAGAAACCTTGAATTGACTTTTGAGCCCGGCGGCAGTTGGGCGATTACCGGTGCGAATGGTTCGGGCAAAAGTACGCTTTTACAGTGCCTCATGGCTTACCAATCGCTTTCTACTGGTCAGCGCAGCTATGAACGCAATGGCCAAACGCTCTCCGAAGATGCTTTGTTTCAATACATAAGCATCGTTACGCCCTATCTGGAGTTACCCGAGGGATATAGCCTTCAAGAAATGTTGGATTTCCATTTTTCCCTGAAAACGGTGCAATCGGGATTCAACCCGCAGGGATTATTGCAAGAAGCAGGTCTTGAAAAACATTTGCACAAACCCATACACCAGTATAGTTCGGGCATGAAGCAGCGCGTAAAGCTCATACTGGCATTCGCCAGTGAAACCCCCTTGTTGTTTTTAGATGAACCTACCACCAACCTCGACCAAGCAGGTTTTGAATGGTACGACAGCCTCCTGGAACGTTGGCTCCAACGAAAAGAAGCGAGCGTATTCATTGCAAGCAATCAAGCACACGAATATAAGCGCTGCACGCAAGAAATCCGGATAGCGGACTACAAGGGATAACGTATACTATTCCAGAATTCTGGACAAACAACAGGATTAACTGTACAGTTTTCTGGCCAGCCATCTTTTGTTAATCAAACTTTACAAGGAAGTAGCTACTTGGTCGAATTATTGCCCAGAGGAACACGTTATTGTCCGGTAGGGCAACACATCATCAGGTAGTATTTTTTAACATCAAAAGGAGCCGGGAGGCTCCTTTTTCATTTAGGTTCGGCCATACAATTTGCCGGGTGCCTGGCGCAATACAGCCTTGAATTCCAGCGCAAGCAATAAATGACTTAACCTACTTACTGAAAATCCTGTTTGCAAACAAAGTTCGTCGATGCCCAACCAGCCATTTTGGGGCAGGAAGTCGAACAACCTTTGTTCATCAGGCTCCAGCTCTAAAAAAAATTGTCCTTGGCGCAATGGTTTTTTTGTCCCCACATCACCCGCCCAATTCATGGCCTTTACCAAATCATCGGCTGTACAAATCATTCCCGCTTTGTTTTCCATGATGAGTTTGTGGCAGCCTGCCTGGTAGGCATCGTGCACCCTGCCGGGAAAGGCAAAAACATCGCGGCTATATTCATTTGCCAAATGGGCGGTAATGAGGGCCCCACCATTTTCTGCAGCCTCCACAACCACCACCGCATCTGCCATACCGGCTACAATGCGGTTGCGCTTGGGAAAATTCTCTTTGTCGGGCCCAGTGTCATACCAGCACTCAGTGAGCAAACCTCCCTCGGCCAGCATCCGTTCGGCAGTTTGGCGGTGCGCCGAAGGATATAGTCTTCCCAAGCCATGCCCTAAAACAGCGACGGTAGCTAATCCTTGCTGCAATGCTGCACGGTGGGCATATATGTCTATCCCATAGGCCAATCCACTTAACACCAATACATTGTATGGCACCAAGCCGCGCACCAATTCATCGGTAAGTTGTTTACCATAAGCCGTGGCCGAGCGGGTGCCAACCACCGCCACCACCCGATTGGAATTAAGCGGAAGTTTTCCTTTGCCAAAAAGTACCAAAGGATGGTCGTCACATTGGCGCAAACGGGCCGGAAAGGCCGCATCACGGAAGTGCAGCACTGTCAATCCATGCTTGATGGCTTTGTTCAACTCGGTTTCGGCTGCTGCCAAAGGCCGGTGTTGGGCCAAAGCATGGACGAGTGCTGGACCAATGCCCGGTGTGGTCGCCAATCGAGCGGGTGAAGTTTGAAATACCGCTTCGGCAGAACCCAAACGCTCAATCAGTTTGCGGCCCAACAAGCTACCAATGCCTGGCACCAGCTGTAAAGCGAGGGTATGCAAAACTTCTGTTTGGTTCATGAGCGTGGTTACGCTAATTTAGGCAATCTGCTCATCCCTATGACGTCACGTTTTCTGTATTTTTTTTTGTGTTTAGTGCTTTTTTCTGCCTTCACAAAAGCCCAAACCTTGGTTGGAAGGGTGTTCGACGCCAAGCGTGCTGAACCATTGGTGGGAGTAAACGTGGCTGTGGGTCCTTCCATGGGTACCACTACCGATTTACGCGGAGAGTTCAGGCTTCCCTTGACAAACGTAAATTTCCCCCTTCACATTTGCCTCAGCTACGTTGGCTATGAAAGCTTAGAACTGCATCTTACGGCGTTTCCGCAAAACCCCCTTGAGCTGCGTATGACAGAAAAAAGTGGGCAACTGCAAGCGGTTGTGGTGACTGGAAGTCGCTTTGCGCAACGCGCCGAAAACAGCTTGGTTTCGATGCAGGTGGTGAAACCCGAGGCCATTTTGGCCAATAACTCAGTGACAGCTGACGATGCCTTGCACCGAACGCCCGGCATACATGTGCTCCGGGGACAAATCAACATCAGGGGAAGCAGCGGCTTTACGTATGGAGTTGGTAGCCGGGTATTGGTTTTGCTCGATGGCTTGCCCTTGCTCACAGCAGAGTCGGGCGAAGCCAAATGGAATATGCTACCTGTCGAAAACCTCGAGCAGATTGAAATCATCAAAGGCGCGGGATCAGCCCTCTACGGCTCAGGCGCCTTGGGTGGTGTGGTGCATTTTAGGACCGCGATGCCCAGCGACAAGCCCGTAACCCAATTGAGTTGGTTCAATAGCTTTTACGGTGCCCCTCCTGCACGCCATAGCAACCCTTTTGAAGGTGATCAATATCCCATGGCCATGGGATTGGGTCTATCGCATCGGCAAACCGTAGGCCGACTCGCGTTCAGCGGTTCTATCAATGTGGTGAACGACGATGGATACCGCATTGGTGAGCCCAGCAGGCGTTTCAGGGCCAATGCGCATGTGCGCTACCGGCTGGCAAAGGGCTTGTATGCCGGCATCTCAGCAAGCCATTTGATTGATTCTACACGGCTTTACTCCTTTTGGGCCAATGACACCAATGCATACGCACCTGCACTAACAACAACACTCCCACAGCACAACAAAAGAAGTTTTATTGACCCATACCTTGAATACACAGGTAAAAAAAGCAGGCACAGTTTGCGCAACCGTTTCTTCCAAAGCTATACCAATTTCGACAATCAAGACTTCAGCCAGGGCGATATGTACTATACAGAATACCAATTCCAAAGGTACTTCCAACTCAAAGGCTTTGAGCAAACCGTCCTAACCGCTGGTGCAGTAAACCAACTGAACAAAATTTCGAGCGACATTATTTACGGCAACCAAAGCACAACCAATCGGTCTGTTTATGCCCAATGGGACCAAAAATGGCGCTTTTTGTCCTATGGCATTGGTTTCAGGCATGAACAGTTGCTGGTCAATGGAAAGCTCAAGGAACAAAATCCGGTATTTCGGGCAGGCATCAATGCCAAAGTAAGCCCTTCGAGCCATGTGCGTGCAAGTGTTGGAGAGGGATTTCGCTCGGCCACTGTTGCCGAAATGTTTTCGAATACCCGGATTGGTACCATTCGATTGGCGAGCGACCCCAATTTGGCGCCTGAAATGAGTCGGTCGTTTGAAATTGGCTTTGTGCAGCAACTAAAGACGGGGCGTTTACAATCACAAATTGACCTTGCATTGTTCCGCACCGATTATCAAAACATGATTGAATATGGCTTCCTGGTGCGATTGCCTGAAAAATTTGATGCAGAAGATTCTGTTTGGATAGCCAACAATGATTTGGGGCGTTTGGCCGAAAAGTATGCTCGCTTTCAGCCATCCAATATCAAGGCAGCACGTATTACAGGCGTAGAAGTAGTATACAACGGCAAAATAGATTGGGCACGTTTTGGCCTGCAATTCGAATTGGGCTATACCTATACCAACCCTATCAACTTAAACCCGCCAAGAAGTTTATTCAATCTCCCAGCCGATTTGATGCAATACCTCAAATACAGGTACATTCATTTGGCACGATCAGATGTGCAATTGCGTTATGGCCGGTTGATGTTGGGTGCCAATGTGCGTTACAACAGTGTCATCTTGAACATTGATGAGGACTTTTACCGCTTTATCCCCGGGCTGATTGATTATCGCTTGAGCACCGTGCGAGGCGATCTAATCACCGATTTACGCGCCGGATATGCAGTTAATGAACAATTCAGGCTCAATGTAGTGTTACGCAACGCAGGAAATGTAAGTTACATGCCCGTTCCGGGCAACATAGGCGAACAACGCACACTTGTTATTCAGATGTTGGCCACATTTTGATGCCATGGCAATGTCAGAGCCGTTATACGCCATGGCCTTTTGAAATGATAGTTTCAACTGCCATTGGACGCTAGGATTCGTGTTTTGATTTGGAGTTTTTTTTTGCAACTTTGTTGCATTTAAAAAAATCCTCTAAATTCGAGCATGCATAAAAAACTACCCGTGACTGTTCTGAGCGGCTTTTTAGGCGCTGGAAAAACAAGCCTGCTCAACCACTTGCTGCACAACAAAGCTGGATTAAAAGTGGCCGTTATTGTGAACGATTTGAGCGAGGTAAACTTTGATGCTGGCTTGGTTGCCCGCGAACAAACCCTCTCGCGCACCGAAGAAAAGCTGGTGGAAATGTCGAATGGCTGCATTTGCTGCACTTTGCGCGAAGATTTGATGGTAGAAGTAGAAAAACTGGCTCGTGAAAATCGATTCGACTACCTCCTTATCGAAAGTACAGGCATCAGTGAGCCCATACCGGTGGCGCAAACCTTTACCTTCAAAGACGAAGACAACAACATCGACCTCAGTGAGTTTGCCTACATCGATGCCATGGTAACTGTGGTAGATGCTTTCAACTTCTTCCATGATTTTGGCAGTGCCGAAAAGCTTGCCGATCGTGCCCTCACCGCTGATGCAGCCGATACACGCACCATCGTAAACCTGCTTACCGATCAAATTGAATTCGCTGATATCCTGGTTTTGAACAAAGCTGACCTGGTGGATGCCGAAACGCTTGGTATTTTACGCGCCGCACTTAAAAAGCTGAATCCAGGTGCACGCATCCTCGAAGCTCGATTTGGCCAGGTAGACCCCACACAGCTTTTACATACCGGGCTTTTTGATTTCGACAAAGCCGAAAGTGCTGCTGGTTGGATACAGGAACTGCAAAACGATCATATGCCCGAAACGCTTGAATACGGCATTGGATCGTTTGTATTTCGCGATAAGCGTCCGTTTCATCCCACCCGATTTTGGCATTACATCAGTCAGCAATTTCATGGCAACATCATCCGCAGCAAGGGTTTGTTTTGGCTGGCATCACGTCCGCACCAAGCGTTGAACTGGGGTCAGGCGGGAGGTTCGTTGCGGGCCGACAGTGCAGGCGTTTGGTGGTGCAGCATGCCTTATGGTGAGCGCATCAAATACCCCAGTTTTGTAGAGAATCAAGCCTACATCGAAAGCAAGTGGGATGCGGTGTTTGGTGACCGTTTGAACGAATTGGTGTTCATTGGTCAGAATTTGGAAGAAGACCTCATACGCGCCGAATTAGAAGCTTGTTTGTGCACCGAAACTGAAATTAGCCAATGGCAAAAAGGAATATTTCAACAACCAGATAGTTGGCCTATAACTACTTAATCCAAGCCAACTGCCACAAATAAAAAGCCTAACGATAGCACCTTAACATATGATCATCCGGCTTTTAGCTGAAAGGCGATACGCTGTTTCTTACTCAAAAAACGCCTTCGCTACCTCACTATCGGTAGCCACGGCCAATATGCCTTCAAGCTGTGAAATTTCAAGCAATTTGGCTATGGACGCATTGACATTACTCAACACAAAGCGCCCTTCAGCCCCATTACACAAACGATTGCCCACCAAGATGGCACTCAGGCCCGATGAATCAACATACTTCACAGCCGACATGTCAAAAATAACGTTCTGCACCCCCTCCGAATTCAGAAATACCAATTCCGATTTCAATTGAGGCGATATCAAGGAATCAAGTTTTTCTTCTTCCAACTTGACAAGGGTATAATTCGCTTGTTTATCAAGGAGCAGTTTCATGTTGTTTATTTTCTCAAAAATAGCCACAGAACCAATAACCTGCGCCCTTTTCTCAGAATTGAATACACGATTGCCCATTGGCCCCAAAGCTGCATGATTTTGTGGCTTGGGTGGGTGCGCCTTCGTGCCCTGCAGTTGTCCATAGGCACGCGGCTGTGTTCTATCCATTTAGTAGGACTAAGAAGTCAAAAAAAAATCCCTCCAAGGAGGGATTTTTGAATGATTGGTGCTTATACTTAGCCTTCGAGTGCTGCTGCACCACCCACAATCTCGGTGATTTCGGTGGTGATGGCGGCCTGACGGGCACGGTTGTACTGCAAGCGCAAATCGCGCAGGAGTTCACCGGCATTCTCAGTGGCTTTGTCCATAGAGGTCATCCGGGCACCATGCTCAGAGGCATTGGTATCGAGCAGGGCACGGTGGAATTCGATTTTCATGTAGTTCGGAATCAGGCTTTCGATGATTTCCATTTTGCCTGGCTCCAACAAATAATCGTGGCGCATTTCCTTCTTTTCAACAGGAGCCTCCAAAGGTTGGATCGGCAGCATGCGGTAGTTTTTGAAGAATTGTACCACGGGGTTTTTAAACTCGCTGTACACCACTTCTACTACGTCGAATTCTTTGGCCAAAAAACGGTCGATCAGTTCTTGCGACAATTTCGAAGAGCTCTCAAAGCTGAGGTTCTGGAAAAGACCTATAAAACGATCGTCGACACGGTAACCCATCTTCCTGAAAAATTCAAAACCCTTCTTCCCAACGGGCAAGATGGTCAGGGTACCATTGGCCTTTTGCTCGGCGTACTGGCCCTCCACCAAACGGCGGGCGGTTTTGATCAGGTTGGCGTTGAAGCTACCGCACAAGCCTTTGTCCGACGTCATCACCACCACAGCCACCTGGTTGGCAGTACGGGTCTCGGCCAGGGCCAAGTCCATATCGCCTTCCATGCTACCCTGCAGGTTGTCGATGATGTCTTTGAGCTTCACGGTGTACGGGCGAATCTGCGTGATGGCAGTTTGCGCACGACGCAGCTTGCTCGCCGAAACCATTTTCATGGCCTTGGTGATTTGCTGGGTCGACATCACTGAGCTGATGCGGCCACGTACTTCTTTCAGGTTCGCCATAGTCGATTAGGCTTTGAACTTGGGCTTGAGATCGGAGGCAACTTTCATTACCACACCGGTTAATTCGTCGTCGAACTTACCTGCTTTGAAAGCATCGAGCACGTCTTTGTGGCTGCCACGCATGACGTCGAGGAAGTCGCTTTCGAACTCACGAACGCGGTTCAAAGGCACATCCATCAAAGCACCTTTGGTACCGAGGTAGAGGATAGCGATTTGCTCTTCTACACGGAAAGGAGCGTATTGTGGCTGCTTGAGGATTTCTACGTTGCGGGCACCTTTGTCGAGGATGGCCTTGGTAGCCGGATCGAGGTCAGAACCAAACTTGGCAAATGCTTCCAATTCGCGGTACTGGGCCTGGTCGAGCTTGAGGGTACCAGCCACTTTTTTCATCGACTTGATTTGGGCGTTACCACCTACACGCGATACCGAGATACCTACGTTAATGGCCGGACGTACACCTGAGTTGAACAAGTTCGACTCCAAGAAGATTTGACCGTCGGTGATCGAAATCACGTTGGTAGGAATGTAAGCCGATACGTCACCCGCCTGGGTTTCGATGATAGGGAGAGCGGTCAATGAACCACCACCTTTTACTTTACCCTTGAGTGAATCGGGCAAGTCGTTCATATTGGCCACGATGTCGTCGTTGTAGTTCAACTTACAAGCGCGCTCGAGCAAGCGGCTGTGCAGGTAGAATACGTCACCGGGATAGGCTTCACGTCCGGGAGGACGACGGAGCAACAACGATACTTCGCGGTAAGCAACGGCCTGCTTCGACAAGTCGTCGTATACGATCAAAGCCGGACGTCCTGTATCGCGGAAATATTCACCGATAGCGGCACCAGCCATTGGCGCGTAGAACTGCAAAGGTGCAGGATCCGACGCGAAGGCCGCAACTACCACGGTATAAGGCATGGCGCCTTTTTCTTCGAGGGTTTTTACGATGTTGGCAACGGTAGAGGCTTTCTGACCCACGGCTACGTAGATACAGAAAACAGGCTTACCAGCTTCGTAAAATTCTTTTTGGTTGATGATGGTGTCGATGGCAATGGCGGTCTTACCCGTCTGACGGTCACCGATGATCAATTCGCGCTGGCCACGTCCGATAGGAATCATGGCATCAATTGACTTGATACCGGTTTGCATCGGCTCGTGTACAGGCTGACGGAAGATTACACCAGGAGCTTTGCGCTCGATGGGCATTTCGTACAAATCTCCTTTGATTTCGCCTTTGCCGTCGATGGGCTGGCCGAGGGTGTTTACCACACGACCCAACATGCCTTCACCTACTTTTACTGAAGCAATTAGGCCGGTACGGCGGGCAGTATCGCCTTCTTTGATGCCTTCGCCGGCACCGAGCATTACGGCACCCACGTTGTCTTCTTCGAGGTTCAACACCACCGCACGGGTGCCGTTTTCAAACTCGATCAATTCACCGGCCTGTACTTTGGTAAGGCCGTAAAGGCGGGCGATACCGTCACCCACTTGGAGTACGGTACCCACTTCTTCGAGCTCAGCCGCGCTCTTGTAGCCCGACAGTTGCTCTCTTAAAATGGCTGATATCTCATCCGGTTTAACTTGTGCCATTGCTTAGTATTTTTGGATATAAGGATTGTCTGAAAAAAGTTTTTTAAGGTCTTTGAGCTCGCGGGCTACCGATGCTTCATAGCGCTGGTCGCCCACTGTTAGTACGAAACCAGCGATAAGCTCAGCATCTACAGCCAATTCGAGCTGTACGTGTTGCTTGGTTTCGGTGGTAATGATGTTGAGGATGTTCTTGCGCAGCTCCTCATCGATGGGTGCAGCGGTCACCAAACGGGCTTTTACAATGCCTTTGTACAGGTTGTACTGGCGTTCAAAGCTGCTCGTCATGGCAGGTACTACATCTTCGCGGCGCTTGCGCACCACCAAGTGCAGGAAGCTGCTGGTGATTTCATCGAACTGGCCGCCAAACACCTTGTCGAGCACTTTGCTTTTGGCATCGGCCTTTACCACAGGTGAGCGGAAAAGCGTGAGCAAATCGCGGTTGTGGTGGATGGCGCCGCCCAGCTGCTTCATGTCTTCGTGCACGCGGTCGACCTTGCCCTTTTCAATGGCAAGCTGCAACAGCGAGGCAGCGTAACGGTTGGCTATGCGGTTGTCTGACATGAATGCTTAGTTGAGTTTGATGTCTTCGATGTGCTTTTTCACGAAGGCTTGCTGCTCGGCACCGTTTTCGAACTGCTTGCGAAGAATTTTCTCAGCAATATCGATGCTCAAACCAGCCACCAGGTTTTTCACCTCAGTAAGAGCTGCGTTCTTTTCGTTTTCAATGCTGGCGCGAGCAGTTTCGATCATGCGCTTGGCTTCGCTGTCGGCAATGGCCTTGGCTTCACTGATCATGGCTTCACGTGTTTTCTTGGCGTCGGCAATGATGCGGTCTTTTTCAGCACGGGCTTCGTTCAACAACTTTTCGTTTTCAGAGGCCAAATTAGCGATCTCTTTGCGGGCCTCTTCGGCTGCGTTGAGCGCAGCGCTGATTTTGTTGTCGCGCTCTTCCACGGCACCCAAGATGGGTTTCCAGGCAAACTTGCGGAGCAAGAACAACAAAATGAGGAAGGTTATACCTGTCCAAAAAATGAGACCGATTTCCGGGGTAATCAGATTCATATGGTCGTTTCTTTAAAATCGTTTTTCTCAATCAAAACCTGAACTGCAGGCAGCCGGCCAACCGCCGGACGTGCCTGCATGTTCATCAGAATTACTTGATCAGGGCAACTACTACTGCGAACAGAGCAGCACCTTCGATCAAGGCCGCAGCGATGATCATAGCGGTTTGGATTTTACCAGCAGCTTCGGGCTGACGCGCAATGGCTTCCATAGCTGAGCCACCGATGCGACCGATACCCATACCGGCACCAATTACTGCAAGACCTGCGCCGATTGCGGCGATACCTGTGATTGTCATGATTGATTTATTAAAATGGTTAAACGAAAAGGTTTCTAAATAAATTAATGAGCGTGTTCGTGGTCGTGGTGCGGCTCTTCCAAGGCCAAGCCAATGAAGAGGGCACTCAACAAGGTAAATACATAAGCCTGCAAGGCAGCCACCAGCAATTCGAGGAAGCTCATGAAGAGCACAAAGCCTACTGATACGGGTGAAATAAATACCGACTTGAAGATAAAGATCAACGACACCAAGCTGAGGATGATGATGTGACCTGCAGTGATGTTGGCAAACAAACGAATGGTCAAAGCGAATGGCTTGGAAATTACGCCAATCAATTCAACCGGAATCATGATGGGGTACAACCAAAAGGGTACGTGTGGGGTAAAAATATGTCCCCAATAGGTTTTGGTACCACTCACATTGGTAATGATCATGGTGATGGCTGCCAAGGTAAGGGTTACCGCAATGTTGCCGGTGAAGTTGGCGCCCGAAGGAATCAAACCAAGCAAATTGTTGATCCAGATGAAGAAAAATACCGTCAACAAATAGGGCATGTATTTTTTGTACTTGGCCTCTCCGATGTTGGGGATGGCAATATCGTCGCGCACAAACAACACCAGCGGCTCGAGGAAACGGGCCAAGCCGGTTGGTACACTGTTGGCATACGAACGGGCTGCGCTGATGAAGAGGATGAGCAACAAAGTCACACCAATCAACATCGAAGCCACGTTTTTGGTAATCGAAAAATCGAGCACTTTTTTGCCACTCAGTTCGGTGATGTGGCCGTGGTCGTAAGCATATTCGCGGTCACCTTTCTTCACCGTGCTCTCACCGTGGTGGAAAGCGCTCGATAAAAAAACATCCACATTGCCTTCGGTGTATAAAATCACCGGAAGGGGAATGCTCACGGCGTGTACCGAACCGTCTTCGTGCGTCACATCGTACAGGTGCCAATCGTGGGCATCTGCTATGTGATGCAGAATCATTTCAGTGATGTTGAACTCCTCCTTGGCCGTGCTGTCGGTGCTGGCAACCGTCTCAGAAGCGCGACTTGGCGTGAAAGAAAGGGTAAATAGCGTAGCGAAAAGCAGACTGCTGAGCGCGTTAAAACGGAAAAACTTCGAAAACAGCATCAAAACGGCTTTTTGGGTTCGTTTGAAAGTGGGCGCAAGATATTCAATAAACTCACAAGTTCAAACACCAAAAAACAAGTATAAATCGCAAACAGGTTTAGACCAAAAATCTGGTCCATCTGCCCCACTATCAGCACATAAGCAATGAGAAAAAACAGGTAAAAAATCAAATGTGCCGATACAGCGGCCAAAAGCCCGAAAGTGGCTGCCTGGGGGTTGTCGCGAAAGCGTTTGAGTACCACCAAAGCCAACACATAACAACCACCGTTGATGAGCATACTTACCACCAACAGCGCTGGCCATTTTTCGGTAAGCCAAGTAAATTGTTGCGATTCAAGCCCCCAAGCCGTTGCTGTCAAGACCAAACCAAGCAAGCCCAAATGCAAAAAGTATCGTTGAAGATGTAAAAGCATTAGTTCTTGGTCAAATCGCGGTACAATTGATACATGCCAACCAAGACGCCAAGCAAAGCAAAAGCAGCCGTCCAATAGGGCTGCTGGGTCCCAAACCGACCATCCAGCCAATCACCCAGCCATGCGCCCGCCAAAATCAACACCACCAATTGAAAAGCCAAGCCGCTGTAGCGCAAATAATCAATCTGTGGTTTTTTCTGTGAGTTTTGTGGCATTGACAGGGGTATTTACCATATCGGTCATGGTACACTGGCCACTGAACATGGCACCTTCTTCGATAATGAGTTTGCCAACCGTAAGATCACCACGTACCCTGGCCGTTTTGCGCAGGGTGAGCACACCCGTTACCACCACATCCCCTTTTACCTCACCTGCAATGTCTACCATGCTTCCAAAGAGCTGGCCGTCGACATGTCCGCTGGCCCCGATGGCCAAACGGGCACGGGTATTCACATCGCCTTTCAGCTGTCCGTCGATGCGAACGTCGCCTTGGGCAACCAGGTCACCAGAAATACGGGTACCTTCATTGATCAGGTTGATACCCTGCATGGGGGCTTGTTCGGTCTTCTTCTTTCCAATCATGTGCTAAAAATTAATGTAGGTTGCCGGATCGAGGGGGATGCCGTTGTACCACAATTGAAACTCAACATGCACTTTGCGGGTTCCGGCCCCCTCGCCCCCGCCAATGCCTATGACTTCTCCGGCACGCACCTGGTCGCCTACTTTGCGCAGACTTTGGTTCATGCCTTTGTACCAGCTGAATAAGTTGTTGGCATGCTGTATGCCAATGATGTACTGTTCGGCCAAAGTGTAACCCGAAAATACCACACTTCCTTCTAATACCGCCTTCACCCCTTCTTCGCGCCCCAAAAGTACACCAACGCCAAACTGGCGCTCCTCGGCCGAAAACCGTTTGATGAGTTGCCCATTTACAGGAGCGAAAAAGGTCACCCCTTGAAAGGTCCGGTTGGTGGTGCCTGTCCCAATGCGTACCTCCACCATTTCTTGCTGCATCTGCAATCGCAAGAGCGAATCAAAAGGTGCTGCTACATCCAACAAATTGGTATCGTAACGCTGGGCCAAGCCTGTGGTACTGCTGTCACGTTCGGGAATAGAATCGGTTTTGCCCTCCACCACATCTCGGATGTTTTGCAAGAGCAAATCACGTCCATTCATGGCACGCTCGAGCGAATCTACCGTTTGGTACAAGCGCACCAAATCGCGGCGCATGCCCACATCGGCATAACCAGGAATGTATTCACGCAATGGGGTAAACACAATGAGCGAACCTATCAACAAGGTAAACAGCACCACAGCCGCACTCAACAAGATGTATACGTTGAGCCGTGACAAACGTACCGATGCCTTTTCCTCAAAGGTTTTGTCGTTGAGAATTACCAGGCGGTATTTGTCGCGTAATTTCTGAAGCAGCGGGCGCTTGTCTTCCATAAGAATCCCAAAAGTAAGGAATGCTTTAGATTAGAAGCATAGGAAAGCGAACTAATTCAGGCTTTTGACCTGGCGTTTGGTCAAGCCTGCTTGCCCAAAATTTCGTGCCCCATCTTGTCGCGCTTGGTGAGCAAATAGCTCTGATTGTGCGGATTTGCTGGAATTTCGATACCTACATGCTCCACTACTTCGAGTCCGTAACCTATCAAACCTGCACGTTTGGTGGGGTTGTTCGACATCAATCGCATTTTGCGCACACCTAAGTTGCGCAAGATCTGTGCGCCGATGCCGTAATCGCGCTCATCCATCTTAAAGCCCAGCGCTAAATTGGCCTGTACCGTATCCATGCCCTGCTCCTGCAGCTTGTAGGCCTTTAGCTTGTTGAGCAAGCCAATGCCCCTGCCCTCCTGGTTCATGTATACAATCACCCCTTTGCCGGCTTTTTCTACCATGCGCATGGCTTGATGCAGTTGCTCACCACAATCGCAACGGCAAGAGCCAAAGATATCGCCAGTCATGCAGCTCGAATGCACCCGGGTGAGGATGGCTTCGTTTTCGTCCCACTGACCTTTGATGAGGGCTAAGTGCTCCTGGTCGTTGTTGATTTGGCGGAAAGCCACCAGTTGGAAATCGCCCCATGCAGTGGGCATCTCCACTGCAATTTCGCGGCGGATGAGCGATTCTTTCTGCAAACGGTATTCAATGAGGTCTTTGATGCTCACGAGTTTCATGTCGAAACGCTCGGCCACCTTCTTCAAATCGGGCAAACGGGCCATGCTGCCGTCTTCGTTCATGATTTCGCAAATCACACCCACGGGTGCAAAGCCGGCCAAACGTGCAAAGTCGATGGCGGCTTCGGTATGTCCTGCCCTCCGCAGCACCCCACCCTTGCGGGCTTTGAGCGGAAAAATATGTCCGGGCTTGCCAAAATCTTCGGGCTTGGTTTCAGGATCTACCAAAGCTTGGATGGTAACGGCGCGGTCGTGGGCCGAAATGCCTGTGGTGCAGCCTTTGCCGAGGTAGTCGATAGAAACAGTAAAGGGCGTTTCGTGCAAGGTGGTATTTTTGCCTACCATCAGGTCGAGGCCAAGCTCTTCACAGCGGTCGTCGATGATGGGTGCACAAATGAGTCCACGCCCATGGGTGGCCATAAAATTCACCATTTCGGGGGTCACACATTCGGCGGCGGCCAAAAAATCGCCCTCATTTTCGCGGTCTTCATCATCAACGACGATGATGATTTTGCCCTTGCGGATGTCTTCAATGGCGGCTTCGATAGGATCGAGCAGGATGCGTTCGGCCATGGCTGTTGTCAAAATTGGCTGCAAAGATAGGAAATCGCTCGCAAGGCTTTTGCCTTGCTGCTATACCAACCCCTGCAATGCCCCAAAGGTTCTATATTTGTGCAAAGCAATTTTTATGGGCAATACGCACGAACGCAAACTCCACCAGCAAGACAAGGGCTTCATGACCAAATTCAGCGATTACCTCGGTGAGTTTGTGTATGGCGGCATTGATGGAAGCGTGACCACTTTTGCGGTGGTGGCGGGAGCGGCTGGGGCCGGACTTTCTTCGCAGGTTGTGATCATCTTGGGTTTTGCCAATTTGCTGGCCGATGGTTTTGCCATGAGCGTGGGCTCGTATCTGAGCAAACAGAGCGAGCAAGACAATTACGACAAGCACAAAAAAGTGGAATATTGGGAGGTGGAGCACCTGCCCGAAAAGGAAAAGGAAGAAATCCGTGAAATCTACCGGGCCAAAGGATTTGAAGGCGAACTGTTGGAGCAGGTGGTAACCGTGATTACGGCCGACAAAGACCGCTGGGTGGACGTAATGATGAAAGAAGAGCTGGAAATGATGGAAGAAAGCCGCTCACCCTTGGCCATGGGCGCGGTTACCTTCGGCAGCTTTGTGGTGGTAGGGCTCATTCCGCTGCTGGTTTATTTGTACGACTATTTCAACCCTACAGGCTTGAACCTCTTCGCCATCTCTTCGGTGATGACAGGCATTGCCTTTTTGTTCATCGGCTGGATGAAAACCTACGTGACCCAAACTTCCAAATGGAAAGGCATGCTCGAAACCCTGGCTTTGGGTGCAGCAGCGGCCATTGTGAGTTATGCGGTGGGCAATTGGTTAGAGGGTTTGTTTTAAATAGAAAAGCCTGAACAACCGTCAGGCCCTTGGGTAAATGGAGGCAAGCCCGGTTTAACAGCCAGACCTCTCCCACTTGTTCGAATCTAAGAATTTACTCCACTTGAATCTGCTTCACCCGCGTGGGTTGAGCAGCGTTGTTTTCATACAATTCAATGATGTACGAATAACCAGGGTCAAATGACATCTCAGCGGTCATTTTTCCTGTAGCGTCAACGCTTTGTACTTGCTGTAAAAAGGGATCTACATAAACCATGTTGTTAATAAAGGTATTGTGTTGTTTGCCAACGGTCCACCACCACATGCCACGATAAACGGTGCGTACATGGCAGGTGCCACCGGGCAATTGCCCCAGCGTATCCCAGCGCGTGTAAGAAGTCACCCCTTTAATGACCACCCGCAGTTGGTTGGCTTCGCCCAAATCGGCTTCTAAACTCACCTTTTCGGGGTAGTTCACCCGATTCGCCGCCAAAATATTTGGGCCCGACAACCCATTTTCGGGATATTGAATGGGGGTTTGTTCTTTTTCACAAGACACAAACACCAGGGAGGTGAAAAGAAGAAGGAACGACCAAGCACGTTTCATTTCGACTGATTTTTATGCAACATACAAACATATCTTTAACAACAAACACAAGGTTATCCTGTCAAACTGAAATTAATGTTTTTTTAATGGGGTAAACGAAAGGCACGCAACGACTGCTGGCTTGCGTCGCTTGGCTCCTTAGGCCGTTGAAAATGGCCATCCATAATTCAGACTATTTTATCCACTAATTGCCCCATCCTATGCTGAAAAGCAGTAAATTCGCAGCACCTACCACCCAAACCCCTTGTCAGATGTCGAAATCATCGTTTTGGGAAGGTTTTGCCGCGCAGTCGCTCAGCGATTGGGAGCAAACCGCCTCCAAGGAATTAAAAGGAGCACCGCTCGATAAATTGCGGCACAGCACGCACGACGGGCTGGAAATTGCTCCCTACTATACGGCAGCAGAACGCCCAGCCGATGTGTCCCATTACCTGCCCGGTGAGTACCCCTACCGGCGGGGCTTGCGCACGGCCAACAATGCGTGGACGGCAACGGCGCACATTGCTTTTACCGAGCCCAAAGCCGGCAACCGGCAGGCCCTGCACGCGCTTAACCACGGAGCCGATGCCCTTTGGTTTGAAGGAGAGCTGAACAACGAGGCCGATTTTTTGATTTTGGTAGCTGGCATCGCTCCACAGTACATTGCCTTGGGCTTTTCGGGAGTAGATGGCCTGCAGCTGGGCAAATGGCTATTGGGCTGGACCAAACAACTGGCCGTGAGTCCGTTCGCCCTGCGCGGCTGCTTGGGTTTTACACCCGAGCAACTGCCTGCCGACCTGCGTGCTTTGGCCGATTTTTACCGTCAGCATTTCCCTTCTTTTGCACCCTTTTGCCTGCAAATGGGCAGCTTCCGCGAACAAGGTGCAGCCTTGGTAGAGGAAACCGCTTTGGCCCTGGCAGCTGGCCACGAATTGCTGTACAATCTGGTTTCGGAAGGCCTTACCGCCGACGAAGCTGCACCTTTGCTGCAATTCCAGCTCGCTCTTGATACCGATTATTTTGCCGAGATCGCCCGCTTGCGTGCCTTTCGCCAGGCTTGGGCACAGGTGTTGGTACCCTACCAGCCGCAACACAGCTGCACCCATGCCACCACCTTGCACGCCATCAGCGGACGACAGGCGCTGTTTAGTCTCGATAGGCACACGAACCTCCTCCGCCTCACCACCATGGGCATGGCGGCGGTGATTGGCGGGGTGCAAAGCCTCACCCTCCTGCCCTTCGACGCGCCCGTAGCCGGTGGAGATGATTTTTCGCTGGAATTATCGCTTCAAATCCAACTGCTTTTGCAGCACGAAGGTCAGCTTGGCCAGGTAGTCGACCCTGCCGCAGGCGCTTATTTTCTCGAAAACCTCAGCAACCAAATAGGCGAAAAAGCCTGGCAGCTGTTTCAGCGCGTTGAAGCTGCTGGCGGCTTTACCGCCTGGCAACAAAGTGGTGCCTTGCAACATCTACTGACAGAGGGCAAGCACCTGCGTGAAAAGCTGCTCGCCGGTCGCAAACAAATCCGCGTGGGCGTAAATCAATACCCCAATGCCGGCGAATCGTTGGCCGATTGGCAAGCCGATAGCACGCACAACGATTTCGACCGTTTGCGTTATCGCCTGGCAAATGCGAGCAAAAAGCCCCGCATTTTCCTCTTGCCTTTGGGCGATGTGGCCATGCGTATGGCACGCCTCAATTTCAGCATCAACTTTTTGGGCTGTGCCGGCTTTGAGCTGCTTTCGAACAGCGCTTTCAACACGCCCGAGGCAGGTGCTTCCGCCGCCCTGGCTGCCGGTGCCGATGCCGTGGTGCTGTGCAGCGACGATGCCAGTTGGGCAAGCGCAGTACCAGCCCTGGGCTTGGCACTCCTGGGCAAAACCGAACTTATTTTGGCCGGTGCACCCGGTGAAGCAGAGGCCGATTTCCGCGCCGCTGGCTTCAACACCTTCATCCACCTGCGCGCCAACCTGCTCGACACCCTCGAACAACTGGTCACCAAACTGCTTGCCCGATGAAACGACCCGATTTTAGCACGATCGGTTTTGCCGCCGATGCCCGCAACGAATATTACGAACAAGCGCCCAAAAGCGAATGGACCACCGCGGAGCAATTGCCTTTGAAGTCGGCATACACCGCCGCGGACGCCGAAACCCTCGCGCATACCGACTTCGGTGCCGGCAAAGCGCCTTTTTTGCGGGGGCCTTACGCCAGCATGTATACCCAGCGGCCCTGGACCATCCGCCAGTATGCCGGCTTTTCAACCGCTGAGGAATCGAATGCCTTTTACCGCCGCAATTTGGCAGCCGGACAAAAAGGCTTGTCGGTAGCATTCGACTTGGCCACGCACCGCGGCTACGACTCCGACCACGAACGTGTGGTTGGTGATGTGGGCAAGGCCGGGGTGGCCATTGACTCGGTGGAGGACATGAAAATCCTCTTCGACCAAATTCCCCTCGATGAAATGAGCGTGTCGATGACCATGAACGGCGCCGTATTGCCCGTAATGGCCTTTTACATTGCCGCTGGTTTAGAACAAGGGGTAGCTGTGGAGCAGTTGAGTGGCACCATCCAGAATGACATCCTCAAGGAGTTCATGGTGCGCAACACCTATATTTACCCACCGGCACACAGCATGCGCATCATTGCCGACATATTTGCCTACACCGCCCGCAACATGCCCCGCTTCAACAGCATCAGCATCAGCGGTTACCACATGCACGAGGCAGGTGCCCCCGCCGATTTGGAACTGGCCTATACCCTTTGCGACGGATTGGAATACATCCGCACCGGCTTGGCGGCAGGCTTAAAAATCGACGAATTTGCGCCACGCCTTTCGTTCTTTTGGGCCATTGGCATGAACCATTTTATGGAAATTGCCAAATTGCGCGCCGGCCGCTTGCTTTGGGCCAAGATGGTGAAACAGTTTGAGCCCCAATCGGCCAAGTCGATGGCTTTGCGTACGCACTGCCAAACTTCGGGTTGGAGTTTGACCGAGCAAGATCCGTTCAACAACGTGGCCCGTACCTGCGTAGAAGCTTTGGCGGCAGCCTTGGGTCACACCCAAAGCCTGCATACCAACGCCCTCGACGAAGCCATTGCCCTGCCCACCGATTTTTCGGCACGCATTGCCCGCAATACCCAGTTGTATTTGCAAGATGAAACCGGCATTACGCGGGTGGTAGACCCCTGGGGTGGTTCGTATTATGTAGAAAAACTCACCGCCGAATTGGTGGAGAAGGCTTGGGCGCACATCGAAGAAATTGAAAAGTTGGGCGGCATGGCCAAAGCCATCGAAACCGGTTTGCCCAAAATGCGCATTGAAGAAGCCGCTGCCCGCAAGCAAGCGCGCATCGACTCGGGATTAGACATCATTGTGGGGGTAAACCGCTTCAATACCGGAAGGCCAGCCAACATCGACATCCGCGAAGTAGACAATGCGGCAGTGCGCGAGGCCCAGTTGCAGCGCCTGGCAGCGGTAAAAGCCAATCGCGATCAAGCTGCCTTAACATCTGCCCTCGACGCTCTGAGCCGTTGTGCAGCAGGCGAAACAGGCAATTTGCTGGCCTTGGCGATAGATGCAGCCCAAAAACGTGCTACTTTAGGCGAAATATCGTATGCCCTCGAGCAAGTGTATGGCCGCTACCAAGCCACCATCCGCAGCATCAGTGGGGTGTATGCCAAAGAAATCATGCAAAACGAAGACTTCAAAGCCGCCCGTGAAGCCGTAGCTGCATTTGCTGCTACCGAAGGGCGTCAACCGCGCATCATGGTGGCTAAAATGGGGCAAGACGGGCACGACCGTGGTGCCAAGGTGATTGCCACCAGCTTTGCCGACCTGGGCTTCGATGTTGACATTGGGCCTTTGTTCCAAACCCCGGCCGAGACCGCACGCCAGGCCATCGAAAACGATGTGCATGTGGTAGGTGCTTCTTCGCTGGCAGCCGGCCACAAAACCTTGGTGCCCCAGCTCATCGCCGAACTCCAAAAACAAGGTCGACCTGATATTTTGGTGGTAGCCGGTGGGGTGATTCCCCAGCAGGACTACGACTTTTTGTACGAAGCGGGAGTAGCTGGCATTTTTGGTCCGGGTACCGTCATTGCCAAAGCTGCGCTCGATATCTTGCAAAAGCTCACGCATGACTGAGACATGGCGAGATAGGCTTCCACTGGCCTTGTCGTTTTTGATTGTATTCGTTTATGCGTTGATTGATCGCTACGGGCCAGCCGCTTCACACGATTCGTTGTATTACCTTGAAGGGGCTTCCTACTGGTTACAAACGGGCACTTTTTCCAATATGTACTGGGGTTCGGTACTGCCCGAAGTACATTATGCGCCCCTTTTTTCGGGCATACTGGCGGCATTGTCGTTTTTCAGCGGCATAGATCCACGAAGCGTTGCCGACATTTTGGTTCCTTTCGTAGCGGCGTCGAATTTAGGTTTGGTCGATTTGATTTTGAAACGACTGAAATTGCCATGGCACACCATCTGCCTGTTGCTCTTGCTCCTTGCGAGCACTTATGCATTCTTCAGCATTCATTGGCACATTTGGTCAGAACCAATCTACCTCAGTTTTTTATTGGTAGCGGCGCTGGGCATCATGAAGGCCGTAGATACGCAAAAGGCCATATGGGTGTTTTTTGCTGCCTTGATGGCCGGACTATCGGTTTTGGTACGTTATGCGGGCTTGTTTATGTTCCCGTTTTTAGTGCTTTGGCTGTTTTTCGCCTTCAAAGAAAATCGCTGGCGGAACAGTTTGCTCTTTTCGTTGGTGTCGCTATTGCCCTTTGCAGCATGGACGATCCGCAATAAAATTTCCTCCGGTGCTTTGCATTCGCGCAAGTATTTTTGGGACTGGGCCGGATTGGAAGAAGTGTTAAGGGCTTTCGAAGTATATTTTTCGTGGACAGGATGGGTCATCATATTATTGGTGATGCTACTGTATGTGCGGGTCCAGAAGCAGTCGATCAGCCCCATGGTTTGGATTTGGCTGACCGGATCGATCATGTATGTAGCCCTGTTGATTTTGGCCAAATCAAGCATCGATGCGCAAATCCCGATTGACGCCCGAATGTTATCTCCCCTGCTGGTGCCGACTGTGCTTATCACGGGCAGTTTGATGCAGCAATGGCCTGTCAAATGGCGTCTGCCCCTTCTCGGACTAGCAATCTCCGCTTCGGTGGTACAGGCTTGGCCCTTCGCTGCAGATGCGTACCACGAAGGTTGGAGTTTCCATCAAAGGTCATTGAGGGCCCCAGGTTCTCCTGTTTACCAAATCAGGGCAGCCTTGCCCGATTCGGCCCGCCTATTTGCAACCGATGTAGATGGTCATTATCTTGCCTATATGTTAAACAGGCCTGTGACTTACCACCATTTTGGTGATACCTTGCAACCCGGCGGTTGGTATGTACGCTGGCAGACCGAAATGCCTTTGGAGGCCACCACGCGCGATGCTATTGAAGTAGTACCCGATTTGGTTTGGCACCGTAAACCCTTACCTTAACATGACCATCCCTTCTCCATCCGAGCTTTTTAAATCCTTACGCCTTCAGCAGCGAGCAGCATTGGCCCGGGCCATTACTTTGGTTGAAAGCAGTGCCCCCAAGCACGCACAAGCGGCTGCTGAATTACTGGAGATGATACTGCCTTACACAGGCAACAGCTTGCGCATTGGCATTACCGGGGTTCCCGGCGTAGGCAAAAGTACATTTATTGATGCTTTAGGCACACAGTTAACCGCAGCAGGTCACAGGGTAGCCGTATTGGCAGTTGATCCCAGCAGCGGCCGTACTGGCGGGAGTATTTTGGGCGACAAAACCCGCATGGAACGTCTTGCCCACGACGAAATGGCCTTTATTCGCCCTACTGCTGCCGGCAAAGCCCTGGGCGGTGTTGCCCGTGCCACTTGGGAGGCCATGATGCTGTGCGAAGCTGCAGGATATGACATCATTTTGGTGGAAACAGTAGGTGTTGGGCAAAGCGAAACTGCGGTGGCTTCCTTGGTCGATTTTTTCATGCTGCTGATGTTGAGTGGTGCCGGTGATGAATTGCAAGGCATCAAACGCGGTATCATGGAAATGGCTGATATGTTGGTAATCAACAAGGCCGAGGGCGATAATTTACAGCCTGCCAAACAAGCTGCAGCCAATTACCGAAACGCCCTGCACCTGTTTCCACCTCATCCGGGTGGCTGGTCGCCCTTGGTCAAACTTTGTTCTGCCCGTGATGGCAGCGGGGTAGCTGAGGTATGGCAAAGCGTGCAATCGTATGTCGATTTATGCGGCCCTAATGGCTACCTCCAACAAAAACGCGCCGAACAACGCGTGCAGCATTTTCACGAATTTACGCGGCAACGGCTGGAGGCGTGGTTGTTGGGAAGCGAACAGCAAAAAAAATTGGCAAAGCAACTCGAAGCGGAAGTGTCAGCAGGACAAATCAGTCCGTATGCCGCTGCCAAACGTTTATTGGCGCAGGGCAAATAAATTAATCCCGGGTTTTCGACAGATTCACTTAAATTACTGCATGCAAAAGAAGGTCACAGGCATTGGTGGTATTTTCTTCCGTTCGGGCGATCCCGAACTCAGCAAAGCTTGGTACAAACAATACTTGGGCCTGCAAACCGATGCCTGGGGCACCAATTTTGAATGGAGGCGCGCCGATGCTCCCGATCAGCCTGGCTTCACCCAATGGAGTCCGATGGCCCAGGATAGCAATCATTTCGCACCCAGCACCCGCGACTTCATGCTCAATTTCAGGGTCGAAAACCTGGCAGCTTTGCTGGAAGAGCTGCGTGCCGCCGGCGTCACCATTGTGAGTGAAATTGAAGACTTCGATTATGGCCGTTTTGCCCACATCCTCGACCCCGACGGTATTAAAATTGAGTTGTGGGAGCCTAATGACCAAGCCTATAACCAAATTGTAGAAGGAAGAACCTTCTGAGCGAGGCAAGTCAAGGTTGAGCTGGCTGCTGCTTTTGGAAATTCAACGCAATAACTTCCTGCCGCGGCGCTTTATCAAACTGTGCCTGATGCCCGGACTCAAACTATCCAAAGCTGGCTCACTCAGACTCGCTTCCAATTCGTTTTTCAGCTCCGGGTATAGGGCAGCAATGCGTTCCATGGTCAAATACGCCTGGTAACGAACCGAAGGCTGCTTGTTGGGCAAGCACCAAGTTTGCATGCAAAAATCAAACAGCGCAGCCAAATGGGTATCGGGCAGTTCCATGCCTTGTAAAATCCGCAACCACTGGCGGGCATGGCCGTCATCGGCTTGCGGTAAAAAATCGATTACCCGCGCCAAGTATGGCAAAAGCGTTGGATCGTTGGGTTCCAAGGCCTCTTCCAATGCCCAAACGGCCCGCCAGGCCAATGGTTGCTGTTGGGTAAGGCCCAGTTCAATGGCTTGCTCTACTTTAGCAGGATGGGTTTGCAGAAATGCGACCATTTCCTTTTTACCAGCATCCATCAGCAGCTGTTCCAGCGTATGCATCGATCACAGTTTAATAAATCGAAGCCAAGTGCAACTAAAGGCCCGCCGCCTTCCAAGCCTGCTCACCACCAACCACGGGTAAAACCAACTCACATCCGGCAGGCGCAATGCTCAATACCGTGCCTGGCTTGGGGTGCAAGGTGAATTCCTTATCGCTCGAAAACAATAATAATCCTATTTGCCGACCGGCGGGAATCACCTGGTCGTCGGGGATCATCGAAAAACGCAAATCAACAAACTGGCCGGATACCAATGGACTTTGGCTGCTCAAATTGCTGTGGTTTTGCGGATCGGCCCAGCCACGGGTCACGAGGTTCTCATATTCGGGCAAACGTTTGCCTTCGGTGAGCGGCAACAAAACC
The DNA here is from genome assembly GCA_964577055.1 of uncultured Chitinophaga sp. Lineage (GTDB taxonomy): Bacteria > Bacteroidota > Bacteroidia > UBA7662 > UBA7662 > PNNG01. The sequence continues at coordinate 115,040 of CAZNWC010000008.1, read as the reverse complement.
AAATAGGCCGAAAAATTGGCCGCCGCCTTGTTCGCCGTCAAACGCACCTTGATTTCGGGCACACCCGATAAGCGCAGCTCCTGCTTCAAAGGCTCCGTTACAAACAACAGGCGGTGGGCGGCATATTCATCGCTCAGCAGTTCCTGCATGCTCCTGCGGTAATCATCGGTGAACGACATGGTTGCTCCCCCAGCTGACAAAGTAGCAGTCAAGCTGCCCTGTTGTTGGGTACCAGGCACCAAATACAATTTTATCGGCGCTGAGGCAGAATCGGGATATTGGCTGTAGTAGGTAGGCTTGCGATCACCCTCACGCACAATGCCCACTGGCACATCGGCTTCTACCCCATTGTCAATGCCATGTAAATAGCGTGTAAACCAGCGATTCATTTGTCGGAAGGGAGGATCGCCTCCATGCCCCCCTTGATGGTAATACAGCTGCACAGGGAGCCCTTGGGCTTTGGCCGCCTCATAGAAGCGAAAGCTGTGCTCGGGCATCACATTCCAGTCGTTGAAGCCATGGGCCATGAGCATGGCTGCCCGCATATTTCCGATTTGAGACACATAGTCGCGTTGGGCCCAAAAGTCGTTGAAGTCGCCGGTGATGCGGTCTTGCCCGGGCACCAAAATGCTATCGCGCACGCGGCGGTTATTGGCCTTGCGTTTTTGCTTGTCGCCGCTGTTGATCATATCGTACAACACATCAGCATCTTCGCCCAAATAACCGCCCGGCGAACGTACCGAGCCATTCGAGCGGTAATAATGGTAAAACGAAGAAACGGGTGCCACGGGAATAATCACCTCCAATCCTTCAACCCCTGTAGTTGCCGCTGCCAAGCAAAGTGTTCCATCGTAAGACGTACCCGTCATGCCCACTTTGCCAGTACTCCAATAGGCCTTCACCTCTTCCTTTCCAGTGCGGGTGCTGAACGCCTTGGCCCTGCCACACAACCAATCGATGACTGCCTTGGGCGCCAGCGATTCAATTGGCCCGCCTATGGTGGGCACACCATCCGACAATCCGGTGCCTGGCGACGAAGAATATACCATCACAAAACCGCGAGGCACCCAGGTGCGGTCCATCGACGAGGCAAAAAGCGGCCGTTTGGTGCGCGTTCCAAGCCGCATATGGCGGTGTGGTTTTGGTGTAGCACCAATTTCGTGGTCGACCTTCCAAAAATTCTTCTTGCTCCCAATGCCCAAAAGGGCGGGAATGCGCAATCCGAAATAGGGACTGCTGTTGTAAATCACCGGTAACTTGACACCTTCGGTTTGGGTTTGGTATGGACGGGTAATGTATACGTGCATGCGATCGGGCCGGCCATCCATATCTGAATCAAAATTGGTTTCTACCCAAACTTCCTCCTTGATCCAACCCTTGGCATCTGAAAATGCTCCAATTATTTGAGACTCGCCATTTTCAAATGCGAGATACGCATGCTGTCCAGAAGTTTGAGCATGAACAAATTGAACGCACAGCAATAGAAAAAGAAGGTTTCGCATGGTATTGAAGGTTTTAAGGGTTTTGGGAAGTTGGCCGTGCGGTCCGGGTATTTGCACGTGCATCGAGCACATCAAGCAAACTTTTGCTTTTGTCAATATCAAATTTACGTGCAAATAGCTTGTAAGCGGGCAGCTGCAATAATTCTGCAAGATCACCTTGCTCGAAAGTAACAGGCAAGGAAACTTCTTTACGTGCCCAATTGGCATAATGGACCGCCGGGGCTATTCCGAATGCTCCCTTTTCAGTTGAACTGGCTTGAAGTAGGCTTTGAAAAAAAATCTCATCGGAGCAGTGGGTATGCTTGAAATATTGATCCAAAACCTGCTTATGAGCCAGGTAATAGTCATTCAAGCTGCGTAAGGTATCGATTGGCATTGACCACCAGTTGGTGCCACCGTGTAGGGGTATGGGTGAGCGCCGCTTGGTGAAAAGCTGCATCAATGCGGCCAATGGTATTTTTCGTCTTGCCCATTTTGAAAATGCACGCAAACCCAATCCAAGTGTGAGGTAGTCATTTCTGCCATCTCCTGTTGTAAAGCGATAATACCGCGTACGCACTTTCAATTGCTGTCCCGTCCAATTTTGTGCAATCGGTAAACTGTCGATAAAACGATAATCATGTTTGTCTTCAAAAAACTCACGAATCTGGTGAGCAGCGAACAAGGGATAATCCTGTCCGCTCAGTAAGATGGCCATACCTTGCGTATGCTGCTCAACCGCAGCTTGTGCTAATTTAAGGGTGGCTTGTGTAATCGAATAATCACCCCAAATACACCGCTCCCGCGCCTCAATGAAGTAAACATTGGGGTATGGTGACAATAGTTTTTGAAATGGTGCCCAATCAACTTTGGCATCTACATGAATATAAAAGTATACCTCTTCTCCATTAAGCCGATTCACCAACCGTAAAAGCTGTTCAGGCGACTGGTGGACAAGAATGAGATAGAGTAACTTCAGCTTCTTCGTAGACATGGACGACTCAATGCATCTTTAACAATGTTACATCTGGATGCCCCTATCTTCGCAGGGCTCAGGCAAACAATCAGGAGTAATCTCCAAAAATAGGCACAAAAGCTAAAGATGTTCAACCGAACGCGGCAATTACCCAGCGAGCAGCTTGGCTATGGAAAACTCCATGGAACGAATTTAAAGTTCGACAAAGCCTTTACTGCCCTGGTTGAGCGTTAAAAAAACACATTTATAAGTAACCAGGTTAATGTGGATTTTGCGTGGTTTTCAATTGATGTGCACCAGGCTAAACATTAATTTAGATGCAGTGCTTCTTAGGTACTCCGTACACTGTGTTTTTTCAGAGTGAATCCAGCGTCCTTAAGATTTTGCCATTGGCTGTTCGGGCTAAAGCGTCGAGCGAAACAATTCTTCGGGGAAACTCCCAATTTTTAAAATGAAGCTTTACTTCGTTTAAAAACCTCTCAATTAGTTCATCAGCAACATAATTATTTTTCTCATACACAAACACTGGCACTTGCCCATACTGCTCATCTGGCGCAGCAGTAATGTAAAATTCAGTGCCCTTTAGGTGGTTAAACCGATGGTTTTGTGAGATGAATTCCAATAATCGCTGCTCTAACTTTTCTGGAAATATTTTATGTCCCCCACTCATGATTACATTGTCGCTACGTCCCATCCATCGAAACCGGCCAGGCTCGTCAATAGCCACCACATCATGGGTATTCAGCCAGTGGTAATTGGTCACCGCCCCCCACACGCGCAGTTGTCCGCTCTCATCAGCTTCGGTGAGCAAACCAGGCAAGGTCAAGTAGGCCTCTTCGGCTCCAGGCTGGATACGTCTCAAGGCAATGTGGCTTACGGTTTCGGTCATACCGAATCCTTGCCAAACCTCCTGTTGGCCCATGGCTGATAGCATTTGACGCAATTCAGGCGACACATCACTTCCACCCAAAAGAATGGTTCCGAAACGAACTGTAGCTACTTTGCTCTTGAGCAAGGCATATAATTGCGCTGGCACCAGAGGTGTGAAATCAAATTCAATTCCAGGGTACAACTCCCCTACTTTTTGCGTCGGCGAGCTTGCATACAGATCCAGGCCACTGACAATGGCCCGCACCAACATCATTTTTCCCGCGATAAAATCGGCACTCAAGGGCAATAAAGCACGCATTCCGGCTTTGAAACCAAAGTGCAATGCGGTAAGTTGGGCGCTTGCAATCATTTGGCTGCGCTGCAAGACGATGGTCTTGGGTGGTCCCGTTGAGCCCGACGTTTGGGCAGTCACCGCTTCATTTGTGGTAAACCAATGTCGCAAAAAGTCCGCTACAGCTTGGGGTAATTGATTGGTGCGCATCCACTCTTCTGCCTGACCTGTCACAAAGTCATGGGTTGATAGGTACTTACCTAAAAGGGTTATGCCCTGCATTTGTTACATTGGTTTGGATCAATGCTTACAAGTTATCCCTAAAACCTGACAAATCCCAAGGGCTTCTCTCTGGCAAATACCACAATTTGCCCTGTTCAACCAACAAAGGCGAATCGAAATTATTGGTATAGAGCTGTCCGGTACCCAAACCCTGCGGCAAAGGATTATGCAGGGTGGCGGTCCACTGCGCAATGGCATTCAAGCCGATGTTCGACTCGAGGGCCGAGGTCACCCACCAACCTATCTTTCGTGTTTCGGCAGCGGCAATCCAAGCCTCGGAAGCTTCAAAACCACCTAACAAAGTGGGCTTCAATATGATGTAGGGGGGATTGATCTGATCAAGCAAATCGGCCATTTGATCGGCATCGGTTAGTCCAATGAGCTCTTCGTCGAGCGCAATGGGTAAAATGTTTTGGGCACACAAAGCCGCCATCGCGTCGGGCTGCCCGGCTTTGATGGGCTGCTCAATGCTGTGTAAGCCCAGCTCAGCCAAACGTTTGAGCCTGTCTGGTGCTTGCGCTGGTGAAAAGGCTCCATTTGCATCCACCCGCAGCTCGAGCAAACCTAACGGAAACTGCCTGCGCAACGCTTTCAACAAGTTCAACTCCGTTTCAAAGTCAAGGGCTCCTACTTTCATTTTCAAACAAGTAAAACCTTGTTCGAGCTTGTCGGCAATTTGCTGCTGCATAAATACCTCACTACCCATCCAAATCAAACCATTGATGGTTTGAGAAGCGCCCTTCAGCGTAAAGTCACTTTCAAACAGCAATCGCCGGCCTCCTTGCAAATAATCGCGCAGGGCCGTTTCAAAACCAAAGCGCATGGCCGGATAAAAAAGCAAACTTTCTTCAAACGTAGCCCACTCTTGCTGATTGAACTGCTCACACAAGCGCAACAAACGCGTGCCAAAATCGGGACGATCGTCGAAACTCAAACCAGGTAAAGGACCGCACTCGCCCAAGCCCTGCTGACCGTTTTCATCGGTTATTACAATCATCCAGCTGATTTTTTGGGTCAACACCCCACGTGAAGTGCCCGCTGGCGACTTAAAATTGAGTCTATAAGGGAAACAACGAGCGTGTAATTTTTCAGGTAGACTTTGCATGCTAAAACAAATTCATGAAGGCGGCAACCACGGCAAAAAGCAAGGTATTGAGGGCTGTAATTTTCAAAAAGCGGTCGTAGCCCTGGGCAGCTTTCACCTGATTGATGCGGTACAAACTGAACCACAAAGGCAAACAGCAAATGAGCCAAGGAAGGTGCAAGTGGGACCAATCGCCCCGGGCAAACCACAGCATCAATAAACTGCCCAAAAGCACCAGCATATTGTGGTAACGAACGCCCCAAACGGCACCCACACGCACGGGAATGCTGCGTTTGCCGGCACGGGTGTCGCTTTCACGGTCGCGCAGGTTGTTCAAATTCAAAACAGCGGTCGATAACAGTCCTAGCCCCGTGGCAGGCAACAGCACATTCCACCACCATTCTCCGGTATGTAAATAAAAACTGCCCATTACGCCAACCAGGCCAAAAAACAACA
>CAZNWC010000008.1:0-109499 GCA_964577055.1 uncultured Chitinophaga sp. | reverse complement strand
TCTCCGGTATGTAAATAAAAACTGCCCATTACGCCAACCAGGCCAAAAAACAACAGCACCGACACATCGCCCAAGCCCGCATAACCATAAGGATTTTTACCCGCCGTATACTTCACCGCTGCGCCTATGGCCAACAATCCCAACAGCAACATCCCTGCGAAGGCCAATGACAACCCACCAAAAGACACCCATAACAAGCCAATACCCGATGCCAAGGCCAGCACAGCGCACACCCCCATGGCCGTTTTCATGGCGGCCGGACTGATTTTCCCACTTGCCACCATACGGTCGGGCCCTGCCCTGCCAGCCAAATCAGCACCATTTTGGAAATCGCCATAATCGTTGGCCAGGTTGCTCAATACTTGCAGCAAGATGGCCGTGAGCAAAGCCAGCAAGGTCACCGGCCAGCGGTGCGCATCAACAGCCGCTGCCAATGCGCCACCCATGACAATAGAGGCTGAAGCCAGAGGCAAGGTGCGCAAACGAAAAGCTGCAATCCAGGGATTTTTCATACGGCCTGCAATTTCGGCAAAAAGCCAACAGCCGCAACCGCGTGAGGTATTGCCATCGGAATGTCAGAAAATCGGCGGGGCACATATGCCGACAAAGTTGTGACCGTTGGCAAAACAGGCCAGGGTAAATTGCTTTCAATTCAAAGCAATGAGCCATGAAACGACTAATTTTCTTCGCATTGCTGGCAATGTTCCAGCAGGCTACAGCCCAACACATTTCAACCTCCAGCGAGGAGCCTGCAACTGGTGTGGTTGCCGCCATGGCAACCTTGCCCATGCCCACGCTTTGCACAGTTGAAAACCCTCCAATCACGAAACCTTGGTTTCCGTGGTCGGTCATCTGTGGTCAACAAGAATTGGAAAGCATTGTCGTTTGGGGCATTCCAGCTCAGTATGGTGAAGGGTATCACCGAACCACCTTTAAGCCACAACCACAAAACGGCTTCATCAAAAGCTACTTCACACAAGCAAGGCCTTGGGTGAACGATAACATGACTCTCGAACCATTCACCTTTTAACACATGCGCCATGAAAAACTTACTCCTGGTGCTGCTGGCCCTGCCAGGCTGGGTAGCAGCACAAACCGACTCCTCTATTCGCTACATTGAGATTGTAGACACCGCTATTCCGCTTATTCTCAAAGAAGAAACCGGCACCAGTGACTGTCATGTAAGGCACTTTGATGAAAAAGGAATACAAACAGAACCCCACTGGTGCCACGACCACAGCCACTGCATCCACCAGCACAGGCACCGCGTGTCGGAAGAAGATCATGCAGCCGCTTGTGCCGAGCAATGCCAGCACCACGGAAACTACAAATTGCAGGTGTTTAAAAAAGCTGCACGATTGCTCGATAGACCGCAAATCTGGCCCGAAGATCACAGATATTCCGGATGGAAAGCCACTTTACGCATGCCCTTTCCGTTTATGGTGTATGGTAGAAATGTCCACAGCTTAGGCTATTGGAGCGACATTTATTTTGACCTGGAAGATGAAGCCGAAGACAACATCATGTCAATCAACGTCCTGGACATGCGCTCAGCTTTGGAGAAGCTGTTCGACAGTGCCCCAAGCTTCAAATACAGCGAAATCACTTACCAAACCGACGGCCAACCAGGTGACAGGATTTTGAAAGTACAATTACTGGGGGTGAGAAGATATTTCTCCGACACGCTAATTACCCAAACCTGGCTACACGAAGCCACCAACGAAGTAAGTGTGCACTATGTTAAAATGCCCTTCAATAAACGGGATGAACATGTAGAAATTTCGGTTTGGGCAGCATGCGGCCACGGTGAACACGAAATATTCATCGCAGGTTTAGCAAATGCTCCTATGGTGCGCTGTAGCAGTCAATACATGTGCGGCATGCCTGAAAACGGCACTGTTTACACTTTCAAACCCGTACATTTGGTTTTACCCGAACGTCAAAAGGCTGCTGTTCAAGTGCCTGCATTTCAAGTAATGCAATCGCCACAATCTGGCCTGCATCAGCTGGTGGGACTGGTCGGCACCGATGAACTGCTCATGTATGACGGTCAAGGACGCCTTGTCAAGCGCATCCAGGTGGCACAAGCCCGCCAAGGCTTTGCCCTCGATGATCTGGCTGCAGGAGCCTATTTGCTGCACGATCCTTTGTACGGACAAAGCGTACGATTAACAAAACCATGATCATTTGCGACAACAGGTTGCAACAATGTCTTTTATACTAATTTTGAGGTTCAATCTATTGGTATGAAAAAAACATTGTTGGCCCTGTTGTCGGTTTTAACCCTTCATTCGGCCGTGGCTCAAAACAACGCCAAAACATCACCCTTGCGGCAGTCGGCAGGCTCTGAAAACACTGCCAACCTGGCTTACACTTTCAGCCAACAAACTGCCACTTTTGAATTCCTTTCTGGAGCCACCTCGCTCAACAGCAACAGCATTTGGGACGACCCTACCTTTATCATCCCTATGCCATTTACCTTTTCTGTACAAGGTCAACAGGTTGATTCGCTTTTGCTCGATGGCTTGGGTGGCACCTTGGCAGGTTTGCGAAATGGTGTAAGTGCATTCACCATCATTGCCCCATTCGACGTTGACTTGATTGACAGAGGTTATGATTCGTCGCAGTCGCTATCACCTATTTCCTACAAGGTAGATGGTGCAGTGGGTAGCCGTATCCTTAAAATCGAATGGAAAGAAGCAGGATCTTATGCTGAATTTTCTGCCAATGGCGGCATTCTTACCAATTACATCAGCTTCCAGGCTTGGATTTATGAAGGAACAAATGTGATTGAATACCGTTACGGCAACAACACTATCAACAATCCAACGCTTTTTTACGACGGTGATCCAGGTGCTTTTATAGGCACTGGCATTGTAGATGGAAACAACGTAGTCGCCAATTTACTCAGTGGCATGGCAGCAAGCCCAAGCTTGTCGCTTACTTTAGGCGCCGTCAACGGCACACCCGTCAATGGAACTGTGTACCGTTTCACTCCGCTCAGCGGGTCCTCTTCTGTGAGCGAAAACAATTTGGCCGATGTCATCAACGCATGGCCGAATCCAGTGAATGACATTTTACAGCTCGAATTGAAACAAAATGGTGCCGCTCGCATGAGCCTGTACAACCTGCAAGGCCAAAAGGTAAAGCAAATGATGTTCACCGAAAGTCGGGCCAGCCTCGACCTCAGCGATTTGCCCGCGGGTGCCTATTTACTTCGCCTCGAAGGTCATGCTGGTAGCCTGCGCCTCATCAAACGCTAAACAAAAGCACTATCTTGGAACCGCCTTCGGGCGGTTTTTTTATGGCCGATTACGTACTCAAAGATGCTTTTGATGCTGCCTTCATAAAGGCACTCAGCATTGCAGCCAAGGGGCTGGAATCCGAATTCGATGAAAAACACTGGCATGCGTCAGCCATGCCTGCACACTGGCCCAAAATGTCGCTCAAACAACGCATGCGGCACCTAAGCCAATTGCTCGGTAGCTGTTTGCCGGGAGCGTACCGCCGTCAGCTACCTATCGTTGTGGCCATAGCCCCTCAATTCCAAGGTTTAGCCGGCATGCTATTCCCCGATTTTATAGAAGTGTTCGGAACAACCGAACCCGACTTGTCGATTCCGGCACTGGCGGAGATTACCCCCTGTTTCAGTGCCGAATTTGCTGTACGCCCCTTTTTGCAGTTATATCCTGAACGAATGCTCCAACAGCATATGGAATGGGCCAACCACCCCAATGAGCATGTGCGGCGCTTGGCCAGCGAAGGTTTGCGGCCTCGTTTGCCTTGGGGGCAAGACGTAAGCTGGTTGAAAAAAGACCCAACCTTGACATTGCCCGTGCTCGAAAAACTCAAAAACGACCCTTCGAAATATGTACGCCGGTCGGTAGCCAACCACTTAAACGATATTTCCAAAAGCCATCCCGATTGGCTCTTGCATGTGGCGGCACGGTGGAAAGGACAAAGTGCGGCCACAGATGCCTTGCTCAAGCATGCCCTTCGGGGATTGCTCAAAAAAGGCAGGGCCGAAGCGCATCAACTTTTCGGTTTTGAAACACCCGCATTTGAACTGCACGGATGGAGCATCCATCCCAACCAGCTAGCGATCGGCCAAAAAGCGATGTTACGCTTAGCACTTGAACACAAAGGCATCAAAAACAGCCAATACCGCCTCGAATACCGCATCCACTTTGTGAAAAGCAATGGGCAGCGCTCGCCCAAAGTGTTCCAAATCATAGAAAAAAGCCTGGAGCTGGGCGAAAAAATAGAACTGAGCCGCAGCCATGCATTTGCCGACCTCACCACCCGCAAACACTACCCCGGCACCCATTTGCTTGAGTTGCAAATAAACGGCCACGTGGCTGCAAGCTGTGAGTTTATGTTACAAGAAGCTGCAATGCGCTAAAAATTGCGGAATTTCGCGGCATGAACGTCCTTTCGGTAGAAAAGCTAGGCAAAAGTTTTGGCGAGCGCACCCTCTTTACAGATTTATCCTTTGGCCTCAATTTAGGGCAAAAAGTGGCTTTGGTAGGCCACAATGGCTGCGGCAAAACCACCCTCATGCGTATTTTGGCGGGACGTGAAACGCACGACCAAGGCAATTACAGCATCCGAAATGATGTGCGCATGGCATACCTCGAGCAAGAACCCCTCATGGGCGAAAGTGGAGGCATCAGCGAAGTGATTTTTGCTGGCGACGCCCCTGAAGTGCAGCTTTTGCGTCGCTATAACAGACTGGCCCTGCTGGCCGAACCCAATGCTGCCGAACAACAAGAATTACACGACCTCACCCTCGAAATCGACGCCCAAAACCTTTGGGACTACGAACTCGAAGTAAAACAGATACTCACCGAACTTGGGATCCACGACTTGAGCCAGTCGGTTGCCTCACTCTCGGGTGGCCAACGCAAACGTGTGGCCATTGCACAGGCCTTGGTTGGTAGGCCCGAATTGCTGCTCATGGACGAACCCACCAACCACCTCGACTTAGAGGTGATTGAATGGCTCGAACATTACCTCAGTACCCGCCGCATGACGGTGCTCATGATCACGCACGACCGTTACTTTCTGGAGCGCGTTTGCAACGAGATTTTTGAACTCAATCGGGGTAAAATGTACCGCCACCAAGGCAGCTATGCCGATTTCCTCGAGAACAAAACCATCCGTGAAGAAATTGCCTTGGTGGATGCTGAAAAAGCCCGCAACCTCATGCGCAAGGAGTTGGAGTGGATGCGCAGGCAACCGAAAGCACGGGGAACCAAATCGAAAGCACGCGTTGAAAACTTCTACAAACTCGAAGAAAAAGCGAAGGGCCCATCTGCCCAAGGCAAAATTGAGCTCGATGTAAACGGCAAGCGCTTGGGGGGCAAAATCCTCGAGTTGGCTTACCTGCGGAAAAATTACGGCGACAAAAAAATTCTGCACGACTTCAGCTACATCTTTACCCGCTTTGATCGTGTTGGCATTGTGGGCAAAAATGGCATCGGTAAAAGCACCTTTCTCAACCTTTTGGCGGGGCTCATTCGGCCTGATGGAGGCGGGATGGAAAAAGGCGAGAATACCGTAATTGGCTACTACACGCAAGAAGAGCTACAGTACCAGCCTGGACAAACCGTCATCGAGTTGGTAAAGGCCCGGGCCGAGTACATCAAAATGTCGGACGGAAGAGAACTAAGTGCATCTAACTTCCTCAACCGCTTCCTCTTTCCACCCAAACAGCAACACGACCAGGTAAGCAAGCTCAGCGGCGGCGAAAAACGACGTTTGCAGCTCTTGCTGGTGCTGATGACTGGCCCGAACTTCCTCATTCTCGACGAGCCCACCAACGACCTCGACCTCGAAACCCTCAATGTGATTGAAGAATTTCTCGACGAATTTCAAGGCTGTCTTGTACTGGTTTCACACGACCGTTATTTCATGGACCGTCTGGTCGACCACCTTTTTGTTTTTGAGGGTGACGGCAACGTACGCGATTTTCCTGGCAATTATACGGACTACAGAGAATGGCTAAAGACCGAAAAAAGTCGCCAAAAAGAAGAGGAAGCCGAAAACAAACAAGCCGCTCAAGCGCCTGCAGTGGTAGCAGCACCCGTTAAGCCTACAGAAGCCAAACGCAAGCCGAGTTTCAAAGAGAAGCAAGAATACGAGCAACTCGAAAAACTAATGGCCGCGCTGCAAACCGAGATTGCCCAACTAGAACAACAGCTCAGCAGTGGCAGTGGTACAGCCGAGGAATATGCGCAGTGGGGACTTACCCTCCAGCAAAAGCGCGATCAACTCGATGAAGCGGAATTGCGCTGGCTCGTGTTGGCTGAAATCATGTGATTACCTATGAACGGTATACAAAAGCTTTTGGGTATCAAACCCCAAGCTTTTTGCGTAGGCCACAAGGCTTTCTTGCAGTGCTGCATCCATTTTGGGTTCACGACAGAGCAACCAAAGATATTTGCGGTTCGGAGTGCCCACCATAGCATATTGGTAGTCGCTTGTATCTAAAGCAATGACATGGTATGGCGCTTTGAAAGGCCAAAAAAAACGGACGAACAAGCGAGCATTGTCGCCTTTGTTCTCCGGCCATGCCTTGCCAGTAATGTCTTTTACTTTGCCGTTGGTGCTGTCGATACAATGGTTATAGACCCTGATGTATTCGCCCTGCAAAGTGTATTCGGCATAAGTTCCGGTACAATTTTTCTGTGGCCGCAGCGGAAAACTGGCGATTTCATACCAACGGCCTTGGTAGCGCGCCAAATCTACCTGTCCCACCACAGGAAGTGGTGCATGCTGCGATTGGCAGGCATTTAAGAGCAGCCATACCGCCATCAAACCTGTGAGGGCTAAGCCCCATTTTTGAAAAAAACCCACTTCCATCATTTGTTTACTTAAACCGTCATTTTATGTGCAAACCTCAAAAAACCAAGCAATAGCGCTACAGCTAACCCAACTTTTTCTTATCATTGAAGTTACTACATTAAAACGGTACATGAAAAACTTTTCCACCAAGCTTTTTGGCAGCCTGTTCGCGCTGCTGATTTTGTCGTTGGCAGTTGATGCTCACGACCATTCAGATAAGGAAATTCGCTATGTGCAACAAAAACAAGCCTTTGATGTCAATTGGCAGCAACATTTAAAAGCGAGTACTTATTGGTCGAGCTTTAGCCAACGGAATCCATCGTGGCATGTGATCTTCAATGAGGGAAATGGAAAACCCAAGCGTGCTTTTGGCAATCCTATTCGTGTTGTAGGCAACGACTTAGTGGCCAAAAGTTATCAATTTATGACCGAAGAGCTGAGTGGATTCAACATCCCGGTAAGCCAGCTCGAATTGATTGGCACTCACGAGTCGGCGAAGTACCGTTTCGTGAATTTTCGTCAATTACATGAAGGTTTAGAAATCATCAACAGCCGACTCACCCTCAAATTCACCAAGGCCAACGAAGTGGTTTTGTTCGGCCTCGATGTTTTCAACAACATTCAGCTGAGTACAGTACCTGCCATCTCCGAAGCACAGGCAAAAACCTTTGCTCAAGAGGGCCTTGAAAACATTGAAACCGTAACAGTCGATCCTGAATTACGGGTTTTGGCAATTCCTGGCGAACAACAGTATACCTATCGCTTGGTGCGCACCATCCATGTTGGTGCAACCGATGATGAGCGCATGCCTGAAAATTGGGAGGTTTTGGTCGACGCACATACTGGCCAGTTGTTGTCGCGCCGCAACCTTGTGGTACAAATCACGCCCCGCACGCCTCGGACCAATGGTCCCGAAGCAGGTGGCAATTTGCGCATGTATGGCACCGTGTATCCCGATCATCCTTATGCTCCCGATTCATTGGTTGCTTTGCCCCACCTTCAATTCACTGTAAATGGCATTACCTATTTCACCGATGCCAACGGACAATACGATTTGGGTATGCCTGGTTTGCCAGCTTCGGGCACCTTCCCTTTACAAGGCAGATGGTCGCGTGTGGTGCACGGCAATACCGGCATGAATACGCCTACGTTCACCCTGCAAATTGATTCATTGCGCGACAGCATCCACTACAACGCCAGAGGCACTGCGCCAGTGATCAACAGTATTCGCCACCTTTCGGCATACTACCACACCAACTTGGTGCATGATTATTTGAAAAGCCTCATGCCGAATTTTACCGCACTTGATATTCCCCTTACTACCCGTGTTGATCGCACCGATGGCACTTGCAATGCGTTTTTCAACGGCAATTCCATCAATTTTTATGTGACAGCAGGTGGCTGCAACGCCTTGTCACAAACGGCAGATGTGGTGTACCACGAATATGGCCACGCCATTACCAATTATTTCTACAATTCTTTTGGACAGCCATTCCAGAATGGCGGCATGGGCGAAGGCTATAGCGATATCTTCGCCATCACCTTAACCGGCGACCCAGTGTTGGGCATTGGCTTCAGTGCAACCAATCCGAACACTTCCATCCGCCGTTACGACATCAATCCTAAAATTTACCCCCAAAATCTGGTAGGTCAAGTGCATGCCGATGGTGAAATCATTTGCGGTGCCTGGTGGCGCACCGGTGGTTTGATTGGCAACAACCGCACCATGATGGAGATTCTGGCGGAGTCGATGTACGCACTCGCCAATGAACCCAACGGTCAGGAGGGACTTTTGTACACCCAAATCCTCATCGACGCCATTCAAGCGGATGATGACGACAACAATTTGTCAAACGGCACCCCACATTTCAACCAATTGGTACAAGCCTTCGGGTTTCATGGTATTCGCTTGCTGGGAAATGTACAATTCAGTTTTACCCCCTTTGCTGATGCCGTAGAAAACACACCCATCAACATGTCACTAACATTGAATGTGGCACCCCCCTTCAACGCATTCGTGAACGGCGCCAAGGTCATTTACCGCATCAACAATGCCTCTGTCCTCACCAGCGATACCGTTACCCTGACCAGCGCTGGCGGCAACAACTATACCGGTGTTTTGCCTGCTCAACCCAAAGGCACCATTATCAGCTATTTTGTGGGCATTACTGATCAATCGGGTGGTTTGGGCTCCGTTCAACCTGCCTTTGCCAACGATGCAGCAATCCCCAATATCCCCTACAACATCTTGGTTGGCTTTACCGAATATGGCAATACAACACTCGAAGATTCTACGCGCGATAATGAGTTTACCATTGGCTTTGCCAGCGACAATGCCACCAGTGGTATTTGGGAATTGGGAACGCCCATCCCATCGTTTGCAACACCAGGCGACCCCAGCAGCATCACTGCGCCAGGTAGCAATGCAACCCCTGGCGGAAGCCGTGCAGCCTTTACCCAAAATGCACCAAATAGTAGCTCTCCAATAGGCACTGCCGATGTGGATGGTGGTCGCACAAGCCTCCTGTCGCCAGTTTACGACCTCACGGCCTACACCGATCCTGTTTTGACCTATATGCGTTGGTATACCAATGACATGGGCACCAATCCAACCCTCGACAACTGGGAAGTTTACATCACCAACGATGGCACCACCTGGCGCTTGGTCGAACGCACCCGCAGGAGCGATCGCAGCTGGCGCAGGCATGCCGTAAGGGTACGTGATTATGTTACGCCTTCTGCTACAGTTCGATTCAGATTTGTAGCCCAGGACATTAACCCTAGCAGCATTGTAGAAGCAGCCATCGACGATATCCGTTTGTACGAACAGTCACCTGCCACTTCTGTTGAGGAAAACCGCATGCTCAACACCGCACAGGTGTACCCCAATCCTACCGACGGCTTGCTGTATCTGCAACTGCATGTCAACGAAGCCACTGCAATCAAAATACAGCTGCGCAATAGTTTGGGACAACTCATGTTGCAAGAAAGCCTCCAATTGGAAGCAGGGCTGCAACAGCACCAAATGCAACTGATGCATTTGCCCGCAGGCATCTACTTCTTGCAACTGAACAGCACAAACGGACAGAGTGTTCGCCGCGTGGTTGTTCGTTGAAGAAACCTGCCAAAGTGAAGCGCTTGCTCCCTAAAAAAAACAGGGAGCAAGCGCTTTTGCGTTTAACTTTGTATGTGAAAATCAACTTATGAAAATCTCTTACAATTGGTTGTTGCAGTATTTGGAGCAGCCTGTTGAAATCAATACGCTTTGTGAGGCCTTAACTGAAATCGGGCTGGAAGTAGATGGTACGGAGCCACTGGGGCAATCGGCCGACAAGCTGGCTGGACTGGTAGTGGGCGAAGTACTTAGCTGCGAACAACATCCCAATGCCGACCGATTGCGCTGCACCATTGTTACCACCGATGGCACCAACCGATTGCCCATTGTTTGTGGAGCCCCCAATGTGGCTGCAGGACAAAAAGTGGTGGTGGCCCCTGTGGGTACAACCCTGTATCCCGTGGCTGGAGAAGCCTTCAACATCAAAAAAGCCAAAATCAGAGGTGAAGCCAGCGAAGGAATGCTGTGTGCAGAAGACGAAATTGGCATTGGCCAAAGCCATGCCGGCATCATCGTTTTGCCCGCAGATGCAGTCGTAGGCACTTCTATCGCCAGCATCTTTGGCAGTACAGCGGACGTTCAAATTGAAATTGGGCTCACACCCAACCGTACCGACGCCATTTCGCATTACGGTGTGGCACGAGATGTGGCAGCTCACCTACAAATCGGACGCAAATTCCCACTGCTTCACGAACCTTCGCATACAGAGGTACAACATGCAATCAACATCCAAATCGACGCACCGGCAGCCTGCAGCCGGTTTGCAGGCATTTGTCTCAGCGGAGTAAAGCTCGGGCCCTCCCCCGATTGGTTACAAGAACGGCTCAAAAGCATTGGCAGCAAACCTATCAACAATGTGGTGGACGTGACCAATTTTGTAATGTTTGAGCTGGGACAACCCTTGCATGCCTACGATTTACGCAAAATCAAAGGCAATCGCATCATTGTACGCCAGGCCGGTGAAGGAGAACGGATTACCTTGCTCGATAAAAAAGAGTATACGCTACAAACAGCCAACCTTTTGGTGTGCAATGCAGAGGAAGCCATGGGCGTAGCAGGGGTCATGGGTGGTTTGAATGACTCAATTGCCGCCGATACCACCGATATATTTATTGAAAGTGCACATTTTGATGCTGCAACCATCCGCAAATCATCGCGCTTGCTGGGCATCAAAAGCGACGCCAGCTATCGCTTTGAACGGGGCGTTGATCCCGACATGGTATTGACTGCTTTGCAGCGTGCAGTAAACCTCATCCTTGAAGTGGCAGGCGGCGTGGTGAGCAGCCCCCTGACCGACGTAGCCTGTACAGTTCCTGTACCCAAGCGGATGCATTTGTTGTATGGCAATTTCGATCGTATCATTGGCAAAAAAATCAAACGCGAAGAAATCCGCGATATCCTCCGTCGCCTCGATTTTGTACTCGAATATGAGCATGCCGAGGGGGTTCAGGTAGTTGCCCCCAATTACAGGGTAGATGTAACGCGTGAGATCGATGTAATTGAAGAGGTTTTGCGCATACATGGCCTCAATAAAATTCCTTTGGGCGCTGCGGTGCACTACCATACCGCCTATCCCAAACGTACAAACAAAAACGAATGGCAACAACGCATCGCCAATCAACTGGCCGGCAATGGTTACCACGAGTGCATGAGCTTATCGTTCATCAGTCAGTCGGAATTAGCCCTTGAACCTGCTTTTGTTGGCAAAGAAATCAGGGTTTTGAATCCCGTAAACGAGCAAGTGCCTGTGTTGCGCCCCAGCCTGCTTTTCAGTGGGCTGCAAAATATCAGCTACAACCTCAACCGCCGTCAGCTCAACTTGCACCTGTTCGAATTTGGCAAAGTGTATCTCAGAACAAACCGTGCCCGTACCGAACAAGAACAATTGGCCTTGTTTGTAACAGGCAACCAAACGGGAGAATCATGGTACGAAGCAGGTCGTAAATCCGATTTTTATCACCTCCATGCCGAAATCAGACGCATCCTTGAGCGCATGGGTTTGGCAGATGTCGTGCAAGCATCGGCTGGCAGCCATCCGTGTTTAACCGATCAACTGCAGTATAATCTTAACGGCAAAGCAGTGATTTACTTGGGCAAGGTAAAGCAGTCGATCACACGGCACTACGATATCAAACAAGAGGTTTGGTATGCCACCCTCGAATGGGCAACACTGATGCGTGAAACCGATAAATCCACGCGCTTCAAAGAACTGCCAAAATTCCCAGCCATGCGCCGCGATTTGGCCTTGGTCATTGGTTCAGACGTTGCCTATGCACAGCTCGAAAACATCGCCAAGGAAACTGCTGGCGGCTTATTGAAAGAGGTAAACCTCTTTGATGTGTACGAGGGTGATAAACTGGGCGCCGGAAAACGCTCGTATGCCTTGAGTTTTGTTTTCTTAGACGAAGAAAAGACACTCACAGATGAACAAGCAGACAAGGTGATGCAGAAATTAATGCATAACTTTGAGAAATCTTTAGGGGCTACTGTGCGCCAATAACACCATGAGTATGGATTTGCACGCTGAATTGATTTTTATCCGACAAAACCTGGAAAGGTTGATCCGCCAGAACAACCAACTGGCGACAGATAATTTCGATTTGCGTGAAAAAATGCAGCAATTGCAAGGGCAAAAGCAAGCGTTGCAGCAACAACTCGAGGTGTTGGAATCACAGAAAAAAATCCTGAAAATTGCTAAAGGACTCGATAACGACCCCAAAGCAAAGCAGGAGGCCAAGCTAAAGGTGAATGAGTTCATCAAAGAAATCGATAAATGTATTGCCCTTTTGCAGGACTAAGGGGTGGTAGGTATCGGTGAAGAACCATGGAACAGCAACAACTCAAAATCAAAATAGGCGACCGGGATTACCCCCTGGTAGTTTCGGCAACCGATGCACCTCGGATGCGCGAAGCGGAAAAGCTCATCAATGAGCGGTTGCAGGAGTATAGGAATACCTATCCAACTGCCGACCGCACCGACGTGATGGCCATGACGGCACTTTTCCTCGCCAACGCACTGCTCGCAAACGATGCAGGCAACGCAACTACGCAAGCACTTTCTCCCGATATCGGGCAAGAAATAGCGCGTATGCGGCAATTGATTGAGCAATCATAACTGTTTCATTTCTTTACCAGCTACCACAGCTAAACCTGCAGATGGGTCTTAAAACCAATCTGTCATGTTAATAAACGTACTCATAGGAGTTCTATCACTCGGTGCGGGCGTTGCCGTTGGTCGCTTTATGCTGGCCAAGGTGCTCGACAAACAAAAAGAAGAAGCTGAAAAAGAAGCTTCTCGCATCCTCAAAGAAGCGGAACTGCGCGCAGAAGGCATCCGCAAAGAAAAAGAACTGCAAGCCAAAGAACGCTTTCTCCAGCTTCGTGCCCAACACGATGAGGAAACCAACAAGCGGAATCAAGCTGTTTTGCAAAACGAAAACCGTTTAAAGCAAAAGGAACAAAGTCTGAACCAAAAGCTCGAACAAGTAGCGCGCAAAGAGGCTGAATTAGAATCGACCCGCGAAAACCTCTCGCGCCAAATCGAGATTGTTGACCAACGCAAAGAAGAATTGGCGAAAGCCCACCAACAAACGGTGAAAAGCCTCGAAAAAATCGCCAGCTTGACTGCTGACGAAGCAAAGGCTCAATTGGTGGAACAATTAAAAGGAGAGGCCAAAAGCCAAGCCATGGCCCAAATCAAAGACATCATCGATGAAGCCAAGCTGCAAGCCAACAAAGAAGCCAAAAAGGTGGTCATAGAGAGCATTCAGCGCACTGCCACAGAACATGCCATTGAAAATGCCATCTCGGTATTCCCCATTAAAAACGACGATGTAAAGGGCCAAATCATCGGCCGTGAAGGGCGCAACATCCGGGCCTTCGAAGCTGCCACGGGCGTTGAGTTGATCGTAGATGACACCCCCGAAGCCATCATCCTTTCTTGTTTTGATCCCCTCCGCCGCGAAATTGGACGCGTTGCACTGCACCGACTCGTGACCGACGGCCGTATTCACCCTGCCCGCATCGAAGAGGTAGTGGCCAAAACCCGTAAACAGATCGAAGAAGAAGTGGTAGAAATTGGTGAACGTACCTGCATCGATCTGGGCATTCATGGCCTCCACCCCGAACTCGTTCGCTTGGTGGGCAAAATGCGCTACCGCTCGTCGTATGGACAAAACCTCCTGCAACACAGCCGCGAAGTAGCCAACCTCTGTGCTACCATGGCAGCTGAGCTCGGCTTGAATGCCAAATTAGCCAAGCGTGCGGGCCTCTTGCACGACATTGGCAAAGTGCCCGACGACAATGCCGAAGTACCCCACGCCTTGCTGGGCATGCAAATTGCCGAACGTTGCAAAGAAAATCCTGTGATTTGCAATGCCATTGGCGCCCACCACGACGAAATTGAAATGACCGACCCTATTTCGGCCATTGTACAAGCTTGCGACGCCATTTCAGGTGCACGTCCGGGAGCACGCCGCGAAGTAATTGAAGGCTATATCAAGCGACTCAAAGATCTCGAGAACATGGCCATGAGCTACCAAGGCGTAGAAAAAGCCTTCGCTATCCAAGCAGGCCGCGAATTGCGCGTGATTGTAGAATCCGAAAAAGTGAGTGACGATGCCGCCGAAATCATGTCGGTTGACCTGTCACAACGCATTCAAAACGAAATGCAGTACCCAGGTCAAATCAAGGTCACAGTCATCCGCGAAAAACGCTCCATCGCTTACGCCAAGTAAGTCAAACAGTCTTTCATCAAAAAAGCCCTCTTAGCGAGGGCTTTTTTATGACTGTAAAATATCAATCTCACTTGTTGTATACAAATGAACCGTAAGGGGTCTCTAACTGCACCTGCGTTTGGGGAGCGGCCTCCACCCTGCCTATTACTTGGGCTGCCACACCAAATCCTTGAGCGGTGGCAATTACCTGCGCAGCATGGGCTTCGGGCAAATACACTTCCATGCGATGGCCCATATTGAATACTTGGTACATCTCTTTGTAAGAGGTGCCTGAAGAAGCTTGAATCAATTCAAACAAGGGCGGAACAGGCAAAAGGTTGTCTTTGATTACACGTAAACCGTCGATGAAATGCAGCACCTTCGTTTGCGCACCACCTGAGCAATGCACCAAACCATGGATGTGGCCACGTAATTCGTTCAGTACAGCCTTTAGAATGGGGGCATATGTGCGCGTAGGCGACAGCACCAGCTTGCCGGCATCCAAAGGTGTACCAGACACCGCATCTGTCAATTGGTGCTTGCCTACATACACCACCGCATCGTCAATACCTGCATCGTAAGTTTCAGGAAACTGTTGGCCTACCGATTTATGAAAAACATCGTGGCGCGCCGAAGTGAGCCCATTCGACCCCATCCCCCCATTGTACTGTTGCTCGTATGTAGCTTGTCCGTACGACGATAATCCCACTATGACATCACCCGGCTGAATGCGGTCATTGCTGATAACAGCATCACGCCGCATGCGGGCCGTTACCGTGGAGTCAACCACCACAGTACGCACCAAATCCCCCAAGTCAGCTGTTTCTCCTCCTCCAAAATGGATACGAATGCCGTATACAGCCATCTCATCGATGAATTCCTGCGTTCCAGCAATGATGGCCGCAATCACTTCACCCGGAACCAAACGTTTGTTGCGGCCAATGGTCGAAGACAATAAAAAATTATCAGTAGCCCCCACGCACAACATATCGTCGAGGTTCATGACCACTGCATCAATCGCAATGCCCTTCCATACACTCAAATCACCCGTTTGCTTCCAATAGGCATAGGCCAACGAAGATTTAGTACCCGCACCATCGGCATGGATAATATTGCACCAATCAGGATCTCCTCCTAAGAAATCGGGTAGAATTTTGCAAAAAGCCTTTGGAAATAGCCCTTTGTCGAGCTTGCTGATGGCTTTGTGTACATCCTCCTTGGCGGCTGAAACCCCACGCTGCTGATATTTCGATGCGTCCATGCTGTTTTCAAAAAAGAAAGGGCAAAGTTACTCACTTTGCCCTTTTTTATGGGTGCTGAAAGTTATTCTTTATTCGGATCGGTGAAGATTTGATCTTGCTCCTGCTCCTCATCACCTGTTACACGGCGGTATTTGATAATCCCCTTGAAGTCCGTAGAAACCACTTTAAAGGTCGTACGACGGTTCAATTGATGCTCCTCGTCAGAACAGTTCACGCCGTTCTTACAGCGATTCAACAATTGCGTCTCACCAAAACCCTTGGCCTGCAAACGTGCACTGTCGATGCCGTTTTCAATGAGGTAGTTTACCACCGACTGAGCACGTCGCTGCGACAAGTCGAGGTTGTACTCATCAGAACCACGTGAGTCGGTGTGTGAGTTGATTGAGATGATCAGGTTCTCCGACTTCTTCATCATGTCAATCAACACCTTCAAGTTTTCCTTAGATGTAGGCGTTAATTTATCGCTATTGAAGTCATACAAGATATCGTTCAAGGTTACTTCTTCAATAGGTACAGCTTTCAATGGAATATTGATCACAAAGTCATTCGAAGCTTCAAAGCCCTTGGTGGTTAAGCTGGTATCTTCGCCAAAGTACTCCTTGCGCGTCACCTCAATGCGGTAATCTACACCTTCGCGCAGTTTGAAGGTATACATACCCCGGTTATCGGTAATGGCTTCGATGTAACTCTTGTCTTCCAGGAAAATGAGTTTCACCTCTGCACCCGACAGTGCACGGCGCGTGCTGTCGTCATACACTTGACCACTTAGGTTGAATTGCAAAGGAGTTAACACCCACTGCCAAATATCGTCACTGCCACGACCTCCGGGGCGGTTCGTGCTCAAAAAGCCCTTGTCTTTACGTGCGTTTGCAATGAAAGCAAAATCATCAGCCCCTGAGTTGATGGGGAATTTCATGTTCACCGGCTGACTCCATTCAGTACCCGAACCATCGCTGTAAAAAACATCCAATCCACCCATGCCTGGATGTCCGTCTGAAGAAAAATACAATGTATTGTCGTCCTCGTGGATGTACGGAAACATCTCATCGAATTCGGTATTGATTTGAGGTCCCAGGTTGATGGGTTCTTCCCAACTTTCGCCCCGGCCTTTGTTCATAAACCAAATATCTTTACCACCCTGACCGCCAGGCGCATTGTCTGCAACAAAGTAAAGCTTCTTCTGGTCTTTCGACAAAGTTGGCTGACCTACATTGATGGTATCTCCAAAAATTTCGATCAATTCTGCATCACTCCATTTTTGTCCGGTTTTACGGGCGAAATAGATTTTGCACTCACCCGACTTGCTGCTGCAACGGGTAAAATACATGATGGTACCTGTGCGGTTGATGGAGGCCGTGCCTTCATTGAAGGAAGTATTTACACCACCCTGCAACACTTGCAATTTGCTCCATTTCCCACGTCTGTCTACGTTGCTTTCAAAAAGATCTGAAAAGTCTTCACCAATACGTCCGTAAAGCTTTTTGCCCGTTGCCTCTTCGCGCGTAGAGCTGATGATAACGCCGTTGTTCTTATACAAAGCCAAGCCATAATCAGATTGGCGTGAGTTGAATACTTTCATGTTGTTCACCTCATAGCGCGAAGGTGTATTCATCCAGGTTTTCGCCAGTTTGCATGATTCGAGCAACCACTTGGCGCGTGTGTCGCCAGGATTAAGTCCCAAATAGGTGTTGTACTGTTCAATTGCGTCGTCATATTTTTCCATGCCACGCAAAACGCCCGCATAATTCAAATACAATTCAGCTTCTTCGTAACCCGCCTTGATGGCTCGCGCATACCAGCTTTCCGCCAATTTGTTATCGTTCATCAAACGGTAACATTCAGCAATTTTAAACGTGGCTTCTGCTTTACGTTCCTTGCTCTTGATAGCCTTTTTGTAACTATCAATGGCGAGGTAATAATTCTGTATGGCAAAGGCCTTATCACCGCTCGAAAGTTGAGCCTTTGTACGCGCTGGTACAATGCTCATTCCCAAAAACAGAACGCAGAAGAGGATGATACTTCTGAAAGTTGACAACATGCGAATTAGCGAATTAAAGATATCTACCAAAGAAAGTGATTTATATGCAAAATGACAACATACGAGCCGCCAGAAAATAGCAAACCCGCAAGTCGAAACGTCTTGCGGGTTTAACTCTTGGGGCTTAGGTTACTTTTTGCCGGTTGCAGGAGCCGTTACGCCGGTCAAATTAAGCTTCTTTTTTACTGCTTCCATAATGTCGTCAGAATCCTGTTGGTACAACAAGGCACCGGCACTGGCATCAAAAATATAGCTGTATTTGCCTTCTTTGGCCACTTCCTTGATGGCTTTTTCAGCCTTTTCGAAAATGGGTCCGTACAAATCTTCTTTGCGCTTTGCAATGTCTTGCTGAGCACGTTGCTGAAAATTATCAATGTTGGTTTGCAAATCTTGAATTTCCTTGGCGCGGTATTCGCGAATCGCTTCTGACCAACTGGCCTGCTTCGATTGAAAATCACCATACTTGGTTTGCAGTTCCCCTAGCATAGTTTGCAGTTGACCGTTGAGGTCTTCTGTGAACCGTTTCAGGCTATCGTCTGCCAATTTGGTTTCGGGCATCATGCCTACCAATTCCGATGAATTGATGTGACCCAATTTTACTTGCGCAAAAGCAGCAGTGCTTGCAAAGAGTGCCACCATTAACAAGGTGGCTTTTTTAAATACTGACATGGTCTAAATTATTTTCTTTCTGTTCTTGGTTTGGTGGTTTTTCGGGCAACTCCCATGGTTTCCATCACTTCGTCGCTTTTATCCAAACGACTATTGGCGTACAACATGGTAAAATCACCCGAGCGGTCAAAAATAATGTCATATCCCTTATCTCGGGCATATTTTTGAACGCCATCGTAAATCTTATCTTGAATTGGCTTGATCAGTTCCTTTTGTTTTTGAAACAATTCCCCTTCAAATCCAAAACGCTTACGCTGCAATTCGTCAATTTCTTGTTCTTTTTGTTTGATTTCGGCCTCCCGTTCTTTTTTCATGCTTTCGGTTAACAACACCTGCTCGGCTTTCAGTGCACGGTACAAACGCTCTACTTCTTTCCTTTTTTCTGCAAGTTCCTTCGACCACTGCTCAGCCAATACATCCAATTCGTTTTGTGCCGCCTTGTACTCGGGCATTTCACTTAAGATGTACTCGCTATCAATATACGCGAATCGCTGTGCATGTACAGTTGCTGCCTGCAGCAAGATAAAAAGCGTGCCATAAATGAGTTTCTTCCACATCGGCTTAAAATTGCTGACCAATTGAAATGTGAATATTGCCTTTGTTGGCCCCGTCTCTGCCTGGCACAGGATCAAAACCATAACCCCAATCCACCCCTAACAAACCAAACATGGGCAAAAACACCCGCACACCCGCACCGGCCGCCCTAAAGTTGTTGAAGGGTTGAAAATCTTTCACCTTGAAAAAACTATTGCCCGCTTCCAAGAAGCTTGTTACATAAATGGTTGCGCTTGGATTGAGGGTAATCGGATACCTCAATTCCATGGTGTACTTCTGGAATGCTGTTGCCCCTACATTGGTTTGACCGGTTATCGGGTCGTTGGGCGTTAGCGAGAAATTCTGATAACCCCGCAAGCCAATCAATTCACGGTCGTCGAGGTTGAAGCCCATGATACCATCGCCACCTACGAAAAAGCGGCCAAAGGGCACATTGCCGTAGTTGCGGTCGTAATTGCCCAAAAAGCCGTATTGAACGCGACTCATCAACACCAAATCGCCCACCAATTTGAGATAATATTGGCTGTCGAAGCGCCATTTGTGGTATTCAATCCAACGATAACGCTGATCGGTAGGCAATTCGTTAAAGCTCTTTCTACCCAACAAACTGTAGGGCGGAGTGAACTGCATGGTCAAGGTTACACTCGAACCACTCCGCGGATAAATAGGTTGGTCGATGCTGTTGCGTGAAAGCGTTTCTCTGAAGAAAAAGCTGTTGGAAATACCATTTTGCAAATAAGCAGTGGCAACACTGTTGTTCAGCACAAACTGCTGATAGTTCACCGAGTGTACCAAGGTGAAAAAGTCATCCGGCACCGTAAGACGCTTGCCCAAGCTAACACTCACCCCATTGATGGTGGTCGATTGACGACGAGAATCTCCTTTCGGAACACCATTCGACTGAATAGAGGAATAAGCACTTACCGTGAGCGCATTGGGCTTCTTACCTCCCAGCCATGGTTCGGTAAACGACAAATTGTACGACTGGAAAAAACGACCATTCGACTGAATGCGGATACTGGCCCGTTGACCGTCGCCCGAAGGTACCGGCCGCCAGGCATTCTTATCGAAAAATTTGCGCGCACTGAAATTATTCAGCACCAACCCAAGAGAGCCAACTACTTGACCTGCGCCCCATCCTCCCGACAACTCTACCTGGTCGTTTGATCGTTCTACTACCTTGTATTCGATATCCACCGTACCATTCGTTGGATTGGGCGTTGGCACTACCCCCAACTGCTCAGGGTCGAAATAACCCAATTGACTTAATTCGCGTGTGGTACGCATGATGTCGCCCCTGCTGAATTTCTGTCCCGGACGGGTACGCAATTCACGAATAATCACATGGTCACTCGTTTTGTCATTGCCAATCACCGTAACCTTGTTGATGATGGCTTGCGAGCCTTCGTAGATGCGTATTTCCAAGTCAATCGAATCGCCCTCCACCTTTACTTCTACGGGTTGGATATTGAAAAACAGATATCCATTGTCCATATACAAGCTGGAAATATCCTGACCATTTGGATCAATTTGCAGTCTGCTGGTCAGCGTTTCGTTGTTGTACACGTCCCCCCTTTCAATACCCAGTACCTTGTACAAAATCGAATCGGGATAGAGGCTGTTGCCCGTAAAGTTGATGTCGCGGAAGTAATATTTCTTGCCTTCTTCCACCTGCACATAAATGGCGAAACGATTATCGACATTCCGGAAAACCGAATCGCGAACAATGCGTGCATCCCGGTATCCTTCGGCCTGGTACTTCGACAAGATCTTTTGTTTATCCTCTTCGTACTTTTCTTCCTGGAATTTGGCTCCTCTGAAAATATTCCAGGCCTGGTATTCCTTGGTTCCCTTCATGAGCTTTTTGAGCTTCCTGTCGGTAAGCGCCTGATTTCCTTGGAATCGGATTTCTCCAACCTTCACCTTTTTGCCGGGGGTTACCGTCACACGCATCACCACCGCATTCAACATATTGGTGTCGACTTGCTCAGTCATTTCCACCTTTACATCCCAATATCCCTTCTCAGTATAAAAATCACGGATGATTGCCGTTGAAGTAACCTTGAGATTTTCGGTAACAATCTTTCCCTTGTAAATTTTCAGCTTTTCATTCAAGTCCTCAACCTGGCCCTTTTTCAGGTTTCTGCTAAAAGCAAAACGTGACAAACGTGGCTTCTCTTCGAGCTGGTAAATCAAAAACACCGTTTCGCCTTCCACGCGCTCAACCTCAATACTCACATCGCCAAACAAGCCCTGCTTCCACAAATTTTGAATGGCTTTGCTAAACTTTTCGCCAGGTACAACCACTTTGTCGCCTACCCGCAAGCCCGAAAGCATGATGAGTACTTCCTTGTCTAAAAATTGGGTGCCTTCTACACGAATGCCACCAATCGTGTATTCTTTGGGGTTTTTATAGTCTACCTCATAGGCTCCCAAACGTACTTGAGCGAACAACTGGCCACACAGGAGCAATCCGGTTGCCAAAACAAAAAGAAAAGATTTCAACGACATTAACTGATTCGAATTTGATCGCTCGTTTTCCCAAAACGTCGTTCACGTGCCTGATAGTCTATGATAGCCTTGTATAAATCATCTTTTTCGAAGTCAGGCCAAAAAGTCTCCGTAAAATATAGCTCCGTATACGCCAATTGCCAAAGTAAAAAGTTTGAAATCCGTTGTTCACCACTGGTGCGGATCAAGAGTTCAGGATCAGGAATATCGGCAGTAATGAGCTTTCTGCTGATTAGGTCTTCGGTAATATCGTTGATCTCCAACGCACCCGACTTGACATCGGCTGCAATTTGCTGAACCGTTTGCACCAATTCCCAACGCGAAGAATAACTCAGCGCCAAATTCAACTGCAAATGTTGGTTCTGACTGGTTGTTTCGATGGTTTCTTCAAGTTGTCGTCTGCAAGCCGGTGGCAATTTGTCGAGTTCACCAAATGCAACCAATTTGATTTGGTTTTTCATGAGTGTATCGGTTTCTGCCTTGATGGTGGCTACCAGCAATTCCATCAAAGCATTCACTTCTTCGATCGGACGTGCCCAATTCTCGGTGGAAAAGGTATAGAGCGTAAGGTATTCTACACCCAACTCAGCGCAGGCTTCAGTGGTGTTCCGCACAGCCCGAACACCGTTTTGATGACCAAAAATGCGGTGCTGTCCCTGGCTGTTCGCCCACCTGCCATTGCCATCCATGATGACAGCAATGTGCTTCGGAAGTCGTTCCCGATCAATTATTTCAGCTAAAGACATTGTGTTTTTTGCGAAAAGGCAAAATTACCTAAATCGGGGACATCTCCCCGAATTTATTGTAAAAATGTAACTCAACCCGGCATACCAGTAGGTATCATTGAAGGTATTGATGCCTCTCTGACTGAATGGTTCACGCAAAGGAATGTTCAATTCCCCTGATCTGTCCGACAAATTCGCGGCCAAGGGACCACGCTCCGAAAGCATTAAATCGGCTCCCGGATAAGTGAGGCTTACATCGTCGATATAATCGGTAAAGGCATATCGTGCGCCAAGTTCGAACTGCAGGCTGTGAAACTTATAAAAATTCCACCGGTAGCCAATACCCAAAGGAATGGCAAAGCTGGTCAAACTGTAATAATCGCGACCAGGAAATTGATCAAGCCCTTGCCCTTCGGTACCCAGTGGTTGCAATTCAACCAGCTGACCATTGATGGTGGTAGTTGGATTGAACCTAAAGCGTGACAAACCTGCAAATACGAAGGGTGTGTGGTTGTACTTCTTGTGGCCGGTGATGTATCGCAAAAAGTTGAACTCTACTGTTGCATACAATTCTGCAACGTAGGTGTTAAAGCTCAGATTTCGGTTCACTTGCCAAAGCGTATTGCCGTCGCGATCATTGGCACCAATGTCGGTAGTCATATAACCTACCCTTCCTCCCCAATGTGGATTGAGGTTGTATTTGAACCACACACTCCAACCTGGTTTTACATTGGTGGCGCTTACAAAAGGTTGCAAATCGCCAACATAACCTCCTATGCCGCCAGAAATGCCGTAATCATAGATTTGAGCACATAAACTACCCTGGGCCAAAAGCCAGAAAACAAGCGCCAGCGCTGTCTTTTTCATCATTTCCACCGCGGACAAGTTTTACGATAAACCACATAACTGAGCGAAAAGCCAACATACATGAAGGCATCAAGATCGCGTGGTGAGCCCCTGAATGTGCCTGCAACAGCAGGTGTTGCATTTGGGCCCAATTCACCACGGCGGTCGGCCAGTAGCGCCGCCAAAGGACCACGATTTGCACGCAAAATGTCGGCATTGATATACAAACCACTCACGTCGTCGAGATAATCGGTATTGGTATAGCGGTAGCCGGCTTCAAAGCTCAAGCGCCAATATCTGTTCAATGCAAAACGCAAACCTGCACCCAAGGGAATGCCCAGTTGGGTAAGCGCATATGGCGCGTTATCGGGATACTCGAGCAACCCTTGTCCTTCTGTGCTCAATGGCTTCAAATCATACCATTCATTTTGGTATTGGGCCTTTGGATTGAACCGAAATAAATTCAGACCACCAAACAGGTAAGGTGTCATTTTGTAATCGTTTCGGCGATGGCCAATTTCCCTGAACCGGTATTCCAAAATGCCTGTAAATTCTACTATATCGCTTCTAAAGCTCAGATTACGGGGATTTGTAACCGCTCCAGCGAGGTTATCAGCACCAGCAATTCGGCCCCAGTTCACATCACCACGCAAGCTCCACCAAGGATTCAGGTGTCTTCTTACATGCACTCCCCCACCAAATCGAAGATTGTTCAAAAAGGTAGTTGAATTGTTTAACTCTCCAAAATAGGTAGTCCCGAAGCCATTTACTCCATATTCAACCCGCTGAGCAGAAGCCTCCAACAAACTGAAACACACGAGAATGAACCCCGCAAGATATTTTGCCATGCAGCAGATTTTGTGCTTAATTGCTTGAATAATCGTTAATCGAAAAACGAATATAAGCGGAACAAATTGGATTTTCCTTCAATTGCCCTCAATAATAGCGCTTTTACTCAAAAAAACACCCCATTAACTGCCAGCATTCCGCTTGTCAATGCCCCAAAGCAACTTGCTCCGAAGGGTTCTCAAATGGGTGCTGTCGCTTAGCCTAACCAAGAGAAAATCAAATGGATTTCGGGTGATCTCCATCCGCAGGTCGCTTCCAATATTGGCCGTGCGAGCGTCGAGCGATGCCAAAAACTGATCGCCCATTCCTTCCACTTCAAAGGCCAAATGGGCATGGTCGGGAACAACTACTGGACGTACATTTAAATTATGTGGCGCTACGGGCGTAATGACCAAAACCGGGCTTTCGGGCAATATAATGGGACCACCGCAACTGATGGAATATCCGGTGGAACCTGTTGGAGTGGCCACAACCAATCCATCGGCATAATAGCTGTTCATCATTTCGCCATCGACATAGGCCTTTATTTTGATCATGCTGGCAATGTCTTTTTTGTGGATGGCGAATTCATTGAGTGCATAATTGGTCTTGCCGAACAAACCTGCCGAAGTATGCAAACGCACCATGCTGCGCTTTTCGATGGTATACTGCCCCCGCATCAGCTGATCCACTGCTTCTTTCACGCGCGAGGGGGCCACCGACGTAAGAAAACCCAAACGACCGAAATTAATGCCCAAAACCGGGATACCACGGTCTCTTACCCAACTCACTGCGTCGAGCAAAGTCCCATCTCCACCAATGGTAACGAAAAAATCAAGTCCAGGATCCAAATCCGATTGTGCCGAAAAAACAGGCACATGACCAATTTTGGCAGAATCTTGCAAAGCCGAGGCAATGGGCTGGTACAGGGTAAGTTCAGCACCCGCCTTTAAAAAAGCTTCGATTAATTTAATCAAGTGATCGTGCTGCTCTTGTTGCAGAACACGACCATAAATGGCAATACGCATGCATTAAATGTCGAGGTACCGCATCAAGGCATCATATCGCTCGGTGTAAAAATCATCGAGATGCGACTGGTGATGAAATGCCACAATGTTGTAACCAAATCGCTCAAAGGTAGCCATTACATAGGTAAGGTCGACCAAGTTAAATTTTAGATGTACCAACATTTGCTCGGGTTCACCTGCTTCCGAAATGCGCAAATTAACAATCGAGCCATTGTTGCTTTCGGCAATCCTGGCGATTTCCGACAATGAATAATTGTTGGCATTGACCAAAAGGGTGAGGAGTCCCCCAGGCTGCGACAACATGCTTTGGGCGGCCATCCACACCACCAAGTCGTGAATTTGAACGGCATAA
This sequence comes from uncultured Chitinophaga sp., assembly GCA_964577055.1. Classification (GTDB taxonomy): domain Bacteria; phylum Bacteroidota; class Bacteroidia; order UBA7662; family UBA7662; genus PNNG01. The sequence continues at coordinate 84,009 of CAZNWC010000008.1, read as the reverse complement.
AGGTACAAACCTTGCTCATCGACTACCGGCATGGCAGTGAGCTGGTCGTTTTGAAAACCATTGAGCAAACGCAATACTGCATCCTCGGCGCGTACACTCACCGGCTGCCAATCTGGACGGCATGCTTCAATCGGTGAAGTCTCGTTAAGGTCTTCAAGCGTTTCATATCCCACCAAGCCCAAATAGCTACCCTGCTCGTCTACCACAGGCAGATCAAACAAGCGCGACTCAAGCATACGGTCCATGGCAAATCGTGCCATGTCGGTGGGTTTGAGTACAGGCACCAGTGTGCTATGGATTTCACTAACGTTCATGAGGCAGTATAACAAGCTTCGGCTTGCATGTGTTCAATACGATTTGCAAAATTAGCCTATTTGCTTAACAAATGCAGTAACCAACTCCTGACCTGTTCTGCTTCCTACCGACTCAGGATGAAATTGCAGGCCGTACAAGGGCAGCTGGGCATGCCGGAAAGCCATGAGGCAATGGTCGTCACTCCAAGCGAGGGGCAATAAGATGGCAGGCAGATCGGTCAAAACCAGCGAATGATAACGCATTACCTCGGGTTGTGGGCCTGCAGCAGCAATCCATGGGTCTTGGGTAGTCCTTAACACCGAAGTCTTCCCATGCATGGGGCGGGGAGCTCTGGTCAGGCGGGCACCGAAAAACATACCAAGGGCCTGGTGGCCGAGGCAAATGCCCAAAAAGGGTAAGTTTTGATGGTGTTTTGCAATAAAAGGCATCAAAACTCCAGCTTCAGCTGGGGTGCAAGGCCCCGGTGAAAGCAGTACCGCATCGGCTTGCCACTCACCTTGCAGCAGTTGCGGATCATTGTTGCGCAATACTTGACATTGAGCACCCGCAATTTCAATTTGGTGCACCAGATTGTAGGTAAAAGAATCAAAATTATCGACCAGCAGGACACGCTTCATGGCTTTGCGGCTTGGGTTAGTGCATCGAACTGCTGATCGATTTCGGTCATCCAATTGCCAACTGCTGGCCAAAGACCTTCTAGTATTTCCCAACTGTAGCGTGCAACCCCATAAACGGGCCCATACAATTTGCTGCTGTGTTTTACTTCTGGCTCAAGGAGTTGAACCTGGTCGATCAGCCACAACAAGGTGCCGGCAACCAACACCCATTGTAAGATGCCAAATGCAGCCCCTGCCAAACGATTGGCCCAACCCAAGGCTGCTGCTTTGAATAAACGATCGAAGGTTCGTCCGAGCAAAATCACTCCAGCAAAAACCAATACAAAAGCACTCAGAAAACCTATGAAAGGAAGCCAGGGTGTTTGCCAACCAAATTGTGCGCTCAGCCAAGCTGTGGCCAGATGCATGCCTTTAAATCCCAAAATAACTGCCAGGTAGAGTGCCAACAATGAACTCACTGTTACAGCAAATCCCTTTATCCCTCCCCTAAAAGCCCCCCAGGCCAACGCCAGTAGCAAAAGATAATCGAGCCAGTTCACTTGCCTCCGAGTATTTGCTTCACTGCATCGGCAATGGCCTTGTTATCGGCCTCTCCGGCTAGTGCTTTCATGGCAACGGGCATGAGTTTCGCTAAATCGGCCATCCCTGTAGCACCCACCGATGCTGCTAATGTGGCGATGCGCCTTTTGATTTCAGCTTCATCGAGCGATGCAGGCAAAAAGGTTTCGATGACTTGCAATTCCTCCTGCTCCCGCAAAAACAAATCGGTCCGGTTCTGCTCTGCGAAGATGGCCATGCTATCGCGCCGCTGCTTGGCCAACTTTTGCAATACCTGGATTTCACGGGCAGCGTCAATCACCGCACCAGCTTTTTCTGTTTGCGCCAGCAACAAGGCCGATTTAATAGCTCGCAGCGCACGCAATTGTACTTGGTCTTTTTCTTTCATGGCCGATTTGAGGGCCTCGTTGATGGTTTGCATTAACTCCATGGCAAAATATACTAACTTCACGCAAAGCTACACAGCCCATGCGAATCTGTTTCGTTCTGTTTTTGCTTTTCGCGCACCTGCTTTTGCCGGCACAGGTACAACCCATTCCAGGCAATTCCTTCGAATTGTATGGCACCGCCTCGTACTATGCCGATAAATTTGAAGGGCGGAGAACAGCAAACGGACAAGTATTTCGACAAAAAAATTATACTGCTGCTCATAAATCGCTGCCACTGGGAACACGTGTAAAAGTTACGAACCGCGAAAATGGACAATGCGTAGAGGTAATCATCAACGATCGTATGTCGAAACGATCGCCGCACATCATTGATTTGAGCAAAGCCGGTGCACGCGACTTAGGCATTTTGAGAACAGGATTTGGTGTTGTGAGCATCGAAGTGATTGCCCATTTGCCATTGGCTACCGACAGCAGTGTATTGGGACAGCCGCTCGACGACAGCCTGCCTATACCCTAATCTGCCTCCGGACGACCCAGCCACATCCCTTGCCGGTAACGCAACATTTCAATGGCAATTTGGGTGCTATCACCTTCAGGGAGACTGCCTTTGAGCAGTGGATTCAAGTCGGGTTGGCCGGCATCTACCCAGGCAGAATACCAAAAGCTTCCTACCGCCAAAATCGACTGGCGGAGCCTGCGTTCAACCAATCCATTCAATTGTGTATGATATAATGCAGCGTAATCGCGGCTGTAAACCTTGTTCCGGCGACCATTTCGTTCTTCGTACACATGCCGCTCCGCTTCGGGAATGATAGCCCTCACCTGCATTTCAGCCGCAAAAACCGTGTCTACCGCAGCTGCACTCTGCAGCACAACCTCCCAAATACGGTTGAGGGGATTGGCAAACAAGGGTGCAGGCCCTACCACGAAGTCGAAGTTCGCATGAAAAAGTTCTGGTATGCGCGACTCCAACAAACTGTGTATGCCATGCTGGTTGGTGAGTTGACCGTTGTAGTTCAAGGTGGCATGCAAGGGTACATGTGCGTCGGCCACATAATGTCCGAGGTCAGCACAGGTTTTTAAAATCCGTTCTTTATCGCCTTCCTTATAGGCTTCCACCAAGCGATAGTACATGCGCTGCACATGCCAGGGAACAATGCCGTAGGCCTGCAGGGTATCTTCTGAGTAACGCGCAACCGCATCCAACCAACGTCGGGGAAGGCTGTCGAAGGGGTAAGTGCCGTAATAATCAAGATCAATGTAATGTCGCGGTGCTTCTTCCGGTACAGCACTCCTTCTGCTGTCGGGATCGGTGGCATGCGCGGTGAGGTATTCAATATGGTGCCTGAAGAATGGAAATATTTCCTCTGGCAGGGTAAAAACCGCTACCCTGTTGATTTGACGGTGCGCCCAAAAACCCCAACTTCCGGCAGGAGTGGTCGGCCAAACGAAAAACAAAAAGAGTAAACACGCCCGGAACTTTTGCATCTCCGAAAATAGCATCCAATGGGAGCAGTTGCAAAGGATATAAACAGAAAAAGCTGCACAATCGCAGCTTTTTCTTTCGATGATAAAACACTGTAGGTCTAGCTTTCCTCGAAGCGTAGTTTATTGATGCGCTTGATAGGGCCAGGACAAAAATCAGCATGGCAATTCACACAGGCGGTGAGCATGGCATTGTAAGCTGGTTTATCGGAGCTACGCAATAAGTCTTCGTATGCCGCGCGAAACTTTTCGTTGTGTTCGTAAAATACCTCTACCAATACTGTACTATCGGTGGGTTCAAGTTTGTGAAATTCCATGAAGCGATACAAGGATGAGTCGAGGTTTTTGCCACTTTCCAAATCTCCACGCATACTGCGGCTTTGGTCATAAATGGCACGCATCATCAGGGCCATGGGTTTTGCATCTTCTAGTTTAGAAGCTTGCCTTTCGGGAGCATTGTTGGCTTCCTGACCCGGTTGGCAGGCAACTGCAATGCCGATAGCCAAACAAATGAGCGCAATATTTCTTTTCACTTGCTTATTGGATGATCACGCCACGGGCCTCAAATACCACCTCTTTGGTGCCTTCTGTAATTGCTTCGATTTCTTCTTTGCTTTTGCCAGCATCTTCGGCAAAGTGGCGCAAAGACTCAACCGAAGTTTCTTCTACCATGGCAACGCCATCGAGTACAACTTTGCGACCGGCTGCATCTTTCGGAACGAAGAAGGCGTAATCCTTAAAGGTAACACGCATGGTTTTGCCGTCTCCCAAATCAACTTTCATCCAACAACCTTTCTTTTGACACACCTCTTCAATAGTGGCTTCTAATTTTAGGTCTTTTTCGGTAGCATCTCCCATCAAACTGGCCAAGGTATTGACCGGAACGGCACCGTCGGCAGTGATGGTATCACCATAAATTTCGAGGTTTTCAACCACCGTTTCAGCTTGTTCAGCTTCTTTTTGGGTGCAAGAAAGGGTCATACCGAGTATGGCGAAGAAAAGGACTTTTTTCATTTTTGAAGGAATTGATGGTTCAAAAGTACAAAATCAAAGAGAATTTATGGATGAGGAGCATAAATTCAGAAAATCAGAACGCAAGTGTTGTGAAATAGAAAAGACTAGCTATATTTGCACTCCGTTTTTTCGGCAAAGAGAAATATAGCAAAATGGCAAACCATAAATCAGCTCTTAAGAGAATCCGTCAGACCGCTGTGAGGCGCCTGCGTAACCGTTACCAGTTGAAGACCACCAAGACCATGATCAAGCGTCTGAAAGCTGCCGGTTCTAAAGAAGATGCAACCAAGATGTTCCCTGATGTAATTTCGCGCATCGACAAGTTGGCAAAGAAAAACATCATTCACCGCAACAAGGCTGCTCACCAAAAGTCGAAGTTGGCGCGTTTGATGAACGCATTTGCTTAAACTCCGCAAATACTTTCAATTTTTTCAATAGGTCTGCCTTCCTCGGCAGGCCTTTTTTATTTTCAGGGCATGAACTCCCTGATCTCCGATTTTCCTACTCCAAGGCGCATCAAAGACTGGGATGCCGCTGACCGTCCGCGCGAAAAATTTGTGCAAAAAGGCCGGCAATCCTTGAGCGATGCAGAGTTGATTGCGATTCTCATTGGCCATGGATACAAAGCTGTATCCGCCATCGACCTCGCAAGGCAATTGCTGGGGGCATGTGGAAACGACTTAAACCGCTTGGCGCAGCTGGGCATTTCTGAAATTTCTGCCATCAAAGGAATTGGTGAAGCCAAAGCCCTTGGTATAGCCGCAGCACTGGAGTTGGGGCGCAGAAGAAAGCAGCTCAGCCAAAAAGCGGTAGCCCCTTTGTTTTCCTCCCGGCAAATCTACGAAGCATATCAGCATATTTTTGCCGATCTGACCCACGAAGAGTTCCATGTGGTAATGCTAAATCGCGCCATGAAGCCCATTGTTTGCAAAAGAATTAGCGTTGGTGGCTTGGATTCGGCTACAGTCGATACCCGCCGGGTGATGCATGAAGCCCTTATGGCACAGTGCTGCGCCATGATTTTGATGCACAACCATCCTTCAGGCTCTTTGTTTCCGAGCCAAGCCGATCGGAAACTTACCCACAGCTTGGTGCATGCAGCCCAATTGTTTCAGATAGAGGTGACCGACCATCTCATTTTTACCAACGAGGCTTATTTCAGTTTCAGGGACAATAATGAAAGCTGCCTTACCCATGCTTGAGCTACCCGAGGCCATACTTGTAGAAATAGGCGAATAATCTTATATTTGACATTCAATTTCACAAAATGCTCCGAAAAAATACATTGATTCTTTTCTTGCTCTTGCTTGCAGGCTTTACAAATGCGCAGGTAGTCTTGCAAGGAAATGATACAGTTTATACCAGTGGTCCGGCCACAGAGTTTGAGATTGTTGCTTATGCCAACGTCATCAACAATGGCGAAAACCCTGTGAACTTGCGCTGGGTAAAACTCAACAACAATATCGTTTCGGGTTGGTCGAGCACCATTTGTGATGTGAATGCTTGTTATCCGAGCACAACCGATAGTGCCGATTTCACCTTGGCAGCACGTGCCACCGGAAATGTGGATGGTCACTTTTATCCCAACAACGTAGTTGGCAACGGCACCATGCGCGTTCGGATTTATGAAGTTGGCAATCCGACTAACCAGCTTTTCATCACCTTTATTGGAAGCACAAATGCCGCATCAGTATCATTTTTGACGAAGCCAGTGCTCAAACTATATCCTGTACCTGCACAGGACTTCCTCACGCTCGAAACACAACTGGAAAACGGAAATGGAACTGCTGAAATCTTCAATGCCATTGGCAAAAAAGTTGCTGACATTCACTTAAGCGGCAATAAAACAAGGATTTCAATTGGACAGTTGCCAAAAGGACACTATCTGGTAAGGGTAAATACTGGCAAAGGCATCATTACCAAACAAATTGTGAAGCTTTGATGCACACAGATATTGACACCACAAAAAAACCGGCTCGCGCCGGTTTTTTTATTTTATTCACTTTCGGTAGGCTGTACTTTGAGCCCTACCTCATGCACGCCCTTCAAAGGATTTACCCGCATGTGTTGTTCAAGGGTAAAGCGGTAGGTTCCAAGTTGACGAAATTGGATACCTTGTTTGTACGGTGCTTGTATGGTAATGATATCGCCTAAGCCACTTCCGAGCCACTTGCCTTTGTTGTCTGCCAGCATCAAACTCAAGCGCTCAGCAGTGCTATCGCCTTGCGGGCTTAGAATGTGCATGCGTACATAGATATTTTGCCATTCGTAATCCCCTGCATGCCTTAGGTTCACCAATATGTCATACAGCTCGGTAGTATCGTCCACCACTACTTCAATGGTTTTCAAATCATTGTAGTCCCATGCCTGATTTTCAACCGGTGCAAATGTATCTGTCAAGGTACCACTTTCGCAACCTCCCAAACACATAACGGCCAAGAGCGCCGTTGATATCAATAACTGCTTGCTCATGCTTGAGGACTATTGGTTCCAGCATTATTCCCGCCTCTTTTGGGGCCCCGGAAGCGGCGACGGTTATTTGACCGCGGTCTATCAGTTTGGGCGTTTGGCTGGTTCGGCTGTGTCGCCGCATCTGAAGCGCCTGCTTCCGCCTTAAGAGGAGTGCGTTGCTCCGTCCGATTTTCGTTTCGGCGATCACGGTTCTGACCATCTCTCCCTTGTGGTCGGCGGTTGCGGTCTCCCTCCTTGCGGTTGTTATCCCCTTGCGGTCTTGGCGCCGAAGCGGGTTTATCGGCCTGGGTAATGGGTGTTGTCTGCTTCGCCGCATGGTTTGGTTGCGTACGGGCATCGGATTGGCCGCTGGCTCCAGGTTTTTTCTTCTTCTTTTTGCGGTTCCGATTTCTATTGCCATCAAATCTATCCAACACACCTTCGGCTTCCAGTTCAAAGTCGGGCTCTTCAATCAACTCGGCTTCCAGCACAGGCACCATAGATTCGAGCGCAACTGGCTTTTCACCTGCTTTGTTCATGGCTTTTACTTCAAGCACCTGCTCAATGCTCAAAGGAATGGCATTTACTTCGGTGTACTCGCCCGCCTTTCCTTGCAGCTGATACCACATCTGCCTTTTGAAAATATCGGTTTTCACCAACTCATAGGTTGCATTTTGGGTTTGCAGCAAACGTGCATCTTTTGGAAACGCCTGCAATGCATCCATGTAGGTTTCGAGTTCGTAGTTCAAACAACATTTCAGACGACCGCACTGACCTGCAAGCTTTACCGGATTTAAGGATAAATTTTGGTAGCGCGCTGCCGAAGTGGACACTGATTTGAAGTCGGTTAACCAGGTACTGCAACAGAGTTCACGGCCACATACACCCAGACCTCCAATGCGTGCGGCTTCTTGCCTGGGACCAATTTGTTTCATTTCTACCCTTGCTTTGAAAGCATCGGCCAGCAGACGAATCAATTCGCGAAAATCAACTCTCTCCTCAGCGGTGTAGTAGAATATAATTTTAGCACGGTCGGCCTGAAATTCAACATCTGTCAGCTTCATGTTGAGCTTGCAGCTTTTGATGATTTCACGTGCTTTATACGACACTTCGGCCTCTTGCTCGCGCAATTCCGACAATTTTTGCAAATCCTGCGGGGTAGCCTTTCGGTAAATCTTCCGAATAGCAGCGTCGTCTTCCGACACCCGTCTTCTTTTCATTTGCAGGCGAACCAATTCGCCTTTGAGGGTCACCTGACCTACATCGTGGCCTTGTTGAGCTTCAACCACCACCCACTCGTTTTGGTATAAATCGAGCTGGTTTACATTTCGGAAGAATTCTTTGCGATTTTCCTTAAACCGCACTTCAACATATTCAAATGGCTTTTGTCCCCAAGGCAGTTCCAGATTCGAAAGCCAATCATGGACATTCAATCGATTGCAACCGCCACTGGCACAATGGCCTTTATCGCCACATCCGGCAGGTGAACACCCTCCACTGCTACAACTTCCGCATCCCATGGTGTATCACGTTTAATGGTTCAAATATAGGAACAAATCGGGCGGACGCAGCACTTACGCGCCAGCACCTACCAATTTACGCGCACCTGCCAACAAGCGTTCCGATTCATTGGCCAGATGGTGAAATACGATGCGCGCATTCGCATTTCGCTCAATGTAATAAATACCGTCGTTCAGCAACCGGTTGAACTCACCCACATTTCCTTCTGTGATGAATACCGAAAAGCGCGTCACAAAATCGAGTTCGGCACCCTTGAGCCGTGCCAGTTTGGCTGAGCCAAAGCGCATCAAAAAACACTCTCTGATGATATGCAATCCGTATTGCAAGAGGTTTTTCTGCCCTTCTCGCCCTAAATCGGCGACCTTCTCTATCCAAGTCAAAATGTCGGGACCTTTGCCGCCATAGGTAATCCGCATAAAATCCATGAACAACTGTTCATTTATGCCTGTTTCGTGGTTCAACAATTCGCGTGCAAGCCGGAGATTGCCGTCGGAAAGCATGGCCACCGAGCGTGCTGCGGCAGCCTCCAATTCATGAACTTGTGAAAGGTAATCTGCCAAATCGTCGGTTGACAAACGTGGTACCTTTACCAGCTGGGTGCGTGAGCTGATGGTGCTCAAAAGCATCTCCTGCCTTTCGGCCACCAGCACAAACATGGTATTTTGGGGTGGCTCTTCGATGATCTTGAGCAACACATTGCCGGCATCGCGCAAATACTCGGGCAACCACATGATGAGGACTTTGAACCCCGCTTCAAATGGCGCCAGGCCCAATTTGCTGATGATATCGTAGCATTCGTGCTTGCTGATATTGCCTTGTTTGTTTTCTGCACCATGCGCCTGCATCCAGTCGTTGTAGCCCATGTAAGGATCGGCAAGAAATGCCTCTCTGAAATCTTTCATGTGGGCGGCACAAATGTTTTTCTCCGCATCACTCCCCTTGTTCACAATAGGGAACGAAAAATGCAAATCGGGATGGATGAGCTTGTTGTACTTCTGACAAGAAGAGCAAACCCCACACGAATCGTCTTCTCCGGGCGACTTGCAGTTCAGGTATTGGGCATAGGCCACCGCCAAAGCCAACTTTCCAGAACCTTCGGGCCCCAAAAACAACTGCGCATGGCTTACCCTTCCCTCCTTAACCGTTTGAACCAGTTTATGTTTCAGCTCTTGCTGCCCTACTATGTCTGCAAATCTCACAACGCAAATTTCCTGAAAATTACGCTGGCAATTGCTCTTGATTTGAACAAGTAATTCACAGTTTTTTCCAAAAGTCCCTCACCAACTCATCTGCGAAGCTCAACTCCCTGTTTTGCTGCACAAAACCACAGTGACCGCCTGCAGGTGTAAAATATGTGCTGATAAAATCATTCTCAGCGACTTTGAAACACGAAGGCGGCAAAAAAGGATCGTTTAACGCCTGTAGAATCATGACAGGAATCTTGATCTGATGCAACACGAAACCTGCACTCGCACGTGCATAATAATCGTCGGCACTGGCATAGCCATGGATAGGCGCGGTGAAATGTTCGTCAAACGCCCGCAAACTGCGCAATTTTCCTAGCTTTTCGGTACGATAGGCAGTTGGGAAAAGTGGTGCCTTTCGCCTAACCTTATCTTCTAAGCTGCGAATAAAATTGCGCGTATACATCTGCGAAATACCCCGGTTGAGGTAATCGGCCCCATCTGCCAAAAACATGGGCACCGAAATAGCGGCGCCACCCAGAATCCTGTGACTGCCATGCGTAGCCTGCTCTGCCAAGTAGCGCAGCACCAGATTGCCGCCCAAGCTGAATCCAACCAAATAGACTGGCCATGACGCCGAGCCTGGCAGTTGGTTCAATACAATATCCAAATCGTCGGTGGCCCCGCTGTGGTAAAAACGCGCTTGTTCGTTTAGCACGCCTCCGCACGATCTGTAATTCCAGGCCAACACTGCCAGTCCAGCTTCGGTTAGCGCTTTCACCATCCCCAAAACATAAGGCCTGCGTGCATGGCCCTCTAATCCATGACAAACCAGTGCAATGCCTTGCGCATGCTGCGGAAGGTAAAAATCGCCATACAATGTATCACCATCGGGCGTGGAAGCCGACCAGGCTTGCGGTTGCACTTGCAGCATTACCTTTCTGAAAAACGATGGCCATATGGTTTGGGCATGTCCACCACGAAGAAACCACGGGCTTTGAAAATGTTTGATGTATGCCTCCATCGGAACTTAAACGGCCCAAAGAACGTAAGATTTTCATGGATAATGTTCACTACACCACACTCGATAAACAATACTGGAAAAAAGGAATCAGTTATGCCGATTACCGCAGCTTGATGGAAAACCTTTTGGCACAAAATAAAACAACGGGACCTAACCAGTCAGAAGCCATGGTCGCATATACCAAGATGAATGCCCAACGCATGCATCGGCTCGACAAAACGATTCAGTTGCTCCCCGAAACCATAGAGACCCTAACACACATCAGTAAGCCAATGCATTGGCTGGTAATAACTGAAGCTTGGTGTGGTGATGCTGCTCAAAATTTGCCTGCCTTGGCAGCCATGCTGACACACAGTGACCAACTTCAGATGCGCCTGGTTTTACGCGACGAAAACCTGCCTTTGATGGATCAATTTTTAACTAATGGCGGTCGCTCTATTCCCAAGCTCATTGCCTTTGACCCCACCAATATGCGGGTTTTGGGCAGTTGGGGCCCCCGGCCAGCCGCTGCCCAACAAATGTATCTGGGTTTAAAGGCTATTCAAACGCCTTTTGAAGAGGCGAGTACGCGCTTGCACAAGTGGTATGCCGACAATAAAAACCTCGATTTACAAAGTGAAATGCGCATTGCACTCAAACATTGGCAAGCTTTGCAAAGTGGTGCGTTGTAGCTTCACACAAAGGCAGTACATTTAGGTCATGACCCGCACCCTCTTACTGGTTCGACATGCGAAGTCGAGCTGGGAAAACTTGTTGCTTACAGACAAAGAGCGTCCACTGAACGCGCGCGGTGAGCGTGTTTCGTTGCAAATGGGCAAATATCTCCGTGAAAATGGCCTTCTACCCGATTTGGTGCACAGCAGCCCTGCTTTGCGCGCATGGCAAACTGCCGTTCGGCTGACGGCCGCTTTCCCCCATCCGGTAGATATTCATATCGATGATGCCTTGTATGAGGCTGATGCAATCCATTGGTGGAAGGCACTCCAAAACTTGCCTGATGATGCCCAATGTGTGCTGCTCACCGGCCACAATCCAGCCCTACACTTGCTGGTGAGTGAAATGGCTGATTTTTTGGTCCCCAAATTCCCGACCTGTTGTGTGGCTGTGGTTGAAGTAAACTGCACGCATTGGTCGGACATTAACCGTGCAGATACCCGTGTCAAGGAATTGCTCTTCCCCAAAAAGCTTGGGTTTTGAGAATACTTGCATTGATTTTATGCAGCATCTGCGCATGGCAGTTCAGTATAGGCCAAAACTTGGCAGAACGCAGCTTGGATTGGCTGCAGCAAGACCACCGGTTTCTCCCCCTACCCATCCTTTACCGGAGTCCTGAAACCTCATGGGCAGCTGGCCTGAGCATGGGTTACTATTTCAACAATGGGAAGGAAGCGAGCATATCCAACGTACAGATGCAAGCGGTTTACACCCTCAGGCAACAAGTGATAACGCGCATGAGCGCAGAAATATTCGGACCAGCCAACCGCTATTACACCTACGGATACGTTAGTTACAGAGAATACATTGACCGATTTTATGGCATCGGCCCACAAACCGCCCTATCGCAAAGAGAAGATTTCAGTTATCGTAGTTGGACCAGCTGGGGAGGCTGGCTCTGGGCCATAAGACCCTCCTTATATGCCGGCCTGCAATTCAGGCAACAACAAATGTACCATTTGAACTACTTGCAAAGCGGGCAACTTGCAGACAACACCATTGCTGGAAGTTCAGGTAGTGCGTCCATTGGCTTGGGCCCCGAAATCTTTTACGACACACGCGACAATGTTCAAAGTCCACACAATGGCTGGCGCATTCAACTCGGTTGGCGCTGGCAACCCAGTTGGTTCCCGGGCACGGCCGCCTTTGGCTTCGGTCAAGCCGATGTGCGTCATTATCATGTCTTCCAACCCAAGTGGATATGGGCCAAAAGGCTCTTGTATCGCCAAGTAAATGGCATTGCTCCCTTTCGTGAACTGGCGCAAGCCGGTGGAAGTGATTTTGCAAGAGGCTATTTCGAAGGCCGATTTCGCGACAATCGCATGATGGGCCTTGAGCAAGAGTGGCGTTGGCAGTTGCATCGCCGATTTGCATGGAATATCTTCTGTACTGGCTTTCAAGTGGCGCCAACCAACGCAGTACTTTTTCAAAATGCTTGGCAATACGCCATTGGAACAGGTGTACGACTTTTTGTGAATACCGAGGAACGCGTAGCCCTGCGCTTAGATGTTGCCCGCACGCGTGAAGGGCAGTGGGCTTTTTATCTCGATTTGAGCGAAGCCTTTTAGGGCGATTGCTGTGCAGTGTGTAATTTTGTACATGTTGTTGATTGAAGATGTTTTGGTGTCCGACGATTTGCTGGAAAAGCATTTCGTGTGCGATTTGGCTGCTTGCAAAGGTGCTTGCTGTGAAGAGGGAGATTTGGGCGCCCCGCTTGAGATGGAAGAGTTAGACCAAATTGAAGCCAATTTGGATGGCATTCGGCCTTTTATGGCTGCCGAAGGGCTGGCTGTTTTGGATACCGAGGGCTTTTACGAATTGGCGCCCGATCGTGAATTGGTTACCACTACGGTCAATGGTCGTGCATGTGTTTTTGCGGCGAAAGATGGTTCTGGAACTTGGCAATGCGCCATAGAACTTGCGCACAAGGCGGGAAAAAGTGACTTCTTAAAACCCATTTCCTGTCACCTTTACCCAATCAGAATTGAAAAATTGAAACATTACGATGCACTCAATTACCATCAATGGGACATCTGTTCACCGGCTTGCGCATGTGGCGAAAATTTAAAAGTGCCCGTTTACAAATTTCTCAAGGCCCCACTCAGCCGGAAATATGGGAGTGAGTGGTTCGAAATGCTCGATGAAATAGCGGGGCAATACAAAAAATAAGGCCCGGAAAACCGGGCCTCAAATCAATTGCTATCATCACTTACCGTATCACGGTAAAGGTGCCATTTTGTTTGTAGGCCTTGCCGTTTTTGCCGATGAAGTTCATCACAAACACATACACCCCAGGGTCTACATACTCACCCGAACCTGCCGCGCGACCATCCCAAGCTTTCGTGAAGTCGTTCGTAGCAAATACCAATTCGCCCCAACGGTTGTATATCTCAAACGAATAACCCGCCCGCTCCTCTATAAATACCCCTTTGGGGAACAACAAGCGGTTTACTCCCAAGGGCATGTAGGCCGTTGGCATGAACACCCGCGGCTGCTGGATTACCTCCACCACATTCGACAACGAAGTATCGCTGAAGCCCGCCGGATTGCCCGCACCTTCTACCGCCTGTACCAAATAGCGGTACAAGCCATCGTTGTCGGTGAAGTTCTTGATATCGTCGGCATACACCACACTGTTCGCCCCCAAACGGTTCAAGGGTACATAGGTCAAGTCTTCCTCCGGAATAAATCGCAGTATGTCATATCCATCTACTCCACCCAACCAGTCGGCATAGCTGTTCCAACGCAGGTTGTTGAAGAAGTCAATCTCTGCCGTGGCCTGCAAGTAGATGTTGTTGGAGGTATTCGACGTATCGAACAGCTGATCGCACAAATCGTAGGCATATACCCGGTAGAAATACACCTCCTTGTGTGGCTCGGCTTCCTGGTCAATGAACTCATACTCCAAAAAGCCGCCGTTTAGGTTCATGTTCACCGGACCAAAAGCATCTACCAACCTAAAGTCGCTCGAGGCCGTTGAGCGGTACAACTCAAACCGACCCGCATCTGCCGCCGTATCGATGGCAAAACGCACATGGATCAAGCCTGAAGTGCTGTCTACCGTCACCCTGCGTATGTAGGTGTACTCCGGCTCGCGGATCACACGGGCCGTTACGCATATCGGGTTCGACAAGGCCGTGGTGTCATCACCCGGTCGGGTAGCACGAATCACGTAGCAATACAGCGAATCGGTAATCAGATTGTCATTGTCGATGTATTGGTACTGTGGCTGACCACCCGCAATGGTGGATAGCAGCGACCATGGACCACCCGAGGCCGAACGGTAAATCTCGTAGTTCGCTACCTGGTCCCAGCCCCGGTAGGCGTTCCAGCCAAATACAATCGAGGATATACACTGGTCCAAGCCACCCGCCAGGCGCATGCTGCTGTGGGTGCGTGATATCAAGCCCAAATTGCCGCATGAATCCAAGCCCGCAATGCCGTAGTGTAACGAACTGTCGAAAGGATTTTGCATGCTCGTGGTATCCCACCAATAGGTGTTGTTGAAACCGTAAATCGTGTCAATCGGAATGGCTACCGGTGGGTTCACCGTTAAGTCCATCCGGTAAATCACATAGGCAATTACATCCGGACTTGGACCAGGCAACCAGCTCAGCAAGGGCAATCCTGTGATGCTATCCACCGACACATGGTGAATGATCACACTGTCGGGCGGGAAATTGTCCCTGAAATCATCCCCGTCGACCTGTGAGTAATAAGGCGTGCCGTTGGTATCGATCAAGGCTACCCGGTAGTTCACCGAATCGTCGCACACCACCACCGGATGGCTGTACTGGTAAATGTCTGAAACAGAATCTATTCGCTCCCATACGCCGGGACTCACATTGTGCACCTCGCGTTCTATCACATAACGACCAGTGTGGTTTGCCAGGTAGTCGAAACGCGGACTTCCAATCGAATCCCATGTTAGTTCTGCCAAACCCGCAGCTACGTTGTTGTTAAGGCGCAGGCGAATCACCTTCATCGTATCCGATGGTGCCGACTCTATCGATGCGCAGGTAGATACCGTAGTTAAATAGTAATAATAATCGTTGTTCACCAGGTCCAAACCCGTATCGTTCCACTCATAGGTGTACAATTGGTTGATGGTAGCCACCTGGGTAAACGGCCCCGTGGGTGAGGTTGACCGGTATACGTGGTAATACTCAAACGAGCGGCGACGGCGGTCTACCGACTTGAACAGCTTAAAGGCGGTGGTTTGGTTCTGGTAGTTGAAGCTGTCGATCGGGTCTATCAGCAAGGTATCGAGCTCCGGCTCCATGTATATCCGAACCGTATTGTTTGCACCAACAGCCGACACACCATAAAAGCGGGGAGCCTTCAACTCAGGCAAGTCGCGAATAGTGAAGGTATACACCCGTGAGTCGCGCCCTTCTACCGGACAGTTCTGGTCAATGGCAGTAACCGCCACCTGATAGCTCGATACCGATGTTCCGCAGGCTGTGGTGGCATTGCTCGGAAGGTTCGCGCAATCAGGCCGCCAAATCAAACGACCACCCCCTTCGGCTACCGCCGTATAACCCTGGCCGATGGCTTGACCGTTGCCTCCCGTCAGTACCGTAGGCACGTTCACAGGAGGAGCAGGTAAACCCGGATCCAACACCCCCCGCAAGGTGGCGCAGGGCGGGAACGGACAACCACTCGCAGGGTTGTTGGTCGTGCTCAGCACTGAACCGTTAAATACCACCCTGAAGGTGTTCAATACCGGCACCCAGGTAGTCGGATCGGCAGGATTGCCCGAAAGAGTAGGAAAATAGTCCGTAGCCGATACCGGAATGTCAACCGTATCGCCCGCATAGTAGGTGATGTTGTACAAACCAAGACCCGTAGCATCTAAAAAGTACGGCTGGATAATAGGCGCACGTTGGCTGAAGGCATGGTTCGGTGATGCAGGGTTTGGATTAAAAGGTGGTGGCGCACCACCGGGATTGGGAATAATCTTTACGTTAAAATCACGGAATACTTCAGAAATCAATTGCCCACAACGGTAAGAAGAAACCTTAATCACCGTCACAAAAGTACCCGTAACTGTTGGGCGAAAAACAATCTCGCCCGAAGTAGGATTGATGGGGGTATTGGCAGCCGTGATGGTAGGCGGGCCCAAGATACCTGGCAATGGATTGTTCAAAGCGTACGGGAAAGTGTAAGCGTAGGGAACGCGCGTGTCATTCAATGGGGCACCAATACCAAAAACGGTTGAGTCCTGAATGTCAGGATCAAGGGCAAAATTCTGGAAGAAAATGGTATCATTCGGATTTAAGATCGCCAAAGCTGTCGGATCCGAAATAAAGGTAGGCGAGTTGTCACACATCTGTGCCGGCGTTAAAGCATTGCCAGTAAGAGGATCGGTATACCGATACATCTTCACCTGCAATGACTGCGAACCATTTGAAGCCAAAGAATTGTTGATTTCGGGCCTGCAACAGGGCAAAGTAACCCAAAAGGTATGGCCAATACCCACAGGAGGTGCTGCTACTGCACCCAAGTTTACATTACCACGAAACACAAACTTCGAAATTGACCCTTGAACGCCAGCACCTGTAGAAGGTGGATTGCAACTAAAAGCCAAGCCTGTGGCACAACGCGGAGAAACATCCGCAGAAAGCAATAAAGGCAAATTGGCTGTGCCATGGGGGCCCATCAGGTTGATGTTGGTGTTGCCAAACCCAGCAGAGGGAAAACCTCCGGGTGTAGGCCCACAATCCCTGAAAACCGTTACGGTAAATTCATACAATCCGCTGGCATTCAAACACCGGTACGAAATCTCACCACCGAGAATATGCGTTGCCTTGGTTTGAAAAGTAAAAAACAACAAAGAAACAAACAGCCACTTTGTCCAACTTATCTTCGGTAAAACCATAGGGCAAGATAAGAGGCGCCGAATTAAAAACCCATTAAACCAATAGGAGATTTCACCCCCTAAAATGTGTGAAGCACTTTTACTTCGAGCAATAAGCAGAACAAGCAAAAAAGCTGTTAAACCACGTAATTTTTTAAGCATAACATACGGTTTGGTACCTTGTTGCTGCTCTCTTCATATGAGGACAGCACATACCAAACTCTAAATTAGCCTTTTGCGCGAGTTTCTCAAAGCTAAAATTGCGAAATGTGGCTTACTGTCCTGGCTGATGCATCAATCGGAAATGGGTTCCAACTTCCGCTGATTGCAATAGGTATACGCCTGCTGGCAAATCGCTCATATCGAATGCAAATGTTGCACTCGATGCGGGCACCATAATCTGCTTTACTACGCGCCCCTGCATGTCTCTGAGTTGCCAAACCTTAGGTAAAAATGCACCCTCAAGCCCTTGCAAACGATACCAATCGCGACCGGGATTTGGCACCAGTTGGATGGAAATGCGACCGACCAACTGAGGCACAGAGGTAAAACTAAATGTTGCTGACAAGGTATTGCCGGAAACCTCTTGGGCAGCACATCCTGAAATCGATCTTATTTGATAGAAAACAGTATGTCCAACAGCAAACACACTACTATCTGTAAAAGTAGAATCGAATGGCCGTGTCGTCTCACCTATCCACTGCCAAGGACCTTGGGCTTGGTTGCTTCTATAAATCCTATATGAACCAAAAGACGCCAATCGACGACCCACCGAGCGTGCCTTTAAAGCTGCGGGTGAAAGCTGGGGGAAATTGTCGCGATCGAATGGATCGATTGAAACAGTATCGATGTTAGGTCTAAAATGCAGGGTATACTCCAAGTGAACGGTATCAAAGGAGAGTCTTGTCAAAAGAGGAGCAGTAGTCAAAGGCAAATCATGCAAGCGCACTGTTACAGTTGCATCGTTTCTTCCCTCCAACAAACAGGCCGAATCCATAGCGATAACTCGGAATTGGAAAGGTACGATACCTCCAATAGCGGGCATCAACGCACAAGAGGTGGCCCAATGAAACTGTGCACCTGTTTCAACAACACCACCATATCCTTGGCCCACCAAAAGACCGTTTCCTTGTTGCAAATTCACAGGCAGTTGAGCAATAGGTGTCGGCGGCAAAGGGTCTAAAAGACCTCTCATAGAAGCGCAATTCGGCAAAGCACATCCGGTTGCTGCAACATGGTCTGTACTGATCATGGGGCCATTGAGTGCCAAACGAAGCGGATTGAGTACGGGGACCCAGGTAGAAGGCACCGAAGGATCCCCGCTAAGCGAAGGAAAATAGTCGTTGGCGCGCAGAAATAAACGAACGGTATCGCCTGCATAAAAATCCCAAACAAATCCATTTTGTCCCGAAACCAGCGATGCCGGAGGTAAAATTTGCGGTGCACGTTGCATAAAGGCCACATTGCTTCCAGGGATGGTGGGTGGCGTACCTGTGCTATAAGGAACGACCCGGATGATTTGGTCACGTGTAACTTCAGCGATCAATTGCCCCCTGCGAAAGGCAAGGATTTGTACTGGCATCACAAAACTACCCAAAACACTTGGCATAAAAACCACTTCACCATTTGCGGGGTTAATGGGGAAGTTGCCCGCTCCCACTACATTGGGGCCAAGTAAGCCCGGGATGGGATTACTAAGTGAATAGGGAGAAGTAAAAGCATAAGGTATACGCTGGTCATTGAGAGGTGCAATGACCCTGTAAACCAACGAATCTTCAAGATTGCGATCAAATCCACTGTGTTGCAAACGAATGGTATCTTGCGGATTGTTTAAAAAGACCATTGCCTGGTCTTGCAAAAAATCGGGTGAGGCGTCACAAAGCTGCGCAGGACTCAAGGCATTGCCAGTTAGGGGGTCGGTGAATCGATACATCCTGACAACCAAGCTTTGGGAACCGCTTACTGCCAAAGAATTAGAAATCACATTGGATCTGCAACAGGGCAAGGTCACCCAAAAAGTATAACCTACACTCACTGGTGCAGGTGAAAGAGCTGCCAAATTAACAATACCCTTGAAAATGAATTTCGATTGCGCTCCAGCCGAACCCAAACCCGTGCTGGGTGGGTTGCATGTCATGCTGGTAGCACTGGCGCATCTTGGACCAAAATCAAATGAAGCAACCAATGGCAAACTCGTGGTTCCATGTGGGCCATTGAGTGTAATGGAGGTATTACCAAAACCTGCTGTATTGCCACCACAATCGCGAATGATGCTAACGGTAAATTCGAAATTGCCATGTTCTAAACACTTATAGGTGATTTGGCCACCCGCAATGTGGGTAGCTTCCGCAGAAAAGGCGGCAGATAGAAAAATACCGAAGATGAAGCGAAGAAGTAATTTCATAACAAGGATTCAAGCGATGTTGCAAGTTAACACATCACTGCTTTTATATGTCATTAAAATGTTATAAAAATCAAGGCTTGAACCAGCCCGCATACATCACATAGTTGCCCGCCGTGCGTTTCATACCAGCGATCTGTTCGGCGCTTACTTGTTTCACTTTTTTGGCCGGAATGCCGGCATATATCCAACCCGATTCGCAGCGGGTACGCTCTAGCACAATTGCCCCCGCAGCAATAATGCAGTTGTCTTCTACCACGGCATCATCCATCACAATCGCCCCCATGCCTATGAGCACGTTGTTGTGGATAGTACAGCCATGTACAATGGCATTGTGGCCAATGCTCACCTCATCGCCTATGGTGGTTGCTGCTTTTTGGTAGGTACAATGGATCACCGCCCCATCTTGGATGTTGGTGCGCTTGCCCACGCGGATGCTGTTTACATCGCCGCGTACCACGGCATTGAACCATACAGTACACTCATCGCCCATTACCACATCGCCCACCACGGTGCAGTTGGGCGCCAGGAAACAATTTTCACCAAATTGGGGGCTATTGCCTTCCACAGGCAAGAGGATGGGCTGTTGCATATCCGGCGTTTTTGAGAATTTGGGCTGCGTCTTTGGCGAAATAGGTCAAGATAATGTCGGCACCGGCGCGTTTGATGCTGAGCAGGCTTTCCATCATCACCCGGTCATAATCGAGCCAACCTTGCATGGCTGCTGCCTTGATCATGGCATATTCGCCACTGACGTTGTAGGCGGCAATGGGCAAATCGCTGTTGTCTTTGAGCAATCGAATCACATCTAAATATGCCAGGGCAGGCTTAACCATCAGAAAATCGGCGCCTTCTTCAGTATCGAGCAGGGCTTCGCGCAAGGCTTCGAGCCGGTTGGCTGGGTCCATTTGGTAGGTTTTTTTATCGCCAAACTTTGGAGCAGAGTCTAATGCATCACGGAAAGGACCGTAAAAGCCGCTGGCATACTTGGCAGTGTAGCTCATGATGCTTACATCGGTAAAGCCATGGTCGTCGAGCACGGTGCGAATGTACCCTACCCTGCCGTCCATCATATCGCTTGGGCCGATAATATCAGCGCCGGCTTGTGCCTGGGCCAAGGCCATCTTGCCCAGCACTTCGAGGGTTTCGTCGTTGAGGATCCTGCCGTTCTCAACAATGCCGTCGTGGCCGTCGGAACTGTAAGGATCCATGGCCACATCGGTCATGATGACTGCCTCGGGGAAATGCTGCTTGATTTCGGCAAGTGCCTTGTTGTAGAAATTTTCGTCGGCATAACTGTAGGTGGCCATTTTGTCTTTGTATGACTCGGGCACCACCGGAAACACATCAAATGCCTTGATGCCAAGCTTCAGACAACTTTCTATTTCGGGCAAAAGCAAGTCCATGCCCAAACGGTCGATGCCCGGCATGGAAGCTACGGGCACACGTGCTTTGCGGTCTTCGAGCAAAAAAAGCGGGAAAAGCAGGTCGTTGGTTGAGAGGGTGGTTTCGCGCACCAAGTCGCGCACACCTGCACTTTTGCGGTTACGTCGTGGACGGATGTTCATCTTGCAAAGATGCTTAAAATGTGTTCTCCTGAGGCTTCCTCGCTAACAAACGCACCACCTTGGCGGCGCCGTTGTGGTAAGCCCCTTCGTTGAGTACCACTTCTTCAACGTTCAAATGCAGGATGTGGAAGCCAGCAAAATCGGCCTCTAGCATTTCGGGGGTAAAAAGCATGCTCATGTCACGCGGTCCACCCGAGGAGCGACCTAACTGACTGGTATGAAAGCCTTCGAGGATCAGGGTTCCGCCTGGTTTAAGCTGCGCAGCCATCCGCTGGTGAAAAGCTGCACGTAGGTTTTCAGGCATATGGGCATACACCAACGCCAGGGCATCGAAGGGCTCTGCATGCCGGTATTCCAAGGCATCGGCCAGGCTGTAGTGGATGGTTTGGCCCTGTTTGGCTGCCAAAGCCAAGGCTTTTTCACGCCCCAATTCGCTCTGGTCGAAAGCTTCTACTACCCAGCCCAAGGCAGCCGCATGAACAGCTTGCCGGCCTTCGCCTTCGCAAGGCAACAACAATCGGCCGGGAGTCAGGGCTTGTAATTTTTCGGCAAACCACACATTGGGTTGTTCGCCATAGATGTATTCGGATGCGGCATAACGCTCGTCCCAAAATGCTTTCATGGAATTGTTTTATTTTGCAAATCTAAAATACGCCATTCCGGTTCCTTATGTCGGTAGAAAATACCCAACTTCCCTCCTATACCCGCTCACAACTCGCTTTGCGCAACGGACAAGACCGCGATGAAATCTGGGTGGCTCACCAGGGTGTCATATACGACCTGACCAAAAGCAGGTTGTGGCGCAATGGCAAACATTACGAACACTGGGCAGGGCAAGATTTAACCGAAGAATTACCCGATGCGCCACACAATGAACGCGTGTTTGAGCGTTTCAAAGCCATTGGCCGATTAATTTAGGTGCCTGTAGACATGCGCTCAGATGATTGATAGCAAGGGCGCAGTGCCATTCCTATTGACCCCAAGGATCTTCGCTGTAACAAATGCAATATTTATCGGCAGGCCCGCTGTATAAGACGTAAAGGTGACGCATGGTCCAGAAAACAAAAAAAAGGTTGCCTTTCGATAACCTTTCGCTCCCCGTTTGCCCCGATAGCTATCGGGGTCGAACCAAGTACCCAGTGGCAGCGTTGTACGAACAAAAAAAGCCGCACTTACGTGCGGCTTTTGCTCCCCGAGTTGGGCTCGAACCAACGACCCCCTGATTAACAGTCAAGTGCTCTAACCAACTGAGCTATCGAGGAATTTCCCTTGCCTTCGCTAAGGGACTGCAATATTAGCAGGTTCAAATTAATTGTGCAATATTTGCACCCTATCAATCAAAAAAAATATCACATGAGTTTAGTTGTTGTTGGAACGGTTGCCTTTGATGCCATTGAAACCCCGTTTGGCAAAACCGACAGAATTGTCGGAGGAGCAGCCACTTACGCAGGCATTGCCGCTTCCTTTTTTACACCAAATGTGAAAATCATCTCGGTTGTGGGCGACGATTTTCCACAAGAAAAAATCGATTTCTTTCACAGCCGCAGCATCGATACCACGGGCCTGCAAATCAAAAAAGGAGAAAAGTCCTTCTTTTGGTCAGGTAAGTATCACATGGACATGAATACCCGTGATACACTCGACACCCAGCTGAATGTATTGGCTGATTTTGATCCTGCCGTTCCCAACAGCTATCAAGACTGTGAATTCTTGCTGTTGGGCAACCTTACCCCCATGGTGCAACAACAGGTCATGAACCGATTGGAAAGCCGTCCAAAATTGGTAGTGATGGACACCATGAACTTTTGGATGACCGTAGCCCTCGACGACCTCAAAGAAACCATCAAGCGCGTGGATGTGCTCACCATCAATGATGAAGAAGCACGCATGCTTTCAAACGAGTATTCACTGGTAAAAGCAGCGAAAAAAATACTCGCGATGGGTCCCAAGTACCTGATCATCAAAAAAGGGGAGCATGGCGCCTTGTTATTCAACGAACACGAGGTTTTTTATGCCCCCGCACTCCCCTTGGAAGATGTTTTTGACCCAACAGGCGCGGGCGACACTTTTGCCGGTGGGTTCATTGGTTATCTTGCCAGAACCCGCGACATCTCCTTCAGCAACATGAAACGGGCCATCATTTACGGATCTGCGATGGCTTCATTTTGCGTAGAAAAATTTGGCTCCGAGCGACTCGAAAGCCTTACCCATGAGGAGCTGGAAAACCGAATCCAACTCTTTGTTGATCTGGTTCAATTTGACATTGCTATTGACTAAAGATAAGTCCTTCATGAAGGGCCATTTCGCAATCGAAATGGCCCTTTTTGTTTTTGCCACTATTATTTGGTTAATTCATATTGCCAATTGAATCTTATGCATCAAACTCCAGCCCTATCTCGTTTGCCTGACATCTTGGAGGAACTTAATGAGACCACCATTCCTTTATGGGGCACCATGAATGCCGCGCAAATGTGTCGCCACTGCACTTCCTTCATCCGGTTGTCGTTAGGCGAAAAAAATACCAGCACCGCCACACGCATCATCGGTAAACTATTTGGAAAATACATGTATCGCTATTTCAGCAAAAGAAATCCATGGAGTTTTCCCAAAAACTTACAAACGCTACCCGAAATCAAACAACGAAATGATCGTGTGCTGGACTTTGAACTCGAAAAGGAACAACTAACAGCAACTATCCAAAAAGCTGCTCAGGCACACGGAACCGTGCGCCATCCCTTATATGGCAAAATGGATGCTGAAGCCGTTCAAAACCTTATCGCCATGCACACTACCTATCATTTTAGACAATTTGGGCTTATTGCCTGATTACAGAGCCGTCAATTTCACATAACCAATGTGCAAGCGATCTTCATGCGCATGGGGCTGTTCGGTCAAAACAATTTTCCACAATTGGCCGGTTTTCAACGGAAGCAAAGCATCTAAGGGCGTTAGTTCGTCCACGTCAAAAGCCCATTGGTCATCCACATGGGGCATTTTTCCGGCTGTAGCCTGATTGTTTTGAAAGAAAGGGTGCTGCTTTGCCTGGCGGATGGCTTCCCTTTGGCTTTCAGCTGCAACCAAGATCTTTTCATGCAACTCTTCGAACATACCTGGCTGGTAACCACCCAAATTCACGAACCATAGTTTTTGAGGTGCGGCATTGGCAGGAAGCGTGGCATCAGCAGCTATGCAATGGACTTTAAATCCATTTACGCATGAAACCTCACGCCAAGCATCGATATGCAGCCGTCCTTGGGCCTCAGGCCAAGAAGCGATCATCTCGGGAAGCAAGTCACGAAGTTGTTCACCTATGCCAGCGAACACATCGTGCTGTTCGGTTTTGCGACCCGGAGGCATGCAGCCCAACAAAACAAAAAACAGTTTCGGCACGGCCTGTTAGCGCTTGATAAATCGCTCTACAATCGACCCTTGGGCATGTACCAATTCTATGGTATACATACCGGTAGCCAAGCCAGAAACAGCCATTGACCAACGTCCATGCTCTTCATTGGTAGGCAATTCCATCAATACACGTCCTTGTATATCTCGTATCCGAGCCATTTGCCATTGTACCGAAGACGTTTCTGTCTCAATCACCAAATAATCGTCGGCCGGATTGGGATAGAGTACCCAGTATTTTTCTTTTTGTGCCTCATCTACCGAAGTAGGCAATGTAGTGGTGGTAC
This sequence comes from uncultured Chitinophaga sp., assembly GCA_964577055.1. Classification (GTDB taxonomy): domain Bacteria; phylum Bacteroidota; class Bacteroidia; order UBA7662; family UBA7662; genus PNNG01. The sequence goes on along the minus strand of CAZNWC010000008.1, from coordinate 59,222 downwards.
ACGCACATTTGTTCTTGGTTACATTGGTTTGTACCACAGCAGGCGCCTCATAAGTTACCTTCACCCATGCTTTTTGGCCGGGTTGTGCTCCAGTTGTATTGCGCAAACGAATCGTATACCATCCCGATTGACTTGGCACGAAAGTACGGATGAGGGTACCCGCACCGGCAGCAGAATCCAAGGGATCGCAATTCGCATCCAGCACAACCATGGTCAAGGATCTTAATGTATCTCCAGGATATACTTCGATATCGATGGGTTCACCTGCTTTGGCAAACACCCTGCCTACCACACGGCATTCCAGGCTGTTATTGGGTGTTCTTCCACCCTGTTGCAAGCTACTTACGTGGCGATCGCCCAGGTCATTATCCGTTTCCCATTCTTGGGTGATGCGTTTTGCAGGCCGGCTGTAATTGGCAGTAATTCCTTGTGGCCCCCAAACACTGTAACCCCTCCTTCCCTGTAAAGCTGTACCATTGCAAGGAGGAATGCTGATATCGACTTTCCCCCCGCCGTACACCGTGCGGGTGCCAGTGTTGGCGCCGCTGTAATCTACCAAAACGGTGCCGTCGGGCCAACTTGTTTGCACACCTGTCAGGTTTTGCCAATTCGTCCAATGATCGGTAACAGCTACCAATGCTTTTCCACCTCTTTCGATCACCAGCGCATCGGCTGCTTGCCAACGCACTAAATACGGCCCTTCCTTAAAACGAAGGTTCTGATGACACCAAATGAGGTTTTCGATATCTGAGCGGACCGGCAAGGTACTGTCTACCGTGGGGCGGTGACTGAAGCGATTCCCCAAATATCCGATGTTAAACAAGTCTTCGAAAAACACTTGTGGAGCGCCATCTACCGCCAATACGATGGCATAGACAACGCTCAATCGCACATTGTTGGGCTCAATATGAGGCCCCAATTGTGAGCCTGTATTCCATCCAGTATAATTCCCGCTGGCACTCAATTGTGGCCTGAAAGTATCGTGATTGTTCACAAAGGGGACTGTGCGCTGCCTGTTTTGTTGCTGAAAGCTTGGCACCGAGCCCATGTCAAAATTGCCATTCCCATTGACAATGCCTGTTAGCGCATTCCGCAAAGCAAAATCAAAGGTACTGGCCCTGTTCTGTACATTATTGGCCCATGCATCGAGTTCTCCACTGCCCCCTACCCATTCACCCACAGCAAACATATCATTCCCACCATTGGCCCAAAGACTGCCAAACTGCATGTTCCACAGAAAATCTTCGGTGACAACCGTTGAAAAGTGTTTCACTGCGTCAAGACGCACTCCATCCCAGCCAATTTGCTTTTTGTTCCAAATCACCCAGCGGCGCATTTCATTGCGCATGTAATTGCTGCCTTGAAGGGGATTGTATGTCGCATTGCTGCTTTGGCCAAAGGCATTTGACTCATAGCTTATGTCAGGACCCCACCATACCGAGTTGATATCGTTTGAGCAACATGCATTGCCTGGATTCGGATAGAAATTTTGCCAGTTCTTGTGAAATCTGCCTGAACGTGCAAGGTAATTGGCAGGTGTTTCATTGTCCGCGGGAGTCACCCAGCTCACATACCGGAAGTTTTTGTAACGCGATGTCCTGCCGTCATCCATGGCAGCCGGATCTTGTCCTCCACCTCCATTGCTACTGCCTGCACCATCAACGTGGTTGAAAACAATATCTTGGATGACATCAATTCCGTTGGCTTTCATCACTGCAACCATGCGCAACAATTCGTCTTTGTCACCAATACGTGTTTTCAAAAAGCCTTTCTGGAACTTATCCCCCAAATCGTAATGGTCGAAAGGTGAATAGCCCACGCCATTTTGGCCTTGGTTCTTGATGGTTGGTGGAATCCAAATGGCGTCAACGCCCATTTCTTTCAATCGTGGGGCCAGTTCTGCCAGGTAATTTGCCCATCCATTGGGATAATTGCTGTTCCAATAGTCCCACCAAAAAGCCTGTAAAACAATTTGTCGATTTGTTGGATTTACTTGGCTGAAGGCCGGAATGATTCCTCCGCTGAGCAGTAAAAGACACCAAATTTTCAGGAAAAAAGAGCGCATTATTTGATTGGATTTAAAACAAATGAGCTGGCAATTAACTCGCGAATCAAATACGAGTCAAATTTGATTTTTCATTATGTTTTATCAACCAATCAAACCAAACCTTTGGCAAGCAGGTATTCGGCAATTTGAACAGCATTTGTAGCTGCTCCCTTGCGCAAGTTGTCGGCTACCACCCACATGTGCAATGTTTTGGGTTGCGATTCGTCTCTTCTTACCCTACCCACAAATACCTCATCCCGTCCGGCACTGTTGATTGGCATAGGGTATTCCCCAGCCTCCGGGCGATCTACCACTACAACTCCTGGACTAGCAGCGAGCAGCCTGTAAACCTCTTGTATCTCAAATTCGTGTTCAAACTCAACATTCACCGACTCGCTATGACCACCCATTACAGGCACACGCACCGTTGTTGCTGTGAGTTTGATACCGGGGTCGCGCATGATTTTTACCGTTTCGTTGGTCATTTTCATTTCCTCTTTGGTGAAACCATTGTCAAGAAAAACGTCGATTTGCGGTAGGCAATTCAAATCAATCGGATGTTGGTATGCCATAGGGCCGGTTTGTCCTGCCCGTTCATTCATCAGCTGCGCAACTGCCTTTACACCCGTTCCTGTTACACTTTGGTAAGTACTTACCACCACACGACGTACCCGAAAAACCTCATGCAATTTGTTGAGGGCAACCACCAACTGAATGGTGCTGCAGTTCGGATTGGCAATGATTTTATCTGCTGCTGTTAAGATGTCGGCATTCAGTTCAGGCACCACCAACGGCTTGTTGGGATCCATGCGCCATGCCGACGAGTTGTCGATTACCACTGTACCAACGGCTGCAAAACGGGGGGCCCATTCGAGCGAAACACTACCACCTGCCGAAAACAGAGCAATATGGGGCCTTGCCGCAACTGCATCCTCCAATGAAATCACAGGATATGATTTGCCATTAAAGTCAATCATTTGTCCAACTGACTTTTCTGAGGCTACCGGCAAAAACGTTGTCACCGGGAATGAGCGCTCGGCCAACACCTGGCGCATCACCTCTCCCACCATACCAGTGGCACCTACAACCGCTACTTTCATAGAATTATGCTGAATTTGAGATAAAAGTTGCGCCAAAATTAATGTTTTTCCTTGCCTTATTTGAAAGATGAAAACGCTTTGTCTTTTAATCACACTTTGCCTCTGTGTAGGGCAAACAAGCATTGCCCAATTCATAGATGATTTTGCCGATGGTGAATTGGCCAGTAACCCCACTTGGCAAGGCGACACCTCCCATGTACAGGTCAATGCCTTGTCGCAACTCCAATTGCAAGCCCCAAGCACTTCAAACCGCACGTTTATTGCAACCCAAAGTGCTGCCATTTACGAAGCGTCGTGGGAATGGTGGACGCGTTTGGCTTTCAACCCTTCTTCTGCCAATTACGTAGATGTGTACTTGGTCAGCGATCGGCCTGAGTTAGACAGTGCCTTAGCAGGCTATTTTGTGCGCATTGGCAACACTACCGATGAGGTAAGCTTGTACCGCCAGCAAGGGCTTATACGCACCAAAATCATCGATGGGGCCGATGGCATTTTGAACAAATCAGACAATGTTTTGCGGGTGAAGGTACAGCGCAATGCCTACGGCTGGTGGAGCCTGCAAAGCGACACCACGGGCAATGGCACACAGTACCGAACCGAAGGAAGTGTGTTGGACATCCAACATGGTTCAAGCCGATATTTTGGCCTTCGCATGGTATACTCAAGCACCCGTGCCAACCATTTCTATTTCGATGACTTTGTAGCATCAGGCAGTCCGCTGCCCGATACACTGGCACCCCGGATCACACAAGCACACTTGGTTGGCTACCAAGGCCTCGTGCTTCGCTTCAATAAAATTTTGGGCAGCCCAAACGCTACCATTTTAGCCAATTACCAATTGCAAGGTCAAGGGCCACCTTTGAGGGCCATGCCACAAGGCGACTCCGCCGCCTTTCTCGAATGGCTGTTCCCGTTTCAGCATCCTGCATGGCTGGCATTTGAAATCAACCTGACAGATTCCGCTGGAAATCGACTCGACACGGTATTGCAACTGCTGCATCACCGTTTTTTCCCAGGTCAAGTCAAAATCAATGAGCTATTGGCCGACCCAAGTCCTTCCGTCGGTTTGCCCGAATCAGAAATGGTTGAACTCATCAACTGCTCGCCATTTGATATTTCGCTTAAAAACTGGTCATGGCGTGATGGACAAACTGTAAGCACATTGCCTGAGCACGTCATTCCGGCAGGAGGATTTGTATTGCTGGTCCCCTTGGGCTCAATGCAAAGCTGGTCTTCCTTTGGCGCTTGTATTGGCCTTGCCACCTGGCCTTCTTTGAACAACGAAGAAGATTGGGTGTGGCTTGTTGGCCCCGACGGAAGGGTTAGCGACAGTTTGTACTACAGCAACCGGTGGTTGGGCACTCCTGCACGTATGGAGGGAGGACACACCCTTGAACGTGTCGAATGGGAGAGCCCTTGCGCCGATGAAAGCAATTGGAAGGGCAGCTTGCACCCCGATGGGGGCACTCCTGCAGCCCAAAACAGTGTGGCAGGCCTATCAACTGCTCTTCCCCCTCCCGTTTTGATGAGCGTCCGTGTACTTGAAAACGATACGCTCATCCTGCAATTTTCTTCGGCCGTGGGTGGCGGCCATATTTGGTTGAATGATTCGGTTTGGAGCCTCCAGGGCAAGGGCTATGCGCAAAGTTGGAAATGCCGACGACCTGCCTTGCCAACCTCCAGCGACAGTATGGTCATTCGGTGTGTAGAGGTGGTCGATTGTCGCGGTCAACTGGTTGAAGGCCCCGAATGGACATGGCATCCACCATCTGACATGTTTGGAGCAAAACCGGTTTTCAGTGAAATATATTTCCGCCCCATGCCTGGTGGTACTCCATACCTTGAATTGTATCTGCCCGGAACACATGCGCGGGCTTTGCATAAATTGTGGCTTTCGCAACGCAACGAATGGGGCCAAGTGCTCCAGAGCGTTGTGCTTGGCCAGGAAGGCGATTCGTGGTCTCCCGGCAGTTTTATCGTTTTCTGTAGAGACACTGCCCTGCTGCGTGCAGATTTCGGTGAAATTCCGCTACGACATCGACGCCAGTTCTCATCAAACCCGGGCATATTAACAGGTGGGGGTTGGCTAACTGTGGAAACGGCACAAGGCGAAGTTTTGGCCAGCACCAGTTACCATGATAGTTTGCACCATCCGATGTTGCATGAAACACGCGGTCGTGCACTCGAAAAAGTAAATGGCCATTGGCATAGCAGATGGGGAAGTAGTCAGGGCAATCGACGGGGAACTCCCGGAGCACCGAATTCGCGAGAAATCTCTGCACCACCAAGCACAAGCATGGTTCATTTATCAAGGCAAATAGTGCATCCTCACCTTCTAGAGTACGCACAGGTAACCATCAGCAGTGCTATCCCACGGCTTGTTCAGGTAGCACTGTGGAGTGTTGAGGGACGATACATCGGTGAGTTCATGCCGCAACAGCTCATTGAAGGAAACGTAGTAATGGTTTTCGACGGGCATCTAGGCGGAACACTCTTGCCCACCGGAGGCTACTTTTTACGCGTAGCGTATTTCGATTTACTGGGAAACAAAGGGAGTGAAGTGCACCAAATCGTGGTGAATAACCTCAGGCCTTGAGGGTATCAATACTGCGTAAAATGGCATTTAAGCGCGACGGATTAATGGCATAATAAATATTCTTGCCATCACGATGCGAAGTAAGCACATCACAGTCGCGAAGAATGGCCAAATGCTGAGAGGCCACTGACTGCTCTATGCGCAACTTGAAATAAATTTGTGTTACCGACAAGCGGCCATGTTCTTCTATCAAACGCACGATGTTGATGCGCAGTGGATGATTGATAGCACGAAATATTTTCGTAGCCAATTTCAAATCTTCCATCTCAAGCTGATCCATACTGTTCTGCAGTTTAATCACGGCATTTCCATTCATAACGCAAATCTCTGGTTAGTAGTAATATTAATATCAATCCAACCCTTGGATTTGTTTTGCAACTGGCTGATTATTTTGCTATTGCTGAATAAAAATCCTTGTGATAATCAGGCCGATAATACGCAATTGATTCAAACTTCCCAAGCGCAAAGGCGTCTTGCGCCAGGGCAAACATCGCATCAGGCCCCAAGAAAAAGGCATTTTCGAAACGTGCACTTTTACCATAAAGTGCTTTGAACTTTTCAGCACCATCGCCTATAAATGCCACATCCAAGTTGGGCAAATCATCGAACGCGTATTGGTCTAAAATCAAAGGGGCAGGCCGACGAATTGAATCACCTGAATGCAAGTAAACGGCCGTAAATACTTCCATCCTACGGGCATCAATCATGGGGACAATACAGCCTTGGTAGGTAGGTTCAGCCAAAGTAAATCCTTTGGCCATGACTTCCAGGGTGTTCAATGCAATCAGTTTCGCTTGCACCGCAAAGCAAATGCCTTTGGCAACTGAAGCACCAATTCTTAAGCCAGTGTAGGACCCTGGTCCTCCTGTTATGACAACGGCATCAAGTCCGGCATATTCCCAATTTGCCTCCTGCATGCATGCATCAATGAGTTTGGTGAGCACTTCGGCATGCTTGAAGGCTTCAGAAGCTACTTTGCTGACAACAATTCCATTTTCATCCCCCAAACCCACGTGGCAATTGGCAGTGGCGGTATCCAAGAATAGCAATCGGGCCATGTTAAAAGCTTACTTCCAGCTCTATCTTTTCCGATGCCCGCAATAAGAGCAGCTTGGTCTTTTCACCCTTGCCAAATGCGGCCAATGCTTGCATGTAGGACTGCATATCTGCCAATTCATACGCACCCAACTGGAGCAACAAATCACCTTTTTGGACACCTGCCTTTTCAGCAGCCCTCCCGGGTGTTACGCCATCCACTTTGATGCCACGGCCTTCGTAAAAATAGTCGGGCATAATGCCCAATGTAACCTTAAACCTTGGTGCGTTTCTGCTTTCGGCATCGTTGGTTTTTGTAAATGCAGGTTTTTCGTTGGCTGGCATATCCTCAAGCAAGCGGATGATAAAGTTCACCACTTCAGCCATGCCCATGTAGTTGATTTTATCGGCATCATCAGAAGGTTTATGGTAATCGCTGTGTGTACCTGTAAACATGTGCAGCACCGGAATATCCTTCAAATAGAACGAAGTGTGATCCGAAGCTCCTGTGCCTGACACACTGGCTTTGATACGCAAACCGGCTGCATGTTTGTTCACCAAGGGCTCCCATACAGGTGATGTTCCGGTGCCCAGTACCCCTAATTGTTTTTCGCTGGAATCAAGCCTGCCAATCATGTCCATATTCACCATGGCGGCAACTTGATCCAAAGGAATAGTGGGGTTTTTGGTAAAATAGGCCGAGCCCAATAGGCCCAACTCTTCTCCCGAAAAGCCCATGAATAGAAAATTGTACTGCGATTGCTTTTTTGTGCTGAAATAGCGTGCCAACTCTATCAGACCAGCCGTTCCGCTGGCATTGTCATCGGCGCCATTGTGAATGGCGGTATCACCAGCATGCAGCGAACTTCCATATTCAGCTCGACCAAGGTGATCGTAATGGGCGCCAATGACCAAGGTATAAGGGGCACCCTTATCGAGATAGCCAACCACATTATTGCCAGTTACGCTGTAGCGCACAATCTCAGTTTGAAGCGAAACCTCCTTTACCGGCTTTGCACTCAGGCGCTCCCAGGCCTCCCAACTCAAACAAATGGCGGGAAGTGCTTGTTGCTGCGTTCTTCTGTCGAGCTTATTATCAGGAAGTACATCTTCCTTGCTGGCAGGGTAAAATATCACACCAACAGCCCCCTTTTCTGCCGCCAAACGCAATTTACGGTCCAAAACTGCGTCCGCTCCAAAAGCACCGTGTGGATTACTACCATCGGGACTATTCAGCTGAATAAGAAAAATTTTGCCTGAAAGGTCTGTCTTACCGCTGTAGTCGTCATGTTTCAAGGCCTGGTTTGAAATGCCAAACCCTACATCCACAATGGATGCTTTCACGGCACCATTGCCACTTTGCGCAATGGTAAAAAAGTCGGTTTGCCACTTCTGTTTTGATTTGCCCCAAACCAATGCGTTTTGCTTGCCATATGCCTGACGCGCAGTAAAACTGAAGGCCTGACGCCAGCCGCCCTTGTCGCCAGCCGGCTGCAAGCCCATATCGGTGAATTGCTTGATCAGATAATCGGCGGCCTTTCGCTCCCCGGCAGATCCGGTTTGGCGACCCTGCAAACTATCATCCGCGAGGTAATAAACATGGTATTGCAAGCGGGGAACCAAGGCTTCGGCCGGTATTTGGGCTTGAAGCGACAAACAACTCAGCAACAAAAGTGCGCTATACAAAAGACGAATGATGTTCATAAATGAGCGATTAACCGAAAATATTAAAATGCATCTGCAATATTACGAGGATAAAAAATAGCAGAAAAAAGGCCTTGGTGTAAATAGGCTTGCTCAAGCCAGCCAACCGTACTCCCCATGGCGCTGCCAGCATCACGCCCAAGCCCATGGGCAACACTGCTGGCAATGCAAGCATGCCTATTTGCCATTCACTGAATTGAGGTGCTTCAAACCGAAAGGCATACCAGCTCACGGTGGTGCTGGCCATCAATACAATCGCCCCCAAGCTTACCGAGGAGGCTTTTCGAAGGGGAAAACGAAGAAAATCAGCGAGTAAAGGCACCATCACTACCCCTCCACCCAATCCTGTCATGGCCGAAACAATTCCACTGGCCAGTCCAACAAGCACCAATGGTTTCCAACCAAAAGTTTGTGCAGGTGCTTGTGTTGCCTCTTTTTTGAAGAACATTCTTACGACCAACGGGAGCAGCAAGAGGGTAAACAGGGTTGAGAAGGTCTTTTTGTCAAACCAAACAGCATTTTCGAGATATATGCTTGTTGCCAAAGCTGTAAAGGCACCTGCACAGCCAACCAGCATTACTTCTTGCCAATAGAAATTCTCCATGCGGTATTGCTTCCACGAACCACTTATTCCCGAAATGAGGGTAAGAAACAGCGAATTCCCGATAATAAAGGTCACAAAAGGAACCCCCAAATGAGAATAAGCAACAAACCAAGCACTCAGCACAGGCACATAAACAGTGCCTCCCCCAACGCCTAAAAAGCCTCCAATCAATCCGCTCAGTATGCCGAACAGAACAAAAACCAACAGCTGTTCGAATCCGGGCAACTTATTTCAGCTTGAGAATGGACTTATATCTGTTCTCATCGGCCAAAAGAGCCAAGGCTTCTTTCACTTCAACATCATCGCGAAAAGAAGCGCGAAGCCGGCCTTGCTGGTAATAATAGCGCGAAGCAATTTCCTGTTCGAGCATAGCCTTGATTTCGGCTTTGTGCTTGATGACATCCTGGCTTTTGTCGCGCTTTTTCTTTTCTAATAAAGCATTAAACTCTTGTTCAATGCCCGCAAAATATTCTTCCTTGGTAGCCTTGGCTTTAAATTCATCCAAAGCCTTTTCACTTTCGGTAGTATAGCTGTAGTCCTTGTCTTTGATAAAGGCCAAAAAATCGGCATAGATGGCCTCAGTTACCTCAAATTTCTCAGGTTCAGCCAACTGGTTGTGCTCGCTTCTGTATTTGGTAGCATAATCGAAAATCAAACGCTTGGCCAAAAGCACAGCTGTAATGTTGTTCATCTGACGCAACTCGGTAGTCACATCGGGCGATACTCCTCCCGCATCATATACCACCCTTCCATTTCGGGTTTTGAATGCCGTGCGCAAAGAATCCGGTGTTTTTACAGGCCGGTTTTGATCGTCCTTTTCCGAATAATCAATGGCCTGAATACAACGTCCACTGGGGATGTAATACTTGGCCGTAGTAATCTTCACCTGGGTATTGTAGGTCAAAGGGCGAACCGTTTGTACCAAGCCTTTGCCAAATGACTTCTGACCGATGACCACACCGCGGTCATAGTCTTGCACCACACCCGACACAATTTCAGAAGCAGATGCTGATGAACCATCTATCAATACCACCATGGGCATCTGCGCGTCGATGGGCTCATTGGTAGTACGATAGGTTTTGTCCCACTCCTTTACCTTGCCTTTGGTATCTACAACAACGCTACCCCTTGGCACAAACATGCCACAAATGCGAATGGCCTCGTCGAGAGATCCGCCAAGATTACCGCGCAAATCAAAAACCAATTGTTGCATGCCCTGCTTTTTCAATTCCACAATGGCTTTCTGAACTTCATTTGCAGCATTGGTTCGAAATCCGCTCAAATTGATGTACCCGACTTTGTCGGTAAGCATTCCTTGATACGAAACCGAATTTACCTTGATTTCTTCGCGCAAGAGCACTTTTTCGAGGACCTTATCTTCTCCCAATCGCTTGATTTTGACCTTCACCTCGGTCTTTGGTTGCCCTTTGAGCAATTTGCTCACGTCTTCGGTATTCTTGCCCTTCATTGATTCCCCTGCTACTTCCAAAAGCACATCGCCAGCCCTCAGATCGGCTTTTTGGGCGGGAAAACCCTCGTACGGATCGGCAATGATGACATCATCCTCCTTCTTCGAGATGAGTGCCCCAATACCACCATATTGCCCGGTGGTCATGAACCGAAAATCTTCTATTTCTGACTCAGAGATGTAATCTGTATATGGATCCAGGCTCTTTAGCATGGCGTCGATGCCCGTGCGCATGAATTTGGCAGGGTCGATCTCATCAACATAATAGGTGTTTACTTCGCGATACAGCGAAGTAAATATTTCTATGTTCTTAGATAGCTCGAAATAATTATTTACAAAGGCTAACGACCCAATAGAGGCTGCACTGATAAATAAGGCCACTGCTAATCTGCGTGGCGCTTGGAGCAACTTACGGAAATATTTCATACGTTCAAATATACAATTTTAAGGCACAGGGTCGTGCCCATGTCCACCCCAAGGATGACAACTTGCAATACGTTTAACGGCAAGCCATCCCCCTTTGATAGCACCGTACTTTTGGATGGCTTCTACCCCGTAAACCGAACAACTCGGCTGATACCTGCAGCTCATGGGCAACATCGGTGAAATACCGTATTGATACACGCGAATAAGAGCTATAAACAAGTATTTCAAGCGTTTTGGGCATTTACTTCGGCCACCAATTTTTCCAGTGCCTGCACTACTTTGGGCAATAAGCGCTGGTACGACTGCAAATCCTTGGCTGAATAACTAACTAAAAATACGACTTGCTTATTGCTTTGGTTTAGTCCCTCGTAAAATTTGACTTTGTTTAACCTGTAGGCCTCTCTCAATCGACGCTTCAATAGGTTTCTATCAACTGCCCTTTTGAATCGTTTCTTCGATACGGCGAAGGTCACCTGCGCAGGCATGGGCAAGTTGCCCGTCTCCACAACTCGGTAATGCACCGCCAACGGATACATAAAAAAAGAAGAGCCATTGGCAAACAAGCCTTCAATTAAGGCTCGACTGCACAATCGCTCTTCTTTGCTAAAAGTATTCATGGTTCCTCCGGGCTAACCTACCACGGGGCCCCTTACATTAAGCCTTGTGGCGCTTCTCGTCGGAAACGGTCAGGCGCTTGCGGCCTTTGGCACGGCGGCGAGCCAATACGGCACGACCATTTGCAGTTTCCATACGGCTGCGGAAGCCATGCTTGTTTCTTCTCTTACGTACCGAAGGCTGGAAAGTCCTTTTCATTGCGCTCGTTTTTTAAATCAGGATTGCAAAGATAGGATTTCAAAACAATACAACCAACGCCCACATAAAAAATAGCATATAAAAAAAGGGTTTGTTCTCCCGAACAAACCCTCAACCCAACTAAACCCTGGGTGCAATGCACCCAAGAATGCTTTAACGCCCGCGCATGGGCACCCTATCATCGCGTCTTTGCTGCAAGTTGCGCAGCAGTTCGCGCTGGAATCTCTTTTCTGCCTGGAATAACAAGGCTACCTTTTCGGCTGGAAGTACTTTTTTCACTGCCTGGTAAAAGCGCTTTTCGAGGTCCACCTCTTCCTGTCGGAGTTGCAGGTATTGCTCAATAGCAGCTTCAGCCTCTTTGGCATCCAGGCTTTCTCCTGATGCATTGGCCTCAAGCCGAAGTGCCATCATTTTCCGGCGATGTGCTTCGCGCTCATTATCGAACTTATTATAAACGGGCCAAAACTTTTGTGCCTCGTCCTCCGATAGGTTCAGTTCCCGGGTAATGAAGCCGATTTTCGCGGCTTTCACTTGCTCCTGTCTGGCCGCTGCAGCCGGACCTCCTCCTGGCTGTGCAAGCACTGCCGAAAGGGGCAGCACCATCGCTATTGCAAGTAACCATTTTTTCATATTTCCTCCCATGCTTCTAATATTTCTGATTCATCTAACCATTGCAAGGCATCTTCAGGCTGCAATTCTACATGACCTGGCAAAATTTCATCCCACGCAATAGGCTCTGTCTGAGCCATCAGCATCATGCCTTGCGGATCGCTGTGCTGCAATAAATATGCGGCAATGTCGGCTGTTGCCAATTGGTTTAATTCCGATTGCGTTACCGCTTCGGGCTGTTGGTACCCCAACCAAAACCACCATCCAAGTAAACCGATGAACAAGCTGCTGAGACTATAGCGTAAAACAGGCCGCATCCAAAAGGCTGACTGGGGCTTTTGCTCCAACTTCGACCATACCCGGTTGGGCAAATGGTCAAAATAGCTATAAGGAGCCTCAAATGGCAACTCTTTAGAACCGAAATGCTCTTGCTTATTCACAACGACTTTCTGACTGCGCTTCATGGTGACGGTTTAATGTTGACTTAAAAAAAGCTCAACTTTTTTGTAAGCATGGTGGTAAGAAGCCTTGAGCGCCCCAACCGAAGTGCCCAAGACCTGCGACATTTCTTCATAAGGCATTTCTTCATAATACCGCAAGTTAAAAACCAAGCGTTGCTTATCGGGCAACCTCAAAAGTGCTTGTTGTAACCTGTATTCGATTTGGCCAGATGATTCCATGCTTGAAGCTGCTTGCAGTTGACTTTCCAATTCGGGTGTAATGTCATGAATGGGCAAAAAAAATCGCTTGCGCTTATTGGCCAAATGCGATAGACACAAATTGGTAGCAATCCGATATAGCCAGGTGTACAAAGCTGATTCATCCCTAAATTTCACCAATCCTTTCCATGCCCTGATAAAACTTTCCTGAACCAAATCATCAGCTTCATCGTGGTCAATGACCATTTTTCGCACATGCCAATACAGCCGTTTTTGGTAGTGCTTCATCAGCAAACGAAACGCCCGTTCACGCGTAGCTTCATCGGCAAAAAGCGTCAGAATCTCGCGGTCCACCTCAATTCCATGTCGGGGTTCGTGTTGGGCTTCCATAAAACAGCTCTATGACCTAAAATACCAGCCGACGTTTAAGCCCAGCTGATTTTTTTAAAAACGAACAGTTACGATACCACCGCTGGTCACTGTAAACTCTTTTTCGATGGTAAACAAAGCCCTGCTACTGTTTTTTGAGCGGTATACCACCTTGTAATTTCCAGGTTGAAGCACCACGGTTTCCGTCGACATCGTTGGGTTCAGATCATGCACTTTTTCCAGCCGGGCAGCCGCAGTGCTGAAAATTGCACCATAGCCTTCCGTATTACTGACCAGATTCACCATACCGGGTTGTGGAATTTGAATACGCGAGGTTTTGCCTTGCTCAATTTGCACCTCATTGAAACGCATGATGGGTGTGGTAAGCACCTCAACGTCGTATGTCCCCGTCAAATAGCGCTTGGTTGTATTGAATTCATGCATGCCAATGAGTACACCGCTGCGCGAATCTCGCACCGTGGCCCGCAAATTTCGGTAACCTGATACACCGGTCACCACGAGGTCGAGCGCACCCTGAGGTGTGTTTACCTTGATGATATTATGTTTACCGGCATCCAAGCGGATATTGCGTTTTACAATTTCCGGATTGGTGTGGATGACCAAATCGTATTTGTTAGCAGGGTCGAGCAAAAGGGTATCTGACAGGCGTTTGCTGTTGAGCGTATGCAAAAAATTATAACGATCAATGCCCAATTCGCTGTCGTAAAAGGTCATAGCCACATTGGTTTCGGTTGGCAATAAAAATTGGTCCAACAAATCTACTTGCACCGTTGTGCTGTTGAGTGCCTGTGCCACCACCATGGTCAACGCTTTGTTGAAAGCAGCTTCTTGCTCGGCATCATAATAGGTGCCCACACAGTTAAAAGCATCTTTCATGGTGGCGTCAAGTCCCAATCCAATGACAAATGGCTTTAAAAAAATGTGCTGCTTCTGCAATTGATAGGATACCTGGCAAGGATCCCCCCCGCAGTTCTCCAAGCCATCGGTAATCAAAATCAAAACATTTCGGCTGAAAGGGTCTGTCGGAAAATCATTCGATGACTGGGCAAGACTAAATGCAATGGGGGTATTGCCCAATGGCTTGATGCTTTTCAAACGTTGTTTGATACGCTGTTGACTTTCGGGACCAAAAGGCACTTCGAGCCTGGTATCCTTGCAGTCGCCACCATCCTTGCTGGTTTGATGCCCGTAAACCCGCAAAGCCACCTCCACCCCTTGCCTGCGTTCGAGACTGTCCATGATGTTCGACAACAAGCGGATCGCGACTTCCCATCTGCTGTTTTCTTGCCAAGCTGCCGACATACTCCCGGATGCATCGAGTACAAAAAGAATACGGGTGGTAAGTACTGGTTCTTCGGCCGGAGGCACTGATTTGGCTTGTTGCGCATAAACCGATTGTATACCCAGCCAAAACAACCCAATCAAACAGAGTTGTTTCATGCCTGCATATTTTTCGTGGCGGCGGGAACGAGTGATAAGCGGGGATCGGGCACCAAAGTTTGATCGTCAAACATGGCACGTTCAAATTGCAAGTGCGCAGCCATGGCAACCATGCCCGCATTATCAGTACAATACTGTAAATCAGGCACAAACAACTCCCAGCCCTTTTCTTGTGCCAGCGTTTGCAAGGCAGCACGTAATCCCTTGTTCGCGGATACTCCTCCGGCGATAGCCAAACGTGACAAAGACTGATCTTTCATGACCGCCAACACTTTTTGGAGCAATATCTGGATGATGGTATGTTGAATGGATGCGCACAAATCTGCAAGATTTTCAACGATAAAATTGGGCTGCTGTTGTTGTTGTCGTTGCAGAAAATAGAGGATGCCCGTCTTCAAGCCACTGAAGCTAAAATCATAATCAGGCATTTGGGGCATTGGGAATTTGAAAGCCAATGGGTTTCCCTGGGCTGCATATTGATCGATGAGCGGGCCACCCGGATAAGGAAGTCCGAGCATTTTCGCTGCTTTGTCAAAGGCCTCACCAGCTGCATCATCGATTGTTTGCCCCAAAATATCAAAATCGAAATAGTCACGCATCAACACCAGTTGGGTATGGCCTCCTGAAACTGTGAGGCACAAAAATGGAAAACCAGGTTTCGGATCTTCGATGAAATGGGCCAAAATATGGGCGTGCATGTGATTCACCGCCAGCAAAGGTTTGTGCAGCGAAAGGGCCATTCCTTTCACGAAAGAAGTGCCAACCAACAACGAGCCCATGAGGCCGGGCCCGGAAGTAACAGCAAATGCATCCACCTTTTCAATAGGAATTCCAGCCTCTTCCAAGGCTGCATTGACCACTGGAATAAGGTTTTCGTGGTGGGCCCTGCTTGCCAATTCGGGCACCACACCCCCGTATTGCTCGTGAATTTGCTGCGACGCTACACGATTGCTCATCAACTTTCCGTTGATGATAACGGCTGCTGAAGTATCATCGCAGCTCGATTCAATGGCAAGTATAGCAGCCATGCATGAGTTTAATTACGTAATTAGCAGCAAAGGTCGCTATTTTGCAGCAAAATAGCAGCGAATCAATCTTCTTTGAACAAATACACGCATTATATCGCCACCTTATTGCGCTTCCAGTTCAGGTTACTGGCAGCAATGTTCACAGGCTGTTTTGCATTGTTCCTGCTGTTGCTCAATGCCACTTTGCAAGAATTTACCGGCGAGCAAATTGCGAAGGGCCTGGGGAGTGCGCTCAAAACGCAAGTGCGCATTGAAGGCTTCCGGTTTAAGCCCATGCGCCGCATTGAAATAGGTCAATTGTACATCGAAGACCACTATGGCGATACCTTGATTTTGGCTGATTCACTGCGACTTGGCTTTGCAGGACTCCCATTTTTCTCCAATGTCCTTGATATACGCAAGCTGGAAATTGGCAAGATCGATGCACGAATTCGACGGAAAGCGTATGAAGCTACTTTCAATTATGATTTTTTGCTGCGCTTTTTGAGTGCCGATCAATCAGACACTTCAGATACGGCCGCCCCTTTGCGCTTCAAGCTCGATGGCTTGGTTGTGCATGATGGTGCACTGCTGTGGCAAGACGATACACATTCGCGCAAAATCGATGGTTTTGACCCGGCCCATTGGCAAGTCGAAAACATCCACCTGGCCATCGACAGCATCAATTCATCGGCCGATAGCTTATCGATGCATCTCCAAAATTTGGCTTTCATCGAAAGCAGCGGATTGGCAGTGCAGGAAATCACCACCCGATTGGCCATTTTGCCCGATGGCATGCGATTCGATGCATTGCAGTTCAAATCAACAAACAGTTCTGCCCAAGCCAGCATCAAATTTCACTACGGAAACATCGATGACCTCGATGACTTTTTCAACCGCGTGCGCATCGATGCACGCATCCGTAAAATGTCGCTCGGGACCTCCGATTTGCGTTGGCTACTCGGCAGCCAAGCCCCTAATGCTTCATTGTACGCCGAAGGTGCCATTACGGGTAAACTTTCACGGCTAAAAACCAAGCGTTTGACCTTGCGTTTTGGACAACACACCTTTATCAAAGGCGATTTGAGTATTACCGGTCTACCCGAATACCGTGAGGCTTTGTACGATTTACAATTCGATGAAGCCTTTTTTGACTGGCCTGAAATAACTACTGCCTTGCGTATCGACTCATTGCCCCCTCAGCTGCAGGGGTTGCGGTATTTGTCGATGCGTGGAAATGCATTTGGCTACCCCAGCGATTTTGTTGCCCAAGGCACATTTGAAACCAATTTAGGCGAAATACGGAGTGACCTGAACGTCAAACTCCACCCCGTGTCGTCGAGCTACAAAGGCTTGTTGGTGCTTCGCGACTTTCACCTGGCCGAGCTCACCGGAGATAGCAGTCTGGGATGGATTTCGCTTGAAACCAATCTAGCCGGCAAGGGCAATAACTGGGAAGTCTTTGAAGGACAACTCGAAGGACATGTAGATTATGTTGATTATGCAGGCTACCGGTATCAGCAGCTGCAGTTGAATGGCTATCTCAACCGGCAATCCTACAGCGGAAGTTTGAGCATAGCCGATAGCAATGCGCAACTCCGCTTCTTTGGCATGGCCGATTTAAGAGGCGAGCGCCCTTCGTTCAACTTTACTGCTGAAATTGATACCATTCAATTTCAAGCGCTGGGATGGACAAAAGATACTTTGGGGTTGAGTGGCTATGCTGAACTGTGTGGTGAAGGCAACAGCATTGACAATCTTTTGGGAGAACTGAACTTTCGGCTGATGCGACTTGGACTCAACAAGCGCATCATAGAACTTGATGAAATCAATTTGCTGGCCTCGTCAGATGCCCGCGATCCCCGTGTATTAAGCCTGCGGAGTCCGATTGGTGAAGCGGAAATCAGGGGTCATTTTGGTTGGACTACTTTCCCCACCTTGATGGAGCACTACGTGATGCATTATGTGAGAAAAGCAGAGCAGCCGCCACTTACCGATTCATCACAATACTTTGAAGCCCATGCAGATATTTGGGAAGCACAAAAACTGGCCGATTGGCTGGCGCCTGATAAATACAGCATAGGCGCCTTGAAGGGGCATGCGTTATTCCGTGCCGCTAACAACGAAATGGATTTGGTTTTAGAGGCCCCCGTACTGCGCCAAAACAATTGGCGCATACAAAACCTCCAGTTGCTCGGTAGCTCAAACAACGATCGCCTATTCATTGATGTATACGCCGATACACTTTGGTATGACAATACCCTATTGGCGCAGCAAATCAGCCTCGAACAAGCACTGCGCAACGATACCCTCGATTTTCAGGTGCGTGCCATGGGTGAAGAAGCGTATAATGACTTACAGCTCGATGGTCAAATTGATTTTACCACGGCCAATCCAAGCCTACAATTTGCCCCTTCATCCATTTCGGTGTATGACAATGCGTGGGAATTGCAGCAAAATGGGCATATCGTCTTCAACAAGACCGGAATGCTCATCCCTGATTTACAATTTCAGCAAGGCATTCAACACGTGCAATTGCAAGGCCGAATTGGCAAGTCGCAGTACGACACCCTGTTGTTGGGCATGCAAAACGTAGACTTGCAACAACTCAACCCGCTGCTTGCGGTTTACAAAACCTCGGCAGAAGGATATGCCAATGTGGCCTTGCAGGCCCAATCGGTATTGGGACAAACCGCTGTTTATGGAAAAGTCGATATCAGCGAATTGGTGGTAGATGGGCAACCCTTGGGCGATTTGGGAATTACCTCAACCTATGACGTTGACCGTCAGCAAGCCGATTTGTATGCACAATTGCTTACCGAAAACGATACCTTGGCTTTGATCTCAGGAACGCTTGGCAGTCCCCAGGACGTCAATCGGGTAGATTTGCAAGCCAGACTCAACCACTCTCCCATCCATCCGCTTGAGCAGCTGCTGGCGCCTACCTTTAGCGATGTGAGTGGCAGGGCCACTGCTTTGCTGTATTTAAAAGGCAATTGGAACCAACTTGCCTTGACTGGCGAAGCGGAATTGGAAAATGCGCGGACCCGTGTTGACTTTCTGAACCAATACTACAACATCAACAAGCGGGTAAAATTCACCCCCAGCAGCATTGAATTCGATGAAGCTGCCATTACGGATGACAGCGGCGGTAAAGGGAGCCTCAGTGGACGCATCACCCACCAATCATTTCGTCGTACCCGCCTCGACTTACAATTGCGTGCAGAAGACCTTCTGGTACTCAACACCGAACCCAATTTTACAGACGCCTATTTTGGCACAGGCAGGTTGAGTGGGCTCGCCACTTTTACAGGCCCAATTGATTTGGTGGACATTCAAATCAGGGCTGCTACGGAAAGAGGTACACGATTCGCCATTCCGTTGGATGCTGAAACCAATCGCGCCAATCTTGATTTTATCACTTTTATCAACAAGGCCGACACTATTCAAGAAGTTGTAGAAGAAAAGGGATTTGAAGTCAGCGGTGTCAATTTCGGCATGAATGTCACAGCCACGCCCGATGCAGAATTTTCAATCATCTTCGATCGAGTTGCAGGTGACATCATTCGCGGACGGGGTGCTGGTGCCATTGAATTTCAGATGAATCCGCAAGGCGAGATACAGATGTTTGGCAACTACACCTTCAGCGGTGGTGATTATTCTTTCACCTTGGCCAATATTCCCAGCAAGCGCTTTCGCATATCTGAGGGCAGTACCATTCAATGGACAGGTGATCCCTACGATGCCACCATCAACCTCAACGCCGTTTACCGTCAACGCGCCAATGTACTCCCACTGCTCACCGATGCACAACGCATACTCGTTGACCGTAGCAGCGGCAGATCGCGCACGTACATGAACGTAGACACCTATCTGAAGCTTACCGGCTCCTTGTTGCGCCCTAACATCAATTTTGAAATCAAATTGCCTACGGTGAATGAAAATGATGCCAGTGATGTTCTGGTTGCGCGCATTCAGAACATCAACAACAACGAGCAAGAATTAAACAACCAAGTTTTGGGACTGTTGGTAGCCGGTCAGTTCATTCCTACCGACAATGCTCCCCAGGCAACCACCTTTATTGGAAGTACTGGCGCTAATTCGCTCACCGAAGTACTCAGTAATCAACTGAATGCGGTGCTGTCGCAAATGTTCGACAACGTGAACATTGGCATCAACTACCGAAGCAGCAATTTGGGAACAGTAACTGACGTTACCCGGAACGATATTACAGTAGCTTTGAATACCACCCTGTTCAATGATCGCGTACGTATTGATGGCAATGTAGGCAATACCTTACAGCCCGGTACGACAGGAAATACCAGTGCGCAAAACCTGGCGGGAGAAGTAATCGTGGAATACCTGATCACGCCCGATGGAAACTTCAGGGTGAAGGCTTTCAATAAAATCGATGACCGCATCATCGTAAACAGGGAATCGAATTACAGGCAGGGTGTTGGTGTGAGCTATACAGAAAACTACAACACGACAGCCGAATTGCTCGAAAAGCCCACACGATTCATCCAGGACCGGCTCCTCCGACGTATACCTTGGCTCCCTGAGTCTTGGAAGGGCAGCTTCTGATACTTAATTGATTTGCATGGAGGCTTTACGGGTGAAATAAAATATTTTTGCAACCGTGCTGTTCTAAAGAGGCATGTTTTTACAAAAAGTGGTATTTCCCCGCAGACTTCTATTGGCCTTGCTGCTGCTAACCTTATTCGCAGGTTGTGGACGTGACAGTTCCTTCAAACGATTTTACCACAACACTACAGCACGCTTCAATGGGTACTACAACGCTAAAACGAAGTACGACGAGGCGCTCAAGGATATACGAAAAGCACACAAAGACGACTATGTTGAAATTATTCCACTTGAGGTTTACGGTTCGCAAGCGGCGGCAGCCAATTTTTATCCTCAATTCGATGAGGTGATCAAAAAAAGCTCAAACGTCATCCAAAACCACGACATCAGCAAATGGGTTGACAACAGTTTTTTATTGATCGGCAAGGCCTATTTCATGAAGCGAGAGTATTTTGAGGCCATTGAGAGCTTTCAATACGTTTACACCCGTTGGAAACGCGATCCTATTGCCAATGAAGCGCTGCTTTGGCTCATTAGGGCCTACATTGCCAGTGGTCAGTTTGCCAAGGCACAAGGCGGAATCGACATCATCATCAACAACAAAAATTTCCCAAAGGAATACCGGAGTGAGTTTCACAGCATCCGTGCATCGTTCTATTTGCAACAAAAAAGGTACGACCAAGCAGTTCAGCCACTGCAACAACTCCTTGAAACAGGCACAAGCAGGGGCCAAGAAGCAAGGGCTCATTTTATTCTGGGGCAAATATATGCCTTGAACAATCCGCGTTTGGCCGGTGAGCAATTCAAAACCACATTGAAGAAGAAGCCGGTTTATGAAATGCAATTCCAGGCCAGAATGAATATTGCCCGTTTGTATGATGGCAAAAGTGTAACGGCCAAGCAAGCACGCAAACAATTGCGGCAGCTGCTCAAAGACGAAAAAAACAAAGATTACTTCGACGAGATCTATTATGAATTGGCCATGCTGGCCTTCAAAGACAAGGCAGCGGAAGAGGGCGTTGCCATGTTGCGTTTGTCGGTGGCGAGCAGCACCAAAAACACACAACAAAAAAGCAAAAGTTACCTCACTTTGGCTGAACACTTTTTCAAAGCCCAAGACTACCCGCAGTCGCAATTGTATTACGACAGTACCGCCACCATTTTGGCCAAAGAGCATCCCAAGTACAAAGAGGTCCAAGGCAAAAAAGCGTATTTGGGTGAGCTGGTGAAAAATTTAAACATTATTGCTGAACAAGACAGCTTGCTGAAGCTGGCAAAAATGCCCGAAAACCAGCTGAACAAAATCATCGACAAACAAATCAAAGAGGAGCGAAAAAGAAAAGATCAGGAAAGATTTGAGAAAGAAAATCCCGTGAACAATAACCCGTCATTACCTGGCAAACAACCCATTCCTGGTGGAAATATGGGAGCTGGTGGCAGCAGTGAATGGTATTTCTACAATCAGCAAACGGCATCATTGGGCTACAGCCAGTTTTTACAAAAGTGGGGAACCCGCGAATTGGCCGATGACTGGAGGCGCAGTAAAAAAGACAAGGTTAATCAAGACGGCGGCGATAATACTGGTGACGGTAGTCAAAATGTAAACTTAGACGAAACGCTAGATGCCGCTGATCCCCGGTCGAAATACCTGGCCCGCATTCCGCGTACCGAAGAAGCGAGAAAACGAGCCGCAGAGCAAATCCAAGAAGCCCTGTTTGCTTTGGGCGGCCTTTACCGCGAAAAGCTCGACGATTATGGCAAATCCATTGGTTACTACGAGCAATTGCTCAAAGAGCATCCAGGCAGTAAAAAAGAAGACGAAGCCTTGTACCGCTTAGGACTGGTATATGAACTCACCAATAAAGCTGACTTAAAGGAGGCTCGGCACCAAACCCTCATCAGCACCTATCCCCAATCGCCTTTTGCCCTTTTGCTCACCTCGCCCGAAACTGTAACTCCCAAACCACAGGCGAGCAATGATGCTGCTTGTGAATTGCTGTATGAACGTACTTACAAAATGTATGAGCAGCGTAAATACAAAGAAGTCAGACAAATGTCAACGGAGGCAAGTGCGAAATATGCGGGACACCCACTTATACCCAATTTCGAATTTTTAAATGCAATGTGTGAAGGGGCCATCAGCGACACCAGCCAAATGCGCAAAGCGCTCCTAACCTTGGTAAGTCGTTATCCCAACCACGAGGTAAGTGCCTTGGCATTGGAAGTAATTTCTTACCTCGATCCTGCGAAAAAAGCAGCCCTCCTGGGAGCAGGAGAAGCCGACAAATTCAAAAAGCGCCCAGAAGAATCCCATTATTACATTTTGGCCATTGATTTGCGGACGTACAGTCAGCACAAAGAAATTCAATTGAAACTGGCCAACTTCAATGACAGCAATTTCAGGAACAACCGGTTGCGCATTACAACCATGCTTTATGGCAAAGAATACCAGCTTTTGGTGGTAAGAGAGCTGCCGAATGAACGCAAAGCCTTGGAATATGCCGTCGTGGCCAAAGAAAACAAAGATTTGCTCAAAGACTTGCCAGCAGGGAAATACCTTACCTTTATTGCAGCCAAAGAAAACTTCAATGACTTGTATAAGAACAACGCTTTGAAGGACTATATGGCCTTTTACCAAAAGCAATATCCCAACAATTAAGCATTATGGCTGCCAAACAAGCATCTGGATATATGAAGTATATCCTCCGTTTCTGGTTGATATTTGGAGCCGGAATCCTTCTGGTCGTTGTATTTTTCTATGGCATCAGTGCAGGTTTTTTCGGTGAATTGCCCACATTTGAGGACCTCGAAAATCCAAAAAGCTCACTGGCCACCGAGGTGATTTCTGCGGATGGTGTTGTTCTGGGGAAATACTACATCCAGAACCGTTCATTTACGAAGTACGAAGAGCTATCGCCCTACCTCATTCAAGCCTTGATTGCCACTGAAGATGCGCGTTTTGAGCGCCACAGCGGTATTGATATTCGCGGATTGATGCGGGCAATTGTCTTCTTGGGTAGCAAAGGAGGGGCTAGTACCATCACCCAACAGCTTGCTTTAAATCTTTTCAGTGGACAAAGAGCGAGCTCTACCCCTGAACGTATCATGCAAAAATTCAAGGAGTGGGTCATTGCCATCCAGCTTGAAAGCAGGTATACAAAGCCTGAAATATTGGCCATGTACCTCAATACCGTTGACTTTGGCTACAACAGTTTTGGCATCAAATCGGCAGCGAAAACCTATTTCAACAAAGACGTCAAAAAACTAAACGTTCAAGAAGCTGCTGTTTTGGTTGGCATTCTGAAAGGCATTACTTTGTACTCGCCAGTACGTAACCCTGAACGATCGCTGTTGCGCAGAAATACCGTCATCAACCAAATGGTGAAGTATGGCTATTTGCCCGATGTGCAAGCCGATAGCATCAAATCATTGCCCATCAAACTCGATTTACGGCCCCAATCCCACTCGGCTGGATTGGCCACTTACTTTAGGGAATACCTTCGAATCGAATTGAATAAATGGATTGAAGAAAACCGAAAACCTGATGGATCAAAATACAATTTGTACAAAGACGGTTTAAAGGTGTACACTACACTCGATTCGCGGATGCAATTACATGCTGAAGAAGCGGTAAAAGCACACATGAAGGACTTGCAGGAAACATTTTTCAATCATTGGAAAGGGCGTGAACCTTGGGGCGAGCACGAAGAAATATTGACCATGGGCATGAAGCGCAGCGATCGCTACCGTGCACTTAAAGCAGAAGGCTATTCCACCGAAGAGATAGAACAGATGTTTGATATCCCGGTTGAAACCAGGCTGTTCAGTTGGAACGGCTGGATTGATACGCTCATCAGCCCAATGGACAGCATTCGGTATGCGAAAAAGTTCCTACATACAGGATTCATGGCCATGGAACCCCATAGCGGTCAAATCAAAGCTTGGGTTGGGGGCATCGATATCGATTTCGCCCAATACGACCACGTGAATCCTACGGCCAAACGCCAAGCAGGCTCCACTTTTAAACCGATGGTATACACCCTCGCCATCGACAATGGTTTTGATCCTTGTTTGAAAATACCCAATCAACCCGTCACATTCGAGCAATTCCAAAACTGGACACCGAAAAACTACGATGGTAAAAATGGTGGCGCATTGAATATGTTTCAAGGCCTGGCCGGCTCAATCAACAATATCGTTGCCTACCTCATGAAACAAGTAGGTCCTGAAGCAGTGATTCAGCTCAGCAGAAACATGGGCATTACCAGTGATATGGAACCATTCCCGAGCTTATGTTTAGGAGCGTTCGACATGAGCGTTTATGAAATGGTAGGTGCTTATGCCACATTTGCTAACAAAGGAGTATGGTCGCAACCACTATTTCTCACACGCATTGAAGATAAAAACGGCAATGTGCTTGCCGAGTTTTATCCCGAGACCAGAGAAGCCCTCAGCGAAGAAACCGCCTATGCCATGGTCAAATTGCTCCAAGGCGTTGTTGATAAAGGTACCGCTAGACGCTTGCGTTTTAGGTACAATTTAACCAATGAAATTGGCGGTAAGACCGGTACTACCCAAAACAACTCTGATGGTTGGTTTATCGGCATTACACCCGACCTCGCCGCGGGTTGCTGGGTTGGTGCCGACGACCGTGCCGTGCGCTTTAGAACTACTGCTTTGGGTGGAGGTGCTAATTCGGCATTGCCTATATGGGGCGAATTCTTTAAACGGATTTATGCCGATAAAAACTTAAACCTGCGTCCTCGTCCTTTCGAAGCACCCGAAAACATGAGCATCGCAACCAATTGCGACTGAGCTAGCGCGCTATTGCCGACAGATACCAATGATCGGCCAGTCGAATAAAAAAGCGGGAAGGATTCGTCTCAGACAGTTGATCGCATTGCACCCAATGCAAAGTGGGTTGGTTTCCTATCTTGTCGCGACTGTAAACCATTCGGTATACATATGGGCTTGAAAGGCTTGTTTGAAATTCAATGCTCAACCCAGGAAAGTGGTAATGCACTGCTCCTATCCCTTTTGCTTTCATCCAAGCTTCAACAATTCCTTCATCGACCGCTGCGTTGAATGAAGCTTTTAAGGGTGCCTTCTGCCGTTTACAATTGCTGTACACCCAAAGCTTTTTCTCAAAAATTACACTGAATGAATCACAATGCGACTCGAGCGCAACTGTGTCTAAAACGAGTCGTAAATCGTCCAAAAATGGATCATGCAGCAGTGCTTGCATATCTGCTGTCGCATCATTGCAAGTTTGATTTGGCCAAACCAACACCAAACCAATCGCCAAGACAAATGGCAAAGCAAACAATAACACCTTTTTTCGGTGTTTAATCAGCCATTGTGTAATCCGCCATTCTCGCATGTCCAAATTGTAATGGTATAAAAATACGAACGCCGGCGCATGGCCGGCGTTCATTTACAAAAATACTATCTGATTAGCGTCTAATCATGATCTGACCTTGCTGCACTTTGCCTTCAAGAATAAACTGATAGTTGTAAACTCCTGCTGCCAATTCGCGGGTCTTCACTTCATGCAAGGATCCTTGACTCAAATCTACAGTCGTAGCGTATACTACTCGACCCAATTGGTCTCTGATTTGCAAGGTTCCAACACCTTCTGCTGCACCAAAATCGAAGTTCACAATTCCGTCAGCTGGATTCGGATAAACCCGGCTAACCAATCCAACTTGCTCTTCAACGCTTACATTCAAGAAAGTGGCGCAAGTAGTATCGTTGTTCAAGTCGACGTCGCTTGACCATTTTGAGTATACGCAGCATTTAATGGTACCACCCGTTGTTGGTGTCCAAGCCTGTGTAAAGATGTGGTGAATGGTATCACCAGGCGCAACAGTACGGCTAATGGCATTGGCATTCAATTCTACACCGCCAATGCTGTAGGCAACGTCGAAACCAGTTGCCGGCGTATTACCGAAGTTGGTAATAACTACCTTGATAGCATATGGCTGGTTCAGCGCTGGAACACTTTGAGGTGTTAACATTTGCGTGATACCAATATCATCGATGTTAAGTGTACCCACAGTAACCGTTACAGTATCGGTCTTGAAGCAAATTGAATCAGTCAAAGTAGCAACGTAGGTAGTGGTGAAGGCTGGGGTCGCACGCAAGGTATCACCCGTTCCTACTACAACTGTACTTCCCAATTCAGTCCAGCTTACCCGTGCACTCGACTTATAGCCAAGTGAACCATTAAACTGACGTGGGTGGAATGTTGGGTTGGGTGCGTTGCCACCATAACCGATATTCTGTCCGGTATAAATTACAATGTTGCCATCAGTAAAAGTATCAACATTGGCAGCACTCCACGAGGTATACACTGTGCTTCCATTGGTCACTTGGTAAAAGAAGCCATAGGTCTGCCCAGCAGGTATGGTAATGTTACCAGGAATCGCAACTCCAGTCACTTGTGCACCACCTGTTGTTCCCGAATTCCGAATTAAAGCAGGTGCAGCAGTCACAATTTGTGTCCAGCCACCTGCTGTAGAAACGGTTGGAGCCCCGTTAACAGGAGTCGTATTGTACCAAACGTCTACGGTAGCTAAATTACCAACGGTTCCGTAAAGTGGAACATACAAACTGTCTAAAACCACACCCGAAATAGCGCGAACATTGAAGCTAACACCCGCCGAACCATTTCCACCTTGTCTGCTTGCATCAACAACAACTGAACCAGCGAAACCTGTTGTGGCTGCGATGAGGGTTGCAGTATCGCCCGCTATAATCGTAGTATCATTTCCAGCATTAACGGCCAAATAATCGTCTGCATATTGTAAGAAGCTGCGCACGGAAGAGAAGTTTCCGTTCGAATCACGCACCACAACACTGGCTTGTATGGTCTGGTTTGGAAGTGCTGCAGCAGGCAGGGTACCTGTCCAGTTACCCGAGGCAGGGCTTCCTGAAATACGCGTGAGGGAAATGGGCGTTTGTTGAACGCCATTCACTGTGTATCGCAAGAAAGCGCTGTCTATGCCTACACCACCCAAGTTATCACGTGCCCAAACACTGATTGCACGCGCAGTGGGTGCGCACTGAGCCACATCTGGAGTTATAAATGCCGAATCAATACTTGGTGGGAACAAGTCAGGCAATGCCACACCATTGAATTCGTAGGCACCCATATCTGGGGCAGTACCTGTACCTGCTGGGCGGTTAACATTGTTGAAGTCGGTATTTGGTGTTCCCAAAGCGGCGATCACCACACCACCTGATTCTGCACCAGTAGTTACACCAGCAGGAATCACCAAGTTTGTGGCAGAGGTGAACGGCGCTGGTTCACGACCAACTGGAGGAACCGAGAAAGCATCGTTGTTGGCGTTACCAACCGATGAAATGGCCTTCCAATCCTGCACCGTCAAGTAGAACGGACCTGTAGCTGAAGTACCAACACGTCCAACATAGTGTTGCGATGTGGTATCGGTGTGATAAGCATTGTTGTTCAATACATTGGTCGCAAAATTATAGCCCGTTGGGAACCATACTGAAGTGAATGAGCTTTGGGCAGTGCCGGTAGAAGTGCTTGTAATATTGAAAATATTGTTGCGCACGTCAATGTTGCCGACAGCGGTAGAAGTCACACAGAAAGCAGCCGCACTTGCAGCATTGGTGAATGTACCCGGGATATTATATGTTCCATACAAGTTCACGGAGTTGTAATGCACCCTGTGACCAGTTCCACCAGCGAGGCGAATGCCAAAAGCGTTAAACGAAGTGGAGGTATTCGAGTAGTTCGTCGTCCGAATATCGTACAATACGTTGTTGTGAATGAAGTAGTTGGAACCCGAAATGGTATTGATACCATAAGCACCCCAACCACCCGTATTAAGGTTTTTGATGCCCCAAATGGTGTTACGCGAAACATTCACAGAGTCGTTGAGTGTACCACCCAATTCAATGGCAGACTGGGTTGTTGCTGTGCTACTTACCATGTTGAAAATGGTATTGCCGGTGATTTGCGCTTTGGGCGCGTTCTGCACATCAATACCTCTGAAAATCACGAAACGTGAAGTATCTGTTGAGCCAATCACGTTGTTACGAATACGCAGATTGCGCGCAGGATTGGCCGTGGTACCACGCACAAAAATGGCATAGTATGCACGCTCAACTGCAACATTTTCAATGGTGATGCTGTCCATGCGGTCACCGGTACCTCCCGTTGAAACAGAAGTGCCCTGACCAGTAATACCAAATGTAGAAGTAACGGTATTTGAACCAGCCACCACACGCAAATTGCGCAAGGTGATATTCACGTTACCATCCAACAAAGTATTCCGCATGTAAATAACAGCCGAATTCGACGCATTGGAAGTATTGGTAATTGTCAATCCGCGTCCACCTTGTGCATTGCCACCATCAATTTCAAAATGCTTCATGGCATTTAATCTGAAAATGGCTGTAGCATTCGAACCGGTCACATTGACGTTGGTTAAACTGCTATCAATGCGAACTTTGATGTTATTGGTGGCACTTAAACCCGGACGCGGCACCAAAGTGTAAGGGAAGGTTTCACCAGCTGGACCATAACTAGAGTCAATCAGCGTGAACGTTACTGGTCCAGTAACCAAGCTGTTGGCCAAGAAATTCATAGCCGCCGTAATGGTGGGGAAGCTCGCGTTCGGATTACTTACCCCTACCAAGTAATTACCACTGGCTTGTCCAAGCAACAAATAGCGATAAAGAATCGGAGGAGCCACGTTGCCCAATGGGTTGGTGCCACTTCCACCCAGAGGAGAAGTAGTCACCGTGCCACCGCTGTTGAAGGTTGCAAAGTAGTACTCAATGGTATCGAGCGCAGCAACACCACCCAGTGCGGCATAATTGAATGTAAAGCTGAAATTGTTACCGGTAACAGTAGCAGTGCTGTCAACAACCCAGCTACCTGTGCTGTTCTTGCGGTAGAACATCCGCGGAGCATTCGGGCTCGTGGTTATCAAGCCAGTCGAATCTTGGATGTTTGCTACGATGGCACGGTTCGGTGTAACCAAAGTGTCGGCCAATGGGGTCACTGTAATTTGCGAGAACTGCAAGCCAACAAATTCATATGCACCTACGTCAGGTGTGGTTGCCGAACGTGCTTGACCAGTGATGTCAGCGGTCACATAAGCCACAGGAGTCGCTTTGTTGTCGAGTGCCAAGCTTGTAGGGATAGGCAAGGTTGGTGCGATAAAGTCGGGATTCACGCTCAACGAGAAGGTGTCTTGACCAGAAGCCGCGGTCCATGAAGCAATGGTTGCATAGTTATTACTTGCCAATCGTACCACAGGGTTGATTGCAATGCCACCTGTTGCATCGAGGGCAATGAAATTGTTGTAATTTGATACCAGCGAATCTTCGATCTGCTGATCTACCAAGTAAAATGGTTGGTAGTTGGTGGGCAACGCCCCACCAGCAGGTGCTTGTACCATCACGTTGTTGTTTAGGACCTCCATGCGCGAAATGGCCGGCGTAGTAGTGCTACCACCTGTAAGGTGAATGGCACCATGCACACTGGTTGTGGTACTTGGATTTAATACGCTTACCGTATTATTCACAATCGAGATTTGGTCGAGCGGGTTAACCGGGTTGGTAGCTGTGGCACTGAACGATCCAGAGAAATAAATGCCGTAATTGATCAACGTAGTGCTTGCATCAGCAATACCAGCAATGACGTTGTTGTACACCCGGTTTTCACCACCCAAAGAATCAGGGTTCATGTTGAACAAGTAGATACCACCACTTCCAAGTTTGCCCGTGATGTTGTTATCAGCAATTGTTGCAACAGATGCACGGCTCATATAAATACCGTATCCGAAAGTAGAGCTGCTGTTCAAGCCATTGAACTGGTTACCACTTACAATTGGATTGCGCGTATTGATGAAATATACGGCATAGCGGTAGCCTGTAAACTGGTTGGCAGTAACGTTTATGCCCTCGGCATAAGTTGAGTTCACGGTCGGACCGTTAACATAAATAGTATAGTAGAAATTTGTAAATACGTTTCCAATGATATTGGCGTAATTCGAGTTGTTGATGCGGATACCGTAATTGTTGAAGTAGCCTCCCCCGGTTTGGTCATCGAACACGCAGTTGGTAACGGTGGCAAAGTCCGCATTGTTCTCGAGCAAAATGATGGCTGAAAGCGCGGTACCATCAAGGGTACGACGGAAAGTCAAACCATTGAAGCTGACATTCTGGATGCCATTGATTGAGAAATGGTGTCGTGCACCTGTCACTGGGGTTACCGTGTCTTGGATGAGCACAACCCCGCCAGGAATGGAAGTAGCACTTACAAAATTGATGCTGTTTGTACCACCCGCGCCAACAATTCCAGTTAAGTTATAGCTGCCATAATAGGTGCCATCATTGATCAAAAAGGTAGTGGGACCAGCAACACCGCAATTGCGCAAAGCAGCAACTGCTGAGGTGATGTCTGGAAAATCTGCCAAAGTGCCGCCCACAGTATAAGATCCACTCAGTGATGTACACAAATTGAACGTGAGTGTATCGTTGCCCGTATTTTGGTCAGCACCTAATCCATTGGCATTGCTGTTCCAAACCTTGAGCGTGTAATTGCCATTTGCTGTAATGTTCAACGGGGTTTGGAATACGTAGTTTTCACCTTGACCAGCTGACAATGGCGTTGAGAAAGTGTGACCTGTAACTGTTACGGGCGAGTTGTTGTCCAATTGATAGCCCAAATTCGCGTTGAGAATTGTATCAGCCGCAAGCGATGTATAACGAACAGTTACAGAATTCGCACCTAAAGCCAATGGACTGGGCGAAATGAGCTGAACGGTTCCCAAATCACGACCAGTATTTGGCAAAAAGCCCAATTGCATATTCGGGCGACTGGTTGAAGAGCTAAGGAAGGGCGAAGGGTTTGTACACACACCTGCAGCATCAGCAATGTACCAAGTGGAAGCTGCGAAGCCAACGTTGGTATTAAACACCAATGCATTATTCGTGTACGAAGTGTTGTTAAAGCAAACTTCTACCACCACATTGTCAGTACCGTTCCAAAAAAAGTTTTGGCTGAATGCATGGGTATTCCAACCTGCAACCTCAGTGTAACTTGGCACGTTAAAGACCTGCGTGGTTCCGCCAATGAATGCGGTCGTGTTCAGCACAGAGTCAGTTGTAGTTCCCAAGCGGATGGTGAAGTCGGTGAGGGCCACCGCTTGAACCGTTTGAACATTCCAACCCAGCGATGAAATAAAGCCAGGAGTTCCGCCAGCCGCAATGATTTCGCTTGCGCGGATAAGGTACTGCTGCCTGGCACCCCAATACCAGTTGCCGTATGGCGCTGGATAAGTGGTGTTGGTATTGGCAGTAGTGCCTGTGCCAATGGTGACGATTACTTGTGCTTCTGCCGATTGGATTCCAATCAACAACAGCAAAGCCACCCAAAGTGAGGTAAAGATTCTGTTCATATCAACAATTAATGGTTTCAGAATTAGTAGAAGTTGCTAAAATATCCAAAATCGGAGGCAAAACCAAAAATGAAAGGAGAAAAAACAAAAAAGGCCGATCCTCCCGGACCAGCCTTGCTCATGATTTGGTTTAGTTATCAAGAATCCCTCTTGTGGAGGGGATTACTGCCTTTAACGCCAAACGACGATTTTTTCAGTCCTTTTGCCTTTACTGGTAATTACTTCAATGAAATAAACCCCGGGTACGACATTGGCCAGATCAAATCTGATAATTTCGTTTGGTGTAAATCTTTTTTGGCCGAGCTCTGAACCTTTGCGGTCGAGCAGCCGGACCAAGATGCTCTCATCAATCACATTCCGCAATTGCATATTCACCGCGTCGGACGTAGGATTAGGCCAAGTGACCATTTCAATTTCGTTGCCCGCATTAAAATCAACTGCCCTAATTGGCGAATAGGCGGTAGAACCGTCTTCTGCTATGTATTTGATTCTGTAGTAATATGTCGCGTACCAAGACAGGCATGCTCGAAACCCGAATGTATCGAGGCAGCTTGTACAACACCAACACAAACAGTATCACCGTTAAGGTGTCGATGGTAAATTGGGTAATCGCCAAATCAGGTGCGCCATAAAAAACAAAAATCAAACAAATGGCCAAGCCAAGCCCACCCAATGCAGCCACAGCCGCCAATCGTGATTGGGCAATTACTGTAAATATAATGGCGGCCAGCATGAGTACCAATACACCAATTTCGTAGAAGGTAAGGGTCAATACCGGATGAAAACTTGCCTGGAGCACGTAATTATTGAAAAGACGGTACCCAATACCTGCAACCAAAACAGTGACTACCGACATGACATAGTAGCGCAAATACCCGTGTTGAAAAAAGCGCGTAAACATGCCCGCAAATGTGAGCAGCCCAAAAGCCAACTGATTGCCTATCGATTCGGGTGAAATGCCTTTCAATGATGATGTCCACGCCCCACGGCTTTCGGTCAACTTCCATGTAAAATAAAGTCCAGTACCTAGCACCAAAGTCACAACACTCCAACCGAAAACCGCATTCACGCCATGCCACAATGCCAATCCAGACATGTGCTCAACACCTACTGCCTGCAAAGCTTCTGCAAGCAAGGGTTCAAAGAGGCTTGGAAAAATGCCCAACAAAAGTCCAACTAACGCCAAAAACATGGGAGGCACCCACAGCCAAGGCGACACTGGCTCTACTGCTCTCTGATCTATGGCTGGACCAATGAAGGGACGCAATCCAACCTGAAAACCGGCATATATGAGCATCACTTTGGTTGCCACCAACAACGGCAACAGCCACATTGCAAAATCATGCTACATCAAGGCTTCGTACATCAGGTCTTTGCCAATAAAACCAAGCAAAGGAGGAAACCCCCCATTGAGCAAAGCCCCATGCAGGCAGCTAATGCCACTGCAGGCAAGGCTTTGTACAATCCTCCCAAACGCAATAAATTACGTGTATGAACAGCATGGTCAACACCTCCTGTGACCAAAAACAAAGCTGCTTTGTACAAGGCATGAACCACTACAAAAACCAATGCTGACTGAAGCGCTTGAGGAGCGCCCAAGCCTGTTAAAAACACCAATATACCCAGCGCTGCAACGGTTGTGTAGGCCAAAACCGCTTTCATATCGGTCCGAAAAAGGGCATGGAATGCGGCATAAAGCATGGTAAGCGCCCCAAAACCCACCAATACTTCGCCCCACCACGGATGTCCTGACAATGAAGGCGACATACGCAAAAGCAAATACACTCCTGCCTTTACCATCGTGGCCGAATGCAAATAGGTGCTGATGGGCGTTGGAGCCGCCATGGCTCCAGGGAGCCAAAAGTGAAACGGGAATTGAGCTGACTTGGTAAATGCAGCCAACAACAACAAATCCAGTGCTGCTTGCACGGCAGGTTGCCCGAAATGAGCCGATAAAGCCGGTCCTGCTGTGCTAATTTGAAAACTACCCGTTACACCTTTAAACAAAATAGCGGCACCAAAAAGCCCAATACCACCTAACCCTGTTATACTTAACGCGGTAATGGCCGATTTGCGCGCAGCTTGTTCTTGGTAATTGATGGCAATAAAAAAACGAGCTGATGGAAGTCAATTCCCAGCAGACAAACATCAGCAGCCAATCATCTGCCAAAACGAGGCCCAGCATGCTGGCCATGAACAAAGTAATGAAGCCATAAAATCGGTTTCTACCCGGATGACCCGCAAAATACTTGGCGCTGTACACAAATACCAAGCTACCAATGCCCGTTATCAGCAGTGCGAACAAGCGTGATAAACCATCGAGCTTCAATGCGAAATGAAAGCCTATTTGCGGCAACCATGCTGAATTTACCGACTGGGCTGGTAGCGCCATAAACAGCAAAAAGCCCGCAAATGGCCACAAAGCAAGGCTCCACCTGTAGGTACCCGACAATTTTTCACTCAGCCATGGAAAGACGAGCGATAATCCAAAAGTTAGCAATAAGTAAAAAAGCACCTTACAAACAAAAATAGCCTTTCAGGAGCTAAGGGGGTAAAGAAATTGTAAAATATTGGCGCGGCGTGTGCATGTATCCTTGCCAAAACCGCCTCAACCTCTATGTGGGCACTACATGTACCACAGCCTTTGTTTCAAAGAAAGACTCCTTGTAAAAATCACTGATGGGGTAAATGGTGTAAGGCTTCCCGCATTCATCAAGCTCCTCCCGTAAATCGCCACCTTTCAGGTATAGAATGCCATTCTGCAGGGCATGACGGCTGTTGTTTTCAAACTTATGCTGCACCCACTGGTAAAACGGCGCCATTCGCGTAACCGCTCTGCTGATCACAAAATCGAACTTGCCCTTCACCTCCTCGGCACGTTGATGACGTGCTGTTACATTTTGCAAACCGATGGCGCTGGAAATTTCTTGCACAACTTTGATCTTTTTGCCGATTGAATCTACGAGCAAAAACTCGGATTCGGGATGCAAAATAGCCAATGGAATCCCCGGAAGTCCTCCTCCCGTGCCAACGTCCAATAATTTGCTGCCGGGTAAAAAAGGCTGCACCTTGGCAATGGCCATACTGTGCAATACATGATGCAAGTAAAAAGCATCCATGTCTTTGCGCGAAATCACATTGATTTGGGCATTCCACTCGGCATACAAACCTTCCAAAGCAGCAAACTGTTGGATTTGCACATTGCTGAGAGCGGGAAAATATGGCTGCAACACATCATCTATCATTACCAACCCGGTTTAGCGAAGTAACCTCTTACCATCCAAAAAAACTGCAATATCTGGTGCATGGGTTGAATGAGCGGCAACCAAACCAACATTCCTTTTAATTGTACACGGCGGGCGAATACCGATGCAAACACCAGTTTGTTCAACCAAACGACTGCCCATAGGATCAAAGCGGTGTACCACAAAAGTCCCAAGGGCGTGTACCACACCAAGGCGACAGTAGTAAATACAGGCAACATCCATTGCAAAAGCATGTACGCGGTAAGCCACCGCTGGTCGGAGGACTTGTAAAATCGAAAACTGCTTTGTAGTCGTATTTTTTTGTCCCAAAAGCTTGTGAACGACTTATCGGGCACCACCTCTGTAAAAGCTTGCGGGTCGAGGGCAACCCGTACATTGCCTCCATTAGAAGCATTGTTCACAAACAAATCATCGTCGCCAGGGGCGTGTTTGATGTGCGATACATAGCCTTTATGAAAGAAAAACAATGTTTTTAGGTAACTTAGGTTCTTTCCTAAACCCATATAGGCCCTTCTGCTCAAAGCATGCCCACTGTACTGGAGCGCCAACTGCAGGGAGTCGAATCGCGAAAGCACGTTGAGTAAGCCTGTCTTTCGGCGCGGGAAAGCCAAGCCGAGTACAATTTCTGCTTTCGAAACATAGTACTGCTGCATGCTGCTGATCCAGTTTGGCCCGCAGGGTACCGTATCAGCATCTGTAAAGAGCAAAACATCATGGGTTGCCGCTTTTACACCCAAAGTCAATGCGAATTTTCTTCCTGTAGGATATTTGGGTTGCTCTTCCAAGCTTACCACCTTGAGCCTTGCATCCTTTTCTTGCCAACTGAGTAGCAAATCCGCTGTTTCATCGTAACTGCAATCATTTACAATGACCAATTCATACGTGTCGTAAGTTTGAGACAACCAAATGGGCAAATGCTCTTGCAGCAAGCCAGCCTGGTTGCGTGCGGCAATAATAACCGAAACGCCTTGCTTGTGCATATTTACAGGCGCGGTTTGTTTGCGCAATGCTGGTAACCAGATGTAATACTGGTAAAAAAGACTACCAATCCCCGTTACAACCAGGAGGGCAAGCGGAAGAAAAAAGAGCAAGTCCATGAATATTCTCACTAAAGCTTTAGAGCTTCTCTAAATTTGTCGACAAAACTACTCCAAATTTGTTGGAGCCAAATAGATTTTATGCACAGAGCAGGCGATTTTACCCTGATCAAAACCGATCCCAAAAGTGGCGCACGCGCCGGAAGCCTTCAAACCGATCACGGTGAAATTGAAACCCCGATTTTCATGCCCGTAGGGACGGCAGGGACGGTAAAAGCCGTACATCAACACGAATTAAAATCGGGGATTGGTGCCCAAATCATCTTGGGCAATACGTATCATTTGTATTTACGGCCAGGGACCGATACCCTGGAGGCAGCAGGTGGCCTGCATCGCTTCATGGGCTGGGAAGGCCCCATCCTTACCGATAGTGGCGGATACCAGGTGTTTTCGCTGGCCGACAGGAGAAAAATCAAAGAAGCAGGTGCTACGTTCAGCAGCCACATCGACGGCAGTAAACACTTGTTCTCTCCAGAGTTTGTGATGGAGATTCAGCGCAAAATAGGTGCGGATATCATCATGGCATTTGATGAGTGCACTCCCTATCCTTGCGATGAAAAATACGCACGCAATTCGATGCACCTCACGCATCGCTGGCTTGACCGCTGTATTGCACATTTTGACACGACTGAACCTCTCTACGGACATGCCCAAATGCTTTTCCCAATCGTACAAGGCAGCGTGTATCCCGATCTCCGGAAACAATCGGCAGCCTATATCGCATCGAAAGCAGCTGCAGGCAATGCCATAGGCGGGCTGAGTGTGGGCGAACCCGCCGAAGATATGTACGCCATGACCGATTTGGTTTGCCAAATCCTACCCGCCGACAAACCACGCTACCTGATGGGTGTAGGAACGCCGGTGAACTTGCTCGAATGTATAGCTTTGGGCATCGATATGTTCGACTGTGTGATGCCTACCCGCAATGCACGCAACGGCATGTTGTTTACCAGTGAGGGGATCATCAACATCAGAAATAAAAAATGGAGGACCGACTTCTCCCCCATCGATCCGCAAAGCGCGCTTTTTACCGACTTGCACCATTCACGGGCATACTTGGCTCATTTGTTTGTAACAGGCGAAATGTTGGGTGCTCAATTGGCTTCTTTGCACAACCTGCATTTCTACTTATGGTTGGTAAAGGAGGCACGTAAACACATCCTTGCAGGCGACTTTGCCAGCTGGAAAGCTGCCATGGTACCCAAACTGCAGCAGCGACTCTAATTGCAATGATTTTATAAAAACAGAAAAGCCCCGACCGAATGGCCGGGGCTTTTGCATTCCTAAACCGCTATCAACGGCGTATCATCAACTGACCATTGTGCACTTTTTCAGCTTGCACAAAGCGATAGTTGTACACACCTGATGCAAAAGTTTCTGTTTTCACTTCGTGGCGTCCACCAGTGCTCAAATCAACACGGGCACTGTAAACAACACGACCCAATTGATCCCTGATTTCCAAGGTGCCTTCCCCCTCATTGCCTGAGAATTCGAAATTTACCATTTGATCGGCAGGGTTCGGATAAACGCGGTTCAAAAGTTGCGCTTCCTCAACGCTCACATTCAAATAGGTGCGACAGGTTGTATCGTTTTGAATGTTTGGATCGCTGTTTGACTTGGTGTAAGCGCAGATAAGGTGAGTTCCACCCGTTGTTGGGGTCCATGCCTGTGAGAAGATATGATGGATGGTATCATTTGCAGGAACCGTACGGCTGATGGCATTTGCATTGAGTTCTACACCATTGATGCTGTAGGCTACGTCAAACCCAGTGCCAGGCACATTGCTAAAGTTCCGGATTACAGCCATTACAGTGTGCGGCTGATTCATCTGTGGAGCATTCGGCTGCATGATAATGGTCACGCCAAAATCAGGCTGGGGTTGTGTTACAGTCACTGTCACCGTATCGGCCTTGTTACAGTTGCCGTCGTTCAAGCTTAACTCATAACTTGTTGTTACCGTTGGACTTACCGTCAATACCGGATTGGTGCTTGAAATCACATTGCCTGTATTGAGGTTTTTCCAAGTAAATGGATATCCACCCGCAAAAATCATATTTGGCCTTTGCGACATCGATGATGTAGTCAGGTTGTTCGTACAAACACCTGTTGCATCTGCGCGATACCATACCGAAGACGTAAAGGTGGTTGTAGATTGTTCAACGATGGCATTGTCGGTATACAAAGTGTTGTTGAAGCAAACTTCCACCACTATGTTGCTGCTTCCATCCCAAACAAATGGCGACTGGAAAGCGTGAACATTCCAACCGAGCGAATCGGTATAGCTGGGCACGTTGTACACGGTACTCAAACCCGATTCCCAAGTGGTAAGGTTTGTGGTAGCCGTGTGACCCAATTTGATGGTAAAGTCAGCCAGTGGATCCCCTTGTGCACCAATTACATTGAAGGCCAAAGAAGCCAATGGACCAGCATTTACGCCTGCGGCCGAAAGTTCAGATGCATGCACCAGGAATTGGTGACGGGCACCCCAATAAAAACCACCGTATGGAGCTGGATAGCTGGTAGCGGTATTGGTAATCGTACCTGTACCTACTTGGCCGGCGAACAACGCACCTCCTGCTACACGGGTTACCGAAGAACCTGAAACAACTGTTGTGTCGTTACCTGCATTTGGCTGCAAATAATCATCGATGTACGACAGCAAACCAGAAGTGTCTACCAATCCTGCACTGTCAACCGTGGTAACAAAATAGCTTATACGTGTATTTGGTGTTCCTGCAGGGATGGTGCCCGACCAGCGGTTGTTGGCGCTTGAGAAGGTCATTGGAGCAGTTGCGTACGCACCCGAAGGCGACAACAAATAATGCAGCGTGGTACTGGTAACCGGACTGAAATTAAATACCGAAGCTGTTACGGTACGTGGGCCAACAGCACAGGTATTGCCCAAGGTGTCAACCGAGGTAATCACTGGATCGAGTGGCTGGAATACACGGAAATCATCGAATGCGATACCGTTGCGCACAGTTGCGAATGAACTGCTGTAGAAACTCACCCGGAAGATGACACTTGATTGGCCAATCAAAGCATTCAGTTTGTGAGCTACTTCCACATAACCACCAGAGCCTGGGAAGGTAGTACTACCTGTATTACCAATCCAACCTGGCTGTACAGGTGTGCCGCTATTCTGAATAGTGCCACCGTTGTACCAGTTCAATAATCCGCTGGTGGTTGTGCCGAGCACTTGCCAGGTTTGTCCACCATTGGTGCTGTATTGCACGTTGGCACCACCATCGAACTGGCCTACCTCATACCAGAGTTTGAAACGAAGTTCTGGACTTACAAAGTTAGGGCTGCTCAAATCGAAACAGGGCGACTGTACCCAGCTGCGTTCGCCTTGGTTAAAATTACCCGTGAGATTGGTAGCCCAAGCTTTCGTGCCCGAAGCCGCACCACTGATAATGCTTGCCGATGGTATTCCCAAAGCCCAGCTGCTAGCAGTACCACCGCTGAACCAGCCGCTAGCAGTGCCTTCAAAATCCTCCAAGTAAGGGAAGCTGCTAACCACTGGATAGTTACGCACCAAGCGGCCCACAGTATCGTTGGTAAAGTCGCCATCATTGGCTGCACCAGTGTAAGAACGAATTTGGTAATTGCCAATGGTACCCAAGTTAGCTAAAGTGGTGAAGGTATAGGTGAGCGAATCGCCAGGCAACATGGTCGCCGCAATCACTTCAGTAACCGCCGTTCCACCGTTTACCGTGTACGACACTGGCGTATTGGTTTGTGATACCGTTCCGTAGTTTACCACCCGAACGCGTACCGTGTCGGAACCCGACAAACCACAACCATCATTGGGCCCCAAAATCGACAACACACCCATATCCACCGGAGAAGGTGTAAACAAGCGGAAATTGTCGAGATCCAAGTAAACGTCAATACCAGAGAACTGACGGAAACCAATCCGTACAATAACCTGCTGGTTGGCGAATGCACCCAAAGAAATGCGCTTGGTAGCGAAAGCGTTACTTGTTACATGACTGGCAGCGGTAATGCTGTCATGCAAAAAGAACGTCTGTCCACAATCGGTTGATACTTCAATGCGGATGGTATCGTTGGCGCCCAAAATAGACGCAACACCTGGCCAGCTCCAGCCCGACCAATCGGTGATTTTGTAATCAAAATCAAACACTGCATTGGTGTCGAGTGGGCCGATGATCGGGGTACGGATGTTGGATGCCTGCGAACCATAAACATTGTATCGCATGCCGCCGGTTTGTCCCACACCAGCCGCACTATTGAATTCCATATTGGTGGTGATGTTGGCAGGTGTGCCGCTGCCATTGAAGTTTTCAGTGTAAGGCTGTGCTACTGGGGCCACCACGTTGATGGTCCTGTTGTTGGTGTTGTTCAAGGCATTGCCATCATTCGCACTTTGAACATCTGCAGCGATGGTATAGTTACCTCCTAATGTGAAGTTTGCAGTTGTGGTGATAGTGAAACTTCTTTCAGCACCACTCGCCAAGGTATCGGTATTCACAGTGATAGCAAATACTTGAGGTGAACCAGGGCCCGTGATATTGAGGGTAATCACCGCTGAGTCGGTTGCAAAATTCCAGGTATTTGTACCCACGCTGCGCAAGCGAACGCCTACCGTTTGGTTCGGACCTGAGCAACCACCTTGTGTTTGAATGGCCACTACTGCCAAATCAAGTGGTGCAGGGGTAAATTCATAGGCACCAATGTCGGGGGTGGTTGTATTTCGGGTGATACCCGCTGCATCAGACGAAACCAACACATAAGGAGTACCCAAGTTGTTCAAGGCATTATTTGCAGGAACAGGTAATGCTTGGCTGGTATACGATGGGTTGAGACTAACGGAGTTAGCGTCTTGGGTAGTAGCTTGGTTCCAGGCAGCCAAAGTGGGGAAAAGCACTGGGCCGCTGCTGTTGCGAACAAGATTGTTGGTTGAAGCATTGCCACTGGCATCGGCCAAATAGAAGTTATTGTGGTTACTGGTCAACACACTCACAATGCTATCCGTTGAAAACAAAGCCGCCACTGTATTGGTACCCAAACCTGCCCCGGCAGCAAAACCAGTTACATGGTTGTTCAGTACCATCACATTACTGTAGGCTGGCGTAGTACCAAAACCACCAGTAATGTGCAGCAAACCAAATGCAGATGTTGTAGGCGCATCTACTGTGAGATTAATGGTATTGAATACCACCTCAACATCATCGAGTCCATTTACGGGATTGGTAGCAGTTGCAGAGTACGACCCCCCCACATATATACCATAAATAGAAGAGAAAGTGCTGGTGGTGGTGAAGGTTCCTGAAACCACATTGTTGGTAATCAAGTTCGGCCCCAAGGTACTATCGTTCGGGTTGGAGATGAAGATACCTCCATTGCCCATTACACCCAGAAT
Source organism: uncultured Chitinophaga sp. (assembly GCA_964577055.1). Classification (GTDB taxonomy): domain Bacteria; phylum Bacteroidota; class Bacteroidia; order UBA7662; family UBA7662; genus PNNG01. The sequence goes on along the minus strand of CAZNWC010000008.1, from coordinate 17,550 downwards.
CTTGTTGGCGTTCATGTTCAAACCAACAACGCGCGATGCGTATAGGCCATAGCCAAAGGTTGACGCATTGTTGTTCACAACGTTATCAGCAACCGTAAGCAACGACTGATTCAACGCATAAAAGGCATACCTGTAGTTGTTGAACGTATTGGCAACAACGGTATTTAGTTCTTCATAATTGCTGTTTGCAGTTGGACCTGTCAGGTATAAGCTGTGATAAAAGCCATTAAAAACATTGCCTGTGAAGTTCATAAAGCTGGCATTGTCCACCCTGATGCCATTGCTTGCAAATGGCACAGAACTCAAGCTGGTTTGGTCGTCAATCACGCACGAAGTAACGGTAAGATTATCGGCGCCGTTCGCCAAAATGTTGGCAAAGGTGCCAGTTCCGTTTTGCGTACGACGCAAGGTCAACGTGTTGAACGTAACACCCGGCGTGTTGTTGATCGTAAAAATGCTTTTGTTGGTAACCGAAGCAGCGGTGTCGTGAATCAATACCACGTCGGCAGCCACGCCGGTGTTGCTGATGAAGGTGATTTGGTTGGTTGAAGAAGCACCAATAACGCCATTCAAGGTGTAACTTCCGTAATAGGTTCCTGGAAGAATGGAAAAAGTAACCGGACCCGCTATACCACCACAATTGACGGCATCAACGGCTGCTTGAATGGTAGGATAGTTGGCTGTTGGACCACCTACCGTGTACACACCTCCCGCCAATGAAATACAAAAAGATGCATTGGTGGTGTCATTGGCCGTATTAATATCTGCACCTAAGCCATTGGCGTTGTTGGCCCAAGCGGTAATGTTAAAGGTTCCGGAAGATGGCAAGGTGATGGGGGCAGCAAAGGTATGTGTGCTGGTTTGACCGAGTCCCAAAGAACCTGTCCATGTTTCAATAACAGGAGTACCATTACCAATTTGGTAACCTACACTGGCAGAAGTAATCGGGTCGGCCGCCATGCTGCGGATTTGAACAGTAACTTGGGAAGAGCTTCCTGCAATTGCCGGAACCGATGGTGACGTGATGGCCGCAGCCGAAACATCACGACCTGTTATCGACAACACATTGAATCGCATATTGGGGCGATTGTTGGAAGTACCAGTAATTAGCGTATTCGCACATACACCAGCTGCATCGGCACGATACCAAATAGAAGCAGGGAAACCTGCATCCGTCATATTCACAATGGCATTTTCCGTGTAACTCGAATTGTTGAAGCACGTCTCGATGATCAGATTGCTAGAACCATCCCAGAAAAAATTGGTGGCAAAGGCGTGGGTATTCCATCCGGCAACTTCTGTGTAGGTTGGAGTAGTGAACACCTGGGTCAGGTTGCCATAAAATCCGGCCGTAGTCGAAACCACCGTATCATTGGTCGTACCAATGCGAATGGTAAAATTCTGCATGGGTTCACCCTCAACGGTCGCAACATCAAAAGCCAAAGAACTTAAAAAACCAGGGGTTGCCCCAGCAGCCGTAAGTTCACTTGCCCTGATCAGGAATTGATGACGGGCACCCCAGTAAAAATTGCCATAAGGCGCCGGGTAGTCAAAACTGGTCAAGTTCACAGTGCCCGTACCCACCGTGACCAAGTTTTGTGCAAAAGCGGTTGGAATGCCAAGAACCCCGATAAGAAGTAAAGCACCCCAAAAGCGTAAGATTTTGTTCATAAAAACAGGTTTGATTAAAGATTCAATGTTAGCAAAATGGATTCACCAAATCAATACTTTTCTATCTAAAAATCAGATTTTTAACATTTCGACCCAATCATTGTAAAAAAATAAGCAAATTGCGTGGCAAAACAATTCAACTCCCAACGGGGTTTAATCATCATTCCTAAAGCCTCCTATGTCTGTATCTGCCTTATCCAAAGCCGTAATTGGCCTTTGTTTTTGTGTCTTTACGGGTTCATTCAACCAAGTACAAGGACAAACAGCAGCCATTGAACCCCTTTTGTTCGAAAAATTGACGAACCCCGCCAATAGCGAACAATTTTTTCGGGTACGTCTCCTCATTGCCGACCGAGTAAATGTAGACAGTCTCGGCCGTGCATTTGATCAGCAAAACATGCCTTTTGAACACCGCGTGCGCATTACTTCGCGTTTGCTCACCGACAAAGCTGCATCCACGCAACCCGCATGGCTGCAAGCGATTGGACTTCTGGAACAGCAATTGCCCAATCATTTGAAATATGTGACCCCTTATTGGATTACCAACTTGCTTGTTTTCGAGGCCAAACCAGCCTTGATTATGGCATTGGCACTCCAAAACCGCGGCATAGAGGTGATGGAAGAGGACATGGACCAATACCACAGCATGGATCCGGTAACGGTCGATCCTCCGAGCAGTCCGGAAAGTCCGGGCGGCACTGAGGTAGGACTACGTGTGGTCAAAGCACCTCAATTGTGGAGAAGAGATTATACAGGCAGAGGACGTCTGGGCATGAACAGTGATACGGGTGTACACCGCATCCACCCGGCATTGAGCGCCCGTTGGCGGGGAAATTTTGTGCCAGCCAGTCAGGCTTGGTTTGGTCCCGGTGCCACCCCAACCGATTGTGATGGTTCATCGTCACATGGCACCCATACCATGGGTACAATGGTTGGCTTGCAATTGAATACTTTCGACACCATCGGCCTGGCCTACAATGCACAATGGATTGCGGCAGGTTCGCTCTGTGCCGGCTCAGCAGGTACAACAGCAGCATTTCAATGGGCCTTGAACCCCGACAATGATACGGCCACAACCACCGACGTACCCGATGTGATCAACAACAGCTGGGGAGGCTCGCAAGGCGTGGCACAATGCAACAGCACGGTTGTTCCTATCTTCAACGCCTTGGAAGCAGCTGGAGTCGCGGTTGTATTCTCGGCAGGAAACAGTGGTCCGGGTGTGTCTACCATCACCTCTCCCAAAAACATCAATACCAATGAGGTGAACGTTTTTTGTACGGGCAATATCCAAGGTGCAGTGAGCGGTTTCCCCATTGCAAATAGCAGCAGTCGGGGTCCATCCATTTGCACCAACAACAGCCCCGAGCTGTTGATCAAACCCGAAGTTGTTGCACCCGGCACGAGCGTACGCTCGGCAAGTGGCACCGGTAGCTATGCCAACCTTACCGGCACCTCCATGGCTGCACCACACGTAGCTGGCGGCATCTTATTGCTGAAAGAAGCGTTCCCGCAATTGCCCGGAAGCGCACTGCTGCGTGCCATTTACTATTCGGCCATCGATTTGGGTCCGGCAGGTGAAGACAATACCTTCGGAAATGGCCTCATGGATCTTGAAGCGGCTTATCAATACCTTATCGCCCAAGGAAACACTCCCGCACGCCCCAATTATGGCCCCGTAAACGTACGTGCCCAACAGCTACTTGCCCCTTCTACCGTGGTGTGCACCGACAGTATTGCACCGGTTGTTTCCTTTGTCAACTTGGGCGATTCCACCATTTCACAAGCCGTTATTGAATTCAGGATGGGAACTAGCCCCTTCCAAAGCATCATGTGGAATGGTAATTTGGCAACCAACCAAGCCGACACCATAGCCCTTCCAGCCATGCCCATGCCTGTTGGCCAACCCAATGCCCTTTTCACCTTTCGCATACGCCTCGATACCGCTCTTGCAGAAGTAGACACTTTTGACAACCAACTTTCACGTATCATTTTCGTGCGTACCCAATCGAACCCACCACTGTTTGAGCGGTTCACTGCCGCCAATATTGTCCAATCAAACGTTATCCCCGTGAACAGCGACGGTATGGTCGGTTGGGCAACAACCAGCACCAATGGACGACCTACCGGTAACCGTTCGGCCTATATGCAGTTCTTCCAGTATCCGCAACGGGGTCAACGTGATTTTCTGGAAACAGGCCGTTTGGCAGCCCCCGCCACCGGGCAATTCGTTTTGCGATTTGCCGTGGCCTATGCCCAGCGCGATTCGAGCAGCAACGACTCATTGAATGTGTACATCAGTACCGATTGCGGCAATACTTGGACCCGCATATTTGGCAAAGGTGGTAGTCAGCTCGCAACGGTTGTGCCGCAAAACAGCGAATTTACGGCCGTAAACCCCGCTCATTGGCGCAATGAAAGCATCAACCTTTCGGCTTACCTCAATAGCGGGGAAGTAACCTTCCGTTTCGAAGGGGTGAACGACAATGGCAATAACCTTTTCCTCGACGACATTCAATTGCTCATTACCCAAATGCCTCCTGTCGTAACCTTCACCCACGCACTTCAAGCAGGCTGCAATCCAGTACAGGTGCAGTTCACCAGCGATGTATTTAATGCCGATAGCTTGCGCTGGGTTTTTGCGCCGGGCATCACCGACACTGCATCCAATCCGCTTGTAACCCTCAACAGTGGCAATTATCCGGTAGTGCTATATGGCTACAATGCTTTTGGCGTTGATTCATTTATTTTCACCGTAAATGTTCCCCAGGCGCCGCAAGCCGACTTCAACGTATTAAACGCTACCTACCCGCGTGGAAATTTGATTGGCTTGGTCAACCTTTCGCAGTTTGCTTCTCAATTCACCTGGGACTTTGGTGACGGCACAACTGCAACCGGATTTAGTCCGCAAAAAGCATATACCCAGCAAGGCACCTATACCATCAAACTTTATGCAGGCAATGGCAGTTGCACCGACACCTTGATTAAGGCCGACGTGGTAACCATTGTACAAGGCGTGAGTGTGCAGGAAATAGCCATGAACAGCCTACGGGCCTATCCAAATCCTACCCAAGGCGGCTTGGTCATCAGTTGGGGAGATGTGCAGGCGCAACGCTTGGTACTCATGAACCAACTGGGCCAGACACTTGAAGAAATTGTTCTTCCAGCAGGCGAAAACAGCACCAGTTTGCAAATGGAGCAACTACCTGCCGGTTTATACCTCATTGGCCTCGAAGGCGAACAATTCAGGGTATTCCGAAAAGTCATCAAAAACTAAGTTCACATGAAGGTCGGGAAACATCTACCGGCCTTTTTTGTTCGAAACGCATGCAAGAACCGAAGCGTATGGCAGTGGTGGGCAGTGGCATGGCCGGCTTAACCGTTGCCTGTTTATTGGCCAAAGCCGGAAAAGAAGTTGACCTCTTCGAGCAGAATTGGATTCCTGGCGGCTGTACTACCACCTATCCCCGAAAAGGCTTTTGGTTTGAAAGCGGTGCCACCACACTTGTCGGCCTCGATGCCGGCATGCCCCTGGCATTGCTGCTCAATGACCTTGGCATTGCGCTACCCGCTCAGCTGCTGGAAACGCCCATGCAAGTGTACCTGAATGGAGAAACCATCACCCGTCACCAAAACATCGACGCCTGGATTGATGAAGCAGAACGGATTTTTGGTGTTCACGGCCAACGTGCCTTTTGGGAACACTGCTTTGCCATCAGCCAAAAAGTGTGGCATATTTCCGGCCAACAACGTGCCTTTCCTCCCCAAAACCTACGCGATTTGGTTGACCTTGCATTGCACTTCAGGCCAGGCCAATTAAAAGCTATTCCGCATGCCTTCGAAACTGTTGCTGCTTGTCTGCAACGGTTTGGATTGCACCAAAACGACAAATTTTGCCGATTCGTAGATGAACAACTCATTATTACTGCCCAAAACAAACGCGAGGACGTTAATATGTTGTTCGGGGCCACAGCTTTGTGCTATACCAATTTTGGCAATTATTACATGCCTGGAGGTATGGCCGGACTGGTAAATCGCCTCACCGATTATTTGCAGTCAAAGGGCGGGCGGGTATTGCTGCGGACCCGGGTTAAGAGCATCCAACCCCAACCAAAAGGGGTGACCATACAAACAACTGAAAACAGCCATGCCTACCAAAGCGTTGTGTCAAGTATTCCTCTCAACAACCTGTACAGCCTATTACCCGCTGGCAGGTCGAAACAACGCATCCAAACAAAGTTGCTTCCTTCTGTAAAACTCAGCAGCGCCTTGCAGATGGGCATTGGCATCTATTCACACCGCCATTACGATTGCCTGCACCACCAAATACACCTCGAAGAGCCCCTGTACGGTACCCAAACACACAGCATTTTTGTTTCGCTACATCCTGCATCTGATGAGCTACGCGCTTCAGCAGGACAAATGGCCATCTCGGTGAGCACCCATTGGCCCGATCCTGAGCACAACCGCATCGAAGACCGCGCATTGGCCGAAGCCCAAATACTCGATGCACTCGAGCAGCACGATTTACTACGCCGCGAAAACATCGTATACCTGCACAGCTCGGGGCCCAAAAGTTGGGAAAAATGGACTGGCCGACAATGGGGTTTCGTAGGTGGTTACCCCCAATTCAAAAGCATCAAGCCCTGGCAAATGATGGGGGCGCGCTTGGAGAAAGGCAAATTGTACGTTTGCGGCGACACCACCTACCCCGGTCAAGGCATACCAGGTGCCGTATTGAGCGGGCTCATTGCCTTCCACAAAATGAAGCTCGACGGATTGGTTTAACCGCGCACCTGATAGCGAATTCCTAAGCTCAACACATTGTTGAATGCACCGCGCTGCAACAAAGCGAAAAAAGGAACCGGCCGACCATTTGGATCAACCGACAGCATACTGTACGAAAATCGGGCGGTAGCCTTGATTTTAGGAGTGATTTCGTACGTCGTCCCCAAATGCATGGCTGACTCCCAACGCCTGAAATCTGTATTCAATGTCAATAAGCGGAGATCGCGGTAATTAAAATTTACCAAGAAATTCATGCCTGCACCGGCATGAAAGTGCCAGTTTTCTCGGTAACGATAATGGACGGTTAAAGGAATGTCGATATAGTGCATGCTCAAGCGCAACCATGGCCCTTCATCGAGGTTATCGGGCCGCAACACGCGCTGACTACCTTTGCCCGAATAGGCCAACTCCAACTGCCAGTACCATTGCGGCTTCAAATCACGCGCAACAAAAAGACCGGCATACACCCCAGGCTTGTTGTACCCGCTCAAGCCATCGCCATCGAGTTGACTACCATTCACAGCAGCAATCATTCCCGCCCTGAAGTCTTGCGCTTGCGCAAAATGTCCTAAAAACAAAAAAGGGATAACCCACAGTAAGCGCATCATCCCTCAAGATAAAAAGTTTTTGTCAAAGTAGTGCTACCAAGCGACCAACAGCCTGTTGCAAGTGACCACTATCGATCATTTCGGCCAGGTGACCGTCTTTTAATGCTTCGTTTCTACTATGTGCGGTAAACAACTTACGTAGGGTTTCCAGGTCGGCTTGCTTGAGTAATTCCGCTTTATCAATCAACTGATCGGCTTGTTTGCCAAAGCCCATCCAATCAAACTCGTAGATAAAATTGGTGGCGCGCATCAAATCGAGCAATTTGTACAGCAAGTCATGGTATTGAAATATCTCCAGCTCTTCGAGTTGCAATTTCGTATACCAGTTTGCTTCACGGCCCAAATTCACGGCCAAGGCACGCAATGCACCTGCATCGCTGCTTTTGAGCGCAAAACTCATGCTTGTGCTGTTGGACCACCGAAGGTCATGGGCAAGGCACCCGGGTGATCGTTGATGTCGATTTCACCATGCACTTGCTCAAACTTACTTACATTGTCGGCCAGGGCCGCAAGCAGGCGTTTTGCGTGGTGCGGAGTTAAGATGATGCGCGACTTCACGCGCGCCTTGGGCACACCGGGCATCATGCGGACAAAATCAATCACAAATTCGGCATTCGAATGCGTGATGATCGCCAGGTTGCTGTAAGTACCATCGGCAATGTCTTCGCCGAGTTCAATATTGATTTGATTGGGATCTTGTTCTGGTTGCATAAGGGTTAAAATGAGGAAAAGGGAGTGCGGCGAACCGACTCCCTTTCCAGGTTAAAAAAACGCTACTCAAATTTCATCGTCGCCAATGGCCTTCGAAGCCATCAGTTTTTCATACTCTTCGCGTGAGCCTACTACAATCTTTTCGTAGTTGCGCAAACCGGTACCGGCAGGGATCAGGTGACCCACGATCACGTTCTCCTTCAATCCGTTCAAGTCGTCGATCTTACCGGCAATTGCCGCTTCGTTCAACACCTTGGTGGTTTCCTGGAACGAGGCAGCCGAAATAAAGCTGCGGGTTCCGAGCGAAGCCTTGGTAATACCTTGCAACATGCTCTGCGAAGTAGCCGGCAACGCTTGCTGGTACTGCACAGGCTGCAAGTCTTTGCGCTTCAGCATCGAGTTTTCATCACGCAATTTGCGTAACGATACGAGCTGACCTACTTTGAGGCTTGAAGAGTCACCAGCATCGGTCACAATCATTTTGTCGTAAATCCAGTCGTTCATCTCCATGAATTCGAGCTTATCAGCAACTTCCTGCTCGAGGAAAGTTGTGTTGCCCGGATCTATGATGACTACTTTCTGCATCATCTGACGCACGATCACTTCGAAGTGCTTGTCGTTGATTTTCACACCCTGCAAGCGATAAACCTCCTGGATGTTGTTCACAAGGTACTCTTGCACCGCGCCTGGCCCTTTGATCGACAAGATGGCAGCAGGCGTAATGGCACCATCTGAAAGCGGATCACCGGCTTTCACGAAGTCACCATCCTGCACCAAGATGTGCTTGCTCAATGGCACGAGGTATTTTTTGATTTGACCATCGCGCGATTCTACTTGAATTTCACGGTTACCGCGCTTCACGCCGCCAAAGCTCACCACGCCGTCGATTTCCGACACTACAGCCGGGTTCGATGGGTTACGGGCTTCGAACAATTCTGTTACACGGGGCAGACCACCCGTAATGTCACGGGTTTTGGTGGTCGAGCGTGGGATTTTAGCGATTACCTGACCTGGAATGATAGCCGCATTCTCATCAACCGAAATGTGGGCACCCACAGGCAGGTTGTATGTACGCTGGTTCTCACCCTTCGCATTCAGGATGCGGATGGCAGGGTTACGCGTTTTATCCTTGGTTTCAATGATTACCTTCTCTTTGTGTCCGGTTTGCTCGTCCGACTCTTCGCGGAAGGTCATGCCATCCACAATATGCTCGAAATCGGCCTTACCTTCAAATTCAGAGATGATAACGGCGTTATAAGGGTCCCAAACGCAAATTTTGTCGCCTTTATTGATGGTATCACCAGGCTTCACGCTCAACACAGCACCATAAGGCAGTACGTTGGTCATGAGCGGCTGCTGCGTTTCAGGGTGGATGATTTTGATTTCACCCGAACGTGAAACAACTACATCAACTGGAGCCTCACCTCCTTTGTATTTCACAGTACGTACTTCGTCGAACTCAACCAAACCACCAAACTTGGCAATCAGTTGCGATTCGGTCGCCACGTTACCGGCCACACCACCTACGTGGAAGGTACGGAGGGTCAGCTGGGTACCAGGTTCACCAATCGACTGGGCAGCAATGACACCCACCGATTCACCCATTTGCACCATTTTATTGGTGGCCAAGTTGCGACCATAGCACTTCGCACAAACACCTACTTTTGATTCACATGTCAATACCGAACGAATTTCAACCGAATCGATAGGCGATTGGTCGATGGCTTCAGCAATAGACTCTGTGATTTCTTCACCTGCACCAACGATCAATTCTTTAGTGATTGGGTGAACCAAATCGTGCAGGATGCTACGGCCTACAATACGCTCGTACAGCGATTCAACGATGTCTTCATTGTCCTTGAGAGCGGATGTTTCGATACCACGCAAAGTACCGCAGTCGAATTCGCTGATCACCACGTCCTGCGCAACGTCGTGCAAACGACGGGTGAGGTAACCGGCATCGGCTGTTTTCAAGGCTGTATCGGCCAAACCTTTACGGGCACCGTGGGTAGAGATGAAGTACTCCAATACCGACAAACCTTCTTTGAAGTTCGACAAGATGGGGTTTTCGATGATCTCACCGGCACCACCGCTCTTCTGCGGCTTGGCCATCAGACCACGCATACCGCCCAACTGACGGATCTGTTCTTTCGAACCACGGGCACCTGAATCGAGCATCATGTACACCGAGTTGAACCCCTGCTTATCGGCAGCAATTTCGCGCATCAGCGTATCGGTGATACGGCTGTTGATACGGGTCCAAATGTCAATTACCTGGTTGTAACGCTCGTTATTGGTGATGAAGCCCATGTTGTAATTATTGGTTACTTCATTCACTTCTTTTTGAGCTTCTTCCAACAAACGAACCTTGTTGTCGGGGATCATTACGTCGTTCAAGTTGAACGACAAACCACCCTGGAAGGCCATGCGGAAGCCGAGATTCTTGATATCGTCGAGGAATTTGGCTGTGGTAGGCAAATTGGTGTGACGTACAATCTCACCAATCAACTCACGCAAACTCTTCTTGGTCAACAATTCGTTTACGAAACCAATCTCAGGCGGACTTACCTGGTTGAACATGATACGTCCTACCGTGGTGTCGATGAGTTTGTTTTCGAGCTTACCCGTTTCCTTGTTCATCACGCTGGCACGCACTTTTACCCAAGCATGCAGGGCCACTTTGCCTTCGTTGTGGGCAATGATGGCTTCTTCAGCTGAATAAAAGGTAAGGCCTTCGCCCAAAACCTTTTCGATTGCGGTGCTCTTGCGGCCTTTGGTAATGTAATACAAACCCAATACCATGTCCTGCGAAGGAACGGTAATAGGCGAACCGTTGGCTGGGTTGAGGATGTTGTGCGACGACAACATCAACAGTTGGGCTTCCAAAACAGCAGCATTGCCGAGGGGCACGTGCACAGCCATTTGGTCACCGTCGAAGTCGGCGTTGAAGGCCGTACACACCAATGGGTGCAACTGAATGGCCTTGCCTTCGATCATCTTCGGCTGGAAAGCCTGGATACCCAAGCGGTGGAGTGTTGGGGCACGGTTCAGAAGCACCGGGTGGCCCTTCATCACGTTCTCCAAAATATCCCATACCACAGGGTCTTTGCGGTCTACAATTTTCTTGGCGCTCTTTACCGTCTTTACAATACCGCGCTCAATCATCTTGCGGATAATAAACGGCTTGAAAAGCTCAGCGGCCATGTCCTTGGGCAAACCGCACTCGTGCAGCTTGAGCTCAGGACCTACCACGATTACCGAACGACCTGAATAGTCGACACGCTTACCGAGCAAGTTTTGACGGAAACGACCCTGCTTGCCCTTGAGCATATCGCTCAACGATTTGAGGGCACGGTTACCATCGGCTTTTACAGCGTTCACCTTGCGGCTGTTGTCGAACAAGGAGTCAACCGACTCTTGCAACATGCGCTTTTCGTTGCGCAAAATCACATCTGGCGCCTTGATTTCGATCAAACGCTTCAAACGGTTGTTGCGGATGATCACACGGCGGTACAAATCGTTCAAATCGGACGTTGCAAAACGGCCGCCTTCCAAAGGAACTAACGGACGCAGTTCTGGTGGAATAACGGGTACCATTTTCACAATCATCCACTCCGGACGGTTCACCATGTGCATGTTGGCCGAACGGAAAGCTTCTACAATTTTCAAACGCTTGAGGGCTTCGCTCTTGCGCTGCTGAGAAGTTTCAGTGGCCGCCTGGTGTCGGAGTTGGTACGACAATTCATCGAGGTCGATGCGCGCCAACAAATCGTGGAGGGCATCGGCACCCATCTTGGCCAAAAACTTCGACGGATCTGTATCGTCGAGGTATTGGTTTTCGCGGGGCAACGAATCGAGGATATCAAGATATTCTTCCTCGGTAAGGAAGTCCATCTTTTTGATACCATCGGCTTCTTTGATACCTGGCTGAATCACCACATAACGCTCGTAGTAGATGATCGCATCGAGCTTCTTGGTGGGCAATCCGAGGAGGTAACCAATTTTGTTTGGCAAAGAGCGGAAGTACCAAATGTGCGCCACAGGCACCACCAATTTGATGTGGCCCATGCGCTCACGGCGCACTTTCTTCTCGGTAACCTCAACACCGCAACGGTCGCACACAATGCCCTTATAACGGATGCGCTTGTACTTGCCGCAGTGACATTCGTAATCCTTGGTAGGACCAAAAATGCGCTCGCAGAACAGGCCACCCATCTCCGGCTTGTAGGTACGGTAGTTGATGGTTTCGGGCTTGGTTACCTCGCCATACGAACGATCGAGGATGGTCTCGGGCGAAGCGAGACCAATCCTGATTTTCGTAAAGTTGCTTTTGATTTTAAACTCTTTCTTAAATGACATCTGCGTGGTTCTCCACTTAGTCTAATGAAACATCTAAACACAATCCGCGTAGTTCGTGCAGCAATACGTTGAACGATTCGGGGATACCTGGAACTGGCAGGTTGTCGCCCTTTACAATCGCTTCGTAGGTTTTGGCACGGCCCACAATGTCGTCCGATTTCACGGTCAGAATTTCCTGCAGGATGTTGGCAGCACCGAAAGCTTCGAGTGCCCACACTTCCATCTCACCGAAACGCTGTCCACCAAACTGTGCCTTACCACCCAACGGCTGCTGGGTAATGAGCGAGTATGGTCCAATCGAACGTGCGTGCATCTTGTCGTCGACCATGTGACCCAGTTTGAGCATGTAAATCACACCCACCGTGGTCTTTTGGTCAAACGCACGACCAGTTTGGCCGTCGTACAATTGCGCACCACCCAGCTCGGGGATACCGGCTTTGATGGTGTAATCGCGCACCTCTTCGTAGCTCGCACCGTCAAAAATTGGGGTAGCGAACTTCACGCCGAGCTCCTTACCGGCCCAAGCCAATACCGACTCGTAAATCTGACCGAGGTTCATACGCGATGGTACGCCCAATGGGTTCAATACGATGTCAACTGGCGTTCCGTCGGCCAAGAATGGCATGTCCTCGTCGCGAACGATACGGGCTACAATACCCTTGTTACCGTGGCGACCGGCCATTTTATCACCCACACGTAACTTACGCTTTTGGGCAACATACACCTTGGCCAGTTGCAGGATGCCCGAAGGCAGCTCGTCGCCCACCTGAATGGCGAACTTCTTGCGCTTGGCGTCTCCCTGGAGCTCAGATACTCGGATCTGGTAGTTCTTGAGGAGGGTCTTGATGATTTCGTTTTTGTCTTTGTCAACCAACCAGCCATCAGGATTGATGTTGTTGAAGTCGAGTTCGTTCAACACCTTGCGGGTGAACTTCACGCCTTTGGCAATTACCTCTTCCTTGTAGGTATTGGTTACGCCTTGAGCTACCTTGCCTTCAACCAAGCTCAACAGCTTGTCGATCAAAATTTCGCGTACGGCATCGGCTTCGCGGGTAAATTCAGCATCGATTTTTTCAACCAATACCTTCTCTTCCTGCTTGGCCAACTTGTCTTTCTTCACGCGCGAGAACAACTTCTTGTCGATTACCACACCCGTCATGGATGGTGGAACACGCAAAGAAGCGTCTTTTACGTCACCGGCTTTGTCACCAAAAATGGCACGGAGCAACTTTTCTTCTGGTGAAGGATCGCTTTCGCCTTTGGGGGTAATTTTGCCAATGAGGATATCGCCTTCACGTACGTGAGCACCGATCCGGATGATGCCGTTTTCGTCGAGGTCTTTGGTAGCCTCTTCACTCACGTTCGGAATGTCAGAAGTCAATTCTTCTTCGCCACGCTTGGTATCCCGCACCTGGAGTTCAAACTCCTCGATGTGAATAGAAGTATACCAGTCTTCACGCACCACGCGCTCGCTGATCACGATGGCATCCTCGAAATTGTACCCCTGCCATGGCATGAAGGCCACTTTCAGGTTGCGTCCGAGGGCCAATTCGCCCTGCTGGGTGGCATAACCTTCTACCAAAATATCACCCTTCTTCACACGCTGGCCTTTTTTCACCATGGCCTTGTGGTTAATACAGGTGTATTGGTTGGTCTTGCGGAACTTTGTAAGGTTGTAAGAACGGGTATCGTCGTCGAAGCTGGCTAGTTTTTCGTCTTCGCTGCGTTCGTAGCGAATCACAATTTTCTTGGCATCAACATACTCTACTACACCGTTCCCTTCGGCTGCCAACATGGCGCGCGAATCGCGGGCGATGCGGCCTTCCAAACCAGTACCTACAATCGGCGCCTCGGGACGAAGCAGCGGAACAGCCTGACGTTGCATGTTCGAACCCATGAGGGCACGGTTGGCATCGTCGTGCTCGAGGAATGGAATCAAGGAAGCTGCAATACCTACAATCTGGTTAGGCGCTACGTCCATGTATTCTACCTGCTGTGGACCAACGATTGGGAAGTCGCCCATCAAACGGCACTTCACCAAATCGCGCGTGAAATTGCCTTTTACATCCAACGGAGCGTTGGCCTGGGCAATGATGCGCTCGTCTTCGTCCTCAGCGCTGAGGAAAATCACGTCTTTCTCTACTTCTACACGGCCATTATCAACGGTGCGGTATGGGGTTTCGATGAAGCCCATGCTGTTGATTTTGGCGTGTACGCAAAGCGATGAAATAAGACCGATGTTCGGGCCTTCAGGTGTTTCGATGGTACACAAACGACCATAGTGGGTGTAGTGTACGTCGCGCACCTCAAAGCCTGCACGCTCGCGTGACAAACCTCCTGGTCCGAGTGCCGACAAACGACGTTTGTGGGTAATTTCGGCCAATGGATTGGTTTGGTCCATGAACTGGCTCAACTGGTTGGTTCCGAAGAAGCTGTTGATTACCGAGCTCAGGGTACGGGCGTTGATCAAATCGGTTGGGGTAAATACCTCGTTGTCGCGGATGTTCATACGCTCGCGGATGGTACGGGCCATACGGGCCAAACCAACGCCAAACTGCGCATACAACTGCTCGCCTACGGTACGAACGCGACGGTTAGAGAGGTGGTCGATATCGTCCACATCTGCCTTCGAATTCGACAATTGAATGAGGTATTTTACAATCGCAATGATGTCTTCTTTGGTCAATACACGCACATCGCTGCTGGTGGTCATGCCCAGCTTGCGGTTAATGCGGTAACGACCTACTTCGCCCAAATCGTAACGCTTATCGGAGAAGAACAACTTCTCGATGATCTGGCGCGCCGATTCTTCATCTGGCGGTTCAGCATTACGCAATTGGCGATAGATATGCTCCAGGGCCTCTTTTTCAGAGTTAGAAGTATCTTTTTGGAGGGTGTTGTAGATGATGGAGTAGTCGCCATGCAGGTTCTCATCCTTGTGCAGGATGATCGACTTCACACCGGCATCCACGATGATGTCAATCATCTCGTCTTCGAGCAGGGTATCGCGCTCCACAATGATTTCATTGCGGTTGATAGACACCACTTCACCAGTATCTTCATCTACAAAGTCTTCTACCCATGTTTTGAGCACACGGGCAGCCAGGCGACGGCCAACCACCTTTTTCAGACCGGCTTTGCTCACCTTTACTTCGTCGGCCAGGTCGAAAATGTTCAGAATGTCTTTGTCTGAATCAAAGCCAATGGCACGCAGCAGGGTGGTAACCGGGAATTTCTTTTTGCGGTCGATGTACGCATACATGACGTTGTTCACGTCGGTTGCGAATTCGATCCAAGAACCTTTGAAAGGAATAATCCGGGCCGAATACAATTTCGAACCATTGCTGTGCACGGTTTGACCGAAGAACACCCCGGGCGAACGGTGCAACTGCGATACAATTACCCGCTCGGCGCCGTTGATAACGAAGGTGCCTTTGGGGGTCATGTACGGAATGGTACCAAGGTAAACATCCTGCACGATGGTTTCGAAATCTTCGTGCTCCTCGTCGTTACACGACAAACGAAGCTTGGCCTTGAGGGGCACCGCATAGGTCAACCCCCGCTCGATACACTCTTCAATGGTGTAACGGGGCGGATCCACGAAATAATCGAGGAACTCGAGAACAAAATTGTTGCGGGCATCGGTAATGGGGAAATTCTCCGCAAATACCTTGTAAAGCCCTTCATTGGTGCGGTTTTCCGCAAGTGTTTCCAATTGGAAAAAATCCTGGAACGATTTGATTTGTACTTCCAGGAAATCGGGGTAATCAATGGTCGAGTTAATCGACGCAAAGGTTATTCTACCCTCTTGTGTGATGTTGGCTGCCAAAGAGTTGTGGTTTAAAATTAAACACCGTGATCACAAATACAAATAGCCGTAGGCCTGGCACCCCTGTGGAGTGCAGGCCTACAGCATTTGTTGCTGGATATCAAGCAATTACTTGATCTCAACCTCAGCGCCAGCTTCTTCAAGCTTGGCTTTCAGTGCCTCAGCTTCATCCTTAGGGCACTTCTCCTTCAAGGTCTTAGGAGCGGCGTCAACCAGTTCCTTCGCTTCTTTCAGACCAAGACCGGTGAGGTCTTTCACCAATTTCACGATGTTCAATTTCTGAGCACCAGCGCTCTTCAAAATTACGTCGAACTCAGTTTGTACAGCGGCTGCAGGTGCATCGGCACCAGCGGCTGGACCAGCAGCAACTGCAACTGCAGCAGCAGCAGGCTCAATGCCATACTCGTCCTTCAAAATTTGCGCTAACTCGTTTACTTCTTTCACTGTCAGGTTTACCAACTGCTCAGCGAATGCTTTCAAATCTGCCATTGTTTTGATTTAAAATTGTTTTTCTCTTTTGATTAATTGTTCTTGTCCTGGAGTGTTTTAACGATACCAGCCAATTTGTTGCCCCCAGACTGCAAAGCAGATACAACGTTTTTGGCGGGAGACTGGAGCAAGCCAATGACTTCGCCAATGAGTTCGTATTTCGACTTCAAGGCTACCAAGGCGTCCAGTTGATCATCGCCGGTGAAAATGGCCGAGTCAATCCAGGCCGCCTTCAACACAGGCTTATCAAAGTTTTTACGGAATTCCTTCAAAAGCTTCGCAGGGACATTGCCTTGCTCAGCAAACATGATGGAAGTAGAACCTTTCAGTGACACAAATAAGCCTTCGTAGCTGCTAGCATCTACGCGCTCCATGGCCTTCTGAAGCAGAGTGTTTTTCACCACACGAAACTCAACGCCGCTTTGGAAGCAAAGGCGACGGAATTTGTTGATGCTTTCTACGGTCAGACTTGAACTGTCTGTTAAGTAGAAATAAGAACTGCCTGACAGTTTCTCGGCGAGATCATCGATGATCAGTGCTTTTTCTTCTCTTGTCATAGCTCTTAGATTCCTGCAATTGATTTAGGTTCTACGTTAATACCAGGGCTCATCGTACTCGACATGTAAATACTCTTGATGTATGTGCCCTTCGCAGCGGAAGGCTTCAACTTCACAATGGTCTGAATCAGCTCTACAGCGTTTTCTTCCAATTGCTTCGGCGCAAACGACGCCTTTCCGATAGCAGCGTGAACAATACCGAACTTGTCTACTTTAAAGTCGATTTTGCCACCCTTTACGTCTGTAACCGCTTGTCCAACGTTATCGGTAACGGTACCAGTCTTGGGGTTTGGCATCAAACCCCGGGGACCCAGGATTCTACCCAAACGACCAACTTTGGCCATTACACTTGGTTGAGTGATGATTACGTCGACGTCTGTCCATCCACCCTCAATTTTTTGGATGAACTCGTCTAATCCTACAAAGTCAGCGCCGGCCGCTTTGGCTTCAGCTTCTTTGTCTGGGGTGCATAGCACGAGCACGCGTGCTACTTTTCCGGTCCCATGAGGAAGGGTTACCGTACCCCTAACCATTTGAT
>CAZNWC010000007.1:154268-166118 GCA_964577055.1 uncultured Chitinophaga sp. | reverse complement strand
TTCAGGGTATTCGACATGGTAGGTGAGCAAGTGATCTGGCTAACAGGCGCTTACAAAGACACTTCCTATTTGGGCGGAGACACGCTGGTGGGTGCAGCGGCCGATAACTTGAATCCATTCATTGCCCAATACGACCCGAATGCCAACAGTTACACTTGGGTATGGCATGCCTCTATGCCTGGTGATCATTACTTTCAAAAACTGAGGCAAGGCAAACCCGACGAGTTGCTTGCTTGTGGGTTGGCGAGCGACAGCATGGGTTGGCTGGCAGCTTTCAATCAGTACACCGGGCAACTATTGTGGGAGAAAAAGATTCCCGGGGTACGTACCATCAGCGATGCGCGGCCCTTTCCGAACGATACCAGCAGTTTGCTTATTACCGGCACCATGGCCGATTCGGGCAGTATTTTTCAGGTGCCCGCCCCCTTGCAAGGCACATTGACTGGCTATAGAAACTTTATAGCACGGCTGTTCCCTGCCAACGACTCGGTGGTTTTCCTGCGTACCGAGCCTGGTTTTGCATTTGATTTCGAACCGGCGATTATGCACAGGATGCCTGGACCTAATTCGTTTTTTGTTTGGTCAACACCTTCAGTACGCAACATTGGTTTGGGCCGAAATCAGGTACGCTGGGATATTTCCAGTGAAACGATGATCGATTCGGTGGTACACGATTTTTTTTACCAGGAAGTTGAGGAGGAAACTGGCGCTTGGCAATCAGAAAACATGGCGTTTTTCAAAACACCCGGATTTAATCCCAATTTATACGATTTACGCTCCACATCTGGCCTGTATACCATAGGCCAATACGCTTTTAGTCAGGGTACGCAGCCACCCTTTTTAACCAACCTCCGATTTGCCAACCTCAGCATGGCATTCAAGAGTACCGGCTCCGTAGTGGTTGACATGCAGGGCTGGTCGTTCTGGCGCGATTCTACCCTTTACTTCCCCAATGCCAGTGCCAGCCAGCCCAAATGGGTGCTGCTCACCACCGGCTTTATCATCAGCAGTGTGCCCGAAAAGGGCGCGGTGCAGTTTACGGTTTACCCCAATCCCGTCAACCAAGGGCAATTCAAAATTCAAACCGACATGCCCTTCGACCAGCCCGCTGCATGGACCTTGCGCGATGTGCAGGGTCGAACGGTGCGTCAGGGTCGATTAACCGATGCCGGCGAGCCCATTTCCGTAGCTGGATTGGAGGTTGGCATGTACTTCTTTGCATTGGAGACCAAGCAAGGGCGGGGAGTACAGAAATTGATCATTCGGGAATGAAGAAAGGGCCTGACAAAAGCTTTTAAATTCAGTACATTTGAACATGCACACAAAGCTTTTGAAATTGGCATGTTTGTGTCTGCTACTCCCGTTTTTGGCTCAAGCCCAGCGCGGCCTGCGCATCGACTCCGACCGACCCGGTTTTGGGCAAACCCCCATCACCGTAGGCAAACACTATTTGCAAATGCAAGTGGGTCTACGCGGGGGTTGGCTCAGTGGTACCAGCCTGGCCACCAATACCTATGCCGAAGGAAATCCCTCGCAAACCAACCTCATGCTGCGTTTCGGACTGAACAACAAAACCGAAGTACAGCTTGGTGTTACGCGCATGGGTTTTTCGCGTACGACCTTGGAACCACTGCCAGGTGCCAACCTCATCGACTGGGCGGCGGGAGACTATTTTCCTGCCGATTACAGTGGGCGCTGGAACAACTTCCAACTCGGCTTGCGCCATACCCTGCTCGATGAAACGCAAAACAAGCCCTTTTCTTTGGGATTGATTGGCAACTACACCCACCAAGCCAGTGCCGATTACAGCAGGCAAAACGACCTCCCAGGCAATGTGCAATTGGGCATTTTGGGAGCCAAAGCGCTGAGCAACAAAGTCTCGGCCCTTGGAAACATTGGCATCAACCAACCCATTGGCGGCGTGGCAAACACCCCCAACATCTATTACCTCGTAAATTTTGGCTTCGATTTGGGTAAAAACCTGGGTACATTTTTCGAAACCCGCCTCGACTATCTCACCAGCGACGGTGGCGGCACCGTCAATACCTTCGATGCAGGATTGGCTTGGAAAATCACCCCCAACTTTCAGTTCGACCTTTTCGGTGGCTTTGTGCGAACCGATATGCTCATCGAAAGTGTACCGAGAAACAATTTATTGATATTTCCCGATGCCAGCCGCGAGCATTATTGGTTTTTGGCGGGCGGCGTCAGTTGGAAAATCAAAGCCCTTCCTACCAAGCCCAAAAAGGCCGAATAATCACCTATTGCTGCGGGGTGCTGCCTATCTTTGCGGCATGACAACCAATCAACGCATCATCATTGTCCTCCTGCTGCTGCTCTGCGGCTGGTCGTACCGCACGCTTTATTTCAGCATCCAAACCGGTCCTGAATGGCGACTGTTGGTGAGTAGTGTGTCGGCCTTGTGCTTCACAGTGCTGCTGGTGATGTATGGCATGTATGTGCGGGAGGAATTGAAAAAGAAAAAAAAGGTTTGAATTCCTTTTTAAAGCATAGAAACTCCTGGTAGTCCGAGCTCAAAATCAACAAGCCTGGCCATTTTATGACCAGGCTTTTTTCAAAATGACCACTTCATCAACAACGCCAGCGTACTGCCGGCATTTGCAAACAGGCTGTTATCGCCGGCGAGGAAGTATTGGCCCAGCACCGTGAGGTCGAGGTTTTGGGCGGCGGAGAAGCTGTACGATGGACTGAAAAACACCGCCTCTTCGGTGGGGTAATAAAAGCCTGCCAGGTTGAGGCTATGTCGCAGTCCAATAGGATACGAAACGGTACTCAACACGCTCCAATCGCTGAAGCTGAGGTTGTCGGCACGCAGCGGCCTGATGAGCAGGATGGGTGCCACCCCTCCTCCCCGCTGCTGGTTGTACACCACTTCGTTGATCCAAAACAATCCGTTGCCAAAGCGGTAATCGGCCGATAAGGCTACCACCACATTGCCGCGTTCGAGACCGGGGGTTTTTTCGAGGTCGTAAAACCAGCTCAATTCGCCCTTAAAACCAGCTGCCCCAATGCTGCCGGCCCAGCCGCCACCTACTGCCAGGCGGTTGCGGAAATAGCCGCTCACCAGCTGCCAATCGTAACCCTTGCGGTTGAAACCCCACAACACCGCAACAACCGATTCGCGCATGCTCATTTTGCTGCCGGGTACCAGCACATCGCGGCCCGGCGCAATGGCCAGCTCCAAACGCGAAAGCGAAGTACGAAACCAATTCACCCGCAGGGCATCTACCCCCGGCCGCTCTTCGTAATCGAAGTCGAAAAAACTGTAGTTGTTGAACAGGTCATTGGGATTGCTTACCGTATTGATGCCCCAATTGATGCGTTGCCTGCCCGCCCGCACCTGCCATTTGCCACGGGTATAGTCTACAAACGCCCTGTCGGTAATGGTGTGCAACAACAGTTTCTGTTCGCTGAAAAGCACGCGGCTGAGGTCGGCCGGACCATTCAAATCCACGTCCAAAAAATCTCTGAAAAACGGATTTTCGGCCGATTGGCCCCAAAACAAGCGGGTACGTTGGGCTGCTTGGATTTCCCAGTGAGGATTCAACCGCCAGCGAAAATTCAAGCGGTTGTGCAAGATATTGTCGGCCTGCTGCACCTTATCGAAACCCGGCGCCACCACCACCATCGGAAAATTCTTCAAGTAGCCATGCAGCTCAGGCCGGTATTTTGGTTCCTGCCCACTGCTGTCTCGCGCCTCCGCTGGCAAAGCGGTTATCCCAAACCCCATCAACAGGAGCATCAAAACACGAAATGGCGCTTCAAATCCCAAATGCCACCTGCCCAATGATTGGCGCCTGTGACCTAGAACTTTGAACCTTGAACCTTGAACTTTATCGCCGTTCATCCGATGCAATTTCGCCATCTACCAAAGTAATCACCCTGCTGGCCCGGTCGATCACCCGCGGGTCGTGGGTAGAGAACAAAAAGGTCATTTTTTCCTCCTCGTTGAGGCGTTTCATGGTATCGAGCAGGCTGAAAGCCGTGGCCGAATCGAGGTTGGCGGTGGGTTCGTCGGCGAGCACGTACTGCGGACGGGCAGCCAAGGCACGGGCCACAGCCACGCGCTGTTGTTGTCCGCCCGACAATTCCGAGGGCCGGTTTTTGGCACGATCGGCCAGTCCTACCTCAGCCAGTACTTCGGCCGCACGGGTTTTGATTTCGCTGGCTGGACGGCCCTGCAAATCGAGGATAAATGATACATTTTCTTCGGCCGTAAGCACCGGAATGAGGTTGTAGGCCTGGAAAACGAAGCCAATGTGGTGCAAACGGAAATCGATGAGCTCGTTTTCGGTCATGTTGCTGATGTCGGTACCAGCCACGAACACTTTGCCTTCGCTGGGCGTATCGAGTCCACCCAGCATATTGAGCAGCGTGGTTTTGCCCGAGCCCGAGGGGCCCACAATGACGGTGAATTCACCGGGTAAAATTTCGAGGTTGATGTTGCGCAAGGCATGCACGTCAACGGGGCCTTCGCTGTAGGTTTTGGAGAGGGAGAGGGTTTGGAGGACGGGTGTCATGGAGTTCAAAGTTTAAAGTTCAAAGTTCAAGGAGGGTTTTGCTGCTGCGCAGCAAAAGGGTTCAAAGTTCAAAGTTCAAGTTGAGCGAAGGGAAATCCCGCAAGGCGGGGGTTCAAGTGGGTTTTGCTGCTGCGCAGCAAAGGGATTTAAAAGAGTCAAAGCCCCCTGCCACGAAGTGGCAGATCCTATTTTGAACTTTGAACCTTGAACCTTCAACTGCGTATGGCATCTGCCGCATTCAATTTCAACGCTTTTAAGGCGGGGTACAATGAAGCAAGCAGCGAGAGGACGATCACCAGCAAGGTGATGTTGAGGGCGTACTGCCACGACAGGGCGGGATAAATCACCGCATCGTAGCCAAATTCAGCGAGGGCTTCGGCATAGCCCCCCAGGTCGATGCCGGTATTGCCCAGCCAAGCCACGAGGGCATAACCGGCTGCCAAACCGGCCAAACCGGCGAGCAGCGACATGCTAAGCGTTTCGGTCATTACCATGAGGAAAATGCGGCTTTTGGTCATGCCTAAGGCTTTGAGCATGCCCAGTTCGCGCATGCGTTCGTACACGGCCATGAGCATGCTGTTGAGGATGCCAAAGGAAAGTCCGAGCAAAATGATGATCACAAAAATGTAGCTCACCATCGAGCCGCTGTCTTGCATATAGGCCAATTCGGGGGCCAGTTCGCGCCACGAACGCACTTGCAGCGTGGGTTGTGCAGCTTGCAGCGCATAGGTAAGCCCTGGCACGCTGTCGTTTCGGTGCAAACGAAGCGCTATTTCGTACACAGCAGCTTCTTCGCCCAGCAAAGCTTGCAACTGGTGGCGATGCAAATACACCGTGCTTTGGTCGAAGCCTGCATTGGCGGTACGGAAAATGCCTTTCACTTTGAACGAGCCCGAAACCACTTCCTGCCGCGCATCGGCAAAGCTGATGACCAGGCGAGAACCTACTTCCACCTTGAGCTTTTGTGCCAGGCGGCGACCAATGAGCAATTCGGGCGCAGCCGTATCGACGAGGTATTCGCCTTCGATCAGCTGCTCTGAGAGTTTTACCAGCACATTTTCGGAAGCCGCATCCACCCCACGCAATTCTACCCCTTGGGTGAGCGTGGGCGAGGCAATGAGTCCATTGGCCAAAGCGCGACCCGCAGCGGCACGCACTTCAGGGAGGCCTTGCAGTGAATCGAGCAAACGGCCGCCCGCGGGAATGCCCATGCCAGCCTGCCCTTCATCGAGCCAGGTTTTGGTGTGCAGCTGCACATGGCTGTATTGTTTTTCGATGGCGTTGAAGAAACGCTGTTCCATCATGCCGGTGACCATGGCCATGGCAATGGTTCCACCCACCAAGCCCAAAAAGATGGCGGTCATGAGGCTCAACGAACGCCCGCGGTTCCGCCAGATGTTGCGCCAGCTGAGGCGAAAGACAAATCCGAGTCCGGCTGTTTTTGAAGTCGTTGTTTTCATGCGCGTGATGCCTGGAGCACGTTTAATTTTTTCACATACAATACCGGATACA
Source organism: uncultured Chitinophaga sp. (assembly GCA_964577055.1). Taxonomy (GTDB): domain Bacteria; phylum Bacteroidota; class Bacteroidia; order UBA7662; family UBA7662; genus PNNG01. The sequence goes on along the minus strand of CAZNWC010000007.1, from coordinate 160,065 downwards.
AAGCCACCAGCGCGCACATGGCCAACACCACGGCGGCTTGCGACCCAAAAATGCCGGGGTCGGCACTGAAGTACACAAAGGGATCGACCCCAAATTCTTCGCTCATCTGCCCCAGCTCGGCACTCAGCGGCACCGGATGGGCGTAAAACCAGGCCACAATAGGCAACGAACCGGCCAAACCAGCCAACACGCCCATGCCACCCAGCAAAAGGGTTTCGTAAAAGGTCATCAGGGCCAAGCGGCCGCGACGCATGCCCACGCTGATGAGCACCCCGAATTCTTTGCGGCGTTCGAGGGTCATGGTAAGCACGGTACCGAATATGCCAAATCCGATGACGATGTATAAAATCACCAGGATGATGCGGTTGCTGGCATTGTCGAACTCGATGGCGGCCAGCAATTCGGGCAGTAATTCTTCCCAATTGCGTACCACCACATAGCCATCGGCGGGCAGCAGCGACTGCATTTGTTTTTGCATGCTGCTGATGGAGGCGTTTTCGGCAGGCATCACCAAGACCGAACTTACCATCCCTTCGGCTGCAAAAAGCGCCTGGGCATCGGGCAAAAGCAAGTAGGCGGTTTGTTTGCGCAGCTCGGGCAGTTTGGGTTTCACCAGGCCAGTCACCCGATAAGCTCCCGCTGCCTGTTGGCCTTGGTAACCCTGACCGAGAACCACCAAGGTATCGCCCAGTTTGATGCCCAAACGTTCGGCCAGACGGTCGGCAACCACCACGCCCCCTGCTTCAAAACCACCGGCAAGCAGCTGGCTTTGGAGTCCGTTGAGGGCTTCTTCGCGGGCCGGATCTACGCCCAGCACCATGGCCCCGCGGGTTTTGCTGTCGCTAGCGGCAAGCACAAAACCCTGCACCCGCGGCACCAGCGATGCCACGCCGGGCACAGCCGCAAAGGCTGCTTGCTGCTGTTCGTCCCAAGCAAAGCAATAGTCGAGCGAGGGCTCGTCCATGTAGGCCGAATCTTGCAATTGCAAATAGCCGGTGAAGTAACTCACACTGTTGCGGATCATGCCTTCATGCGATCCACGGTTCAGACTTTCGGCCAGCACCGCCAGCAAAACGGCAAAAAAGACCGACGACATGGTGATGAGGCTGCGTTTGCGCGACCGCCACAAATTGCGCCAAGCCAATTTAAAGAGCAGCATCAGCGGATGTTTTTGAGGTTTTGTACCGAAAAGAAATTCTCAGCCATGGGCACATCAAATTGGGCGGCCTCGTATACCATGATGGTTTTGTGGCCTTTTTTATCCATAGGCGTAAGCTCCATGCGGCTGGGCAAGGTGCGGTTGCCGAGTTTTTTGATGTCGCTCATCACCATGGTGCTCACCAGCTCGCCTTTGTCGCCATAATTTTCGGTGCGCAAATGGTAATGATCGGCTTTGCTCACCCACACCACCACCTTGCTGTACACCACCGAACTGCCGGGTTTTGGCAGCATTTCTATCACCCAGCAATCGAGGCCTTCTTGCACTTCGCTGCGCAGAATTTTGTGGGTGTAGTCGTTGATCACCGAACTTTCGCGCACCAGGTCGTCGTTGCTGAAGTCGCTGCCCATCCAGCTTTGCGACATCATGCTGGGCGGCAGTTTGATCATGCGGTCGACCGAGGGCACGTAGTTCCAAATTTCCTTTTGACGCTTGAGGAAGACGGTGCCTTTGTCGCGCACCGGCTCCTGCAGCAGCACCAGGCTGTACTGCTGGCCCTTGCTCCAGCTTTTCATCTTCATTTCGCGGGTAAAGCGGGGCCTTACGACGGTCATTTTCATGGTCATTGCGGCCGATTCGCCCCGACTTTTGTCCTCCATGCGCCGCAGGATGTCTTTGGGATCGGGTTGTTGGGCATGCAGACTGCTGGCAACGAGCAGCAGACTGAGCAAAAGGGTTAAGGGTTTCATGATTCAGGTATTTGAAGGGTTGATGTCGTAGGTATCGCGCAGTTGCTCCCACTCGCCAATGAGGTCGCGCATGCGGGTGTGCAGCCAATGGTAAAAGCCGGCGGTATCGCGCAAAAAATTAGCGGCATCGTCCTGCTTGTTTTGCTTCATCTCGTAGCCGCGCAGCATGAGGTCGACAAACATCACGGTCATGCCCATGCGGCGCACCGTCATTTCGCCCATGTCGCGGGCGCCGATGCGGTAATAGGTTTTGCGGTCGTCTTTGAAGCGCAAGGCCTTTACAAAGCCCGTTTGCTCCAGCATTTTTAATTGGTTGTGCACCGAAGCTTTGCTCACATCGAGCTGCTCTACCAATTCGTTGAACGACACCTCGGGCCGGTCGCTGATGAGCAGGTAGCCGAGAATAAGCCCGGCAATGCGCCCACTTCCCAGTTTTTCGAAGAATAAACCAAAATCTTCGAGGTAATTCTTTTTTTGTTCGCTTAGATTCTCAAAAGGCATGCTACAGATTTGATGATGCAAACATAGTATTTTTTATAATTCAGTTCAATTTAAACTAAACTATAATATAAAATTTAACAGTTTAACAATCAACACGCATTCAACTGATTTGCCACTCCCAATTAAAAAGCCTAAGCTTGTATAGCAATCTACTTTTATGACCCAATTTATTTCCATCAAAGCCCACAGCAAAGCCGACATGCAAACGGTGTGGGACTGCTTTACACAAGCCCGGCACGTAACAGGCTGGAATTTCGCCAGCGACGATTGGTTTTGTCCCACCGCGCTAAACGACCTTCGCCCGGGCGGCCGTTTCTCCTACCGTATGGAAGCCCGCGATGGCAGCTTTGGCTTCGACCTCGAGGGCCAATTCGACACGGTGGAAGCACCGGTAAGCCTCACCTACCACTTCGACGATGACCGCCGCATTGAAGTGCGATTCACCACAACCGCCACTGGTACCCAAATAGAGCAAGATTTTGAGCCCGAAAACCAAAATCCACGCGAAATGCAGGAACAGGGTTGGCAGGCGATACTGAACAACTTTGCGGCTTACTGTGATAGGCAGATGGCCTGATCACATGGGCGCTACCCAGCAAAAGTCGGGCGAATGAACCGCAGAGGCGCAGAGGGATTTTTGCATATCTAAGGCTGATAGCAGATTTGAAGCATTTTTCGCTCTGACCAGCTTTTTTCAGGTGCAGGCACCGGCTCCACCCTGGCCGAGAGCTAACGGAGGCTCAAGGCCCTGCGCTACGCTTGGGCCGGAGAGCGCAGAGATGAAATACTGGCAACGAGAAAGTCCTACATACAATCATCAACTACCTAAACACCTACCTTATGAAAATTGTAAAAACCGTTGGCTACTCCCTCTTGGGGCTGATAGCCTTGCTGCTGATTGCAGCTGCCCTTACGCCACGCACCTATACGGTGAGTGTGAGCGAAACCATCAACGTGCCTACCAGTGCGGTGAAGGACTATGTGCGCATCCTCGATCACCAAAAAAACTACAGTGTGTGGGTGATGGAAGACCCCAATTTGGTGCCTGAAATTACCGGCATTGATGGCGAAGTGGGTGCCAGTCAGTACTGGAACAGCGAAATCGACAATGTGGGCGAAGGCCGGCAAACCATCACGGCCATTACCGACAGCCGCATGGATATTGACCTGGAGTTCGTACGTCCGTTCAAAGGCACTGCCAAAGCGGCCACCCTTTACGAGGCCATTACCCCCAACCAAAGCCTGGTCACCAGCGAATTTTACGGCAACAACCCCTACCCCATGAACCTGATGGGCTACTGGTTTGGCAGGGGCATGTTGGCCGATGCGCAAAAAAGGAATTTGGCAAATTTGAAGGGAATATTGGAAGGGCAATGAGTAAATTTGAACGCACCCAATAAAAATGGCGACCCATGGGTCGCCATTTTTATTGTTTTTCCAACTCGTAGCGGTAATTGCCTACCCCGTTTTTATCAGCTTCGAGGATGAGGCGTCGGCCGTTAAAGGTGTAGCGGTAATTGCCTTGCAAAATGAGGTTCCAGTCGAAATCGGCTGTATAAGCTCCCGAATCCACAAAGACCAACTCATTGCCTTGCACCGAAAAAGTGCCAAAGCCACCGGCTGGGATGCGGTTGGTATTGGCAGAACAAGTATAGCTCCCATTGTTGAGTCGCAAGCTCACGGCACCACTTTGGGTGCTGTTGCTGTAACGCACGGTGAAGGTACCCACATAGGTGCCGTCTTCAATGGGTTGGCGGTTGTTGCATTGTGCGGTTAACAAGGCCAACAAGAGAAATAAAGTAATTTTTGGCATGAGGCAAAGGGTTTTGACACGAAAGTAACGTGGAAGTTGCCAAAAATTGTCACAAAACTGCCATTAGTAGCTCACAAATGGCATTTGTTTGTCGAAACTGGTGTCGTTCAGCAGAGGCCAATACAATGTCCGAAATTCACTCCTCGCAAGCCAATGCCAAGCGATTTCTTGAGGTAATCTATCCATTCGATAACGGCTTCTGCCATACCCACAAAACGTGCGTTTCGCTTTGGCGGCAGCGGTAATTCCGCAAGCGTTCCTCAAACAACAACGCCCAACCTTGCTTGCGCAAACAAGCTTTGAGCGTACTTGCATGGTAGAAGTAAAAATGCATGGCATGACCGGTGCTGCCGCGCACCTCACCCGATCGTTGCGGCCTGCCGGCCGTAAAACTGAGATACAAAAATCCACCAGGCGCCAATTGTTCCCAAACCGCTTGGAGTAAGGCATAAGTTGCCGCTTCGGGGAGGTACGAAATGCAAAATGGCAAGGCCAGTGCCTGCCATGGACCTTCTGGCAGTTGTTCGGGCTGCGACAAATCACACAAATGCACACCAGCCTGGGGCAAACGCTGGCCTACGAGCGCCAACATTGCCGGCGCTCCATCGGCAGCGTGTAATGGCAAGTCGGGCCGGCGGGCTGCCAGGTAACGCAGCAAAAAAGCGGGACCACACCCCGCCTCGAGCACCCGCCCCCCGGTGGGGAGGAGCGCACCAAAGGCTTCGTATGAGGCGTCATACCGCCTTTCGGAAGCAAAAATGGCTTCGTAGCGCTCGGCAAGTTCCTGCCAACTGGCCAAATTGGTTTGGGTGTTGACTTGCATGGCTACTTGATGTCGATGGGCAACCAAATTTCTTCGGTAGCCTCGGGGTTGTTGGGACGATAATCAGCCGGCAGTTTTTCGAAGTGTGGACGGTGGGACAGGCGGTAAGCCGATGCCGGCAACCAACTGCCTAAAATCCATTCGAATGGCGCTGGGCTGGGCAGTCCCTGGTAAGTAAAAACCGCATACAACCCTGCCGGAATGACCACTTCCGATAGAAAATCGGGCTTGGTTGCCTTTGGATCAGCAGGGATACAACAGGCCAAATCGTATGGATTTTCGGGGGCAAAACGACTGAAGTAGTCTTGAGGATAAAAATTCACCGCATACCAATGCGCAGGAGCTGCCCAAGCAGTGCCCTGCAATCGGCCGCGCAAAGCCATCCATTGTTGGGCATTTTGCATGTTCAACAGGTTGTGTGTGGTGCGCAAGCCCCAAAGGGTGGTGGTGGCCAGGGTTTCGTAGCGGTGAGGAAGATTCATGGAAGCAAGATAATGATTTTGCCTGCGGATGTTAACGGCCCTAGGCCTGTGAATGCCTGCGGCTGTGGGTGGCCTTTGGCATGTGGCTGTTCCGCAAGGCAGAACTGTGGTTGCCCTGCGGGCTGTTGACGGCCTGCGGCCTGGTGTTAAAACACAGAGGGCACAGCGGACACGGAGGGAATCTCAACTTTTTCATTACGCACCCTTCAAATATATTTTCAGCGAGCGCAGCGAGCGGTCTTTCAGTGAGCGCAGCGAGCGGTCTTTCAG
>CAZNWC010000007.1:113971-154168 GCA_964577055.1 uncultured Chitinophaga sp. | reverse complement strand
GCAGCGAGCGGTCTTTCAGCGAGCGCAGCGAGCGGTCTTTCAGCGAGCGCAGCGAGCGGTCTTTCAGCGAGCGCAGCGAACGGTCTCTACCCCAAAGCCGCAAACAACTGCTCCAACTTCTCCTTCGGCAACACCTTTTGTCCCGTTCGGCCCGAGGCTAGGAGGCGTCCTCCTGCATGCGCTTCCCAGCGGCAAATGAGGTGGCCCTTGTCGTGCGATTCCACCGAGGCGGTGTAGGTGACTTGGGTGCCGGGCTTGGCGGGACTGTGGTGCTGTACTTCCACAAAAGTGCCGATGCCTTCTTCATCGGCTGCCTTGCCTTCGAGCACAAACTGGCGGCAGGCCCATTCGGCATCGCGGGCAACGGCAAAGGTGGCATAAACGGGGTGCACTTGTCCGGCCGCAAAAGCCGCAGTATCCTCCGCTTGTACGGTCAAAACCAACTGCCGAACCTCTCCTGCTGCATAGGTCTTCATGCGCCAGTTTTGGAAGTGAGTTTTACAAAGATGCTGTTAGCCACCTCGCGCGAGATGTGCAAATGCCTGCCGTCGTTCAACAGCAGTTGCATCGATTGGTCGAAATCAAGTTTTTCTACCACGCGCACCGATTTGCCAAGGTTCAGGTTCACCTGATCGAGGTACTGCAAAAAGGAGGCGCTGTGTTCGTGCACGGCCATTACGCGGGCTTCGTCGCCGGGTTCGAGCCGACCGAGCAGCACCTGTTCGTTGGCCGGCATTTCGCCACTTTCGGTGGGAATGGGGTCGCCGTGCGGATCAGCCGTGGGATTGCCCAGGTATTCGGCCAAGCGGTTGATGAAGCGCGGATCGCTCACATGTTCGAGCTCTTCGGCAATGTCGTGTATTTCGTCCCAGCCAAAATGCAACTTCTGCACCAAAAAAACCTCCCACAGGCGGTGGCGGCGCACAATCGACAAGGCCGTGAGCCTGCCTTCCTCCGTAAGGTGCACGCCCTGGTACTTTTTGTAGTCGATAAGGCCCTTTTCGCCCAGCTTGCGCAACATGTCCGAAACCGAAGCGGCACGGGTATTCAGTTCTTCGGCAATGGCATTGGTGGCAGCGCCCGCAGCCTCACGTTGGCTGATTTTGTAAATGGCCTTGAGGTAGTTTTCTTCGGTGATCGACAAGCGCTGCATGCAGCAAAAGTAAGGATTTCGGCGATTGGCTCTCCACGGTGTGCAAAAGAGTCCACCATAAAAAAAGGCTGAAACGACGTTCCAGCCTTTTTTAGGTTAGGTTTGGTTTTGTTCAAGACCAGGAAAATCTGGTCTTTCTGTTTCAAACATACCCATTCCCTGACCCTAACCCGCGGTTTATATACGAACACCGACTTTGCTTATACGAATCACTTAGTCGTGGGTGGGAATTCGATTTTTACCCTTGCGCCACCGCCGGCAGGCGCTTCTAAAAGCACCGTAGCCCCTATTTGCTTGGCAAAGGTTGCACACAGCATGAGGCCGAAGCCCGTTCCTGTTTCCCCCGCACTGCCCTGCTCCGATGGCAAACGTTCGTTGCGCGCCGCCAAATCTTGCAAATTGCCCAACCAATCGGCCGGAAACCCTTTGCCTGCATCGCTGATGCTCAACCAAGGGCGACCTGCTGCCACACCCCAGTCAAAGGTGATGGTAGCGGCGGCGGGACTAAACTTGATGGCATTTGTGAGAAAATTGCGGACCAACAAAGCCACTGCCTGGGCATCGCTTTTCACTTTGGGAGGCGCTTCGTGGGGCAGCTGCAATTGCAGATGTTTGTCCTCGAGGGCATGGCGGTTCAACTGCAACACTTGGTTTACTACTTCTTGTACATCAACAGCCGTTAATTGGGTTTCGCCACCCCATTGCAGGGCCACCCAACCCAACAAATCGTCGGTAACCTGCAGGGCATGTCCTTGTCCGGCCTGCACGCGTGCCAATCCCTCCGCTACCTCAGGCATGTCCTGCAATTTGCGTCGTAAAATGCGCAAGGCCGCATACGATTGGGACAAGGGGGAACGCAAATCGTGCCCGATGCTGACAAACAGCCGGTCTTTGAGTGCATTCTGACCCGCCAATTGGGCATTGAGCTTTTCGGTTTGGCGTTTGTTTTTTGAAATCAGCCAAATGATCAGCGACAAGGCCGCCAAGCCAAACAGCAGCACCCCAATGCCTGCGTAAAACTGTTTGCGTGCAACTTCAGCCCCTTGGGCTACGTTGCGCAATTCGGCATTTGATTTGTTGAGGGCATATTTGATGGCCATGCCTGCCAATTCGCTACTATTGGCAATCCAATGCAATGAGTCGCGGTAAAGTTCTGCTTTTTTCAGGGCCAGAAACGCCTCTGGCATATTGGTTTGAGCTGCGAAGCCATCCGCCAAATAGCTATAAATCTGCGCCAACTTGAACCATTGTTTTCTAGCTTCCAGATCGGCTATCAAAGGATCGAAATAGGCTTTGGCTGATGGGTAATCGTTCAATGCTTGTTTGATTCTGCCCCTTTCAAATTGCACGGTTGCCAATCGGTCAAGTGCCCCGAACTTTTCAAACGATACATAACTGCTGTCGAGCGACTGCCAAGCCTCGGTATATTTTTGCTGACTTTGTTGTATATATCCTTTCGCAAGCCAAAGCGATGCCTCTAAAAAAAGATCCGGTTCGGCTCTGGCAATGGCGTCCGCTTTTTCAATCAACTCCCAACAAGCCTCATAACTATACGTATAGGCCATGGGACGTATTGCACTCAGATAGGCCATGGCTTCGAAATTGCGCTCACCCAAGGCTTTAAAAAGGGCTGTGCTTTGCAAAAAATAGGATAAAGAAGAATCTATGTGCCCAAATTCCCCCTCCAAAATGGCAATGAACGCTTTGCTAAGTGCCACACCCAGTTTGTTTCCTGACTTTTCAGATGGGCCTAAGGCTTTGAGCGCATATACATACGCACTGTCGAATTTTCCCAAACCATAATAGGCATTCGCCAAATTATTGGCTGTTATGCCTTCATATCGTGCATTTTTAGCCTTAATCGCGCTGTTGTGGGCCAGCTGCTGCCAATACACCGCACTGTCGTAGAAGCCCACAATTTGGTAAGCCGTACCAAAACTTTTGGCAATGAGGTAGGCGTCTTTCCAGTTTTTCCAGCCGATCTGGTCGGCTTTGAGCAAATAGTCCATGCTTTTCCCCAAATCGCGGTACAAATACCAATCGGCCAGGTAACTCAAAGTAGAAAGCCGATCGGTTTTGCTTTTGGCAAGCACCAGTGCTTTTTCCAAGCTATCTGTATACGCCTCCCCTCTGAGTTGGCCTTGTGCAGAATGTATCACACCTGTTAAGCTGCTGATAAGCAAGGCTACCACAATTATTTTAGGCATCATACATGTAATAGGTCTTTGGTGTAGTTTTGATACCCATTCATACTGAAATTTACTCCACGCCGACCTTACGCACTGTGCTCATCGACGACCAAGCCCTCGAACTCGAAGACCTCGCTGCACTTTTGGCCGACTTTGACGATGTAGAAGTGGTCGCAACTATTAACGACCCCCTCTTGGGTGCAGCCTTCCTGAATCAAAACGACGTTGATTTGTTGTTCTGCGACATCGAAATGCCCCAACTCAAGGGTACCGACCTGGTAAAAACCCTTGGCAAAGTGCCTGCACTCGTTTTTTGTAGCAGCCACCCGGCCTATGCCTTGGAGGCTTTCGATTTGAACGCACTCGACTTCCTGCGAAAACCCGTGACCGAAGAACGATTGGCGCAATGCATCGAAAAAGTTCGCCAACACCAGCTGTGGTGGGCAGAAGAAGTGCACAAACATGCGAGTTTACCTACCGACAACACCATCTACATCAAAGTGGATGGCTGTTTTCAGCAAGTGAACCTCGATGATCTTTTGGTGATTGAAGCCTGTGGCAACTTTTGCAAATTCAAAATCAAAAACCAACGGGCTGCCATGGCCTATGGCGTCATCAGCTTTTACGACGATTTGCTGGCGGAACAAGGCTTCTTGCGCTGCCACCGCAGTTATTTGGTGAACGAAAAACACGTGCATAAATTCAACTCGCAGCACCTCTTGGTTGAAGAGGAAGAAATTCCCCTGGGTAAAAAATATGTCGACGACATCAACTCCCGCCTGCTCAACGGCAAATTCAAGCCTTATCGTTAACCAAAAAGGTTTTTATTGTAGTAGAGCACATCTACCAATATTTTGATACCGAAGGCCAGCAATACAACGCCTGAAATCCGGTTGAGCCACAAAATCACGGTGCGGGTTACGTACCGCCGCAGCTTTTTGGCGCCATAACTTTTGAGCAAATCGGTGAGCAAAATGGTACCCAGGGTACCTGTAAAAAACAGCAATTTGTCGCCCCTCTCAAATTCGGGGATGGCCGAAACCAACGAACTTACGCCCAGCCAATACACAATCACAAAGGGATTGAGGATGTTGAGCAAAAATCCTTTTGCCAGGCTCCCTCCCAAGGCGCGTCCGGTTTTCAAATCAGGCAAATCGGGCTCTACTGGTTTGATGCGCTGGTTGAAAGTCAGAAAGGCTCCATAACCGACCATAAACAATCCACCAAAAATACCAATCCAACGCAAGGTTCCGGGGTCGTGCACAAACTGCAGCAAGCCGAAAAAACTGATAAACACGCAAAAAGCATCGCTCAGCATGATGCCCACAGCCATGAAGGCACCAGCCGGAAAACCTTTGGTGATGCTGGTTTGGATGAGGGCAAAAAATACGGGGCCCAACAGCACCGCCACCAGCAGGCCAAATCCAATTCCTTGTACAATGGGCAGCTGCAACATCAAGCGCGCTTTTCGGCCAAAAACGCCTGCCACAATGCCAGGTGCTTGGGATTCAATACCCTTGGAAACTTATGTTGTCCGCCTAACTTGCCTTGCCGCGCCATCCACTCGGTGAACCAAGCGGTGGGAAGCACTTCCACGATTACCTCACGAAGGGCGTGCTTGCGTTCTACCACATAGTCATCGTTGACCTCACAAAGGGTTTTGTCTATCAAATCGCGTACTTGCTGGGGGTCAACTTGCTGATCACAGCCAACATACCAATGGTGTGCAAACAAAGTGCCGCTGGGCTCTCCGTGCACAGTAAATTCTTTGATTTCCATGCCCAGCTGCTCCCCCAAACGGCCAATCGCTGTATTCATATTGTCGACACTCAGGTGCTCGCCACACAAACTCAAAAAATGTTTGGTGCGACCTGTAATGCGGATTTCCATATGCTCCAACGAGCTGAAGCGGATGGTATCGCCAATCAAATAACGCCAGGCACCTGCACAAGTGCTGAGTAAAATGGCATAGTCAACCCCTTCTTGCACTTGGGTGATGTTGAGCGTTTCTGCATCGGTTTTGAGAGTGCCGTCGGCTTCAAAATTCCGGTCGTTGAAGGGCACAAATTCATAATAGATACCGTTGTTCAACACCAGGCGCATGCCGGTGCGCATTGTATCTGGGCGTGCATCGTAAGCAATAAATCCTTCGGAAGCAAGGTAGGTTTCGAAGTAAATCAGGGGCTTGGCCATCAGGCGTTCGAAACTCTTGCGGTAGGGCTCAAAAGCCACACCCCCAAAAGCATATACGGTGAGGTTGGGCCAAATGTCGTGGATGGTTTTTACACCGTAATGGGCAATGATGCGCTCCATCATGATTTGCAACCAGGCGGGCACCCCAGCAATCACCCAGATGTCCCACTCCTTTGCATGCTTCACGATATCATCGATTTTAGCATTCCAATCGCTGATTTTAGCTATTTCTTTGCCTGGTTTGTAAAAACGCTGGAACCAAAACGGGATTTTGCTGGTGTTGATACCGCTCAAATCGCCATAATAATACCGACCCGTAAAATTGAGGTGCGTGCTGCCCCCCAGCATCAACATCCCCTTTTCAAAATAATCCGACGGAAAGTTATATTGCGCCAGCGTATAAATCTGCTTGATGCTGGCCTGCCGCATGGACTTGATCATTTCGGCGGTGACGGGAATAAACTTACTGGAAGCTTCTGAGGTACCCGAGCTCAGTGCAAAATACTTGATATGACCGGGCCAAGCCACATCGGGTTGGCCTTCACGGGCGCGGTGCCACCAGCGCTCGTACATGCGGTTGTAATCGTACAAATCTACCCTCCGGGCAAATTCAGCAAATACATCCTGCTTTTTGAGCATGGACCCAAAACCGTAATACCTGCCAATTTCGGTATCCTTGGCCTTGTTCAGCAATTTGCGCAACACAATTTCCTGTTGTTTCGCGGGCTCAAACTGTTGCAGCGATAACTTGATGCGCAGCTGCAATCCCCGTTTGAACAAACTTCCTAATACAACCATTTCCGCGGGTTTGGGTGCGCAAAATACGGAATGCGCAGCAAGAAGAAAAGACAATAGACGACATAAGCCTTCCGAACGTAGCTGCGCGATTCCAAAAAATGCCGTGTGGCGGGCATTTCAAAGCAATGGTCGAAATGCCTACTTTACACCATACAAAACCTGTGAAACCCCTGTTTCTCTCGCTTCTGGCCTGGTTAGCCCTACCTCACAACAGCCCGGGGCAAAAATGCACTTCAATGGCCTCGATGTGGGCGATGGGCTGTCGCAAAATACCATTTGGGACATCACCCAAGACAGTCTCGGCTACCTTTGGCCCATATCTGTTAGATGGATGATAGCGAATATGTACAAATAGCGGTCAACGCTATTTAGGGATGCACACCTTTTACTTTTTAACTTTTAACTTTCCCAGCAACTACCTGCCTTTGCTCATCTTGGCCTTTAGTTCTTCGTTTTTAGCCCTTAGCTCTCTGTTCGTTCTTATATTTGCCCGATAGCAAAATTCCTCCTCATGAAAACATTGCAAGGAAAAGTGGCCCTCATCACCGGCGCATCGCGCGGCATTGGCTTGGGCATCGCCCGCACATTCGCTGCCCAAGGAGCCGATGTGGCCTTCACCTACCTTTCTTCTGAAGAAAAAGCGCGTGCCCTCGAGGCCGAATTGCAGGCCGCCGGCGTACGTGCCAAAGGATATAAGTCGGATGCCGGCAACTACGCCGAAGCCGAAAGCCTCATCAACCAAATCATTGCTGATTTTGGCGACCTCGAAATCATCGTCAACAACGCAGGCATTACCAAAGACGGCCTATTGCTGCGCATGAGCGAGGAACAGTGGGATGCCGTAATCGATACCAACCTCAAATCGGTGTACAACATCACCAAACATGCCGCCCGTCACCTCATGAAAAACCGCCGCGGCAGCATCATCAACATGAGCTCTGTGGTAGGCCGCGATGGCAATGCCGGTCAAGCCAACTACAGCGCCTCCAAGGCCGGCGTGATTGGTTTTACCCAGTCAATCGCCAAAGAACTGGGCTCCAGGAACATCCGCTGCAACGCCATTGCACCAGGCTTTATCCAAACCGAAATGACCGAAGCCCTCGACCCCAAGGTGGTGGAAGAGTGGAACAAAATGATTCCGTTGGGCCGTCCCGGTACCACCGACGACGTGGCCAACTTGACCGTGTTTTTGGCTTCCGACGCCAGCGCCTACATCACAGGACAGGTGATCAACGTTTGCGGCGGATTGCAGATGTAAGCGTCAAGGGGGTGTAGGGCTGCATGGGTTTATTGACGCAATTTTCGTGGTGGTATTTGCCGGGCTGCTTGCTGCTCGGCTTGTTGTTTGCCTGGTTGCAATACCGCCGTTATGTATCCGACCAGCTGCAAAAAGCACCTGCTTTTGGTTTGGCGGTTTTGCGGGGGCTGTCGGTAGCCCTTTTGGCCCTTTTGCTGCTCAACCCCTATTTGCGCACCGATAAAAAAATCGTGGAGAAGCCGGTGCTTGTGTTGGCTTTCGACAACAGTGCGTCTTTGCTGCAAGCCGACAGCAATGCCTTGCGCAACAAAATGCAAGCACTGCAAACGGCCATCACCGACCAATTGGGAGAAGCAGTTGAGCTGCGCAGCTTTGGATTTGGCGCTGAACTAAACGATACGGTATCCTTCGATTTCGGTGAAAAAGCCACCGACTACAGCCGTGTATTCGAAACCCTTTTGCAACGCTACAGTGGCAAGCGCGTAGCGGGAGTTGTATTGGCTACCGATGGCATCCAAAACCGGGGGTATGATCCGCTTTCGCTGATCGAAAAGTGGGGCACTCCCATTTATGCCTGGCCATTGGGCGACACCAGCTTGAAGCGTGATTTGCGCATAAGGGCGGTACGTGCCAACAACCGCGTGTTCATCAACAATGATTTTGGCGTGCAAATCGACCTTGAAATCAATAAGTTAAATGGGCGACAGGCGCAAATCACCCTCGAATCGGTAGAACCGGGTGGAAACAAGGTGTTGGCCAGCCAAACAGTGAACGTAAACCGCGATCGCTTTTATACCACCCTATCCATGGTCGCCCAGGCAGGCAAAGAGGCCGGATTGCGCAAGTACAGGCTGCGGGCCAGCATTGCCGATGAAGACAACAACAGCACTGCCAACAACAGCCGCGACTTCTACACCGAAGTCATGGACATGCGCACCCGCATTTTGTTGGTAGCCCATGCTCCCCACCCCGATCTAGGCCTCATCCGGCAAGCCATTCAAGATAATCCTCAATACGAATTGGTGCTGCGCTATGCCACCCAGGGCGTCAACATCGATGGAAAATTTGATTTGGCCATCTTGCACCAATTGCCCTCCACTGCAACCTACAGTGCGGCATGGTTGCAAAGCATTCAGCAACTTGGCTTGCCACGTTGGTTCATGGTAGGCAGCCAAACCACGCTTCCTGCCTTGCAACAGGCACAGCAAACAGTGCAAATACAAGCGCGCGCCGGAAGTGCCAACAAGGTGTTGCCAGGTTTAAAGGCCGATTTTGGTTTGTTCCAAACTCCTGAAACATGGGAAACGGCCATGATGCAGCTTCCGCCACTGGATGTACCCTTTGCCGATTACCAGTTAAAAGTGCAAGGAAGTGCTTTGCTGCAGCAACGCATCGGGCAATTGACAACCGATATGCCTCTGCTGGCCTACAATGCCTTGAGCCAACCCCGCGAAGCCCTGCTTTTGGGCGAAGGATTGTGGCGTTGGCAACTCGCATCTGCCGAGCAACGCCAAAACACCGCTGTGGCTGCCGAAGTAGTGGGCAAAAGCCTGCAGTTTTTGGCCATTACCGAGTCGAAAGACCCTTTTGTAGTACGCACAAGCAAAAACCTGTACCAAGAACAAGACGACATTTACTTTGAAGCCACATTGCGCAACGACAGTCGAGAAGCGGTGAACGATGCCGATGTACGCATAGAAATCAAAAACGAACAGAACCAACGCTTTAGCTATGTCATGGGCCGAAGCAACAAAAACTACTTGCTCAATGCGGGCGCTCTTCCGCCTGGAAATTACAGCTGGCAAGCAGAGGTAAATTTTTCGGGCAAACGTTTGACCCAACAAGGGGCATTTGCCGTTGCCGCGCTCGATCTCGAACAAAACGACCGCGTGGCCAACCACCGCCTTTTGGCACAATGGTCGGCCCTCAGCGGCGGCCGAATGCTGCCCGGCGAAAACCCCATCGACAGCTTGCTCCCTTGGTTGCAGGCTTCGCAAGCCACCACCCCAACGAGTTATTACGAATCGCGTTTGCGCGAACTCATCAGCCTCGAATGGCTCCTGGGTCTGATTGCGTTGTTGCTCTCTTTTGAGTGGGTGCTGCGCCGTTATTGGGGGTTGAGATAAATGTAACGGTCATTAACGCACCCCAATCAAGATGGCGCGGTTGTGGTGCCAAATGGCATGGTGCAGCTGCTCGGCACCTTTGTTAGACTGTTGGATTCCTATGCCATACCAAATTGCCCCTCCCAGCACCACTGCCCATCCAACAGGAGTATGAGCCGCTGCAGCAATACCTGCTCCAGTTAAAATGAGTCCACCAAGTCCGTTAAAAAAGCCTCTTCTCTGGTTTTTTATAGATGCATCGATCAACAAATTGGCGGAATCGCCTTGCAATTGACCGCGCATTTTTCGGTCGAAAATACTTGGATCTTGTACGGTATTCCCTTGCACATACCCCATACCCTCACCCAATAAACGGATGCTCTGGCCATCATAAGCGGCTATCACGGCTGGTATTGCGGCGGTATCTGTTTGGGCATGGACCGAACCCAACCCAACAACTAAAAATGCGATAATGATCCAATTTTTCATATCTTCAAAACAGCAATCCATTTCGTTGGTTTTAAAAAAGTTAGCCGACCCAACCTTTCACCTCTTGGCTGGGTACTTGGGTAATAAACCCTTCCGCCATGATAAAAAAACTACTCCTGATGGTGTTACTGCTTGGCAGTAGCAGCATATTAGCCCAAGGCCTCACACTCAACGTGAATGGTAGCTATCGGGCCTCCATCACAGCACAAGGCATACCCGGTCATCCCATTGTGTTGATCATCAACTTCAACCAACCAGGTGCCGTTGTGGATACGGTTTTCACCGATTCATTGGGCAATTTTTCAAGAATTTACAGCATACCTCCTGGCTGGACGAGCGGCATTGTACTTGCACAAGCTTTGTGCGGGAATGGTTTTTCTGTAGACTCCTCTGCTTGGTTCCCAGGCAATATGACTTCCACCATTAATTTGTTTTGCACCGGAAGTCCCACACCACCTACCCCTCGTTTTATTTGTGGCAACCTTTCGCCCTTGGCTGCTGGCGATACAGCCATCCTTGAATTGTTCCGCATGACCGGTGGAGCGTTTTTACCCGATACCACCATTCTGGTAACCGACAGCACCGGAACAGGCTTTGCAGCTTATTGTGTGCGGGCCATGAACGGCACTTATCGCATGCGGGCAAGCTTAAGTCCAGGATCTGTAAATGCCGCAACATACTTGCCCACTTGGTTTGGAAATACCACCAACATAATTTCAGCCCAATCGATCTTTGTGCCTACTTCGGCACCTATTGCCAACATTGTCTTACAAAGCACGGTTTCAACGCCTGTGAACAGCATATTTGGTACCGTAAGCGGCTTCACTAGCCCAGCTTTCGGCCAGCTCGACACGGTGAGACTTATCCTCATTGAAGTGCAAAACGGCATTTGGGCGCCTATCGACACCCTGTTTGTGATTGACTCGGCTGGTGTGGCTTATTTCAACATCCCGGTTAACCGCATCGGACAGTTTTCGTTGCTCGCCACTTTGATGTCGGGCAACGCTGCCAACTACGTACCTACCTACCTGGGCAATGTAACCACCTGGTCGCAGGCACAAACTTTTAGTTTGGTCAACGGAAGCACAGCCAATGCCTTCATTACCTTGGCAGCTGCAGGCGGTACTGGAGGTGGCAATGGAGGCGTAGGGGGTGGTGTTAACCAAAACGGATTGCCCGTAACGGGTAATGCTGGCATCCCAGGTGTTCAAGTTCAGTTGCAAAGTACAGGCGGCCAAGTGCTCAAAGCCACCCATTCGAACACCCAAGGCAGCTATAATTTTAGTCAATTGCCCTACGGCGATTACAAATTGCATGTAGAAATGATGGGCGTGGCCTTTACCCCTTATGCTTTCAGTATCAGCACGAGCAATCCGAACCCACAAATCCACTTTTCAGTGTCGAACCAAGGAATTGCTGCCAGCCTTTTACAAGAAGCATTTACCCTGGAAGGCATTTACCCGAATCCAGTGCAGGGCCAAGCCTACATCCGCCTCACAGGCAACGAAGTCGGCCAGTTAAAGGCACGTTTACTCGACTTGCAAGGCCGTTTGGTTGCCCAACGCAACTACGACCTCACTGAAGGCACCAACGAGTTTACTTTTGGGGTAGATGGCGTAACGCCGGGCATGTATTTCATGGAAATTGAAAGTGCTGGAAAGCGCAGTACACAAAGATTGATAGTGCAATAAAATTTAAACGGTATTGAAAAAAGGAGTTGCTATGGCAACTCCTTTTTTTTTGAATACCTGTGCCTTTTCAAAGCTCCCATGCATCCGTCTTCCGTTTGTAGGTCTATGGAAATCGAGCTAATTTGCGTTTGAAAGCCTGTTCACTGGTGCATGCAAAGCATCTCGAAATAATTGCTTGACTAAAAAATCAAAGTGCTGCATTTAAATGAAAGGCAGTCACCCAACCATTAACGAAATGCATGTGTATAAGCCTTAAGTAAACCTAAAAAACATGTTCAAAAAATTACTTTTATGGACGATGCTGGCCGGCGGCCTCATCGTACAAGCTCAAGCCCAGGCGGTTAATGTACAAGGCTATGTGCGTGTACCCGGCACCACCCAAGGCATTCCCAACCAGTGGGTGGTATTGATGATCAATACAGGCAACCCTGCTACCAGCATCATGGACAGTCTGCAAACCGACTCTATGGGCTTTTTCAGTAATTCTTATTTATTTAACCCCAATGTGCCGAACGGTGGGGTAACAGGCATTTACGTTTGCAATGGCACGGTGCTTTACGATTCGGCCAACTGGAGTCCCTCCAACCCATTGGTAGTACTCAACTTTTTCTGTGGTAGCCTGCCACCCCCTACGGGTGGTTGGATGTGTGGCAGCGTGCAGCCACTGGCAGTTGGTGATACCGCGGCCATTTCGTTGTACCGATTTGGCGCTGGCGGACCAATACTCGATACCACCATTTATCGCTGGGACAGCACTGGCCTAGGATCTATACCCTATTGTTTCCAGGCGCGTCCAGGTGCCGCACAGCATTTGATCAAAGCCGAACTCACGGCAGGATCGGCATCGGCAAACAACTACTTGCCCACATGGTATGGCAATACCACCCAACTCAGCCAAGCCACCATCATCACCAGTTTGGCTGGAATAACGGTGCAGCTTCAACCCTTGGTACTGCAGCAAAGCACCGGCTCACCCACCAATTACCTCATCGGAACAGTCACCGGCAATACGCCTGCTAACCCCATGCAGAACGATTCAATCCGCTTGATTTTGATTGAGGTCCAAAACAACATCTGGACACCTGTTGATACTTTTTATACGCTCGATTCGATGGGATTTGCCCCCTTCTATTTGCCCACCAACCGCACAGGCACCCATTCCATCCTCGCTACCCTCATGACCGGAAATGCCGCCAATTTTGTACCTACCTACTTTGGCAATGCAACTACCTGGTCGGCTGCCAGTACCTTCAACTTGGGTGGTGGAAATTCGGTGGTTATTTCCATTGCCCTGCAAGCAGCCGTTGGCACCGGAGGCGGAGGTGGCAGCGCCGGAGGTGGCGTTAACCAGGGTGGATTGCCCATTACAGGCAGCACAGGCATGCCGGGAGTACAATTGCAATTGCACGACCTGCAAGGCCAAGTACTCAAGGCGGTGCATACCAATGCCCAAGGGGTTTACAACATGAGCAACCTGGCCTTTGGCAGCTATAAAATGCACGTAGAAATGATGGGCGTGGCCTTCACTCCTTATCCCTTCACCCTCAGCAGCAGCAATCCAAATGCGCAGTTGCACTTCACGGTAAACCAGTCGGGCATCGCAGCGAGCTTGGTAGAAATTGGTGTGCGCATCGATGGGGTCTATCCCAATCCGGCGACTAATGTTTTGAACATCAATTTATCGAGTCAGCAGTCGGGACAAGTCGAGCTCAAACTCCTCGACATCACCGGTCGCACTTTGCAAAGCACCACATGGCTGATGAACGAAGGTGAGGCTACTCATCGCCTGTCGCTCGATGGCATTCCCGCCGGCATTTATTTACTCGAAATGCGCAGCGCCAACAGCTTTACGGCACAACGCATCGTAAAACAGTAAAATCAAACCCTGACCCAGCCGGAGTTGCCTTTCGTGGGCGACTCCGGCATTTTGTATGGAGCTCAACAATGATTTGATTCGGCTGTGTCTGCAAGGGAAACCAAAGGCACAGCACCAGTTGTACCAGCTGGTGTACAGTCCGCTCATGCGCGTCTGCATCCGCTATGCAAGCTCGCGCGAGGAGGCTGCTGATTACCTGAATCAAATATTCATGCACCTGCTCAAGCAGCTCAATAAATACAAACCCGAATTGCCTTTTGAACCCTGGCTGAAGCGGTTGGCCGTGAACTTTATCCTGAATTTGATGCGTGCCGATAAAAAATACCGTGAATTCAACCATGCCGCCGACTATGACCTGGTAACGCAGCTGAATACTCCCGATGAGGGGTATGACATTGGCGATCAGCTCAACTACGAACAATTACTCAAGATGATCCGCCAACTTCCGCCCATGAGCGCTACCGTATTTAACCTGTACGTAGTAGATGGTTACAAGCACAAAGAAATTGGCGATATGCTGGCCATCAGTGAAAACACTTCAAAATGGCACCTCATGCATGCACGATCGCTCTTGCAAAAAATGATATTCAAAATGGAGGGAACACCCTATGGAAGCTGAATCCTTCGATAAAAAGATACGTGAGCTGCTCGACGGCCAAGACTTCCCTTACCAGGAAGCCGATTGGCACAAAGCACAGGTCCTTTTGCAAAAAAAGCGCAAACGGCGGGCTTTGGGCTGGTTGTGGCTGTTACCGGCCATTGCCATCGGTACGGCATGGTGGGCCTTCAGCACGCAACCAACTGGCACCCAAACGCAAAATAGCGTGTCGGCGAATGAGGCTTCGGCAATTGTCGGTGCCAACATCGCCTCACCTACGCCAGCAAACCCGCAGGTGGAAAGCGCTCGAGCCACTGAGCGCAAGGCTACTGAACAATCAAATCGCACTTTCTTCGCCAATAACCCCCGAAAAGGCCAACAACAAAATGTATCGGCGCTTGCCCCAGCCGCGGTTCCTTCAACCAGTGTAGACACCACCCCTAACAAGTATGCTGCCTTCAGCTTCCTTCCATTGCGCAAAATGCTGCTTTCCCGCAGCACCATCGCACAAGCCCTGCCAGAAAAGCGGCCCAATGTGTCCTTTGTCTTCGATCGGCAACCGGTAAAAACGCCTCCCACCCTTTCGTTGGGCTTTTGGACTGCCACCCAGCCAAGCCTAACTCCCACACACGAACGCGGTGCTACACAGCTCAATATCCAGGGAGGAGCATTCGCCGGTGTGCAATGGGAGAACGGGCTATACGGCCAATGGCTTAGCGGAATGCAACTGCAAGGACTAAACAATTGGACCTATACCAATACTGCCATTCGGTATGATTTCGGTGAAGAAAAAACAACCAAAACACTTCAACTGCGCGACTATTGGTCCCTCCAAAACACCCTGTTGGTAGGCTATGCTAAAAACAAGCACCGTTTGTATGCAGCCCTTACCTACCAACAGTATCTCTTTTCACGCTACCAACTCACCACCAGCACCGAAAGGCAAGATGCCCCCACCCAAACCATCACAACCACCGGCAACGCCCCTTGGCCACAAGCCCAATTGCCCCGTTGGCTTCCCGCTGTTGGCTACCAATTCGACATCAATCCCGCCTTCTGCTTGGGCATTCAATACCAATTCCGAACACCCAGCGCCAGATCAACCAACTTGGCTCCAGCATCTCCCTGGCAGCTGCACCTGCAATACCACCTTTTTCAACGTCAACTACCATGAGAAAAATATGCTATTTGTGGCTAATGGGACTCGCAATGGCCTGTCAACCTGCAGTCGACTTTGAAGAAGGCGATGTCCGTGGCAATCCGCAGTTTTACTTCACCGCCACCCTCGATGGCACGCCAATCCAACTGCAAGCTGGCACCAACAGCCTGTACATGCAAACGCTTGTGGAGCAAGACCCCCGGCAGGTTTACGAAAGCGCAGCCAGCCTGCAACCATTCGGCTGTACCAGCTGCCCGAATGCCTGGGAGTTTGTCATCCGCGACCACGCTGCCTTGGAACCCGCAGCAGCCATGCTCCCCGATTCGATTTTTCAACGCAAGCGCTACCCATTCTTTAGAAGTTACAATGCCAACCTGTTCCAGCTACAACTCCAAAACCAGTCGTTTCCAGGCATTGGCAATCAGCTGGTTTCAAGCCAATGGGAAATCCGCGACAGCAGTGGGCAGTTGGTACACACCACGCAAGCAAATGCACCGCAACTGCTGCTGCCACAGGGACAATACCGGGTGCGCCTCACCTCCACTTTTTCCAATGGCTGCAACAACAGTCTCGAAAAAGTCGTACAAGCAGCACCCATCAACACCCAATGTACAGCCGATTTTCACTACAGCCTGCTCAACAACAACAGCGTGATCCAACTCAATGCCATGGGCATCAGTTTGTCGGCACCATTCACCGTCCAATGGCAAATCAACGGCAGCACCTTTGTGGGAAGTGAAGTAAGCATGCCCGTAAGTGTACTGGGAAGCGGGGGTGTGAATGTGGTACGCATGACTGCCTTCAACAGCAGCTGTACCACCGAAGTAGTGAAGCAGGTTACACCCAATCCGGCTACTTTCTGCACCGTAAATTTCAGGGCCAGCAGCAGCGCCTTCAACGACCCTTTGCAAACAGGCACTTTACGCATTCAATACAGAAGGCCAGATGGCACGCTCTTCAGTTCAGCTTTCGGCGATCAGCCATCAGACGCTTATTTCCAAATCAACGATATCAACGCTTTCGCAAATAATTCGGAAGGCCTACCCGTAAAACAATTGCAAGGAACCCTGCAATGCACACTTTTCAACGCTGACCGATCTGAACAAATGGAACTGCAGAGCGGCAGTTTTAACCTTGCCTTTCCATTCAAACCATAAAAGAAAAAGCCCCCAATCGGGGGCTCTTATTCATTCCTCTTTGATAACGATGTACAAGTCTTCGTCGTCACGCTTCATTTTGTACTTCTCTCGCGCAAACTTTTCCAGCTTTTCCAAATTGGTGAGCAGTTCTTCTTTGTCTTGCTTCACTTCGTCAATTTGGGTGAGGTAGAAGTTCTTGTTCTCCTCCAGTTGGTTTAATTTACGTTTGTACGACAGTTGCGAAATCAAATCGTGGCTGTCGAAAAACAACATCCAGATGAGCAAACCAAACCCCACCAGCACATAGCGGTTCTTCAACCAGGGAAGCAGGGCTTTAAGTCGGTTCATTTCACAAACTTGAGTGCTTTACCCAAAAATTGCGCGCTGTCGCCCAACTCCTCTTCAATACGGAGCAGCTGGTTGTATTTTGCAATCCGGTCTGAACGTGAAGCCGAACCGGTTTTGATTTGGCCGGTACGCAGGGCCACAGCCAAATCGGCAATGGTCGTATCTTCAGTTTCGCCTGAGCGGTGGCTCATCACACTGGTATAAGAAGCAATTTGGGCCGTTTGTACCGTCTCAATGGTTTCCGACAAAGAGCCAATTTGGTTCACTTTTACCAAGATGGAGTTACCCGTGCCCGCATCAATACCACGCTTCAAACGCTTCACATTGGTCACAAACAAATCGTCGCCTACCAACTGAACCTTGTCGCCAATGGCCTTGGTAAGGGCTGCCCAACCATCCCAATCATCTTCGGCCAAGCCGTCTTCGATGCTCAGAATAGGGTATTTGTTCACCCACTCGGTCCAGTAAGCTACCATTTCAGCTGAATTGAGTTGCTTGCCACTCGATTTTTTGAAAGTGTACAAGCCGGTTTCTTCATTGTAAAACTCGGTGCTCGCAGCATCCATGGCGATGTAGATGTCAACACCCGGCTTGTAACCAGCAGCCTCTATGGCCTGCAATACGGTTTCAATGGCCTCTTCGTTTGAAGCGATGTTGGGGGCAAATCCGCCTTCATCACCCACATTGGTGCTCATCCCTTTTTTCTTGAGCACCGACTTGAGGTGGTGAAACACCTCGGTACCCATGCGCAACGATTCACTGAAGCTGGCGGCACCTACCGGCATCACCATGAACTCCTGGAAATCGATGCTGTTATCGGCATGAGCACCCCCATTGAGGATGTTCATCATCGGAATGGGCAACAAATTGGCATTCAAACCGCCTACATAACGGTACAAAGGCATGCCACAAGAAGCAGCAGCAGCACGTGCGGCAGCAAGCGAAACACCCAAAATGGCATTGGCACCCAATTTTGATTTGTTGGCAGTACCATCGAGCTCAAGCATGATGGCATCGATCATGTCTTGATCGTAAATGTCAACACCCACCAATTCATCGGCAATCAGTTCGTTAACATGGTCAACCGCTTTGGTTACGCCTTTGCCCATGTACACACTGTTGTCGCCATCGCGCAATTCCACGGCTTCATGTACACCCGTTGAGGCTCCCGACGGCACGGCAGCACGACCAGTAAATCCGTCGCTGGTGATGACGTCTACTTCAACAGTGGGATTGCCGCGCGAGTCTAATATCTGGCGGGCTATAATTTCTTCAATAACAGGCATGTTGGTTGGTTTATAAGTTAAGATTGCATCAAAGCGATGAAGTCGTCGAAAAGGTAACGTGAATCATGCGGACCGGGACAAGCTTCGGGATGGTATTGTACAGAGAAGGCCTTACGGTTTTTCAAACGGATGCCTTCTATGGTATTATCGTTGAGATTGATGTGCGTAATTTCCACTTCGGGATTTTGCTTCACACTTTCGGGATCCACACCAAAACCGTGGTTCTGACTGGTGATTTCGCTTTTACCCGTCAGCAGGTTTTTTACAGGATGGTTGATGCCCCTGTGACCGTTGTGCATTTTGAAAGTTTTGATACCAACGGCACTAGCCAACAGTTGGTGCCCCAGGCATATACCAAAGATCGGCTTGCCACTTTCGAGTAAATCACGTACTACACCAATTTGCTGGGTCATCACACCCGGGTCACCGGGACCGTTACTCAGCATGATGCCATCAGGCTGCCAAGCCAAAATCTGATCGGCCGTGGCATCATGTGGAAACACTTGCAACTGACAGCCACGTGCTGCCAACGAACGCAGGATGTTGCGTTTGGCACCATAGTCGAGTACAGCTACCTTGCGGGGGGCATCGCCCTCACCCATTTCATAGGCTTGTTTGGTGCTGACTTTCGATGCCAATTCAAGTCCCTCCATGCTCGGAACTTCTTCCAAACGCTTTTTCAGCACGTCAAGATCAAGTGTTTCGGAAGAAATGACTGCATTCATGGCGCCTTTGCTGCGGATATGCCGCACAATCGCACGGGTATCTACATCGGTAATGGCTACCAAACCGTGACGAATAAGATAATCCTGCAGATCGCTGTCGGCCAAATGACGTGAAAAAGGATTGGTAAAATTGCGGGTAACCAAACCGGCAATCTGCACATGGTTCGACTCACTTTCAGTTTCCAAAATGCCATAGTTGCCTATGTGCACATTGGTGGTAACCATGATTTGTCCAAAGTACGAGGGATCTGTGAAAATCTCTTGATAACCGGTCATGCCGGTATTGAAACAAATCTCGCCAAAGGTGGTACCAATTTTTCCGGCTGCATAGCCATAAAAAAAAGTTCCGTCTGCTAACAATACAACCGCCGGAACTTTCTCTAATTGCTTCATATAAAAGGTTTCGCAAATTTAGTCAGAATCGCCCCTTTATCCAAAGAAGCTTTCTACACAAAATCCACAATGCCTTTATGCCTGCTGCTTGTAACTTATTTCACCAAATAAGTACAACATCAACACCCTGCTGTAACGCATACTCAGGGGCGACAACAACAGCAAAGGCGTAAAAATGACGGTCATATAGATCCAGATGGGCGGATCATTGAAAATCCACCACGCCAATACACCAAAGATTACGGAAATGGCCACGCCAAAAGCGTAACTAAAATACATAGCGCCCCAAAAAAAACCGGGCTCCACCTCAAACTTCAACCCACATTGTGGACAAGTTTCATGCATGCGCGTGGCCTTGTGCAACTGCCAGGCCGGATACGCAAACATATTTCCCTCCCTGCATTGCGGGCACTTGCATGCACCCAGGGCCTTGGCCCATGAAACAGGCTTCATGACGCTTTCCGGTTACGATAGATGTACAAACCAGCAACTCCGCCAACCATCACAAAGGGCATGGCCAACAAGTACAAAATGCCATTGTTAATGCCATTGCCCACCGCCTTGGCATTGTCCTTACGATTGGCCTCCAACGACGTTTTGCACATCGGGCATTGCGCCGCCACCTCCAATGCACCCAGCGACAAAAAGCCAAACAACCCCAAAACAAGCATCCAACGCTTCATATCAAAAAGTGTAATAAGGTGAAATCATGAGGTAAACCACCACACCGGTTACAGTAACATACAACCAAATCGGCATCGACCACCGGGTAATGCGCTTATGGCTCTCAATTTGTCCGGTCAAACCACGGTAAAACGACAACAAAACCAATGGCAGAACCGCTGCCGCCAAAATAATATGCGTGATGAGTATAAATAGGTAGATCCCGCGGTACGGACTGTCGGCAGGGTAGCGTGTTTCTACCCCAAATGCATGGAAAATAATGTACGACACTAAAAACAATGACGACAGCAAAAAAGCAGTCATATTCAAGTATTTGTGCCATTTCACTTGCTTGCGTGCAATCATCACCCAGCTCACAATCAAAAGCACACTACATGTACCATTGATAAAGGCATTCAACGTAGGCAGGTAGCGCACAAATCCAGGTATGCTTTCCTGTTTGGGCAGATTAAACAAAATGACCACTGCCACAAAAACAATGGCAGAAATGATGTAGATGGTACGAAGTGCGATTTTTTCCTTCATGGCAATATAAATTCAACCCCTAAAGGGGCCAAATGGTTTAACGTCGACGACGTTTTGGTTCTGTATTCGCGTATTCAACTATTAATGTTCGGATGTCTTCCATCAAACGATCTGTTTCTTTGCGAAGCACCGTTTTATACATACCACGAACTCTTTGCTTTTTGTCAATGAGAAAGGTCAATTCCTGCAGTTGTGCATCAGGATAGATAGCCTTCCAATCAGGTTGGTAAATCCACAAGGCCTTTTCTACACTGTCAACCAATGGTGTGCCCGCAAAATAGCTCAACCTTTTGGGCGATTCCTTCGTCCAACCCACTACAGCACTGCTGTCTTCAGCTGAATGCATGTGCATAGTCCAAATCAACGGATTGTCTTTGAACACATCCTCTACACGGGCCAATTGCCTGTAGCGAATGCGGTTGTTTTTGGCGTCACCCGGCACAAACAAGCTCACCACACGTACACGATTGGCAACACGCTCCAGCGACTTTTCTAAAATCCGCAGCTCGTGGTAAGCCGTATCTGCCACCTTTTGGTCCGCAGTCACAAAAAAAGCCTCCTTAGGTCCGAAGACAGGAAGCTTTTGATAGTTATTCTCAGCAATGCTCACATATACCAGATACAAAACGGCAGGTACACCGAGCATCAGAAAAAGCAATCCAAACTTTTTCAACATGCTTTAACGAATGTCCAGCCAGTAGTTGCTTTCGTACATCAAGGCAGCAATTACACCTAGAATGAATACGGTTGGCAACAGTATACTGTAAATGAGGTTGATCTTTTCAAATTTGAGGTGCATGAAATAGGCCACAATGTAAAAGGCCTTCATGATGGTAAGAACGATGTAAATCCAATTTTTGATATCCTTTATCATAAACGACTCAGGAATAGCCAAAGCGATGATAAATTCTACCACAGTGATGGCCAATAGCACGAAAAATACGCGCCAGATGTCCTTTACATTGAAACTTGAAGTATGCTCGTGAGCTGACATAGCTTTATGAATTAAATCAGATAGAAAAAGGTGAATACAAATACCCAAACAAGGTCTACAAAGTGCCAGTACAGACCAACCTTTTCAATGGTCTCATAGGTGCCACGACGATCAAAAACGCCATTTGCAGCCATCAAAGTCACAATCACATTGATAACCACACCACTGAATACGTGGAAACCATGGAAACCCGTAATGGTGAAGAACAAATTCGTGAAGTTCACGTGTCCGGGGGTTCCGTCGCCATTTACAAACGGATTACTGCCCCACCAGGCACCATCATGATGCAAGTGCGTCCATTCCCAAGCCTGACAGCCCAAGAAAGCAATACCGCCAATGATGGTCCAAATCATCCACTTCACAACTTCCTTTTTCGATCCGCGGTGACCGGCTTCTACAGCCAATACCATGGTTACCGAACTCATGATGAGGATAAAGGTCATGATACCCACAAACACCAACGGAAATTTGCCATGCACAAAAGGAATGGCGGCAAAAACATCATCGGGTACCGGCCAACTGCCAGCACTAAAACGAATGGCTGCATAGGCAAGCAGCAAGGCGGAGAAGGTGAAAGCGTCGGACAAAAGGAAAAACCACATCATGAGTTTACCGTAGCTCGCGCCGAAAGGCTCGGAGCCACCATCCCAGATGCTCTTCTTGCCGGTAATTGCAGTAGTAGATGCCATGGTTTATTCAGGTATTAATTAATTCATTATCAACAGAAACACGTACAGGTAAATCCAAAGAGCACCCAAAAAATGCCAGTAAATCGTGCCTAAACGAATGCCCAACATGTTTTTTGAATGTACCCGGTACCTAAATACGTTCGCAAATATAACGAACATCACGATGATTGCGCTCACCAAATGCAAAGCATGTACACCTGTGATGATGTATACAAATGATCCCGACGGATTGCCCACCAAAAACATCCCCATCTCTACCAATTGGCTGTAGGCATTCAACTGGGCGCCAATGAAGGCCAAACCAAGCACCGTAGTGACGGCTACGCCAACTTTCACCCGATCAAGATGATCGCGCCGCGCTTGCATCAATGCCCATTGAGCGCTGATACTGCTCAGCACAATGAGTAAGGTTGAAACTAAAAACCCAGAGGGTAAAACAAATTCCACCCAATTACCATCGGCCCTGCGTACAATGTAACCTGAGGTAAAACCCGCAAAAATCATAAACACACTTACCAAAAACACCCACATCAAAAACTCCTTGGGGTGTAACTTTTGGCGCTTTTTGGCTGGCGCCATATTTCCTTGCATTGCTGCTTCCATCTTGATTAAAGTTTATCGAATAAATACACCAACTGTACTACCGGTAGGTAAACAAAACTGGCGAACATGAGTTTGCGTGCCCAACCTTTATCTACCGAGCGGTACAACTGCCAAGCAGGCCATAAAAACAACAAGCCGCTGAGCAAACAAACCACCAAAGCACCTGTGCCTGCAAAGCCAAACCACCAAGGTGCCAGACTCACAGGTATCAAACAAATCGTATAAAAAAGAATCTGCACAGCCGATCGCTTGTCAGGTGCATTGGCTGTGGGCAGCAAGCGAAAACCGGCTTTGTCATAATCATCGTGCAACAACCAAGCAATGGCCCAAAAATGCGGGAACTGCCAAATAAACTGTACAAGGAACAACAAACCCGCCTCTAAATTCAAATGACCATTGAAGGCTGCATATCCAATCAAAATGGGCAATGCACCAGGAAAAGCGCCCACAAAAACAGCAATAGGACTGATTTTTTTCAAAGGCGTATACACAAAACCGTAACTCAACAGCGACATCAAAGCCAAAGTTGCGCTCAGGGTATTGGTGCTCAAGCCTATGATGACAACGCCTCCAATGCCAGTCGCCAAGGCCAAAATTACGCCTTCCATCACACTCATCCGCCCGGTAGCCACAGGTCGATTTAAAGTGCGCTTCATCAATTGATCACTTTCCCTTTCGATGATCTGATTGATACCATTGCTACTGCCTACAATCAAAAAACCGCCCAACAGGAGCAAAAGAAATTGTCCCCACTCCCAATCGGCACCAGCAGCAATCAAATAGCCTACCCCCGAGCTGAATACCACCAAGGAGGCCAGGCGGACCTTCATAAACTGTGCGTAATCCCTAACCTTTTGCATGAGCACAAAATTACTTGCTGCCGAAACCTGGGTGTACTGCATCATCTTCAAGCGTAGGTAACAGCACGCAAAGAGCGATGCAACTGCAACCACAAGGCAAAAAGTGCCGTTATGGCCAATGAACTGAAAACTATGTGAAGCGCTTGAGGTACAGCCGGTAATCCAAACTGGTTCAGCGCCACGCCCGTAAACACTTGTGCCCCGGTTAAAAGCAATGCAAAAATACCATAGTTTTTGAAGCCTTGATTGCTAAAATCTCGTTGCAGTACATAAACCAGATATACCACCCCTACCGTTACCACCATCCAAAAATTTTTGTGAAAACCATAAATGGGTCCGAGCGAGCGGAGCCATGCCCTTTTGTCTTCCCCCCCCATGCTTTCACGCACGGCATCAAGCATCTCACGCACCTGCGTACCCAAAATAATTTGGATCAACATCAAGCCGACAACCGCCAGTACCTGCCAGCGGGTTTTCACGAGGACTGCCAAATGATTTTCCGCCAGCACAGGCCGAGCATACAAACGTGCCGCAACCAGCAAAAAAACGATCAGCAAGGCGATGAGCAAATGCAAAGTGATAATTCCCTGATGTAGGTTGGTAAATACCACAAATGCCCCTACCCCACCTTGAATCAAAACAAACACCAATCCAAGAACAGAAAGCAGTACAATACGCTTATTCCTTCCCCTGCCGTAGGCTCTCCACGCAGCAATCAAATTGGCGATGATAAACAAGCCCGTGAACAGGCCAAAAAGCCGGTTGAGGTATTCCGTCCATGTTTTAACCGCGTTAAAAGTGGTGTCAGCATAACCGCGCTGGGCATAAATTTCCTGGTAATTAACTGGCAATTCTGCCACATCGGTTGGTGGCACCCACATGTCGAAACACTTGGGCCAGTCGGGACAACCCATGCCGGCACCCGAACTGCGCACAATGCCACCAATCAAAATCAACAAAAAAACAACAGCGACTGTAAGCGCACTCACCCATCGGAAAGTACGCTCACGGCCGCTGTAGTCACGAACGGTTTGATTCATTATCAGGCCCGCTTCAAGCCAAAGAGATTCAAGAAACGGCTAAACAATACAGTTTCGGTAGCAGACGATGGCGTAGCAGCATGCTCAGGCGCTGGTACAGCTTTTGGTGCACGTAGCGTCTCAGGCAAATCGTCGTCCTTTACAGTTTGTGGGATAAAATCCTGCGGGGCACCAGGCACGCTGTAGTCATATGGCCAACGGTGTACATGAGGGATTTCGCCAGGCCAGTTGCCGTGAATGCGCTCAACCGGAGTAGTCCACTCCAAGGTGTTCGAATTCCAAGGATTCTGAGGAGCGTCTTTGCCCTTGCGGATGCTGTAGAAGAAGTTCCAAATAAAAATCAACTGGGCAGCTGAACCCAGTATGGCCGACACCGAAATAAAACGGTTCAAATCCATCCACTCAGCCATATATTCAAAACCGGTGAAGTTGTAATAACGACGAGGAACACCATCCAAGCCCATGAAGTGCATCGGGAAGAATACCATGTATACTGCAGCAAAAGTCAACCAGAAGTGCAGGTAACCCAACTTTTCATTCATCAACTTGCCAAACATCTTGGGATACCAGTGGTATACACCGGCCAACATGCCAAACATAGATGCAGAACCCATTACCAAGTGAAAGTGCGCAACCACGAAGTACGTATCGTGCAAATTGATATCGAGGGCTGCATTACCCAAGTAAATACCTGTCAAACCTCCCGAAATAAAGAGGGATACCAAGCCAATGGCAAACAACATGGCTGGCGTAAAACGGATGTTACCCTTCCACAAAGTCGCAAGGTAGTTGAATGTTTTTACGGCAGATGGTACGGCAATTACAAGGGTCAAGATCATAAATACATTGCCCAAGAAGGGATTCATGCCCGTTACAAACATGTGGTGACCCCACACGATGAACGACAAGAAGGAGATACCCAAGAGCGAACCAATCATGGCGCGGTAACCGAAAATGGGCTTACGGGCGTTGGTGGCAATGATTTCTGAGGTGATACCCAAAGCTGGCATCAATACAATGTACACTTCGGGGTGACCTAAGAACCAGAACAAATGCTGGAATAAAATAGGCGATCCACCCTGACGGTTCAACGCTTCACCTGCAATAAAGATATCGCTCAAATAAAAGCTGGTGCCAAAGCTGCGGTCGAAAATGAGCAATACAGCAGCAGCCAACAATACAGGGAAAGAAAGCACACCAAGGATTGAGGTAGTGAGGAACGACCAAATGGTCAAAGGCATGCGGGTCATTTTCATGCCCACAGTACGCATATTCAAAATGGTGGTGATGTAATTCAATGAACCCATCAGCGACGATGCAATGAACAAGGTCATCGAAATCAACCAGAGGGTCATACCCAAGCCCGAACCAGGAACGGCTTGAGGCAGGGCCGAAAGTGGCGGATAAATCGTCCAGCCAGCTGCCGCAGGACCGCTTTCCACAAACAACGACACCAACATGATAACGCTCGACAAGAAGAAGAGCCAGTAGCTCAACATGTTCATGAAGGGCGATGCCATGTCACGGGCACCAATCTGGAAAGGAATAAGCAGGTTAGAAAAAGTACCACTCAAGCCGGCAGTCAATACAAAGAATACCATCAAGGTACCGTGCATGGTTACCAATGCCAGGTAAAAATTCGGGTCAAGGCGACCACCTTTGCCCCAATCGCCCAGCAACGACTCCAACCAAGGAAAAGTATCCTCTGGCCAGCCCAATTGCAAGCGGAACAAAAGCGAAAGCAACGCGGCGATAACTGCCATGATCATACCTGTAATCAGGTACTGCTTGGCAATCATCTTGTGATCCATCGAAAAAATGTACTTCGAAATGAAGCTTTCCTGATGGTGATCGTGGTGGTGTTCGTGATTGTGCGACATATCTCTTTAACCTTTTTCTCTTGTATGATTAATTGATCGATGCGGTTTGGGCTTCAGCCTTTCGGAAGTAAGTACGCTGTTTGGCCAACCAGGCCTCATATTCAGCTTCACTTACAACAACGAACTTCATGCGCATATTGAAGTGGGCAGCACCACAAATTTTGTTACAGGCCAATTCGTAATTGAAATTGTAATTATTGGTTTTTTCGCGCATTTCCTCTGTGGTCATGGTAGGCGTAAAAGCAAATTGCGTTGGCATACCAGGCACTACGTTCATTTGTACACGGAAGTGTGGCAAATAAGCTGAGTGAATCACATCACGGGCACGCAAACGCAATACCACCTGGCGATTTACCGGCAAATACACTTCAGGAACCAACAAGTCGTCTTGTGCATTCGGGTCTTTATCATCGATACCCATGCTGTTGGTGGCACTGATCATGCGGAAATCGTGTCCACCCAATTTGCCGTCGGTGCCAGGGAAGCGGGCCTGCCAACCAAACTGATAGGCGAACAACTCCAATTCAACCCTGTTCTCTTCCATTTCACCTTGGGTAATCTCGCGCCATACCTTGGTGCCATAAAGCACCAATACCGTCAATACAATGGCTGGGATAACTGTCCAGAAAAATTCCAGTTTGTGGTTATCGGGATAATAAAGCGCTTTGCTCTCCTTGCCTTGGTTGCGGTAAATAAAAGCATAGCTGAACAGCAAAATATGGGTAATCACAAACACCACAAAAGTGATCCAAAATGTGATAGCCAACATTTGGTCTAACACCACACCGTGTTCAGAAGCAGCAACTGGCAAGGTAAACTTCATGTATTTCAAGAACTGGAAGGCCACCAAAGCCATACCCACCACCAAAAACACAATGAAAAGGATGCCATTGATATTGTTCCAGTTGAACAAACGAACACCTTTAAGTTTGTAACGGGCCGATACAACACGACCTGCATACAACAACAAAGCGCCCAACATGATGAAAGTAAGGATGATCATCGGACCGTTGCCCCAACCATCTTTTTTGGCAACTGCTGCACCCTCAGCACCACCAGCACCAGCTGTTGCCTGGGTAGCTACTGCAGCCTCCTGCTCTTTGACGTAGGCCAAAACCGATTTAATTTCGTCATCGGTCCAGTCATACGCGGGCATGGCTACCTTGTTCCATTTGTTGTACAGATCAACTGCATACTGATCGCCAGAGGCAATCACTGCCTGTGAATTGCGGATCCACTTGATCAACCAAGCTTCGTCGCGGCGGTCGTGGATGCCCTTCAGGGCCGGACCTACCAAGTCCTGATCAATCTTGTGACAAGCTGCGCAATTGTTGTTAAACAACTCGGCTCCCGTGGGCTGAGCTACGGCCACTTGGGCCATACATCCAATCATCACAGCCAGCAGTGCTGAGCTGAGCCATTTAGCGGCAGAAAAGCTTTGAAACTTCATCTTATAGGTGTCAATTTGAACGCTTCTTCCAAATCCGGGATGCATATGACTTACAAACAACACGAGAAGGCGTTGGTTTGGCCGAAAACGCATTTTTCCGGATTTTAAAACATCCGCAAATATAGAAAAATATTGACCCTGAGGCGACCAGAATCACTGCTTGTTAAAAAATTAAAACGCTTCTAAACAAGTGTAGCCCAAGATGGCCTCTTTCCAAATAAAAAGCGCCCCTGAGGGCGCTCGTAATGATGAGGTTATATTTAAAGGCATCTATACTATGTAGATATGACTTTAAGACTTCTTCATGGCCTGATCTATCTTGAAGCGCAAAAAATCACGGTGGGCTTTGGTTTCAGCATCTCCGGCAGCTGACTTAAGCTGCACATTGAGCTTGTTGAGTTGCGCCAATGCCATCGCTTGACTGGCAGCATCGTAATTCGACACACGGCTGCCCAAACCTGCAATCTCAATGAGCTTGTTCACATATTCCACTTGTAAATTCTGACGGAAACCGTTCACCTTGCCGCCCATATCAGCCTTGAAAACACCATCGGTCAACTCATTGAACAAATCAGCCAATGTATATTGGTTGCCATACAACCGGCTGTCACTTACACGCTGCAAGGTTGCAGGATGCAAGATGTGCGCCATAACAGAACGTTGCATGTTTAATGCACGCTGATGAATTTTAGGATCCTCCGTTTGCGAGAAGAAGTTGAAACCACGACGCTGAATCTGCAAATATTGGTACAAAGGTGCTGCAGCATCAAAAGCATTCGGGGCAAACAAATAAGTATTCAAAGCTGCCATGGCACGCTGCTGGTCTGTCTTGCTCACAGGCGTAAAAGGGACTTTGGCATTGGGTTGTCCAACCACGCTGCGCTCAACATACACACCGCCGATGTAGCGGCTGATGGTATTGGCTGCATTCATGCTTTCACCTCCCAAAATGCTGTAGGCTTGCAACAACTCTTGGTAAGAGCCTTCTTCTTTGCTGTATTTCTGCAGCAAATCATTGTACATCTTGTTCACCATTTGCATGCGTTCAACACTGTAGGAAATGGCATCGCCACTCATGTCGTTCACATTCACGCGGGGATCAATAGCCTTGCCAGGGGCACGCATATCATCTGCATCGTTGCCGAAAATCAATGCAGGCTCTGTGCTGCGGGCCAAAATGCGCTGCAAACGCGCCTCTTCAGCTGCTTCATCTTCCAGCGAGGCACTGTAGCCATATTCAATGGCCCACATATCATAAGGACCAGGCTTGGTTGTAAAGTACTGTCCCTGCTTGTTTTGGTCGGGATGCAAATTCACAGCCGGATAATCCATCACCGAGCCTACCAAGCCAACCGAGCGGGTGAGCTCCATATTGTGCAAATCCTTGGGCAAGTGCAATTGACTGGCCTTCATGTTGTGGTTCAACCCCAGGGTATGGCCCATTTCGTGCAATACCAGGTAGTACAACGACTCCTCTAAATAGCGCTGCTTACGTTCAGCACTGGCACCAGCCAATTCGAGGGCCTGCATGCCCAAGAGGTAATTGTGCTGAAGGTATTGCCCCGACTTACAAACGTGCGCCTCACCCATGCCCTCGCCTACATGAGGATCTTCCTCAAACAAATTCAAAAGTCCGGCATTGTTGAACAAAGCCGCTTGCTTGATGCGGTTGCTCACAAATACATATTCCAACATGATGTCGGCGCCTAAAATTTGGCCCGTCAACGGGTTAACAAAGCTGGGGCCGTATCCACCAAAGGGAGGATATGGAGAGGATGTCCAACGCAATACATTGTAGCGGATGTCGCCAGCATCCCAATCGGCCGTATCAGGCTGGATGCGTACTTCTACCGCATTTTTGAAGCCCGCCTTCTCAAAAGCTTCGTTCCATTTGAGACCGGCTTTTACAATGATATCGCGAAATTCAATGGGCGTCGTATTCTCAACCCACCATACAATGGGTTCAACAGGCTCGCTCAAAGCGGCATTAGGGTCTTTTTTCACCAAATGCCAGCGGTTGATGACATCGCGGTAATTGGTGGCCGACGGGCTGGTCATATCATCCACCTGCTGCCCAAAATAACCAACGCGAAAATCATCCCTACGGGGCTTAAAGTCGTTTTTGGGCATGGCAATGATGCTGTGCTGCATGCGCACCGTCACCGCACGGGGATCCGTTACGTCTTTGCCACCAGGATTCGAGGCAGCTGGATTGTCGTATACCAAATCTACTACCACATCGGTATTGGCCGGATAGCTGCGAATATGCACGTACTTCGACTTGCCTTTGTTCAAATTGCCCAAGGCAAACATGGCGGCGGCAAAAGGCCCTTCCGGACGAGGTGGTTTCACCCGGTCCAGTTTTTCATCCAAAAACAAATTGCCGGCTTCAATCAACAGATCGCCCGATTTTTCATCTTCAGCCACAATTTTTTCGCTGAGTAGCAAAGCCGGACTCACATTGGCCGATGCGCTTTTGCTCAATGGGTTCGCTGGATCGAAATAAAACCCGGTATTCTGTACCTCAAAATCAATCCGATCGAAATAGCGGTTTACCTTAAATACCTGATTGTATCGGAAGGCACCACGGTTCAATCCTACGCGGGCCAAACCATTTTCAGCATAACTCCAATAAATAAACTCTTGGCCAAGCTGGTCCTTCTTCAAAAGCAAATAAGTTTTGCCGTCGGTAGTGTCTTGATAAACCGTCATGAGGCCTTTGAAGGCCACGGTGTTTTTGGTTTTTGAAGCAATACTGGCCTTTTTGCCCGTTTGTTCGGCGGGCTTTTGGGCAGCTGCAGCTGGTTTTTCCGGCTCCTTTTTCTTTTTGCGGAATTGAGCTTCTGCAGGCTGCATGGCAATTGCCCAGCCCATGACCAAGCTCACGAAGAGTAATTTTTTCATCATAAACGGTTAGTAAATATCAAATATACCCGACAATTCGAGCTGCGGGCTGCTAAAATTCGTTAAGCTTCGCTGAGTTGCTCCAATGCAAGGCTTACAGATTTGTAAATACGGTCTTCCATTTGCGCGATATCAGCCTTTTCGAACCGGCTGCCTGTAATGCCTTCAAAGAGCTCAATGTATCGCTCACTGATGGTCTCGAGCCATGCATCGCTCATTTCAGGCACTGTTTGACCATCTTTCCCTTGAAAGCCATTGTCAATAAGCCATTGGCGCACAAATTCTTTCGATAGTTGCTTTTGCGGGGTTCCTGCTGCCTGGCGTTCTGCATAACCATCAGCATAAAAATACCGCGACGAGTCGGGTGTGTGTACCTCGTCAATCAGCACCACACGCCCGTCATGCAGGCCAAATTCATACTTTGTATCCACCAAAATAAGCCCCTTTGCGGCTGCCATTTCAGAGCCTCGCTGAAACAACGCCCGCGTATACGCTTCAAGTTGGAGGTAGTGCGACTCCTGCACCAATCCGCTCGATAAAATCTCTTCGCGTGAAATGTCTTCATCGTGGCCTTCGTGTGCTTTGGTGCTCGGGGTGATGATGGGCGCGGGCAGACGATCGTTTTCACGCAAGCCATCGGGCAACGGAACCCCACAAAGCACACGTTTGCCAGCCTTGTACTCTCTCCAGGCATGACCTGCCAAGTAACCGCGGATCACCATTTCTACCGGAAACGGTTCTGCCTTGTACCCAATGGCCACATTTGGGTCGGGTGTAGCCAACAACCAATTCGGCACCACATCCGCGGTTGCTTGCAAGAAAAAGGCGGCTGTTTGGTTCAAAACCTGTCCTTTGTAAGGAATGGGCCGCGGCAGCACTACATCGAATGCCGATATGCGATCGCTGGCAACCATCACCAGGAACTTATCATCGATGGTGTATACGTCACGCACTTTGCCGTGGTAAACAGCGGTTTGTTTCGGGAACTGAAATTGGGTACGGGCTAAAGCCATATCAAGAGAGGTTTTGTTGTTTACGCGCTTCATCATTGGCTTCATAGGCACGGATGATGTCTTTTACCAAACGGTGGCGTACCACATCGTTCGCGTGCAAAAACACCTGCCCAATGCCTTCAACGCCCTGCAACAAGCGCAAAGCCTGCGGCAAACCCGAACGCTGCTGCCGGGGCAAATCAATTTGCGTCAAATCACCAGTGATAATGAATTTTGCTGTTGGTCCCATGCGTGTCAAAAACATTTTGATCTGCATTTCGGTACAGTTTTGGGCTTCGTCCAGAATGACAAAGGCTTTATCGAGGGTTCTTCCACGCATAAAAGCCAATGGAGCAATTTCGATAATGTTGTCTTCGATGTACTTGGCAAGCTTGGCCGGCGGAAGCATATCCTCCAAAGCATCGTACAACGGCCGCAAATACGGATCTATCTTTTCTTTCAAATCACCTGGCAAAAAGCCCAGGTTCTCCCCTGCTTCCACCGCTGGACGGGTCAAGATGATTTTTTTTACTTCTCTGTTTTTCAAGGCACGTACAGCCAAAGCCACAGCAGTATACGTCTTGCCTGATCCGGCAGGACCCACTGCAAAGAGAATGTCGTTGAAACCAATCAACTCTACCATGCGCTTCTGGTTGGCAGAACGTGCGCGGACCACCAAGCCGTTTGGACCAAAAACGATAGGCTCATCGCTATTCAGATGCGAAAAAGCCAACACATCCTGATCGAGCAAAAGGAGTGCGAAATCTTCATCCGACAAGCGGTCATGTTTGGCGTAATGCGCAACGATTCTTTCGAATCG
Organism: uncultured Chitinophaga sp.; assembly: GCA_964577055.1. GTDB lineage: Bacteria > Bacteroidota > Bacteroidia > UBA7662 > UBA7662 > PNNG01. The sequence continues at coordinate 121,327 of CAZNWC010000007.1, read as the reverse complement.
TTCTTGAAACCGATCCAAAGAAAGTGCCTCACCTCCCACCACCAATTGGTCGCCCCGGGCCGTAAACTTCAAATCGGGGAATGCCGAACGTAAGGTTTTCAAGCGCAAATGATTTGCACCAAAAAATTCAAGCGGATCAATCGCTTCGAGCTTAAATGTAAATTCTACCAATGGCTGTGCCTTTTAGCTAAATTTGCTGCCAGTCAAATGCTGCCTGTGATCCAGTACATCACCCTAACCACCGACTACGGCTTAAGCGACCCATACCTGGCCGCTGTTAAAGGGCATTTGTACCGCCAAAAACCCGGAATACAGCTGGTTGATGTGGCGCACAATATTAGCAAATATAACCTCCAAGAGGCAGCCTATGCTTTAAAAAATGCCTTTCATTTTTTCCCCGATGGTTCATTGCACTTGCTCGATGTTGCTTCCACACAAATCGACCATGCCGATTTCATTTTATTCGCCTTCGAAGGGCACTATTTCGTGATGCCCGACAACGGTATCTGTTCGCTCATCACCGAAAATGCAGCCCTCACGGCTTATATAGTGCCGCAAGGAGGAAAACCCATCGCAAATTCCTTCAGCCTACTGTCAGATGTACTGCCCGCCTTACAACCGTTTTTAATGGGAGAAGATCCCGCCGACCTATACGGCGAACCCTATACAACCTACCGCGAGCTCACGCACCTACTGCCCGTAAGCAGTGGAAACACCTTGCAAGGCAGAGCCACGTACATCGACGCATACGAAAATGTAATCACCAATATCGATCGCAATACCTTTAAAAAATGGATTGGCAAAAGCAACGATTATATCATCCATTTGCGCAAAAGAAGGAGCCATGAAAACCAAGTCACACGCCTTGTGAACAGCTATGAAGATGTAAACCTCACCGACATCGCATGTTTCTTTGGCCACAACAATTTATTACAAATCGCCATCCGCGGCGGCAACGCATCCGGATTGCTCGGCCTACGTGTCGGCGATCCCATCATCATCGAAAAACCATGATTGTACGTCTAGTTAAAATGACATTTAAGGCCAATGAAGTAGAAACCTTCGAAGCCCTTTTTGCCAAACACCATACAGCCATTCGGCACTTCCCTGGCTGTAAGCACTTGCAACTGCTACGCGACGGCCACATATTTTTTACGTACAGTCATTGGGAAACAGCCCAAGACCTTGAAAAATACCGCAATTCACCTTTGTTTCAAGAAGTTTGGCCCGCAACCAAAGCCTTATTCGCAAGCCCTGCCGAAGCCTGGAGTACCGAACAACTGTATCACCTCCCATAATTTACAGCTGGTAGTATCATCTTTGGAACGGTCTTTGTAAATTAGGGCATAAACACAAACATGATGAAACGTTATTTCCCGCTCCTGCTCCTCGCTTCTGCCATGGCATTATTGGTGGTAATCAGCGGATGCAACAGTCAAAAAAAGGCAGCCGAAGCGGAAGCCAAACAAAGGGAAGAAAAATACCAACAAGGCGACCGCGACAAAATGCACTTCCAACAAAACTTGCCAGAAGCCAAAGAATAAAAATGCAAACCCATAAAAAAAGCCCCGCAATGCGGGGCTTTTTTATGTACCTATAAGTTTAGGTTACAAAACCTCGTGTGTTACAAATTCTTTGATGAATGGATGTTTCACAGGAACCAAAGACGCCTTGGTCAAGTTGCGGGCTACCACAAACATGAACAAACCAATGAAGCCCAGGAACATGCCTATTTCCATAAAGCCAATGTGGGCATGCGCACCAACAGCACCAGGCATGATGCCCAAATACAAGTCAATCCACTTACCAACGATCAGCAATACAGCAACCAAAATCATCATATTGTCATTGCGCTTGGCACCTCGTGTCATCAGCAGCAAGAATGGCACAATAAAGTTGATGAACAAATTGGTCCAGAAAAGGCCTTTGAAATGCTCCCAACGTTCTTGGTAATAAATCGATTCTTCCGGAATGTTGGCGTAGAAAATCAACAAGAACTGCGACAACCAGATGTAGGTCCAGAAAATGCTGAAGGCAAACATAAATTTACCCAAATCGTGCATGTGGTGCTCTGTTACAATCGACAAATATCCAGCACGACGCAGTAAAATCACAGTCAACGCCATGATGGATATGGCAGTTACCCACGCGGCCGCAAAATGATACACCCAAAAAATGGTAGAATACCAGTGCGTATCAATGCTCATGATAAAATCCCAGCTGGCCATCGCCCAACTTACCGCAAACACAGGTAAGAAAATAGCGGCAATGGTTTTGTTGCGTTTCAATGAATGCAAACCGCCTTGCAGGTCTTCAGCCAATGAATTGCGACGCATGGCACGGCTAAAAAGGAACCATAATGCAAAAATCACCACAACCCGGCCAATCATGAAAGGAATGTTCAAATAAGCCGACTTCGATGCGATAATAGCATCGTATTCAGGACTGGTGGGATCAGTGATGCCTTCATGGGTCCAGTGGTAGGTATGGTTCCAGTGCATCAATACACTCAAGATGATGATGCCAAAACCAGCAAAAGCATAAGGCAAATAAGTTGCCATGGCCTCAGGCACACGCTTAAACCCACTCGACCAAGCAGCATTCGTTACCGCCTGTGTGGCAAGAAACAGGGTACCCATCAAGGCAACACCCATAAAATACCAGTTATTCAGGAGGAAATTTGCCCAAAAACGATGGCTATCGGTCATCAAACCCAGAACAATGGCAACTATGCCAATGCCCATCAAACCAAAAGCAATGTTTCTCAAACGTGCAGGTACAACAAACTTTTCTTCGTGTACCGCTACTTCATGATGATGTCCCATGCTGCTTATTCTCCTGTATAACCTCTTAACTTGTTAACGTACATCACAATCTGCCAACGTTCTTCCGGACGGATTTGAGAGCCATGTGCCCACATACGACCTTTACCCTTGGTGATTACGTGATAAATATGACCCGAAGGCTGGTTTACGATGTAGCTCGCCTGATAATTTGGCACACCGCCATACTTCTGACCAACCAAACCATCGCCCTTGCCTTCTTTGCCATGGCAAGGTGAACAATAGGTATCGTAATAGTATTTTCCTTTTGCCAAGTTCTTTTCACTCACCTCTAAAGGCATTTTCAAAACTTGAGCAGCATATTCAATGCTGTCTTTGCCAATCGGATAGTTGTACATCAATTCCAAACGGGTATTGTCAAACCCAACACCTGAACGTGCAATGGTACCTGCAACTGGCTCACGCATATTCTTACCGTCCTTGCTGTATGCATTGTCGGCTACCTGACTGTAGGGCTCATATGGATGTGACACATACATCTGTGGTGCATATTCCCAGCCGGTATCTTTTTTATCGGCAATAAGTGCGCAACTGCTGAGAAGACTTAAGCCAAGACCAAATATCAAAACATTCTTCATAGTTCAATCTCCTTTTCTACCACTGAATCCGCACCCAAACCCGACAATATTCCGTTCATCTTGTCAAAATCGGCCGAATTACTGGGAATGGCAATACAAAACTTGTCACTGGTCACACCTGGATCCGGCATCTTAGGTTCGGTGCCAGGAATGAAACCGCATGCAACCAAATAAGTACCTACCATGCCCAAGGCCGTGATCAGTACCGTTAATTCAAAAGTTACGGGTACAAAGTCGGGCCATGCCAATGAAGGCTTACCACCGATGTTCATGGGCCAGTCGAAACCAAGCATCCAAGCTTGCATCGACAATCCCAAGCTGAAACCCAATACGCCAAACATGAAGGCTGCACGTGGCAAACGACTGCGGTTGTAACCCAAAGCCTCGTCTAAACCGTGAACAGGAAAAGGAGTGTAACACTCGTGGATGGGCGTGCCTGTAGCACGTACCTCTTTCACCGCTGCGAGCAAAGGCTCTTCATCGAGGAAAGTACCAATGATGTATTTCTGTTGACTCATGATATCAGGCAATTTGAGGGTTTACTTCCTTGAGGTCGATGCCCTCTTTTTCTGCAGTTTTTTTGATGTGCTCTTCAGCCGAAGTTTTCACAATCGACTTCACTTCAGCAATGGCGATCACCGGAGCAAACTTGGCGAACAAAAAGAACAAAGTGAAGAACAGCCCCAAGGAACCGATGAACATGCCTATTTCAACCCAAGTAGGCGAATACATGGCCCAGCTCGAAGGCAGGTAGTCACGGTGCAATGAAGTTACAATGATCACAAAGCGCTCGAACCACATACCAATGTTCACGAAAATCGAAATGATAAATACCGCTGGGATGTTGCGACGCAATTTCTGCGACCAGAACAGCTGTGGCGTAATTACGTTACAGGTCATCATGGCCCAATATGCCCACCAATACGGTCCAAAAGCACGGTTGATGAAGGCATATTGTTCGTAAGGAACTGCCGAATACCAGGCAATGAAGAATTCTGTGATGTATGCCGAACCCACGATTGAACCCGTCACCAAAATGATTTTGTTCATTACGTCGATGTGGTTCAAGGTAATGTAGGCCTCCAAACGCATTACTTTCCGCATGATGATGAGGAGGGTAAGTACCATCGCAAATCCAGAGAATACCGCACCCGCCACAAAGTAGGGCGGAAAGATGGTGGTGTGCCAACCAGGAATTACCGAAGTGGCAAAGTCCATAGATACAATGGTGTGTACCGAAAGTACAAGAGGAGTTGCCAAACCTGCCAAAATGAGCGATACGCTTTCAAAACGCTGCCATGCTTTGGCCGAACCATTCCAACCGAAACTGAGCAATCCATAAATCTTCTTGCGAAGTCCCTCAGCACGGTCGCGAATTGTGGCCAAATCAGGAATCAAACCTACATACCAGAATACCAGTGATACAGTCAGGTAGGTTGAAATCGCAAATACGTCCCACAACAAAGGCGAGTTGAAGTTGGCCCACAATGAACCATAGGTGTTGGGCAAAGGAAATACCCAATAAATCACCCAAGGGCGACCAGCGTGCAGGAGCGGATAAGTACCCGCACAAATTACCGCGAAAATGGTCATCGCTTCTGCCGAACGGTTTACTGCTGTCCGCCACTTCTGACGGAACAACAACAATACCGCCGAAATGAGGGTACCGGCGTGACCAATACCTACCCACCAAACGAAGTTGGTGATATCCCAACCCCAGTCAACGGTTTTATTCAAACCCCAAACACCTACACCCGTAAAGAGCAGGTATCCAACGGTGAGCAACCAAAGGCCCAAAGCGGCGACAGAAACACCGAAACCCAAGTACCACCATTTGGTGGGAGCAGCTTCGATAGGCGTTACGATGTCGTCCGTAATCTTCGCGTAAGAAGTTTTACCGGTAATTAACGGACGCCTAATGGGAGATTCGTACATATCGTCTAGTTCGATTTACTGTTAAGCCTTGATTGATTGTGTATTGCGCACCTTGGTCAGGTAATTCACCGAAGGCAATACGTTGAGTTCTTCGATGATGCCATAAGCCCGTTCGTTCAAGAAGAGCTTCGACACTTCGCTGTTCTCGTCATTCAAATCACCAAATACAATGGCACCCGATGGACAAGATTGCTGACAAGCAGTTTTTACATCGCCATCCATCACGCCACGGTTGTTGCGTTTGGCCTCGAGTTTTCCGGCTTGAATACGTTGTACACAGAAAGTACACTTTTCCATCACACCACGGGCACGAACGGTAACATCAGGATTGAGCACCATGCGACCCAAATCGGTTTGCGATGGATTGTTGTAGAACTTCGGATTGTCGGTGTAACTGAACCAGTTGAATCGACGCACTTTGTATGGACAGTTGTTCGCACAATAACGGGTACCCACACAACGGTTGTAAACCATTTGGTTCAAACCTTCGTCGCTGTGGACCGTAGCCAAAACCGGACAAACCGTTTCACAAGGTGCATTGTCGCACTGCATACACATCACAGGCTGGAAAGCAACTTGTACGTTGTCGCCATTCTGAATCATGCTGTACTCTTTCTCCTTGTCGATGCTCATACCATCTTCATTGAAGGTATAGTAGCGGTCGATGCGGATCCAATGCATTTCGCGGCGATTGAGCACTTCTTGTTTGCCAACCACAGGCACGTTGTTTTCAACCTGACAACTCACGATACATGCACCACAACCGGTACATGCATTGAGGTCAACAGCCATGGCCCAGTGGTGACCTTCGTAGTCACGCTTATCCCACAAAGTAATAGCATTGCGGTTGATGCCAGGATACACCTTGGTGAAAGTACCATCGGCTTGTTTCACCTGGATATAAGGACGAACGTTGCCATCTGCAGGGTTCACTGCATACTTATCGAGCGTCGTTTCCTTCACGATATTGCGGCCTTCAATGGTATGGTGCGTCTGCGTTTGCGCAATGGTGGTTTTCATACCAGTCTTCGAAACACTCACCTTGGTTGTTACCATACTGCGGCTGCCGCTGTAACTCATGAAAGGATAAGCATTGGCACCAATGCCCTCACCAGCTTTGCTCACATTTACGCGACCATAACCCAGCGCAAGTGCTACCGTTCCGGGATATGTTCCGGGTTGAATCAATACCGGTACTTCTACCTCGTATCCATTGGCACTTACTTTTACAATATCGCCTTCATTGATGCCGTTTTCACGTGCATATTTGATGCTTACAGCCAGATAGTTGTCCCAACAAGCCTTGCTGATAGGGTCTGGCATTTCTTGCAACCAAGGGTTGCCAGCCATATTGCCATTGCCAAGGCCCAGTTTTTCATAAACAACCAACTCTACCTCACTGCCTTCTGCCTTGATGGCAGCAGCAGCAGCGTTTACATCACCTCTGTAGGCAGGTTGTCCACCCACCACAGGCATCTCGAACACACCATTGTGCAAAGCAGAACGCCAGAAGGTACCAAAGTCGGAAGCACCCGACTTACCAAAGATATCCTTCCAAGTATCCTTCATGGCATCATAGGCATTCGTAGCATTGCCACTCATGGCCAACAACACTTCATCGAAAGAACGAGTGTCGTACAATTTACTGATAGCAGGTTGGCTGACGCTGTACTTTCCAGCAGCCGGCATGGCATCGCCCCAGCTTTCAAGGAAATTATCAGCAGCAGCTACAAAACCAGCAAGCTGAACCGTTTCGTTGTTCTGCTCACTCACCACTACCGAAACATCTACCTTCTTCAAACCCGCTGCAAAAGCATCGGCTTTATTATAGTCATAGGCCGGATTAACACCATAAGCAATCACAGCACCTACCTTACCGGCATTCATATCGGCTACGAGGCCTTTCATGGCGGCATCTTTTCCTTGGCGCAAATAAACAGGAGCGGCCATATCGATGGTCGTGCCGTAATTGCCCAACATTTGGTTAATGCCGTTTACCA
>CAZNWC010000007.1:20207-113871 GCA_964577055.1 uncultured Chitinophaga sp. | reverse complement strand
GCCATATCGATGGTCGTGCCGTAATTGCCCAACATTTGGTTAATGCCGTTTACCAGTTGCTGTACAGCAGCATCATTTGAACCACAAACCACAAGCGACTTGCCACGGGCAGCCCACAATTCGGCGGCTGTTGCCGCAATGGCATTGCCCGCCAAATCATGCTTGGGTGCATTGATCGAAGATGCCCCTGCCAATTTAGCAATGGCATTGTACAGGTTTGCAATTACCAAACCTTCTTTAGAAGCCTGGTAAGTAACACGCAAGTCAGCATTTGAACCTGTAACAGTCAAAATAGATTCGAACTGTACATGGCGCGACATCTTAGGCTTGTCTTTGCTCACCTTGCGGTTGGTAGTATAATCGCGGGTAAATTCTACCGGAGAAATCCAATTGCCGAGGAAATCTGCACCCACGCCTAAAATCACTTCAGCCTTGTCAAAGTGATAAGTGGGAATGGCAGCTACACCAAAACCAGATTCATTCGCCTCAATCATGCCCGATGCTGAAATAGCATCGTAGGTTACATGACTTGACCCAGGATATTTGGCCTTAAAACCATCAATCAAACGTTTTGTGGTTGGACTGATAATGCTATTGGTCAACAAAACAACTGGCTTGCCTCCTAAGGCTGCCAATTTGGCCTTGAGCTGATTGTCAAATTCATCCCAGCTAACATATTTGCCGGCAACCTTGGGCTGCTGCAAACGGTTGGCATCGTACAAACTCAATACAGAAGCATGCACACGGGCATTTACGCCACCTTGCGAAACACCCGAAAGGGTATTGCCTTCGATTTTGATTGGACGACCTTCACGTGTTTTTACCAAAATGCTGGCATAATCATATCCATCGCTGAAAGTGGTAGCGTACCACGTTGCAATAGAGGGCGAAATTTCTTCGGGTTGTGCCACAAAAGGCACCGCCTTTTTAACCGGCGTTTTGGTACAGGCTGCCAAGGTAGCGGCAGTCAAACTGAATCCAAATATTTTCAAGAAGTCACGGCGGTTGGCTTCTAAGCCCATGCCATCTTCGCTCAACATCTCCTCTACAGGGATTTCCTGAGCAAATTCTTTAGAGGCTTCCTCAACAAATGCCGGAGCATTGTTGAGTTCGTCCATGCTTCTCCAATATTTTTTTTGTGCAATATCCATGTATAGCGTGGTTATTGATTAATAGTGACACTTTGAACACTCGATTCCACCCAAATTGGCAATGGTCAATCCCTTTTCTTTCAAGGCCTTTTGGAACGACTCTTTGTTTCCGTGCACGGCTTGGTAATAGCCATTGTCCAAATCAACCTTGGTTTCACGGTGGCAGTTAATACACCATCCCATGGTAAGATTGCTGTGCTGATACACTTCTGGCATTTCTTGAATCGGACCATGACAAGTTTGGCACTCAATACCTGCGATTTTGTAGTGCTGATAGTGATTGAAATACGCTAGGTCAGGGAGGTTGTGAATGCGAATCCACTCAATAGGCTGATTGTTTTCCCAAGCAGCGTGGATCTTCTTAATTTCAGGAGCGTCCTTTTTGATTTGGTTGTGGCAATTCATACACACATTCACCGCAGGAATGGTAGCACTCTTACCACGTTCAACACCGGTATGGCAATAGCTACACGCTATTTCATGTGTACCGGCATGCAATTCGTGGCTAAAGGCAATAGGCTGCGAAGGTTGATATCCCTGTTGGATACCCACATGTTGCGCCACATCAATGCCCCAACCAATGCCACCCAACAAGAACAAAGTCAATCCACCCCCTACGGCGTGGATAGGCTTGATCTTAAATGAGGGCTTTATTTCCTTTAATTGATCTTCGTTCAATTCACCACTGGCCAATTTCTCTTCGTACGCATCCTGCAGCTTCTTGCGCTGCTGAACCAAGAAGAAAATAACGGCTGCAATCAAAAAGATGACAATCCACATCACTTGCGACATGGGGAAGCCTTCCTCTGCCTCTACAGCAGCCAAAGCCTCTTCGCCAGGCGTAGCGTTGGTGGTAGCGGCCGCGGCTGACTGCTCTTTTACATATGCCAAAACCGATTTGATTTCTTCGTCGGTCCAGTCATACGCAGGCATGGCCACTTTGTTCCATTTGTTGAACAAGTCTACCGCATATTGATCGCCTGATGCAACCACAGCCTGTGAATTGCGAATCCACTTGATCAAATACGCTTCATCCAACCGGTCGGTCACACCACCCAACGCAGGTCCTACCAAATCCTGATCGATTTTATGGCAGGCAGCACAATTATTATTAAATAATGCTGCACCATCAGGTTGGGCATTGCCCACCATCGGATTGGTCCCAAACAGCACCAAAGTTGCTGCTGAGAGAAGGATTCTGCGGAGTGAAAATCCTTGATTCTGATTCATTTCGCTAGTTTTTAAGAGCCTGAAAGCCTTCAAATCTTCCAGTCGCAAAATTAGCTGTTCCATGCATTGTCGCACCATATGTCATAAAATTTTCAAAATGCCAAACCAATTTAAAATCCTTCTAAATAAGGGAAAATCCCAGCGCCATTTCGGCGCTAAAAGGCATAAAAAAACCCCGCAAAGCGGGGTCTTTCTTTTGAGCAATCAACTGAACTTATTCAGCAGCTGCTTCAGTGCTTTCTGCTGCTACTTCAGCTTTAGGAGCTGTAGCTTTTTTGGCAGTGCTCTTGCCACGACGTGTGGTCTTGGCCTTCTTGGCTTTGGTTTCGCCCAACAACAATTCGTTGAAATCTACCAATTCCATCATGCACATTTCTGCAGCATCACCCAAACGGAATCCGGTTTTGATGATACGTGTATATCCGCCAGGACGATCAGCTATCTTTCCGCTGATAGTACCGAACAACTCCTTCACCGCCTCTTTGTCCTGCAAGTAGCTGAACGCGGTACGACGGCTGTGCATGCTATCGTCCTTCGACTTGGTTAAGATAGGTTCTACATATTTGCGCAGAGCTTTCGCCTTGGCAACAGTGGTGTTGATACGCTTATGCAGGATAAGCGAAACAGCCATATTTTGCAACATCGCGTTGCGGTGAGAGGCCGTACGCCCCAGGTGGTTAATGGTCTTACCGTGACGCATTTTTATTACTCCTCGTCAAGTTTATACTTTACTATGTCCATACCGAATGTGAGACCTTTTTCCCTCACCAGCTCTTCAAGCTCCGTCAGCGACTTCTTTCCGAAGTTGCGGAACTTCAACAGATCGGCAATATCATATTTTACCAGGTCACCCAACGACTTGATTTCAGCGGCCTTCAAACAATTGTAGGCACGTACCGACAGATCCAAATCGCTCAGTGGGGTTTTCAGGATTTTGCGCATGTGAAGGATGTTTTCGTCCACCTCATTGGCAATATCCTTTGGCTTCGACTCAAGGGTGATCGACTCATCACTGAACAACATAAAATGCTGGATGAGGATTTTTGCGGCTTCCTTCAAAGCCTCCTCGGGATGAATAGAACCATCGGTCTTCAGATCAATGATCAGTTTTTCGTAGTCGGTCTTCTGTTCTACGCGGGTATTCTCGATGGTGTACTTCACGTTTTTGATAGGTGTGAATACACTGTCAATCGGAATAACGCCGATAGCTGCATCTGCTGGCTTGTTCTCGTCGGCAGCCACATAACCACGACCTTTTTCCACAGTCAATTCAATTTCGAAATTGACATTGGTGTCCATGGTGCAGATAACCAAATCAGGATTGAGGATGCTGAAATTCGAAGAGAACTTCTCGATATCACCTGCAGTGAAGGCGTCTTTGCCTTTCACAGAGACATAAATCTTTTCGGCATCGGCATTCTCGAACTTGGCCTTAAAACGCACCTGCTTGAGGTTAAGCACCAACTCAACCACGTCTTCCACTACACCTTTGATGGTAGTAAATTCATGGTCAACGCCTGGAATGCGGATCGAAGTGATCGCATATCCTTCGAGTGACGAAAGCAGGATCCTGCGAAGCGCATTTCCGATGGTTACCCCAAAACCGGGCTCCAAAGGCTTGAATTCGAAGCTACCCTCGAAATCGGTGGCCTTTTGCATTAATACTTTATCGGGCTTCTGAAAAGCTAGGATCGACATTGAATATCTGATTAAATTAATTACTTAGAGTACAATTCTACGATCAGTTGTTCCTTGATGTTTTCAGGAATCTGATCACGCTCTGGGAAATCGATAAAACGACCTTCCAATTTGTCTTTGTCCCACTCCAACCAGCCGAAACGCGATACTTGTTTGCCACTCAACGAATCGTTGATTGCCTCAAGGCTCTTCGACTTTTCACGCACACCAACCACATCACCAGGACGCAATTCGTATGAAGGAATGTTCACAACTTCACCATTCACTGTGATGTGACGGTGTGATACTAACTGACGTGCACCATCGCGGGTAGGCGCAATGCCCAAACGGAAAACGGTGTTGTCCAAACGTGCTTCGAGGAACTTCAAGAGGTTTTCACCGGTAGTACCTTTTTTGCGGTTTGCTTTTTCGAAAGTCTTGCGGAACTGACGCTCCAATACACCGTAAGTGTACTTTGCTTTCTGCTTTTCCATCAATTGAACAGCATATTCCGATTTCTTCGGGCTACGCTTGGCCGGGCCATGTTGACCGGGACCATAGTTCTTGCGCTGGAGGGCCTTATCGGGACCGAAAATTGCCTCACGGAATTTACGGGCGATTTTGCTCTTGGGACCTGTATATCTTGCCATGTCTTAGTTGATTTTTGAATTAAACCCTTCTTCTCTTGGGAGGACGACAACCATTGTGGGGAATTGGCGTCACGTCAGTGATGGTGCTGATTTCGATACCTACACCAGCCAACGCACGAATCGCCGACTCACGTCCTGCTCCAGGGCCTTTCACAAACACCTCGGCACGACGAACACCCAAGTCGTAGGCAACTTTGCCACAATCTTGTGCAGCTACCTGTGCTGCATAAGGAGTGTTCTTTTTAGAGCCACGGAATCCAGCCTTACCGGCCGATGCCCATGAAATCACCTGTCCCTCGTTGTTGGTAATCGAGATGATGATGTTATTGAAGGTAGAGCTGATGTGCACCTGACCAACAGGCTCCACCTTTACTACGCGCTTCTTGACAACTTTTGTATTCTTAGCCATTGCTATTAATTATTACTTGGTAGCCTTCTTCTTGTTGGCCACAGTTTTACGCTTACCCTTACGTGTACGTGAGTTGTTCTTGGTGCGCTGGCCTCTCACAGGCAAGCCTTTCCGGTGGCGCAAACCACGGTAGCAACCAATGTCCATCAATCGCTTGATGTTCAATTGCACTTCCGAACGCAATTCACCTTCGGTTTTCATTTCCTCGGTGATGATGGTACGAATTTGGTTGGCCTGATCATCCGACCATTCACCAACTTTAACGTTCACGTCGATTCCACAACGCTCCAGAATCTGACGGGCAGTAGAACGACCGATACCGTAAATATAGGTCAGGCCAATCTCGCCTCTTTTGTTTCTAGGTAGGTCAATACCTGCTATCCTTGCCATAATGATGGTTTATCCTTGTCTTTGTTTGAACTTAGGGTTCTTCTTGTTCACTACGTAGAGTTTTCCATTTCTACGTACGATCTTACAGTCTACGCTGCGCTTCTTGATCGATGCTCTTACTTTCATGGTATTAGTATCTGTATGAAATTCTTCCTTTAGTGAGGTCGTAAGGCGACATCTCCACCTGCACCCGGTCGCCCGGTAAGATTTTGATGTAGTTCATTCTCATCTTTCCGCTGATATGGGCAATGATCTGGTGACCATTTTCCAGCTCAACTCGGAACATGGCATTTGACAATGCCTCGAGAATGGTGCCGTCCTGCTTTATGGATGTCTGTTTCGCCATAATGCTTTAGATGGCAGCTCCTACTGCAGCCCGACCTTTGATTCTTCCGGTTTTCATCAAACCGTCGTAGTGACGCATGAGCAAGTGGCTTTCTATTTGCTGAAGCGTGTCGAGAATAACCCCAACCATAATCAACAAAGATGTACCACCATAAAACTGCGCAAATTGAGAATTCACACCTGCGATTGTAGCAAGAGCAGGCAGGATGGCCACTACGGCCAGGAAGATAGACCCAGGCAACGTAATGCGTGCCAATATGTCGTCGAGGAACTCGGCAGTCTTCTTACCAGGTTTAACACCCGGAATGAAAGCTCCATTGCGCTTCAAGTCTTCCGACATCTGATTGCTATTCACTGACAGCGATGTGTAGAAATAGGTGAAGACAATGATCAGTACTGCCAACGTCATGTTGTATGTAACGCTTGTGAAATCCACAAAAGCTGATACGATGCCTTGGCTCAAGTCGCTCTCCGGAAAGAACTGTGCTACCGTTGCTGGCAGGAACATGATGGCCTGGGCAAAAATGATCGGCATTACACCTGCAGCATTTACCTTGATAGGGATGTACTGACGTGTGCCACCGTACATACGGTTACCCACCACACGCTTGGCCACTTGAATCGGAATTTTGCGTGTTCCTTGTACCAGAAGGATCGTGAGACCTACAATTACTGCCAGCATCACTATCTCAATGAGGAAAGGAACCAATCCGCCACCACCTGAACCCACGCGGAATTGGAATTCTGCGAACAAGGCGTCTGGGAGGCGTGCAATGATACCCACCATGATGATCAGCGAGATACCATTGCCCAATCCACGGTCGGTAATCTTTTCACCCAACCACATCACAAACATGGTTCCGGCGGTAAGAACAACCACGGTAGACAATACAAAACTCAAATCAAGTGAATCGCCCGTACGTAAAATGATGGCAGGTAAAAACTGTGCCTTCAAATTGATAAGGAAGCCAATAGATTGAGCAGCAGTGATGACAATTGTGAGGTAACGGGTAATTTGATTGATCTTGTTACGACCGCTCTCCCCTTCTTTCATCATCTTTTGGAAACTCGGAACAACCATGCCCATCAACTGCACCACGATAGAAGCAGAGATGTAAGGCATAATTCCCAAAGCGAAAACCGAAGCCCGCGAGAAGGCACCACCAGCAAACAGGTCAATAAGGCCTGTCAAACCAGCTCCACCTCCTTGGGGTGTAAGGTCTTCCAAAACTACCGGATCAATACCTGGCAACACCACGTATGAACCCAATCGATAAATAAGCAACAGGCCGAGGGTCATGAGGATCCTCGACTTGAGCTCTTCGATTTTGAAGATATTCCGAATCGTATTGATGAAATTCTTCATGTGCGTTTAGATAACTTCGGCTACGCCACCGGCAGCTTCAATGTTCTTCTTAGCAGTAGCGCTGAACGCATGTGCCTTTACAGTCAGTTTGGTTTTCACTTCACCGCGACCCAAGATTTTCACCTTTTTGCTGGCATTGCCAATGATACCATGGGCGGCCAAAAAAGCAGGATCAATCAAATCGGTTTTGTGCTGTGCAGCCATCTCTTCCAATACATCCAGGTTAACGGCATTGTATTCTACGCGGAAAGGATTTTTGAAACCGAACTTCGGTACACGAAGTTTCAAAGGCATCTGACCACCTTCAAAACCAGGCTTTGTGCTATAACCGGCACGGCTTTGAGCACCTTTGTGACCCTTGGTAGAAGTACCGCCACGGCCAGAACCCTGACCACGACCTATGCGCTTGCGGGGCTTTACGCTACCAGCTGCGGGTTTTAAATTACTTAGTTCCATCGTCTTAAATTTCTTCTACTTTAACCAGGTGTGCTACCTTTTTGATCATGCCCAATACCTGAGGAGTACCTTCGTGCTCCACAACCGCATGCGGGTTCCGCAAGCCAAGGGCCAACAAAGTGCGCTTTTGACGTTCAGGACGACCGATCGCGCTTTTCAATTGCGTAACTCTAAATTTGGCCATGACTTATCCGTTAAAAACTTTAGACATCTTAAGGTTGCGGTGTTGCGCTACGGTGTAAGGATCACGCAATTTTGCAAGTGCGTCGATTGTAGCTTTTACCACGTTGTGGGGATTTGACGAGCCTTTCGACTTGGCCAATACGTCGGTGATACCGGCACTTTCCAATACGGCACGCATCGCACCACCCGCAATTACACCTGTACCGTGCGAAGCAGGCTTGATGTATACACGACCACCGCCAAACTTACCGTCTGCATCGTGGGGAATAGTACCTTTCATGATGGGCACCTTGATCAGCGACTTCTTCGCATCGTCAATACCCTTGGCTATTGCCTCTGATACTTCTTTTGCCTTGCCCAAACCATAACCAACGATACCGTTTTCGTCGCCCACTACCACAATGGCAGAGAAACTGAAAGTACGACCACCTTTGGTTACTTTGGCAACACGTTGTACGCTCACGAGACGGTCCTTCAACTCAATCTCACTGGCCTTTACTCTTCTTATGTTCGATGTTGACATATCCGTAATTCCTTAAAAATTGAGACCACCTTCGCGGGCACCTTCTGCCAAAGCCTTTACACGGCCGTGATAGAGGTAACCATTACGGTCGAATACTACTGCCTGGATGCCGGCTGCCAATGCTTTCTCAGCAAGGGCTTTTCCTACTTTGGCCGACAATTCTACTTTGTTACCAGCTTCTGTGCTCACGGCTTTCTCGGTTGAAGAAGCGGCTACAAGGGTACGACCGGCAACATCATCGATGAGTTGGGCGTAAATTTCTTTGTTGCTGCGAAAAACCGACAAGCGAGGACGATCTGCGGTACCTGACACCCGCTTGCGAATGCCTTTTTTAATACGTGTACGACGTGCAATCTTATTATTTGCCATGATCTTAGCTTATTTTTTAGATGCAGACTTACCAGCTTTACGACGCAATACTTCGCCAACAAAACGAACACCTTTTCCTTTGTAAGGCTCAGGCTTACGGAGCGAGCGAATTTTGGCTGCAACTGAACCGATCAACTCCTTGTCGATACTCTCAAGGGTGATGACTGGGTTCTTACCCTTTTGGGTTTCAGTTACCAACTTTACTTCGGCAGGGATCTGCAATACAATATCGTGTGAGTAACCCAGCGCCAATTCAAGCAACTGACCATTGGCGTTGGCGCGGTAACCCACACCTACCAATTCCTGCTGCACTTTGAAGCCTTCGCTCACACCTTTTACCATGTTATTGATAAGGGCGCGATACAAACCGTGCAGCGACTTGTGACGCTTGCTTTCGGTCGGACGGGTCAAAACCACTTCGCTACCTTCAACTTTCACTTGAATGTCGCTGTCAACAGCGCGCTCAAGCTGGCCTTTGGGTCCTTTAAC
Source organism: uncultured Chitinophaga sp. (assembly GCA_964577055.1). Taxonomy (GTDB): domain Bacteria; phylum Bacteroidota; class Bacteroidia; order UBA7662; family UBA7662; genus PNNG01. The sequence continues at coordinate 104,633 of CAZNWC010000007.1, read as the reverse complement.
GGTAACCACGTTTTTATCGCTAACGGTTACCTGAACGCCTGCGGGCAATACTACGGGAAGTTTTCCTATTCGTGACATTCCTCAAATCTTAATAAACGTAGCACAATACTTCGCCACCAACATTGTGTTGACGAGCCTCTTTATCGGTCATCACACCTTTTGAAGTAGAAACGATGGCTATACCCAAACCGTTGATAACACGGGGGAGTTCAGTTACGCCTTTGTAGGTACGCAAACCGGGACGGCTCACGCGACGAAGACTTCTGATAGCTGGTTCATTGCTTCCGGGAAGATATTTCAAGGCTATCTTGATAGAACCTTGAGGACCTTCTTCCTCAAACTTATAATTGGTGATGTAACCTTTATCAAACAATACTTTGGTGATCTCCTTCTTCAAATTAGAAGCAGGGATCTCTACCACACGGTGGTTAGCCTTCAGGGCATTACGCAACCTGGTGAGGTAATCTGCTATAGGATCAGTCATTTCTCTCTCTCCTTTTTAATTTATTACCAGCTGCCTTTGGTTACACCAGGGATTTTGCCTTCAGATGCCATCTGACGGAAAAGTACCCTTGAAATACCGAACTGACGCATATAACCACGTGGACGACCTGTGATTTTACAACGGTTGTGCAAACGCACGGGAGAAGCATTCTTCGGCAGCTTCTGCAAACCGAGATAATCTCCTGCTTCTTTCAACGCAGCACGCTTAGCAGCATACTTGGCCACTGTCTGCTCACGCTTGCGATCTCTCGCCTTTATTCCTTCCTTAGCCATGGATTAGTTTTTATTCGTTTTGAACGGAAGACCCAATTCGGTGAGCAATGCCAAGGCTTCTTCGTCGGTTTTGGCAGTCGTCACAAAAGTGATATCCATACCGGTGATTTTATTCACCTTGTCGATGTTGATCTCAGGGAAAATGATGTGCTCGCTGACGCCCAAGGTATAATTACCACGTCCGTCGAATCCTTTAGGGCTGATGCCCTTGAAATCACGTACCCGTGGCAGGGCAATGGAAATCAAACGGTCGAGAAACTCATACATATGATTGTCACGCAAAGTAACCCTTGCACCAATCGGCATTTGTTCACGCAGTTTGAAGTTCGAGATGGCCTTCTTTGACTTGGTTGCTACAGCCTTTTGGCCAGCAATCATGGTCATCTCGTTCAAAGCCGATTCAATCAGCTTCTTATCCGAAACAGCCGCACCAACACCCTGGTTGATAGCGATTTTCGTAAGACGAGGAATCTGCATTACATTTTTGTAAGCAAATTTCGTCTGGAGGGCAGGGATAACTTCCTCCTTGTACTTGTTTTTCAGTCGTACGTTGTAAGACATTACTTAATTATTTCTCCAGTTTTCTTCGCGAAACGGACTAGTTTACCATTTTCGTCGGCTTTACGGCCAACACGTGTTGGAGCACCGCCAACCACTACCATCAGGTTCGAAATGTGAACAGGAGCTTCCTTTTTCACGATTCCACCATTTGGATTGGTTGCGCTTGGCTTGGTGTGCTTGGTAATCATGTTGATACCTTCCACAATCGCACGCATCTCTGCGGGTTGTACTTCCAACACACGGCCTTCCTTGCCCTTATCATCGCCCGTGATCACACGAACAACATCACCTTTTTTGATTTTCAGCTTTACATTTCCCATGATTCCGAGTATTAAAGCACCTCAGGGGCGAGTGAAACAATCTTCATGAACGACTTTTCGCGCAACTCACGAGCAACTGGTCCGAAGATACGGGTGCCACGTGGTTCGTCCTGGTTGTTCAACAGTACCACTGCGTTGTCATCGAAACGGATATATGACCCATCACGGCGACGTACTTCCTTTTTGGTGCGTACTACAACCGCCTTCGATACGGTTCCCTTTTTGGCATTGCCAGAAGGGATGGCCGACTTGATAGAAACTACCACCTTGTCACCAAGCGAAGCATAACGCTTACCGGTACCACCCAGCACACGAATCACCAAAACCTCTTTGGCGCCGCTGTTATCAGCTACTGCCAATCTGCTTTCCTGTTGTACCATTACTTAGCCCTTTCAATGATTTCTACCAATCTCCAACGCTTGTTCTTGCTGAGCGGACGGGTTTCCATGATGCGTACCAAATCACCGATGTTACACTCGTTGTTTTCGTCGTGTGCAGTGAACTTCTTGGTCGTTTTCACAAATTTTCCGTAGATGGGGTGCTTTACCTTACGCTCTACAGTTACAGTGATGGTCTTTTGCATTTTGTTGCTCACCACACTGCCGATTCTTTCTTTTCTTGCGTTCCTTTCCATCTCAGCCATTAATTATTGGTTGCTACTTCGTTGCGACGCTGACGCAGCTCAGTCATCAAGCGCGCAATTACCTTGCGTGCTTCACGAATTTTAGCCGGATTGTCAACCGACGAAACCGCGTGACTAAACTTCAGCTTGGTCAACTGAAGTTTTTCCTCCTTGATCCGATCAGCAATCTCTGCTGTGGAAAGCTCTTTTATTGCGGAGTACTTCATATTCTTATTGTTCAACGTAATCTCTTCTTACCACAAATGAGGTGCTCACCGGCAATTTTTGAGCGGCAAGGCGCATGGCCTCTTTTGCGACCGGCAAAGGTACACCTTCTGCTTCAAAAATCAAAGTACCAGGTTTTACTACAGCTACCCAATATTCAGGTGAGCCTTTACCTTTACCCATACGTACTTCTGCTGGTTTCTTGGTTACAGGTTTGTCCGGGAAAATTCGGATCCAAACCTGACCTTCACGCTTCATGAAACGGGTAACCGCGATACGGGCTGCTTCAATCTGACGCGAAGTAATCCACTTCTCCTCCAAAGTCTTGAGTCCAAAGCTGCCGAAGGCAAGCTCTGCTCCACGGGTGGCCATTCCTTTAACCCGTCCTTTGTGAGTCTTTCTATATTTGGTTCTTTTCGGCTGTAACATTTTCTTTTCTCTTTAGAAGATGAAGCTTATTTTCTTGACCTGTTTTCGTTACGGCCTTGTCCATTCCCGCCACCACGACGCTCACCGCCGCGGCCGCTGCCTTTGCGCTCACGACCACCGGCTGGACGATCGCCAGGTGCACCTGCACCACCCTGACGGGCTTGTGCTGTGCTGGCGGCTCCTACGTTGGGCGACAAATCGCGCTTGCCATAAACCTCACCCTTACAGATCCAAACTTTAACCCCAATTTTACCATAAACGGTTTGGGCTTCTTTCAATGCGTAATCGATATCGGCACGCAAAGTGTGCAACGGAATACGTCCGTCTTTGTACTGCTCAGAGCGTGCAATTTCTGCACCGCCCAAACGACCCGATACCATTACTTTGATGCCCTCAGCACCCATACGCATGGTAGAGGCAATTGACGTCTTCATGGCACGACGGAAAGATACACGCGCTTCGAGCTGACGGGCAATGCCTTCTGCTACCAAAGCAGCATCCAATTCCGGACGCTTGATCTCAAAAATATTGATCTGAACGTCGGTGTTTGTGAGCTTCTTGATTTCTTCTTTGATACGATCAACCTCTTGACCACCTTTACCGATAACGATACCAGGACGGCTGGTGTGGATGGTGATGATGATCCTCTTGATGGTGCGCTCGATTACCACTTTGGCGATACCGCCATTGTTGATACGCGCAGCCAGGTATTTGCGGATTTTATCATCCTCTACCAATTTGTCGGCATAATTATTACCGCCAAACCAGTTGGAATCCCAACCGCGGATATATCCCAGACGAAGGCTAATTGGATTAATTTTCTGTCCCATGCTTCTTATTCATTTACGGTTGGTAAGCTATCAACTACAATGGTCACGTGGTTCGAACGCTTGCGAATGCGGTGTCCGCGGCCCTGAGGAGCTGGACGAAGACGCTTCAACATGCGACCACCATCCACCTGTACACTCTTTACATAGAGGTTGGCTTCTTCAAGGCTGCTTTCTTCGTTGCCCTTTTCCCAGTTCGACACAGCCGAAAGGAGGAGCTTTTCGAGACGAATTGAAGCTTCTTGCTTCGAGAACTTCAGGATGTTGGCTGCCTTTTCAACTTTCTGACCGCGGATTAAATCAACCAGCAGGCGCATTTTGCGCGGTGAAGTTGGACAATTACGTAATACGGCTACTGCTTCCATTACTTTCTACCTTTATCTTTTTTAGCTGCGTGACCACGGAAGTTGCGGGTTGGAGCGAATTCGCCCAATTTGTGACCCACCATGTTTTCCGTCACATACACAGGGATAAACTTATTGCCATTGTGCACGGCAAAAGTGTGTCCAACGAAGTCAGGGGTAATCATTGATCTTCTCGACCAAGTTTTGACTACCGTCTTCTTGCCACCATCGTTCATGGCCAGAACCTTTTTCTCAAGGGTATATTCTACAAAGGGCCCTTTTTTCAGTGAACGCGCCATTGCTTATCCTTTTCTACGTTTAACGATTACTTTATCTGATGCCTTCTTCGGCTTGCGGGTCTTATAGCCTTTGGCCAAGAGACCTTTGCGAGAGCGTGGGTGTCCACCTGAAGCACGACCTTCACCACCACCCATAGGGTGATCTACTGGGTTCATGGCTACACCACGTACACGTGGGCGGCGACCTAACCAACGGCTACGACCAGCTTTACCACTGATTTCCAAGAGATGATCTTCATTCGAAAGCTCACCCATGGTAGCCAAACAGCTCTGCAAAATCATGCGTGTTTCACCTGAAGGCAATTTCACAATGGCGAACTTGCCATCACGTGCTGCCAAGGTTGCACTTGCACCGGCACTGCGAACAATCTGACCACCTTTACCTGGTTGCAATTCGATGTTGTGAATCGCAGAACCGAGGGGCACTGCACTCAAGAAGAGTGCATTACCAGTGTCGGGAGTAGCTTTGGTACCGCTCATCACGGTTTGTCCAACTTGCAAACCCTTAGGTGCCAGGATGTAACGCTTTTCACCATCGGCATAATGCAACAAAGCAATGAAAGCCGAACGATTGGGATCATACTCTACCGACTTCACAGTGGCAGGAATATCAAACTTGTTACGCTTGAAATCGATGATACGGTACATTTTTTTGTGACCACCACCAATATAGCGCATGGTCATTCTACCATTATTGTTACGACCGCCCGATTTGCTGATCGGTGCTAACAAGGACTTTTCTGGGGTTGCGCCGGTGAGCTCGCTGAACGAGTTCGCCACTTTGAAACGCAAGCCCGGGGTTAGCGGTCTAAATCTTTTAACTGACATTGCTCTTAGATGTTACTGTAGAAATCGATTACTTCTCCTTCTTTCAGCGTAACCACAGCTTTTTTGAAGCTATCGGTACGGCCCTCTACAAATCCTGCCTTGGTGTAGCGGCTCTTGGTTTTACCGGCATACCGCATGGTATTTACCGCGTCAACTTGAACACCGTACAACTCTTGGATCGCTTGGCGAATCTGATACTTGTTGGCACGCTTGTCAACACGGAAGGCGTATTGATTGCGCTTCTCACCCAACATGGTCATCTTTTCGGTGATGATTGGTTTTTTCAGAATTTCCATGTCCTTACTTGTTTAAAGTTTCGGCGATTTTCTCAATCGCACTGTTCAACACAAGTACACGGGCAGCGTTCATTACATCGTAGGTGTTCAGGTCACTGGCCACAACTACTTTGGTCTTTTGCAGGTTGCGACCAGAAAGAACAAGATTATCATTCTTCTCAGGGGTTACCAACAATACACGCTTACCGCTTACATTCAATTTGCTCAGCATATCGGCAAACGTCTTGGTCTTGGGCGAATCCATGCTGAAATCTTCCAATACTGTAATGTTGTTGCCTTGTGCCTTGTAAGCCAGAGCCGACTTACGAGCCAATACTTTTACTTTTTTGTTCAGCTTGAAGCTGTAATCGCGGGGCTGAGGACCGAACACACGGGCACCACCTTTGAAAAGTGGGCTGTTGATGTCGCCCTTACGTGAACCGCCGGTACCTTTTTGCTTGTGCAGCTTGCGGGTAGAACCGGTGATTTCCCAGCGTTCTTTGGTTTTATGCGTACCCTGACGCTGATTGGCCAGGTACTGCTTCACGTCGAGGTAAATCGCGTGATCGTTGGGCTCAATGCCGAAGATTGCCTCGGGAAGCTCAACCTTAGCCTTGGTCTCTTGACCTTGGATATTAAAAACAGGTAGTTGCATCTCTTACTTCTCCACAATTACAAATGAACCCTTGGCTCCTGGAACGGAACCTTTAACAACCAGCAAATTTTGCTCGGGGAATACTTTCAATACTTCGAGGTTAGTTGCCTTCACACGCTTGTTGCCCGTTTGACCTGCCATACGCATTCCTTTGAATACGCGTGAAGGGAACGAAGATGCGCCCAATGAACCGGGAGCACGCAAGCGGTTGTGCTGACCGTGGGTTTGACCACCCACACCACCAAATCCGTGACGCTTAACAACGCCTTGGAAACCTTTACCCTTGCTCAGGCCAACTACGTCAACGAAGTCACCCTCTGCGAAAATCTCAACCGTTACAGCATCGCCCAAATTCATTTCGCTTTCAAACGTCTTGAACTCGGTAAGCTTGCGCTTGGGCGCAGTACCGGCCTTCTTGAAGTGTCCTAGCATTGCCTTGGTGGTCGACTTTTCTTTCTTGTCGCCATAGGCAAGCTGGTAGGCGTCATAACCGTCTTTTTCAACGGTTTTCACTTGCGTAATTACGCAAGGACCAGCTTCCAAAACTGTGCATGGAACATTTTTTCCATCGGCACTGAAAATGCTGGTCATTCCAACTTTTTTACCAATTATTCCTGACATGATTGTCGGTTATCAAACTTTAATTTCAACATCTACACCACTGGGCAATTCCAACTTCATCAACGCGTCTACTGTCTTCGAAGAAGAGCTGTAGATGTCGAGAATGCGCTTGTAAGAGCACAACTGGAACTGCTCACGGGCTTTTTTATTCACGTGCGGCGACTTCAATACAGTGAAGATGCGCTTTTCGGTAGGCAATGGAATGGGTCCACTTACTACGGCACCGGTGGTTTTTACGGTCTTCACGATTTTCTCGGCTGATTTATCAACCAAGTTGTGGTCGTAAGACTTCAACTTTATGCGGATACGATGACTCATTTTCGTACTTATTAATCTTTTTCAGCTCTTGCTTTTGCATACTTGGCTAATACCTCGTCAGAAATGTTCTTAGGGGTTTCGGCGAAGTGGGAGAACTCCATGGTTGAAGTGGCACGGCCTGATGTGAGGGTACGCAACACAGTCACGTAACCAAACATTTCTGACAGCGGCACCAAAGCCTTGATTACTTGTGCACCATTGCGTGAGTCCATGCCCTGCATTTGACCACGGCGCTTGTTCAAGTCACCAATTACATCACCCATGTACTCTTCTGGAGTGATTACTTCTACCTTCATGATAGGCTCGAGGAGGATCGGGGCAGCTTTGCGGCAAGCTTCGCGGAATGCTGCACGGGCAGCAACTTCAAACGAAAGCGAGTCGGAGTCGACCGCGTGGAACGAACCATCGAACAAACGAACCTTGAGGTTGTCAATCGCAAATCCGGCCAACACACCATTCGACATGGCTGAGGCAAAACCCTTTTCAACCGAAGGAATAAATTCGCGGGGGATTGAACCACCTACTACTTCGTTCACGAACTCCAAACCTGGCTTATCAGGATCTCCGGGCATTACTTCTACCTGGATGTCGGCAAACTTACCACGACCACCGGTCTGCTTCTTGTAAACCTCGCGGTGAATAACTGGCTTGGTGATGGCTTCTTTATAAGTTACCTGAGGAGCACCTTGGTTACATTCTACCTTGAATTCGCGACGCAAGCGGTCAACAATGATTTCGAGGTGCAATTCACCCATACCTTGGATGATGGTTTGTCCTGAGTCTTCGTCGGTGTGTACACGGAAGGTTGGATCTTCTTCTGCCAATTTCGCCAAAGCGTTGCCCAGCTTGTCGCTGTCGGCCTGCGTCTTGGGCTCAATCGCCAAACCGATTACCGGCTCAGGGAATTGCATGGCTTCGAGAATGATCAAATGCTTTTCATCGCAAAGGGTATCACCTGTTTTGATGTCTTTAAAGCCCACAGCTGCACAAATGTCACCTGCTTCTACGAAGTCGATGGCCTTGCGGTCGTTGGCGTGCATTTGGAACAAACGCGAAATACGCTCTTTGTCGATGGTTACACCACGGTCGGCATCGCTGCGTACTTTGGCAATGTATGAACCAGCGTCGAGACGACCAGAATACACGCGGAAGAATACGAGGCGGCCTACGAATGGGTCAGTAGCTACTTTGAACGCCAGAGCGCAAAAAGGCTCATCTACAGAAGGCTTGCGGCTTACTGGAGCATCTGTCTTTGGATCAGTACCTTCAACAGCTTCGGCATCCATGGGTGAAGGCAGGAACGAACAAACTGCGTCCAATACGGCCTGTACACCTTTGTTTTTGAATGAAGAACCGCACATCATGGGCACAAACTTGCCATCGATAACGGCCTTGCGGATAGCGATACGCATTTCCTCTTCGGTGATGCTATCGGGATTGTCGAAGAATTTCTCCATCAATACGTCATCGTACTCTGCACAGATTTCGATGAGTTGTTGACGGAACTCGTGGGCTTGATCGGCCAAGTCGGCGGGCATCGGAATCTCGGTATAAGTCATTCCCTTTGATTCTTCGTCCCATACGATGGCTTTGTTGGTAATCAAATCAACTACCCCTTTGAAGGTTTCTTCCGATCCGATAGGCACTTGCAACGGAATGGCGGTAGAGCCCAACATTTCCTTCACCTGCTTGCAGACGTTGAAGAAGTCGGCACCCTGACGGTCCATTTTGTTCACAAAACCAATGCGGGGAACATTGTAGTTGTCGGCCAAACGCCAGTTGGTTTCCGACTGCGGCTCAACGCCATCTACTGCCGAAAACAAAAACACCAAACCGTCGAGTACGCGGAGTGAACGGTTTACCTCTACGGTAAAGTCCACGTGACCGGGAGTGTCGATGATATTGATGGCATATTCATTATTTTCCCATTTCCAAGCGGTTTTGGTAGCCGCTGAAGTAATGGTGATACCGCGCTCCTGCTCTTGGGCCATCCAGTCCATGGTAGCCGCACCGTCGTGTACTTCCCCAATTTTGTGGGTCATACCGGTGTAATAAAGGATACGCTCTGTAGTAGTGGTTTTACCGGCATCGATGTGAGCTGCGATACCGATGTTGCGTACGTACTTAAGGTCTTTTTGTGCCATGTCTTAGAATCTGAAATGCGAGAACGCCTTGTTAGCTTCAGCCATTTTGTAAGTATCTTCCTTCTTCTTCACTGCGGCACCTTCACCTTTAGAAGCAGCAACCACTTCACCGGCGAGTTTGTCGACCATGGTTTTTTCATTGCGCTTGCGGGCATAACCAATCAACCAACGCATACCCAATGCCTGTTTGCGGCTTGGGTTTACTTCGATGGGCACCTGGAAGGTAGCACCACCTACACGGCGGCTTTTCACTTCCACGCTTGGCATTACATTGTTCAGCGCACGGCGCCAAACTTCGATGCCTGACTCATTTGTACGCTTTTCAACCACTTCCATGGCTGCGTAAAAAATCTCAGCGGCTGTGCTTTTTTTACCGTCGTACATCATGTTGTTGATGAACTTGGTCACCACGATGTCCTGAAACTTGGGATCTGGTTCTACGATCCGCTTTTTGGCACGCGTCTTTCTCATCGCTTATATCTTATTATTTCTTTTTTGCGCCTTTTGCCGGAGCTGCCGCCTGTTTGGCTTTCGCACCATACTTTGAACGAGCCTGCTTACGTCCATTTACACCAGCAGTGTCAAGTGCACCACGAATGATGTGGTAACGAACACCGGGAAGGTCTTTCACACGACCACCGCGGATGAGCACGATTGAGTGCTCTTGCAGGTTGTGACCTTCACCCGGGATGTAAGCGTTTACTTCCTTTTGGTTGGTCAAACGCACACGCGCTACTTTGCGCATGGCTGAATTCGGCTTCTTGGGGGTGGTAGTATACACCCTTGTGCAAACCCCACGACGCTGGGGGCAGGCATCTAATGCCGGCGACTTGCTCTTGTCGGCCTTGTGCTCACGGCCTTTTCTTACGAGTTGCTGTATGGTTGGCATACGTTTGTTAAATACGCTATTTGAATAAACACACTACTCCCTTTGTTCAAGGGACTGCAAAGGTATTCAATTCCTGAATAATTGCAAAACCAATGTCCAAATTTTTGGATGCGAGTGAGTTAGCAAGGCCAAAATGTGGACAGTGGTGCGCCAAAAAGTGCCCTGGGAGCCTATAAACGCATTTTACACCCAAAGGATATCCACAAAAAAGAAGTGATTAACAACCACGAATCGGCACATTCACGTGGAAAACCCCTAATTTGTGGCTCCAATTTCAAGCGCATGAGACATCATCCCATCGATCCGCAATTGTTCGTTCACAACCGCGAGCGTTTCACGGCCTCCATGAAGCCCAACAGCCTCGCGGTTTTGGTATCGAGCGACCAGTTTCCGCGGAATGCCGATGCCAACTTTTATTTCCGCCAAAATTCGGAGCTCTATTGGTTAACTGGAATAGATCAGGAAGACACCTTTTTGTTATTGTATCCTGATTGTCCAAATCCGGCCTATCGCGAAGTGTTGTTTGTACGAGAAACCAACGAAGAAATAGCTACCTGGGAAGGACACAAATACAGCAAGTCGGAAGCCACAGCTATTTCCGGCATTAAAACCGTTTTATGGAACCACGATTTCAGGCAGCTCGTGCACACCCAAATGAAGTATGCCGATGCCTGTTACCTCAACACCAACGAAAACGACAGGGCCAACAATCCTCTGTCCAATGCCGAACTGCGTTTTGCCCATGAGCTGCAGCAATTATTCCCACTGCACCAATATGAAAGAGCTGCCAAGATTTTTGAGCACCACCGTTCGCGCAAGCATCCTTTGGAGGTAGACCTAATTAAGAAAGCCATTGACATTACCGCAGGCGCTTTCCATGAAGTGTTGCGCTCCGTGAAACCAGGTATGTGGGAATTCGAAATTGAAGGCATCATCAGCAAACATTTTTTGAGCAACCGTGCCAATGGATTTTCATTTGAACCTATTATTGCCAGTGGAGCAAGCGCCTGCGTGCTGCATTATGTGAAAAACGATAAGCAAACGCAGGATGGCGATTTGCTGTTGCTTGACTTTGGCGCTGACTATGCAAACTATGCCGGCGATATGACCCGTTGCTTTCCGGTGAATGGCCGTTTTACCAAAAGGCAGAAGGAAGTATACGATGCTGTGTTGCGGGTGAACCGCGAAGCCACCAAACTTTTGGTACCCGGCCGTACTTTAGACGCATATAATAAGGAGTCGGCCCTCATCATGCAAGATGCGCTATTGGCATTGGGCTTGATCAATCGCGAAGACATTGCCAAAGAGTCGCCGTCATGGCCAGCTTATAAAAAGTACTTCCCCCATGGCACTGGTCATTTTTTGGGTATTGATGTGCATGATATTGGTGCCCGCTATGGTAAACTCGATGTAGGCATGGTGATCACCTGTGAGCCCGGTATATATATAAAGGAGGAGGGCTTGGGCATTCGCATCGAAAACGACATCCTCATTACCGAAAATGGTCCGGTTAATTTGATGGCCGGCATCCCCATTGAAACGGAGGAAATTGAAGAAGTAATGAATGCCTAGCAGACCAAAAAATCAGGCACCATCACTTTTTGCACTTTGAACATTGAACTTTGAACCTTGAACTTATGAAAGGCATTATACTCGCCGGCGGATCCGGCACCCGCTTGCACCCCCTCACCCTGGCCATGAGCAAACAGCTGATGCCGGTGTACGACAAGCCAATGATTTATTATCCACTTTCGGTCTTGATGATGGCCGGCATGCGCGATATCCTCATTATTTCCACCCCGCACGACTTGCCGAATTTCCGCAAGTTATTGGGGGATGGCGCTTCCCTTGGTTGCAATTTTAGCTATCAGGTGCAAGAAGTCCCCAACGGACTGGCCCAGGCGTTTGTGTTGGGTGAGCAGTTCGTTGGTAACGACAAGGCTGCCCTCGTACTGGGCGACAACATCTTTTATGGTTCACGCATGGGCCGCTTGTTGCAAGAAAACAACGACCCCGATGGTGCTGTCGTGTTTGCTTACCACGTGAGCGATCCCGAACGGTACGGCGTGGTTGACTTTGACGAAAACATGCGTGCCATCAGCATCGAAGAGAAGCCCAAACAACCTAAATCAAATTATGCAGTGCCTGGGCTCTACTTCTACGACAACGATGTGGTGAAAATTGCCAAGGAGCTCAAGCCATCGGCCCGTGGCGAATACGAAATCACCGATGTTAACAAACATTACCTCGAAGCGGGCAAACTCAAAGTGGGTGTGCTCGATCGGGGTACTGCATGGCTCGATACGGGCACTTTTGCTTCTTTGATGCAGGCGGGTCAGTTTGTACAGGTGATTGAAGAGCGTCAAGGACTCAAAATTGGCTGTATCGAAGAAATTGCCTGGAACATGGGCTTCATCAACGATGAGCAACTGGAAAAGCTTGCACATCCATTGGTGAAAAGTGGTTATGGGCAGTACCTCCTCAACTTAATGAAATGAGTAAGATTCTGGTAACCGGTGGCTGCGGCTACATAGGCGCGCATACGCTGGTAGAACTCATTGCTGCCGGGTACGAGGTGGTGAGTATCGATGACAACTCGCGTTCACATGGTTGGATGATGGATCGTGTAGCCAACATTACTGGCAAAAGTGTGGTCAATCACGCCATTAATTTGTGCGATATGGATGCGTTATCTGCCTTCTTCGACAGCGAAAAAGGCATTAGTGGCGTGATACATTTTGCCGCCTACAAATCGGTTGGAGAGTCTTCAAAAGAGCCTTTGCTGTACTTCGAAAACAATTTGCTCGGCCAAATCAATTTGCTCAGATGTGTACAAAAGCACGGCATCGAACACTTTGTTTTTTCTTCGAGTTGCACGGTTTACGGCAACCCGGAAGTGCTGCCGGTCACCGAAGAAACGCCTTTGCAGGAAGCAGAATCGCCCTATGGCCGCACCAAAGTAGTTGGGGAGGCCTTTCTACGCGATTTTGTAAAGGTTGCTCCTACCAAGGTGATTTCCTTGCGGTATTTTAATCCTGTAGGCGCTCACCCGAGCAACGAAATAGGCGAATACATCATCGGCGTGCCGAGCTACCTCCTGCCCTATATGACGCAGACGGCGATTGGCAAGCGCGAAAAGCTTACGGTATTCGGAAAGGACTACCCTACCCGTGATGGTACCTGCATCCGCGATTACATCCATGTGTGCGACATTGCCTCGGCCCACGTGAATGCCATTCAATACATGGAAGCTGGCAGGAGCAAAGCCCCATTCGAAGTTTTCAATTTGGGCAGTGGCATTGGTCAAAGTGTGTTGGAAATGATTGAGTCGTTTGAGCGGGTGAACCACTTAAAATTGAATTGGCAGTTTGGCGACCGCCGTCCAGGTGATGTGGTTGCGGTGTATGCCAACAACAGCAAGGCTATTAACGAATTGGGCTGGAAGTTGCGTTTCAATCTCGACGATATGATGCGTACCGCTTGGGCTTGGGAGCAAAGGGTGGCACAAGAAAATATTTGAGCCAAATCAAATATTTGTCGAAATGGTGCTTGGGACTTAATTTGCAATGCGTAGGGCCGCGTTTATTTCAATTTTTACGCTTGAGCTGCACTCCATTTAGCCGGTGGATGCTTCCAATCTGAACTTAACCGTATGTGTTGAAATGACTGCAAGCCTGTTCAAAGCCCCCCGTTGCAATCCAGCCCGATGTTATGAGCTTGTCGCCTTTGTTCGAAAAAACCCAAAATCAGCTAGGAAAACCTTACCTAGACCTTCAGTTCCTGCTTTCATGCCTGGCCGATGTGCTGGAAGAAAGCGGTTGCGAGGCTTTGGCGAAAGCCTTGCCTTGGCTGAATGAACCCCAAGGCAATTCACCTTTGCCTGGCAATTTGATTCCCATTTACTCCATTTGCTTTCAGCTGTTGAACATGGCCGAAACCAATGGGGCCATACAACAGCGCCGGCGAAAAACCGATGAAGCTGGTGCAGTGGCCATTAACGGCAGTTGGATGCAAAGCTTGCAGCGATTGCGTGAGCAAGGGGTGACCGAAGACCAGATGCTTCGACAATTGCCTTTGACTGTGGTAGAACCTGTGCTTACTGCGCACCCCACCGAAGCCAAACGCGCTACCATGCTAGAACATCACCGAACGCTGTACTTATTGCTCGTTCAGCGCGAAAACAGCATGTACAGTGAAGTGGAGCGCGATTTTAACAAGAGCGAAATAAAACAAGCGCTCGACCGCATTTGGCGGACTGGCGAAATTTTCACGGAAAAGCCCAACGTAGCCGATGAACTGAGGAATGTGATGCATTACCTCACCCAGGTGTTTCCCGAATTGGTTAGTTTGGTAGACAGGCAGTTGCTTGCAGCTTGGAAACAAGCAAATTTTGACGTTGCCAAATTGCACCAAGCACATGCGTTTCCACACATCAGATTGGGCAATTGGGTTGGGGGCGACCGCGATGGGCATCCTTTTGTTTCGGCAGCATTTACGGCTGCTACCCTCCGCGACTTCCGCTTACATGCGCTCATTGTGGTGCGCCGGTCGCTGTTGCAGTTGGTGCAGCGCATCAGCTACAGCGCATGGCCAGAAGATTGTCCGGCATGGTTCCAGCAACGCCTTGTACAAATGCGTCAAGAGCTAGGTGCGGTTGGTGAAACAGCCTTTGCTCGAAATAAGGGGGAAGCTTTTCGCCAATTTGTGAACTTGTGCATCACTAAGTTGCCTGTACAAGTAGAAAGAGGTCATGCCACGGCCTTGCTTTCGTTTGAGGGATGTTACGTTTCGGCGGGAGAATTGGTTGCCGATTTGCAGCTTTTACAACGGGCTTTTTATACCATGCAATCACCGCGAGCTGCTCGTTACGATGTGCACGAAACCATCAGAATTGTAGAAACTTTTGGCTTTCACTTGGCCAGCATTGACATCAGGCAGAACAGTGCTTTTCACGAAAAGGCCATAGATCAATTGCTCGAAGCGAGTGGAAGTGCGCTCCGATACAGCCAGCTCAATGAAAAAGAGCGGCTACAATGGTTGACCGAAGAGTTACAAGGAATGCGGCCATTCACCGGACAATCGACCCACTTGCTAGCCGAGGCCGAATCGGTGGTTTCATGTTACCGTGCAATAGCGGCACATGGGCAGCTTTATGGCTTTGAAGGTTTAGGTGGGTTGATTGTTAGCATGACCCGCTCTGTAAGCGATTTATTAGCTGTATACCTCTTGGCACGGGAAGCTGGCTTGCTAGAGCGAATTCAGGACGACATTGGCTGCCAGCTGCAGGTAGTGCCTTTGTTCGAAACCATCGATGATTTGGAAGCTGCCCCTGCCCTATTGGAAGGCTTTTTAAAACACCCTATTACGCGGGCCACCCTTGAAAAGCTTTACCCACAGGGCAATTACCAACAAATGGTGATGATAGGCTACAGCGATAGCAATAAAGATGGCGGCATTTTGGCATCGCAATGGGGTTTACACAAAGCCCAAAAACTATTGCAAGCGGTGGGACAAAAGCACCAAACACAAATTGTGTTTTTCCATGGCAAGGGAGGGTCGATCAGTAGAGGTGCTGGACCAGCACACCACTTTTTGCGTGCCTTACCTCATGGCACCTTGGGTGGTTCGTTACGCCTAACAGAACAAGGCGAAACCATTGCACAAAAGTATGCCAATAGGGTGAATGCGGCATTCAATTTGGAATTGCTGTTGGCCGGCACTTGGTGCGAATCTTTGATTCACCAGCAGGCTTTACCAACGGCAAATGACACGGTTGGATATATGGAAAAATTGGCGGCTAGCAGTCGAAAAGCTTATGAGCATTTGGTGCACCATCCAGGTTTTGTGCCATTTTTCAGGCAAGCCTCGCCAATTGATGTAATCGAACAGAGTAAAATTGGATCTCGCCCAAGCCGGCGAACGGGGCAAAGTAGCGTAAACGACTTACGCGCCATTCCATGGGTTTTTAGCTGGAGTCAAAGTCGCTTCAACCTGACTGCTTGGTACGGCGTGGGCACAGCTCTTGCCGAACTGGAAGCATGCGACACCGAGGGCTGGTACCATGTGCAACAATTGGTTTGGAATGATGCCTTTTTTAAATATGTATTCACCAACATCGACACCGCCCTGGCAGCCACCAATGAAGACATAGCCCAATGGTATGCTGCTTTGGTTGAAGATGAAAAATTACGCGTAGAAATGAGTAGGCTAATTTTTGAAGAATTGGCCCGCACCCGGCAGCAGGTTGAAAGGTTGTTGGGCAGACCCCTGTCGGAGCGTAGACCGAATCACTTCCACTCGAATTTACTGCGTGAAGAAGCATTAAGGCCTTTGCACCTTACCCAATTGCATTTATTGAAAGAATGGCGAAAGACCGATTCAAACGATCCAACGCAAGAAAAACGCCTCCTAGATTTGCTTCAAACTGTAAATGCAATAGCGGCAGCCTTGCGGAATACGGGTTAAGAAACAGCTACCACAGGCATTTTATCAGCTATTTATTGCCGGTTAATCTTTAGGTCTTTTGCTTTTTCTTCCGCGCCGCAGGGAATAGGATGTTGTTTAAAATCAAGCGATAGCCTGGCGAATTGGGGTGCAATGCCAAATCGGTGGGGGGTTCACCTACCAGGTGCTGGTAATCCTCCGGATCGTGGCCGCCATAAAAAGTCCATGTGCCTTTGCCATAGGTGCCGTGGATGTAGCGTGTTTCTTCCAGGCTTTTGGTTTCGCCTAAAATGAGCACATCGCTTTTCATCAGATCTTTTCGAAAGGCCGTTGTTTGTCCCATAAAACCCTTTACCACCTGTTCGTGATTTTGGTTGAGCATGGTAGGCACCACATCCCATTTGGCTGAAAACTCAAAGAGGCTGAAAAAATCGTTCTGTTCGCCAATGTAGCCTCGGGTGTTGGTAGCGTCTATGTCGCTGAACTCGTATTCCAACGGATTGCGTTTTAGCTGAAAATTTCGGAAGGCAAATGTTTTGTTGAAATCGAGTTTTTGTTGGGCTTGCGGATCGGCTGGATCGCCATCGTACATGCTTTCACAAATATCCACCCCTTCGGCTGCGAGTGCAATTTCGTAACTATCTGTAGCTGAGCACATGGCGAACAAAAATCCACCGCCACTTACAAAATCCCTGATTTTATGTGCAACAGCCAATTTCAACTGAGACACTTTTTTAAAGCCATGACGTGCAGCGGTGGCATTGGCTTCGCGCACTTCGGCTTGGTACCAGGGAGCATCGCGGTAGGCTGCATAAAAACGACCGAATTGGCCGGTAAAGTCTTCGTGGTGCAGGTGCAGCCAATCATAAAGCGGCAATTTCCCTTCCATTACCTCATCGTCGTACACTTTATCGTAAGGAATTTCGGCGTAGGTAAGGGCCATGGTTACGGCATCGTCCCAAGGTTGTTTGGTGGGCGGGGTGTAGACGGCTATTTTTGGGGCTACTTCCAGCTTCACTACGTCCATATTGACCTCAGGATTGGCTATTTCGAGTAAAATTTGTTCGTATTGCACATCGGCCAGTACTTCATAACTCACTCCTCGGATGCGACATTCGCGTTCAATTGCCGGCAAATGGGGCAAGCTAAAGCTTCCACCCCTGTAATTGAGCATCCAGCTAATTTCGACGCCCTCCTTTAATGCATAATAGGCAATGCCATAGGCTTTGAGGTGGTCGCGCTGTTGTTTGTCCATAGGCAACAACAGTCGACTGGCAAAAAGCGAGGGACTTAGCAATAAGCACAGCAGTAAAAAGATGAGTCGTTTCATTCCTTCAAATATACCTGCGTTGGTGGAGCATCGCAATTGGATAACGTAAAAATGCTAATTTGGTGCATGCAAGTTCCCGTACTTCACAGTCCATTCCGCTATTTCAGGTACAACAAGGCCAAAGTAGGTGCCAAGCCGGGCACCATTTTTATTCCGCACGATGCTTTGCCTACGCGCATCCATGAATACCATTTCGATGCTACTGGCGTGCACGAGTTGCCCGAAGGCGATGTGGCAACTGTAGCTGCCCGCCCCACACATCCGCAAGGAAAAACCCGATGGATAGACATCAGAGGAATACAGGATGAAGGGCTCTTTCGTTGGCTGGAGGCCACCTTTGGCATACATCCCTTGGAATTAGAAGATTTGGCATCGAAGCAAAATCCCAAAGTGGAGCAACAGCATGGGCATTTGTTCATGATCAGCCGGATGGTGTATTACAACGAGGCACGTCAACTGATCAATGACCAATTGTCGTTTTTCGTTTTCAAAGACACGCTCATTACCATTCAGGAAACCTACGAAGATGTGTTGGAGCCTGTGCGTGCCCGATTGCGCAACGAAAACATGCCACTACGCAAAAGACAGAGCGAATACTTGGCCTATGCCCTGCTCGATGCAGTGGTTGACCACTACTACCTTGTGCTCAACGATTTGGGCGAAAAAATGGAAAATCTCGAGCAGGTACTCATTCGCAGGCCGCGGCGGCAGCACCGTGACCAAATCTTGCGCCTAAAACACGATTTGTTGGGCATGCGCCGCATCATTTGGCCCAGCAGGGAATTGGTCAACAATTTGATCAGGCACGAATACCTCTGTGGGCAGGAAGACATTGGCATATACCTCCGTGATGTGTACGACCACTTGGTGAATTTGCTCGATTTAACAGAAAACTACCGGGAGCTTAGTTCCAACCTGCTCGATTTGTACAACACCCAGGTAAGCAACAATATGAATGAGATCATGAAAGTGCTCACCATGATTTCGGCCATTTTTATTCCTTTGAGTTTTATTGCGGGGGTTTATGGCATGAATTTCTCCCCTACTGATTCCCAGGGGCAACCCTTGCCGTTGAACATGCCCGAATTGTACCATGCACATGGGTACTTTTGGGCTGTAGGCATTATGGTGGGCATTGCCCTTTTGCAATTGTTACTATTTTGGTACAAAGGCTGGTTCAAACGCTGGTAAAAAGAAAAATACCCGCCATTTCGGCGGGTGTTGATCTGATGCCTCCCCAGCATCTGAGGGTTTTTGGAGCAGTTGGGGAGTTGGGTTGAGGGCCGGCTACAGGGTCTGCAGTGAATCTACAGCTAAGGGTTTGCAGTTGAGGCAGCGCAGGCTATCGGGGGTTACCACAAAATCATAGTCATCTTGTTCGATGGAACGGTGCAGGCTGCGGTACACTGCATCATCCCAAGGAAATTGCCACATGGTTTCACGATCGAGCCGGATGCGCGTCCCTGCAGGCACGAAGATCTTCACCTTTCCTTCCTGTGCCCTGAAACGTGCACCAGGTAAAAACTGAAGGCTTTGACCAATCAAGAGTGTGGTGTCATTGGGTTTTTGGACATGATAGCGTGCCATGGCTGCCCATCCTTCGGCTTCCTCCCGGTCGGCGCCGCGCGAAACGATTTCTTGCTGGACGTTGAGCGAGGTATCCTTGCTGGCGAGAATTCTGATACTCGCTGGCTGAAAGCGATTCTCATCTTCCATCCATGCTACGTACAAGCTGCGTGGGGCTTTTCCATATTCGGCATTGGTAATGGCCTTGCCTTCTTGTTGGAAAAAGGTTGCTGTACGCAAGCCGAAGAAGATGAGGGCGATGCCCAAAGCCAGCCAAGCCACAGCACCTATAAAAATGACCTTTCGGCTGAAAATGCTTCGGTTGAACAAGAAGCGTACGCCCAGGTAAAGTGCAATCAGCAAAGGAATCAATAAAAAGGCACTGGCGACCAATAGAATACCCATGTCGCTGGCGGTAGAACCTGATATGCCCACCACCGGAAAAGGCATTTTGGCTGGAATGCTACCAAAATACACCCCAGTAATAGCGCCAATCACCACCACATATATAAACAAGCCAAAGGTGGCTGCCATGAGGATGAATGAGCCGCCCAATACCCTAAATATGCTCAAGGCACCGGCCAGGATGTTGCGCACCAAGCCAAAAACCAAGCGGATGATTTCGAAAGGCAAAGCAAGTATGCGTTCGAGTACAGTTTTGTTTTGTGGTTCTTCTTTGCGAACAATGGCCTTGCGCAAATTGGCAATGTTGGGCTGTTCGCCTTCCATTTCTACTTTTTGGCTCAGGCTTTTGGCTGCGGGGGTGGCAATCCACAAAACGAGGTAGGCCAACAAGCCGAATCCACCCCAGAACATGGCCAACAAAAAGAGAACACGCACAATGACAGGGTCAATTTTCAGGTAAGCGGCCAAACCGCCAGCCACACCTGCTACCACTTTGTTTTCTTCGTTGCGGTAGATGCGCCTGCTTCCATCGGCCTTCTGCAAAACTACTTGTTCGGGCAGTTGATCGGTGGCGGGAATGCTCACCCACAAAATGAGGTAGATGATGATGCCATAACCGGCAAACAAAAATACCGACAGGATGAAAAGCAGGCGAACAGCCACTACATCTACACCGAGGTGGTGGGCCAAACCCGAAGAAACGCCCCCCAGCATGCGCTGGCGCTTGTTTCTGAACAGCTGACGCGGTTGCTCGCTTGCTTGTTCGGCACGCGGTGTTTCCGCTTCCCAGTCGTGGTCTTCGTCCCACTCCTGAAATTGCTGGGGACTACCCATTTCGGCCTTTACCTGTTCTACATCGGCCAGGTTGAGCACCATGCGGTCGTCGCGCTGCAGAACGTTTTTAAATTTTTCAGCAATACGCGCTTCGATTTCAAGCAAGATTTCTCTGCCGCCATCGATTTTATCGAGGTAGTGTTGCACTGCGTCGAGGTACAGGCGCAGGCTCTCATAACCGTCTTCCTCTATGGTGAAGACCAGTCCGTTGAGGTTAAAGGTTACCGTCTTGTTCATGGCTTTCGGGGTTGTTGGTTTTGTTCAGAATGGTTTGTATGGAGGTAGTGAGTTCAGTCCAGGTACTGTGCAAACCTGCCAGAAAGGAGCGTCCTTCGTCGGTAAGGCGGTAATATTTGCGCGGTGGACCGCTGGGCGATTCTTTCCAGGTATAAGCCAGCAGGCCCATTTTCTGGAGACGATTGAGCAAGGGGTAGAGGGTTCCTTCTACGACAATGATGCGGGCGGCCTTCAGTTCTTCGATGAGGTCGGAGGTATACACCTCGCCTCGGGCGATGACCAGCAGGATGCCGTACTCAAGGATGCCCTTGCGCATTTGGATGGAGGTGTTCTCAACATTCATGGCATGGTACTTTGGGTTAACAGCTACAAAGGTATAAAAGGTATTTTGTTATGCAAGGTACCATGTGAAGTTTTCAATTGGTTTAACAGCTTTTGTGAATTCGGCTTGTTGCAACTGGTTGCCAGCATGCTGAAATCCCTTATTTTGGCACTTTGCTTAAAACCTGATTGCTTGGAAAACTTTTCCGTTTGGTTTGAAACGGGCATGTGGCACATAGCCGATCCCATGGCCTACGACCACATCCTTTTTTTGATGGCCTTGTGTGGTTTTTACACCTGGCGAAATTGGAAAGGACTTCTCGTTTTGGTAACCGCATTTACCTTGGGCCACAGCCTCACCTTGGCATTGAGCGTTTTGAACATTGTGGCACTTCCAGCTGCCTACATTGAGTTTGCCATTCCGCTGAGTATCGTCCTTACTTGCGCATACAACCTCGGCCGCCTGGCACATCGTCCGGCCAACAGCGAACCGCTGCGGTACGGCATGGCCGCTTTGTTTGGCCTCGTGCACGGCTTGGGCTTTAGTTATTTATTGAAAGCCATGCTGGGCAGTGAAAACGATTTGCTGCTTCCGCTGTTTGCTTTCAATGTGGGTTTAGAAGCGGGTCAATTGCTCATCGTTGTAGCACTTTTGCTTGCTGGCAGCCTGGCGCAACGCTTGCGGGTCAAGGAGCGCGACTGGCGCCTATCCATTTCCACTTTTGCTTTGGGCATTGCCCTCACCATGACATTAGATCGTATTCCACAGTAATATCTGCACATGAAGAAAACCATCCTGCTTTTGGCCTTGGCCATTCCTTTTTTTGGTGTTGCTCAAAACATTCAAAACAATCCCAGCTCCAACCACGGCAATAAGTTTGAGCAATTGGGTACCATCTTGCCTGATGCCAATACCTACCGGACGGCTTCAGGTGCGCCCGGCCATGCCTATTGGCAACAGCAAGCCGATTACGATATCCAAGCCACGCTCGACGAAAAAAACCTTGTGTTGTATGGTCAGGAGCGCATCATCTATACCAACAATTCGCCCGATGCCCTTTCCTATTTGTGGCTGCAGTTAGATGAGAACCAGCATGACCCCGAAAACGAAGCCAATTTCTTCAACGAAAGTCGGGTGAGCCGCCGTGGTACGATACGCGATATCGAACGCATGGATGTACAGGCAGAAATGGCCGGCCATGGGGTAAAAATCAAGACGGTAACCGATGCCAAAGGGCGCAAATTGCCTTTTACCATCAACCAAACCATGATGCGCATAGACTTGCCAAAGGCACTGGCGCCTGGGAAGAAGATCAGCTTTTCAGTGGAATGGTCGTACCGCATTCCCGACCGCATGCGCATTGGCGGGCGTGGTGGTTATGAAAAGTTCGACGATGGCAACATCGTATTCACCATTACGCAATGGTTTCCACGCTTGTGTGTTTACAGCGATTACCAGGGCTGGAACAACAAACAATTCACCGGACGCGGTGAATTTGCACTTCCTTTTGGCAACTACCGTGTACGCATGACTGTACCAGCCGACCATGTGATTGTAGGCACTGGCGAATGTCAAAATTATACACAAGTATTAACCCCTGCCCAGCAAAACAGATGGAAGGAAGCGCAAACAGCCATGGAGCCCGTTGAGGTAGTTACGCTCGAAGAAGCCATGGCCCGCGAAAAAAGTCCATCAACCACTACCAAAACCTGGGAGTTTCGTGCAGCGAACGTTCGGGACTTTGCCTGGGGCAGTTCGCGCAAATTTGTGTGGGATGCCATGCCCGTAACCATCGAAGGCAAAAAAATCATGGCCATGAGTGCCTATCCCAAAGAAGCATATGGTTTGTACCGCAAGTACAGCACCAAAGTGGTAGCGCATACCTTGCGGGTGTACAGCAAATTTACCATCCCCTACCCCTATCCTGTGGCCATAAGCGTTGAAGCCAGCAATGGCATGGAATATCCGATGATTTGCTTCAACTACGGCCGTACCAATGCCGATGGTACCTACAGTGAACAAACCAAATACGGCATGATCGGCGTCATCATCCATGAAGTGGGGCACAACTTCTTCCCCATGATCGTCAACAGCGATGAACGCAACTGGAGTTGGATGGATGAAGGGCTCAATACTTTCGTGCAATTTTTAGCAGAGCAGGAATTCGACAACAATTATCCATCGCGGAGAGGACCAGCGCACAAAATTACCGACTATATGCGCTTGCCTGTTGATCAGCTCGAACCCATCATGACCAACAGTGAAAACATCGTACAATTCGGTCCCAATGCCTATTCAAAGCCAGCCACTGCCTTGAACATCCTCCGCGAAACGGTGATGGGACGCGAATTGTTCGATTTTGCCTTCAAAACGTACAGCACCCGCTGGGCCTTTAAACATCCGAGTCCAGCCGACTTCTTCCGTACCATGGAAGATGCTTCGGGTGTCGATCTCGATTGGTTTTGGCGTGGTTGGTTCTACGACATCCAACCGGTTGATATCAGCTTAGACAGCGTGGTTGTTTTCCGTCCCGAAGTCGGTGCACCGCTGGCCAGCGCGTCTCCCAATCGCAACCCACGTCCTCGGCGCAATGCCGATGAGGATGATTTTGTGCACATCAGTCAGTACCGCAACCGTGCGTCTGGCATGTCGTTTTTGGTTGATACAGATACCACCATGCGCGATTTCTATTTCTATTACACCAAAGAACAGCGCAAAGAAGATGCTGAGGACCCTGAGCTCAATTCAGGCAATCCTTTTGCCGGATGGGATACCTTGGGGCAGGAAGAATGGCGTGAAGCCGGGATGAATCAGCGGTATGTATATGAACTCTATTTCAGCAACAAAGGGGGCTTGGTGATGCCCATTATTCTGAAGTGGGAATATGAAGATGGCACATCAGAAATTGAGCGCATCAGCGCATACATTTGGCGGAAAGACGAAAAGCAGGTGGTAAAGGCATTTGTCAAACAAAAGGCCGTAAAGCGCATATTGCTGGACCCTTGGCGCGAAACTGCAGACATTGACGAAAGCAACCACCAATGGCCCAAGGAAGGCGCCGAAGTGCAACCGAGCCGTATTCAGCTGTACAAAGCAAGAGCTACAGGCCGGAATGCTTCGCAAGGGAGTCCGAATCCCATGCAAAAACGACAAGCGAAACCTTAGTTCCTTTGCATAAAAAGCCCAGCGGTTGCTGGGCTTTTTGTTTGCCCACCTCGCACAGTGCTTGCAGACTTTCATTTTTAAGTGTGCAAAACTCTCACGCACAAGCACTTGAAATGCATTGCTCTTTGTTTTATTTTAGCTTAACAAATGAACGACCCATGAAAGCACTCTTCACCAGCCTGTGCTTACTGATTGGTTTGCAGGCTTCTGTAGTTCACGCGCAAGGATGGCTGCGCGGAGATCCGACTTTTAGGAATGGTGGCTATTGGGAATTTGGTTACCAGCATCAATTTGGTTTAGGCAATCAAGCTCCGTTTTATATAGGCAATCATCAGCCCTGGTACGCGCCGCCGATCCGCACCGAGTTTATCAGCACCCGCAGTGAGGTACAACGCATTTACTTTCGGAATACTGTAAAACTCGATGAAAACTGGTTTACCTTTTTTCAAATGGACATGGGCTTGCACAGTTTTGGCTTTGGGTCGCGCGAATATGCTCCTGATGGAAGCATTTTTAGGTTAGATCATTATGCTTCTGCCCTTGAACAATATATCCAAATGGGTATGCAACTCGGTGTTTTGTACAAAAAACCGCTCCATAGCCGGCTGTTTTGGCGTGCCGGTGCGCATGGTGGCATGATGATGTCGCTCTTCGAAAAAAGTTGGGATCCGCAGAGCCTATTCCTCGATGGCTTCAATGGCTCCGTTCGCCCGGCATTGGGATTGGAAGCAGCCCTCGAATGGCAAATTACGCCCAAGCACAACAACTTGTACCTCATTGGAGGATATGCCTTCAACCATGCTTTCAAGGTTGAACCCGAAATCATTTCGCAGGGTTTGGCCACGCATCATGGCTTTCAGGCCGGCTTGCGGATTGGTCTCAAAAGCCGTAAAAAAGCAGAACGCCGATCCGATATCATTGGATTTTAGGTCCATTTGAAGCCAGCCGGACGATTGGGCATGGGAATCTTATCGGTTTCGCCTTGTATCAGCGGAAAACGATTGGCTTCCCAATCTGCCCTGGCTTGATCAATGCGCGCTGCACGGTGCCCATGCTGTCGCGGTGCATCACCTCCCCTTCGAGCAGGTGCGTAAGGGTTAACAAACCGATGTGTGGATGTGGCGGCACGTCGAATGCCTCTCTTGCTGCCAGCTCAACCGGCCCCATGTGGTCGATGTAAATAAATGGCCCAATGGTGCGCTGCTGGCTAAAGGGCAGCAAGCGGCCAACTAGGAAATTGCCAATGTTGCGGGCACGTTCTTCGATGATCAAGCGGAGGTTTGACATGTATGTAAGATATTAAAATGGCTGCAAATGAGAATGCCTGATATGGCTGGAGTAAAAGCCAATACGATGCGTTTGCAGAGTAAATCCCAAAGAGCACAAAAATGCCAAAGCTGTACGCTCCCCCGCGCTTTCTTGGGAAAGAAGTGTTGAAGCGCTATTTTTACGCATGCCCCAGACCTATTCGGTAAGTCAACTCAACCAGGTGATTAAAGCCTTGTTAGAGAGTGCTCCTTTTTTGCAGCGTATTCAAGTGAAAGGCGAAATCAGCAACCTCACCCGGCACAGCAGCGGGCATTATTACTTTTCGCTCAAAGACGAAGGCAGTCAGGTAAGCTGCGTGCTGTTCCGCCAAGCGGCAAGCGGCTTGTTGTTTGAACCCATGGCCGGTGACCAAGTAGTGGCAACGGCCGATATTTCGGTGTATCCGCCCCGCGGGAATTACCAGTTGCAGGTGAGCAAGCTCGAAAAAGAAGGCATGGGCAGCCTGTACCAGCAGTTTTTGGAGCTCAAAAAAAAGCTGGAGCAAGAAGGATTGTTTGCCGACAAGCACAAAAAAGCTATACCACGTTTTCCCAACCGCATTGGGGTGGTAAGCTCACCCACTGGGGCCGTGATTCGCGATATACTGCAAACACTAGAACGGCGGTTTCCGGCGAGTAAAGTGCTGCTGTCGCCTAGCAAAGTACAAGGCGAAGATGCCGTTCCCCAATTGCTGGCTGCTTTACAAGCGCTCGATCGGCGCGACGACATTGACCTGATTATTTTAGCCCGCGGTGGAGGCAGCATCGAAGATTTGTGGTGCTTCAACAACGAAATGCTCGTGCGGCAAGTATTTAAGCTGCAAAAGCCCGTGATTGCAGCCATTGGCCATGAAACCGACTTCACCCTGGTAGATTTTGTGGCCGACAAGCGTGCACCAACACCCACGGCTGCTGCTGAAATGGCCAGTGCCGACCAGTTTGAGATCATGCAGTGGCTCGATGAACAGCACAGCCGATTGGGCGACGAATTGCAGCATTTGCTCTTGGGCTATGCGCAGGAAATTGATCGTGCGCAAAGCCAATGTGCCCAAGCGTTGCGTCAGCAAATCAATATGCGCAAAGAAGCACTCCATGGCCTTGAGCAGCGTTTGGCCGCTCTTGATTACCGCTCGGTGATGCAGCGCGGATTTAGCATTACCCTGGTAAATAAACAGCCGGTTCGAAGTATACACGAGGTTGCCGCCGGGATTACCATGGAAACATTTGTAGCCGATGGCAAAATTGAATCGATTGTAAAATAAAAGACCGCCAAAGCGGTCCTTGCAATCAAACAATGTGCATTTATCAACGGTGTAATTTGTGCTTCAGGGTCCAGTAAAACAAATACAGCACAAAAGCATAAAACATATATAGCACGCGATAACCATCGGCGGTGTCAAATTCAAATGAAAAGAAGTGTTGTGCAAATTTGCTGCGCATGGCCACGGCATTTGAGGAATTAAAAATATTTTCGGGTATGGCGGCTCCTAAAAAAAGCTGTTCCGCTGGTTGTATTACACCAAATTCGGCCTGCTCAACCGACTTATTCAGCTCGGCAACCGGCAAGTTAACATCATGCAGCAAGCACACAAGTGCTACCAATACCATCAGGTTTACTGCCCATTGTTGGATGACGTGGAGAATGACTTGTTTTTTCATGGCTCTAAAGCTTCTTGTCCCAAATGTAGATTTTCAGGAAATATCATCATCGCGCCATATTCATTGCGTTTTTTGCGTTTCATAATATATTCAATATGTTACATCATTTGAAATTGTCTTATGAACTCTAAATCATATTTTCAAAAAATATAAGATTACTGATTTTTGCTTTTTTTAATTACATTATAGTATGTGTATGAATTTTTATTTAATATTCATATCAAATCCATTTTTGGTATTTGTTGCTTTCCGAAGCAAGTGTCAATCCGAAGGGTATTCAATGCTTCAATTAAATGGTAATTTTGGGCTGTGAGTCCCGACGCATTCAAAGCGCTTGAATACACCATTCCCGACAAACCGGGCGTATACCGCTATTACGATGCGCAGGAAAAGCTTTTGTACGTAGGCAAGGCCAAAAGCCTTAAAAAAAGGGTTGGCAGCTACTTTCAACCCGATCGGCACGAAGGGCGCATTCGTTTGATGGTCAGCAAAATTGCCCGCATTGAGTTTACGCTGGTAGATACCGAGCTCGACGCCTTGCTGTTGGAAAATGCTCTCATCAAAAAGCACCAACCGCGTTTCAACATCCGGTTGAAAGACGACAAGACATACCCTTATATCGTCATCAAAAACGAGCCCTTTCCGCGGATTTTCCCAACGCGCCGCATGATTCGCGATGGCTCTACCTATTTAGGGCCTTATGCTTCGGTGCAAATGATGCGAACCATGCTTGAATTGGTAAAGCGTATTTATCCTTTGCGTACCTGCAGCTTGCCCCTCACCGAAACCAATATCCAGTCGGGTAAATTCAGGGCCTGCCTGGAGTACCAGATTGGCAACTGCCTGGCTCCTTGCGAAGCCAAACAATCGGCCGCTGATTACCACGAAAACATCGAAGCCATCAAAGAAATCCTGAAAGGCAGTTACCACAAAGCCCAGTTGTTGCTGAAGGAAGAAATGCGCCAGCATGCCACAGCATTGGCCTTTGAAAAGGCAGCTGCCGTGAAGAAAAAGTTAGAATTACTCGAGAATTACCAGTCGAAATCGGCCGTTGTTCATCCCAACATCACTGATACCGATGTATTTAGTTTGGTGCGCCATGACGAATTGGCCGTGGTGAATTATATGCACATTCAAAACGGGGCCATCGTTCGTTCGCACAACCTCGAAATCCTGCAGAATTTAGAAGAAACCGCTGCAGACCTGCTCACATGGGGCATGATTGAATTGCGCAACCGCTTTCAAAGCAACGCCCGCGTAATTTTATTGAATCAGGAAATTGAAAGCCAACCAGAAGAACTCGATATACAGGTACCACGCATTGGCGATAAAAAAAAGATTGTGGAGCTGAGCCTCAAAAATGCTTTCTACCACCTCAACGAGCTATTGCAATTGCGCAGCAATAGGAGTCAGCAACAAAAAACCGAGAAGCTGATGGAGCAAATGCGGTTAGACTTAGGGCTGAAAAAGCAGCCGCGTCACATCGAATGCTTCGACAACTCTAACTTCCACGGCAGCTATGCCGTTTCTGCCTGCGTGGTTTTCAGGGAAGGCAAACCCAGTAAAAAGGACTACCGGCATTTCAACGTCAAAACGGTAGAAGGTCCCAACGACTTCGCTACCATGGAAGAAGTAATCACCAGACGTTATAAGCGAATGCTTGAAGAAAACCAGCCATTGCCCGATTTGCTCATTGTAGACGGTGGCAAGGGCCAACTCAGCTCAGCCGTGTATGCGCTCAAACAACTGGGCATTTTCGACCGTTTGCCGGTGATGGGCATTGCCAAAAACCTGGAGGAATTGTTTTATCCCAATGACCCGGTGCCCCTGCACCTCGACAAATCGGGTTATACGCTCAAAGTCATCCAACAAATGCGCGACGAAGCGCACCGTTTTGGCATTACCCATCACCGCAACCAGCGATCAAAGGGCACCATCAAATCCGCTTTGAGCGATATTCCGGGCATTGGGCCCAAAAGCGTGGAAAGCTTGTTACGCGTCTTCAAATCGGCCGCCGCTTTGCAGGAAGCACCAAGGGAGGCCATTTTGGCGGTCGTAGGAGCTGCCAAAACGCAAATCGTTTGGGACTGGCTCGAGAAGCAAAAAAACAATCCGTCGGAATAACGCAAAGCCTACTTGCTCTCCTTGAGCACCATGTCGATGGTAATGGCTGCTGCAAGGATGATGGTACGCTGTTGTTCGTCGTGCAGTCCCGGGTGCAAGGCTACATGGTATTTATCGGCCGAGGTGAAGAGCTCGCGGGCTATTCCACCCCATTTTTTGGAAATGGCACCAATGGGTTGGTTTTTATCATTGGAAATGACAAAATCCCAGGCTTTCCAGTCGCCATTGATTTCTGCTACAACTTTCTCCTGGATATCGGTGATGGTAAAGCGCGGCTTCAACAAGCGGAATTTCTGCTTGATATTGCCAATCTCGCGTCCTTCCCCATTTTCTATGCTGATTTTCGACATCCAGAAAGTCCACCCCCGCTTGATCACGGCCTCTGCTTTGCCATCGGCATTTTCGATGTGGAGTTCAAAGGGCAACATGGCCTTGTTGAGCAAAAGCCTTAAAACTTTATCTCCAAAGCTCAATTGCTGGCGAATGGCGCCGATTTCTTTCCCTTCTCCATCGTACAAGCGGTAGTGATTGGCAAATCGGATTAGATTGAGGCGTTCGTCGATGAAAAAGTGATCGGTTTGGGTAAATAGCGACATATCATTGGTGTTTGTGCGGAATGCGAATGGCTCCTCCAACCCGCCAAAAGTGGGTGGTGAGGTGTTGCAGGTGGTGTTGGTACCCTATAAAAAAGAAGGAGGAAGCTGCTGGTGAATAGCGCAATTCCGTCCGCAAGGCAATGGGCACATCGCCATCTTCGGTCCAGCCTACATAACCTGCAGTGCCCAAGCTCAATTGCCATGGTCCGTGGACAAAATCGGTTGCTAACCCAAACAAAAAAGCATCGTTTTGGGCATCATTCTCCATTTGCCATACATACAGTCCTGCATTTCCATAGAAGCGCATGGCCTGAATAAAGCGGCCAGGCCGGACAATTTTTTTTCCCAAATGCCAATCAAAAATATAGCCTGGGCTATTTGTGAATCGGGCATTCTCGAGGTTTTTGCCTGCGGTGGTTTTTACGGCCACCTGCATACTCCCATCAATGCCCCAGCGGTTGTGCTCGGCACGAATCAATTGAGCAATGGTGGTAATCCACACATCTCCATTGCTGCTGCCTCTGCCCGAGGTATCGCGTGCACGGCGCAAATCGCGCACTTCGGGACTGGTTTGATACCACTCAATGGGCCGGTAATGCAAATCCATGGCCACTCGCCCAACCGCCAAAGGCAAACGTACCCTTAAGGCAATGCTTTGGGTATAATCGCCTGGTGCATGATGCATATCGGTTGTTGATTCAATGACCCAATGGCTATCGACCCGCGGGTAAAACTGCTGTGGAATAGGCAAGGCATTCGGTCCCATGTAAGCTGGTGCCCGGCGCATGAGGGTTGCCCAATCGGCACCAGGGGGCAATTGCCATTTGGACGCCCACAAATCGAGTTCAGATTGGGCTTGTACCAAGGCTGTCATGTTCAGCAGCAGTAACAGCAATGTGCTTAAAAAACGCGCTTGTAACATGGCCCGAAAATAGTATTTCGCTTTCATTTTATCATCTTTATGGCATGTACCGTTTGATTTTGATTTGGATGTTGAGTGCATGTGTCAGTCAAAAAGACTCAGCACCCGATTTGTTGTATGGGCATACCTGGGCGTCAACCCATTTTACCGAAAACATTCGTTTTACGATCAAAAACGATGGAAAAGTGGAAGGCTATGACGGTTGTAACCGCATTTTTGGCCAGGTAGCTGTGGCGCAACGCCTCGATTTTGGCAAGGTGGCCAGCACCAAGATGGCCTGTGGCCATGGTCATGACCGCGCCTTTTGGGAGGCCCTTCAAAAACACGATGGATGGCGAATCCGCCAAGATGAGCTACAATTGCTGCAGGGCAAAAAGGTTATTCTCAGCTTACAAAAAGTAGCACAAGCCGCAGATGAAGCACCTGCGGATGCCGAAGAATAGAATTACAAACCCATTTTTCCCGGGTTCAGGATGCCCTTGGGATCGAATACCTTTTTGATTCCCCGCATCAGCTCAAAATGTACGGGGTCAAATACCAAATCGAGGTATTCTTGTTGCACCAGCCCGATGC
The DNA here is from genome assembly GCA_964577055.1 of uncultured Chitinophaga sp. Taxonomy (GTDB): domain Bacteria; phylum Bacteroidota; class Bacteroidia; order UBA7662; family UBA7662; genus PNNG01. The sequence goes on along the minus strand of CAZNWC010000007.1, from coordinate 73,015 downwards.
CGTGTTCGCCGCTGATGGTACCGCCGAGGCGATGTACTTCTGCAAAAATCTCGCGGATACCTTGGCGAACCGTCGACTCCCAGGCTTCGTCGCTCAGCTCCCCCCTGATGATGTTCACGTGCACATTTCCATCGCCCGCATGTCCGTAGCAAACCGATTCAAATCCATATTTCTTTCCCACCTCTTTGACATGCCTGATAATTTGTGGCAGTTGGGCGCGGGGCACCACTGTATCCTCCTCTTTGTACACCGAGTTGGCTTTGACCGCATGGGCTACGTTTCGGCGCAGTTTCCACAACTGGGCCTTTTGGTGTTCGGCTTCGGCCAGCTGGACTTCTCCTGCCCCGAGACTTTCGAGCAAGGTGTATAATTGTTCAGCTTCGGTAAACAGCGGCTCGGCCTGGTTGCCATCCAATTCGATGAGCAAGTGCGCTTCTACACCTTCCGGCAAATCGATGGGTTGGTTGAGGTAACGTGCGGCCCATTCAATGGCGTTGCGTTCCATAAACTCAAGGGCCGAAGGGGTAATGCCGGCTTTGAAAATGGCAGAAACCGCTCCGCAAGCTGCTGCGAGCGATGCAAAAGGCACGAGCATGAGCAAATTATGGACAGGATATGGAATCAGCCTGAAAACCACTTTGGTAATGACCCCCAAGGTGCCTTCGCTGCCCACCATGAGTTGGGTGAGATTGTAACCAGTGGCGTTTTTCAACACATTGGCACCGGTCCACATCAAGCGACCGTCGGGCAAAGCCACTTCGAGGTTCAAGACGTAATCTTTTGTGGTGCCGTACTTCACGGCATGCGGACCGCCTGCCGATTCAGCCAAATTGCCACCAATTGAACAGCTGCCCCTGCTCGAAGGATCGGGTGGGTAATACAGTCCCAAAGCTTGCACTGTTTCCTGGAACAGCTGTGTTACGAGTCCGGGCTCTACGGTTGCCTGCAGATTATCGGTATCGATGTGGAGAATGCGGTTCAGCTTGCGGGTATCGAGCACCAAGCCTCCATGCACTGGCAAGGCTCCCCCGCTCAGTCCTGTCCCTGCACCGCGTGTCGTCACCGAAACACTGTGCTTGTTGCAGACAGCCAGTACGCCTGCCACGGCTTCAGCCGAAGCTGGCAAGGCAGCTAATTCTGGCAGAAAAAAGAGGTCTTCGGTTTCGTCGCGCCCGAAGTCCTCGAGCGCATTCGTCAGCAGTTCATCGGGCGCTAGCCACTGGCGCAAATCGGCCAAAAAATCGGCAGAAAGGGTTGCATGCATATCACAAAAGTAAACGATGCTGCGCATGTTTGTACAAGCGCGCAGCCGCTACGACATCCTTAACAAAACACCCTCATTGATGCGACCTCCGAAATCGACGAGGGTGATTCGCATTTTATATAACTGCCCCATGAAAATGCGGATGAAGCGGTGATTTATACGGCTTTTTGGGTTAATTTAGCAGCCGTTTTTGAATCCGAAAAAAGCAATATCCAATGGCAGAAGTGATAAAAATGCCCAAAATGAGCGATACCATGACCGAAGGGGTCATCGCTGAGTGGCATAAAAAAGAAGGAGATCAGGTAAAACCCGGTGATATTTTGGCTGATGTGGAAACCGACAAGGCCACCATGGAGCTCGAAAATTTTGAATCGGGCACCTTGTTGTATGTAGGTGTGAAGAAGGGTGATAGCGTTCCGGTTGACACCATCATTGCCATCATTGGCAAACCTGGTGAAGACATCAGTGCGTTGATTGCTGGCGGTGCAGCAGCAGCTGCCCCTGCGCCAGCTGCAACAGCAGCTCCTGCCGCACCTGCCGCACCTGCCCCCGTAGCTGCTCCCGCTCCCGCTCCTGTTGCTGCTCCTGCTCCTGCCCCTGTGGCCGTTGCTGCTGACGACAGCCGTGTAAAAGCTTCTCCGTTGGCCCGCCGCATTGCCGAAGAAAAGGGCATTGATTTGCGTGCTTTGGCAGGCAGTGGTGATAATGGCCGCATTGTCAAGCGCGACCTCAGTCAGGCCCCTGCAGCTGTAGCCGCCGCTGCTCCTGCTGCCGCTCCTGTGGTATTTGCCACGGTGACTGGTGAAGAGCGCTTTACCGAAATGCCTGTTTCGCAAATGCGCAAAACCATTGCCCGCCGTTTGGCAGAAAGCAAGTTCAGCGCGCCTCACTTCTACCTCACCATCGACATCGACATGGACCAGGCCATGGCTGCCCGCACTCAAATCAATGAGGTGGCACCTGTGAAGGTCTCTTTCAACGACATGGTAATCAAAGCCGCTGCCTTGGCTTTGCGCAAGCATCCAAAAATCAACAGCAGCTGGTTGGGCGATAAAATCCGTTTCAATGAGCACATCCATGTAGGTGTGGCCATGGCGGTTGAAGAAGGTTTGCTCGTTCCTGTAGTGCGTTTTGCCGACAGCAAACCTCTGTCGCAAATTGCCCAGGAAGTAAAAGTGTACGGTGGCAAAGCCAAAGAAAAGAAATTACAACCTGCCGATTGGGAAGGCAACACTTTCACCATCAGCAATTTGGGCATGTTTGGCATTGAAGAATTTACAGCCATCATCAACCCACCTGATGCCTGTATCATGGCCGTTGGTGCGATTCGTCAAGAGGCAGTAGTGAAAAAGGGTCAAATTGTGGTAGGCAACCGCATGAAGGTTACGTTGAGCTGCGACCACCGTGTAGTTGACGGAGCTTCGGGTGCTGAGTTCTTGCAAACTTTCAAGCAGTTGCTCGAGGAGCCCGTTCGCATGTTGGCTTGAGTTCATTGACAGCATAGAAAAGCCCTTCCAAAGGAAGGGCTTTTTTGTTTTGTATGTCAGCTTCCTACCCTTTGTGGCAGCACTTCGTGTCGGATGAGTTCGGCGATAGACAAATAGGTATTGGGAAACACCATTTTTTCAAAGGCCTCTGGGGCAATCCAGCGCACTTCTTCGATCCCCTCTTCGAGTTGGGGAACAAGCTGTCCGGCAAATTCGGTTTCCATGTGGTACCAATGGGTTCGTTTGAGCACCATTTCGCCTTGAAAACGGTAGGTATGGTAACTGTAGGCCAAAAAATCACCCAGCTGCAAACCATTGATGCCACACTCTTCTTCTACTTCGCGCAGTGCTGCCAAGTCAGGGGCCTCGCCTGGTTCTATTTTGCCTTTGGGCAAGTCCCAGCGTTTATGACGGAAAATGAACAAGCATTTGCCCTCTTGCCAAACCACGCCTCCGGCGGCTTCAATGGTAGGCAACATTTTTAATAATTCTGTAAACACTTCTTCGGGGCGGTAACAAAAGGCTTGAACCGCTTGCAATTGCGGGTCTGAGTCGAGCCGTAGCAACCATGGGTACAACTCGGCCGCACTCTTGTGGTGCAAAACCACCCGCCCTTTTACAGGTGGTGTTTTTTGCGGACGTAAGAGTCGCAGGGGCTTTTCGTTGACGAAGATTTGGTACCTTTGCATGGTGAAGAAAACAGACGAAACCTCCCTGCAAGTTGCAAAACTTTTGCTTGAAATTAAAGCTGTAAAATTATCGCCCGATAAACCTTTTCGTTGGGCGTCGGGCTGGAACTCGCCCATCTATTGCGATAACCGCATCAGCCTGAGTTATCCAAAGGTGCGCACCTTCATTCGCCAGCAATTGGCCAACCTCATCAGCGCGCAGCTGGGAGAGGTTGACATCATTGCCGGGGTAGCCACTGCTGGTATTCCGCAAGGTGCTTTGGTGGCTGAAGCGTTGGGACTTCCCTTTATTTATATCCGTTCGTCTGCCAAAGAACACGGCATGGGCAACCAAATTGAGGGGGTTATACAGGAAGGCGCACGCGTGGTACTCATCGAAGACCTCATCAGCACCGGTGGCAGTAGTATAAAAGCTGCCCAAGCCGTTCGCGATGCTGGCATGCAAGTAATGGCCATCGTAAGTGTATTTACCTATGGTTTTGCACAAGCTGCAGAAAACTTCAAAAAGGCCAAGGTCAAAAGTTTGAGTCTCACAGATTATCCCACCCTTCTGCAAGTAGCCCAAGAAAACCGCTACATTGCCGAGAGCGATTTGCAAAAACTCAATGCCTGGCACGAAACGCCTGAAAGCTGGACCGCCTAATCAAGATGAAAAAGGCAGTTCTTCTGATTGTATTCGGCATACTGCCTGCGCGTTTGTTGCATAGTCATCCATTTTACGTGAGTGTAACCGAATTGCACTTTTTCGCTGACCGTTTAGAGCTTTCGGCCCGTTTGTTTACCGACGATTTTGAAACGGCCCTAAGAGCTGAACCGCTTGGCAAAAAAGCCGATTTGATCCAAAAACAGCCTGCCCAAATCGACAGCTTGGTTGCCCGTTACATTCGCCAAAACCTTTTTGTGAGCCTCGATGATGCACGCATTTATCCAAAATATGTGGGTTATGAAATTGAGGAAGATGCTACTTGGGCCCACTTTGAATACACCCTCCAACAAGCACCACGAAAAGTGCGGGTAGAAAACCATTTGCTGTTGCAGTACTTTCCCAATCAGCAAAACATCACCCATATCGAAAAAGGCAATTACCGCCGCACCCGCCGGCTCAGCAGCTCGGAAAGGGTGGTGGACGTAACGGATTTGCCTAAAAACTAGTATTAGGCTTTTTTCCATTGGTTTGCGCGTTCGTTTTGCGCTGCCAAGCGAACGGTTTCGGCGATGCGTTGCGCCCGGGTTTCGGCACGTTTGGCCGTAAAAATCCACTCAAAAATGCCCCGCCGAGCCGAAGGCGGAAAAGCCTCAAAATAAATCCTGGCCTGCGGTTCCTGTGCGAATGCAGCCGCTAAGTCGGCCGGTATTTCAAGTGCCGACACCCCGTCGAGGGCCGTCCAAGTACCCGATTGTTTGGCCAATGCCACCATCTGCATTCCGGCAGCTGACATGCGACCTTCGGCCAACAGCCTTTCTACCTTAGCTTTGTTCACGGCACTCCACAAACTTTTGGGATTGCGCCGGGCAAAGAGCACATAATAACTGTGCGCATCGCGTTTTTTGGGAGTGCTATCCACCCAGCCAAAACAGAGCGCTTCGTCCACTGCTTCGGGATAATACACGCTATCGACCCTACTTTCTTTGTGGTAAATGATGAGAAACAACGATTTTTCAGTGGCATGGTTTGCTTCGAGCCATGCGCGCCAAGCAGCCACGCTGGGCATGGGCAGGCAAGCAATATTTTGGAGGCGTTCCACTTTCTAATGTACTACCAGTCGTTGAAATGCAGTGCGACCCACTTGCGTTAATTGGACAAAGTAATGTCCCGGCGAAAGATTTTCAGTTGATATGGCTTCGTTTGATACTGCCTGAAGCTGTTTGAGCCTCCTGCCCTGCATATCTGTGATCACGACCTGAAAAGCAGCTTCATTCCACCCTGCTGGCAGTTGCACATAAAAGAAATGCTTGGCAGGTTGTGGATAGATGGCAAAACGTTGGTTTTGTAGCGTGTTGACACTGCTTCCCTGCCCGCACTGCAAATTGTTGATGTGTTGCCAGATTTTGTTTTGCAGTAAAAAAGGCACCGGACTGTTGTCGGGGGCATCGCCCATGCGGATCCACACCATGCCCTGGCTGGGCACCACATTGATGAACTGCCCGTTTTTGCCCATGGCGGCAATCATGTCGGCTGGGGCATCAGGGGTCATGGAACCGGGAAGGTTGAGCTGACTACCCGGCAATTTATAACTGGCCTTTCCATTGAGCCACCACAAGTAGCCGTACGACAGGTTGTGGGGCTGGGAGGTATTGACCATCTGGTTAAAATACACCGAGTCGTTTAAGACGGCCTGTCCGTTCCACCATCCCCGGTTATAAATGAGCCAACCAAAACGCGCCATGCTGCGGGCGGTACTGTAAAACACATTGTTGAAGCCCGAAGGAATGAACAAGCCATCCATGCCTGTGGGCTGCTTGAGTCGCTGGTTGGTGAATTGGTTGAGGGTTTGACCGGTGGCACCGCTGATAACACCGTCGAGCAAGGTGTAAGGACCGTTGTGGTAGGCCCAGCGGGTGCCTGCGGGTGCAAGGTACTGCAGACAAGTGTCGATGGTGCAATACGGATCGCCGTAATCATCGTCGAGGCCGCTGGTCATGGTCAATTGGTGCCAAACGGTAATGGCTCCTTCTTGCGCAGGAGTGGCCGAAGTCCAGCCAGTACCTAAATATTTCGAGCTGGAATCAGTGAGTTGTAAGCTGCCATTGGCTTTGGCTATGCCCACCAAAGTAGCTGTGAGCGATTTGCCAGCCGATGCCCAATACCAATTGCTTGTGGCGGTATGGCCATCGAAATATTGCTCGAGCACAATCTTGCCATCTTTGAGCAAAATAAAAGCCTTGGTGTTTTCACGGGCCAGCAAGGCATACAGGCTGTCGATTTTGTCGTTACACCACCCAAACCGGGCGGGTGAAAGCGTATCCCAATTGCCGGGGGCAACCGGTGGGAAATAGGTTTGTGCTTTCAATTGAAAAGCTATCAGAAGCAAAAATGCAATAGGATATATGGCGTTTCGCATGATGTTAGTTAACGCAAAACTGGACTAAGGTTTTGAACGAACGTTTAATGCAGCGTAAATTAATTTTCGATAACGACCGGGCAAAAAAAATCCCGCACGAGGCGGGATTTATTTCATTGAAGTATCAGCAGCTCAATACTTGATCTCAAGCCCCATGTTGTGGAACATGAAGGCCCATTTATCGGTCTGCTCGTCGATGATCATGCTGGTGGGTTTGCCTGCACCGTGGCCTGCTTTGGTATCGATGCGGATGACCACCGGAGCGGTACCGGCATGCCCGGCTTGCAAGGCAGCGGCAAACTTATAGCTGTGGGCAGGTACCACCCGGTCGTCGTGGTCGGCAGTGGTGATCATGGTGGCGGGGTAGCTGGTAACTGCCTTCACATTGTGTACGGGTGAGTAGGCGCGGAGGTATTCAAACATCTCTTTGCTGTCGTCGGCCGTGCCGTAGTCGTATGCCCAGCCGGCACCAGCGGTGAATTTGTGGTAGCGCAGCATGTCGAGTACGCCTACTGCGGGGAAGGCCACTTTGAACAGCTCGGGACGCTGGGTCATGCAAGCACCCACCAGCAAACCGCCGTTAGAACCACCAGCAATGGCCAAACGGGCCGAAGAGGTGTATTTTTCGGCTACCAAGTATTCGGCAGCGGCAATAAAATCGTCAAACACATTCTGCTTTTGACGCTGTGTACCGGCATTGTGCCAGGCATCACCATACTCGCCACCGCCGCGGATGTTGGCCACAGCAAATACGCCACCGTTTTCCATCAACACAATGTTTGAGGTGCTGAAGCTGGGTGTGAGGCTCACGTTAAATCCACCATAACCATACAAAAGCGTGGGATTGGTGCCATCGAGCTTCAGACCCTTTTTATAGGTTATGATCATGGGCACCTTGGTACCGTCTTTCGAAGTGTAAAATACCTGCTTGCTTTCGTATTGGGTGGGATCGAATTTCACCCCGCTTTGCTTGTACACTTCCGATTTGCCACTGGCCAAATTTAATTTGAAAATGGTAGGCGGATAGATGTAAGAAGTAAAGGTGTAGTACAGCTCGGTGTCGGTACGCTTGGCACCAAAACCTGCAGCCGAACCCAAACCAGGCAATTCGATGTTACGCACCAATTGGCCTTTGAAATCATATTGCTGGATCATGCTTACCGCATCTTTCAAATAGCTGCAGAACAGGTATTCACCTGCGCTGCTGGCTGTTAAAGGATTTTCGGTTTCAGCAATCAGGGTGGTCCAGTTTTCAGGGGTAGCCTTGTTCGACGGCGCGGTTACAACGCGGCGGTTGGGCGCATCGAGGTTGGTTTGGATGAAGAAGGTGCCGTTTTCGTGGTGCAGTATGTCGTGCTCATTGTCGAAGCCCGCTACCAAAGTCACGATTTTACTGTTAGGCTTGCTCAAGTCTTGCACATAGAGCTCGTTACCATAAGTGGCATTGGCAGCCGATATCACCAAGAATTTTTCATCCTCGGTTACATAACCACCAATGTAGCGGCGGGGCTGTTTGTCGCCCCCGAACACCAACACATCTTGCGCTTGTGGGGTACCCAGTTTGTGGAAATAGAGTTTGTGGTTTTGGGTTTTGCCCGACAATTCCGAGCCTTCTTTGGGCTTGTCGTAGCTGCTGTAATAAAAGCCTTCCTTGCCTTTCCAGCTGATACCGCTGAATTTTACATCCACCAGGGTGTCTTCAAGGATGGTTTTGGTTTCGGCATCCATCACAACCACCTTGCGCCAGTCGCTACCGCCTTCGCTCAGCTGATATGCGCACAAGCTGCCGTCTTTGGTGAAATTGATGCCGGCCAACGAGGTGGTTCCTCCTGCCGAAAACGTATTGGGATCGAGGAAAACCTCCGCTTCTCCCCCTTCGGCCTGACGGTAGAGCACAAACTGGTTTTGCAGGCCGTCGTTTTTGTAGAAATAGGTGTACTTGCCTTCCACAAAGGGAGCAGAGTACTTTTCATAATTCCACAAGGCTTCGAGGCGTGATTTAATGGCCGGACGGAAAGCGATTTTATCGAGGTAGCCGAAAGTCACCTTGTTTTGGGCTTCCACCCAGGCTTTGGTGTCGGCGGCGGTGTCGTTTTCGAGCCAGCGATAGGGGTCTTCTACCAGCACGCCAAAATATTCATCTACTTGGTCTACTTTTTTGGTTTCCGGGTACACGAGGGCTTCCTCCTTGGGGGTTTTGTCGGCGCACGAAGCCAAAAGCAAACTTCCGGCAGCCAGCATGGGTACAACTTTCATCATAGGGAATGTATTTGTACGTCAAAGCTAAGGGCTGTTGGGGAAAGTGTGCGCTAAGAAAGGTTAATTTACGAGGCTGGCGGTGCTGTGGTTGCCCTACGGGCTGTGGTTGAGGCTATGCCTCTGTAAATGGCCTGCCGGCCTGGTGGCAAAACACGGAGGTCACAGAGGACACGGAGGTGATTGTGCCATATTTCTCGGTAAGCAAACAAATGGTCTTGTTACAATCGCAGCGAACGGTCTTCCAGTGAGCGCAGCGAACGGTCTGAAAAGCGAGTGAAACGAGCGGTCTTTCAGTGAGCGCAGCGAACGGTCTGAAAAGCGAGTGAAACGAGCGGTCTTTCAGTGAGCGTAGCGAACGTTCTATCAGCGAGTGAAACGAGCGGTCTATTCGTCGAGCGGTTTTAAGGGTAAAATCACCTCAGCATCTTGCAGCACTTGTTCTACATACTCGCGGATGGCGTTTATTCTAAAGGCCTCCCACTCTGCACCTTTTTTGGCCTTTTTCATCGCCAGATTGAAATTAAAAAAGGGACGGGGACCTCTTAGCAATTCGTACAACGCATTCTTTTGGCTTTCGTCGGCAAAGGTTTCAATGAATTTTTGCATGGATCGGAAGGCGGTTTTCGAATCGGGTCGCTCTAGCCGTATGAAACTGTTGGGGTTATCTTCTACCCAATCCAAATCGGCCAGCCCTTCATCATCCAACATGGCTGGATCGTCGGTTGCCAAAAACACTACCTCCCCTTTGTTTTTATGCACGAAGCACAATTTGCCTAAATCGAGGCAATGGGCAATTTCAATCAAAGGGTCTTTGCTGTGGAAGTAGGCCATGGAGTAAATTTCGGGTGAATTTCGCCATTCGTCGGCTGAAAAAAGAATGAAAAGCTGGAAAATGAGGCGTGCACCGCTGTGGTTGCCCTGCGCGCTGTGGGTGGCCTGCGGCCTGTGGTTGAGGCTTTGCCTCTGTAAATGGCCTGCCGGCCTTTGAACGAGGCTCGCGCCGCTGTGAACGGCCTGCGGCTTGGAGGTAAAACACGGAGGTCACGGAGGACACGGAGGGGATTATGCCATATTTCTCGGCAAGCACAACATATGTTCTCTCTACCATCGCAGCGCGTGTTCTAAAAAGCGAGCAACGCGCGTAATCTATCAGTAAGCGCAGCGAACGTTCTTTCAGCGAGTGAAACGAGCGGTCTTTCAGCGAGCGGTCTAAAAAGTGAGCGATCAAACGTCTCCAATAGTGCCACTACGCAAACCAGCGGGCACGAATGGCATCGCCTTCACGCTTCAAGAAATCTAAAAAAGCCATGGAGGCGGGCAGTAAACGTTTGCCGCGGGCATACACCAAACTCCATTGGCTGTAAAGTGGCAAACCAGGCGCTTCAACCACCACCATTTCGCCGCGTTGCAGCTCGCCTTTGATACCCAAAAGCGGCATCACCGAGCAACCCAGTCCGGCTAAAACGGCCTGCTTTACCGCTTCATTCGAAGCCAGCTCAAAGCGGTGGGGCTGCGACCAACCTTGGCCCGACAACCAGGCTTCCATGAGCTGACGTGTTCCCGAGCCACTTTCGCGGAAAAGCAAGGGTTGCCGCTGCAACAACTCCTGCCAATCACCGGTGCCCGCCCGTTTGAGCAATAAGGGACTGGCTACTAAACGCAATTCGTTGGGCAACAAGGCCATTTTTTCGAGGGCCAAATGCTCGGGCACCAGCGATACCAAGGCCAAATCGATGCTGTTTTGATCGAGCGCGGCAAGTACCTGCTGTTTGTTGGTGACCTGGTATTGCAATTCAATGCCCGGGTGTCGGTACAAAAAATCGCTGAGCAAATAGGGCATGATGTACTTGCCGGTCGACACCGACATGATCCGCAGTTGTCCGGTTAACTGCCCCTGGTACGCCAAGGTTTTGTAATTGATGGCATGCACCTGCTCGAGGATGGGCCGGGCAGCGGTCGCAATTTCTTGTCCAAACTCGGTAAGGTACAGCTGCCGGCCCACCATTTCGGTGAGCGGCAAGGCAAACTGGTCTTGCAATTTGCGCAATTGCATGCTCACGGCTGGCTGGGTGAGGTGCAGGGCATCGGCCGCTTTGCTCACACTGCCCAGTTCGGCCACTTTTAAAAAAACCTGCAGTTGATGTAGGGTATAATGCATCAGCAATGCTTATGATTCATATCAAATCTATCAATACAAATATATGCTTCTGTTCCTTCAAATTTGCTGCACCTAAAATGTAACCCCATGACACGCATTACCGTAGCCAAAGGCGATGGCATTGGCCCCGAAATCATGGATGCCACCTTGCGCATCCTTCAGGCAGCTGGCGCCCAAATTGAAATCGACGAAATTGAAGTCGGTGAACAAGTGTACCTCTCGGGCAACACCTCGGGCATTGCGCCTGAGAGTTGGGACGTGATCCGCCGCAACAAGGTGTTCCTCAAAGCGCCCATCACTACGCCCCAAGGTGGGGGTTACAAAAGTTTGAACGTAACCACCCGCAAGTTTTTGGGCTTGTACGCCAACGTACGCCCTTGCATGAGCCTGCACCCCTATGTGCGTACCAAACACCCGGTAATGGATGTGGTGATTGTGCGGGAGAACGAAGAAGATTTGTATGCCGGCATCGAGCACCAGCAAACCGACGAGGTGGTGCAGTGCCTCAAGCTGATCAGCCGTCCAGGCTGCGAAAAAATTGTGCGTTACGCCTTTGAATATGCCCGCGCTTATGGCCGCAAAAAGGTGACCTGCTTCACCAAAGACAACATCATGAAGCAAACCGATGGCCTGTTCCACCAGGTTTTCGATGAAATTGCGGCTGAGTACCCCGATATTGAAAACGAACACTGGATTGTAGACATTGGTGCCGCCAAGCTGGCCGACACCCCCGAGGCTTTCGATGTGGTGGTGATGCCCAATTTGTATGGCGATGTGTTGAGCGACGTGGCCGCCCAAATCGCCGGCTCAGTAGGCTTGGCAGGTTCGGCCAACATTGGCGAAAGCTGTGCCATGTTTGAAGCCATCCACGGATCGGCACCGCGCCGCGCCGGACAAGATTTGGCCAATCCGAGCGGTTTGCTACAAGGCGCCATCATGATGTTGAACCACATTGGTCAGGGCGAAGTGGCCAGCCGCATCCAAAACGCCTGGTTGCGCACCATGGAAGACGGGGTGCATACCTACGACGTATACAAGGAAGGTGTGAGCAGCGAAAAGGTAGGTACCCGTGCTTTTGCCGATGCGGTGATTGCGCGTTTGGGACAACAACCTACCACCCTGCCTGCGGTGAACTACCAGGCGTCGGGTGCCATGAACCTGCCCCGTTACCAGCGCAAGACCCCGCTCCAAAAGCAGTTGCAAGGCTTAGATTTGTTTGTGCATTGGCATGGCACCGATGCCAACGAACTGGCCCAAATCATCCAGCAACTCAATACCGATACCGCCAGTTTGAGCATGATTACCAACCGCGGCATCAAGGTGTGGCCCGAGGGGTTTGAAGAAACTTTCTGTACCGACCACTGGCGCTGTCGCTTCAAGGCCCACACCTTCCCCATGACCAAGCAGCAAATCATTTTCCTGCTCAGCAGGGCAGAGGCTTTGGGCATTGACGTGGTGAAGACCGAAAACTTGTACAGCTTTGAAGGCAAGGCGGCGTATTCGCTCGGACAAGGACAATAAACCCACGGCCATGCAAATGAACCTCATCCAGGGGCAGTTCGAAAAAAATGATGCCCTGCACCTGATCACCCAATTTGTGCATGCCAAAATCAGGTACCACGAAGACAAAATTGCCCAATCGGCCAACGAAGAGGACATCAAAATGTGCGAAAACCGGATCAAGGAGTTGCAGCGCGATTTGTATGAACTGCGCCAATCGTTGCAGCACCAAGACCGCGCCCTTTCGTTGCAAGCCAAAATCGACATCGACGGCATTTGAACATGAGCCTCCCTTTGTTTGAAGGAAAAAGTTTGTTAATCGCGACCCGCCACCACAAAGAAAAGGTGCTGGGTCCTTTGTTTGAAGGCCTGGGTTTTCGGTTGTTGCCCATCCCCCCCATCGACACCGACCGATTGGGGACCTTCAGCGGTGAAGTAGAACGGCCTGGCGATATGCTCGAAACCGCCGAAATGAAAGCCGCCCTCGGATTAGCCGCCCAAGATGCGGACTATGTGTTGGTGAGCGAAGGCAGTTTTGGTCCGCACCCCGCCATTCCCTTTGTGGCTGCCGACCTCGAGCTGTTGTACCTGGCCGAGGCCGAAACGGGCTGCTTTTGGCGCAGCGATTACCTCAGTACCGATACCAATTTTAACGCCTGCCGCATAGAAAGCATGGCTGCCCTGCGCGATTTTGCCCGTGAAGCTGGCTTTCCGGAACATGCCCTCATCTTGCGCGCAGGCCAGCATGACCACAGCCAACAATTCAAAGCATTGGAAAGTCAGGAAGCTTTGGAGGAAGCCGCACGCAGCCTTTTCGCTGCTCATGGCAGTCTGTGGGCCGAAACCGATATGCGTGCACACCTCAACCCCACCCGCATGCAGGTGTTGGCCAAAGCCGGACAAAAAATGGTGGAGATGTTGCGACAAGCCTGCCCCCACTGCCAGGCACCGGGTTTTGCCGTGACCGAAACCGCAGCTGGTTTGCCATGCGACTGGTGCCGTCGGCCCACGCGCCTACTGTTGTACCACTTGCAGCACTGTGGATTTTGTGGGCACGAAGTGCGGCAATATCATCCGCAGGGCGAAGCAGCCGATCCGGGGCAGTGTGGGTTTTGCAATCCGTAGCCGCAGCGGGCAAGAGGCGTGGGGCATGGTGGCCTCCGTGTTTTTCAGGCATGAAAGGAGGCGGGAGGATGAAAGGCGAGGCGGTTAGAGCGAGGTGCAAGGGGCGGGGCGCACGGTAAATAGGATTCTCCGTGACCTCGGTGGCCTCTGTGTTTTTCAGGCATGGAAGGAGGTGGAAGGATGATAGAAGAGGCGGAAGAGAGACGTGGGTATAGTTGCACGGCACGAGAGGCATTGAGCGTGTCAAACGAAACTTTGCTGCGCTTTGCTGAAAAGGCCTCACCCTCTTATCCCTCTCCAGTGGAGAGGGACGATACATTTCGTTGCGCAGTAATTTTTTGGGAAAAGAAATTCTCGGTCCGCAAGCTTCTTTCAATCTTGATGCACGGGTTGAGCGAAGCGAAACCCTATTTTGAATTTTGAACTTTGAATTTTGAACCTTTCGTGTTCCTCAGTTGCACTTACACGCTTCGCACTCGGCTTGGGTGGCAAAACCCTTTTGGCTGCAGCCCGAATAGCCGATTTGCTCACAGCGGTTGTTGGCAGCGTTGTAAAACCACCGATTAAAAGCAGCCAGGCACAACTCGCCGGTAGGCACCACATCGGCGCAGGCCCCTTGAGGCGCACCGCAATCTTTAGAGCAGGCCACCAGCACGGCAGCGGCGAAGAGCATGAGGCGTAAAGCTTTCATAAAATAGGGTTTATACCAAATTTAACGCTATTTCACCAAAAGGCAAGTCAAGGCTGTGTCATTTTACTGTATGTTGGTGGCTGTATGAACAACCGACAATTCGACAGCTTGCCGACAACCGCTTTGGAAGCCGCTGGTTACCGCGAGGCTGCCCGCATGGGTTACAACGACCTGGTGACATTTGCAACCACAGCTGCGGAGCCGAAGCCGGGTGATGCTGCTCTTTGGGGTGTTGAACCTGCTTTTGCTGGCGGATGCGGGTAGCCGCCACCAGGCGCAACAAAGGCCCCACCACCAGTCGGCCGGCCACAATCACCTCGCTGATGCTGGCCAGTACCAAGGCGGTACTGCTCATGCTCAGGGCCAGGGCCAAGGCCAGCGCGGCCGACCACGAAAATTCAAGCACCCAAGTGGCCAGCAGCCCCAGCAACAGGGTACTGAGCAGCAGTTGCCAGCCGCCCAAGCCTACGATTTGTTTGCGCATCCGCCAAAAGGCTTTGGGCTCGAGCTCCAGGCCAATCAAAAACAACATGATGACCACCCCAAACTCGGCAATGTGCAGGATGTCGTCGCCTTCCTCGCCGATGAAGCCGAGGAGGTACGGACCGATGATCATGCCCGCCAACAAATAACCCAGTACCGAGCCCAGCCCCAGTTTTTTGGCCAGGGGCACGCACACCACAGCTGCACCCAAATAAATGAGGGCGTTTTCTAAAAAATGGCCGCTCATGCTGGGTCATCCTGAGGCTTAAGGGCTTTTGGCGTCATGCGCTTGGAACAATCGAAAAAAAAAGAGGTCTTCATGGCTGCCAATCGTTTAAATAGGGCAAATCAAACAGGGCTTCGGGCAAGGGTCCCTCCCAGCCTTGCAATTTTTGCAGCAAGCTGAGGCAATGTGCTGCTGCCGCTTCCAAGGCGGCATCGCTCAAGCGATGGGTGCCAAAAACTGCCGCAAGGTGTAGCGGTTGCGTCCTTCCTCTTGGTACACCTCGCGGCTACCGCCCGAACTCACGGCATTCAAAATCCATTTGCCACGGAGTTGTTCACCGCCTTTGCCGTAGGCCCAGCCCACTTCGAGCACCAAATCGATCCATTGTTTGAGCAAGGGCGGACAAGAATACCAATAAATCGGATGGTGCCACACCACCACCTCGTGCGCCTGCAAAAGGGCTTTTTCGCTTTTGACGTCGATGTTAAAATCGGGATATCATTCGTACAAATCGTGCACCGTGATGCCGGTTTGGTTGGCCACAGCTTGCATGAGTATCTGGTTGGCCTGCGATTTTTCGTACTTCGGCTGGGCAAATAAAATCACGACGGATTTCATGGGGCAAATTCCCCAACAATTTAAGGCCTGCAGTTGAAACCACAAGCATCATTGCGTGGTACTCCCGGTTGTGTGCTATTTGCCCCGGCCTTCTAAGAGGGTGAGCACCGTGTAAATCATGATTTTAAAATCAACCAGCAGCGACATATTTTCAATGTAGAGGATGTCGAAGCGCAGGCGTTCTACCATCTGCTCGATGTTTTCGGCATAACCGTATTTCACCTGCCCCCAGCTGGTGAGTCCGGGTTTCACTTTGAGCAAATGTTTGTAATGCGGCGCTACCTGCATGATTTGGTCGATGAAATATTTGCGTTCGGGTCGGGGCCCCACCAGCGACATATCGCCTTTGAGCACATTCAAAAACTGCGGAAATTCATCGAGCCGCCATTTGCGCATGATGGCTCCCCACCGGGTGATACGTGGGTCGTGATCGCTCGAAAGTGCAGGCCCTGCGGCTTCGGCATCTACGCCCATCGACCTGAACTTGTACATGGTGAAGGGTTTGCCTTTGTAGCCAATGCGCTCCTGGCTGTAGATGATGGGGCCCGGCGAACTCAGTTTTACCCGGATGGCGCAATAAAGCATCACCGGCGACAGCAGCACCAGCGCGACCAGGCTGAGCAATTTGTCGAGTACTTTTTTGATGGTTTGTTGCCACGCAGGCATGATTTCGGGATAAATCTCAATGAGAATGGCCCCGAAAATCTCCTCCATTTTCACGTGGCCCAACATGATGTCGTACATGTCGGGAATAATTTTGATGATCACCCCCTCGTCTTTCACAGTGTTCACCACCTCGTTGAATTTGCGGTGTTCGTCTTCTTCGAGCGCAATGATCACTTCTTCTACCCGGTGCTCGCGGATAAGGGCAGGCACTTGCTCGAGGGCACCCAACTCGGGCAGGTGTTTGAGCAGGTGTTTGCCGTTGCCGGGTTTGAGCCGCACAAATCCCACAAAACGGTTACCGAGGGGCTTGCGCCGGTTTTTCATCTCTTTGAGCAACTCTACCGCCCGTTGATTGTCGCCAATCATGAGGGTGTTGAAGGTGATTTTGCCCGCTTGCAAGCGGTTAGAAATATTGGTCAACTGTGCCAGGCGCACCAGAAAAGTGAAGCCAAAATGGAGCACGAAAACGGTGGTCAGACTTCCGTAGTAGTTCTGGTAACTAACAATGGCATCGTCGATGATGACGGCAAAAAACAGGATGATGACGCCAATGATGGTGGCCAAAAAGGTGCGCCCCAATTCGTTGAGGCGCGATTTGCGGTAAACGTCGTTGTAGGTACCCATGAGGGCATACAGCACCAGCCAGCCAATGGGCAAAATAAGCAAGCCTTTGATCAGGTTGGTATCGAGGTCTGTATAGCTGTTTTCGCCGAAAAAAGCATGCTCGATGTAACGCTTGCGGTAGTAAAAAAACAGGAACCACGCCAGCAGGGCTGCCAGCCAGTCGAAAAGCATGTACCGCAATGTATCGACCCTGCGGCGCATTACCAAATGAGCTTGAGGTTATCGATGAAAACCCGTCCAGGAGCATCACCACCTGCATAAGTAGCCCTGAAAATCAGGCGGTAAGTCACACCCGATCGGCCTTGCACAAAGGGCGTGAAATTGATGTATTGCTTGCGCCAGACGTCGCCCGAGGGGGCCAAGGTGATGATGGGCGCATCGACAAATTGGCCGTCGGACTCGATGATTTGCAAGCCGATGTCGAAAGCCTGTGTATTGCGGTAATTGAGTTCGAGGAAAATAGCCCTGCCTCCCCCACCCGGAAAGGCAAAGGTTTGGTTGGTTTCGCAGCCAAAATTGGGCGCACGGCTATCTACCGCAAAGGCCATGGCACTTACCCCTTCGAAATACTCTCCAGGCGTGGTGGTGCGGAAGACGGGGGTATCGCTAGAAGCACTGGTACGCAGTGAAAAACCCTGCGATTCAAAATCCTCGCGGTAGCCAAAAGTGATTTGGGTGTTGTACTGAATGGCCGGACGAACGGTATCGGTGCGGCCACGAACGAGGTTCAATACGGTATCGAATTGTTGGTAAAAGGGATAAATGGCCCGCGTGGCCGAAATGCCATTGACCGCAATGCCTGCACTGAATTTGAAATTCACATTCCCTTCGGCCAAGATGGGGAAAGTAGCCGGCAAAGGATACACGCCTTGCACATTGCCATCTACAAAAACCCATACATCGCGGATGTTCTCACTGCTCGTGCCTTCCACGGGCTCATTGGTAGTGAGGGTAAAGGCAGGAATATGTACATAGGCTGGAACCCCACTGTCTTTCTCGTAAAACAAGCTGCAACCGGTTAACAGCAGCAGCAAGAGACAACCTCCTAATTTCATCATGGGCTTAAGCCTGGTTGCGTTCAATTTTTTGTAAGATGAGATAGGCTGTTTCGAGGGCCTTAAAACCATCCTCAATGGTTACTAACGGCGTAGTGCCTTGCCGAATTGCATGGGCAAAACTGATTAATTCTTCGCGGATGGCGTTGCTTTCGACAACCGGGGGCTTTTCGTAGCCAATCACCTTTTGTCCGCGGCCCGGACCCAAATCAATTTCCATGGCCTGGTTCATGTTCAAACTGCCTGGCTCACCCAAGCGCAGCACTTCGGTTTCTTTATCTAAAAAATCGACTGAAATGTAGGCATCGCGTTGAAACAGGCGCATTTTCCGCATGTTTTTCATGCTCAGACGCGACGCGGTGAGGTTGGCCACGCAACCATTGTCAAATTCGATACGGGCATTGGCAATATCGGGCGTGGTGGATACAACACTCACGCCACTGGCGCTGATGTGGCGGATGGCCGATCGCACGGTGCTGAGCACAATGTCGATGTCGTGGATCATCAAGTCGAGGACAATCGACACATCGGTGCCGCGGGGATTAAACACGCTCAAACGGTGTGCTTCGATGAACATAGGTTGCTGAATGAACCCCTGGGCGCTCAAAAAAGCAGGATTGAAGCGTTCAACGTGCCCCACCTGTACTTTCACCCGGGCTTCATTGGCAATTTTGAGGAGCTGACGGGCTTCTTCGAGGGTATTGGTCAGGGGCTTTTCGATGAAAACATGTTTCAATTTGCGCAAAGCCAATACGGCACAATCGAAATGCGACAAGGTGGGTGTTACAATGTCAACCACCTCAACAGCATCTACCAAATCTTCGAGTTTATCGAAGCGTTTCACACCAAAAACGTCGATGGCTTTGGCAGCATTTTCATCGCTTGGGTCGTAAAATCCGACCAATTCAAATTCTTCGGTTGCCTGCAGGATGCATTTGATGTGGATTTTGCCCAAATGCCCTGCCCCTAATACGCCAATTTTCAGTTTCATGCCTTTTGATTGCAGGGCGAAAATACGGGAAAAGGCCTGAAAAGTCTAAGTTGGACTTGACACATTCGTACATTGCCTCATTCCATTGGCCCGCGGCGCTACACCCCTGCTCAATTTTGTCCTACCGCTGTAAGCCATTGCCGCAATGTTGATGTGTGAGCGGCCCTTCCTTCAAGTCATTTAACCCAGTTTGCGTGCCGCTGACACCCAAAATTTTCCCGATCGCTCAAAACGATTTTTTCTGCACCCTTTTGTGCAGCGCATTCAGTTCTACCAAGGCGGCACTGCCGTACCAGGGATGCAGTTCCATTTGCAGACTGCCGTATTGGATGGCTGGATCGGTGGCGGTAAGGGCTGCCGCCTCTTCAATGGTACGCACGTCAAAGATGTAAATGCCGCGGATGGCACCGGTGTCTAAAAAGGGACCCGCCATGACCAATTTGCCCATGTCGGCCAAACGACCAATGTTGTCCATGTGTGCTTTTTGCAAACGGGCGGCTTCGGCTTTGTCGGCCGGGCGGTTGGGCCCACGCTTGAGGTAGGCCATCACATAGGTTTTCATGCCGTAGCCATCGGCACCGAGGCGAGCGGCAAAGGCGCTGTCGTAGGCAGAAGGGGTGCTTTGCGCCGTAGCCCAGGCAGGCAACAGCAAGGCGAGGAAAAGCAGGTTTTTCATAAACGAAAATAGCCAAATTGCCCTTATGAACACAGTGATTCCACAGTAAACCCTGTAGCGGCTTAACTACCCCGTTTTTTTGACGAGCAACCCACTAGATCACCACAATGCCCAATTCAGCAGTCAATTGACCAATGGGCCAAATCGCTTGCTGGTGCTGCTGCATTTTGTGCACAAAAGTGTCGACCGCCAATGGATCTACGCTGATGAGCAATCCGCCACTGGTTTGTGGATCGCATAAATACATGAACTCCGCACCTTGAATGCCTGTGACGCGCTGCCCGTAGCTGTTCCAGTTGCGGTACACCTGATCGGGCACCAACATTTGGTCGAGGTAATGCTGCAAACCAGGAATAAGCGGAATGTTTTCGAGCAACAATTCGGCACCACAACCCGAAGCATCTGCCATTTCGAGCAGGTGGCCCAGCAAACCAAAACCGGTGACATCGGTGAGGGCGTGCACATAGGGCATTTCGCCCAACACAGTGCCAATGTGGTTGAGTTCGGTGGTGATTTGCAGCAATCGGAACAAATCGGGCGTGCTCAGCCGATCGGTTTTGAGGGCCTTGGCTAAAATGCCGGTCCCCAAGGGTTTGGTTAAAAACAACACATCGCCCGCCTTGCCCATGGCATTGGTGCGCAGGGCGTGCGGGGCCACCAGGCCGTTGACCGCCAAGCCAAAAATGGGCTCGCTGCTGCTGATGCTGTGGCCGCCTGCCAGGGGAATGCCGGCTGCCTCGCACACTTCTTGGGCGCCACGCAAGACTTCGGCCGCCATTTCGGCGGGTAATTTATCTACAGGCCATCCCAAAATGCTGAGGGCCAAAATGGGCCTTCCCCCCATGGCGTACACATCGCTGAGGGCGTTGGTGGCGGCAATGCGGCCAAAATCGTAGGCATCGTCGACCAATGGGGTGAAAAAGTCGGTGGTGGCTACCAAATGTTCACCTCCTGACAAGGTCATGATGGCGGCATCGTCGCGCTGGCCAGGACCTACCAACAAAGCCGGAAAATGGCCCGGTGTGAGTCCACCCAATATTTGGTCGAGCACTGCCGGTGCAATTTTGCAGCCACAGCCCGAAGCCGAGCTGTAATGGGTGAGTTTGAGGTCGTTCATGGTGGTCAGCTATGTTGCAGCAATTGGCGGGCGATGTGCGCAGGATCTGCATGATCAACAACCCAGCGGACAATTCGTTCAGGTGCCCGCTCCTCCAGGTCGAGGGCATAGGCGCGGTCGTAATAACGCAAGGCCAATGCAGCAGCCTCTGTCAGTTGGCCTTGTTCCAAAAAGGCTAAAGCCGCTTTGAGGTGTTGACCGCCGAGTTTGCGTCCGATTTTTTCGAAGGCGATGCGCAATTGACGCTGGTCGGCCCTTCCATAATCGGCTACCAGTCGGTTTAAACGCATTTCCATGGGCATTTCCAGCAGTAGGCAGGGCGCTTGCTGCATTTGTTTGAAAAAGGGCGCGGGGATGTTGAGTTGTCCAATCATTCGGCTTTCGTCTTCTACCCAAAGGGTGCGCGTGGCATCGAGCCGGCGCAGTTGATCGGCCAG
Organism: uncultured Chitinophaga sp.; assembly: GCA_964577055.1. GTDB lineage: Bacteria > Bacteroidota > Bacteroidia > UBA7662 > UBA7662 > PNNG01. The sequence continues at coordinate 51,887 of CAZNWC010000007.1, read as the reverse complement.
CAAGTTGATGAAGTGTTCTTGAGTGGGCGGAGTAGGCATGTCGATGGCCCCAAATGCCGATCCTTTGTGCGCGGCCAGGGCTTCCAAATCGATGACTTGTTCACCCGCTGCTGCCAAGGCATGCAGCACATCGGTTTTGCCACTGCCAGTTGGGCCGCCTAAAACACGGAGTTGATAAGATTGCTCTACAAGTTGGTGGGCGTAATTCCGCCACGATTTGTAACCCCCTTCGAGCACATATAAGGTCAAACCGGCTTGTGCCAGTAGCCAGGCCAAGGCCCCGGAGCGTTGTCCGCCCCGCCAGCAATACACCAGCAAGGGCCTGCCTTCAGCCAATTCACGTGCTTGGCGTACAAAACCCAGCATTTTGGGTCCTGTATACAACAAACCCAACTCAAATGCCTTTTCCACACTGACTTGTTTGTAAGCCGTCCCTATTTCAGCCCTCTCGGCATCGCTGAAGAGGGGAAAAGAAAGGGCGTCAGGCAGGTGGCCGGCGGCGTATTCACCGGGCGAGCGCACATCGAGGCAGATGCCTTGGGGCAATGCAGCTAAAAACGACTCAATGGGCAGGCGCCTGGGGTGGTTCATCCTTCAAATCCAACGCGGTGGTGGCTGCCGTCGCAATACGGCTTGTTGCCCGAAGCCCCGCAGCGGCAAAAATACGTCTTGCCCAGCAATTCTACATCGCGGCCATTTTCACGGATGCGGATGTGGCCACTCACTTCGAGGGGACCGTTGGGCAAGGGATTCATGGTGGGCAAGGTGCTGGCCGGACCATTGGCGGGTTTGGCCACTACTTCCCCGTGTGGTTGGAGCGAGAGGGCGCCACTTGGACAAGCCTTTACAGCGGTGCGAATGGCATCGGCTTCGGCCCCGTTCAAATCAACCCATGGCCGTTCCCTGGGTTTAAAAACGCGTGGCAGGCTTTTCCAGCAGTGGGTAGAGTGGCTGCAAAGGGTGGGTTCCCAATACACTGTGAGGTCGCCTTGGGTATATGATTTTTCCATTTTTTTTGAGGAAAGCTACGGATTTTTTCTGCAACACCTGCTGCTACGCAGATGATGCCCCGCTGGGGCTGGCGGTGCGCAGGCTTTGGAAAAAATTGCATTTTGAAGCAGTCATTCACCCACACATAATGTCCAATTTAACTTTTAATTGTTAACGCTACCGAACTGCTCGTTCTCCCAAAATCACCATCTACTCAAACCACTCACACAGAATTTGCCTCGCAAGTTTACCTTTGAGGATGCAACGATTGACTTTGGCCTTGCTCCTGCTCGTGCAGACTGCTTTGGCCCAACCTACCCCCTACGAAAAAGGCAACGGCAACCAAACCACCACCCATGCCGACTGCATCGGCTGGTACCAGGAATTGGCCAAAGCGGCACCCAAACTGGTGCGCATCGACAGTGTGGGCATCACCGATAGCGGGCGGCCTTTGCACCGGGTTGTTATCAGCACCGGCGGCTTTGATTCGGCCACGGTGCGTAAAAACCAGCGCGCGGTAGTTTTCATCAACAACGGCATCCACCCCGGCGAACCCGAAGGCATTGACGCCAGCATGCAATTGGCCCGCGACCTGGTGAGCCGACCTGCTTACCGCGATTTGCTGCGGCAACTCACCGTGGTGATTGTGCCCATTTACAATGTAGATGGCAGCCTGAAGCGGAATAGCTTCAGCCGCGCCAACCAAAACGGTCCCGAGGCCTACGGCTTCCGCGGCAATGCCCAAAACCTCGATCTCAACCGCGATTTCATCAAACTCGACAGCCGCAATGCCCAGTCGCTGGTGCGTTTGTTTCGGGAGTGGGACCCCGACCTCTACCTCGAAACCCACACCACCAACGGGGCAGATTATCAGCATGTGATGACGCTCATTGAAACGCAAAAAGACAAGCTACGTCCCGAAATCAGCGGCTGGATGACCGACACCCTCACGCCTGCCCTTTACAACGGCATGGCGGCCTTGGGCTTTCCTATGGCCCCTTACGTGAATACCAAAGGCGAAACCCCCGAAAGCGGCATCGAAACCTTCATCGAAACTCCTCGTTACGGCAGCGGATATGCAGCCCTTTGGCACACAGTGGCCTATGTGCTCGAGACACACATGCTCAAAGACTACCCCACACGCTACAAAGCAACTTACGAACTGCTGCATTTGAACCTCAAAGCCGCTGCATCGAACAAAAATAATTTGCTGCTGGCCCGTGCACGCGCCCGGCAAGCTACCGCCCAAGCCAGTAGCATGGCCCTGAATTGGCAAGTAGACCAGCAGCGTGTCGACAGCTTCCTATTCTTAGGCTATACGGCACGCAAAAAAACCAGCGCCGTTCATGGCCGCGATCAGCTATATTACGACCGTTCATCGCCCTGGAAAGCCCTGGTGGCATGGTATCCGCATGCCCTGGGCATCGACAGCGTATCGAAACCACGCGCCTATGTGGTTCCCCAAGCTTGGCATGCCGTGATCGACCGGCTGCGCTGGAACCGCGTTCCCATGTGGCCCCTGCCCAACGACACCACGCTGCTGGTGCAACGTTACCGGGTGCGCGATTACAAAACCGCTTCACGCCCCTATGAAGGACATTATTTGCATCATGGGGTAGAAGTGGAAACGGTGGTCGACAGTCAGCGCTACTTCGCCGGCGACTGGTACCTGCCCACGGTCTACGGCACCGACCGCTTTGTGGTGGAAGTACTCGAACCCAAGGCGGTGGACAGTTATTTCAATTGGAATTTTTTTGATGCGCAGTTGCAGCAAAAGGAGTACTTCAGTGCCTATGTTTTTGACGGCACAGCAGAAGAACTGTTGCGCGAAAGGCCTGCACTCAAAGCAGCCTTCGAAAAGTGGAAAAACGAGCAGGCCGCTGCTGGCAAAACACCTTCGCCCCGTGCCCAACTCGATTGGGTTTACCGCGAAAGTGGACGCATAGAACCTGGCCTGATGGTGTTGCCGGTGGGAAGGATAATAAATTGAAACGCTAAAGCTTCCGCATGATCTTCTCCAACGGCCTGCCCTTGGCCAACTCTTCTACCAGCTTATCGAGGTAGCGGGTTTGGCGGGTGAGGTCGTTTTCGATGGTTTCGATGCGGTAGCCGCAAATGCTGCCGGTGATGAGGTGGGCCGCAGGGTGCAGCCTGGCACGCTCAAAAAACTGGGCAAAGGTGGCCTTTTCGGCTATCAAACCTTCCAATGCTGCTGCATCAAAACCCGTGAGCCATTCAATCACAGTGTGCAACTCCTCCTTGCTTCTGCCCTTTTTCTCCACCTTGGTTACATAATGCGGGTATACCGAGGCAAAAGCCAAGCGGGCAATGCGTCCGTTGTGTTCGGCAGTTGGTTCCATGGCTATTTTTTTCTAGGTACAACTTCAATGGCCATACCTCGCACCTCATCGTGCACCTGGCCGTTTTCATAGGCCAGCTGTCCGTTTACAAAAGTATGGGTCACCTGGCTGCTGAAACGGGTGCCTTCAAGGGGCGACCAGCCGCATTTGTAGAGGATGTTGTCGGGCTGCACTTCCCAGCTCGCTTGCGGATCAACCAGCACCAAGTCGGCCCAATAGCCTTCGCGCACAAAACCGCGGTCGGCAATGCGGTACAAAATGGCCGGATTGTGGCACATCTTCTCCACCAGCTTTTCGAGCGAAATGTGGCCTTGTTTGTGCAACTCAATCATGCATACCAACGAATGTTGTACCAAAGGCGCACCCGACATAGAGGTAAAGTACGGCTGCAACTTTTCGTCGAGCGTATGCGGGGCGTGGTCGGTGGTGATCAGGTCGATGCGGTCGTCGTTCAAGGCCTGCAACAGTCCCAGTCGGTCGGCCTCGGTTTTGATGGCCGGATTCCACTTGATGCGCATGCCCAAACGCTCGTAATCTTTGTCGCTGAACCAGAGGTGGTGGACCGAAGCTTCGGTGGTGATTTTTTTATCGGCCAAGGGAATGCTGTTGTCGAACAATTCCGTTTCGGCCGCGGTGCTCAGGTGCAAGATGTGCAAACGTGCCCCGTGCTTTTTGGCCAAGGCAATGGCATCGGCGCTGGCTTTGTAGCAGGCTTCGGTAGAGCGGATGAGGGGGTGCATGGCTGCTAGAACGTCTTCGCCAAACTTTGCACGCGCATGTTCCTCGTTCAGCTCAATGATGGCTTCCTTTTCGGCATGGATGGCAATGACGGCCTTGCAACCGGCAAACAGTTTTTCGAGGATGGCGGGATTGTCGGCCAGCAAATTGCCCTTTTTGGTGAAATACAAACCATCGTCGGTGACCGCCAACAGGGGTGTGGTATCGGTTTGCAGTACCTCATCGAGGTTATCGCCATTCACCCCCAGCAAAAAACCGTAATTCGCTACCGATTTGGTGGCAGCTATGGCATATTTCTCTTCGAGCAAGGGCAGCGACAACACATTTGGACGGGTATTGGGCATGTCGATGAAGGCCGTTACCCCGCCTGCTACCGCTGCACGCGATTCGCTGTGGATGTCGGCTTTGTGGGTAAGGCCCGGCTCGCGGAAATGCACTTGCCCGTCGATGACGCCTGGCAGCAGCCATTTACCGGTCGCTTCAATCACCGTGGCATCCGAAACCTCATGGGGAGCGCCAATTTGTGCGATCTTGCCATCGCGCAGCAATACGTTGGTGATGGTTTGTTTTCCTTCGTTGATGAGGGTTGCGCCGCGAATAAGGTAGGTAGTTGCCATGGATTACAATTAAAACACGAAGATACGGTCTTGCTGGCAAATGACCCATGGTGGATGGCGTGTGTAGCACCTTTTGCAGCCTGGCTTTTACCCCTACTTCACCCGGTACAAGTAGCGCGGCTTTTCCATCTTGCCATACATCACCGACACCCTGATTTTATCGGGACCCTCAGCTTGGAGGTTGGCCATATAGGTAAAGCCTTTTTCGGGATCGAGCCAGCTGCCCTGCACCCAGCGATTGCCGGTGGGCTGCAAACCCGTAAGCAAGGCCATGCCCAGCAAGGGTTTACCGCGCCGAGGGTCGTTGGATGGACAAAAATCACAGTTTTTGCTTTTGGCAAGGGGTGAGGCTGCGGGAATGGCAACCACCACGGCTTGCAAACCATTGGCCTGCTGTACAAAGCGCAGGTGCAGCAGGGCTTTGCCAGTTTTGGCATCGTCGAGGCGCCAGATCCCTCTCAAAGCTTGTTGTGCGCTGCTTGTGTATGTGCACAAGCCGAGCAGAATGAGCAGGATGGTTTTCATTTGCGGCTTTTTTTGGGCTTGGGGCTACGCACTAATTCTGCTAAACTCACTTCCGAAGCTGTTCCATCGCTCAAAAAATGGGCATAGCCTGCTAAATGGGGCAGCAACAAATCGAACAAAGCGGCGGTGGCGGTTGCATCGCCCAAGGCGCGGTGACGGTCGGATATCTCAATGCCCAGTTCCTTGCACAATTTGCCCAGCGAATAACTGGCATGGCCAGTCAGGAATTTGCGGCTGTTTTTGAGGGTGCAAATTTTGGGAAGTTCGAGGGTAAAACCTGATAGCGACAATTCGTGCCGCAAAAACAAATAATCGAAATTTACATCGTGGGCCACAAAGGTGCAGCCCTGGAGCAAATGGTAAATTTCAGCTGCTTTGCTGGCAAACAGTGGGGCTTCGGCCACCATCTCTTCGGTAATACCTGTAAGCTCTACCACAAAGGGAGGTATGGGCACTTCGGGCTTAAAAAGCGATTGCCAGGTAGCAATTACTTGTCGGCCGTCGTGGATGAGGATGCCTAAATCGATGATGTTGTTGCCGGGGTATTTACTGCCGGTGGTTTCTATGTCGACAATGGCGTACAACGCTTGTAATTTGGCGGCAAAATACGGAATTGCAGCATCGCTTGTTGAGTTGTTCTGAGAATTTCGCTTGCAACTGATGAATTCACACTGTCTTCATACGAACTTCGGTCGGCCTTTGTACATTTGATTCGTGCGTCGTTTTGTATTTCATTTGCTTTGGAACCTTTTGGCTTGGTTGACGGCTTGTAGTCTGCCTGCACAGCGCGATCGCAACAGCTTGGTGCGCATCGATGGGTCGAGCACCGTTTTTCCGATTACAGAAGCCATAACCGAGCGTTTTTTTGAGGAGCAGCCTCAATTCAGGGTGGTGGTCGGCGTATCAGGTACGGGAGGCGGCTTGCGCAAATTGCTGCGCGACGAAATTGACATCTGCAATGCCTCTCGCCCTATTTCGGCACAGGAAAAAGCCCAATTCGACGCTGCGGGCATCGAGCTCATTGAACTTCCGCTGGCACACGACGGCATTGTGGTGGTGGTTCACCCATCGAACCAATGGGCCAACCACATTAGCTTGGCCGAACTCAAACGTTTGTGGCAAACCAGCGCGCAAGGCGAAGCCACCCGTTGGTCGGATTTGCGCAAGGGATGGCCCACCGACCGCGTTGTGTTGTTTGGGGCGGGTCCGAGCTCGGGCACCTACGATTTTTTCACCGAGGCTGTTTTGGGGAAGGCCCGTGCAGGCAGGGGCGATTATGCTTTCAGCGAAAACGACAATATTTTGGTGAGCGGCGTGGCGGGCGACAAATATGCCTTGGGTTATGTTGGCTATGGCTATTTCGCCGAAAACCGCGACCGGCTCAAGGCGCTGGCCATCGACAATGGCCAAGGAGAAGCCATTTTGCCCAGTCGCGCAAACATTGTTGCCGGGGTGTACCGCCCGTTGAGCAGGTTGCAATACCTGTATGTACGCCGCTCGGCCCTGCAAAAAGAAGCGGTACTGGCTTATTTGCGCTTTTATAACCGCGAAATCAGCCAACTGGAAGACGTACCAGGCTTGTTGCCTTTGGCCGATTCGACCTATGCCTGCTGGAGCGTTCTGCTGGAGGAGGCAGTCCCCAAACCATGAAGCGGGGGGGCGAAAAAATCATTGAAGCACTGCTGCGCTTGAGCAGTTGGTTCACCCTTGCCATCACTTTTGCAGTGGTGGCTGTGCTGTTGTACAACGCATGGGGATTTTTCAACCGCATACCCTTGCTCGATTTTTTGCTGGGCACTTCGTGGACGCCTTTTTCGGAAAAGCAACAATTTGGCATGTGGCCCTTGCTTTCGGGCACCTTACTCACAGCCTTGCTGGCCATGTCGCTGGCCTTGCCTTTGGGCTTGCTCATCTCTATTTACCTCAGTGAATACGCCAACAGTACGTGGCGGCAGGTAGCGCGACCTGCACTCGACTTGTTGTCGGCCATCCCCACCGTGGTCTATGGCTTTTTGGCCTTGGTATTCGTCACTCCCGCTTTGCAATATTTTTTTCCGGGCATCGAGCGTTTTAATGCTTTGGCACCGGGCTTGGTCATGGGCTTCATGATTTTGCCCATCATCACCAGCATCAGCGAAGATGCCATGCGGAGTGTACCGGCTGACTTGCGCGAAGCAGCTTTTGCCATGGGGGCCTCTCGCTGGCAAGTGGCCTGGCGGGTGGTACTGCCAGCAGCCTTTAATGGCGTGACTGCTGCGGTGATTTTGGCTTTTTCGCGCGCATTGGGTGAAACCATGATTGTGAGCATTGCGGCCGGACAACAGCCCAATTTTACACTCAATCCCACCGTGGCCATCCAAACAGCGAGCAGCTACATCATCCAAATCAGTTTGGGAGATGTATCGCGCTCGGGTATCGAATACAACACCATATTTGCCGTTGGCATTGGCCTGTTTGTACTCACCTTTGCCCTCAACAACCTCAGCTATTGGTTGCGTAACCGGTTTAAAAGCATCGCAGCATGAATCCCCGACTGATCCGTTTGTTTGAAGCCTTCGACCGGCTCGTTGAGTGGTACGACCGGCAACGCGGAGATAGTTTTGCCGTTTACGGACTGGTATTTACCCTGTTTGTGGTCACCATCGTCTTGGGCCTTTTCGCCTACGTGAGTATTGCTGGCTTTCCGCGTTTGGGCACGCGCTTTTTTAGCACCTACGCTTCGCGCATTCCCGAACAAGCCGGCATTTTGCCCGCCCTTGTCGGCAGCTTGTGGGTATTGGCACTGGTTTTCCTGATCAGCTTTCCGCTGGGTTTGGCAGCTGGCATTCAGCTCGAAAAGTATGTAACCAACGGCAAACTGGCCCGTTTGTTAGAAGTCAACATTACCAACCTGGCCGGTATTCCTTCGGTGATTTATGGCTTGTTGGGTTTGCAGTTTTTTGTGCGGGGCATGGCCCTGGGCGAGAGTATTTTAGCTGCCTCCCTTACCTTGAGTTTGATGGTATTGCCGCTGGTGATTGTGGCCACCCGCGAAGCCCTGCGCATGGTACCTGCCTCGGTAAACGAGGCGGCTTACGCCCTTGGGGCCACCAAATGGCAAACCATCTGGTACCACAATTTGCCCCTTGCTTTTCCTGGCATTGTATCGGGCGTATTATTGGCCATCAGCAGGGCCATAGGCGAGGCAGCACCGTTGTTGGTGATTGGGGCGGTAGCCTTCGTGCCTTTTAGTCCTACCTCAATATTCGACTATTTTACGGTTTTGCCCGTACAAATCTTCTTCTGGGCCACCAAACCCCAGGCAAGCTTTCTCATCAATGCGTCGGCAGCTATTTTGGTGCTTTTGAGCCTGACGCTTTTGCTCAACCTGCTGGCCGTTCGCATGCGTGAACGCTGGCACAAACGCATCGAAAACTGATGTATAAAATAGAAGTACGCGACATTGACTTTTGGTATGGAAACACCCAGGTATTGCACCGCATTCGCCTCGAGATGGCTGCAAATACCGTTACTGCCCTGATCGGACCCTCGGGCTGCGGTAAATCGACTTTGTTGCGCGTACTCAACCGCATGAATGAACTCATTCCCGCCAGCCAGTTGCAAGGCGAAGTATTCATCGACGGTAGGAACATCTATGCCCGCGATGTGGATGTGTACGACCTGCGCAAACGGGTGGGCATGGTTTTCCAAAAGCCCAATCCCTTTCCCAAAAGCATTTATGAAAATGTGGCTTTCGGATTGCGCATCAAAGGCATCAACCACAAAAGTTTTATCGATGAAAAGGTAGAACGTACCCTGCGGCAAGTGTTTTTGTGGGAAGAAGTAAAGGAGAAATTGCACAAACCTGCCTTGGCTTTGTCGGGCGGACAGCAGCAACGGCTTTGCATTGCCCGTGCCCTGGCGGTAGAACCGAGCATTTTGTTAATGGACGAACCCGCCTCTTCACTCGACCCCATCAGCACGGCCAAACTGGAAGAGCTCATTTACGAGCTCAAACAGACTTACACCATTGTATTGGTCACCCACAACATGCAACAGGCCAGCCGTACCAGCGACCGCACTGCCTTTTTGTACAAAGGAAATCTCATCGAATACGCCGATACTGCCACTTTTTTCACCAATCCGAGCAGCCAAAGCACGCAGGATTACATTACCGGACGGTTTCGCACAGAATAAATCAACAGACCATCGTTAAGTTGTTGCGCAATAAACGGCCACACATTTTTGAAGCTGATCAATGGTCGTCATCGATATCCGATGCTCCTTTTTCTTTCATCAAGCAGCCCAACGAGACCATCTGCGCTCCCTCTCCCCTGCCATGATCCATGCGAAATAGCTATTCCACTATCAGTTTCCCGCTGCGCAGTGTCGACCCTACAAGCATGCGGTAATGGTACAAACCAGCCGCTAAGCCGTTGAGCTGCACCTCCATTGAAGTGGTGCCTGCAGGCAGCTGATAGGCCTTTACCTGTCGGCCCAAAGCATCGTAAAGCAACCATTCAGCAGCCGTTGTGAACGGCGCATCGAGTGCAACAGTCAACTTGTCGTGGGCTGGAACCGGATACACCCGCAAGTCGGGAGCTGCAAGTTCAGCCACCGAGGTAGCATATCGATACAAACAAGTAGTATCGTCGGCAGTAAATACGTCGAGGTTAAACTGGGTGGGATAAGCACAAAACGCCAGACTGTTGCCTTCTACCCAAGTCCACAATTGCGGAAACGTGAAGTGCATGGTATCGTCAGGGGCCAGACTGCGATTTGCATCCGATTGGGCCAATTGCGCCCCGTTCACCTGATAGGCCAGGCGGAAATTTTCGACCGTCAAACTGCCTTTGTTTTTCACTACCACCTTTACAGGATAAAAAATACCTGTTTGAACGGCAGCCAAATTGGGTTCGAGGATTTGTTGCACCGAAAGGTTCATCCGACCGGTAGGAATGAGCTGCAAGGTATCGCGGAATTCGCACAAGCCGCGCACCAAATGCATGATGATTTGCCGCGGCACAGTATCGATGAGGACGTTCAAAGTGTTTTGTTGCCCTAGCACCTGTCCACTTTCGTTGCGCCAAAAGACCTGCGCTGCCGGATTGCGGCTAATGACCCGCATGGTAGGCCAACCAATACTGCCCGCAGCACCAAATTTACCATTGATCAGGCGACCAGGCCGCAATAGCAGCTGTGCATCTTGCGCTTGGGCAGTTGCCGTTGCCGTGGCCACCCGCAAATGCTTGTCAGCTTCGGCCACCACATACAGCAATAACTTTTGTCCGGGACGCAAAGCAGGTCGTTGGCTGAAAAACACCAAGGTATTTCCCCCGGGCCCCACACCCCGCGCACTGGCCAACAAGCGCGCTTGGTTCCTGCGCAGGCTGTCGCCAGTCGGGTCAACCACTTGGCCATATACTTCTATCGACGTGAATGCCATTGTTTGTACCCAAATGCCCTCAATTTCGGTAAATCGAAGGGCTTCTATTTCCAACCAGGCACCACGCCCCGAGTCGGTATTGCTTTGTCCAACCGCCAAATCTCCACTGCTGGCCATGCCATTGTTCAGTGTCAGCGGCGTACGGGCTGGTCCCGACTGGTCAGCCAAATTTTGCTGCAAATAACCGTCGGTGTAAAAAACCGGCTGTGTGCTCAGCAAGGTATCGGCCAGGGTTTCGATGCGCCAGCTTACCAAACTTCCGGGCGCTTGTGCCGGAATGATGGCTTGGTAATCGAGCCCCACTGGCATCAGGGGCAGAGCCACTTCGGCCCCACCATTTACGCGGTACAAAACGCGTGCTTGTTGCAGTTGGTTGGTCCGGGCAATGCGGGTAATGATGTTGTGGGCTACAGGAGTACACGACTCGGTGGGGGTCATACTGGTTTGAAAGGCAAAACTGCCCGGCGACTCGCCAATGTGGAAATTGTCGAAGGCCACGCCTTCGAAACGCCGCACCTGGGCATTGGTATCGGTGCGGTTGTCGAACACCATTCGGAACTGTACGGCATTTTGGCCCGCCAAAAAGCCCAAATCGTGGCCTACTTGCTGCCAGCCGCGGCTATTGCCGCTCCAACCTGCACGCGCACCAGCGGTATTGTACCAGCCCGTGCCACTGAAGGTGCTGCCCAGCAACTGCCAAGGCCCTGTATTACCAGTGCGGTATTCGATGTAAAAGCGGGCTGAGTCGCCCAAGGCATGGTTCAAATCAAAGCGCAGTTGGGGCCGGATAAGGTTGCTAAAATCAAAACACGGACTTTGCAGCCAACTGTTTTCCAAATCGCGCGGATATCCATCGGCGGTGGTGACCCATGCCCTACTGCCTGGCATTTGAGGTTGCAAACTGGCACCAGCGGGCAAGTCCCTTTGCCAGCTGCTTTGGCCGCCTCCAACGCTCCATCCTGAAGCCTGCTCAAAGTTTTCGTTGTAGGGGAAAGTGGCTTGTTGTCCATTCGACGCCAATACAAATGGCAGGGTATCGCCCCTGAAAAACACGTCGGTTGGATTGGCGGCAAAGGCTTTACCCTGTAGGCCTCCCAAGCCGCTGTAAGGCAGCTGCATATGCACTGTATCGGTGGCAAAGGGTTGCAGCAAGCGGTTGGCTGTGCGAAAAACCGGACTGCTGCCTGCCAATTGCAAACCTGTGGTGATTTGGGTGAGCGAAGCAATGCCGTCGTTGCGGACATGCAGCACGAATTGTGCAGTGCCATTTTGAGCGCAGCTGTTGTAGTTTACACTGTTGCTGTCAAGCACCAAATCAAAGCTGATGCTTTCACCGATGCGAATGTTGTCGATAAACCAAGTCGACATAAGCGGGTCTGGAAAGCTCCGTGTTAAAAAGCGAATCACATCGGCCTGTGGATTAATAAAGGCCTTGCGCAACACCCAGGCATCGGTACTGAGCTGTTGGGGTGCAATCATCACCGAATCGAGCAATTGCCATTGCCCATTTACCCGTTGAAATACCTGCAGTGGAGCACTTGCAGAAGTGCTGAATACCTCGTAGCTGAGCTGAGGAATGGACATATTGCCGAGGTTCAAACATGGATAATCGAATGCCAGGGTATCTGTAAAGGAGGGATTTCCTGAGATGCCGCTGTAATAAGTGCCCATATACTGGCCTTCGCTGTTTCCATTGGCATCGCTAGGTGGGCTAGGGTAACTGCGGTTTTCGCCTCGCATCACCCGCCATTTTAAATGATTGTAAATAGGACGTTGCCATTCAAAAACTGGACGGCTACCTGCCTCGAGCTGTTCAAAGTCTTCTTCGATGGGTAGTGCTTGGTTCCCTGTAAATTGCAGCTGCAAGCGAACCGTATCGTTCGAAGTAAAATTGTCTGCCATGGTATCGGCACGCATTTCCAATGCATAATGGGGTGCCTGACTCAAATCAACCGAAAACGGGAAAATGAGCGTATCAACCACCCCCGCTGGAATGGCCGGCAATCGCATACTGCCTTGTGGCACGCCATTCAACCACAAACTCAGGGGTATCGATGGCAAGGCAGTAAGTCCCAAATTTTGAAAAGCAAAGCGCACCTGTGCAGTAGTGGCACCCACACATCCAGCATCATTCACGAACAACCCACCCAGTTGGAATTCTGCATTGATGGGATCAAATTCTCGAGCACCCGGGTCAGGTACACTGTTTCTGATTTGCCCGCTGATGTCGGTAGCCGGCCAGCCAGTAACCAGCCCGGTATTGTTCAGTTCGGGTGCAGTTGGCACAAACGAAGCTTCAGGGTTCAACCAACGTGGATTGGCAACGCGACTACCTGCATCAAAACCCGTGACTTGTTGCCATTGGTGCAAGCCAGAATAGTTAACCGTTGTGAACGTACTGCTTCTGCTGAATATCTTGCTTGAATCGATTGTCCAGTAAACGTTGTTGTAAAATCCGACGCTGTTGCTCGACCCATTGAATTGCCTTATCAAGCCGCTACTGGCTGGCTCAAGGCCATCCATCGCCCATACATTATTTGTAATATTGAGTGAATCGATGCTCCGCAATTGGCCCCATATACCCAATAGTTGGGTGTTTTGCGCTGTGCCTGCCATGGGTTTCACCCGAATGGTATTGTGCACCATTTGCAACTGTTGAGGCGCACCAGTGGCGAAAAAATCGAGATGGATTAAGCGGAAGCCCGCAGCGAACGGTTCATATTGGGTATAACCTGCAATCTCGTTGTTGTAAATGCGATGTGGCAACAGTTGCGAGCCACGCGGCGCTGTTAAAAATACAGCCGTTGAAGGCAAGCGACCGCTCATGCGGTTGCCAAACATTTGAACGCTTTGGCATTCATTCAAATAAAACCCAATCGGGAATAAATTCACAAAAGAAGCGTCTTGCAGCCAATTATTGCTGATTTCGGCGCCAGCAACACCATGTAAATACAAAGCTTGGTCGCGGTAACCAATAATGGTATTCGCCGTGAAAAACAAACCACTGCTGTTACCCAGCGAATCGGCCCACAATGCGCGACCCCAACCGCTGAAATGATTGCTGTCGATGTGCAAGCTGTCTCCCCCTCGCCACACCACTGCTGTATTGGCAGGATTGGTGATTGTCCCCAGGTCAACAAAGCGGTTGTTGAACAATCGGTGGTTACTACCCCCTTGGACCCGAATCATCGGACCGCTGTTTACCAACTGTACTCTTCGTTCGAATACCAATTGTGTCAACTCCCATTGGCCACCGTTTAACACAAAACTTTCGGGAGTTAAAGTCGAAGCCCCCCTGCTGAACTTGGCCTGCCCCTGTCCCTGCAAACGAATGGGATGTTGCACCCCGGGCAAAGCCTCGAGCAAGTAACTGGAGGTATAACTACCTGCAGCCAATTGCAATGTCACCGGGCCCCCAACCCCCGCACAACGCAAGCGATTGAGTGCCGAATCGAGGGTGGGGAAAGGAGCCCCCTGGCTGCCAACCAAATAAGTGCCTGCTGGCAAAGGCTGACATTGCGCACTGGCCTTTTGCAAGGGCTGCAAACACAACAGCCCCATCAATACGGCGACAAAAAACAAAAGATTTTTCATACAAACACTTCAATAACCAAAGATATGATTCAACGGTTGAAATACACGGCCAACCGACGGTACGTTGGTCCCAAACAAGGATTTTAAGCACCTTTTAATGCCAAAACCACATGCAATGGTCGAGCAGCTCATTTTGTTATTTGTAAACCAAAGTAAAAGCTGCAATTTAGATACATGAAAAAATGCGCATTGTTTTGCCTGCTTCTTGGTTTGCTCTCATTGCCCAGCCGGGGCCAGGACCTGCTCGACATCCTCAACCAATTGCGCCTCGAACACCAATTGCCCGGCATTGGCTTTGCCGTAGTGGCCCCCCACAACGTACTCATGAGCGGGGTTTCGGGACATGCCGACCTCACCGACAGCAGCATGCTGAGTTTGGGAACGCGCTTCCACCTCGGTTCAAACAGCAAAGCCGTTACGAGTTGGATGGCACTGCACATGGTGAAGGCTGGTAAAATCAGTTGGGATAGCAAAATCACCGACATTTTGCCCGAATTGGCAGCAGGCATGCACAAAGCCTACCGCAAAACCACCTTGGCAGATTTGCTTTCGCACCGTGCCAAACTGCCAGCCTACACTGCCGGCGATGATGCCATGTTGTGGTACCGCTGTCCACACGACGGTTCGAGCTGTCGGCTGGAATTCAGCCGCCAAGTCCTCAGCCAAAAACCCGTCAAGCACGAAAAAGGCAAAAAATATGCGTACAGCAATGCGGGTTATGTGGTGGTTTCGGCCATGCTCGAACGGGTTGGCGACAGTTTGGGCTTCGACAACCTGTTGGAATTATACGGCAACCAGCGCGCGTCAAGCAATTTTAAAATCGGTTGGCCCCAAGCCATCGATGTCATGGGTGCCCGCGGACACCTAGGCACCGACAGTCCTTTTGCCGCCCCCGAAGACCAATATTTCCTGGGGCCTGTTTTCGCCGCTGCCGGCAATATGAATGGCAGTTTGTACGACCAGGCAGGGCTTTTGCAACAAATGCTCCTGGCTTTGTCGCACCAGCACACCGCCCTTACCCGCGCTGAAGTGGAAATGCTGTTGTTCTCACGACCACAATATGCTTTCGGTTGGGGCCATGACCCCAAATTGCCCGTGCGTCAAGCCTACCACGACGGTAGTGCCGGCACTTTTTATACCCGATGGGTGGTGTACGACGATTATCAACGCGCCTTTGCCATTTGTGTGAACAGCGCATCTCCCGGCGCCATCGCGGCCATCAACAGCCTGCAGAAAGAATTGGAAAAGCGCTACCTGACCGATTAGGCTTTGCCTCGGTTGGCTTCCTTGAAATAGCGCCAAGAGAACAACAACAAGCCATAACTTTCGGAAGGAAGCTTGTTCACATGTCTGTGGTGCATGCGGTGGGCGTGTCGAAGGGCTTTGATGTAGGGTATTTCAGGGGTTTTGGCTGTGCCTGCCCGCCGATGCACCAGCACATCGTGCAGGTAAAAATACACCATGCCATACACCGAAATGCCTGCGCCCATCCAAAAACGGGCATCGAAACCTGCCTGAATGCCTGCC
This sequence comes from uncultured Chitinophaga sp., assembly GCA_964577055.1. Taxonomy (GTDB): domain Bacteria; phylum Bacteroidota; class Bacteroidia; order UBA7662; family UBA7662; genus PNNG01. Next base: position 36,111 of record CAZNWC010000007.1, on the reverse strand, counting down.
ACCAGCAACCACACCCCAATGCCACCAAAGAGCACGGCAAACAGGTCGTTGAGTTCGAACCTTCCCTTAGGCCGGTGATGGGTTTCGTGGATGAACCAAAGGGGACCATGCATCAAATATTTGTGGATGAGCGTGGCGAAAAGCTCAATGCCGAAAAAACCGGCGAAAAACCAAACAATTTGCATCAGTTTAACTCACTTACGAGCGACAACATTTCTTTAAAATCTTGCATCAAGCGCACATTCGGCGGCAAACGCAAATCCTTTTCGTTGAGCAACAATCCCCCTGAGGTAAGGATGGTGCTGTTGGGAAAATCACGGCTCAAGGCATCGAGGTATTGCTGGGGTTGCGCTTGGGCCAGCGGTGAAGTAAGAATGGTGAAGAGCACTTCGGGCTGGTACACATCGTATACCACCTTTAAGTCGGGATATGGCACATTCGCCCCTATGTAAATCACCTGATGGCCCCTCGCCCGAATGGTGTAATTGGCAAACAGCAGTCCAATTTCATGAAATTCGCCTTCGGGCAAGAACAACATGTATTTTTTGCCCCAACCGTCCATGCGCACATTTTGTCCATCGATGGCCACAATCAATTTCTGGCGTACAATGTTGGTAATAAAATGTTCATGTGCCGGATTGATGCTGCCCGTTTGCCACATGATACCAATGGACCTGAAAAAGGGAAAAACCACCTGAATCATGGTTTTTTCGATGCCCATTTGCAAAAAGGCTGTGCTCAACAACTTTTCAAAAGCTTGCTCATTGAGTTCAAGCATGCTCAGGGTAAGGGCCTGCAGCTGGTTTTCATGGTCATTTTTTTCAATGGCCAACTGCATCACCTTCTCGCGGATGTCGCTTTCACTTAATCCGGCGATTTCTGAAATTTTAAATCCGTTTTTGTTGAGCAAGGCTACATTAAGCAATTTGCGCAGGTCCTGCTCGTCGTAATACCGGATATTGGTGTCGGTACGTTTGGGCGTAACCATCTCGTACCGCTGTTCCCAAATGCGGATGGTATGGGCTTTCACACCCGTTAAAGCCTCAATTTCTTTGATCGAAAAATAATTCACGTCGCGCGATGCTGTTGTTTCTGTTCGATTTGCCTCCGAAAATGCGTGGCCTAAATCAGTAGAAGAACAAGTATCGACTGCTTTTGTTTGTTTGCTTGTTTTCAAATCTAACGCGGATATTTTGGAAATAGGGGAAATGAAACGGAGTCTGCACCCTGAATATAGCAGCGATAGGGCAAAAGTGCATCGCTGCCAGCATAGGCCACCCCTATGCGGGGAGTAAATGCTACTTGATCGTCCGCCACCTGAATGCCGTCGGTAATCCAGATGTTCGGACCCTGCACATCGGCCCCGTTCCAGCGCCTGTCAATGCCCAGCCAGCGGCACAGCTTCCCGGGGCCACGGCCAGCGGAGGCAGGCGCAGCAGGTGCAAGGGGAGTCAAGCCACGGATGAGGACTGCGGCAGCCTCACCTTCGGGACCAGTCACGATGTTGAGCAAATGATGGATACCGTAGCAGAGGTAAACATAGGTTTTGCCGGGAGGACCAAACATCACGGCATTGCGGGCGGTACGCTTGCCGCCTGCGGCGTGGGAGGCCTTGTCGTGCGTACTGGCATAGGCTTCGGTTTCGGTGATGATCCCAGTTCGCAAACCCGAAGCCGCCTGCACCCAAAGCTGCTTGCCCAACAGGGCGCGGGCCACCTGCTGCACCTCGCTGTTTGCGTAAAAATCAACCGGCAAGGGCCTCATACCACCGCCATGGTAGAAATGGCCCGTGCAATCAGGCGTTCCTCTTGTCCATCGCGCACGTAGACTTCGCTTTCGCAATAGTGCAAGCGGCTGCCGGCTTTCACCACCTTGCCCACGGCCCGGAGCGATTCGCCATAGCCTGGTGCGAAATATTGGATGTGCAGGCTCGAGGTCACCACATTGCGGTCGAGCGGCGTGCAGGTATAGGCTGCAAATCCGGCCACAATATCCGCCAAGGTTGCGGTGATGCCCCCGTGCACATAGCCCATTTGTTGGAGGCTAAAAGGGGCAATGGGCATCTCTCCTGCCACTTCTCCCGCATCGATGCGTGTGATCGAAAAACCAATGTGGTGCATAAAATGCTGTCCGGTTAACTTCGCCGCGATGCGCTCGCGTTGGGCTTCCATTGCTGTCATGGCACAAAAATGAAAAAAGCCTTACAAAAGCGAAACATAAAAGCAATGTGCAACGGCTGTACATTCCAGCAAAATATGCTAATATTGCAGGCGGCAGAACGTTACTATTACATGAAAACACTCAACATCCTGAAAATTGCGCTCTTTTTGGTTATCGTGGTGATGGCCTACTTCCTGGTTGAAACCATTGCAGAGCCCATTCGCTTCGAAAAAGAGAAAAACAAGCGCTATGCACAGGTAATCGAACGACTCAAAATGATTCGTACCGCCCAAATTGCCTACCGCGACGCCATTGGCGAATTTGCCGATGACTGGGAAAGTTTGGTGGAAATCACCAAAAATGGCCAAATCAAGGTGGTGAAAGTAATCGGCAACCCCGACGACTCCCTTGACATCCTGGCAGGTATTCGTTACGACACCATCATGGTAAGCATTGCCGACTCCTTTTTCCCCAACTATCCCATCGATTCTTTGCCTTATATTCCTTTTACCGACGGCAAAAAATTCGATTTGCAAGCGGGTAAAATCACCAAGGGCAACATTCAATTGTCGGTATTTCAGGTGGAAGACAGCGCTCCTTTCGATCCCCGCAAGGTATTGCGCGTAGGTTCAATGCAGGACGCCAATTTTTCGGGTAACTGGGAGTAAATTGGAAAAAATAAATCTTCAGCTGCAGGCAGGCAAAAGCCAAAAAGCCAGCGAGCAAAGTCTAGCCATCGTTTTCACGCACGATGGCTATTCTTTTTGCATGGCAGCAGGCCATCCTTTTGCCTTAGCACGCTTGTATGCGGCCCCTTGGCCCGATAAGCACGAACAAATGGCCCCAGCCGAGCGGATGGAGTGGCTGAAGCAAAACCACCCCGAATTGCAAGCCTCTTTTGCGCGGGTGCACTTGGCCTATGACACCCTCCACACCACCGTCGTGCCCACGGCCGTTTACCGTGAAGGTACAGGAACCGATTATTTCGAATTGGTCTTTGGGGCGGTTGACAACGAGCAGTTGCACCGCGACAGCCTGCCAGCCGCACAAGTAGAATTGATCAGTGCCATGCCCATTGGCCTGGCCGTTGCTGCAACCCATCACTTCCACAACCTGCGTCTGTTTTCGGCCGACGCGGTAATGTTTCAGCGTTTATCGCGCAGCTGGCAAGAGGGCAAAACCTACGGATTGCTGCTCCGCTTGGCCAATACCCAACTGAGTGCCTGGCTGTATCGAGGCGATCAATTGCAAGTGTACAACCAATATTATGTGGCCGACCCTGCCGATGTGCTCTACTATGCCAGCCTGCTGGCCGAACAGCACCAGCCTCGACTGCTCCTGTGCGGACATGGCCTGCTGTACGACGATTCACAAGCTTTGCTCGCATCGTATTTTGCCGATATGCATCCATTGGAAACCGAAAAAAGCCTGGCCTACGATGCGCAATGGAGTGCCCTGCCGGCGGCCCAACTGCAATTGCTGCTGGCCACACTATGCGCATCATAAGCGGCATCCATAAGGGCCGGGTATTGCAAGCACCGGCCAAATTACCCGTCCGCCCCACCACCGACAGGGCCAAAGAAGCGCTGTTCAACTGGCTCGACCATCGTTTTGAATTGCAGGGCATTACGGCCATCGACCTGTTTGCCGGCACCGGGAACATCAGTTTTGAATTGGGCTCCCGCGGAGCAGCACACATAACGGCTGTTGACCAGCACAATGGTTGTTACCGCTACATCAAAACCACCGCAACCGATTTACAGCTGCCCATCGATATAGTGCAAGCCGATGTGTTCGGCTGGATTGGCAAAGCGGGCATATCGGCCATGTTGGTGTTTGCCGACCCGCCCTACGACCATCCGCGCCTCCCGCAATTGCCCGATTTGGTACTCGCCCATGGCCTGCGCGCTGCTGGTGGTGTGTTCATCCTCGAACATCCCAAACACCGCCGGTTCGATGCCCACCCGGCCCTCACCGAACAGCGCACCTACGGTCAATCGGTTTTTAGTATTTTTGAAGACAATCCTACCGCATGAAACGCATCGCCCTTTTTCCCGGTTCGTTCGATCCCATTACCAACGGGCATGTCGACATCATTCGCCGCGCCCTGCCCATTTTCGATGAAGTGGTGGTGGGCATTGGGCAAAACAGCGCCAAAACCTATTTGTTCGACTTAGAAACGCGCAAAAAATGGCTGGAAGATGTATTTCGGAACGAACCGCAAATTCGGGTTGAAGTGTACACCACCCTCACCGTAGATTATTGCGTTAAAATTGGTGCACGTTACATCATCAGGGGATTGCGCTCGGCTCCCGATTTCGAATACGAGAAAAACATCGCGCAATTCAACAAGGCCTTGCACGGCATCGATACGATTTTCCTCATCACTGAACCTTCTTTATCGCCGGTGAGCAGCACCATCGTTCGCGATATCATCCGCAACAACGGCAATCCTTCGGCATTTTTGCCAAAAGAGGTAGTCATCCCCATCAAATAAGGCGCCGCTTCAGGAATTATCCTGGCGTGTAGCAACAAAAAAAGGGACAACCGGCATACAACCGATTGTCCCTTTTTCACTTTTGGGCCAAAGCATCAAAGCTTCTTCAGCACCACTTTTTTCTGGTTAAAATCGCTTGCGGCATTGATGAACCGGGTAAAGTCGGCCCAATCGCTCACCGGCATTTCGGCGCGCAGGTATACCCGCTCAACGGTAAGCTTTAGCACATTGCCTTCTACCACGGCGGTTGTTTTAAAACGACCGGTTGTGTTCGATACCTCGGTATTGAGTGCTTCAACCCCTTCGGCCTGATAACCGGCAGGAATTTGCAAGCGGTATTCCATGCTGTAGGTTGCCGGAAAATCGTAGCTGATGTCGTGCACCCGTTGGAGGCTGGTATCGATGCGGCTGTATTCACCAGGGAACAAGCCAATGGAAACGATGAGGTTGCGGCCCGCTTTGGCCACGAGTTCCGATACGGTGTATTTTTCGGTCACCACCATATTGGGTTCATCAGGCATGCGACCGCTCTTCACCACCTCATATCCATCATACGAAACCAGGGTGTAGCCGTTTTCAACGCGCTTTTTGAGCCTTTCGATTTTTTTCTTTTCGTTTTCCTCTTTATCGTAGTCCTTGCCTACCTCCTCTTTGCGCTGGCGGCGTGACTCGCTTGCCGATTTTTTCTTGTCTTCTTTTGAGTACGATTTCACCAATTCCTCCTCTTCTTTGGAGAAGTCCATATTGCTCAGGAAATAATCGGTAGCGTTGAACCGTGAATTGCCCGAATAAGTGGTTTGAGCCGCAAATTTGAGCTCATTGTTCTCGTTCAGGTTGATGTCGGCCACGTACTTCATGCCGTGATCGGCAGGGTTTTCCTCAGCGAAACGGAACTTCTGAATGGGTTTGCCCTTGGCTTCGTTCTTCAGGGTATACACCACCTGACCCTCTACACCAGCCAAACGGTAGAACGAATCACCCGGTTTGCGGTGGTTGCTCAAGCCGTAATAGAGATGCTTTTTGCCCTTGTGGGTGATGCAAACCACCCAATACATTTCATCGCGCGACAGCAGGTTTTTGCGATCCGTCATGTTCCGGCCAGGGGCAACAATCAACTGCACATCCCAAGCCTTGTTCCGCTCGCGCAACACATTGATGAAGATGGAGGCGAACAATTCATCGTTCATGAATTTACCATAATCGGCAAATTGACCATACAAGAAGTCATACCGCATGCGGTAATACAAAATATCTGCAATCTTGATGGGGTCAGTTTCGGTACGGAAATACCTTCCCAACCAGCCCTTGTATTCGTTCAAATATCCCCAACCTGTTTGCGCCGAACTGAAACGGCTGTAGGTGGTACGACCATAACTTACGCTCCGGTTTTGCGAACGGTATTTGAACGCATTGGCCATCACTTCCTGGATTTCGGCATTGCTCACCGATGTTTTTACTTTGCCCTGTTCACCGGCAAACTCGTCCCAAGTACTTTCTTTTCCACCTGTCATGCACACCTGGAACTTGATACGTGGTTGAATGCGGTGATTATAGGCATAGCGGTTCGACAAGGTATCGTCTTCAAACATTTCACCACTGGCCACATAGGTTTGGAAGCGACCACCAGCTTCTGACGCCAAATTGAGTTTTGGGGCGCCATTCATGGCAATGGCCGAAACAGCTGTGCCTCTACGCACGGTAAACTGTACGTTTTTCCGCAAGATGGGGTAATCGTCGGCAAATGAAATATCAAGTACATCGCTGCAAGAGGGATAAAAAATGACTTGCAGGTTGCCCTTTGATTCAAAAATCATGTCAACGATATCGCCAACCTGCAAACCAGGCAAAGCCACCTTGCGGCGGTTTTTACCCCCACGTACGTAGTTGTTCCACTGGCGAACGCGCGAATTGGTGGCTTCTTCTTTGTACAAGGCAGCCGTAGCCATGTCGATTACCACCTTTTTGCCATCGGCTTTGATGATTTGAATGCCGGTGCGGTTGTCTTCATCCTCATTGTAAACGTAGGAGCCAAATTCTTCAATGGCAGCCTGGTCGAGCAACTTCACCTGTCGGCGTACTTTGAGCGAGACTTCATTGCCAGAATTGCCACCGAAATTAAACTCCACGCGTTCGCCAATGATCACAGCAGAGCGATTGCTCCATTTTTCGGGGATTTCGGTCGATTTGAACAAAGGATCTTCGGCCTGAAATTCTTTGGCGTTGGTTTCGTTCTTCTGGCGGGCAGCCCGGCGCTCTGAAGCGGATTGGGCGGTAACCATGACTGGTAAACACGCAGCCAGCAAAAGGTAAATAAGCGTTCTTTTCATATGCTTGGGTTAATAATTCAAATAGGTTGACAAGGAGATGCGCACAAAGCCGCGGTTCACCGTGCCCAAATCGTAGGTCTGTCGGGTGGTCGCATAATGCAATCCCCACTCAATGGGATTGTTGCCTTTGGTCCACTTCCGATAAAAAATGGCTGCTGTGGGCCTGATGAGCAGGGAGGGAGCAGCTATGTAACGGTTCTCGAACTCGAAAGCCGTCCAGCGCGAAAAAGGATTGTTCGGATCGCCGTAGGTCCATCTGTCATGGTACCAGCTCACCTCCAGCCCAAGTCCTACCCCAAATCCGTGTTCTTTGGCAGTTTGCGGCGTGCTGAACATGCCTTGGCTGTACTGCAACAACATGGGCGCTTGTACAAAGAAGGGAAAACTGTAATCTTCTCTACTGGCAGTAGGGACGTAAAAACCAACCGAAGGGGTAGCTGATAACATGAGGCTTTTGTCGTCATCAAAATGAACAAGGCGAATCACGATGGGAAATTGTAAGGCACTGGTGAGGGCCCAGTTGGCTGGCCTGATGATCGTATCGGAGGGTGTTGGCGGCAACCAAGAAGTGCGCTCCACATAGGCATCTGGCAGCTGCATGATTCCCCAGCTGATGCCCGCACCGTAGCTCAGCCGCTGGGCCTTGACCGAACCCAGGCAGAAGGTCAACAGCAGGAGAACTATGCCGCAAAACAGCGACAACCTTGGCAGATGCGAACTGGAAATGCCCTGCGAACATTTGCGCCGGAGCCCATGCTTACCGGCCAGCTCAATAATTCCAATAGGCACCATAGGAAATTTTATACATCGGTCTGAGGACCCCTGCGCCGGTGTAGTTGTCGCGGTGGGTTGAAAACTGAAGACTCAGTTCGCGTGCTTTGTTGTTTCGGTTCCAGTACCGCAAGTGTGCCGCCGCAGCAGGCCGCACCCACGACAGGTCGGGTAAATCGTACTGGGCATTGCCCCGGAGTCGACGGACGTAGCGGTCGGTGAAAAGTGAACCCTCCACACCTGCTGAAATGGCCCAACCAATGTCTTTGCTCGAACTGTTCGTGCTCAACATGCCGCCGGCAAATTGTAGCATGAGGGGCATTTGAAGCATCATCGGGAGCCCATACGTATCCAATACATCGAAAATAGCCCAAGGATCAATGCCGTTGCCAAAATTGGCAGGAAAATAAACTGCAATCATGGGATTGGCCATCACACCCATGCTCAGGTCTGGATTGAACTCGTACAAACGGGTGTAGGTATGAAATCCCCAGCCACCAATCAAGGCTGTTGCGGCGGAGCGTCCAATCGAAGGAACTCCCCTGCTGCCGGGCGGCGTGGTGCTCAATATCCTGTACCTAATGACATCGGGGATGGGCACTGTGGCTCCATTCCACATGACACCCCAACTCACGCGCTGGGCCGAAACGCGGTCTATTGAACCGCAAAAACAAAGCGTGATGAGCAGTACAGCTCCCCACTTCTTGCAAATATTGGTTGTGTGCATTTTTGTAAGCATGATGGGTGTTGATGTTCGATGAAAGTTCAAATGGCGATCCGTTGCGTATGGGGTGAATTGGCAAGCAGCATGCAATGGCAACCTACTCAGTTTGGCGCATCAATAATTGAAATACCCACCATAGGTGATTTTAAACATCGGCCGGGCTACCGCAGGCGTTGTGTAATCGTCGCGGTTGGTTGAAAACATGAACGTCAATTCGCGGGGACGGTCATTTTTGTTCCAATAACGGAAATGGGCAGCCACAGCAGGCCTTACCCAGGCCACACTTGGCAAATCATAGCGGGGACTATTGCCAATATCGAAAGTGAAAATGTCTAACAAATACGTGGCTTCAACACCCGCCGAAAGGCCAAAGCCCACCTCTTTGGTAGAGCTCGCCGTGCTGAACATGCCATTGGCAAAATGCAACATCACGGGCAACTGGCCCATGAGGGGGAAACCGTACTCATCGGTATCACGGAAAACCTCAAATATATCGTTGCCCTCTCCGAAGTTCAGCGGCACATAAACGGTGCCACTGGGATTCAACATCAGGCCGATGCTCATTTCAGGGTTGATTTCGTACAAACGGGTGTAGGTATTTACGCCCCACCCAAAAAAGATGGCCGTTGCGTCCACACGCGACACAAATTGCTCTCCCCTGGCACCTCCAGGGAGCATATTGTAACGATAGGTAGCGGGGATTGCCAATGTGCCGCCATTCCACATGATGCCCCAACTGGTGCGCTGGGCATGGGTATCTTGTGCCGAGCCTGCTAAACAAAGGGCCAAAATCAAGGCAAACCCAAATGGTTGAAAATTGCTCACAATTCGCTTCATTGTTTTGTTCATGGTTTTGTGGTGCTGATCGCGTGTTTTACTTTTTCTTGAGGATGATTTGGTCGGTTAAAAAAGCCTTCATTTGTTTTACATCCTCATTCCAGGTATCAAACTCTTTCTTTTTGATGATGAAATCGCTCAGTTCGAGGATGCACACAATTTCTACGGTCTTGCCCTTGCTTGTTGCATGCCCGTAGAAATGGTATTTGTCGCGCTTGAGGTCAACTGTTTTGGGCACAAACGATACCTCATAGCCTTCGGGAATCGCATAACGCAGGGTATCTACGTTGTAACGCTTGTAATCGAAACTTACCGCTGCGTCGCGTTTTTCGGGTAGCTGCAGGTTTTTCAATCGGTTGTAGATGCTGGAGGGCAAATACAGCTCGTTATCGAGCACGGTGGCTTGTCCTTGAAACAAAACGTTGGCCGACAAGTGTACCGGACTGGCCACATCGGCCGGAATATCGGCCTTTAAATCGCTGAAGCCTTTGTACAATTGTCCCGAACTCATGTAATCTTCGAGCAATCGCTGGCGGTCTTTCAAGGCCGTTTTGTTGTAGTATGTCTTGAAAATGCTGCGTACAAAACCCGACATGCTTTGTTCCTGCCTGCCTGCCAAACGTCCTTCCTGCACATCGACCGTCAAATCAAATACATTGACTACAGCATTGCGCTTGGCATCGGTTTGGGGGATGGTGTAGATTTCGAAGTCGCGTTTCGTTTTGCCTTCGATGAACACCTCTTGGCCCTGCAATTGATCGGGCACTTCAAACAAGGGTTGCTGGCTGGTGGTGCCATCGAGGATCAACCATTGGTCGTTGTAGCGTACGGCGGCTACCATGTGGTTGCTACTGGCAATCACCGGGATGCTTTTGGGCAGGGGACTGTGGTCGCGCATGCCAACCCATACCAAACGGGCATCAAAACCGGCCAAAACCAACATCTCTTTGAGCAGGTTGGCCATGCCTTTGCAATCGCCATAGCGCTTTTCGTAAACGTTTTGGCAAGCATCGGGCACAAAACCCGCCCAGCCATCTTCATAGGCCAGGTACCTGATGTTGTTTTGAACCCAATAGTAAATCGATTCAAGCTTTTCTACCTCCGATTTACCGCTGGTGATTTCATTTACCAATGCCCGTAATTTTTCGGGTTTGTTTTCGGCCTGGTCTACCAGCGCTTTGTTCCAAGCGTAAATATCTGCGGCCTCTTTGTACAGCCTTATTTTGCGTTTGGTTTTGGCCTCCTCCATTTCCTCGGGCACCAAAATCACAAGGGGTAGGTAATGCTGTCCGCCGGGCGACCATTTCTCGCCCACCTTGCCTGCTACATCGCGCATGGTAAAGGTGTGGGTAACCACATCGCCTTTCACGGTTTTGGACTCATCGATTTGATAACCATCAAAATTCACACGCTCAAAACGCACGCTGAGCCACGACGGAATTTCAAAGTTCACCGTCACCTCTTCAGCGGGCACCCCCTCAAAAAAGCCGTAGGTAGTTCCGTGGGGAATGCTGAGCACCTGTGTTTCTACCAGCCCTTTGAGTACCGCACCCGGATTTTCGATGCCCAAACCGTAGCCGTGCTCCCGGTAATCGTCGTGGAAAATCCCGTCACTCTCCACAGGAATGATGGTGGGCGGCACGCGCCAGGCTTCGAGCTTTTTTTCGTTTTTGCGCCAAAAAAAGGTCTTTTTTACTTCTATGAAGTCGTTTACCGAAATGAAGTACGGAATCATCCTTTCGTTGCTCACCGAAATGCGTTCAAACTTCTCTTCCAAAGCCCAAATGAAAGGCTCCTTGCTCTCCGACGGTGCTTTGGCTACCCGAACAGTGGTATGCCGGTGCAAATCCACAAATTTGGCATCGGGGAACTTGCCCTTGGTACGTTGATAATCGGCCTCATTGTGGATGTCGAGCTTGAATTGTGCATGGCCCAGCTGCGGCGCGCACAATAACACCAAGATGGCCAAGCAGAAATTTCGGCGAAGGATAAATAACTTTTGCATCATTGCGGCTTGTGTAGAAGTGCTCAGCAAGCAGCTCGGCATCAACCGGGCTGCAAATGCAAGCAATTACTTTTAATAGTTGAGATAGCGGCTCAGACTCAAAAAGGCAGTACTCCGGTTGTTGGAAAGGCCACCAAAATCTTCGCTACCAAAACTATAGCTCAATTTGGCAGCATAAAGCTTGTTGCCTGGGCCCCAAAACCTAAAACTGCCTTGCACCGTGGGCAAAAAGAGCGTGGATTTCCCTTCTTCAACAACTGTAGAATTGAAATCTGTACTCGCCTGAAATTGGGCCATCAAGCCCAAGCCCAAGCCAAAACCAAATTCGGAAGAGGCATCGTTGCTGCTGAAATTGCCGTAATTGAATTGTGCCATCAAAGGCGACTGAAGCACATAAATATTGTTATCGAAGTCGTTCAAAAACGAAAGGGTGTACGCAAAGGCAGGCTCAATGTGAAACCCAATGCTCATTTCGTCGGCAACCGGGATCAATTGTGCATCGACTGGAATGCCTACACCTACCATCAAGAACGATTGAGAGCCTTGGGAAATATTGCTAGGAAAACCTTGCAAAGTCTTGGGAGTAGAATAGGATTGGCCAACCAAAACTCCCGTACCGTAAAAAACATTTTGGGCAGTAACGTGAACAATACCCAAAAAAAGGAGTGCAAAAACGGACAGTAGTGCTTTTTTCATAAGAGTTTTTGTGTTAAGTGTCTTTTTTGTTTTCGTCAATTTTCTAATTAAACACATCCATTTTAATAAATGAAGCGCACCAAAATTCAATGATAAGGCAAAAAGTAACACCAAACCCCAGGTTCACGTAAATTTTATGCTGGTTGGACATGGTGTTTTTGGTCAATGTCAATAGTTATAGAAAGTGGTTAAACCGAGGCGAACCGTGCTGCGGTTGAAGCTTTGTCCGGCAAAATCTTCCCAGGCTGGCGCTACATACAGCTGCAAGGTGGTGAGGCGGTTTTGATTGCTCCAAAAGCGGTAACCTGCTTGAAAAGCGGGTGAGGCAATGAACAATTTGCCCCGGTCGAGGATGACCCAGCTCAAAGGAATACTCGCACTTTCTACGGCATGGTGGGCATGAAAGTGCAAGCCTGCCCCCACTACCCAACCTCGGTCATCTTCGCTGTTTTCAGTGCCGTACACTCCTTTGTTGTACTGCAGCAACACAGGCAATTCGTACATAAGCACACTGTGCCCCAACGATTTAAACACCGTGTGGAGCGGCAAGGCAAATGAAATGGCCGGCTTGAGTTGCATGCTCAACCTGCTGTCGGCCCCCAACTGTTTTACAGGCACATCCACCGGAAAACCTATCCCTGCAGTCAAAAATGCCGGTCCATCTTGCAAGCGAATGTCGTTGGCATCGTAGGTAAAATTGTGGCGGAAGGGCCGTCCTTCGGTGAGCCCCAGGCTGTATTCACTGCCCCAATGCATCCATTGGCCCGCAACATTGTTTGCCCGGATGAGGAAAAGGAGGATGAATCCTAAAAGTCGGTACTTGACCATGTGCTGCTTTGTGGTGAAAGTGATCAGGCGGCCATTTCGAAAAATCTGCTCAACCTTCAAGGGGCAACGAGATTCAACCGGCAGCTTTTGGCGCAAGATTAAGACCGAATGACGAAGCTCCCAAACCAACAGGTCAAATTTTCAGGAAGAAGCTGTTTTATTTCATCAAATACTCCTTACATCCCATGAGCCCCAAGGAAAGCCTTGCAGCGCTATTGTCGGTTATAGTTGGGCAAGGCGCTGTACGAGCATCTCGCGGATCAAATGCAGCGGCAAGGGCTTGTTGTTCGGAAACTGCACGGAGCCTTTGCCCTGTTTGTAGGCCTGCAAGGCTTCGGCAAAGGCCGCATGGGTATTGGGCAGGGCATACAAACCGGTATGTTGGGCATAACCCGCCGCATATACCAAGGGTTTTCCTTTGTATTTGAAGGCAGGCATTTGGTACGACCAGTCTTTTACGGCCTCGGGCACGGTTGCTTCTACCAGCATAAGGACTTCGATGAGCCGCAATCGTGCCGGTTCGGGCAATTGGCCGAGGTAGGTGAGCCAGGTAGCGGGCCAGTGGGCAGGCGTTTCCATGCTGAAAGCTAGCAAAACCCCGGCAAAGCTGAACCAAAGCCCGTTGGAAAATGTATTTTTGCAATCGTGTTGCACAAATCACTGTTTTTGCTTTTAGGATGGATGTGGGCTTTCACTGCCCAGGCCCAATACTTGCTCGAAGGGCGGGTAACCGACGAAAGCGGCCGCACCCTGCCAGGCGCCAGTGTTTTGGTGCACGAACTGCAGCGCGGTACCGTGACAGATGCTTATGGGGTGTATCGCTTTGAGCGCATGCGACCGGGGCGCTACCACCTGCACGTGCATTATTTGGGCTACGAAGCCCAGCGGGTCGATCTACAAATCAGCGGCAATACCGTGCAACACATCCGCCTGCAGCCCTCGAGCCTCGAGCTGCGCGAAATTGTGGTGGAAAACGACCTCACCAAAACCAACGAAAGTCAAATTACACAGAGCACCGACATCGTAGGCGAAGAGCAGCTGCGGCGGTATGCCGGACTCACCCTCATGCAAGGCCTCGAACGTTTGCCAGGGGTGCAAAGCATCAATACCGGCATTGGCATTTCGAAGCCAGTGATCCGCGGCATGAGCTTCAACCGCGTGGTGGTGGCCGAAAACGGGGTGAAACAAGAAGGGCAACAGTGGGGCATCGACCACGGCCTGGAGCTCGACCAATTCAACGTGGGTCGGGTAGAAGTACTCAAAGGTCCCGCCTCGCTCCTCTACGGCTCCGACGCTATGGCAGGCGTGATACAGGTAAAACCAGCCTTGCTGCCGATGGGCGACAGCCTTTCGGGCAGCCTTACCCTGCTGGGCCGTTCGGTAAACGACCATGTGGGCGGCTCGGCAGTGGTGCAAGGGCAGGGCCAACAGGGATGGGTGTACCGCGCCCGCCTTACAGCCCACCAGTATGGCGATTACAAGCTGCCGGCCGACAGCTTTACCTACAACCGCTTTGTAATCCCCATTCCCGATGCCCGCTTGGAAAATACGGCTGGAGAAGAATTGCACGGCTCGGCCATGCTCGGTTTGCACCGCAAATGGGGTTACAGTCAACTCAACTGGAGCAGTTTTACCCAGCGGATTGGCTTTTTTCCGGGTGCCATCGGCCGGCCTTTGGGCTACCGGGTGGTAAACGATGGCAATCAGCGCAATATCGCCCTGCCCAGTCAGTTCATCCGCCACCACAAACTCAGCTGGAACAGCAGCGTGATTTTGGGCAATAACTGGCTGGAAGCCGATTTAGGCTGGCAACGCAATGTGCGCGATGAACTTTCGCTGCCGCACAACCACGGCCGCCCCTTCCTCGACAGCAGTACCAATGTGGCCCATGGCCTCGATTTGCAAACGCTCAGCTACAATGTTCGCTACCATTTGCAGCTCGACAGCAGTCGGCAATTGCTTCTTGGCAGCAGCGGACAGTGGCAGCAGAATGTGATTTCGGGCTACGAATTCCTCATCCCCCAGTACAGCAACCGCCAATTGGGTACCTTTGCCTTGCTGCAGTGGCAATACAACCCACGCTTGTTTGTGAATGCCGGGTTGCGGTATGATGTAGGTTGGCTGCAAAGTGCTGCCTACCGCGAAAGCCTGTTGGTGCAAGGGGTATGGATTGAAAGGCAACGGGCGCCGCAGATCGACCGCTTTTTTGGCAATGCCTCGGGAGCGGTGGGCATGAGTTACCAATGGAGCAAGAGCATCAACCTCAAAGCCAATTTGGGAAGCAGTTTCAGGCTGCCTACCATACCCGAGCTCACCAGCAACGGGGTGCACCATGGCAGTTTCCGCCATGAGATGGGCGACAGCACGCTGCGGCCCGAGCGCGGTTGGCAGCTCGATTTGGCAGCCAGTTATCGCAGCAGCCGCTGGGAAGTAAAGCTGAGTCCGTATTTTAACTATTTCAGCAACTATATTTACTTGCGCCCCACCGGTATATTCACCTTTTTGCCCGAAGGAGGCACCATTTTTCAATACACCCAAGGACGCGTCCTGCATACCGGTACCGAGCTCCAGGTAGAATACCACCTACTCGAAAACCTGCACCTCGGCCTGTTGGGCGAATATGTGTGGATGCAAAACCTCGACACGCGCTTGCCCCTGCCCTGGACCTCGCCGGCTACTTTGACCTGGGAAGTGGCTTACGACTTCGAAAAATCGCCGCGCTGGTTGCAAAAACCCATGCTGGGCATCGATTGGAAATGGGTAGCCCGCCAAAACCGGGTCGACCGCAACGAAGACCCTACCCCTGCCTACAGCTTGTTGAATGTGCAGGCCGGCAGCGATTTTCGCTGGGGCAAACAGCGCTTGCAATTCCGCTTTTTGGTGAACAACCTGCTCGATGTGCGCTACCTCAACCACCTCAGCCGCTTCCGCCTGCTCAACTTGCCCGATCCGGGAAGGAATGTGCAGCTGATGCTGACCGTGCCTTTTTAGTTCAAAGTTCAAGGTTCAAAGTTCAAAAAGGTGATTTTGGGATCATCCATGATGCAGCGGTTGACCGG
>CAZNWC010000007.1:0-20107 GCA_964577055.1 uncultured Chitinophaga sp. | reverse complement strand
GTTCAAAGTTCAAAAAGGTGATTTTGGGATCATCCATGATGCAGCGGTTGACCGGGCTTTTGCTGGGTTCAAGGTTCAAGGTTCAAAATGTGATTTGAGGTTCATGGATGATGCAACGCTCGATTAGGCCTTTCCATCTTTCAAGTATTTCGCGCAGTGAAACCCGTCTTTTGAATTTTGAATCTTGAATTTTGAATTCTCCTGGTTGAGCGCAGCGAAACCCCCTTTGAACCTTGAACTTTGAACTTTGAACCTTGAACTCCCGGCTTGCGGGATTTCGCTTCGCTCAACTTGAACCTTCACAAAAGCTTCACTTGCATTTGCAGCAAGTCTTTTGTTTATTGCGTGATGTTCCGAACACTACTTGTTTGTTGTTTCACCCTGCTGTTCCAAGGATGCGGCTTTTTGTTGTATCCCGGCAACATCATCCTGCCCAATTTGGAAGAAGCAGGCGAATTTCAGCTGCAAGCCAATGGCTCCTTTGCAGTGACCGCCATTGGGGCGCAAACCCAATTGGCCTATGCCCTCAACGAGCAATGGGGCGTACAGGCAACGGCGCAATACATGGTCACGCCCCTGTTTAATGCCCCCGCATACGACCGCCACTTTGCTGCCGAAGCGGCTGCCATCCGCATGCTAAAACCACAAGGCACTCAACACCAGGGCAGCACCTACATTGTGCAGGCTGGCTTGGGGTATTCGCGCTCCAACTGGGCATTGACCTATCATCCGAGTTTCGATTTTAATCAAGCCCATGTATTTGTGCAAGGCCACAGCCGCAGCATGGTGGGCCAACATTTGGGTTTTTCGTTCGGCCTGCGTTTGGGCGCCACAACCCAACATTGGCTGCAGGCACCTGACAGCCCATTGGGCAGCCGCTTCTTTGCCCCGACCGTAGATTACCTGAACGCCCAACCCCTCTTTATGATCGCAACACCGCTGTTGCAAGGCGAATACGACATGGGGAGCTACATTTTTACCCTCACCATTCAACCCAGCTTTGTATTGAATGAAAGGAACCTCACCCCTCCTTCGGCCCCTTTAAGCTTTGGCGCAAGATGGCAACTGTAACCCGCCCATATGCCTGGAGCCTCGCTTGGCTGCTTTTAGGACTGCTCCACAGCTGTGGACCGCCGCTTTATTTCGCCACGCACCAGGCACAACAAATTACCCGCCTGGAACAGGCAGGCGATGTACAGCTGCAAGTATCGGGGCAATTGGACTTGGGCATTCAGCAACTTTACCAAGCGGAGGCCGAGGTGGCTGTGGGCCGCTACCTGGCGGTGCGCGGCGGCTTGTTGCGTGGAACCGACAACCTGGCCCTCAACAACGACATTGCTGTAAACGCCGCTGCCCGGCAGATGGGCCTGGGGGGCTTTTACGCTTTGCCTTTCCCCAATGTCAGGGGCGCCAGCTGGTTGGGATATGCCAATGGATCGATCTCGAATGTCAACAACGCTGTTTTTAGCGGTCTATTTGTTCCCAGCAGTGAAATCGAAACTTTCAACCGCTACGAGCGGCTTTTTGTGGAACAACAACTGCGCTATACGCTTCAGGGGGTTGACTTTTTTGGCAGCCTCACCTTGGGCACCAGCCAAATTTATGATTTGCGCTATGTAAGCACCGTAACCGAGGGTAGCAGTTACGATTTTCAGCTCAAAAGGCAAGAAAGCCAGCCCTTCGCACCCTTTGGCATCGTAGGATTTGGCATTTCGGGCGGCAGTCCGAATTTACGGGTGCATTTGCGTATCGATCAGTGGTTCGGACGAGGCGCTTTTCAAATATCTGCGGTTTACCCTACCTTTATCAGCACGGGCTTTAGCTGGCGATTGCAGCCATTCAAATAGCTCGTTGCTGCCAATGACGACCATTTGCATGGCTTTCCGCTAATGGTTTGGCGTGATTTATTGCGATGCTACAGACAGAAGTCGGACGACAGAGGACAAACGATGGACGACAGCTGACAGACGACTGTCAACTTTTCAAGGACGAACCCCCTTTTGAATCCTGAATTTTGAATTTTGAATTCGCCTGGTTGAGCGCAGCGAAACCACCTTTTGAACCTTGAACGGCCTCACCCTCTTATCCCTCTCCAGAGGAGAGGGACGATACATTTCGTTGCGCAGCTATTTTTTGGGAAAAGAATTTCTCGGTCCGCTCGCTATTTACAAGCTCGTTTCTTGGGTTGAGTGCAGCGAAACCCCCACTTAACTTTTAACCTTTAACTTTTAACTCTCCGAAGCTTTTCGTGCTCCCTTAAATCAAAGATGAACCAAGCCTGCTACGCCCAAGAAATAGCCTCTCCCAAGTCCGGCAGCAGCAATTCGTAGCTTTTGCCTGCACTGGCCGCTGCCAAACGCTTGCGCGGCTCGTCCCAGACGTGGTTGGCCAGGGCGAATTTGCCCGAATGCACTGGCAGCAGTTTTTTGGCCCCCAGCTCTTCGGCCGCCACCGCCGCTTCTTCGGGGTGCAGGTGGATGTAGTGCCATTTGTGGTCGTACTGCCCGTTTTCGATGATCACCAGGTCGAACGGCCCCACACGCCTGCCAATGTCGGCGAAGTGTTTGCCGTAACCGCTGTCGCCTCCCAACAGCACCTTTTTGCCCCCGGCTTCGAGCACCAATCCCATCCAGAGCGTATTGTTGCGGTTGAGCAACCGGCCCGAAAAGTGGCGCGTGGGCACGGCCGTGGCTTTGAAACCAGCCAAATCGGTGCTTTCTTCCCACCAATCGAGCTCGGTGATGCGCTCGGGCGCAAATCCCCAGCGACGCAAATGGGCACCTACGCCCAAGCCGCACACCACCTGTCCTACCCGACCTACGAGTTGTTTCACCGTGCGGTAATCGAGATGGTCGTAATGGTCGTGCGTGATCACCAGCAAATCGATGGCAGGCAAATCGGCTGCGGTATGTCCGTTGCTGCCCTTGAAGGCGCCGATCATGCCCGGAATGGGCGATGCGCTGCCGCTCAGCACCGGATCTACCAAAATGCGCTTGCCCTGCCATTGCAACAAATAGCTCGAATGGCCCATCCACACCAGACATTGATCGGGCAGCTGGTGTAAATCGGTACGGGTGTAGGGCACGGGTGCGGGTGGGTTGCGATCGGCCCGCCGGTCGAACAAAAACTCACGCATCACCTTGCCGTAGGTATATCCTTCGGTGAAGTCGGGGGTATGTTCGAGGTTTTTGAAGCTGCCCTTTTCGTAATGTTTGCTGGTGTAGAGGCGAGCTTTGTCGGTGGGGGTATGTTTGCCGCCCCACACGGGGTGCCGGTAAGCCCAATAGGTGAGGCCTACGAGCACGGCCCCTGCTGCTGATGCGATCATGGGGCAAAGGTAGCGGGTGGTGGTGGATGGCTGGGGCGGGGGGGTGGGTTAATTAACAAAGATTGGGGCGGGGTGGGCGCTACGCGCGGTAGCTACACCGCTAAGGCGCAGAGGTTTTTTTCGTGGAAAAAGACAGCATGGGTTGATGTAGGACTTTGGCAGCTTGAAAAACCTTCTTTTTAGTGCTGCTATCAGCTTCAGCTGGCGCCGAGGCAACGGAGCCCTTTGGACAGCTTTGCGTTGCAACTCGTCCGGAGAGCGCGGAGAGGGCCAAACGCGGAAGTTCCAGAGGTGCTGCACAAGCTGCGCCTGTATTTGCTATCTTTTGGCATTCAATGACGCCGATGGACCCCAACCAACCCTATTTTGAGCTGAACCGCGAGGCCTGGAACCGCAAAACGGAGGTACACCTGCATTCCGACTTCTACGACCAGCAAGCTTTTCTGCAAGGCAAAAACACACTGAACCCCATTGAGCGCAACTTGCTGGGCGATGTAAAGGGCTTGCGGATATTGCATTTGCAGTGCCATTTCGGACAAGACAGCATTTCGCTGGCACGCATGGGGGCGCAGGTAACGGGGGTCGACCTGTCGGACACCGCCATTGCCCTGGCCAGCCAACTGGCCAGCCAAACCCAAGCCGATGCGCAGTTTGTGTGCTGCAATGTGTACGACTTGCCCCAACAGCTGCACGAAAAATTTGACCTGGTATTTACCAGCTACGGCACCATTGGCTGGCTGCCCGATTTGCAGCGCTGGGCCCAGGTGATTGCCCATTTTTTAAAGCCCAACGGCCGCTTTGTTTTTGTGGAATTCCACCCCGTGGTGTGGATGTTCGACAACGACTTCGAACGCGTTGCCTACCGCTACTTCAACGCGGGTCCCTTGATCGAAACCGAAACCGGCACCTATGCCGATCCCACGGCCGACCTTGCGCTCACCACCGTGGGCTGGAACCACGGCCTGTCCGAAGTGCTCAGCCCCCTGCTCCAAAACGGCCTGGCCCTCCGGCAATTCCAAGAATTCGACTACTCCCCCTACCCCTGCTTCAAGCACACCGAAGTCGTTGGCCCCGGGCAGTACCGCATCAAACATTTGGGCAACCACCTACCCATGGTGTATGCCTTGGTGGCGGAGAAGGTGGGTTGAGGGGGTGTGGATGTGCGGGGAAAATATCGTATTTATGCTAGTTACCAGCTATTGACAAAAGATTATTTGTGATTTGCAATCACAGACAATATGTAATAACTTTGTAATCACAATCTTTTACTCATGGAGATTTCAGTAATTCACATTGGCAACTCTAAAGGAATTCGGCTTTCGAAAACCTTACTAGAAAAATACAACATAACTGATAAGGTAGAACTTATCCTAGAGAAAGGTTACATCATTTTAAAGCCTAAACAACAACCAAGAGATGGTTGGGAAAAGGCGTTTAAAAAAATGCGCGAAAACGGTGATGATAATATGCTGATTGATGATTTATTCGAAGACGAAAATATTGAAGAATGGAGTTAAGTCAATATCAAATCGTATTAGTAAATCTAAATCCAACGGTTGGAAGTGAGATAAAAAAAACACGAACATGCGTGATCATCTCACCAAATGAAATGAATAAACACTTACAAACAATCGTTTTAGCCCCCATGACGAGTAGTTCGAAAAACTACCCAACAAGAACTGAAGTTAATCATGACAAGAAAAAAGGCTGGATTGTACTTGATCAAATCAGGACTGTAGACAGACAAAGAGTCATCAAAATTTTGGGGAATCTAACTGAAAAAGAAATAGTTAAAGTCAAATCAGTCTTGAAAGAAACATATATAGATTAAATGTTTAACAGCTGGTAACACATATTTGGCTGCAATAGGGATTCTAGTGTTAAATGTAAACCTCTTGCACTTTAGATTGTGCGCTTGCAATCATTGTGGTGCTCCTTTTTCCCTACTGGGCCAAGCACGAGAACGTTTTGGCAAGTTTAAACAACATAGCGGTTAAAGGCAGGCTGATCACCTATATTGACAGACAAAAAATTGGAGACAACTAAACCACATAAAACAGGGAGTATTCCGAAAACCGAAAAGAGTGGGAACAATAGATATTATAAAAGCAAAATGAAACAAATTATTCTACTCGCGACAATATTGCTGACTTTTAGTTTTGCAAATGCTCAGACAAAAATTCGTCAAGGTGACGGTACTTCTTCATCAAATAAAGTTCTCTATACAATAGACGGAAACAAAGTAAGAGAAGGCGATGGTACTTATTCGTCAAATACAGTGCTTTATACGTTTGATGGTGTGAAATTCAGGCAAGGTGATGGCAAATATTCATCAAACAAAGTACTCTTAACTATTGATGGAAATAAAATCCGTCAAGGAGATGGTACGTATTCTTCGAACAAAGTGCTGTATACAATTGACGGACACAAAATCCGACAAGGTGATGGCACATATGCTTCAAATAAAGTTCTTTTCACAATCGATGGTACCAAAATTCGACAAGGAGACGGGAGTTATTCGTCAAATAAAGTTCTGTTTACAATAGATGGCAGCTTGTCAATTACAAAAATAGCCTGCTTGTTATATTACGTTCTTTAAATATAATCGGCTGATAGGAGTCGGTCGGTACCTGAACGAAGGCGAAAGGAGGAGCTGAAGTGTGGCTTTCGGATTTCCACCTGCTGCCATTAGCTGTCAGCTGAATGTCGAACGCTGTCGACTGAACGCCGACCGCCGACTGTCAACCTCCATAGGCTTTCCATTTTTGGCTATCCGAACAGATGCTTTAGTTTAGAAGTCGGAAAGGGCTTGCCGCCCCAAGCATGAACAAATAAATGGAAAAATCGAAGCATTGGTCTTTGTTAGACAAACCCTACGTCCTCAGCGCGGAACAAACAGCATTTTACCGCCAAAACGGCTACATCAAGCTCAAAGATGTACTTTCGGCCGAGCTGATAGGGCATTTTAACCACCTCATTGCGCAGCAAGTGCAAGCCTTGCGCCTGGCCAGCCTGCCGCTCGAACAACGCAATACCTACGGAAAGGCCTTTTTACAAGCCTTCAATTTGTGGACCCTCAACGAGCACATCAGGCCCTTGGTTTTCAGCAAACGCTTGGCACAGTTGGCAGCCGAATTGATGGGCGTTGCGGGGGTACGCCTGTACCACGACCAAGCTTTGTTCAAAGAAGCCGGCGGAGGCATTACACCCTGGCATGCCGACCAGCATTATTGGCCCATGGCTTCCGATCATACCACTACCTTGTGGATACCCCTGCAAGCTACCCCGCTCGAAATGGGGCCGCTGGAATTCAGTCCGGGCAGCCAAGTACTCCTGCAAGGTCGTGAATTATCTATTGGCGACGAGAGCGAAGTGGCCATTCAGCGGCAGCTTAAGATCAACGATTTTCCACACCACGTTTCAGCCTTCGATTTGGGAGAGGTGAGTTTCCACTCGGGTTGGATCTTTCACCGGGCTGGTGCCAACAGCAGCCAGGAAATACGCAAAGTGATGACCATCATTTACATGGACAAAAACATGCGTCTCAAAGAAGCTGAAAACAAGGGCCAATTAAACGATGCCAAAACATGGTGTCCGGGTGTTGAAGTAGGCCAAATCATGGCTTCTCCCTTGAATCCCGTGCTGTTTGAGCAGGTTGAATCGTAATGGCGCAAAAGCGTTAGCGGTCGGCTGTTGGCAATCCGCTGGCGGCTGTTGCGTGTTGGCTGAACGCTGAAAGCCAAACGCTGTCTGCTAAATACCGAACGCAATCGGCGCCACGCCAACTTTGTCGCAGCCTGTTCATACCATGTAAAATCTTTTGTTTAATTTAGGTGATGCGATTTACCCTACTCCTGCTACTCACCAGCTTCGCGGCCAGCGCCCAATCGCCTTGGCGGATGCAATTGCTCGATTCGGCGGGCTTTACCCCAACTGCCATGGGCACGGTCGAAAACCTGGTGGCCGTTGCCAGTCAGCCCGAAGGCAGCACCTTTTTTCCACGCACCGGCGATTTGCGGCTGCGCATCCACCCCATCAACAGCCTCAACGGCACATGGCTCAACCCCACCGTGGGTTTGCAGTATCAGGGAGAATTTGTGGCCAACCACATCCTTGGTATGCCCAATTTGGCCGTTTCGCGCTTTTTAATTGCCGGTGGTTTTCACGACACCTGCTACCTGCCCAACGATACCCTCATTGGCTTTGAACCCCTGGCCCTCGATCCGTTTTTGATGCGGGTCAATGCGTATTCAGGCCAGCCCGAATGGGTGTGGCACCGCCGCCAGGCACAGAACAACTACATACACAAAATCAACTACGAGGCCGGCCAAGGCACCATACTTGCCAGCGGCCTGTACGACGATGTATCGGGCTGGCTCGCTGCTTTCAATGCCTCAAACGGCCAATTGCTGTGGGAAAAAGCCTGGAGCGGCGCCCGCACCGTGAGCGATGCCTGCTTCGACCCCGACTTTCCGGGTGCGGTGCTTTTTACCGGCACCATCGACGATTTTGGACACCTCAACAACATCCCTACGCCGCTAACCCCATTGCCCAACACCGGCTACCGCACATTCTTGGCGCGTTATTGGCCTGCCAACGATTCGGTGCAGTTTATTGCCACCACCCCGTACATCACCTTCGATTTTGAGCCCAGCCTCGTGGTAGACAACCCGGTTCCCTTGCGTACATCCACCTCTTGGCAAAGGTATTTTTGGTCAACACCCAGCATCGAAAACGGTCAGCAATACATTTTATACACCATTGGCGGGTTTTGGTCGAACGACACCCTCGAAGTTCAACAAATGCACGGACAGTTTGCCGCCGATGCCAATCATATAGGCGCCGGACCTGTTTTCTTTTATCAGACTACCAATGCCCCGCACCAAAGCCATGTGATTCAATGGCAACGTGGTTCTCGTTGGCCCGATACGCTTTTTCTCACCACCTCGAGTGAGCCAGGAAGGGTTGGCGCGGTAGGTGGCTTTGGATCGAATTATTACCTCACGGTGAAAGCAACGGGACCTGTACGCTTAAAATGCGAATGGGGCAATTGCGATACTACCTTTGCCATACCAGTTGCAAGTGCAATTACACCTCGCTGGATAATTTTGCAACGCAAGATAAACTATGTGGGTTTGCCGGAAGTAAAAAACCTGCCGTTCAGCGTTTACCCCAATCCGGTGCAAGGCCCGGACTTATTTATCCAGTTGGCCCAACCCATGGATCATGCCATCCGCTGGCAACTTCACGACCTCCAGGGCCGCCGATTGGCCAGCGGTACTTTAGCGGCCGATGACAACCGCATCCAGCTTCCTGCTTTGTCGGCTGGCGTGTATTTGCTGGAAGTGCAGCAGGGCGAAAAGATGGGCACGACGCGGCTGGTGGTGAAGTAGGGGTTGGCTTTCGGCGGTCGGCTTGTCGGCAGAGCGCTGACCGCTGTCGGCTGACCGCGGATCGCTTTTGGCGATTGCCGAAAATAAAGCACATGAGCAGGAAAAATTCTCTTCCCTCCCCATGGCAAAAAGCTCCTATATTCGGCCCATCAGCTTGCATTTGTATGCACCACCCCCTAAAACCGAGCTTCCATCAAGTATGCCTAAAAAATTCTAGTTTCGCATTCAAGCCCATGCGCAAGTATAAATTGGGAAAAAAAATCCTCCATAATCCCCATTACACATCTACCCAAGCACTCATTGCGCAAGAAGTGGCCAAAAGCACCAGCCGCACCGAAATTATCAATTACCTATTGTCGCTGAAGCAAGGAAAAAGCACCTATTTAGAAATTGGTGTGCGCAATCCAAATCACAATTTCAACCTCATTCAGGCAGATACGAAATACAGCGTTGATCCGGGACTTGAATTCAAAGAAAATCCGGTTGATTTTGTGATGACCAGCGATGTTTTTTTTGAGCAGTTACGCAAGGGAGCCATACTTTCCAACACCCTCAAATTTGATGTCATTTTCATTGATGGACTTCACCTGGCGGAGCAAGTGAACAGAGACATTGTGAATGCCCTTGATTTCATCCATGAACGAGGCTTTATTGTATTGCACGACTGCAATCCGCCATCCGAATGGCATGCCCGTGAAACATTTGACTATATGTATACGCCTGCCGAAGGTTGGTGGAACGGCACCACCTGGAAGGCATTTTTAAAATGGCGTTTTGATGCAACCGTTCATTCTTGCTGCATCGACTCGGACTGGGGTGTTGGCATACTTTCAAAAACACAGCCCATTGGCAACTGCATTTCACCGGTAAATCCCTTTTTCGAGTTTGGCGTATTTGATGCAAATCGGAAAGCGCACTTGAATTTGGTGGATTTAGAAACATTAAAAGCCCATTGCAATACGTTTTGAGCCTGCGAACGGCTGACTGCATTCGGCATTCGGCGTTTTGCTGAAGGCTGAATGCCAAACGCTGAACGCCGTTTTTATGCATCTTTGGGCCGTGGACTACGCCTTCCTTGCCTTTTTTGCTTTGATCGCCGGCTTTTTGGATGCCATTGTGGGTGGTGGCGGCCTCATTCAGTTGCCTGCCTTGCTTATTCGTTTGCCCCAAACGCCTTTGCCAGTGCTGTTTGGCACCAACAAATTGGCCGGATTTGCTGGCACGCTCGTGGCGGCTGGCCGCTACGCCAAACGCATTCGATTCGATTACCGGCTGTTGTTGCCGGTGGGCTTGGCTGCCTTCGTCTTTTCGTGGCTTGGGGCCAAACTGCTGCAATACCTCGATGCCGAACTGCTGAAACCCCTGGTGTTGGTGCTGTTGATCGGCATGTTTGTGTTTACCTGGCTGAAAAAAGATTTGGGACAAACCCACGGTCCGGTTCCCTCGCCCAAGCTCCGGCTGTGGTATGGCCTGCTGCTGGGCAGCGTGGTGGGATTTTACGACGGCTTTTTTGGCCCCGGCACTGGCACCTTCCTTGTTTTCGGTTTTGTTCTGCTGCTGGGTTTCGGTTTTTTGGAGGCTTCGGCTTACGCCAAGGTGGTGAACGTACTCACCAATGTGGCAGCTTTGGGGGTTTTTGTGGGCAATGGGCAATACATCGGGCAAATAGCCCTGCTCATGGCCGCATGTAACATCGCTGGTAGCTTGCTGGGCAGTCGTCTGGCCCTGCGCAAAGGCAATGGTTTTGTGCGGGTGGTCTTTTTGGTGGTGATGGGTTTGCTGTTGCTGCGGTATGCTTGGGAGTTAACCTCAAATTAAGTTGCTTAACACGCAATTGACAATAGTTTAACACCGAACAACATTTCCTTCATGCAGGGGTAAGGCGGGGTTAATGTGGCATGGTGAGTTTTGAGGCCTTAACCGTTTGTTATGCGTTCGAAACTAACCCGATTGTTGCCGTTGCTGCTCAGCATCCTGATGCTCAGCAGCTTGGCCCATGCCCAGGTATTGGTGCATTATTGGAATTTTAATAATTCTGCGACCCTCAACGACCTGCTTGCCCCCACGCAAGGCAGTGGCACCATCACCCATGTTACCGGAGGCATTAGTGCCGTCCAAATTACCAGCAACACCGCGCAAGGATTTGACATCACCAATCCAAACGCCCGCAATGGTGATTTGTCAGGGACGCATTTGCGTTTCAACGACCCTATTGGCGGTCAGCTCGAATTTGGCTTGCCCACTACCGGCTACCAAAACGTGGTGGTACGTTATGCCACCCGCCGTTCGGGTTCGGGCGCGGGCGTGCAGTACATCTCGTACAGCACCGATGGCACGAGCTATACCTTGTTCGACAGCATTTTTCCGGTAGATGGCAATCCAACCCTGCAAACGCTTAACTTCGGCAACATTGCAGCGGTTAACAACAACGCCAACTTCAAAATCCGCATTGCTTTTGGTCAAGGCGCCGGTGGAACCGTTGGCAACAACCGCTTCGACAATTTTACGCTCGAAGGCACCACCCCTCCCCAACTGGTGCATTATTGGAATTTCAACAATTCGACCGATCAAACCACCTTGCTCACACCCAACCAAGGCAATGGCAGCATTGCGCACATAGCGGGTGGAACCAGTGCCATACAAACCACAAGCAATACAACAGGACAAGGTTTCGAGACCACCAACCCGAATGCGCGCAACGGCGATGTAGCCGGTGCGCATTTGCGTTTCAACAATCCGATTGGTGGCCAATTAGAGTTCAGCTTGCCTACCAGTGGTTTCAGCAACGTAATTGTTAAGTACGGAACCCGCCGTTCGGGACAAGGCGCAGGCACCCAATACATTTCGTACAGCACCAATGGCAGCACCTTTACTTTGCACGACAGCATTTTTCCGGTTGATGGTGACCCAACGCTGCAGACGGTAAACTTTGGCACCATTGCGGCTGCCAACAACAACCCAAACTTCAAAATACGCATAGCTTTTGCCCAAGGCAGTGCCGGAACAGGCGGCAACAACCGCATCGACAATTTCACTCTTGAAGGCAGCTCCATGGGTGGTACCGACACTTTCCCTCCTTCGGCCAACCTATTCCCGGCCAACAACAGCAGCCAGCACCCGGCCAGTATTCGGCCACGCATCATTTTTAGCGAAGCCATGCGCCGCGCAGGTGCTGGCGGTGCCAACTTAACCGCCGCCATGGCCGATACCATTGTGCAATTGCTGTTGCAACCAGCCAACACCGCGGTAAGCTTTAGCAGTCAATTGAGCGGCGATACCCTTACCATCATTCCTGCCGCTGCTTTGCAAGCCAATGCCACATATATTTTGCGTATCCGCGATGGTTTGCTCAGCGACCTGGCTGGCAACCTATTGCCCAATAATAACCAAACCAGTTTCAGTATCCTGCCAGTGCAAACCATTTTCCAGGCAGGCGATTTGCTTCCCGTGGCCTACCGCATGAACGCTACTGGTACGCCCGATGCCATTGCATTGCTCACACAAGTAAACATCTTGCCTGGCACCAACATCCAGCTTACCGATGCCAAGTTTACTACCAATACCCCAGCCCAGTGCCCCGGGGGACTTACCTGGACGGCCCCGGCAGGCGGCGTAGCTCGCGGAACGGTGCTTGTGATTGGCACCGACGATGCTTCGGCCAACATTGGAACCGTTTCGGGTAGCACCTTTGGTTTAAGTTCGGGTGGTGACCAAGTGATTGTTTACGCTGGTAGCAACACCAACCCAACCTACATCACCGCCCTCAGCGCCAATGCTTGGTTAACCACCAACACCACTTGCAGCGGCAGCTTCAGCATGTTGCCTGCTGGTTTGACAGATGGGGTAAATGCCATCAACCTCAGCACCGCTCCTGGCAATGCAGCTGGCTTGAGCGTAAATGCCTTTTACAACGGTCCACAGAGCGGCGCAAACCTCCGCGATAGCATTTTGAACCCTGCTTACTGGGTAGTAGCAGCCTCAGGTACCCCCGCCCAAGTATGGCCTACTTGGAGCTTCCCAGGGCCTCCTGCCGTTGCTTCGGCCCGCGTGCTCAATAGCACCCAAATTGAAGTAGCATTCACACAAAACATGTCGGCCAGCTCGGCTACCAACCTGGCGCGTTACAAGCAATTGGCCGGCATACAGTCGGCCGTGATGACCAACAACGGCAGCCTGCGAGATACGGTGGTATTGACCATTAGTCCGGCTTTTGCCACTGGTCAAAGCTACATCTTGCTCATCGACAGCGTGGAGAATACTGGCGGTTTGGCCATGTTCAGTGCCTTTACGTTCAACTTCAACTACAATCCTAGCATCAGCTTTGGCGGCCGTTATATGGTGGCCGAAGAAAATACTGGCAGCATCAACCTGCCGTTGAACCTGCAATTCCCTGCCAACGCCAGCTTCCGCATCCGCGTGGCTGCAGGCAGCAACGCCTCCCCTGCCGATTACAACTTCCCTACCCAAACGGTACAACTTTCGGCTACCACTACCAGCATCAACTTGCCAGTAGGCATTGTAGATGATGCCGATGTGGAAGACGACGAGTTCATCCTTTTCGCCATCGACAGCTTACAGGGTGTTTCTTTGACCGGCCCGAATTATTTCACGGTGTACATCCGCGACAACGACCGGACTTTACCTGCCCGCGATTCGGCGGTGAGCATGCAATTGGTTACAAGCTTCGATCCTTCGCCCACCGGCAGCACGACCGAAGTAGTGGTGTATGACCCAGTGAGCAAGCGTTTGTTTACCACCAGCGCCATCGAAAACCGTTTCGATATCATCAACTTTAGCAACCCGGCTGCTCCCGTAACCATCAGCAGCGTGTCGATGGCTCCTTATGGCGGCCTCACCAGCATTGCGGTAAAACCAGGCTTGTTGGCCGTAGCCAGTCCTAATGCCAACGAACAACTCCCCGGCACCGTGGTGTTCTTCGACACCTTGGGCAACTTCAAAGCCCAGGTAACCGTGGGTGCCTTGCCCGATATGTTGACCTTCACCCCCGATGGCACCAAATTGTTGGTTGCCAACGAAGGTCAGCCCAACACTACCTTCAGCGTAGATCCCGAAGGTTCGGTGAGCATCATCGACCTGAGCGATACCCTCATTACCCAATCGGATGTTACCACGATTGATTTCACTGCCTTCAATGCGCAAGAAGCAGCCCTCATTGCCGCTGGTGTGCGCAAAGGCTCTACCATTGGCACCCTATCACAGAACCTCGAGCCCGAGTACATCACAGTGGCTGCCGACAACAGCAAGGCTTGGGTGACCCTGCAAGAAAACAACGCCATTGCCGAAATCAATTTGACCAACAATACCATCACCGCCATCCGCGGATTGGGCACCAAAGACAACAGCTTAGTCGGTAACGGTTTCGATGCATCAGACAACATTCCGGAAGTATTGATGGTAAACTGGCCAACCAAAATGTATTACATGCCCGATGCCATTGGTTCGTACACCGTAAATGGCACCACCTATTTGGTGAGCGCCAACGAAGGCGACGAGCGCGAGTACCAGGCTTTGAACGAACGTACCACCGTGGGTGCCGCTTCTACCCTGCTCGATTCGGCGCGTTTCCCACATGCCGCCATGCTCAAAGAAAACCACGCTTTGGGTCGTTTGCGCATCACCAATTTGAATGGCGACAACGATGGCGATGGCGATTACGACGATGTGATCAACGTAGGTTCGCGCTCGTTCAGCATTTGGAATGCCAGCACTGGTGCACAGGTGTTCGACAGCAAAAACCAGCTCGAGCTCATCACCTTACTCGATCCGCAGGTAAGCGCCATTTTTAATGCCGACCACGAAAGCAATACCCGCAAAAACCGCTCGCGTTCTAAGGGCCCTGAGCCTGAGGGCCTCACCCTGGCTACGGTCAATGGCCGCACCTTTGCCTTCGTTGGCATGGAGCGTGTGGGAGGTATCGCAGCCTACGACGTTACCGACCCCATGAACCCCGTTTACAACGGCTACTTGAATCCACGCAGCACCACATCGGTATCGGGTGACCGTGGTCCCGAAACCATGACCTACATTGCCGCCCATCAGAGTGGCGACGGACATGCTTACATCGTTGTAGCCAACGAAATCAGCGGCACACTCAGCGTGATCCGTTTGAACTTCAACATCCCACCCGTTCGTTACAACCTGCAGATTTTGCACGCTTCCGACATGGAAGGCGGTTTAGACGCGCCTAAGGATGCGCCTAACTTCGCAGCTGTGATCGACACCCTCGAAGGCACCTATGCCAACACCGTGATCCTCTCGAGCGGCGACAACTTCATCCCCAGTCCGTTCCTCAGCGCCGGTGAAGACCCCAGCCTGCAAACTCCGCTGCGCACGGCTACCAGCCGCTACTTCAGCGGTACCCAAGCCGTTCGCCCGGCCATCGGTCGTCCCGACATCTCTATCCTCAACCTCATCGGCTTCAATGCCTCTGTTTTCGGTAACCACGAGTTCGACCTCGGTACCGGCGAGTTGAACAGCATGATTGGTGTAGACATCCGCAGCAACGGTGCCGACAAACGTTGGGTAGGTGCACAGTTCCCTTACCTCAGTGCCAACCTCAACTTCTCGGCCGATGCCAACCTCAGCTATTTGGTAACTGCCGACGGACAAGCCGACACTGCCTTCCGTACCCCTGCCAACATCACCGCCAACAGCCAGAAGAAGGGCATTGCCCGCTCGGTGGTGATTACCCGCGGTGGTGAGAAAATTGGTATCGTGGGTGCTACCACCCAGGTGCTTGCCAGCATCAGCTCGCCCGGCAATACCACCGTGGTGGGACCAACCGTAAACGACATGCCTGCTTTGGCAGCCATCCTCCAGCCGGTGATCGACAGCTTGCGCATCGGTCAGGGCATCAACAAAATCATCGTCCTCTCGCACTTGCAGCAGCTCAGCCTCGAGCAGGCGCTTGCTCCGCTCTTGAACGGTGTTGACGTAATCATCGCCGGTGGCTCTCACAGCCTCCTGGCCGATGGCAACGACATCCTCCGCCCAGGTGATGTAGCCGTGGGTACGTATCCGCAAGTACGCCAGGATGCTGCCGGTAACCCCCTGCTGTTGGTAAACACCACCGCCGAATACCGCTATGTAGGTCGTTTGGTAGTGGCCTTCGACAGCCTTGGTGTGATCGATACCACCTTGCTCAACCCCATGATCAACGGTGCTTATGCCACCGACTCAGCCGGTGTGGCACGCGTTTGGGGCAACTATGCCGCCGCCTTCACCCCAGGTACCAAAGGTGCCAATGTAAAAGCCCTCACCGATGCCATGCAGACCGTGATTGTGGCCAAAGACGGCAACATCTTCGGTAAAGCCAGTGTGTTCCTCGAAGGTCGCCGCGAGTTTACCCGCACCGAAGAAACCAACCTCGGTAACCTCACCTCCGATGCCAACCTCTGGCAGGCGCGTCGTGCCGACCCAACCGTTACCCTCTCGCTCAAAAACGGTGGTGGCATCCGCCAAGCCATGGGTACGGTGAATGCCGTGGGCAGCACCGTAAGCCTTCAGCCTACTGCCGCCAATCCCGCAGCTGGCAAGCAAGCCGGCGACATCAGCCAGCTCGACATCGAAAACTCGCTGCGCTTTAACAACCGCTTGAGCGTGATGACCATTCCCGTAACCGGTATCAAGGCCCTGCTCGAACACGGTGTGGCACAAACCGCTCCCGGTGCAACCCCCGGTCGTTTCCCGCAGGTGGGTGGCATGGCCTTCAGTTACGATCCTAGTTTGCCCGTAAACAGCCGCATCCGCTCGGTGGTACGCCTCGACTCGCTCGGTAACATCGTAGATACCCTCGTTCGCAATGGTCAAATCCATGGCAACCCCAACCGTACCTACAAAATGGTAACCCTCAACTTCCTCGCCGGTGGTGGCGACGGTTATCCGTTCGCTCCTTATGCCAGCACACGGGTTGACCTCGATACCGTGTTGACCGCCGCAGGTGGAGCTACCTTCACCGTGCCTGGTTCTGAACAAGATGCCTTTGCCGAGTACATGCTCGTGCGCCACCCGGCCACCTCGCCTTATGGCATTGCCGAAACGCCAGCAGCACAAGACTTCCGCATCCAGGATCTCAGCCGCAGAAACGAAGGATTGTTGCCTGTTGGTCCACGTTATACCTTGCAGGTATTGCACGCTTCCGACATGGAAGGCGGTTTAGACGCGCCTAAGGATGCGCCTAACTTCGCAGCTGTGATCGACACCCTCGAAGGCACCTATGCCAACACCGTGATCCTCTCGAGCGGCGACAACTTCATCCCCAGTCCGTTCCTCAGCGCCGGTGAAGACCCCAGCCTGCAAACTCCGCTGCGCACGGCTACCAGCCGCTACTTCAGCGGTACCCAAGCCGTTCGCCCGGCCATCGGTCGTCCCGACATCTCTATCCTCAACCTCATCGGCTTCAATGCCTCTGTTTTCGGTAACCACGAGTTCGACCTCGGTACCGGCGAGTTGAACAGCATGATTGGTGTAGACATCCGCAGCAACGGTGCCGACAAACGTTGGGTAGGTGCACAGTTCCCTTACCTCAGTGCCAACCTCAACTTCTCGGCCGATGCCAACCTCAGCTATTTGGTAACTGCCGACGGACAAGCCGACACTGCCTTCCGTACCCCTGCCAACATCACCGCCAACAGCCAGAAGAAGGGCATTGCCCGCTCGGTGGTGATTACCCGCGGTGGTGAGAAAATTGGTATCGTGGGTGCTACCACCCAGGTGCTTGCCAGCATCAGCTCGCCCGGCAATACCACCGTGGTGGGACCAACCGTAAACGACATGCCTGCTTTGGCAGCCATCCTCCAGCCGGTGATCGACAGCTTGCGCATCGGTCAGGGCATCAACAAAATCATCGTCCTCTCGCACTTGCAGCAGCTCAGCCTCGAGCAGGCGCTTGCTCCGCTCTTGAACGGTGTTGACGTAATCATCGCCGGTGGCTCTCACAGCCTCCTGGCCGATGGCAACGACATCCTCCGCCCAGGTGATGTAGCCGTGGGTACGTATCCGCAAGTACGCCAGGATGCTGCCGGTAACCCCCTGCTGTTGGTAAACACCACCGCCGAATACCGCTATGTAGGTCGTTTGGTAGTGGCCTTCGACAGCCTTGGTGTGATCGATACCACCTTGCTCAACCCCATGATCAACGGTGCTTATGCCACCGACTCAGCCGGTGTGGCACGCGTTTGGGGCAACTATGCCGCCGCCTTCACCCCAGGTACCAAAGGTGCCAATGTAAAAGCCCTCACCGATGCCATGCAGACCGTGATTGTGGCCAAAGACGGCAACATCTTCGGTAAAGCCAGTGTGTTCCTCGAAGGTCGCCGCGAGTTTACCCGCACCGAAGAAACCAACCTCGGTAACCTCACCTCCGATGCCAACCTCTGGCAGGCGCGTCGTGCCGACCCAACCGTTACCCTCTCGCTCAAAAACGGTGGTGGCATCCGCCAAGCCATGGGTACGGTGAATGCCGTGGGCAGCACCGTAAGCCTTCAGCCTACTGCCGCCAATCCCGCAGCTGGCAAGCAAGCCGGCGACATCAGCCAGCTCGACATCGAAAACTCGCTGCGCTTTAACAACCGCTTGAGCGTGATGACCATTCCCGTAACCGGTATCAAGGCCCTGCTCGAACACGGTGTGGCACAAACCGCTCCCGGTGCAACCCCCGGTCGTTTCCCGCAGGTGGGTGGCATGGCCTTCAGTTACGATCCTAGTTTGCCCGTAAACAGCCGCATCCGCTCGGTGGTACGCCTCGACTCGCTCGGTAACATCGTAGATACCCTCGTTCGCAATGGTCAAATCCATGGCAACCCCAACCGTACCTACAAAATGGTAACCCTCAACTTCCTCGCCGGTGGTGGCGACGGTTATCCGTTCGCTCCTTATGCCAGCACACGGGTTGACCTCGATACCGTGTTGACCGCCGCAGGTGGAGCTACCTTCACCGTGCCTGGTTCTGAACAAGATGCCTTTGCCGAGTACATGCTCGTGCGCCACCCGGCCACCTCGCCTTATGGCATTGCCGAAACGCCAGCAGCACAAGACTTCCGCATCCAAGATCTCAGCCGCAGAAACGAAGGGTTGTTGCCTTTCGATATCGCTACCCTCCTTGCCCCTGCCAACAACAGCCGTTTGGAAACCAATTCGACCAGCACTACGCCGGTACAAATTGTGTGGAACCCTGCCATCAACGCCCAGTCGTACAAATGGTCGCTCACCACAGCTACCGGTAACTTTGCGCCTGGTTTGGTGAACCTGCTCTCGAACAACAACGGACTCGACACTACCCTCACCTTGACGGTTCGTGGTATCGACAGCTTGTTGGCCAGCTTGGGTGTGGCTCCTGGCGACTCCATCAACACCCGCTGGACGGTTAAATCGTTCTACTACAGCGGTGCCGACAGCACGGTAGCCCCTGCCTTCAACCTGAAGTTGGTGCGCCAGGTGGCAGCCCCAGGTGCCTTCACCTTGGTAGGTCCGGCCAACAACACCCGCCTGGTAACCGAAGCCGGCAACAACAGTGCGGTAACCATCAACTGGAGGGCATCGGCCAATGCCACCCGATACGAATGGATGGTAGATTTCCCCAATGGTGATTTCAGTGCACCGCTCTTCACCTTCCCAGCACGCAACAATGGTGCTGATACGGTTTTGGTATTGCTCAACGGCTCAATCGACTCCTTGTTGAACATCAGCGGCGTATTGCCAGGTGATTCGTCTGATTTGATTTGGACCGTGCGTGCCATCAACGCCCCGTTGACCCGTTTGGCTACGGCACCGTTCAACATCCGTTTGGTGCGCAGTGCCCAAATCAGCGCCTTCAACCTGCTCAGTCCGAGCAACAACGGTCGTGTGGAAGTACGCGGACCAGCAAGCACCCTAGTGAACATCACTTGGGAAGCTGCTAGCAGTCAGGCTGCTGCCCCCCTCCGCTACCGTTGGTTGGCCGATCCGGCAGGTAACTTCAGCAACCCGGCGTTGAGCTTTGCATCGAACGGCAACGGTGCCAACAACCAGCTCACGCTCACCACCGGCGCCATCGACACCCTCTTGGCTGCCAACGGCATCGCAATCGGCGACAGTTTGACCTTGCAGTGGACCGTAGAAGCACGCAGCGGCGTAAGCACCCGATTGGCCAGCAGCACCTTCACCGTGCGCCTCATCCGCGTAGGTTTAACCACCAGCGTGGCCGAAAACAGCCTGGTGCAAGTGAAGCTGTACCCCAACCCTGCCAATGCGCAAGCCATGGTATCGGCCAGTGCCGAAATCCGGTCGCTGAGCATCCGCAACCTGGTAGGTGCCGAAGTGAAGCGCATCGAAGCCAACAGCAAGGACGTAATACTTGAGTTGCACGACCTCCCGGCAGGTACTTACC
>CAZNWC010000006.1:167233-175029 GCA_964577055.1 uncultured Chitinophaga sp. | reverse complement strand
TAAAAATCATGAGTTGGTTTATAGCCTAGTATTTTTATTATTTTGTGTATACTCGCTTTAGAATGCCTAACGTCCCCTGTTCGTTCAGGGCCATATTCAGGATAAATCTTGTTATTGCTTATTGCTTGCAGCGCTTCTATCATACCATTCAATGAAATTTGATCACCACATGCCACGTTAAAAACCTCGTGTATTTCCAATTCACTAATCAAAAGCGCTTTTATGTTTGCTTGTACCACATTCTCAACAAAAGTAAAATCGCGACTTGTTTCACCATCCCCATTTATCACTGGTCTAGTTCCATTGATGAAGTGCCTGCAAAATATTGGTATAACAGCCGCATATGGATTTAGCGGATTCTGTTTTGGACCGAAAACATTGAAATAACGAAGACCAATTGCGTGAAATGCATACACTTTACTAAATACTTCGGCATAGAGTTCGTTTACTGCCTTTGTAACTGCATATGGGCTCAAGGGTCTCCCTTCTCTTCCCTCAACTTTAGGCAATTCGGTACTGTCGCCATACGTACTTGAGGATGCAGCATATACAAAACGCCTACAAGTGCTACTTTCCTTCGAAGCTAAGAGCATATTCAAAAAACCACCAATATTTACCTCATTTGTTGTGATAGGGTCATTTATGCTACGAGGAACACTTCCTAATGCCGCCTGATGCGAAATATAGTCAATATCTTTGACAGCCTTTTTGCACACTTCGAAATCACGGATATCTCCATTAATAAATTCAAAATTGGGTAGATCCAGGTAATCAGAAATGTTTTCGAAGTACCCATTTGACAAATTATCTAAAACCCTTACGTGACCTGCATTATATTTTAGTAAATACTCAACCAAATTTGAACCTATAAAACCAGCGCCGCCAGTAATTAAGAATTTGTATTGACTCAAATCTGTTTCGTGAAATGGATTGCAATAAAGCAATGGGTTAAACATACAATATCGTTAGGATAGATTTTACATTTTGACATTCACACCACAAAAGCCCTAGAGGCGGCCATCAACACAATCATTAGGCAACATTCCTTTGACATCAAATACAACCAAACTATTTGATTTACGAATATTCATTGACTTGAATTCATCATGACTTACAGCTAAGATGATAGCAGCATAAGTGCTTAAGTCAGGCTGACTCTGAATTAAACTAATACCATACTCCTCAAAAACATCCATTGGATTAGCTCTAGGATCAAAAACATCCACATTGATATCAAAGCTTTTTAGTTCTTGGTAAATATCAATCACACGTGTGTTCCGTACATCAGGACAATTTTCTTTAAAAGTTATTCCTAACAAAAGAACCTTCGCCTCTATAATCTTGATGTCCTTTCGCATCATTGATTTAATGGTTTCTTGAGCCACATATTTACCCATAGAATCATTAAGCCTGCGACCTGCCAATATAATCTCAGGATGATACCCAACCTCCTGAGCCTTTTGCGCCAAATAATATGGATCCACGCCAATGCAATGTCCCCCAACCAATCCCGGATGAAACTTAAGAAAGTTCCACTTTGTTGCTGCCGCTTTCAAGACCTCATTGGTATCGATTCCTAAAAGATTAAATATTTTAGATAATTCATTTACGAAAGCAATATTTATATCGCGTTGAGAGTTTTCAATCACTTTTGCAGCCTCTGCAACTTTGATACTTGGCGCTAAATAAGTGCCTGCTGTAATGACCGATTTGTACAAATCATCAACTATTCTTGCGGCTTCCGGAGTTGACCCACTAGTAACTTTTAATATCTTGGTAACTGTGTGTTCTTTATCCCCGGGATTAATTCGCTCAGGTGAATAACCACAAAAAAAATCTAAATTATACTTTAGATTACTGCCTTTTTCCAATATTGGCACCATTTCTTCTTCAGTAACCCCTGGATAAACCGTGGATTCATAAATCACAATATCACCAGCTTTGATAAATTCTGCAACCGTTACACTTGCACGAATCATAGGTCTTAAATCAGGTCTATTGTATCTATCAGTTGGAGTTGGAACAGTTACTATAAACACATTACAGCTGTTTAAGTCTGATTTATTGGCAGAAATAAACAGTCCGCTTTCAGAGCGATTCTCCGTCTTGAGAAGAGCATTTAAGCTTGTTGGTTCAATTTCAAATGTGGAATCGTAGCCTCCTTTAAGCTCATTAATCCTCTTTTCATTAATATCAAAGCCTACTACATGGTACTTTTCCGCAAAAGCGCAGGCTAGCGGCAGTCCCACATACCCCAAACCTATAACTGCTATCTTGTATTCATTTAATTTCATACATCAAATTTTATTGTTTTCAAGTTCAATTAGCCCAAGATTTCATTTTCTCATATCCAAACTGAAATTTGAGCACATCAGAAACTTAAATTTAAAATAGGCATTCGACACAACTCAAACACTACTTAATAACGGCATCGAATACCAACGGGTTAATATTACATACACGCTATAAACCATGACTAGTGTAATTAAACCAATGATCGAAAGAGTTATTCTACCTTTACCTTTTATTGGGAGCGGTGTGGTAGGATGATCTATTATCAGAATAACCGGTTCTTCTCTTTCTAAGGTGAAACGGGTAAGTTCCAAGTTTTTTACCAGCTCACCATACATAGCTGTTAATAATTGTATTTCCATTTGCTTCTTCGCTGCTGGCACCCGAGCACGCATCAGCACCAAACTTTGGTTTTGGTCGGCTTCAACAGCTGCAGCCCCCATAAGACCGTCTAAAGCGTTTTTTACGGAATCGACCCGCGTTTCAAGCACGGTCAAGGTTCGAGCCGTTTTACCCGTTTTTAACTCCAAATACATGCTTTTAGCTTTTTCTATGAGTTGCAGGCTCATTAAATAGGCCCAATGCTCGTTGGTATCGGTAATTTGCAAATCGATGATCGACGCCTTTTTGTCTAAACGGCCTACTTTGGTTGCATTTTGCACTCGGTTAATGACCACCAACAGGGTACTATCTTCGAGTCGGCTGAATCCGTTTCGTGCTTTATTTGGTGCAATCAGATTCAACTTTCCTTTGGTCAACTCCTTGGCAAAATGTTCTTTCAAATACGCGTTTAACAAATGATCGTTGTTCAGCTGAGCGAGCGGGGTGAGCAAGCTGCTTTCGATGATGTTTTGTGAACGGAGCAGCAATACCAAATTGTCGGAGGTAAATAAACCTCCGCCGCCTCCGCCCAAGTCAAAACCGAATTGAGAAGCAATACCCGCTAAGTTGCCCACACCACCACCGGATTTTTCTTCAATAGCAAAGGTTAGGCGGCTGGTGTAGGTTACCTCCTTAAAAAAATGCGCGTACCCAAAGCCCAGTGCCCCACCCAACAGCCCCATGAGCAGCAGGCGCAAGCGGTAGCCCCACAAATAGGCCAGGGTGGACTGCAGTTTTTGGATGAGTTCCTTTAAGCTGATTTCGTCGTCGTGAAGTTGCGGCGTTTCGGGCTGTGGGTTCATTATCTTGCAATTTGACTAACGAGGAGGTACAATGTGGCCAAGCCGGTTAATTTTACCGTGGTATTGTCTATGACTTTGTTCCAATTGATCGGTTCACCTTTTTGTTTGTCGTTTGGCATCGGCTTTTCAAGTACATAAATCACCGCCCCTTCTTTTACTTTAGGATAAATGCGGATACCCAAAACGGCTTTGGTACGTTTTACCCGGTCGTTAGCCGCTACCACAAACACCCGGCGCTTGTGGGCGCGTTGGCTGAAGCCATCGCCAAAGCGGTTGATGTAGTCGTTGGCACGCAGGCCCGGGCTGTAGGGGGCGTTCACGGCTTCTAAACCCGTGGTATGGAGGTATTGTACCCCCGGGCCTTGCAGGCTTACGTAGGGGATGTACTCGGGCACTACCAGGCTGTCGCCATCTACCAGGCGGTAGTTGTAGCGCGATTGGCTGTTGTTGATGGCCTTTTCTAAATCGATGAGGATTTGGCCGCCAGGAGCTGTTTGGCGGTAAAAACGTGCGGCATCGGCAAAGGCATAGGGCTTGAGGCCACCTGCCCGGCTGATGAGGTCGGAAATGCGCTCGTCGCGGCTGAGGAGGGCATAGGTGCCGGGGAAGTTGAATTCACCACTGAGGGTAACGGTGGCTGGTGCCAGGAAGTCGGCCAAGGTACGCACATACACCCGGTCGTAGGGCATGAGTTCGAAGTTGAGGTCGGCACCGCTCAACTCACCGTCTTTCAACTCAATGCCCACCACAAAGGAGCGGGCACCCGTTCGGGTTTGTCCGTCGAAAAGCGCAAGGCGGATGATTTCGATGCGTTTTACATCGGCTTCGGCCTTCAAACCGCCGGCTTGCAAGAGCACATCGCCCAGTTTAATGCCCGAGGCAAATTCGATGGAGCCAGGTTTGCGTACGGCACCAATCACTTCGATGGCAAAGGTATCTACCAGCGCGCTTTTGCTCACCACAATGAGTTTGTCGTTGGCCTGCAGGCTGAGGTTGGCAGCGGTGCCGCTATCGGACACAATCCCCGCCAAGTTGATGGGAATGATTTCGCGGCGCAGGTCGGGCTTTTGGCGTGATAAAAAGGCTTTTTGTCCGTAAGCCGTGGGTGGCAGTCCCCCTGCGCGTTGCAAGAGGGTGCTTATTTTCATGCCTGCTTCGAAGGTGTAATTGCCGGGTTGGTTCACCTCACCAATTACCTCGAGGGCATTGCGTACCGCTTCGGGCATGCTGCGTACCAGCAATTCGTCGCCATCGAGCAAGGCCACATTTTGTCCCTGGCCGGCTTTGAAATCGTATTCGAGCACTTCGCGGGCCCCATTGGTAAAGGTGGTACGTTGGATGCTTTGGGCGTAGGCCTTACCACTCAGGCCACCTGCCCAGTCGAACAGCTGGCTGAGGCCTTCGTTGGGCAATACCTCGTACAAGCCTGGCCTGCGAACAGCTCCTTTGAGCTCCACCACATTGCCGAGGGGTTTTACCACAATGTAATCTTGGTCGTTCAGGCTAAAGGGCTGGTTGCTCATTTTACCAGCCAAAAACTGGTAGGTATCGAATTTGTACACCACCTTGCCAGCACGCTGCACCTCAATTTGGCGCACCGAG
Organism: uncultured Chitinophaga sp.; assembly: GCA_964577055.1. Classification (GTDB taxonomy): domain Bacteria; phylum Bacteroidota; class Bacteroidia; order UBA7662; family UBA7662; genus PNNG01. Next base: position 169,951 of record CAZNWC010000006.1, on the reverse strand, counting down.
CCCGAGGTATCGGGACCGCCTGCTGCTACCAGGGCATTGAATACCGAGTTGAGGGCCGAAAATTCGTAGGTACCTGGCGATACCACATCGCCCACCACATTCACACGGATAACCCTGCTGTGTACCAGGGTAACCTCCAATTGGTTGTTGTTGAGGTCGTAATACTGTCCGAATTTGGCCCTGATCAATTTGCGGGCGGCTTCGAAGGTGAGTCCGGTTAAATAAATGTTGCCCATGGCGCGCACCCTGGCAGCTCCTTTGTCGTCGATGCGCAGCACCTCGTTCGCATAGGAGGCACCAAATACCGAAACCACCAACTCATCACCTGGACCGAGCACATAGTTATCGGGGGCCTTGCTTTCGGTGGCCTGGCGGGCCAGTTCTACTTTGGAAGTGCGGAACAGGCGGCGGCCATACACTTCGCGCATGGCCGTATCTATTTGGGTAGAGTCGTTGTTGCGTTCGCCACGCGGCACCACCGCACTGGGCTTGAACTTGGTGCGCAGGCTATCGGGTTGATAGGTCGAGCGGGTGAACGAAGGTACGCCCATGGTTGGGTTGTTGAGGCTATCAACGCGGGCTTTGAAGGCGGCTGCTTCTTGGGGCGAAAGGCCCATGCTGAGTGCCAGGCGTTCGCCTTCGGCGGGGCTTAGGCCGCGGGCTTCGCCTTGGCGTACAATATCGCGTATTTGGCTATCGCTGAGCTCAGCTACTTTTACTTTGCTGAGGTCGGAGGGTATTTGGGCGAGGAGCAGGTTGCTGCTGAGGAGCAGGAGGCAAAAAAGGAGTAATTTACGCATGGACAAAGATATTCAATGGGGGTGCTGGCGCACAAGGTTTTTTACCGCAGAGGTCGCAGAGAAAATGAGAAGCGGGCATGGTGCATTAAAAAGCAAGGCGGAAAAACAAGTAAATAACTAATAAAAAACAAAAATTGCTTTTGCTCCGATAAGAGCACCGCTACGCGGGAGTTCACAGAAAGTAGGCCTGGTTTACCATGTTGATATCACAAATTCAGCAATTATTTTCAATGTTTAGACCTTCTTTTGCAATACTGGTTTTGACTCATTAGACTTGTACGAATAAGTGCCAAGTCTATGAATCAGTCAGAATTAAACCGAATTGGAACTGAAATTATTGGTGCAGCAATAGAGGTACACAAAACACTGGGGCCGGGGCTACTTGAGAAACTTTATGCAAATGCTTTGGATGTTGAATTGAAGTTAAGGGGGCATCAAGTGAAGCAAGAAGTACCCGTAAATGTTGTCTATAAAAACGAAGTGTTGGAAATGAACTAAAAGTAGATCTGTTGGTGGATGAAGCGGTAATAATTGAATTAAAGTCAGTCACCGAAATTCATTCGCGCATGCATGCCCAGTTATTAACCTACCTGCGTTTGACGAATCTCAAGCTGGGGTACCTCATAAATTTCTATGAATTAAGGCTTAAGGATGGGCTTTATCGATTCGTGAATAACCAGCAAAGAGCGGCTTGAATTTAACTCTACCTGGCAAAACTCCTGTTGCGTGAGCAACCAGCGCACTTCCGCGAAGCGGTGTTCTCTGACGGGAGGAGAAAAAGAAACAGCCATTTCCTGCTGCTTGGAATGAATCAATAGCCATAGCTAATTAAACCGCCCAAACCCCTCATTTTCTCCGCGCTCTCTGCGGTAAAAAAAGCGCCTAGCCCTTGAACAAATTCAGGTAGTAATCCACCGTAGTGGCCAGGTACGCGTCGAATTTTTGTTTGGGCTCCCAGTTCAGCTCGTTTTTCAAGCGTGAGGCATCGATGGCATAACGCAAATCGTGGCCTTTGCGGTCGGTGACGTAGGTGATGAGTTGTTCCGATTCGCCGGTGGCGCGGCCGAGTTTGGTATCCATGATGGCGCACAATTTCTTCACCAGCTGGATGTTTTGCCATTCGTTGTTGCCGCCTACGTTGTAGGTGCGGCCGCTGGCCCCACGGTGCCAAATGGCATCCATGGCCGAAACGTGGTCGCCCACGAACAACCAATCGCGCACATTTTCACCTTTACCATACACCGGAATGGGTTTGCGGTGGAGGATGCTGTTGATTACCACAGGAATCAACTTCTCGGGGTATTGGTTGGGACCGTAGTTGTTCGAGCAGTTGCTGATGACTACGGGCAAGCCGTAGGTTTCGTGGTAGGCCCGAACGAAGTGGTCGCTGCTGGCTTTGGATGCCGAATAGGGCGAACGGGGGTCGTAGGGCGTGTCTTCGGTGAAATAACCCTCGGCGCCCAAGCTGCCGTACACCTCGTCGGTGCTGATGTGGTAGAAGAGGTATTTGTTGCGGTCGGCATGCTCGCCCCAGGCCTTTACGGCTGCATTGAGCAGGGTAACTGTACCTACCACATTGGTGGTCACAAATTCCATGGGGTTTTCGATGGAGCGGTCCACATGGCTTTCGGCGGCCAGGTGCATGACGCCGTTGATTTGGAATTCGGCAAAAAGGCGCTGGATGAGGGCTGCATCGCAGATATCGCCTTCCACAAAAACAGCGTTCGGATGACTTTCGCTTTTCAGTCCTTGTACCTCAACCCCTTTTGAACTTTGAACTTTGAACTTTGAACCCAGCTGGAGCGGGGCAAGATTGTCTAAGTTTCCTGCGTAGGTCATCTTGTCGAGGACAATGACGCGGTATTGCGGATAGGACTTGACGAAGTGGATGGCGGCATGTGAGCCGATGAAGCCGGCG
>CAZNWC010000006.1:155440-167133 GCA_964577055.1 uncultured Chitinophaga sp. | reverse complement strand
TGAACAGCTTTTTCTTTAGGGCTAATAGCAGCTTCAGCTCCCCGCAAGATAGCGGAGCCTTTCGCCCTGCGCTGCTATCGCAGCACGGTCGGAGTTCGCGGAGTATCGGCCTCAGCGGCCTCCGACGAATAAGCGAAGCTTATGCGGCAAACGGCTCCGTTTCCTCGCGCCTAACTGTCGTCGGGGTCTGCACTGATGAAAAGCCTGGACCTGCAGTGAACCTATGGGTTTGATTTAAGCAGGTCAAAAGAATAAAGCCACTCTGCGTATCTGCGGTTAAATGACCTGCGCTTACTACTAAGCGCACCAGAGTACAATATGCGGCTGGGTTTGGAAGTCGTAGCCCAAGCCAGCCTGGTCGGGTAGCTGAATGCTGTACCTGATTTTGCGGTTGATGAGGCTTTCGGCCTTAGGAATCAACTGCTCGAGGTAGTCCATGTCGATATGACCTACCAAACGCAAATCAATCACGCCCGAATCGTGGCCGCGGGCATAATCGCCTACAACAACCGCCAACTCAAGGTTGCCAATGCGTTGCAAGACGTTTTCAATGATTTGGTCGAAGCCCAGGTATTTAGAAACCAGGTTCCGAATGTCTTCGTAAATAGGGTGGCGGGTATTGGCTTTGTACAATATGGTATTTCCTGCCTGTTCTGATTGCAGCAAGCCAGCGTCGGACAGGCGGTTAAGCTCTGTGCGAACAGCGTTTGTGCTTTCGTCGAATTCCTCTGCCAGCGACCGCAAATAGGCTTTGTTGTTGTTGCTGAAAAACTTCAGCAAGAGCTTGATCCTGGTTTTGGATGTAATTAACGTTTCTAACATTCAGAATTCACCATTCAGGATTCATTATTCAAAATTCAGCGACTACTAGCATGCCTACTTGAAGGTCATATTGGTCTGAGGATGCAGGAATGCTGCATTTTGAATTGTGAATGTCCATGCTTATCGATTGAATTTGGAGCCTTTCATTTCACTGTTCTGCAGATAATGAATGAAGGCGTTGATTTGATCGCACAAAGCTTGGCTTTGGGTAACAAAAGCGTTTAAATCGGCTTCGGTTAAATAGCCCCTGTCGAGAGCCTGGTAGGCTTGTGATCGTACCTCTTCATTTGAACCTCTGGAGATGGTGAGGAAATTGATAAATTCCTTGTTTCCTCCTCGGCCAAAACCTTCAGCAATGTTGTCCATCACCGAACCGGATGCGGCCCTGATTTGATCGCGTAAGCGAAAATCTTTCGAAAATCCATCAGTGAGGGTCCAGACAACGATGCTTTGGTGTTGCTCGCGGGCTAATTTCCAGATGGGTAGGTCTTCGAAATGCTTGTAAGCCATTTTAATTTACCATTCAAGATTCACCATTCAAGATTCAGACAGCAACAACATAGATAAGCCAATTGGGATGCTGCTTGAGCAAGGCGCTCGAATGTTGAATTATGAATTTTGAATCTTGAATTCCGCGTTGGCCAAATGCTGCTGCCACTTCCAGGCGGTGGCTACCATGTCGCTCAGGCCAAAACGCGGCTTCCAGCCCAATAAGGCAGCGGCACGCTCGCTGCAAGCATACATGCTTACGATGTCGCCAGGGCGGTTGTCCATCACCTGGTAGGGTACCTGTACGCCATTTACTTTCTCAAATGCTTGGTGCATGTCTAAAACGCTTATGCCTAAACCGGTACCAATGTTGATGGCCTCAAAGCCGCTGAAAGCACTTTCAGGCTGAATCATGAATTCGAGGGCCCGCAGGTGTACCTCGGCCAGGTCGCACACATGGATGAAGTCGCGGATGCAGGTGCCATCGGGCGTTGGATACTTATTGCCCCAAATGCGCAAATAGGGGTGCATGCCAGCGGCTGTTTGTGCCAGATAGGGCAGCAGGTTGGAAGGAACACCCCGGGGTAATTCTCCCAAGTGGGCCGAAGGGTGTGCACCCACCGGATTAAAAAAACGAAGGGCCATGGCTTTGAGCTCGCCCCGCTCAACATAGTCGCGGATGATTTGCTCGCCGATGGCCTTGGATTTGCCGTAGGGTGAAACGGGATTAATCGGATGATTTTCATCAACCGGCAATTGTACGGGTTCTCCGTAAATGGTGCACGTGCTGCTAAACACCAAGTGATGTACACCAAATTTCTGGGCGCATTGCAATACCTGAATGAGTCCGAGCAGGTTATTGGCGTAATATTTCAGCGGTTTTTCAACCGATTCGGCCACCGATTTAAAGGCGGCCATGTGGATGATGCCTGCGATGGGGCCTTCTTCCAAAAACAGCTGTTCGAGCGAATGGCGGTCGCACACATCGATGTCGTAATTGCGGGGTTTGATGCCCGTAATTTTGGCAATGCGGTCGGCCACCTCGGGTTGGGAATTGCTGTGGTTGTCGGCCGACACCACCTCATAACCCGTTTGTTGCAGGGCCACGATGGTATGTGAGCCCAAATAGCCCATACCGCCTGTCACGAGTATTTTGTGCTTGTGAAATTTCAAAGTTGGTGGCATTTATGGCTTTCGCTCAAAGCCTTTTCGTTTCCGGTTTTGGCGCCTATTTGCCTGTGGAAAACTGTAATTTTATCGTTTTTTGCGATTCCTGCATCAGAAAATTAGATTATCTGCTTATTCGCATGATTGCCAGTACAGAAACGACTTTTCTTTCTTACCGCAGAGGGCGGGGAGGCCTTTGTTATTCTCTTGCAGCTTTGATTGCATGTTCACACTTTTAAGCCCTGAAAAGGCTTTTTTTATCGGTGCTACAATCAACTTTGGCCGGCCGCGAGGTATCGGAGCCTTTTGGACAGTGCTGCTACGCAGCTTGTCCGGAGGACGCAGAGCTAAGCCTTCGGCCTACTGGCAAAGATGCGGATGAACAGATTAGATTACCACGGCTTCGCATTCAAACGCCTATTTTTAATTTTCAATCTTGAATTTTGAATTCCGCTTGGCGGGGCTTCGCCGCGTCAGTCACACGGCTGTGCAGGCGGTTTGTTTGCTATACGTTATCCGTGTAAATACGGATTGAGTAATTTTTTTACTCGACAAAGAAACAAATTCAAATGCAAGCAGCCAAAATAAAGGGATAGAATTCTCTGAAATTTAACATAGCGTCTACGAAAGTGCCTTCCTGCTTTATGGGCGCAGGAGTTAAAAGATTGGGATGGGAGGTTAAAATTCGGGATTCGGGATTCAGAATTCCTACCGGCGGCGTGGGCCTACGGCTTTTTGAACCGCGACGGGCGTGACGGGGGGCGCGACGCACGCGAAGCAATGGCAAATCGCAAATTACAAATTGCGAATTTGCATGGCATTACAATCTGGCGTCGACGAGGTGGCGGGGGAGAATTCCTTTGACGTCGAAGAGGATAGCTCCTTGCTTTTTGTACGGTTCAAAATCGAAAACACGGAATTGTTGGTGCGCCACGGCCACAATCACTGCAGCAAAGGGGCCTTGCGGCGCATCGGCTTGAATGGCAATGTTGTGTTCGTGCAGGGCTTCCGTGCGGTCGGCTACCGGATCCCAAACCTCTACCTGCATGCCATAATCGGTCAGTTCGGCTATCATGTCTACCACCCGGGTATTGCGGGTGTCGGGACAGTCTTCTTTGAAGGCAAAACCAGCGATCAACACCCTTTGATCCGCAACAGCTTTTCGGGCAGAAGTCAACAATTTGATGACTTTTGCGGCGATAAATGCCCCCATTTGGTCATTTACCCGCCGACCACTCAAGATGACCTCGGGATGGTATCCGAGTTGAATGGATTTATAGGTGAGGTAATAGGGATCTACACCTATACAATGCCCGCCAACCAAACCTGGCTTAAAGGGCAGAAAATTCCATTTGGTACTTGCAGCAGCGAGCACATCGTTGGTATCGAGGTTCATGCGATCGAAAATGACTGCCAGTTCGTTCATGAACGAAATGTTGAGGTCGCGCTGCGCATTTTCAATGGCTTTGGCAGCTTCGGCCACCTTGATGGAAGGCGCCAAATGGGTGCCGGCCGTGATGACCGTGGCGTACAGCCAATCGACCGTGCGTGCTACTTCCTCTGTAGAACCTGAGGTTACCTTGACAATGCTGGTGATGGGTCGTTGGGTGTCGCCCGGGTTGATGCGTTCGGGAGAATAGCCAACACCAAAATCTATGTTGTACCTTAAACCTGACCCTCTTTCGAGCAATGGCACACATTCTTCTTCTGTGCAACCAGGGAATACGGTAGATTCGTAAATCACCAGATCGCCTGGCTTCAGCACCTTTCCCAGCATGCTGCTGGCTTTTTGGAGTGGTCGTAAATCCGGCTTTTTGTTTGCATCTACAGGAGTGGGCACGGTCACGATGTAAACATTACAATCCCTCAAATCATCGAGCTGGTGGCTGATGGAAGCGCTATGGCGCAATTCTTCGAGTTGTATCGCACTTAACTGGGCTGTATGGTCTTTTCCTTCCAAGAGCCCTGCTATGCGCTGTTCATCGATGTCGAAACCATAGGTATGAAAATGTGCTGCAAAGGCATGCGCCAAGGGCAGGCCCACATAGCCGAGGCCGATGATGCCAATTTTATAATGCTTGGGGTCTTTGGTTAGCGAGCGCATGGAGATGAAAGTCCAAAAATGAGGATTTTTATTGAAGGTGTATGTTTGGGATTTGAAATTTGCGATTCGGGATGCCATCCGGCGGTGGAGGGGCCTTCGGCCATTAGAACCGCGACGGGCGCGACGAGGGAGCGCGACGCACGCGAAGCAATGGCAATTCGCAAATTACAAATTGCAAATTCGGATTGCTTAACCGCGACGGGCGCGCAGCAATTCCGAATCTCGAATTCCGAATTCCGAATGGCCGGCGGCGATGTAGAACTGTTCAATCATTTGTACCACTGCCAGGCCTTCTTCGGGCGAAGTGGTGATGGGGGCGCGGCCGCGCAATACATCCACCACGTTTTGGATGACGTATTGGTGGTTGGCGGCGGAGCCTTTGTAAGCACCGTAGTCGTTGCCCGGATTGGTGGGTGGCAGTTCGGGCATCACATAGTCCTGTATGTGGCAGTAACTCACCGTTTCCATATACTGTCCGCCCAATTTCACCGTGCCTTTGCTGCCCAGCAGGGTGATGCTGCTTTCAAAATTTTGATCGTATACCGAGGTGCTGAATTGCAAGCTACCGGCCCCTCCCCTTTCAAGTTCGAAAGTAAAAAGCCCGCTGTCTTCAAAATCGGTGAGTTGCCCGTGGTTGAAGTCGTACACCCTTCCTTGTACATTTTTGATGTTCCCCAAAAGCCAATACAGGGTGTCGAGGAAGTGCGAAAATTGGGTGAAGAGGGTCCCGCCATCGAGTTGTTGATCGCCATGCCAGCCGCGGGGCAAGTAGTAGCGGGCGTCGCGGTTCCAATAGCAATTGAGTTGCACGAGGTATATTTCGCCGAGCAAACCGTCGGACACCACGCTTTTGATCCATTGCGAGGGGGGCGAATAGCGGTTTTGCATCACCGGAAAGAGTTGCAATTGGCGCGATTGGGCGAAGCTGAGGAGCGATTGCACCGAAGCAGCCGTTAGTCCCATGGGCTTTTCGACCACCACATGCATGCCTGCGGCCAGGGCCTCTTGGGCATGCGGCACGTGCAAGCCGTTGGGGGTGGCCACTACCGCCACATCGGCCGGAATGCGTGCAGCCAGGAAGTCGGCCCAGCTGGTAAAATGTGGGCAGTGGGTAGGATCGGTAGGTATTTTGGGATCGACAATGGCGACCAATACCGTTTCGGGTTGGCGTTCGATCATGGCAGCATGGCGTTTGCCAATGTGTCCATGGCCAATGATGACAAATCGGATGGGGTTCATGCCCTTACCTCCGCTACTTCGCCTTGCTTCAATTGGTAGCGCTGTTGGGATACGGCACAAACCGCTTCTCCCTGCGCGTTGAAATGCAATTTGTGCCCATGACGGCTCATCCAGCCCGTTTGTCGGGCAGGGTTGCCCACCACCAAGGCATAGGGCGGTACCGGTTTGGTAACCACTGCCCCGGCTCCGATGAAAGCATACGCGCCAATGTCGTTGCCGCAAACGAGGGTGGCATTGGCGCCGATGGTGGCGCCTTTGCCAATGCGGGTGGGCAGGTATTCGTTTTGGCGATTGACGGCCGACCGGGGGTTTATGACATTGGTAAATACGCAAGAAGGGCCCAAAAACACCTCGTCTTCGATGGTGAGTCCGGCATAGAGGCTCACATTGTTTTGGATTTTAACACCATTGCCGATGCGAACGCCTGCGGCCACGAATACATTTTGGCCGAGGTTACAATTTTCGCCCAGCACTGCACCGGTCATGAGGTGGCAGAAGTGCCATATGTTGGTTCCGGCGCCGATGGTACAACCGGGGTCGATGACGGCGGTAGGATGGGCAAAAAAGGTTGCGGTTTGCATGGGGCTAAATTCGGGATTAGAAGTTCAAAGTTCAAAGTTCAAAGTTCAAAAACCTGAACATCGGCTAAAGGCGCCTGGCGGCGCTATCATTTAACCGCGACGGACGCGACGGGGGGCGCGACGGACGCGAAGCAATCGCAAATTACAAATTGCAAATTGCGAATTCAGATGGCGGGGCGACAAGGGGAGGCAAGGCTGTGTATCTTTGCAAAAAAACGCATATGCAGGGCATACACATGGTCGATTTGAAGACCCAATACGCACATTTAAAGCCAGTAATCGATGCAGGTATCCAGGAAGTGTTGCAAACTGCGGCCTTCATCAACGGTCCGGCCGTGAAGCAATTTCAACAACACCTCAGTACTTATTTGGGCGGTGTTGAGGTCATTCCCTGTGCCAATGGTACCGATGCCTTGCAAATTGCCATGATGGCTTTGGGTTTGCAACCGGGCGATGAAGTGATTACGGCCAACTTTACCTATGTGGCCACCGCCGAAGTAATTGCTTTGCTGCAATTGAAGCCTGTTTTGGTAGATGTGGATCCGCATACCTTCAACATTCGGGTAGACATGGTAGAAAAAGCCATCACCCCGCGTACCAAAGCCATCGTACCCGTGCATTTGTTCGGTCAGTGCGCCGACATGGAGCCTTTGCTGGCCTTGGCAAAAAAGCACAATTTGTATGTGATTGAAGATACCGCACAGGCCATTGGCGCCACCTATACCTTTGCCGATGGAACGCAGGCCAAGGCAGGCACCATGGGTACCATTGGTTGTACGAGCTTCTTCCCCAGTAAAAACCTGGGTTGCTACGGCGATGGCGGTGCTATTTTTACGCGGGATGCTGCTTTGGCCCAAAAAATCCGCATGATTGCCAACCACGGACAAAGCGTTCAGTATTACCACGATGAAATTGGGGTGAATTCGCGGCTCGACAGTCTGCAAGCCGTGGTGTTGAACGCCAAATTGCCGCATCTCGACCGTTACAATGCGACGCGGCGCTGGGCAGCCGATTATTACAGCGCTGCCTTTGCCGAAGTGAGTTGGCTGACCCCTCCTACCGTGGCTGCCAACAGCACCCATGTGTTTCACCAATACACCTTGCAACTGGCCAAGGGTCTCGATCGGCAGGCGTTGCGCGATCATTTGGCGGCTTTGGGCATTCCGAGCATGATTTATTATCCGGTGCCCTTGCACGAGCAGAAAGCGTACAAGCAAGCAGGGCATTACCCCGTTACCGAGGCCTTGTGCGAAACGGTGTTTTCGTTGCCCATGCACAGTGAGTTGACGCAAGAGGTGCTTGATTACATTGTGGCCGGGGTGAAGGGCTGGCGGGAGTAGGATTTGGGATTCGGAATTCGAGATTCGGGATTCCTACCGGCGGCAACGGCGGCCTACGGCCTTGTTAACCGCGACGGGCGCGACGAGGGGGCGCAACGCACGCGAAGCAATGGCAAATGGCAAAATACAAATTCGAATTGGCGGCGGCGGAAGGCTGCGCTTTTGCTATTGGGTGGGGGTATGTTGAACGGGAAGCTGTACCCATTTGAAGGATTCGTAATATTTCGCTGCCGATCGCTTGCCACGGGCTTTGAAAGTGAATGTGCCTTTGTCGATGCTGATGCGGTCGCCTTTGAGTTTGAGGTGTTTTTTGTATTTTTCGAAGGGGTGCACCCTGCTGACTTTTTCTTGCGAAAAAAGCACAATTTCAGTTGCTTCCTGGCTCCATTTACCTGTATCGTTCAATACCGAGCCATCGTAAAACAATCTTTGATGCGCTAGGTCCCGTTAACGTGCAAAACCAACTCAACCATGGTGTTCCGATGGGCGTCGAAAGCCTTGAGATGGGTTTGGGCCTGGGCCGGATATCCCATCCAACCGAGCCAAAGAAGCAGCAAGGAAAAAAACTTCATGCTTTTACGAGATTTGGAAGTTGTAAATATAAGCAGTGCCGTGCCATCTGTTGTTCATAACCGCTCTAAAATTTAGATTAAAAAACATTTTTTATGATTATCGCATCAAAATTGTGGCTGGCTGGGTGCTACCTTTTGCATGAACATCCCAAGACAAGCCCCCATTTTCGGGTGTTTTCATGTGCTCCAGGCCTTGGCACATTGGCAAAACTTCTCTCCAAACAGTTTGAATTGACCTTTGGTTGAACGCCATTGCTTTTGATGAGGGCCATTGAAAACATCCGGTAGTCAGTACACAAGGATATACGCAGGCGTTGGGTTTTGGATTGTCACTTCACCCAAAAAATTAAGCATTACCCCTTCCCCACACGGGAAGGCGGCAGTGGGGAACGAGCAATTATTCGCTATTTTTGCCTTTCTAAAAATTTACCCATGTTGCGTACCCATACCTGTGGCCAATTGCGCCTTGCCGATGCCGGAAAAGTAGTCACCCTTTGCGGATGGGTGAGCAAAGTGCGCGATAAGGGCGGCATGCTGTGGGTAGATTTGCGCGACCGCTACGGCATCACGCAGCTGATGGCTGAAGAAGGCAAAACCGATGCCGCTTTGATGGAGCAACTGCGCCGCTTGGGACGCGAATTTGTGATCAGCGCCACAGGCACCGTTGTGGAACGCTACGCCAAAAACGACAAGATGGCCACGGGAGAAGTAGAGATTCAGCTGCAAGCAGTGCAGTTGTTGAATGCGGCCAAACTCCCACCCTTCCTCATTGAAGACGAAACCGATGGAGGCGACGACCTCCGCATGCAATACCGCTACCTGGATTTGCGCCGCAATCCGGTGCGCGCCAAACTCGAACTGCGTCACCGCATGGCCCAGGCCGTGCGCCGCTACCTCGATGCCCAAGGGTTTTTGGAGGTAGAAACGCCCGTATTGATCAAAAGCACCCCCGAGGGTGCACGTGATTTTGTGGTGCCCTCGCGTTTGCATGCCGGTGAATTTTATGCCCTGCCGCAATCGCCCCAAACCTTTAAGCAATTGTTGATGGTGGGCGGTTTCGACCGTTATTTCCAGATTGTGAAGTGCTTCCGCGACGAAGATTTGCGAGCCGACCGACAGCCCGAATTCACCCAAATCGACTGTGAGATGGCCTTTGTGGAGCGCGAGGACATCCTCAGCACCTTTGAAGGCATGGTGCGCAGCTTGTTTCACGAAGTAAAGGGCATCGACATTGGCGAGATCATCCGCATGTCGTACGATGATGCCATGCGTTTGTATGGCAACGACAAGCCCGACATCCGGTATGGCATGCAGTTGGCACATCTGAAAGGCTACGGCAACGACCTTACTTCGGGCAGCAACTTTGTGGTATTCGACAGTGCGGCTGCTGTGATTGGCGTGCCCGTGTCAGGTGCCGCCGAGTATACCCGCAAACAGCTCGACGAGTTGACTGAATGGGTAAAACGTCCGCAAATTGGCATGAAAGGCATGGTTTGGGTGCGTGCCGAGGCCGATGGCAGTTATAAATCGAGCGTTGACAAATTTTACGGGCAGGAGCAACTGGCTGCCTGGGCCCAATTGGCGGGAATGCAAGCCGGTGATTTATTGCTGGTGTTGGCCGGCGATACGGCATTGACCCTCAAAGCAGCCTCGGAATTGCGTTTGGAGTTGGGCAACCGTTTGGGTTTGCGCCAGCCCGATGCCTACAAAGCTCTTTGGGTGCTCGATTTTCCTTTGCTCGAATGGGATGCTGAGGCGGGTCGTTGGTTGGCCATGCACCATCCGTTTACGTCACCCCGACCAGAAGACTTGGCGCGACTGGCGACGGACCCGGGCAGCGTAAAGGCCAATGCCTACGATATGGTATTGAATGGCAATGAAATTGGCGGGGGTTCTATCCGTATCCACGACCGCGGTTTACAGGCCAAGATGTTTGAGGTTTTGGGCTTTTCGCCGGCAGAGGCCGAAGAAAAATTCGGCTTTTTGCTGAATGCTTTTGAATTTGGGGCACCTCCGCATGGTGGCATTGCCTTTGGTTTCGACCGTTTGTGTGCCTTGTTTGGCGGAAGTGAAAGCATCCGCGATTTTATTGCCTTTCCGAAGAACAATGCGGGCCGCGATGTGATGATTGACGCGCCGGGCCCGATTGATGCGGTGCAGTGGAAGGAGTTGCATTTGCAGGCGGGCGGGTCAAGGAAGGATGCGGAAGGATGATAGACGAGGCGGCAAGGCGTGGTGCGATGCGCATGGTTGGATGCGCATGGTGGGATGCGGCCCTTCGGCTACGCTCAGGGACCGGGATGATAAACGAGGCGGTGGCCGCAAGGGGCACGGGGCGTGGTGGAGTGCGCACGCTAACTTTTAACTTTTCACTTTTAACTCTTAGTTCTTAGTTGGCACGGTGTTAGCCAATGATGTTTACTTCGGGCTCGATGGCAATGCCGAATTTGGCCAAAACACTTTGTTGAATTTGCATGGCGAGGGCCCTGATTTCGCTGCCTGTGGCATCGCCGTGGTTGACCAGCACCAGGGCATGTTTGGCATAGGTGCCGGTATTGCCGACTACCTTGCCTTTCCAACCGCACGACTCAATCATCCAGGCGGCTGATACTTTTACCACTCCTTCACCGGCAGGATAACCCACCAGCTCGGGGTAATCGATTTTTACCCGCTGGAATTGGGCTTCGGGAATTTCGGGGTTTTTAAAGAAACTGCCGGCGTTGCCTATGGTGGCTGGGTCGGGCAGTTTGCTTACGCGGATGCTACTCACCACTTCGGCCACATCGGCTATGCTCGGCTGGGTGATGCCCCTGCGTTTGAGCTCTTCTTCAATGGCCCCGTAATGCAACTTGAGTTGGGGCTGTTTGCTGAGTCGCAGGGTTACCGAGCTCACGATAAATCGGTTGCGCAATTCGGCTTTAAATATGCTCTGACGATACCCGAATTGGCAGCCTTTTTTGTCGAATTCGAGAAAACCTTTGTCAACGTGCATGCCCCGCAATGATTCAAACACATCTTGGAGTTCAACCCCATACGCCCCAATATTCTGGATGGGTGACGCCCCTACCGTGCCGGGAATTAAGGCCAGGTTTTCGATGCCTCCCCAGCCTTGGGCCACACAATGCTGCACCAGATGGTTCCATACCACTCCTGCTCCTGCGGTGACCAACACCTCATCGCCCTGTTCTTCGGCGGTAATGCCTTCGATGCACAGGCGAATGATGGTTCCTTCGTAATCGCGCGTGAACAACATATTGCTGCCCCCACCCAAAATGAGGTAAGGCAAGCCGAAGTGCACGGCCATGTCGACCGCGCGCGGCAATTCGTTTTCATCGTGTATGTCGATGAGGTATTTGCACTTTACGGAAATGCCGAAGCT
>CAZNWC010000006.1:111451-155340 GCA_964577055.1 uncultured Chitinophaga sp. | reverse complement strand
CGTTTTCATCGTGTATGTCGATGAGGTATTTGCACTTTACGGAAATGCCGAAGCTATTGAGGTGACGGAGGTCGTGGTCTTTGAAGAGCTGCATGGGGCAAAGATAAGGGGCGGGGGGAAAGGGGCAAGGGGCGGGGGGCGGGGAAGGAGGCGGTGGGGGGCAAGGAAATGAGGCGGCCCTTCGGCTACGCTCAGGGACCGGGATGAAAGACGAGGCGGTGGTGTGCAGGGAGCAGGGTGCTTGGCGTTTGGCCAATGGCCATCTCTGTGACCTCCGTGACCTCGGTGTTTTGCAAAGGCGGGGAAGGAGGCGGCCCTTCGGCTACGCTCAGGGACCGAGATGAAAGACGAGGCGGCGGGGAGCGAGGGGCTGGGAGCACGGGGCAAGGTGGGGTGCGACAGCCAAACTTTTAACTCTTACCTTTTAACTTTTAACTTAAAAAAAAGCCGGCACCCTTGCGGATGCCGGCCCAACAATTAAAAAGAGAAAAATTATTTGTTCACTACAAAACGAACGGCTTGGCTGGCGCCATCTACCTGCACATTGAGGAAGTAGATGCCGGCGTTGAGCTGCGAAGTGGCTACTTCGAGGCGGTGTTCCCCTTCGGTGAGCAGGCCCAATTGCTCAACAGCCACTTGCTGGCCGAGGAAATTGGTGATGCTGTAGTTCACCTGGCTGTTGCGCATCAATTGAACAGGCAATACCATGGTGTTGCCAGCATTCACCGGGTTGGGATATACATTGCCAATGCGGGCTACGTTGGCATCGATGCCACGAACGCTGGCGCCAGGCAAAGTTGCACTGATCGAGAAGTCGAGCCAGTAACCGCGATCGGTACGTGGACTTGCCCAGTAGCTGGCAGGATTTGTACCATAACGGGCCACACGGGTAAGGGTGTAGCTCAAACCAGTTGAGTCGAACATGAATACGTGGGCAGCAGGTGAAGCACTCTCAACCCATGCCAACGGACGGAACGAATTGTGGATGGCTGTGTCGGCAGTGTTGTTGGTCCAATACAAATCACCAGCGCTGTAAGGGTTGCCCGTTTTAAACATGGCATTCACTCCCACCCAGTTGCCGGCTGGAATCTGCAAACCACCATTGGGAATTACAATGGGGATGTACGGATAATTGGGGTTGTTTGAATCGGTATCGTTGGGTGTAAGCACATAATTGACAGTTACCGCAGCCGCGCTGAGATTGCCGCCAAAACCATGGGCGGGATTGCCACTGTAAATTTGACCCACCACCGCACGGCCTGCAATGGGCGCAGGAGCTGTGGTGTTAAAGCGCAAAGCTACCCAAGGAGCGCCACTGGTTGGGCCATTGCCCAAAGCGGTGCTCGGACCAAAGGCTACTTGCACCTTCAATGTGTCGCCCACATTGTTGTTTTTAACACGTGTATAAATGCCTCCTACCCAAACGGTGTCGAGGCGATAAGCAGTGGCCAATGGGAGCGGCTCATCAAAAAACAATTGGTACGGATTTAACATGCCGCCAACACCATTAAAGCCTGTACGCAACACCTGCCCGCTGAAATCAACGCGCATGAGGGTATCGCAATAAAAATCGATGAAGCTGCTGTTGCCAAAAGCTGAGGTGGGATTGCCACCGCTGTAAGCCAACACCACCGCATCGGTATGGCTGATGCGGGCGCTGAAATTGTTGGCAACACGGGCGCTGTTTTTCACCGCCTTGGGCTCACGCACGATGTTGGTGGGAATACCGCGATCGAGCAATTCAGGCGTGATGTTTTGTTGCGCCTGACTTACACCTGCAAACCCTGCCATCAGGGAAAGGAGTAAAAGGGTTCTTTTCATAATTTCCTTTTGTTTGAATCTCAAATTTAAGGATTTGATTGGATTTTGTCACTGCACCAGCCCGAAATGCACAAAATCACGTGCACATGGCTCCGCATGTTCAATATTGTCGCGATGTGCATAAAAAAAGGGGGGCTTGCGCCCCCCTTACCATCTGTATATTGAAATTACTTGGTAATCACCAGCTTCTGAGAAGCTACTGCACCATTCGCATTCAATTCAACGAAATACATTCCAGCATTCAAGCTGTTCAAAGCAAGCGTGGCTTTGTGTCCACCTTCGCTCAACATGCCTTCTACTGATTCAGCTACAATACGACCTGCAATGTCACGCACACGAATGGTTACGTTTGCCGCCTCTTTCAAGCGGAAGCTCACATTCACCTCGTTTTGGGCGGGGTTAGGATACAGGTGGTTGAATTTGAATGTACGGTTGTCGAGTTCATTCACAGAAACGTTCGACGCAATACGGCCAAATACACCACTTACGCCCAGACCTGTTCCGTTGGTGTACCAGCGAGATGAAGCACCGGGAGGGGTTGGTAAGAAGATAATTGAGCTGTAGAATGGCATGAACTTCTCATAGGTCAAATCATCAACAACACGTACATGGCTAGCGCCCGCATTAGAAATCAATTCTGCAGCTACATAATAAGGACCAGGTTGCAAAACACGGTTCTGAGGCGTACCAAACAAAGACGCAGGAATTGGAATATTTACAAAACCTGCAGTGGTATCAGCAGCCGTTAAGGTGTAAGGCTCGCTTTCGGCCAGCGCAGAGAATGACAAAGGATCGGCGTAGTTACCGGCAGCCAAACCATTGGTGTCGCGCACTGAAACCGTGATGACAGCGCCAGGGATAGAAGTACCCAAGTTCAAACGAACTGCTGTAATGGTGTCGGCTTCAGACAATTCAATCATCGACGCCAAAATGATACCATCGGCATTGTTGGTGAAAGATTGTGTACCCAAGGTAGTTGCACGGGCAATGGTTGGCGCCAATACACTCATGATCGTGTCGGTAACACCAATAGGGAAAGTTACGGTATTATCCAGTGGCGTTCCGTCGGTTGAATCAGACGATACGGTGAGGGTAATGGTGTAAGAACCCGTGGCGTTCATGGCCGACAATGGGAAATTAGCACTGCTTGCAACCGTGTCGCGCGTTCCGCTTGGCATGCTGGTGGTAGTCGAGTTGTTGTTGTACAATACGTTACCAGAGCGCTCAACTTTTGAATTCAGCTTCACGTTTGGCTGGTTGTTCAAACCAAAGTTCTGAATGGCTCCTTCAAAGAAGAGTGAATCGGTCAATTGGTTCGCAGGATAGCGACCGTAGAAACCAAGGAAATTCGAGTTAACGGCCGAATAGTTTTCCAAAGTGAGGTCATTGCCGGGCAGGTTGTCCACTTCGATGTCGTCGATGGCCCAGAACCAGTCCCAAGCACCTACATAGTGAAAACGAATCCATACGTTGGCTTGACCACCCGCCACTGCCGAGATGTTAAAGCGCTGGTTGGTGGCATTGGTGATGGTGGTGTTGGTTGGAATGATGCCGTTAGAGTTGTAAACGGTAGTCCAGTTGGTAGAGTCGTTCGACACCTGCACCTTGTGCTCTTCCAAAAAGCGACGGAAATAGTGCTGGAAACGCAATTGCACGCCTACATTGCTGGTGAGGTTGGCACCTACCTTCAAAATAAGGTAGTCGTCCTGGGTACCTGAACCGAATGAGTCGGAATTGATAATGGCGAATGGAGCTCCTGAGGTCGAGTTCAGCGTCGTTCCAAAGCTGGCAAGGTTTGGTGGCATTGTGCTGGTTCTGTACCAGCTGCTGCTACCGGCTGCACCAGGTCCACTGGCTACCGTCACGCCAGTACCAGTGCTGAAATTGAATGACCACAAAGCAGTGGTGCTTTCAATGGTGTTTGGTGCTGCTGCATTAAAGTGTGTGTGATCCACAATGCGCGCATCCTGACGCACATTCGCAGGCTTGGCATTTTGCCCGAAAGCAACAATGCCAGAAAGGCCGAAAACGGCTAAGAGTAATAACTTCTTCATGTTTTGATTTTAATCCATGGGCAATTTAGTACAATATGACCTTTTTGTAAAATAAAAATGACTTTTTTCAGACACAAAAAAGCCCGAAGGCGTACAAAACACCTCCGGGCTCGTAAAACAAGGGTGTAAATTAGGCTTCCATGTAGGCCTCCATGGGCGGACAAACACACACCAAGTTGCGGTCGCCGTAGGTGTTGTTTACCCGGCCTACCGAAGGCCAGAATTTGTTTTGCATCACGTAAGGCGCAGGGAATACGGCCTTTTCGCGGCTGTAAGGGCGGTCCCAATCTCCTACCAAAACGCGGGCAGTGTGGGGCGCATGCTTGAGTACGTTGTTGTTGCGGTCGGCCAAGCCCATCTCAATTTCGCGTATCTCTTCTCGGATGCTTAACATGGCTTCACAAAAACGGTCGAGTTCAGCCAAACTTTCCGATTCGGTGGGCTCAATCATCATGGTGCCGGCCACAGGGAACGATACGGTTGGCGCGTGGAAACCGTAGTCCATGAGGCGCTTGGCCACATCTTCTACTTCTACCCCGGCCGATTGTTTGAACGGACGGAAATCGACAATCATTTCGTGCGCACAACGGCCATTGGCACCAGTATACAAAATAGGATATTCCTTTTGCAGGCGGGCCATGATGTAGTTGGCATTCAAAATCGCATGTTCGGTGGCCTTGGTCAAACCTTCGGCACCCATCATGCGGCTGTAGGTGTATGAAATGAGCAGGATGCTGGCGCTGCCCCAAGGAGCGGCCGAAACGGGCTTCATGGCGCTTTTGCTGCCGATGTTTACGATGGGGTGACCGGGCAAGAAGGGCACCAGGTGCTCGGCTACGCCAATGGGGCCCATGCCAGGACCGCCGCCGCCGTGCGGAATGCAGAAGGTTTTGTGCAGGTTGAGGTGACAAACGTCGGCACCAATCAAACCCGGACTGGTCAACCCTACCTGGGCATTCATGTTGGCGCCATCCATGTACACTTGTCCGCCATGCTGGTGGATGATGTCGCAAATTTCGATGATGCCTTCTTCAAACACCCCGTGGGTAGAAGGATAGGTGACCATGAGCGATGCCAGGTTGGCGCTGTGCTCTTCGGCACGGGCGCGCAAGTCGGCAATGTCGATGTTTCCATGCTCGTCGCATTTTACCACCACCACCTTCATGCCGGCCATTACTGCCGAAGCGGGGTTGGTGCCGTGTGCCGACGATGGAATGAGGGCGATGTTGCGGTGGTGATCGCCGCGGCTTTGGTGGTAAGCACGAATCACCATCAAACCGGCATATTCGCCTTGCGCGCCCGAATTGGGCTGGAGGCTGATGCCGGCAAATCCGGTTACTTCTTTCAAATCGGCCGTTAACTCTTCAAAAAGCTGGCGGTAGCCTTGGGTTTGTGCCAGTGGTGCAAAGGGGTGGATGTTGCCAAACTCAGGCCAGGTAACAGGCACCATTTCGGTGGTGGCGTTGAGTTTCATGGTGCACGAGCCCAATGGAATCATGCTGTGGCACAACGAAAGGTCTTTGGCTTCGAGCGATTTGATGTAGCGCAGCATTTCGTGTTCGCTGTGGTAGCGGTTAAACACAGGGTGGCTGAGAATGTCGTCGCTGCGCAGGTACAAAGCGGCGATGCTGTCGTGGAGGTTTGCGTCGAGCTCGGCTACATTCACCTGACGGCCGTTGGTAATGGCAGCAAATACGCTTACGATTTGGGCCACATCGGCTACCGAAGTGGTTTCGTCGACTGAAATGCCTACTTGTCCGGGCACAAAATAGTTGAGGTTCAACTGCTTGCTATCGGCAATGTTGTGCAGCTTTTCGAGCTCTTCGGCCGAAAGTTTCACTTGCAACGTATCGAAATATTGCTCGTTTACCTGGTTGAAGCCCAGTTCTTTGAGGGCTTTGCTCAAGAGGGCAGCACGGCGGTGGATGCGGCCGGCGATGGTGCGCAAACCTTCGGGACCGTGGTAAACGGCATACATGCTGGCCATGATGGCAAGCAATACCTGGGCGGTACAGATGTTAGACGTGGCTTTTTCACGGCGGATGTGCTGCTCGCGGGTTTGCAAGGCCATGCGGTAGGCGGTATTGCCTTGGGCATCCACCGAAACGCCAATCAAACGGCCGGGAATTTGGCGCTTGAACTCGTCTTTGGTGGCGAAAAAAGCGGCATGCGGCCCGCCGTAACCCATGGGCACGCCAAAACGCTGTGCCGATCCAATCACCACATCGGCGCCCCAGCTGCCGGGCGACTTGAGCAGCACCAGCGACATGAGGTCGGCCACCACGGCCACGTAAATGCCGGCGGCTTTGGCTTGGCTGCAGAAATCGGTATAGTCACGCACACAACCATAACCGTCGGGATACTGGAACAGCACACCAAAGAAATCGTTGTTGTTGAAATCGTAGTTTTCGATGAGTCCGTACACCAGCTCAATGCCCAGTGGCTCGGCGCGGGTTTCGAGTACGGCTTTGGTTTGGGGGAAGCACTTCTCCGATACGAAAAATTTGTTGCCTTTGTTGGCGCCCTTCATGCTGTGGAGCATGAGCATGGCTTCGGCCGCGGCGGTGGCCTCATCCAATAAAGAGGCATTGGCGATTTCCATGCCCGTGAGGTCGCACACCATGGTTTGGAAATTGAGCAGGGCTTCGAGGCGGCCTTGGGCAATTTCGGCTTGGTAGGGCGTGTATTGGGTGTACCAACCTGGATTTTCGAGGATGTTGCGCAGGATGACGCCTGGCACAATCACATCGTAATAGCCCAAACCGATGTAGTTTTTGTACACCTGGTTTTTGTTGGCCATGGCACGCAGGGCCTTGAGCATTTCGTGCTCGTTGAGGGCGGGCTGCATGTTCATGAGGCCTTTGCGGCGGATGTTGGCAGGTACGGTTTGGTCGATGAGCTCTTCGAGCGAGTCAACGCCAATGGTGCTCAACATATGGGCGAAATCGGTGGCATGGGTGCCAATGTGGCGGGCCTGAAACTCGGCGCTGCCTGCAATTTTTGTCATGTTAAAAACCAGGTTTGAAACTAAATGCTTTTCACTCCCCAAAGGTTTTGAAAAGCAGCACAAAAGTACGTTTTTCTCCTGTAAAATTTCAGGCGATTGTTGGCTGGCGGTCGGCGGTCGGCTTTCAGCGGTCTGCAGATGGCCAAATGCCGAACGCTCAAACGACCTACAAATCGTCGTAGCGGAAAATGGGCTCCAGGTCGTCGAGCTCGTGCATCATCACCTCCAAATCGCGGATGCGGCCCGAATCGAGCCCATACACCCAACCGTGGATTTGCAGGCTGCGGTTTTTCCAGGCCTTTTGCACAATGGTGGTCTTGGCCAAATTGCGCACTTGCTCCATCACGTTGAGCTCTACCAGGCGGTCGGCCCGCTGTTTTTCGCTTGCAATGGCTTCGAGTTCGAGGTGGTGCTTTTCGTACACTTCTTTGATGTTGCGCAACCACTTGTTCACCAAACCCGAATTGTTGTGGCCCATGGCCGCCAACACCCCGCCGCAGCCATAGTGCCCGCATACGATGATGTGCTTGACGTGGAGTACCTCAACAGCGTATTGCAAAACCGACAAAAAGTTAAAATCGGTATGCACCACCATGTTGGCGATGTTGCGGTGCACGAAAATTTCGCCCGGATCGGTGCCGGTGATTTCGTTGGCCGGCACCCGGCTGTCGCTGCAGCCCACCCACAAAAAATCGGGGGTTTGTTTGAGCGATAAACGGGCAAAATAATCGGGATCGAGGCGCAGTTTTTCTTCTACCCAACGGGCATTGTTTTGAATGAGGCGCTCATATGACTGTTGCATTTTTTCTGGATTTAGTGGTTGTTGATGAGGGCCACCGATGGAATGCCGATCAAATGAAGTTCGATGTTGCGCATGGGGGCGTTTTGACGGAAAGCCTCTATGACTTCCAATACGTCGTGGTCGATGTAGGTGCTTTGGCTGCCATTGATGGTGAGTTTGCTGTTGTTGGGCAACTCGCGCAAAAAACGGGCAATGGCGCCTTTGTTGAGGTAACTCACCTCTTGAGAAAGGTCGAGTTGGTAGTCGGGAACGGGCTTTCCTGCAGCATCTTTTTGCTGGCTGAGGGTAAAGGCATTGCTGTAGTTGTTACGCAGGATGAAGTAGAGGGCTACCACCAGGCCGATACCGATACCCGTGAGTAAATCGGTGAAGACAATGGCCACCACCGTGCACAAAAAGGGCAAAAACTGCGTCCAACCCAATTGGTACATGCCGCGGTACAAACCATAGGTCGACAATTTGTAGCCAATCACCACCAAAATAGTGGCCAAACCGGCCAAGGGAATATGGTTGAGCCAATGGGGCGCAAACAGCACAAAAAGGGCCATGTACAGACCATGGGCAATGGCCGAAATGCGGGTTCTTGCTCCTGCCGTCACGTTGGCCGAGGAGCGCACAATGACTGCCGTGAGGGGTAGTCCCCCCAACAACCCACTGAGGATGTTGCCAACGCCTTGGGCTTTGAGTTCGCGGTTGGGCGGACTCACCCGTTTCCAGGGGTCGATTTTATCGGAGGCTTCGAGGCTGAGGAGCGATTCGAGGCTGGCCACCACGGCCACGGTGGCCGCTGCACGCCACAAGGCGGGCGAGGTGATGCCGCTCCAATCGGGCGACAACAGCTGGTAATCGGCCCCGTCGCCCAAGAGAGCCGGTATGTTCACCAGGTGATTGGGGGTTAGTGCCCAGGTAGGGTACCATTTCAGCAGCATTTCATGCAGGGCAGTACTGCCCAACACCACGACCAAGGGGCCGGGTACATAGCGCATGAAGGGATGATTTTTGAACCACGGGCGATCCCACCACATCAATACCCCCAGTGAAAACAGGCTGAGCAACAAGGCCCCTGGCCGAAGGTAGCGCACAGCCAACCAAAGTTCGGTGAAGGAATTTTCATTTTTTTCGGTAAATGTCACCGAAGCCATACTCGATTCATCGTAACCCAAGGCATGGGGCAGCTGCTTGAGGATGAGGATGACCCCAATGCCTGCCAGCATGCCTTTGATAACGGTGGAGGGAAAATAATAGCCGATGAGTCCGGCACGGGCATAACCCAATACCAATTGCATGGCACCGGCCAACACCACGGCCGCCAAAAAAGCCTCGTAGGAGCCCAAGCTTTGGATGGCTCCCAAAACAATGACGGTGAGTCCGGCTGCCGGACCACTGACGCTCAACATCGAACCGCTGAGTGGACCTACCACCAGCCCGCCGATGACCCCGGCAATGATACCCGAAAACAGGGGTGCCCCCGAGGCAAGGGCTATGCCCAGGCACAAAGGCAGGGCAACTAAAAATACAACCAGTCCGGCCGGCAAATCGTATTTCAGATTGGGCCCGAACATTTTATTATGTGGCATGAAAAAAATTGAAATGAAACGCCAAAAGCCTAAAATCAGGAGTAGGCAGGGCTTTCGGGTGGGTCGTCGTTGCCCACCGATGTGCGCAAAACCAGCACGTGCCTTTCGATTGGCCGCAGGCTTTTGGCTGCCTCAGCCCTGAGCGGCCTGGCCGTAGCGTTTGATACGCTTTGTTCATCGTCGCTCTCTTCGGCACTGCCGGGTAGTTGGTCGTGCAGCACATGCCCGAAAAGTTCGGTTCCGTCGGCTGCTCGTAGCAATACGGCCTGCTGCTGGGTGGGCGATGCGGCGAGCGGAATTTGCGCAGCAAGGCCTTTTGCTGCCAAGAGCAAACACCAACAAACACAAAACAAGCAAAAACGCATGGCCAATTGAACTGCTCAAATATGGACAACTATCTCCGCTTCGCCAAATGAGGCGAACGCGCGCCTGCAGCATGCGCAAAACAAGCGCTTTTTGTTAGTTTTGGGGGATGTTGCTGCCGAACTCCCTGTTTGTTTTGGTTTTTACGGCCCTGAGCAGCCTGGCCGTTGCACAAGTGCCCATGACCTTGTCGCTGCAGGAGGTGTTGGGCGGACTGTCGGCACCCGTGGCCCTTGCCCATGCCGGCGATGGCAGCAACCGCTTGTTTGTGGCCGAGCAGGTGGGCAATGTGCGGGTGATCCGCGACGGTAAATTGAAGCCCTATCCGTTCCTCGACCTGTCGAGCAAAATTGCGCCCATCAGTCCGTATTACAGCGAAATGGGCTTGTTGGGATTGGCTTTTCACCCGCGCTACAAGCAAAATGGCAAGTTTTACGTGTACTATTCGGCACCCAAAGTCAGCCGCGAATCCGACCATCAGGGGGTACTGGCCGAGTATACCGTTTCGCCTTTCGACCCCGACATGGCCGATTTTACCACCCAGCGCATCCTTCTTACTGTCGACCAGCCGGCATCGAACCACAATGGCGGTGCCCTGGCCTTTGGTCCCGACGGCTACCTCTACCTTGGTCTGGGCGATGGTGGCGGGGCGGGCGACCGCTTTGGCTTAACTGGCAACGGGCAAAACCTGCAAAGTTTGTTGGGCAAAATCCTCCGCATTGATGTGGACGGCAAGCAGCCCTATGGCATTCCGCCCGACAATCCATTTGCACGGGGCGGCGGTCGTCCCGAAATATGGGCCTATGGCTTGCGCAATCCCTGGCGATTTTCGTTTGCCCCCGATGGCCGCATGTTTTGTGCGGATGTGGGTCAGAACAAATACGAAGAAATCAACCTCATCGAGCGCGGCGGCAATTACGGCTGGCGCTTGATGGAAGGTCCGGCTTGCTACAATCCCGAAAAAAACTGCGAGCAGGGCAAAAGCCTCGTGCGCCCCATTTACCACTACCCTCATAGCAGCAGCAAGGTGTGTGTGGTGGGCGGTTATGTGTACCGGGGCCGGGCCATTCCGGCTTTGCGCGGGCAATTTGTTTTCGCCGATTGGAAAGGCAGTGTGATGGCCATTCAGCAGCAGGGCCAACGCTGGGAAATGAGTCCGTTGCGTTTTCGTTCGGGCGACACATACGTCTATGTGAACAGCTTAGGCGAAGACGAACAGGGGAATTTGTACTTGCTTACCCAAACCCAAATGGGTCCCAAAAACCGCACGGGAACCCTTTATATGCTTGTAAGATGATAATACCTCCTCCTTTACGTGCAGGCGACAAGGTGGCTGTGGTGGCCACGGCACGCAAGATCAGTCATGCCGAACTGGCGCCTGCCATCGATTGGCTTAGCTCCCTGGGCCTCGAAGCCGTGCTGGGCAACAGCATTGGGCTTGCCGACCGGCAGTTTGCCGGCACCGATGCCGAGCGCCTGGCCGATTTGCAGCAGCAGCTCGATGACCCGGCCATTCGCGCCATTTGGTGCGCCCGCGGAGGGTATGGTACCGTGCGCTTGATCGACGGCATCGACTGGCGGGGTTTCGACCGTGCGCCCAAATGGGTCTGCGGTTTTAGCGACATTACGGTGCTGCACGCTGCTTTGCAAACGCGTGGCTATGCCAGTTTGCACAGTACCATGCCGGTGAACGTGGCCGATACGCCCGAATCGCGTGCGAGTTTGGCCAGTTTGTGGTCGGCCTTGCAAGGCCAACCGCCCGTCTTCCCTGGCGCTGCACTGCATTGGGCGCGTGGCGCTGCTTTGTCGGGCACGGTGGTAGGCGGCAATTTATCGGTTTTGTACAGTTTGCTTGGCAGCAGCAGTTTTCCCGATTTAACGGGCAAGGTGTTGTTTCTGGAAGATTTAGACGAGTATTTGTATCATCTCGACCGCATGATGCAGGCATTGCGGCGGGCGGGCAAGCTCGCAGGATTGGCAGGTTTGATGGTGGGTGGTCTCAGCCAAATGAACGACAATGCCATTGGTTTTGGCCGTACTGCCGAAGATATTTTGCTGGAGGCCGTTGGGGCGTACCCCTATCCGGTGGTATTTGGCTTGCCCGTGGGGCATTTGCCTTTGAACCTCGCTTTGCCTTTGGGTGTTGACATTGCTTTGCAAGCAAATGCTTGAACAGTCCCTCAGTTTGATCCTATTGTGACATGAAACCCGATCTGCAACACCAACTCGAAGATGCCCTGCGGCCGTTTATGCCCGAAGCTGCCCTGACGTTTGCGGCTGCCTTTTTGGTGCAGCACCGGGTGCAACTCACGCTCACCCGCAACCGCAGCACCAAGCTGGGCGACTACCGACATCCGTGGCAGGGTCGCGGGCACCGCATCACAGTGAACCAAACGTTGAATCGCTATGCCTTTACGGTAACCTTGGTGCACGAATTTGCCCATTTGCTGGTTTGGGAGAAATACCAAAACAAGGTGTTGCCACATGGCACCGAATGGAAAAAAGCCTTTGCCTGGTTGATGGAGCCTTTGCTGGTGGCGGAGGTTTTTCCGGCCGAATTGCTGCCTGTTTTGCGACGTTATTTCGAAGCGCCCAAAGCCTCGAGCTGCGCCGACCCCGATTTGATGCGGGCACTGGGCCAGTACAACGAACGACCTGCGCACATCAAGCTGCTCGAAGACGTACCCATGGGCAGCTTATTTGCCACTTTACGGCCGGCCCGTGTGTTTAGAAAGCTCGAAAAAAGGCGCACCCGCTTTTTGTGTGAGGAAGTTGCCAGCGGCCGACACTACCTCGTGCACCAGCTCACCGAGGTACAACTGCCCCGAAATACCGAATAAACAGCCACATGCCCGGCAATGCCAGGCCGTACGACACCCAAACCGGCAAACCAAAAGCAGCCGGTATAGTGCCAAAAACAATGGCAAAAGCCCCAACCGTGAGCGCATACGGCAGCTGCGTGCGCACGTGGCTCACGTGGTTGCAGCCCGAGGCCAGCGAGCTGAGGATGGTGGTATCGCTGATGGGCGAACAGTGATCGCCCAATACGCTGCCCGCCAGCACACAACTTACCACGTTGTGGAAGATGGCCAGGCTGGCTTCGTGGTCGAGTCCGGCCTCGTTGCTGATTTTCCAGGCCGCGGGCAACATGATGGGATAAAGGATGGCCATGGTGCCCCAGCTCGAGCCGGTGCTAAAGGCCACCAAACCCGCCAACAAAAAGGTGAGCACTGGCAACCAGGCGGGCCCTAATTGAAGGTCGAGCAAAATACGGGTGATGTACACCGCAGTATGCAGTTCTTGCGTGAGCTCGGCCAACACCCAAGCCAATACCAAAATGAGCACAGCCGCCAACATCACTTTGAAGCCATTGAGCATGCTTTCGATGCTTTTTTCGAGCGACAGGCGCTCGGTGCCAATGCTCAAGGCAATGGCCATGGCCAAGCCCGCACCCGAGCCCCAAAGCAAGGCTGTGTAAGAATTCGCATTGCCGATGATGATCGACAATTTGCGGAAAATCGACAATTCATCGCTGGTCCAAATGTCTTGGTCCCAACCCGTTTGCAGCAAGCCATACAGCACCACACCAATGACCGTGAGCACCGGAATAATGGCCAAACCGGGCGTTGGCCTGAGGCCTTCGGCCATGTAAAAGGCACCCGCTTCGCCTTCGAGGCGGTTGTAGCCGGTAGGCTTGTAGGCCGGAAATTTTCTTGCGTTGATTTCGCTCTTGAGCATGGGCCCAAAATCTCTCCCTTGCCAAATGAGCATGAGCATGAACAAAAGCGTGAGGATGGGATAAAACGAATAGGCCAGTGAATTAAGGAAAACGTGGTAGGCGTTTTCGTCCAGTCCGTCGATGCTGGCAATGCCGTCTTTGATGTAGCCCAACTCGGCACCAATCCAGGTGGTGATGAAGGCAATGGCGGCGACGGGGGCTGCCGTTGAATCGACCAAATAGGCCAGTTTTTCGCGCGATATGCGGAGTTTGTCGGTAACCGGGCGCATGGTATTGCCCACCAGCAAGGTGTTTGAATAATCGTCGAAAAAGATGATGACCCCCAAAAACCAAGTCACCAATTGTCCCGACCGTGCCGTGCGTGCAAAACGCGATAAATTATCGACCACCCCTTGCATGCCGCCGTTTTTGCTGATAACGGCAACCATGCCCCCTACCAACATCGAAAAAACCACAATCGATTGGTGGTCGGGATCGCTGAGGGCATGGATGATGTAGGTGTCCATGATACGCTGCAAGGCCCACCACATGCCCGGAATCAAACCGTAAGTATAGCCGCCGAGCAGCCAGGCACCCATGACGATGCCTGCCAGCAGGGCTGTGTATACTTCGCGGAAAATGAGCGCCATGGCAATGGCAATGAGCGGAGGCCAAATGCTCCAACCCAAGGGTACCGGACGGTATTTTTTAAAGAAGGGCTTGGTGCCCACAAAAACCTCTACGGTGCTGGGTTCGTCAACGGTAAAAGTGAAGGTGCCTTCGCCCTTGCGCATGAAAACAAACTGGGCTTTGCCGTTTACTTCGGCCACCAAAGTGTCGGTACAATCGTCGCACAGCACCTTGGCCGTGGCCGGTACAGTGCTTACCACCTGCTCGGGCCACTCAAGGTCCTGGGCCTGCACCAGACTGCCCATACCAAGCCAAATCAACAGGAAAAGGAATTTTTTCAAGGGTTGGTGTTTGGTGAAGTGAGGGCTATTAATGTGCGTGGTGCAAATGCGCTCCTTGGTCGCCCAGGGTTTCGCAGTGCCACTCGGGTTCGATCATCAGGGCCGGCTTGGCGGCTTTTTTGCCGTTTTTACGGGCCTCAGCCATTTTTTCGATGAGGCGCTGCCGCTCGGCTTTCAGGGCTTCGCGGGCCGCAGCATCGCGTTCGTGGTCGAAATACACCACCCCGTCTACCAAGGTATACAACGGCTTGCTGTACATGCTCAGCGGATGTCCGTTCCATACCACCACATCGGCTTGTTTGCCTGCTTTGAGGCTGCCGGTGAAGGCATCAACACGCAACATCTTGGCCGGATTGATGGTGACCATGCGCATGGCTTCTTCTTCGCTCAAACCGCCATACTTCACGGTTTTGGCCGCTTCCTGGTTGAGCCGACGGGCCATTTCGGCATCGTCGGAATTGATGGCCACGTTCACGCCCACCCGGTTCATGATGGCGGCATTGTGCGGAATGGCATCGATCACTTCGTATTTGTAGGCCCACCAGTCGGCAAACGTACTGGCATTGGCGCCATGCTTGAACATTTTGTCGGCCACCTTGTAGCCTTCGAGGATGTGGGTAAAAGTGTTCACCTTGAAGCCCAGCGAATCGCCGGCTTTCATGAGCATGTTGATTTCGCTCTGCACATAACTGTGGCAGGTGATGAAGCGCTTTTGCTGCATGATTTCCACGAGGGCCTCCATGCTCAAATCGCGGCGGGTACCCACCGGATCGGCTTTGCGCATGGCCTCGTACTCACGGGCACGCAAAAAGCCATCCATCATGATTTGCTCAACCCCCATGCGGGTTTGCGGGAAACGGGTGGTGTTGCGGTCGCCCCAGTTGGCCTGCTTTACGTTTTCACCTAAGGCAAATTTGTTGAAGCTGGGTGCCTCTTTGAATTTGAGGTCGGCCGGATTGGTCACGCCCCAGCGCATTTTGATGTATTGCGATTGTCCCCCAATGGCGTTGGCCGAGCCGTGCAACAATTGTGCGCCGGTTACGCCACCTGCCAGCTGGCGGTAGATGTTCACATCGTCGGGGAATAGCACATCGCCAATGCGCACTTCGCTGGTGATGCTACGCGTTCCTTCATTTACACCCCTGCTGATGGCAATGTGGCTGTGCTCGTCAATCAGGCCTGGCGTTACATGCAAGCCTTTGCCATCGATTTCACGCACATTCACCCCTTTGCCAAAAACCGAGCTTGCCAGGTTTTTGCCTACTCCCACAATTTTGCCATTGTTGATGGCCACATCGGCCTCTTGGAGCACCCCTTCGGCTTCCGACGTCCACACGGTGGCTCCACGGATGATGATGGCACCGGCTTTGGGAACTTCTAACTGACCTAAATCGGTAAACGGATACCGCATGGCCCCTAAGGTGCTGGCCGCTTTGTCTTTTTTCGTTTTTTCCTTTTCAGTATGGGCGCTTTCGTATGCCAGGCGCACATCGGTTTCTACCCCTTCACGTTCGTTGAGTTTACCTGTAAAGTTTTTGCCATCGCGCCAGATGCTGAGGCGTAGCAAGGCTCCTTCGGCCACTTTTTTGTCTTTCAGCCACAGGCTCACAAAATCACCCGAGCGCTCGGCCTTGAGCTTCACGCTGGTGGTATCGTTGGTTTTGAGGCTGAACTCGGGTTGACTGGCCTTGCCTTTCACTTCGAGGGCCATGCCGTTGAGCAGTCCGCCCTGGAAGCGGTAATTGCCGCGCATATCCACCGTTTCGGGGAAAGCCTGGTGTTCGTATTTGCGACCGGCCACCCAGGTCTGGTAAATCTCATTGTCGGCTGCAAAAAGCGAATCGGAGCACACCAAAAAATTGGCCATGCGGCCTTTTTCGAGGCTGCCCACCAGGTTATCTACTTTGTACAAACGGGCTGGCGAGAGGGTGAGCGCTTCGAGGGCGGCATCGGTTGTTAGGCCGTATTCGATGGCCAGGCGCATATTGTTCCAGAGGTCGGATGGATTCTTCAAATCGGCGGTGGTCACGGCAAAACGCACCCCTGCTTTGTGCAAGGCAGCAAGATTGCCGGGTGCCAGTTCCCAGTGCAGCATTTGGGCCAGCGACACATCACGCGCATCGAGCGGGTCTTCCACTTCCACGGCATCGGGAAAATTCACAGGCACCAGCAGCGGCATTTGGGCGGCTTTTACTGCCTCGAGGTATTGGTACTCGTCGCCCCGGGCTTTCACCACAAAGTTCATGTTCAGCTCCCTGCCGAGCTCCTGGATGCGCAGCAAATCGTATTTCTGCTGGGCTTCAAAAACCTGCGGCAAGGTGGCATCGGCGAGCAATGCGTCGAGTGTTAGGTCAACCAGCTGCTGCTTTTGTTTGTTGGCCTGGTACCAACGGGCGTCGTACCAGGTTTGGCGGAAGAGGGCAATGCTGCCCATGAGCGACGAAGGATAATCTTGCGAACTGCTGCCCTTGCTGAAGCTGTAGTGCGCACTCACCTTGGGCTGGAGCAGCAATAGGTTGTCGGTTTCATCGCCGGTGCTTACCAGGGCTCCCGTACCACGGGCAATGCCGTCTTGCACATGGGTAACCACAGCGCCAAAGCCATTTTTGCGCCATTGGGCGGCCGCTTTGGCATCGCCACTGAAACGGCTGAAGGCCTGCTGGTCGGCCTTGATGGCATCGTTGGCAGTATAGGCACCATTGCGGGCAGGGGTAAATTGCGGACCGCCACCGCGGTTACCGGCCGAACGGTTTTCTTTGGCAATGCCGTAATCGCCATAACTTTCCACAAAGGCGGGGTAGATAAATTTACCCTGCAGGTCAATTTCTTGCACCCCCGCAGGCTTGGCAATGGTTTTACCCACTTCGGCCACTTTGCCATCGCGCACGAGCATCATGCCCTTTTCGATGCGCTGTCCTGGCTTCACCACAATGTTGGCATTCACAAAAAGCACGGTATTGGGCCGTTCGTCGCGCACCCCATTGTAGGGAAAATGCGATTGAGCGAACAGTTGTCCGGTGAAAAAGCAAGCGGTGACGAGCGTCAAAAATTTCTTCATCTTCGTTTGGTAAGTTTGCAGCAGAAACGCAATCAACAAATATGCTTAAAAAATCCAGCATCCAAAACGCTGTCATACAATGGTACGACAAAGGAGCCGGTCCTTGCCTGCTTTTGCTGCATGGTTTTACCGAAAGTCACCGTTGTTGGCTGTCTGCTGCCGATGTTTTGGCCGGGCAATACCGGGTGCTGGTGCCCGACCTGCCTGGTTCGGGGGGAAGCGGCTTGTTGCCGGGCGATTCGGCCGATTTGACGGCTACAGCCGGCAGTATGTGGGAATGGCTCAGCGCATTAAACATCACCGATTGTGTGGTGGTGGGTCACTCGATGGGTGGCTATGTGGCCCTTGAGATGCTGGCACAGGCTCCCGAGCGCATGAAAGGCATCGGCCTGTTCCATTCGCATCCGTTTGGCGACGATGCGGCCAAAAAAGCCAACCGCGACCGCACCATCGAACTCATCGAAAAGCGCGGCAGCAAGGATTTTTTGCACGGCTTCATTCCCAACCTTTTTGCGCCGGCGAACCGTGAGCCTTTGGCGGCCATCATTGCTTTGCTCGAAGCACAAGCTGCCGAACAAAGTGTGACAGCCTACATCGCCCAAACCCGTGCCATGCGCGACCGCGAGGCGCGTCTCGAGCTGTTGGTAGCACATGCCTTGCCCAAACTGGTGGTGCTGGGGCGGCACGACCCTATTTTACCGGTAACCGCCGGACTTTCGTTTGCCGCGCAGCTCAACAATTGCCAGCTAGAAGTGCTCGAAACGGCCGGGCACATGGGAATGTACGAAAGTCCTGCCCAAACTGCTGAAATACTCGCCGAATTCTGCAACTTTGCTACTTCTTAACCTACTGCTATGTATACCGGAATGCTGCATACCCACACCACGGTGGTCCTTCTTTTTGTGGTGCTTTACCTCAGCAAAACCATTTTGCTGTTTGTAAACACGGCCAAACTCGAGGCCTTTGCCAAAAAAACGCGGGTAGCCGAAATGATCATCAGCACCTTGTTTTTGCTCAGCGGATTGTATTTGGCACTCAACACGCCCAGCATCAACGCTGGCAGCTGGTTTTGGGTGAAGCTCATTGCGGTGTTTGCTTCCATTCCTTTGGCAGTCATTGGTTTCAAACGCAAGTGCAAGCCCCTCGCCTTGTTGTCGCTTGCACTGCTGTTTTATGCTTACGGCATCAGCGAAACCAAAAGTCCACGCATGCAAAAAGCCGATTATTTCGCTGCTTTGGCCGGTGAGAACCAGCAAAGCACTGAAGGTTTTGATCCTATGAGCGACAGCTACGACATCTTGGCACACGGAGCGGCTTTATACGCCAACAACTGTGTGGTTTGTCACGGTGTCGATGGTACCTTGGGCAAGG
Organism: uncultured Chitinophaga sp.; assembly: GCA_964577055.1. GTDB lineage: Bacteria > Bacteroidota > Bacteroidia > UBA7662 > UBA7662 > PNNG01. The sequence goes on along the minus strand of CAZNWC010000006.1, from coordinate 136,598 downwards.
CAGGTGCTAAAAACTTGCAAGGCAGCATGCTCGACAAAAATGAAATGGCTGCGTTGGTGCTCAAGGGCAAAAATGGCATGCCTGGTTTCAAAGGCGCATTGACCGATGAAGAGGTATTTGCGGTAGTGGCCTATGTGAAGGCGAACATCAGCTCGGCCAATCCGCATTGAGACGACAGCGGACGGACGACAGGCAACTAAGAGTTAAAAGTTAAGCTGGCGCATCCCGCCATGCTCCTTGCTCCTTGCCCTTTGAACTTTGAACCTTGAACCTTGAACAAAAAAAGCCGTTTAGCGAACTAAACGGCTTTGGTGCCGAAGGCCGGACTCGAACCGGCATGTCTTGCGACACACGCCCCTGAAACGTGCGTGTCTACCAATTTCACCACTTCGGCGGCGGTCAAAAAAACCGGCAATTGCCGGTTCCTTTGGTGGGGCAAAGATAGCGGCTTTTCACACCTGTACAACCAGCTGCACGATTTTTTAGCGGTGTGGCTTTTAAACGCATTTGTGTAGATTAGCAGCACAAACACCAACGCATGCCTCCAGGATTTGTAGACGAATCGCAACTGGTACTGGCACTACAGCAACGCAACGAAGAAGTAATGGCCATTTTGTATGACCGTTACGCTGCTGCCATGTAGGGGGTGATTAAAAAGGTGGTACCCGACGACGCCAGTAAAGGACGCCATTTCACCTGGCTCATCAATGTGGCACGGAATACGGCCATTGACTACCTGCGGTCGAAAAGATACAAAGAGTCAATCGAAACCGATGAGCTCGACGTAAATAGTCCTGTAAGCGAGCGCGTAATTACGGCCGTCGACCACATTGGATTGAAAGACGTTTTGGCCACGCTCAAGCCCGAGCAGCAAGAAGTACTCGATTTGTTGTACTTCAACGGCCTCCCCCAGGAGCAAGCTGCCGAGGAGCTGGGCATTCCGTTAGGTACGGTCAAAACCCGCGCCCGAACTGCAGTACAAGTATTGAGAAAAATTTTACTCGACAAACAATCGTGACTCCCGAAGCCTATATAACATCCAGCATCCTCGAGCTGTACGTGATGGGTTCGTTAGAACCCGAAGAAATGGCCAAGGTGGAAGAAATGGCACACCACCACCCCGAAGTGCTGGCCGCCGAGCGTGATGTGCTGCAAGCCCGTGCCAGCGAAAGCAGCGAGTTACTGGCCCTCATTGCCAAGCCCGATTTCCGTTTGGTGAACCTCAAAGCCACCGAAAAACACCCCGAAGCCTCGGCTTTGGTGGCCTGGAATCCCGGAAGTGCGGAGGTATACCTCTGGGCAAACGACTTGGCACAACCCGGTGCCGACCAAAAATACCAGCTGTGGGCCATTGTAGATGGTTAGCCGCAAGATGCTGGTGTATTCGACCTCGGACAAGGAAGCCTCAAAATGAAGGATTTTGGGCAGGCCCAGACCTTTGCCATCACCCTCGAGCGCAAAGGAGGCAGTCCAACCCCCAACTTAGAGCAGTTGCATGTGATTGGGACGCTTTGATAGCGCGAGGCCTCCGTTTTTTTTGGATTTGCCTCAAAAAGGCTAAATTTGAAATGTTATGCTTACGCGCCAAATCATATTGCATACGCTCAAAGCCAACGAGTTAAACTTGGCCAAACTAGGTGTGCGCAAGGTAGGGCTTTTCGGTTCTTTTAATCAGGGAGTGGCGCATCCTGAAAGCGATCTGGATTTGTTGGTCGACTTCTTCGAGGAGCAGGAAACCTTCGACAACCTTGTAGCCTGTGCTGACTTTTTGGAACTGCTTTTTCCTGCACAAAAAGTCAAGGTGGTAACGTTGCATGGCCTAAGTCCGCATATAGGGCCACAAATCATTTTAGATACCGTTTATGCGTAAAGACGCATTGCTGTATTTAAAACACATTGCCGATGAATGTCTTTATTTATTGGCCATTAGCCACGACCTAAAAAAGGAAGGTTTTTTGGCCGACGAAACCCTCAAAAGGGCTTGCGTGCGAAGTCTGGAAATCATAGGTGAAGCTACCAAACAAATTCCTGCCGACAAAAAGCTGATGTGGTCAAGTATCGAATGGAAATCGATGGCTGGCATGCGAGATCGGTTGATTCACGACTACATCGGGGTTAATTACCATATTGTTTGGGATGTCATAGTAAATAAGATCCCCCAACTTGCAGCACAATTAACCATTGTCATTCAGCAAGAAGAAAAGCGCTGAATATCCCACTTTTTGAAGTTTAAGTTGTCAAATGCCCCGCCCACCCAAAAACGCCTCTCCGCTCGACCGCTTGCGCCACTACTGCGCTTACCAGGAGCGCTGTCACAGCGAGGTAAAGGCAAAGCTGCGCGATTGGGAGGTGCCCTGGCAAGAACACGATGAACTGGTGGCTACGCTCGTAGCCGAAAACTACCTCAACGAACTGCGTTACGCCAAACTTTACGCCCGCAGCAAAATGCGGCAAAAACAGTGGGGGGTGCAAAAAATCAAGCAGGGACTCAAACTCAAGCAGGTATCTGACTACTGCATCCGTGAGGCACTCAAAGAACTGCTTTCCGACGAATACCAAGACGCCCTCCAAAAGGCAGCCATACGCAAATGGGAAGCGCTGAAAAACGAGACGGCTTTGATTCGCAAGCACAAATTGGCCCGTTTCCTCCTAAGCAAAGGCTTTGAAAGTGATGCGGTGTGGGAGACCGTGAGCCGACTGGCTAGACAATAAGGTAGCACCCATCACTTTGCGTATCATTATCGCATATTTACGTATCATAGCGTATCATTGAGCGATTGTATTTGCGTATCATTTTCGTATATTTGCGCATCATAGCGTATCAAAATGATCGGGGCAGTATACCATTTCAAGCTGAATATTGATTGGAAGTTGATTCAAATGATCAGTGAAATCGATCGTTTTGATGCCAACTGGACAGCCATTGAGCGCAAAGAAGGGCAAAGTCTCAAGGAGTTGAAATCCATGGCCACTGTGCGCAGCGTAGGTGCTTCGAACCGCATTGAGGGCAACCGCATGAGCGACGAAGAGGTGGATGTATTGCTGCAGCAATTAGATTTAACCAAGCTCACCGACCGCGATGCCCAAGAAGTGGTAGGCTATTTTGAGGTGATGGATCTAATTTCCGCGTCTTACCAAGACATAAAACTCACCGAAAGCAATTTGAAAAGCCTGCATCACCGGTTATTGAGGTACAGCGACAAAGACCAATGGCATAAAGGCGATTACAAACAACACAACAACGCAGTTGAAGCCTCATTTGCCGATGGCAGCAAGCAAATCATCTTTCAAACCACCGAAGCTGGCTTTGCCACCGACAATGCCATGCTGGCCATGCTCGCTTGGTACCAAAGCGAAACTGAGGTGCATGCTTTGATTAAAACCGCTGCTTTTGTTTATGAGTTTTTAAGTATACACCCTTTCCAAGACGGAAATGGGCGTTTGAGCCGATTGATTTCTACCTTACTCCTGCTACAAACAGGCTACAAATGGATAGAGTACGTGAGTTTTGAGCACGAAATAGAGCACAGAAAAAACGAATATTACCAGGTTTTAAGAAGTTGTCAGGCACAACGCCCTCATGAAGACCTCGCCGCATGGATACGCTTCTTCTTGCACTGTTTGCGGAATATTCAGCAGCAATTGCTCCAAAAACTGCATCATAGTGGCATCGAAACCCAACTTTCGCCCAAAGAAAGGGCCATCTACTTCCTCATTCAAAGCCGTCCGAACATACAATCGAGCGAAATGGCCGATAAACTCAATATGCCTTTGCCTACCGTGAAGCGCCTCTTGAGCGACTTAACCAAAAAGGATTTGATCACAAAACAAGGCGTAGGGCGTGGCGTGAGTTATGTAGTTAAATAAGCCGGCTCAAGGATAAGCGAAAGCCTTTCTACACATACAACATGGCAAGCTTGTAAAACATCGAGTGGTTAGAAAGCAGCTTCACTTTGCGTATCAACTGCGTATCATTCCGAATCAAAACGTATCATTTTGTCCCACCCATTGGCTCACCAGGGCCAACAGGGCCGCTTGACTCGGGTAATCTTCCAACAACGATCGGCCCTTGTGGTCACCTGCCGATTTGCTGAGCTTGCGGCCATCGGGCGTGGTGAGCAAGGGGTGGTGCTCAAAACAGATTTGGGTGAAGGCTGATAAACTCAGGCATTTCGCCAGAAATAGCTGAATCAAGGTGCTTTCGTATAGGTCTTGTCCGCGAACGATGTGGGTGGTTTCGTACAACACGTCGTCGGCTACACAAGCCAAGTGGTAAGCCGGCCAGCGGATGCCCTTTTCGGCCTTGCGCAAAACCACCGGATCGCCCAGCAAGCCCCCTAAGGGGATGGTTTGGGCCATTCCTTGTAGGTCGAGCAGCTGTACGGCTGCATCCTCCGGCAAACGCAGGCGCCAAGGCAAGTTGGGGTCATCGAGCGACAGCTGTTTGTGGCGGCAAGTACCAGGATATTGCTCGTAGCCGGCCAACTGCGAGCGACTGCAGCTGCACGCATACACCCAACCGGCATCGCGCAATTGTTGGAGGTATCTTTGATAAAGCGGCAAGCGCAACTCCTGTCGGTAATGCGCTAAAAAATCTGCTGTATCGCGGGGACCCTCCTCCCAATGAATGCCCAAGGTGGCTAAAACGGCGAAAATATCTTCCAAATACGCTTGCCGGAAGCGGCTGCGGTCCAGGTCGTCGATGCGCAGACGCAGGCGCCAGCCCAGTTCCTTGGCCAATTGAGCTGTGTGTAAAAAGGCAAACACATTCCCCACATGCAAAAAGCCGCTGGGCGTGGGGGCGATGCGTGTTATGGAAGGTTGATTGTGCACCTATTTGCAATTGAAACACTAAACTGCGCTATTTTTTACTATTCCGCTTGCATTCGGGCATTTTCTCGTGCGAAACAATCAACATTAGCATTGTCTATTTATTAAATTAGACTTGTCTAAATTTAAAATAAGGCTGCTATATTTGCACTGTGAAAAATTTGCTTGTCTTATGGTGTTTGCTACTGGCCCATCAGGGCTTGGCCCAAGTGGTGCTGCATGGAAGATTGAGTGATGGCAAGCAGCCGTTGGCCGGTGCCCACATCCAAACGCAACAGGCTGAATTGGGTACAGTAAGTGCTTACGACGGCAGTTTTAGCCTAAATGTCGACCAATTGCCTGTGCAATTGCGCATCAGCTATTTGGGTTTTGAAACCCTTGACACCTTGGTTGTTTCGGCAAAATCGACCTTGCAATTGGTACTACGTACCGACAGGCTGGGCCTTTCGCAAGTGGTGGTAAGTGCCAGCAGGGTAGAAACCGACCGGCGTGAAGCCACGGTACCTGTACAAGTACTTGCAGCCGCCCAAATGCGGCAATTGCAAGCACCCGCCCTCACCGAAGGTTTGCCTTTTGGCGCAGGCATCCGCACCGAAAATAATTGCCAGAGTTGTGGTTTCACAGCGGTGCGCCTCAATGGTTTGCCCGGCGCCTACACCCAATTGCTGCTCGACGGCCGACCTGTTTTCAGTGCATTGAATGGGGTGTATGGCCTCGACCAACTACCTACCGCCATGATTGGTCGCTTGGAAGTGGTACGCGGCGGCGGTTCGGTACTCTACGGCGGCAATGCCATTGCAGGAACCGTGAACCTGATTACCCGCGAACCCGTGGCCAACGGCTTCAGCCTGTGGCAGCAGAACGCCCTCATCGGCGGCCGCAGCCTCGAAAGCAATACACAATTCCACCTCGATTTGGTGAGCGACGACCTCCGCTCGGGCGTGACCCTCTACGGCACCCGGCGTTTCCGCGATTGGTACGACCACAATGCCGACCAAATCAGCGACCTCACCCTCTTGAACGGGGGCAATGTGGGGGCCAATGGCTTCCACCACTTCAGCAAACGCCTGCATTGGAAAGGACATGTATACGGCCTACACGAATTCCGCCGCGGAGGCAGCGATTTCGACCTCTTGCCCCACCAATCGGCCATTGCCGAACAGTTAGAGCACCGCGTTTTGGGCTTCCGCAACGAGCTAAGCTGGTACAGCGCCGATTACCGCCACCGCCTGCAAGTGTACAATGCCAGCCAATTTACCCGCCGCAATAGCTATTACGGCGGCGGTGGAAGGGTACTGGCGCCTGGCGACAGCCTCACCGAAGCTGATTTATTGGCCCTCAACGCCTATGGTGAGGCCAACGACCGCTCGCTGGTGAGTGGACTCAACTGGCAGTGGAACCCCAGCGACCAACTGCAGCTGGTAAGTGGTCTCGAACATTGGCACAACCGCATTACCGATGCCATGCCAGGCTACCGCCGCCTGCTCGACCAGGAATACCGTGTTTGGGGCAGCTTTGTGCAAGCCGAATACCGCCTCAGCAAGCGGCTGAAGCTGTTGGGTGGGCTGCGTTTCGACCAGGTGCGCCTGCAAGGCCGTTACGATTTGGCCACCGATGTGGTGCTGCAAGACCGCCTTTTCCCTTTGTTGTTGCCCCGCACCAGCCTGCTCTTGAATGCCAACGACCACAACCGCATTCGTTTGAATTGGGCCCAAGGTTACCGTGCACCACAGGCTTTCGACGAAGATTTGCACATCGCCTTGGTGGGTGGCTCGGCGCGTTTCGTCCGCCTGGGCAACGATTTGGTGCCTGAGCGATCGAACAGTATATCCCTGGCCTACGAAAACGACCATCCGATCGGAAATACCCAGCAGCGTTTTGGGTTCGAAGCCTTTTACACCCGCCTGCAAAATCCCTTTTTGCTGCTCGACGCCGAAATACTGCCCGGCGGCACCCAAGTCATCAACAAACGCAACGGCAGCGGAGCCACCGTATTTGGTGTAAACCTCACCCAGCAGTTGGCTTTGGATGGGGGAGCGACCCTCGAGTTGGGCTTTACCTGGCAGCAAGCCTTGTTGAGCGAGGCCGAAGTGCTTTGGGAAAGCGCCAATGGCGACAGCCTCACCACCACCAACCGCATGCTCCGTACCCCCGATGCCTACGGTTATGCCACTTACCGCCAACCACTAGGCAAAGGCTGGACCCTGCAAAGCAGCCTGCTTTACACTGGCCGCATGTGGGTGCCACACGTGCTCGATGCCGAAACCGCCTTTACCGCGCTCAAGCGCAGCCCAACTTTTGTGGATGCTGGGTTTTTCGTGGAACGCAACTGGGTGCTTACCAAACGCATGCGGCTCGAAAGCAGTTTGGGTGTGCAAAACCTGTTCAACAGCTTCCAGCGCGATTTGGATACAGGCCCCAACCGCGACGCCGCCTATGTGTACGGACCGCTTCGGCCAAGGACTTTGCTGCTGAGTTTGCGATGGGTGTACTGAGGTGTCCAGTGCAAATGTTAATTGCGTTACACATCTTTGTTGCCGCTTAGCTAATTTTACTAGCTAACCTCTTTGAGATGAAAATTGCACCATTGGTATTTGGACTATTACTCGTAGGTGTGTCGGCCTTGCAAGCACAGCAGCCTTTGCACATCCCCGATACCTTGCACGGCCCCGTGTACAACCTGCAAATCAGGCACGATAGCATGGCCTTTTATGCAGGAGCCAAAACCCAAACCATCGGCATCAATGGGGCTTTTTTGGCCCCCACGCTCATTTTGCAAAAAGGCCAGCAGGTGAAAATGATGGTGAATAACGCGCTCACCGATACGACGACCATCCACTGGCACGGCCTGCATGTGGCGCCACATAACGATGGCGGTCCGCATGTAACCATTTTGCCCGGCACCACCTGGTCGCCCGAATTTACCGTGCTCGACTGGGCATCGACCTATTGGTACCATCCGCATTTGCACTACAAAACGGCCTTACAGGTAGCCAAAGGGGCGGCCGGCTTCATCATCGTACGCGATTCGCTCGAAGCTACCCTCAATCTGCCCCGCCGCTATGGGGTAGATGATATTCCCCTTGTGATCCAAACCCGGCAGTTCGATGCCAACAACCAGATGGTCATCAAACAGCACCTCGATACCGCTGTGATGGTGAACGGCACCCGCAATGCATTTGTGCAATTGCCCGCCCAAGTGGTGCGTTTGCGCGTGCTGAACGGTTCGCTCGAAAGGGTGTACAACCTGGGCCTGAGCACGAACGAAAGCTTCCACATGATTGGTTCCGACGGCGGCTTGCTGACTGCTCCCGTAGCCATTACACGCCTGCAACTGGCACCCGGCGAAAGGGCCGAATTGCTGGTGAACTTATCGGGCAAAAACGGACAAAGCCTCCAGCTCATGAATTACGGTAGCAGCTTGCCCAGCGCCATTTACGGGGCTGCGCAACCAGGCATGGGGCCCGGACAACAGTTGCCTGGCTACAGCCAAAACCCACGCAACGGGGCCAATTATACGCTGCTCCAAATCAATGTAGGTGCTCCTACCGATTTGCCAGTGACCAGCATTCCTGCCACCTTGGTAGCGCACCAAATTCCTACCGTGGCCCAGGCCGACACCACCCGTTTGCTTACTTTTATGCCTGCGGTCATGGGCCCAACGGCCATCCGGGGGCCCTTCATGATCAACAATACGCATTTCGACATGCACGTGATTAACCAGCGGGTGCCTTTCAACAATACCGAAATTTGGGAATTGCGCAACCAAACACCTATTGGGCACCCCTTCCACCTGCACAATGTGCCTTTTTACGTGCTCAGCATCAATGGCGCGGCACCTGCTGCCCAGCTTGCGGGTAGAAAAGACGTGATTTTTGTGCCAGCCATGGGCACCGTGCGCTTCATTACCCGTTTCGAAACTTTTTGGAACGATACCTTGCCCTATATGTACCACTGCCACATGCTCACCCACGAAGACGATGGCATGATGGGCTCATTTGTGGTGAACTCGCCATTCGCTGTATCCGTACAGCCCATGGCTGAAGACAATCAGGTGTTGGTTTACCCTAATCCGGCCCGCGGCCTGGTGTATTTTCGCATACCCAACCTTGCCGATGGCAGCACTTTTACCGTTCGTTTGACCGATATGTTGGGAAGAACCCTCTGGCAAGGAAAAGCAGAAGGACCCCAAGGAAGCTTGCAACTGGGAGAAGTGTCGGCAGGTCAATACCTGCTTCATTTTGAAGGCTCCTTTGGCCGAAAATCTACCCGTTTGCTGCTTGAATAAGCCTTATTCACTACTTCCGCCAAAAGCCTTTTTAACCAATTTCCCAACCTTTTCAATCCTGTCGAGATTTTCTTGAATGGGTGATGGCATGGTTGCATCGAGCTGCAAAAGCGAATTGCCATCGGCATATCCTTTCCATTCGGGGAAAATAATGGCAAAGCTAATGTCTTGGAAATACTTGCCCAATTGGTTAGGCACCTTATCGAGTGCTGGCTGATAGGACAAAGTTCCTTTTCGCGCGCTTACCACAACCAAAAGGTCATTGGCGGTAACTTCACGGCTTAACACCAAAAAATCATCCCATTCGGTGAAGGTTTCGGCGGAAAAATCAAAGTTGAATTTCTTTTGTTTACTCAGCTGGGTGAGCTTTTCAATGAAACCAGGACTACCAAAAAATTTCGCCTTTGCACTGGTTTGTTTCACCAAATGAAGCACCGTTTTTACCCAGCCTACAAAACCAGGCTCAAACTCTACGTTTTCGGGAACTACCACCAGAATTCTACGGATGGTGCTCAAGGGTTGTGTTCCCCGATAAACCATCACTGCTTGCTCGGTTCGCTTGAGCAAATTGTCCATGATGCTTCCAAAAAACTTGTCGGCCACCTGGGGTTTCGGATTCCAGCCGATGACCAAGTGGGTAATGTTGTTCTCCCTCGTGGCATAAACAATGCCATTGGTCACATTCATGTCCATGCGGTTGAGCGTCTCTACCCGGTGGGCCGAAGCCGCGGCAACTTTGGCGGCCTTTTCCAATAATTTTTTGGAGGCTAGAAGTCCTTGTTCTACTTGGGTGTCCTCGCGTGTAACGGTGAGTGCAAAAAGCTGATTTCGGCTGAGCGGATCCTTCACCATAACTGCCAATTCTAACAGAGATTCCACGTTTTCGGGATTCGACAACGGCACCAAAATTCGTTCGCCTTCCACCGCCTCGCTGTTCTCCTGATCATTCGCTTCTAACAACGCCATTTTCCGCGATGCACGTTCTACCGCAAAAGAACTGATTAAACAGGTAATCAAGATCATGACAATGGTGCCATTTAAAACCTGTTCGTTCAGCAAACCAAGTTGAAAGCCTACCAAAACGGCTGCGAGCGTAGCAGCCGCCTGTGCATTGCTCAATCCGAACATCATTTGCCGCTCTACCGCCATCATGCCAAACGTTTTTTGGGTAAAAAAAGCGGCCAGCCATTTGGCCAAAGTAGCCACAACTGTCATGGTAGCTGCCACAAAAAGCGCCTCAGGTCCTTGGAACAAAACCCGCAGATCTACCAGCATGCCCACACCCAGCAAGAAAAAAGGAATAAACAAGGCGTTGCCCACAAACTCAATACGGTTCATGAGGGCTGAAGTATGCGGAATCAGTCGGTTAAGCGCCAATCCCGCTAAAAAGGCTCCAATAATCCCTTCAATGCCAGCCAATTCAGCCAAAAAAGCAGCCAAAAACACCAACGCAAGCGTAAATATGTATTGGCTTACTGCGTCTTCAAACTTTTTGAAAAACCAACGTGCCAAATAGGGGAAACCGGCCAAAACCACCAAGCCAAACAACAGCACCGAAACCGAAAGTCGGACCCAAAATGTTTGGTTGAGCTCTCCATTCGCTGAGCCTGCAATGACTGCCAACACCAAAAGGGCCAGCGTATCGGTAATGATGGTTCCTCCTACAGTCACATTCACGCTCATGGTTTTACTTACCCCGTAACGCGACGCAATGGGATATGCCAAAAGGGTATGAGAGGCAAACATGGAAGCCAATAAAATGGAAGAAGCCATGTTGAAATGAAAAAGATAGAGGCTCACCAGGGTACCCAACGACATGGGTATCAAAAAAGTAAAGGCGCCAAATGCTAGGCTTTTGTTCCTGTTTTTCTTAAAGTCTTTGAGGTCTATTTCAAGTCCGGCCAAAAACATGATGTACAACAACCCCACTGTGCCGAACAACTGAATGCTGGCGTCGCGCAGCAGTACATTGAGGCCATTGGGGCCAATGGCAACACCGGCGAGAATCAAACCGATGATGCCCGGAATGCGCAGGCGGGCCAAGAGCAATGGGGCAAACAAAATGATGAAAAGCACCAGTGAAAAAATAAGCACTGGCGACTTCAAAGGAAGGCTCCATTCGATGACAAGCAGCAAGGCAGACATAATACGAAGGTAAACTATTGTGGCAAAAGCCTTAATTTAATGGCATGGAAAAAACAGGCTTTTCAGAAAAAGAAAACAGCAAGCCGCTGACCACTGCCTTTGCCGACTTCATTCAACGCCTTGTGAACCTCGAAGATGGCACCGACGAAGCCGGTACCATTGCCGGCATTACCCGCGATACCGAGTTTAAGGGCGTCAACGTGTGGATTTTGGTGGTCTCTATTTTCATCGCCAGCATTGGTCTGAACACCAACTCGGCGGCGGTGATCATAGGCGCAATGTTGATTTCGCCCCTGATGGGACCCATCATTGGTACCGGCTTGGCGGTAGGCATCATGGATTTTGCGCTGCTCAAAAAGTCGCTCAAAAACTTTGGCATCACAGTGGGCATCAGCATCATCACCTCCACGCTCTACTTTTCTTTGAGTCCGCTTTCAGAGGCACAATCGGAATTGCTGGCGCGCACTACCCCCACCATTTACGACGTAGCCATTGCGTTGTTCGGAGGTTTGGCCGGAATCATCGCAGGTTCGCGCCGCGAAAAAACCAATGTAGTGCCCGGCGTGGCCATTGCCACTGCCCTGATGCCCCCTTTGTGCACGGCGGGTTATGGTTTGGCCAACGGCAATATGGGCTTCTTCCTGGGCGCTTTGTACCTCTTTTTCATCAATTCGGTTTTCATCAGCTTTGCCACCATTCTCATGGTGCGCTACCTCAATTTCAAGCGGGTAGGTTTTGTCAACGAACGCACCGAAAAACGCGCCAAGGCCGGCATTTACCTCTTTTTGATCATCACCATTACGCCCAGCATTTTTATTGCCTACAACGTTGTACAAGAATCGCTCTTTCGCAACAAAGCGCTCAAGTTTGTGACCGATTACCTCGAGTTTCCGAACCGCCAGGTCATCAAAACCGAACTCAAATACGGAAGCGATTCTTCCTACATCGAACTTTCGCTCTTGGGCAAACCCCTGCCCGGCGATGAAATCGCTGGCCTCAATCGCAAACTCGATGAACGTGGTCTCCAAAAAACCCGGCTGATCATCCACCAGGCCGGTGCCTTTTCAAGCGATATGGCATCGGAGGTGAAAAGCGGCATCATTGAAGAGCTGTACAAACGCAATGAGCAGGCCCTGCAAGACAAAGACCAAAAAATCCGCTTGCTCGAACAAGAGTTATTGCGCTACAGGCTCGGAAACGCCGATTACACCCAAATTGCCCGTGAAATCAATGTACAATACCCACGTATTGAACGCATTGGCTTTTCGCGCTTGGCCGAAACACGGGTATCGGAGATGCAAACCGATACCATTCCCACCATTTTGGTGCGTTGGAAAGAAAATCCAGGCAAAATTCGGGAGCAACAATTGGCCGATTGGCTTAAATTGCGGCTCGAACTCGATACCCTTCAATTGGTACCCTATTGATCCGGATCATCCTTCTGCTTTCCTGTTGTTACTTCTTGGGTTGCAAACCCCTTGAAGTTCCGCCCCCCAAACCTGAGCCTGCCCCCACGGCTACAATGAGCCTTAAATTGCAGCACTATTGGAACACGGAAGCCAACACCTTTTATCCCGAAACCTGGTACGTGCTTCCGGCATCAGACGATAGCATTTTGTTCAACAAGCTCCGCTATTACCTTAGCGGGTTTTACTTGCTCGACAGCAACGGGTTGTCGACGCCTTTGCCTCCCAGCTATCGGTTGGTGGCCGTGAACGGTGGGGTCTTTAGTATCGAGCTTTCGGAGATACCGCATGGCCACTATACCGGTATCGGTTTTTACCTGGGGATAGATGCCGCACGCAATTTTGCCGGCACTTTCGAAGGCGAACTACACCCCGATTATGGGATGTACCGAAATGCGCAAGAAGGATTTAATTTCTTGTGGGCAGCGGGCCTCAGTCGGTCAGCACCCAACGACAGCTTTGAATACCGTTTGTATGGCTTCGATGCCCTGCACCCGGTGCACCGGCGCATAGAAGTATTCTTCGACCAGGAGCGTTTACACATTTCAGCTAGCCATCAACCCGAATTGGGAGTGTACGTAAACACGGCCGCCTTTTGGGGATTGGGTGCTGGACCCTCGCACCGCCACAGTGTTTTACAACCCGGTGCCGAAGCGGCAGCACTGGCGCAACGCTTTACGGCTGCCTTTGCTTTTGAGCACATTCACCAATAAAAACTTGTTAAGACGTCTTTTGTTTCTATTCAGCCGTATATTTGCAGCATGATGCGCACCCTCTTGGTAAGCTTTCTCATTGCCGCTTTGCTCATGCCTTTGTTGGGTAAGCTGGCTGTTTGGGGACATTACCAAGCGAATTTGCGCTATTACAAAGAGGTGCTGTGTCGCAACCAAGACAAACCCGAATTGAATTGTGATGGTCACTGTATACTGGCTGAGCGTTTGGCGGCAACACAACCCAGTCCGCCCGCTGCACCCCTCGGCCAAGTGATGCAATTCGAATTGTCGGCCTTTGACTTGGGCAAGCCCATCACGCCGCTCACCATCCACACCAAATGCAGCCGCTGGCTGTTTGGTGAACTCGGTGCAACCGCCTTGCCGCTGCCTGTACTTGCGGCCATTTGTCCGCCCCCCGAAACCGTTTAATGTGCCCCAAAACCAGGGAAAAACCTTCCCTACAGCCATCGCTATGTGTATGGCGGTGGTTTCTATTTTCTAACATTAAACAACAACAAAATGAAATTTCAATATCTTTTTCTTGCCCTCATGGCAGGGGCAACTTTTACTGCCTGCACCAAACAAAACACCCCTGAGCCCGAACCTCAACCCGAACTCAAGGGAAATGCCGAAATCAAGTTTGACCACGTTTGGGGCCCCACCCAAGGCGCTTGGAGCGTAGGCCAAACCTTGCGCCATCCATCTACCGGCGACACCATTACCTTCGATTTCCTCAATTACTACATCACCAACGTGAAACTCACCAAGGCCGATGGTTCGGAATGGATACAACCCAACAGTTACCACTTGGTAAAGTTGAACGCTGGTGCATTGGCTACGCTCACGCTTAACGACATTCCCGAAGGCGATTACACCAGCATCACTTACACCATTGGTGTTGACTCGGCACGCAATGTGAGTGGCGCCCAAGAAGGTGCCCTTGCTCCTTCGCAAGGCATGTTTTGGAGCTGGAATACCGGCTACATCTTCGTAAAAGCCGAAGGACGTTCGCCACAAGCTCCCAACGGAACCTTTAAGTACCACTTGGGTGGTTTCAGCGGCGCCAACAATGCCATCAGAACCACTACGCTGAACTTTGGCGGCGGAAGTTTGCGCGTTCGCAACAACGCCCTGCCTAGCGTGCATCTGTATGTGAATGTAGCTCGTTTTTGGCATGGCGGCATTTTGCTCTCTTCTATGAGCAATGTGCATATGCCCGGCGCAAACGCATCTACCCTCGCGACCAATTTCCGCGATGCGTTCAGTTTCGACCACCTGCACAACTAATTCAATCCCATGCAATTCCACCGAACAGTGCGCGTAGCACGTTCGCTGTGGTGGCTGCTTTTTTTGGCAACAGCCTGTCGGCAGGAGGAGCTCCCTCCTCCTGCCGAACTGCAGCCCCTTCCAGTGCCGGCCCATTTTCCGGCGCCTCGCTATGACTTTGCCGCTAACAAGCCCATTCCAGCAGGCATTGTGCTGGGCCGCAAGCTGTTTTACGACCCCATTACCTCGGTCGACAGCAGCATTTCGTGTGCCAGCTGCCATGTACAAAATTTGGCTTTTGCGCACGACGAGTCCATATCGCGGGGTGTGGGTGGAAAACTCGGGGTAAGGAACAGTCCGGCCCTCCAAAACCTTGCCTGGATGCCTTGGTTCAATGCCGATGGTGGCATTTTACACCTCGATGTACAACCCCTCGCGCCCCTAACAGATACGGCCGAACACAATTTCAATTTACCCGATTTGTTCGAGCGTTTGCGCCGCCACCCGCAATATCCGGCTGATTTTGAAGCAGCCTTTGGTAGTCGAACCGTTAGCGACCGGCCTTTCTTTTTGGCCATGAGTCAGTTCATGACCCAATTGGTTTCAGCTAGCAGCCTTTACGACCAGGTACTTACCCAAAAAGCCACCTTCAACGCTGAACAAGCAGCAGGTTATGCCTTGTTTCGCGCCCATTGCAGCACTTGCCACAGCGAGCCGCTTACCAGCAGCTTTGCCTTTGCGCGCAACGGCCACCAAAGCAGCACCAACGACGAAGGCCGCAAGCGGGTTACCGGCGAAGCTGCTGATTTGGGCAAGTTCCGCATTCCCTCGCTGCGCAATGTGGCACTTACGGCCCCTTATATGCACGACGGCAGCTTGCCCAGCCTCGATGCCGTGCTGAACCATTACTCCCAGCCCGCTTATGTCGCCGATGCCCCCATTGGTGCAGGCATTCCCTTGAGTGAGTTAGAAAAAAACCAACTCAAAGCCTTTCTGCACAGCCTAACCGATCCTTCTTTTCTGCAAAACGAGCACCTCAGCTCCCCTTTTCACCCATGAGAAAAATTCTATCCATACTTGTATTTTCCACTGTGGTACTTACCGCATCACCCAGCCTGGCCTGCGACATGTGCGGTTGCAGTGCAGGTGGCCAGTTTTTTGGCATGCTGCCCGTTTTACAAGGCCGCTACGCCAGTTTGCGGAGCCAGCAACAGTGGTTCAGACATCCGCAAACCAGTCTGAACCAAATTGACGGGGAAGCACTTACCCACGACCGCATGCAATCGGTAGAACTCTGGATCCGTTGGCAGGAGGGCGAACGCTGGCAATACTTTTTGCAATTGCCTTATCGCTTCCACGACCGCATGAGCACCAACGGTGTAGTAAGTTCAATTTCGGGCATGGGCGATGTGCAATTCACTGCCTTTTACAAATGGTTGATGCCCAAAAGTACGGGCGCTTGGCAACACAGCAGCAGCCTAGGACTGCAGCTGGGTGCTCCCACCGGTCTTTTCCAACAACGCGACGAACAAAAACGTATGTTGCCCGAGGCTTTTCAAACTGGCACCGGTAGTTGGAGCTTGCAAACACAGCTTTTTTATACCCTTAGCAAAGGAAAGGGCGGCCTGCAGCTCGAAGCGCGCCGAAGGGGATTTACCTCCAACGAACTCGACTTTAAAATGGGTGCGCAGTGGGGTGCTTCGCTGCAATATTTTCACAACCGGCAAGGCAAACGGGTGCGATGGATGCATTATGGTGGCTTAACGGCCGATTATGCGCAGGCTGAAATGCTCTACGGGCAAAAAAAGTCCGCCACCGGCGGCCAAATTTATGGCCTCAGTGGCGGAACTGATGTTTATACCGGAAAAAGTGCGCTGCACTTGTTGGGTCAATTACCCGTTTACCAGCTCATAGGGACCGGACAACCTGCTAGCACCTTTCGCTGGATAATCGGCTACAGCCGCACCTTTTAAGCCTTGCGCAAAGGTGATTCGGCATTGCTTGGGGCATTGCCATATGGACAATGTCGGCAGCCACTTTTACAGCAGTAACCCCTTTTGCGATGGTATTCAGCAGTAAACACCATCAAACCCTGATCGTTGAAGTAAAAATCAACATTTTCAACGAGCCGCTGGGGTGATTTGGGAATGGGTTGGTGCATGCAGGTTTAGCGATAATAAATGCTGCCAGGGGCAATGCCGGCTGGCAGTGAATCTTTAAGGGTAAAATTACGCTCATAGCGTAAAATCACACCATTGCTCACAAAATCTTTCGCGTCGGTGCCGTACAACAGTCCCTGTGGATCGGCCGAAAAGTGGTAAAAGTTGCCGGCGATCACCGGACTTCCCGGCTGGATGTTGCCACTTGCGGTGGGTAACAAGCTGTGCACACCATCGCTGAGCTGGTACAACAAGCTGCCGCCATCGGGGTGTAGGGTCAACTGCCCCGGGTGCATGGTAGCTGCCGTAAAATTGCGAATGCTCACTTGGCTGCCCACAATTTCGGCCAAAGCCCCAGCCGTTTCGGTTCCTGCCCAAGAAGGATTGCCGCTGCACAAAACAAAGAGGCTGTTGCCTACACTCCGCATGCTGTTCGGGCGGTCGCCAACGGTATGGGTACGCAAAATGGTATCGGCTTGTGGATCGATTTCAACCACCGTGTTTTGGTTGCTGTTGGCTACAAAAATGCGGTTGTTGTGCCAAGTCACGGCATTGGGGAATTCGCCTACGGCAATGCGGCGAAGTACCTGCTTGCTGGCAATGTCAATCACCGCCACGCGGCCATTGCCACTGAAACTTACCCACTCGGTTACATAGGCCTTGCCCGTATTGCCAGCCACGACGATGCCGCTGGGCAGGGCCATGTTTTCAATCACACCGGTGCTTTTGAAGTCTTTAAGATCTACAAACTCTACCTTGCCGGCATTGTTCACCACCAGCATACCTGTGTTTTGGTAGCTCGCCATGCTTTGGGCTACGTTGCCGAGCGGTCGGCCGTTAACCGTTTGAAATACATCTTGCTGTACTGCTCCGCTGCTGCGGTTGATGAAGGTAATGGTGCCGGTACCGTTTTGAAAAGGACCTTCATTCACTACAAAAATGCCACTGCCATAGGCGGCTGCTGGCTCGGGGGTTGGTGTGGTGGACTCGTCTTTGCAGGCGGTGAAAAACAGACCGGAACTCAGCAAAAAGAGCAGGCCAAAACGTTGAAATGATTGCTTCATGAGGCGTTAAAATTGATTTGTAAAGTGATTTGATAATGTCGGCCGGGCATGGGGCGCCAGGCGATTTGTTGGTATGGCAGGTTCAAGGCATTGTGCACGGTGCCTGTAAGGCGTAAAAGCTGTCGCCCCAACTTTTTGCTTCCACCCAGTATGAGCTGGTGTAGGTACTGCTGAGGGAGGAAAAAGCGGTTGTCGCTGCTGGTGAAACGCAAGCCGTTGTAACTGTACTGCCAGCCTACAAAAAAGGCAGCATGCTCTACGAAAAAACGGCCGCGAAACTGGTGCTTCGGAATATAAATTAACTGCTTGCCCAGCAATTCTTGCTCTCCAGCACCTACTTCCCTGTGGGTGGTGGCTACATAAGCATAATCACCATTGAGACGCAGCTTGAGCTCTCGCCATTGCTTGCTCACACCCCATTGCTGCTCCCAACCCATGCTTTGTACCCGGCGCAGGTTCCGGGGCGTCCAATAACCGAGGCTGGTGTTAGGCAACCAAATGATCCAGTCGGTTAAATCGCTCCAAAACGCCCCACCATCGACCGAAAATGCCCAACTGCCCCATTGCTTTTTCCATCCCAAGCCTGTTTCTGCTTGCCAGCCATTTTCGGGCTGCAAATCGGCATTGCCTCCAGGTTGCCAGTACAAATCGTTGAAGCCTGGCAAGCGGTAGGTGCGGCTAGCTGCCAAACGCATTTGAAGGGCTGGTGCCAAACGTTGTTCAACTTGCAAAGAAGGGGTGAGTGGCACCAACTGGCCGTCTACCATTTCTACACGCAGTTGAACGCGTGCTGTGGTTTTGGCGCCATTAAAACGCCAGCCAGGCACCAAGGCCAGGCGGTATTGGCGCTCTTGGCCACTGAAATTGGGCGAATTGGCAGTGTAATAAGCCTGTTGCAGCAACTGGCTGAATTCGTGTCGGCCAAGCGTGGTTGCTGCACTTATTTCTTGCAACAGTGCTGTGAACCGGTGTCTTTCGTCGAAACCCAAGCGCTCATCGGCAAAATGATTCACTTCGCGCAAGAAACCCTGCCTGAAGGCCAATTGCCAACGACCAGCTTGTCCGGTCAGGCTCACCGCAAACCGATGCGCTGTATCGGCTTGCACGGCAGTGCTCTGTTGCTCGGTCATGCTGGCCGGCAATTCACGCCGATGGGCCTGTATCCACCAGGCTGCTCGTAAGCGCCAGTTTGGATGAAACTGCCAGCCTGCTTCTTGTAAAAGGCCTCCCTGTACATGGGCAGCATGCGCCAAACGCTCTTCGGGATTGCCAAAACGGGCAATATTGTTGTAGGGGAAGTTGTTTTGCGCTGTTCGATACAGGCCCCTGAGCTGGTACCAACCTTTGCGGGCGCGCACCGATGCAGCAACACCACCGGCATAATCGCCAAACGAGCGCATTTCGGTAAAAACAGCGGCATCGTGCTTTTGCGGAATGCCCTGCCTGAAATGCAATGCCCCACCAATGGCCCCGCTCCCAAAATCACTGGCCGAACTGCCGGTTTGTAAACCCACGCCGCCCAATAACCACATGGGATAGAGGTTCAAATCGGGCGTGCCATTCATCGGATTGAGCAAGGGCAAGCCTTCCCATACAACGGTATTTTGCTGGGCACTGCTGCCACGCAGCGAAAAAGTGGCCAATCCGTTGGGGCCGTAGGTGCGCAAACTGGCACTTCCTTGCAATTGCAGCCAATCGGCTACGCTGGCAGCAGCCAAGGCACGCAACAAAAGGGTATCGGGTGAAAGGCGCTGCAAGGCCGGCTGCCGTTCGGCTGGGTGGCGGTGTTCTTCCACCTGCACCAAAGGCAACAACAAGCTGGTATCGGCATTTTGTGCCCATACAGCCGGACTTAGCAAAAGCCCTAAAACAAAAAATCCTGACCACTTTTTCATAACGGGTCAGGCTCTGGGGGTTGTAAAAAACGAAATGTGCAACCATGCGGCTGCCTATTCCGATCTTCTGACTTTTATTCCCGAAAGCCTGTGATCTGTTGCGCGTAGGCAGGTCTTCTGACTTGCTCCTCCTGTTTTACCCGACGCCTTCCCGGTTGCCCAGTGGCTTGTGTCGGCAGGTACTTGTGGAGCTCACAGCAGCGGGTACTGTCCCGGTCTTTCACCGGAGTTCCCTTTTCATCCCGGGCGTTAATCCGGGAACCTTCGAACCTTGCAAAGTTAGGAAAAATCGGCAATGCCTGCGGCCAATCTTTGGCGCACGGCCTCAAATAACAAAATGCCCGAGGCTACCGACACATTCAGTGAGCCTACTGTGCCTGTGATGGGAATACGGGCCAGGTGCGAGGCTTTGCGCAGGGTGGCCGGACTCAAGCCGTCTTCCTCCGACCCCATGACGATGGCCAGCGGACCAGTCATGTCGAGCTGGTAATAGTTTTCCGAAGCATGTTCTGAAGCCGCAATGACCGTAAATCCACTTTCAATAAGGTAATCAACGGCATGGGCAATGGTTTGTACCCGGGCCACCGGCAAATTGGCCAAGGCACCTGCGCTGGTCTTGATGGCATCGCCGGTTACCTGAGCACTATTGAGCTGTGGCAACACCAAACCATGGGCACCGGCACAAGTAGCCGAACGGGCAATGGCGCCCAGGTTGCGTACATCGGTAATGCGGTCGAGCAGCACCAACAAAGGCGTTTCACCGCGCTCGTAGCAGTCAGCCACCACGTCTTCGAGGCGGTAGTAAGTCACGGGCGACACAAAGGCAATCACCCCCTGGTGGTTTTTGCGGGTATAGGTATTCAGCTTTTCCTTGGGCACCTCCTGCACGGGCACTCCCGCCTCGCGCGCTTGTTGCATCAGGGCCTTTACCTCCTCATCGCGACGCTCGCGCGCAACCAGCAGTTTGTTTATTTCCTTGCCCGCCTCAAGCAACTCAGCTACAGCATGTACGCCAAAGGCCAGCTCAAGAGGTTCTCTTTTTTCGAATGGTGGTCGCATAGTAACAAAAGCGCCCCTTTCGGGGCGCTGTTTAATGGTTTATCCGGCTCGGCCAATGGCATCGAATCGGGCTTGAAAATCTTTGGCCATATCCGCCTGACCGTATTGGTTCGACATGCGGATCATTTCTTGCATGATGGCCATGGCATTTTGCATATCGCGCTCATAGAAGGTAGCGTATTTGCCGCGCAGGCCGCGGAAATATTTGGCTTCCGACTCAAACATGTCAAACAAATCTTTCGCCAAGGCATTTGCTTGCTCGGGAGCGCCTGCCAGGTGATACAACTCTACCATGCGGTAATTGAAAATCATCAAAGGCACATGGCTGTGGGGCATTTCGCGCACCACCACATCCAGTACTTCACGGGCACGTGTACTATCGCCTTTCGACAGCAATGATTCAGCCAAACGCGTAGCATTGCTGCGCAGGTTGATGGTCATGCGGTTGGTCTCTGGGTCGATGTAAATGCCCGTATTCATACCGCCCCACTTGAATTTCTTCACCATGTTCTCGTACATGATTTCATCGGCTACCCGTGTGGTTTGGCCACCCCGGCTTGGGGTATAAATAGGCACAAAACGATACGCCAATCCCTCCAGCTGGAAGTAATCATCGAGTCCGAGGTATTGCTCGGCACCCATGCTTACGGTCCAGTAGATAGGGCGCTCCCAGCCGTTGTTGGCCAAGATGTCAAGCACAATCAAATCGTTTTTGAGGATGGCATTGCGTGGATATTCCCACTCAATGGCTGGCAATAAATTGGCGGTATCGGCGGCAGTAACAGCACCTTGTGCCAATACAGCGGCTTTATCAACCGGAATGACAAAACGCTTGCTCGGATAGTAGTTTACCATTTCGCCTCCCTGCGTGGGCAGCTTGGCCGAAGGATCATCGCTGGTAGCAAACTGCAATACCTGACGCAAATCTACCCCGCCTTGGATCTTGCGGTCGTAGAAAGGCACATAATCACGTACCCCTTGCACAATCTTTTCGGGCGCAATGCTCAATTTGATAGCGGGCGAATTGTTGATTTGCCTGCGCAGTTGGTTGATGTACCAATCGGTACCCAACAAACTCAGGTTCACCACGCGTACGTCGGTTCTGAATCCTTCTACCTCCTGCACATACCACAACGGATAGGTGTCGTTATCGCCCATGGTAAAGATGATGGCATTGGGCGCGCAACTTTCAAGATAATTGATAGCGAAGTCACGGGCGGTATACTTGCCCGAACGGTCGTGATCGTCCCAGTTTTCGGCCGCCAAAATGCCGGGCACGGCAACCAAACACACGGCAGTAACTGCCGCTGCGGCAACGGTTTCAGGGGCTTTTTTACGCAGCATGTCCCACAAGCCCATCACACCCAAACCAATCCAAATGGCAAAGGCATAAAACGACCCAACGTATGCATAGTCACGCTCGCGGGGCTGCAACGGTTCGGGATTGAGGTAAACGTTGATGGCAATACCTGTCAGGATGAACAAGAAAGTAACCACCCAAAAGTCTTTTTGGTCTTTGCGGTAGTGATAAATCAATCCGATAAGTCCCAACAAAAGCGGCAAGCCGTAGTACACATTCCGGCCCTTATTGGCCGTTTTTACGGGTGGATAGTCCTTTTGTGGACCAACCCGTCCTTCGTCGAGCGCAGCAATGCCGCTGATCCAATTGCCGCGCTCATAATCCATGCCCTGCCCTTGTACGTCGTTTTGACGACCTACAAAATTCCACATGAAATAACGGTAGTACATATGTCCCAACTGGTACGAAAACAAAAAGTCGAGGTTTTCGCCGAAAGTGGGTTTTTGGCCGTCGCGCAAATCCAGCCAGCGCATGTAAAAATCGATGTGGCGCTGTTGCGTACCTGCCCTGCGGTACGCACGCGGGAAAATAGTGCTGTGGGCGGGGTCATAAATCGGCACGATGTCGCGACCAATTTCTTCGTATTTCTCTTCGCCTTTGCGGTATTTCATGGCACCCTGCTCCTGATCAATCACCTGTGCGGTGAAATAAGGGCCTTTCAAAAGGGGTCGATCGCCGTACTGCTCGCGGTTGATATAGCTTACCAGCGAAAAGATGTTCGACGGATTGTTCATGTTGATCGATGGATTCGCGTGCGAACGTATCACAATCATGGTGTAAGAGCTAAAGCCTACCATGATGAAACTTACCGCCAGCAAAGCAGTGTTCAGAAGGACTTTTTCCTTCTTTTGGGTGTACCAAATGGCATAAGCAATACCCCCCACCAAAGCTGTCAGGAAAAAGGCATTGCCACTTCCAAAAGGTAAACCCAGCCCATTCACAAAAAGCAAATCAAATTTCGAGGCCAGGGTAGGTACACCTGGAATGATGCCATACTGCACAAACACCAAAATACCCAGTGAAGCCAGAATGGTGTAAATAATCCCCTTGCGGGTTACTTCGTGCTTTTTGAAATAGTACACGAAACAGATGGCTGGAATGGCCAACAAATTCAATAAGTGGACGCCAATAGACAAACCCATCAGGTAAGCAATGAGCAACAACCAACGGTTGCTGTCGGCCTCATCGGCCACACGCTCCCACTTGAGAATAGCCCAAAATACGATGGCTGTGAAAAAACTTGAGTATGCATATACTTCACCTTCAACCGCCGAAAACCAGAAAGAATCGGTAAATGTGTAGGCCAATGCACCAACGGCACCTGCACCCATGAGGGCAAACATGCGGCCACCGGCTACTTCTTCTCCTGCTTTTTCGATGATTTTACGACCGAAAGCAGTGATGGTCCAGAACAAGAACAAGATGGTAAAGGCACTGGCCAATCCGCTAAAGAAGTTTACCATCCAGGCTACTTGCATGGGGTCGCTGGCCAACAGGGTGAACATGCGGCCCGTAAGCATGAAGAATGGCGCCCCGGGAGGGTGCATGATCTGCATTTTGTAACAAGCAGATATGAATTCGCCACAGTCCCAAAAGCTGGTGGTAGGCTCAAGTGTCAGGGTATAAACAACCGCGGCAATGAGGAAGACAATCCAACCCGTGAGGTTGTTGATGCGCTGATATAGATTCATGCGTAATAGGTTTATTGGCGTCGAAAATACTTAAAAAAAGCGTGCGGCCAAGGTCGGTGCCCCGCCGCAATGAAAAACTAACATCTTTTTAAGGCCCGAAGGCCAAATGTTAAGCCAATGGCTCCGCAGCAAGCAGGCGTTCAACGCCGCCCACCAAACAGTGAATGAGCTTGATGTGCACCTCCTGTATGCGGTCGGCATAGCCCGTATGCGGCACCCGCAACTCCACATCTGCCAAGGCTGCCAGCTGTCCGCCACTGTTGCCCGTAAGAGCAATAACGGCCATCTGACGTGCACGCGCTGCTTCAGCTGCCTTTAACACATTGGCCGAATTGCCCGAGGTACTGATGGCCAGCAACACATCGCCCCGCTGGCCCAGGGCTTCTACCCCACGGGCAAAAACTTCAGCATAACCAAAGTCGTTGGCTACACAAGTGAGGTATGAGGGATCAGAAAGGGCCAAGGCTGCATAAGCCGGACGGTCGTTGCGGAACCTGCCGCTGAGTTCTTCGGCAAAATGCATGGCATCACTCATGCTGCCACCATTGCCGCAGCTGAGTATCTTGCGGCCCTGACGAAGGGCATGTGCCATCAATTCAGTGGCATACACCAATCTTTCGAGCTGCTGCTCATCGGCCAAAAAACGCGCGAGCACTTCTTGTGCTTGCTGCAATTCTTGCTTTACCCAATCGTGCCGCTCGCTCATTTGCTATGCTTTTGCTCAAATACTTGCTTGCCGCCATCCAAAAACTCGAGGTATTTGGCCACGCTCGGATCATAAGCCGTTGGCGCAACCAAAAGCGTTTGGTCGTGGTCCATCAACACATAATAGGGCTGCGAATTGATGTTGAAGGTGCTGGCCTGATAATCGCTCCACAAATTGCCCACGGTTTTGATTTTCTTGCCACTGAACTTGCTCACATATTGCTCGTCGGCAGGCAAAGGTGTTTTGTCGTCGACATACAACGAAATAAGCACGTAGTCTTCGCGCAGGCGCTTCAAAACAGCCGGATCGGCCCATACCGTGGCTTCCATCTTGCGGCAATTCACACAGCTGTGCCCTGTAAAGTCGATCATCACCGGCTTGCCTACTTTTTTGGCATAGGCCAGGCCTTCTTCGAGGTCGAAAAAGCAGCTGAGGTCGTGCGGACAATGTAAAATATCGGCATACTTCCGCTGCGGCAATGCTTCGGTGACCGAAGCCGATGGCG
>CAZNWC010000006.1:79197-111351 GCA_964577055.1 uncultured Chitinophaga sp. | reverse complement strand
AAAATATCGGCATACTTCCGCTGCGGCAATGCTTCGGTGACCGAAGCCGATGGCGGATGACCGCCACCCGCACTGCTCAAATCAAAATCTTGCGAAGCCATGGGCGGCAAAAAGGCATTCACCGCTTTGAGCGGAGCACCCCACAAACCTGGCATGAGGTAAAACGTAAAGCTGAAAGCACCAATGGCAAAGAACAAACGCGGCACCGACAAATACGCCAAGGGCGAATCGTGTGAAAAACGGATGGTGCCAATGAGGTACAAACCCAGCATGAGAAATATGCTGATCCACAACACCAAGAATACCTCACGATCGAGCAATCCCCAGTGATACGCCAAATCTACATTGCTCAAAAACTTGAGGGCAAAAGCCAATTCCAAAAAGCCCAATACCACCTTAACACTGTTGAGCCAACCGCCCGATTTGGGCAAACTCTTCAACCAGCCCGGGAAAATGGCAAACAAGGTGAATGGCAAGGCCAAGGCCAGCGAAAAGCCCGTCATACCAATGGCCGGACCCAGCAAGGCGCCGCGCGTGGCCGCATCTACCAGCAAGGTGCCGATGATTGGTCCGGTGCAACTAAACGACACCAATGCCAGGGTAAAGGCCATGAAAAAGATGCCTAACACACCACCGCGATCGGTTTTGGCATCCATTTTATTTACCCAGCTCGAGGGCAAGGTGATTTCGAAAGCCCCCAGGAAAGAAGCGCCAAAAACGACCAGCAAAACAAAAAAAGCGAGGTTAAACCAAATGTCCGACGCCAGGGCATTGAGCGCATCGGAGCCAAAAAACACGGTAACCGTGAGCCCAAGGGTTACATAAATGAGGATGATGCTAAAGCCATATCCCAGCGCCTTGAGAATACCCTGTCGGCGTGTGCCGCTTTGTTTGGTGAAAAAGCTCACCGTAAGGGGAATCATCGGGAAGACACATGGGGTCAATAGCGCCACCAAGCCTCCCAAAAAGCCGGCGATGAAAACAGCCAACAGTCCATTTGACGCACTGCCTCCAGCGGCTGCTGCTGGTTCATGGGTTACGGTGGCCTTTACTTCTTCTTGTACCAAACTGGTATCGGCTCCGTCGGGTTGCTCCTCTGTGCTTTGTGCGGCTGGAAGTTCTGCTGCAGCCTCCTCGCTGGGTGTAAAACCAGCCAAAGCAAAGGAGAATTCCTTTTCTTCTGGTGGCAGACATTGTTTGTCGTCGCACACCATGTAATACACATTGCCCGTAACCTTGGCATCGGCCACGCGCATTTTTACCTTTTGGATGAAAGTCGCTTTGTCACTGAAAAAGCGCACCAACAAATTATCAAATAGCGGGGTGATTTCTTCGGTGAGCTTGCCCTTTTCTTCGGTTTTACCCACTTTTTCTACGCCCTTGGGCAAATTGAAGGTAAAGACAGTGATTTCGGGACCAAACTGATCTTCCGAAAACTGCATGTATTGCGAATACAGATGCCAGCCTTTGTCAATGGTAGCCGTGGCTTTGAGCAAGGCTTCGTCGGGACCGGTCTTCTCGACTTCAAATTTCCACTTTACAGGTTGCAAAATTTGGGCTTGTGCCAGCAATCCCGAAACCAGGATCATGAGCAGTAGCAAAGACTTTTTCATTATCTCATCAAGGTTGTGTGGGCCAAAAAGGTTCAGCTTTCCCAGGCGTTGTACTCGGTAATTTCAATCAGGTTCATGTCGGGGTCATGGATAAAAAACGACCGCTTTCCCGACTCGCGCACCGTTTCTTGGATGATTTGAATGTCGTGGTAGGCCATGTCCTCCTTATTTCTTTCATATTCCCCATCGCGCGATTCGAGTACGATGTGCTGGTTGGGATACGACAACTGGATGAGCGATTGCCCATCTTCATTGGTCGATTTGGCCAAATGGCATACCAGCATGGTGCTGCCGGCAACAAAAACGGCATGCTTTTCTTTCACATAACTCTGGGTGCGAAAACCGAGGATGTCTTGGTAAAAAGAAATGGCCTTGCGGAGATTTTTTACCTGCAAGTGGGCTTCCTTGAGCTTTGTAAACTGCATATCAATCTTTTTCGGCGGTGCTAAAGATACGCTTTTAAAGTGCCACAGCGTGCCTTCAAACGCAATCGGCCGTAATTTTCGCTAATTTTGAGCGTTTTCGGCTACATGTCACGCATTACCATCCTCTTTCTGTTGCTTTTGAGCACTTTGTTGGCAAATGCCCAAACCGATGCCTATGACGAGTACCTCAACCAACGTCCTCAGAGCAGAAGGAGTGAAAAACCCCGCCGAAACGGTCAGGCTTTTGCCGATCGTTATTTGAACGAATTGGGCGCAAGTTTTAATTTTTTCACCGAAACGGGAGGCCAAACGGTGCTTCCTGGCATTCAATATATTGGCAGGTACAACCTGCGCGAAATCGAAGATAAACGGTCGCTGTCGGTCAGCGCTCACCCCAGTTTGGGCTTTCAGGCCGACCCTTTTTTCGGCACTTTTTTCATGCTCAATTTGCCGGTGATGCTCGAGGCCACCATCGGACGCGGCAGCACCCTTTTCAATGAAAATGCCGTAGGTTTCTCTTTGGGCATTGGCCCCGAGTTCAACTTACTCAACCGCTTCAACCAATTTGGCCTGAGCGGTGCAGCCACTTTCCGCTTTCAACTGGGAGGCAGAAGTTATTTTATCCGCTATGGCACTTCCATTGCCGCACCCAGCAAAGGCGTGTTCATCAGTTCGGTTTCTTTCGGCAACTCCCTATTTTAGCGCATGCGGCTGTCGGTCATCATTGTCAATTACAACGTCAAGTACTTTTTAGAGCAGGCCTTGTTGGCCACACTAAAAGCTTGTGAACGCATAGATGCCGACATATGGGTAGTCGACAATCAATCGAGCGACGGTTCTGCCGACATGGTGCGCGAACGGTTTCCGACGGTGAAACTGATAGCGAACACCGAAAACACCGGCTTTTCGCGCGCCAACAACCAAGCCATTCGCCAAAGCAGCGGTGAATACGTCTTGCTGCTCAATCCCGACACCGTAGTGGCGGAAGACACCTTCGAAAAGGTGATTGATTTTATGGACCGCCACCCACAAGCCGGGGGGCTGGGCATCCGGATGATCGATGGGGCCGGCAATTTTCTCAAAGAATCGAAACGAGGGCTACCCACCCCAGCGGTTGCTTTTTACAAAATGTTCGGTTTGTCGGCCTTGTTCAAAAACAGCCGGCGTTTTGGTCAATACCACCTCAGCTACCTGTCCGACGAGCAAAACCACCCCGTAGACATACTCGCCGGAGCTTTCATGTGCATGCGGCGTTCGGTACTCGACCAAATTGGCCTGCTCGACGAAAAGTACTTCATGTACGGAGAAGACATCGATCTCAGTTACCGGATTCGCCTGGCTGGTTTCGAAAACTGGTACTTCGCGCAAAGCAGCATCATTCATTACAAAGGCGAAAGCACCAAAAAAGACTCCATCAAGTACGTCAGGGTGTTTTACCAGGCCATGGCCATCTTTGCCCGACAATATTTTAGTCCTGGCAGCGCCCGCCTGTTCAACACCTTGATTCAATTGGGCATCGTATTCAGGGCGGTAATTGCTTTGCTGCGACGTTGGGCCAAACGCACCTTCCACCCTCTGCTCGATGCGGGACTCATTTACGGCGGTATGGTGCTCCTCACCCAATTTTGGGAGCAAAACGTTAAAATAGATGAGGGCACCATTTATCCGCCGATTTATTTACAGCTCATTGTGCCCATCTACGTCCTGCTCTGGATTTTGGGTGCCTATTTCAGTGGCGCATACGACAAGCCTTACCGGGCGGCCCGCTTGGTACGCGGCTTGCTGGTAGGCACCATAGCTATTTCGGCGGCCTACGGCTTTTTCCCGGCAGATCACCGCTATTCGCGTGGACTTATTGTGGTTGGTGCTGTTTGGAGTATTTTGCTGACGGTGTCGGTGCGGGCCTTGCTGCACCTGGCCTTGTACGGGCGTACTGGCTTGAGCACGCCTCCTCACAAGCGGGTATTGGTAGTAGGCTCGGCACAGGAAACCAATCGGGTGCACGCTTTGCTCCAAAGGGCCGGGGTTTCGCACCATTTTTTGGGCTTTGTGTCTGATGTGGCTGGTGACGAGCAAAACGAGTTTTTCACCGGACGGCAACACGAATTGCCCCTCATTGCGCGGACCTTGCAGGCCGATGAAATCATCTTTTGTGGCAGCAACCTCACCAATAAACAAATCATCCATTATTTCGAAAGCCTGGGCAAACAGGTAAGCGAGCTCAAAATTGTGCCCGCTGGTTCCGACTTCATCATTGGCAGCTCATCGGTTGACTACCCCGGCGACACCTACACCCCCGACTTCAACTTGCGTATTTCGCTCGCAGCCAACAAACGCAACAAACGGCTGGTTGACCTTGTGGCCAGCAGTGTGTTGCTTGTGCTGTGGCCACTTTGCTTTTGGCTTTACCCGGCTGCACTCCGGCATCCCAAGGGCTTGTGGAAGGTATTGATTGGCAAAAACACGTTGATCGGGTATCCGCAACATCCGCAGCTGCCCACCTTTAAACCTGCCACTTTGCATATTGGAAGTCACTTGCAGCAAATGCCTTTGCAATTACGCATGCGGAAAGCCTACGTGAAAGACTATCACGCCCTGCTCGATTTGCAGTATTTGTGGGAGGCCTTTAAAAACAGTCGTTGAGCTCGATTTAGATATCGAATCCGATATCACGGCGATAATACATTCCTTCGAACTGAAGCTTTTGGGCAGAGGCGTAACTTTTGGCCAAGGCATCGGCATGCGTTTCGCCATACGACGTGAGCGCAATTACCCGCCCACCGTTGGTGAGCACCTCCGCATTTTCCGACTTGGTTCCGGCATGAAACACCAGGCTTTCGGTAACCGATTCTAGCCCGGAAATGGTCTTTCCCTTGGCGTAATCGCCCGGATAACCGCCCGAAACCAACATTACGGTACAAGCAGCACGTGCATCTGTTTCTATTTTTTGACCAGCCAAACGTCCTTCGCAAGCCGCTACGATGTGCTCAAGCAAATCGCTTTTCAAACGGGGGAAAACCACCTCTGTTTCGGGGTCACCCATGCGGGCATTGTACTCTATCACAAAAGGCTCGTCCCCAACCTTGATGAGGCCGAAAAACACCACGCCTGTATAGGGAATGCCTTCAGCCGCCAAACCCGCTATGGTTGGTTGAACAATGCGCTCTTCAACTTTTTGCATAAAAGCTGCATCGGCAAAGGGTACGGGCGAAATGGCGCCCATGCCTCCAGTGTTCAAACCGGTGTCGCCCTCGCCAATGCGCTTGTAATCTTTTGCTTCGGGTAAGAGCAGGTAATCTTGGCCATCGGTCATAGCAAAAACCGACAATTCAATGCCCGCCAAAAACTGCTCAACCACCACTTTGGCACTGGCTTCACCAAATTTCAGCTCCTCAATCATGGCACGAAACTCGGCTTTGGCCTCTTCGCGGTCGGTACAAATCACCACGCCTTTGCCAGCTGCCAAACCATCGGCTTTGAGCACAATGGGCAAGGCATGGACGTTGAGGTATGCCAAGCCTTCGGCCAGGTTTTCGCGCGTAAAGGTTTGGTAGGCCGCCGTGGGAATATTGTGACGCGCCATGAAGCGCTTGCTGAAATCTTTACTGCCTTCAAGCTGGGCGCCTTGGGCACCCGGGCCGAAAAACAGCAAGTCTTTGAGCTCCGGATCGCTCTTGAGCTGGTCGGCCACGCCACGTACCAGCGGCTCTTCGGGACCAGAAATCACCAATTTGATTGCGTTTGCTTTCACAAACGAAGCAATAGCCGTAGCATCGTTCGGGTTGAGGGTCACATTTTCGGCCAGCAAAGCAGTTCCGGCATTGCCTGGTGCTACAAACAGCTTGTCGCAAAGCGCACTTTGGCGCAGTTTCCAAACAAAGGCGTGTTCGCGGCCGCCGCTGCCGAGGAGCAATACATTCATGGTCAAGCGTTTTGGTATCGTGCTTTAAAATCGGCATAAGCCAGGGCAATGCCTTGTTTGAGATCGATTTTGGGCTGGTAACCCAGCGCCATCAACTTGGAGGAATCCATGAGCTTGCGTGGGGTGCCATCGGGTTTATCGGTATTGAAACGCAAACGGCCGCTGAAGCCAATCACCTCCGCCACCGTATGGGCCAACTCAGCAATGGTTACATCGCTGCCGTATCCAGCGTTCAGGAAACCAAAGTCGTCGTATTTATCCATCACCACCAAACAAGCTTCGGCCATGTCATCCACGTACAAAAACTCGCGAAGCGGCCTGCCTGTACCCCAAATCTCTACCTCCTCGGCACCGTTTATTTTGGCTTCGTGGAATTTGCGGATGAGCGCTGGCAATACGTGGCTGTTTTGCAGGTCGTAATTGTCATTGGGACCGTACAAATTCGTGGGCATGATACTCGTGAAATTACAGCCGTATTGTGAGCGGTAAGCGTCGCACATTTTGATGCCTGCAATTTTGGCAATGGCGTAAGGCTCGTTGGTGGGCTCTAGCAGACCGGTGAGCAGGCTTTCTTCCACCAACGGCTGTGGGGCCAATTTGGGGTAGATGCAACTGGAGCCCAGGAACAAGAGCTTTTTCACACCGTGCACATAACTCTGGTGGATGACGTTGTTTTGGATCATCAGATTATCGTACAAAAAATCAGCCCGGTACACATTGTTGGCGTGGATGCCGCCCACCTTGGCCGCTGCCAAAAACACATACTCAGGCTTCTCGGCCGCAAAAAAATCGGCCACCGCCTGCTGGTTGCGCAAATCAAGTTCTTTGCTACCGCGGACTACAAAGTTATTGTAACCCCGCTTCATCAAGGCCCGGTGAATGGCTGAGCCCACCATGCCGTTGTGACCGGCGATATAGATTTTGGCGTTTAATTCCATGCGAATTCCTGAATAACGCTGCAAAAATACCGCAAAAAAGCGAGCAATTTCAGTCGTCGCCCCAGGTGGCCAACAAGCTGGCTCCTGCGGCAAGTGCATACAAACTCGCCGGTACAAATACCAGCTTGATGCCTTGCACCTCTTTTACCAACTGTTTGTCGATGGTTGTGATCATGGCTTCTTTGAGGCCCTGTTTTTCACAGAAATGCATCAGCCCTTTGAGCTCCGCACTATTTTCTACAAACCGATTGCTCCATTTGATCTCCAGGGCCCAAGCAGGCTTGAACAAGTGCCTTTGAAAACCTACCACGTCTACCTCTCCTTGTTGCCTGGCCGTATGCCAGCGAGCATACACCGGCATGCTGTGGTATTGCCCCATCCATTGCGAAAAAATGGTGGTTTCAACCATGTTTCCAAAACGGTCGTCGTAGGCATCCATGGTGCCAAACAAAGCCGAACGCAGGCTGGGATTGGTAAGGTAAATCTTGTAAAACGTTGCCCGCTGAAACCGCTTGGCCGTATCATCAATGCGGTGAACGACCCGAATGAGAAAGGCAGCTTCGAGGTACTCAAGGTATTTTTTAAGCAGGTTTTTATCTACACCGCTGCTTTGTGAAAGCGATTCGAGCGATACTTCATTGCCCGAATAATACGCCAACGTAGAAAAAAAAGAATGCAGTTCACGTACATGCTGAATGCCGTAGAGCGTGGGCAAGTCGCGCAATAGCACCTTGTCCAGGATATCGCTCTTGAGGTATTTCGCTGGATTTTGGCGCATCCGCTCCGAAAACAATAGCTCAGGGTAACCCCCCGCATCTATGTAATCAATGAAATGCCGGTTCAACTCTTTGAGGTCGTTGGTTTGGAAAAACACTTGCAGATTGCCCGACCAATCGGGTACCGGAGCCGACCTTATTAACTGATCCAAATCGCGCATTAGGAGGTATTCGTAAAAGGTGAGCGGCGGCAACTGGAAATCGGTAAACCTACCGGCCCCACTTTCAACACTTTTGTACTGCAAGGCCGCTGCCGCCGAACCCGAAACCACAAACTGCGTGTTCGGATAGGTGTCAACCATCACTTTAAGGTGCCTTTCCCAATCTTTTACATACTGAATCTCGTCGAAGAATACATACCAACCCGCCGGATCGGTTTCACCTGTGATTTGCCGCGCATATCCGAAAAGCTGGTCGGGATTCAATTGCAAATACACCGGATTATCAACACCCGTGTAGAGTATTTTTTGGCTGCTTTGCCCCGTGTCGAGCAGTCGGGCGACTGCATGTTGCATCATCACCGATTTGCCCACACGCCGGGGACCCAGCAAAACAACAGCACGGTTCAAATCGCCAGTGGCCACCTCCTTGAAGAAGTTATTGAAAAACCCCCGGCGTTTCATTTGGTCAAATTGCGGCTGTATTGCACCCGTTCCCCACCAGGGATTTTCAACTTTAAGCCGCTCCTCTATGAGCGAATATTCAATTGGTTGAAGTACTATACGCGCATTCATGCCACAAATGTATAAATAATATTTGAACAACTACACTATTCTATCACCCCAATGCTTAAACCCTCGTTTTTTGGAAAATCAGTCGACATAACATGAAAAAATAGCGTGGATTTTAGAACGAGTAGCCGAAAATCATACATCAATATTGCTTGTGCTGCACTATTTGAACAAGTATCAGAAAGCAACATTACATGATTTATGAGCCCATTTCACTCCTTCCGTATCATGCAAACAACCACAATAAGACCATTCAGCACAGCACAAAACCGCTCAGCACTTTTCATAATTTACAACTGTATACATTGTATATGACAGCAAATACTATTTTATCACCGCTTCAATTAAGCGCATGGCAACAGCCCAGCAGGCGCCATTCAGCCACACATTGATCTGCATTTCGACTGCACATTTGGCATATGTACAACCAAACTGCAGCAGAAACAACTAACCATCAACGTACGTAATATTAATATATTTTTAGCTATACTATTTGTACAATAGATGGAAACCGAACATCAATGGCCTTAAAACCTGAGGTATATAGCTAAAAAAGGTGGTGTTCAAACTGCCTGCAAGCGGTGATGCACCTCATCTTCCAATTGCACCACACGCCCCAATAGGACCTCCAGCTCAACAGCTTCGTGACGAAGGAGGTCTTGCTCCAATTGCTGCAATTCCTTGTACAAAGTCCGCTGCATGATACCAGCATCGGCATACAACGCATAATTGTCAGTGATGATGCGTACCTGCACAAAAAAGGCTTCGTCATCATCGTCGCGTAAAGCATGGTGGCAGGGAGAGGGTAGTGCCAAAATCGCGCGCACCTCGATGGTTGATAGTTCACCCCATAAAAACGCCTGTAATTGCTCTATATAGGTGTATAGGCCGTCTTGCTCCTGCAAAATATGTTCGCTGATATCGGCCCTAAAGCGCTCAAAGGCATCGCGTAAGCCCAAAAGTTGCGGCTGTTCTTTGCCCTTGCGTTCACCTAACTCCTTTAATATCAGCGAAAACCGAGGCAAACGTTTCACCAAAAAATCGTGGTGCTCACGGCGTAATACACCAATCATATCGACCACCGGCAGTCCAGAAAACACCGCGGCATCGTAACTGCTCCCGGTTTGATGCAGGGCCAAGTGCTGCAATAGCGTGGTGAAAGGTAGCCCAATGGCTTGCAAAACTTCTTCTAAAGGAGCACATGCCGACAACTGTTCATCCGTCATTCCCCATCGTTGCAGATAACCTGCCAACAAAGGGTAACGCTGCACTACTTCACAAACAGGTGATAATTCTGTCAACATCTTCACATCTTCCACCATGCTAAGACAATGTAGAAGCGCGTTTGTTTGTCAACCAGCGAGTTTATAGACAAAAACCTCTGATTATTCGTCTTCCTCCCCTGAATCATCGGCTTGAACCGGCTCATAGGGCAAATACACAAAAGAACTGGCAGCTCCAGCCCACACAAATACACACATGAATTGCTCCGGGTCTTTCCAGCTTTTTTTGAATTCGGGAAACTGCTCCATCTTCACAATTCCCTTCTTCACAAATTCCTCCATGATGGAAACATGGATGCTCCA
Organism: uncultured Chitinophaga sp.; assembly: GCA_964577055.1. Taxonomy (GTDB): domain Bacteria; phylum Bacteroidota; class Bacteroidia; order UBA7662; family UBA7662; genus PNNG01. The sequence continues at coordinate 101,360 of CAZNWC010000006.1, read as the reverse complement.
ACGCGTTTCGAGTTGTTCGTGTTGCAAAACCACTTTTCCAAGGTCGGGACCTACGTGTTCCTGGTGGGCTACAAATACCGGGTATTTGCTCGTTCCACTGTCAATGATTTCACGTGCCATGCCTTGCAAATAATCGGCATAATAGCGCAAATCGTTCTGCAATGACTCTAAAAGCGGGTTGTTTCCCGATTGAGCTGCATTTTCCATGCTTAAATTTTTTCAAGTAGTGCCACATTCTCCACGTGTGCCGTTTGCGGAAACATATCAACCGGCTGGTATTTCACCAAACGATAATGGTCGCGCATCAAATCCAAATCGCGGGCTTGGGTGGCCACATTGCAACTTACGTAAACAATGCGGGGTGCTCCCAAGCGACACAACATCTCCACTACCTCGGGGTGCATGCCTGCACGGGGCGGGTCGGTGATGACCACATCGGGGCGACCTTGCTGGGCTACGAATTCGTCGTTTAAGAGGTCTTTCATGTCCCCAGCAAAAAAGCTGCAATTGGTGATGTTGTTCCGTGCCGCGTTTTTGCGTGCATCCTCCACGGCTGCTTCTACATATTCAACGCCAACCACTTTTTTGGCTTTGGCAGCCACAAATTGGGCGATGCTGCCCGTGCCCGTATACAAATCGTACACCACCTCCTCACCGGTCAAACCAGCATAGGTGCGGGTGATTTCGTATAAACGCAGGGCTTGGCGGCTATTGGTTTGAAAAAACGATTTGGCCGAAATTTCGAAAACCAGTCCTTCGAGTTGTTCTTCTATGACATCTGCACCCCTCCACACACGCACCTTCTGGTCAAACAGGGTATCGTTCTTTTTGGTGTTGATTACGTACAGCAAGCTGGTGATCCATGGAAAGGCGGTGGCCAAGCTATCCAAAACCAGCGCCAGGTTCTCCGGCTGGTCTTCTCCTACCATCAGCAATACCATCCATTGGTCGAGGGTGGTGTGGCGTATGGTGAGGGTGCGCAAAAGACCATGGTGCTCACGGATGTTGTAACGCGTTAAGCCATATTCTTCCGCCAGCCGATGCACATGATTGCGAATTAGGTTCATGCGTTCGTCCATCAGCAGGCACTCGTTTACATGCAGCACTTTGTCGAAACGGCCCGGCAGGTGGAAGCCCACGCCGGCTTGCGGCTTCACCAAACTTTCGTCGGCCAATTCTTCGGGTGTAAACCAGCGGTTGGGCGAAAAGGTGAATTCGAGTTTGTTTCGGAAGTGAAAGGCTTCTTGTGCGCCCAAAACAGGCACTTTTTCAGTCAGATCTATTTTGCCCAAACGGGTGAGGGCATCGTACACCTGCTTGCCTTTGTAAAAAAGCTGCTTGTCGTACGACAGGTTCTGCCATTTGCAGCCGCCGCAATACTCAAAATGCTGGCAGGCCGCTGCTTGTCGGTCGGGCGATGGCTGTACCAAACGGGTTACCTGGGCCATGGCAAAGCGCTTTTTATCGCGGTACACCCGGGCGTCAACCACATCCCCCGGCACGGCGCCTTCGAGGAAATACACTTTGTCGTTTTCGCGTGCCAAGGCCAATCCATCGGCAGCCATATCGCTTACAGTAACTGCATGCAGCAGCTCGGGTTCTTTGTTTTTCTTTTTGCGCGACATCAGCGGCGGTTTAAAAAGTGCATCACTTCGTTGTAAAGGGCATCGGGTGCTTCGGCATGCACCCAATGGCCGGCGTTGGGAATGGTAAACAGCTCCACTCGGCGGAACAGCTGCCTTATTTTTACATGGTCTTCGGTTTGGATATAGCGTGATTTGCCACCGTTGATGAACAAGGTTTCGCCACCATAAGGCACGGCTGCATCGAGTCCTTTGCCTACTTCGTGCAGGTTGCGATACAATCCCTTTACGTTTAGTCGCCACGCAAAAGCTTTTTGCTCGTTGCGGTAGATGTTTTTGAGGATAAACTGGCGTGTGCCATAATCGGGCAAATCAACCGCCAGTGCTTGGTCTATTTCGGTGCGGGTAGCATAGCGGCCTAAATCGAAAGCCTGCAACGTTTCGAGGATGTGTTTGTGCTCATGCAGGTGGTACGATTTGGGTGCAATGTCGACCACAATCAGCTTTTTCAACCTTTCGGGATAGCGTTGTGCGAACAACATGGCAACTTTACCTCCCATGGAATGCCCCAAGAGGTGCACTTGGTCAAGGCCTTGGGCATCCAAAAACTCCTTGAGGTCGTCGGCCAGCAAGCTGTAACTGAAATCGTCGCTCCAGGCACTTTGCCCGTGGTTGCGTTGGTCGATCAAATAAACGCTGTACTGTTCGGCAAACCGACGGCCCAGTGTAAGCCAATTATCGCCCGAGCCAAATATGCCGTGTAGTACCACCAGTGGCTCACCAGCGCCCAGTTGTTGAAAATACAATTGCATGGGGCAAAGTTACGCTCATTTATACGGGCTTCACCCATGAAAACGATTCCAATGCTTAAAGCCATCAGCCTGAGCCCTCTTTATTGGTCTTTACATTTTCATCACGGCAGCTTAACAAGGGGCTGAGCATTGTTTAACAAAACCTTCAAATGCCAAGCAATGCGGTAACACGCGCATCATGGCCTCATTACAAGATGGCCACGAATCGATAAAACGGCCGTAAAAATGGCGCAATACGCCTCTATCACCTTTGTGTCAACAATTTTTCAACCTGCTATGAAAAAATCTTTACTCGCACTGGGTTTGGTTGCTGCCACCTTTGCAGCTACCGCTCAACGGGCACAAAACGTGCCTCAAGCTCCTTCTTCTGTTGGTAACACCACCGTGGTGGTACCTCAGTCGCCTATTCTGAAATACCAAGTACTGTTCATCGGCGGACACGATTCTGTGGCTACCGTGAATGCACAAGGCCAACCCGACGGCAAAGCACTCGCCAAACAGTGGCACGACTTCATCGGCTTTACCAAAGACAACACTGCAGGTTCGCAAGACCTTGGTTGGGTGACCGTAAACCACGAAATGATCCAAGCCAACCCCAAAATTGGTGATGGCGGTGGCATGACCTCCTTCAAAGTACGCAAAAGTGGCGACAGCCTGGTGGTGGTAAACCAAACCTTGCCTGATGGCCGTACAGGTAAGTTTTTCAACGTTGATTTCAATCCTACCGGTGCTACTGGTATGAACTGTGGTGGTATTCAAGCGCCAGACGGACGCATTTGGACTGCCGAAGAATGGTTCCAGTCATCAAATGCTGGCATTTTCGCTGGTGGCAATGGCTTTACCGATACTTCTGATTTCACCATCGGTACCACTTCATCTGCTGGTTTCCCTGGCTTCAACGGTTCTACCCTGAAGCGTTTCCAAAACCTCAACTACATGACCGAAATCGACCCCAAGACCGCCAAAGCCATCCGCAAGCAGTATAACTGGGGCCGTGGTGGTTTTGAAGGTGGTGTGATCATGAGCGACAACAAAACCGTTTACCTCGGCATCGACGAATCTCCTGCTCCTTGGGTAAAGTTTGTGGCCAACACTGCTGGTGACTTTACCACTGGTAATCTTTTCGCTTGGAAAGCCGATGGCAGCTGGGTACAAATCCCCAACAACAACATCGACTCACTCAACCGCATGTCGATTTTGGCTTTCGCACGTGGTGCTGCCATGTTCAACCGTGTGGAATGGGTAGCCGAAAACAACGGCAAGGTATATTTCACCGAAACTGGTCGCGACAACTTGGGAACTTCTTTCCGCAACGTAGCTAACGCTGGTGCTACCGTTGACAGCCACTGGGTAAAAGCCATCCGCATCCGTCACCCTGAATTGGCTGCACAAAACAACGACTCTATTGTTCGTTTTTTCCTTGCCGGTAACTTCCGCGACTACTACGGTCGTGTGATGGTGTTCGATCCAGCTACCAGCAAGATGGACATTTTCCTCGAAGGCGGTCCTTTCTTGACTGTAGGTGAGCCTGCTGCCTATCCCGACAAGCACCTCTCAAACCCTGATGGTTTGGGCTTCATGAAGATTGCTGGTAAGACCTACATGGTGATTGAAGAAGACTTGAACGGTACATCTTTCGGCCGAATGCCTGCTGGTGCTCCTGGCATAAACACCGAAGCCTTCTTGTACGACATGGATGATCCAAATCCTACTGTAAACAAGTTGAAGCGCATTGCTGTAACCGCCTTGGGCGCTGAAATCACCGGTATGTGCTACATCGAAGAAGCCGACGTGATTTTGATCAACAACCAGCACCCTAGCACCAGCAACCCATTCCCTTACAACAACTCATTGACCTTCGCGCTGAGCGGCTGGAGCAATGTGGTAGCTTCATTGTTCGAACAGCCTAAGTTCGAAGGCAATGGTTTCCAAATTTGGCCAAACCCTGCTTCACGTGAATTGCACTTCAGCGAAGAAACCGACGTAACCATCCGTGACCTCAACGGTCGTTTGGTGAAAGAAGCCAAGAATACCAACATCGTTGATATCTATGGCATCCCTGCCGGTACTTACTTCGTAACCAACCGTGCTGGTTTGACCCAAAAACTCATCATCCAATAATTTCCTGTAGCCCCTTTGGGCAAGAGCCCCGCCCTTGTGGCGGGGTTCTCTTTTTTCAAAGCTTTCCTTGTATGAAAAAAAATCCCATTCTTTTGTTGCTCATTGCCACGGCTTTGGTCTTGGGCTTGGTTTCTTTGCAAAGCGAAGAAGGTTTGCATCGCAGGGCCAGCGACATTTATGCACATTATTTGCAGCGTTGGGATACGTTGAGCGCACAAACCCAAGCCTTGCACCGCTCTTTACAACAACCTGAACCCAACCCCGCGCAGGTACAAGCCTTGCACCTTGCTGCGCGGCTCACTTACAAAGAAATTGCCTGGATAGCCGCATACATGGACCCGGAGTATCAGGCCGATTACATCAATGGAGCGCCACTCCCCAAACTGGAGCGCAACTTTTCGCAGGTAAACGCCCTTTCGCCCAAGGGATTTCAACCGCTTGAAGAATGGGTATTCGAAGAAAATTATACAGCCGAAATGCTGGAAGCAGCGCGTCAACTGAGCCTCGAACTGCAGTTGTCGGTGAGCGAGTTCGGCAAGTTCAATCCGCAGCGCAAATGGCACGATTACATGGTGGTGGAAGCCCTCCGCCATGGACTGGTACGTTTTGCTACCCTCGATTTAGTAGGCTTTGATGTGCCTGCTTCGGGTGCACAGCTGGCCGAATTGCAGGCCGCCTGGCAAGGCATGGAGAAAGGCTTTTCGATGTTCAGCAAAGACCTGAGCGGAACCAATGGCAAAAAAGCCCGACAACTTAAAAAACTGTTTGCCCAAGGAACACAAAAACTATCGGCCGAAAGTGATTTCGATCAAATCGACCGCTTGTTTTACCTCCGCCAATTGGTCAATCCCCTTTTTGCCGGCTTACTGGACTTGCAAACCGGCTTGGGCTTGCCCCATGCCACCGATTTACTGCCGGTGAAAACAGCCTTTAACTTCAAGGCCAACAGCCTCTTCGCCAACGACATTCTCAATCCTTATTACTACACCCAAATGGTGCCAGCAGTGGCCAACCAGGCAACCGTGTCGCTTGGTAAGCTACTGTTTTTTGACCCGGTGTTGTCGTCGACCAATGAGCGGGCCTGTGCCAGCTGCCACCAACCCGAAAAAGGCTTTACCGATGGTTTGCCCAAAAGCTTGGCTACAGGCTTCAATGGCACGGTGCAACGCAATGCCCCCACCCTGTTGAATAGCGTGTATAGTCCCCGTTTCTTTTGGGACATGCGTGTCCAAATGCTCGAAAACCAATTCGCACATGTGGTGGTGAGCGAACAAGAGTTCAACACCAGCGTGATGGAGGTGATGGAACGCCTCAACCAGAGCGATGAATACCGCGCCCTTTTTAACAGCGCTTTTCCTTCTTTTGGCAACAACGCCATCAACCAATACACCATCAACACGGCGCTGGCTGCCTATGTGGCCAGTTTGCGCGGGTTTAATAGTCCGTTCGACCGCTATGTGCGTGGCGAAACTGCCCAAATTGCTCCTGAAATAAAACATGGTTTTAATTTGTTCATGGGCAAAGCCTTGTGCGGCACCTGCCATTTCGCTCCCAGTTTTGGCGGCATTGTACCTCCCTTGTATCAAGAGCAGGAATCGGAAGTGCTGGGAGTGCCGGCACAAGCTCAAGCACCATACACCCTCGACCCCGACAAAGGCCGAGGCGCTGGCTTGCCCAAAGAGCAACATCGCATTTACCACAATGCCTTCAAAACGGTAACAGTGCGCAATGCTGCACTGACAGCCCCTTACATGCACAATGGGGTGTACCAAACCTTGGAAGAAGTGGTGGAGTTTTATCACCAGGGGGGAGGTGCCGGTTTGGGGCTGGAGGTGCCGAACCAAACCTTGCCCTTTGATTCCCTGAATCTTTCTGCTGCAGAAAAGAAGGCCTTGGTGGCATTTATGCAGAGCCTCACCGACACAAGTGGCTTAACCCAAAGGCCCATGCGCTTGCCTGCCATGAACCACAACATGGCCATCAATGAACGTAAAATTGGGGGATTGTACTGATGAAAAAATACTTATTTGGGCTATTTATGGCCTGTTTGAGTCTCACTGCTGCTGCCCAAGCCACTTTGGAATGGAAAGAAAATCCGGCTTTGCAGCGCATCCGTTTGAAAAAGTCGGAAGGTGGCAGTTACAAGCTCGGCAACATCCATGAACATACCGCCACAGTAGTGGTGTTTTTGTCGCCCGAATGTCCTTTGAGCGAAACCTACACTTTGACCCTGCGCGAACTGCACAGCCGTTACAAAGAAGACCAAATAGGTTTTTACGGGGTGGTTCCGGGCAAGGACCTATCACCGGAGGCCATAGAGCGTTTTCGAACCACTTATCAATTGGAGTTTCCCATCCTTTTGGATAGCGAATACGCCCTCTGCAAGGTGCTCAAACCACGTGTAACGCCCGAAGTTTTTTTACTCGACCCATGGGGGGGCGTCAAATACCGAGGTGCCATTGACGACCGTGTAGAAGCATTGGGCAAACTAAAAGCCGTTGCCAGCGCAGAATACCTCAATGAAGCGCTCGAGAAGTGGTTGATGACCGAGCCCTTTTGGCCCATCGAAACCACTGCCATTGGCTGTTTGATTGAAATGCCCCAATGAGGCGCCTCCTCCTTGCCCTTTTGGCTGTGCCCCTCGTGGTGGGAGCCGCCAAACCGCCCAAGCCCGTGTACAATGGCATGGTGGGGAGCATTTTGTTACAGAAATGCGGTAGCTGCCACCGTGAAGGGGGAGGTGCTCCCTTTGAACTGTTGCGCTACGAGCAATATGCCAAACGCAAAACTTTCATTGCCGAAGTAGTGGCATCGGGTTACATGCCTCCTTGGACGGCTGATCCGCATTACCGCACCTTTGCCGATCAAAAAGCGCTTACGTCGGGCGAAAAGCAGCTCATTTTAAACTGGGTGGCGGCGGGCGCACCTCGCGGCAAACGAAAAAACGAACCCAAATTGCCCGATTATGCGCAAAACAACCCTTTGGGCGAACCTGATGTGGTCTTACAAATGGCCGAACCTTACACCGTACCAGGTACCAGCCAGCACCACTACATCTGCTATAAAATTCCCTATGAACTGCCAGGCGATGCTTATGTGAAAGCCATTGAATACGTGCCCGGCAATAAAAGCCTGGTGCACCATGCCAGTTACCAGTTTTTCGGCGTAGGACCCGGTGTAGATGTTTTTTCGGGACCCACATTTTACGCATACCAAGCCGATTCAGCCGACAGGGTAGACGACAACCGTGACTTTCGTTTTTTTGGTTTATACGATAGTTTAGGCAATCTTCCCTTTCCAATGTTTCACAGTGGGTATTTGCCAGGCACCAGCGTACAGAAATATCCTCCAGGCATTGGATTCGCCCTTCCGCGCAAAGGGGTGTTGCTCATCCGTTCGTTGCATTATTCGCCTACCCCCATACCCCGCACCGATCAGTCGGCCATCCGTTTGTGGTTGGCTGAAAAGCCCCTGGAAAGGCGCATCGAATTGGCCGCTTTTAGGCCTAAAATAGCCGGCGATACCATTGAAGCGGGCGTGGTCAAAAGCTACTACATCAACATCAAAACCAGTGGCGATATGTCGCTGCTGCACATCAATCCGCATATGCACCAGCTGGGCAAAAGTTTTTTGGCTTATGCACTCACTCCCCGGGGTGATACCATTCCGTTGGTGCACATTCCGCGGTGGGACTTCAATTGGCAGGAATTTTATCGTTTCAAAACGCCTGTCATCATTCCATCTGGCAGTGTGATTCATGCTGAGGGCGTGTATGACAATACCGAGGCCAACGCGGCCAATCCGAACTCCCCTCCACAACCCATGCTCATTGAAACCGGCAGCATGGACGACACCACCGAGATGATGCGCCTGCTATTTTTATATGTGCCTTATCGGCCGGGCGATGAGTCGTTGCGTTTGGCCGACTAGCCACCGTGTTGTTTGCCGCTAAAAACTTATATTTAACAACACCTTAAACCAATACCCATGAAAAAGACTTTTTTCAAAACTTCTTTTGCGCTTTTTGTCGCTTTGTTTGTGAGTGTAAGCCTCCTCAGTAGCTGTGGCGGTGATGAAGCGGCCACTGAAGAAGCAACCGAGGAAACCACCACTGAAGAAACGCCTGCTGATGCACCTGCCGAAGAGATGGAAGCTAGCGATGAGCCAGCAACCGGAACCGAATCAGCACCCGCAGCGGCCACAGAGACCCCTGCAGATGACGCAAAGCCAGCCAAGAAGCCGGTCGAAGCAGCTCCAGCCGTTGAAGGAAACTCAGCGTCGGACGAAACTTCCATGTAATATTGACTCCTCAGAAAAAACCGGGCTGTTCAGCCCGGTTTTTTTATGCCCATGCCTGTGTAAGCTGCAATAATTGGCCTCAACATTCTGCTATATTGCAGCATGAAGCTCACGCCATTCACTTTCCGCCTCATGCTCCTGCGCATTTTGCCTTTGGCATTTCTGGCAGGTCTCCGTTTGCGGCAGGTTGACCAAAACGTTTGTCATGTTAGCTTGCGTTACAATTATCTGTCGCAAAACCCATTTCGCTCGATATACTTTGCAGCCTTGGCCATGGCCGCTGAAATGTGCTCGGGACTGCCGGCTTTGCTGTATCTCCGTCGTAGCAAAGTGAATAGCTCCATGCTTGTTACAGAAATGAATGCCGTGTACCACAAAAAAGCTGTAGGCAAAATCATCTTCCAATTTGAAGAGGTGCCTGCACTTGAAAAGGCCATCCGTGAGGCTGTTGACTCACCCGACGGACGCACCTTTGATGCGGTGAGCATGGGTTATAACGAACAAGGGGAGTGTGTTGCGACCTTTACTGTGCGTTGGAGTTTTAGAAAACGTTAGTGGAAAAGAAATGAGCTAAACAGGTTGACTTAATATCGGAAACAGTTGTATTTTTGTTTTTCGATATTAAGAAAAAATGGATTGGAAGCTCGCCTACCTGCCAACCGACAAGTTGTTGCCCATCTTGCAACGGCTTGACGAAAAAAAAGCGCAACTCGATGCGTATAGGCCACTTCCTGCCTATGCGCTTCGTAAAATTCGCGAAAGCCTCCACCTCGAGTTCACCCACAACAGTACCGCCATCGAAGGCAATTCGCTTACGCTCAGCGAAACCCGGGTGGTGTTGCACGATGGCATGACCGTTAAAGGCAAAAGCCTGCGCGAACATTTCGAAGTACTCAACCACCACGATGCCCTGCTTTTTGTGGAAGATGCCGCCAACAGGCAAGAAGCGCTAACGGAGCGCATGCTGCACGAGATCCACAGCATGCTTTTGCAACGCATTGAAAAAGAAATTGCTGGCAGATACCGAAATATGGGTGTGCGCATCATGGGAGCCAATTTTACCCCTCCCAATGCCCTGAGGGTGCCTGACTACATGGAAGATCTTTTTAAATGGTTGGACGCAGTACCCAAAGGCGTGCATCCAATCATAAATGCCAGCATTTTCCACCATCGTTTTGTTTGGATACACCCTTATTTCGATGGCAATGGTCGCACCGCAAGGCTGGCCCATGCGCTTCTGCTCATGAAATCAGGCTATCCGCCTGCCTTTGTGCTCAACCAAGATCGTAAACGCTATTACCGCTGCCTCAACGAAGCCAATGACGGCAACTTTGCTCCTTTTTTGCGGATGATGGCCCTGGCCGCCGAACGCTCCCTTGATTTGTACCTGGGCGCCTTGGAAGATCGTTACGACGATTACCTGCCCCTGGGCCTATTGGTGGAAGAGCCATCGGTACCCTATGGCGCAGAATACCTGGGTTTGTTGGCTCGCCAAGGCAAGTTGGCCGCTTTTAAGCAAGGCAAAGAGTGGTACGCCAGCAAAGCCGAGGTGCTGCAGTACGTGGCCACACGAAAACGAAAAAGAACCTTGGCCTACCGAGATGATGATTCCAAGGCATAAAAAAGCAGCACCTCCTCGGTGCTGCTTTTCTGTTTTGGATAATGGCATCAAATCCGCTCAGGTGCCATGCCCCACTTCTCGGGCGAACGCCAAAGCGACGATAGCATCAACTCGCGCATAAAAATAAATTCCTTGGGTAACTTATCGTACATACGGCCAAACAATTCATCGTGACTGAGTACTTCTTGCTTCCAGGTTTCTCTGTCAACATGCATGATGTTTTCAAACTGCTCCTGGCTAAAGTCGAGGCCTTCCCAGTTGATGTCTTGGTAACGCGGCATCCAACCTACAGGGCTTTCTACCGCACCCGTCCGACCTTGAACGCGACCGATGATCCACTCCAACACACGGGCGTTATCGCCAAAGCCAGGCCAGAGGAAGTTGCCATCGGCATCTTTGCGGAACCAGTTCACCACAAAAATGCGGGGAGGATTCGGCAAGTTGCGACCAAACTGCAACCAGTGGTTGAAATAATCGGCCATGTGGTAACCACAGAATGGCAACATCGCAAAAGGGTCGCGCCTCACCTTGCCCAATTCACCAAATGCCGCGGCAGTCATTTCTGAACCGATGGTGCTGGCGGCATATACGCCAAAGTTCCAGTTAACCGATTGATACACCAATGGCACGGTGGTGGAACGACGGCCACCAAAAATGAATGCACTGATTGGTACGCCGGCAGGATTTTCCCAGTTCTCATCCAAACTAGGACACTGCGAAGCAGGCGCCGTAAAGCGTGCATTGGGGTGGGCCACTGGCTGACCGCTGTTGGGATCGTGTACCTGGCCTTTCCAATTGATGATGCCTTCGGGTGCTTGCTTGCTCATGCCTTCCCACCACACATCACCATCGGGCGTAATGCCCACATTTGTGAAAATGGTATTCGACCCTATTGAGGCCATGGCATTGGGATTGGTTTTTTCGTTGGTGCCCGGTGCCACACCAAAATAACCCGCTTCGGGGTTAATGGCATACAAACGGCCGTCTTTGCCTTTTTTGATCCAGGCTATATCGTCGCCCACCGTAGTAATTTCCCATCCCTTCATTTCTTTGGGCGGAATCAACATCGCAAAATTCGTCTTGCCACAGGCACTTGGAAAGGCAGCAGCCACATAGGTTTTGTCGCCTTTTGGACTCTTGGCTCCTAAAATGAGCATGTGTTCGGCCAACCAGCTTTCTTCACGTGCCATTGCTGAGGCGATGCGCAGGGCAAAGCACTTTTTGCCCAACAAGGCGTTTCCGCCATAACCCGAACCATAGCTCACTATGCTACGTTCTTCGGGATAATGTACAATGTATTTGGTGGTGGGGTTACAAGGCCATTTGGCATCCTGCTGACCAGGCTGTAGCGGGGCGCCTACCGTGTGGAAGGCTTTTACATATTCCCCATTGGCCCCCAATTGATCGAGGGCTGCCTTGCCCATCCGGGTCATGATTTTCATGTTGGTCACCACATATTCCGAATCGGAAATCTCCACGCCATATTGCGATATATCGCCACCAATGGGACCCATGCAAAAAGGAATCACAAACATTGTACGGCCTTTCATACAACCATCGAGCAGCGGTGCCAAGGTGGCTTTCATTTCTGTAGGATCCATCCAATTGTTGGTAGGACCAGCGTCTTCCATCCGCCTTGAACAGATATAGGTGCGGTCTTCTACGCGGGCAACATCGCTCGGGTCGGAAAAGCAGGCGAAGCTGTTGGGGCGTTTTTCGGCATTGAGTCGAATAAAGGTCCCAGCTGCTACCAGACGTTCGCACATCAGTTGATATTCGGCTTCGGAACCATCGCACCAATACACTTGATCGGGTTTGGCAATGGCTGCCATTTCGGCTACCCAAGCTTTAAGTTCAGCGTGTTTAACGCTTGCTGAGTAGTCGGCAGGAAGTTGGAGAGGAGCTGACATAGGCAGTGTTTGTTTGAATTCCTCTGCTAAGGTAGCCAAAATACAGCACTAAGTGGAGTCCGACATCCGTAATTAACGGCTTTAATTTTATCACTTCCAGGCAGGAATTTTGACCGTGGTGAAGCCCGGTTCCCCCCTCATGCTACCCTTTGGCCAACCGCTTCCAGCTTGCCCATCCCCACCAAGCCAAGGCTGTAAAAACCGCGAACTGTAGCGACGACACATACAATTCCTTGTAAGCATATAAACCGACCGAAACCACATCTACTACCAACCAGGCCAGCCAGTTTTCTACCTTTTTTTCGGCCATGAGGTACATGCCCACCAAGGCCACGGCGGTGGTAAAAGCATCAGCCAAGGGAACGTTGCTGTCGGTAAATGCACGCAGCACAAAGTAAAGCAGGGCCCACGCCGCAAGCATCAGTACAAGGCTCAGCTGGCGTTGTTGAGGGCTCGACCAGCTCACACTTCGGTCTACCCTTCCGGCCTTGGGTTGCAACCAGCGCCACCAGCCATATACACTCAAAACGCTATACCAAACATTGATGCCCATATCGGCATACAAACCCGCACCAAAACAAATGTAGATGTACAACAGCGTGCTAACCAAGCCCGTAGGAAATACCCCTATATGTGCAAATCGGGCCAAGACTACACTCAGCACACCGAAAATCGCGGCAACAGTTTCAAGAAGCGAGAGGCTGGGCATGGCGCAAAAGTACGTGGCACATGGCATAATAAGCATCCATTTCACTTCGTCCCTGCAAACAAAAAAGCCGCTCCCTTCGGAAGCGGCTTTTCTTTTTGGGCCGTTTAACCCTTACAACTTGGCTTTCACCTCTACACGCTCGTAGCCTTCGATGATGTCGCCTTCCTTGATGTCGTTGAAGTTGGCTATGTTCAAGCCGCACTCGTAACCCTTGGCAACCTCTTTCACGTCGTCTTTGAAACGCTTGAGCGATTCGAGCTCGCCGGTATGGATCACGATGCCATCGCGCAGTACCCGTACTTTGGTGTTGCGGTTGATTTTGCCATCGGTAACCATACAACCCGCAATGGTGCCAACTTTCGAGATTTTGAACACCTCGCGGATTTCCACCGTACATACCACCTTCTCTTCGTAGGTGGGGGCCAACATGCCTTCCATCGCCGACTTGATCTCATCGATCGCATCGTAAATGATGCTGTAGGTACGGATGTCGATTTCTTCCTGCTCCGCCAACTTACGCACAGAGGCGAGCGGTCGTACCTGGAAACCTACAATGATGGCGTCGGATGCCGAAGCGAGCATAACGTCCGATTCGCTGATTTGTCCTACACCCTTGTGGATTACGTTCACCTGGATTTGGTCGGTGCTCAGCTTCATCAAGCTGTCGGCCAAGGCCTCTACCGAACCGTCCACGTCGCCCTTCACCACCAGATTCAACTCTTTGAAGTTGCCAATGGCCAAACGACGACCAATTTCGTCGAGCGTGATGTGCTTCTTCGTGCGCATACCTTGTTCACGCACCAACTGCATCCGCTTGGTACCAATGTCTTTGGCCACCGCATCCGACTCTGTTACGTAAAAACGATCACCGGCTGTAGGTGCTGAGTTGAAGCCCAGAATTTGCACGGGCTGCGCAGGACCCACTTTCTGGATCCGCTGTCCGCGTTCGTTCATCAAAGCCTTCACCTTACCAAAATTGGAACCAGCCAAAATGGGATCCCCCATGTTGAGGGTACCGCTTTCAATCAATACCGTGGTGATTACACCGCGGCCTTTGTCCAAAGAGGCTTCGATAACGGTACCGATAGCACGCTTCTTAGGATCGGCTTTGAGCTCAAGCAATTCTGCTTCGAGCAAGATCTTTTCGAGCAACTGGTCAACGTTGATGCCTTTTTTGGCCGAAATTTCCTGGTCTTGGTACTTACCACCCCAGCTTTCCACCAAAATATTCATGGCCGATAACTGCTCGCGGATGCGCTCAGGATTGGCTTCTGGACGGTCGATTTTGTTGATAGCGAAAATCAATGGCACACCTGCCGCTTGTGCGTGGCTGATGGCTTCTTTGGTTTGCGGCATCACGCTGTCATCGGCAGCAACCACAATCACCACAATGTCGGTAACCTTGGCACCACGGGCACGCATGGCCGTAAAGGCTTCGTGACCTGGGGTGTCGAGGAAGGTAATGGCTTTGCCATTCGGCAACTGCACGGCATAAGCACCAATGTGCTGGGTAATGCCCCCGGCTTCACCGGCAATTACGTTTTCTTTGCGGATAAAGTCGAGCAACGACGTTTTACCGTGGTCAACGTGACCCATGATGGTTACAATGGGTGAACGCGGAACCATGTTTTCTTCGCTGTCTTCCTCCTCAATCATGGGCTCATTGGCATCGGCCGAAATGAACTCCACATCGTAACCAAATTCATCGGCCACCACCGTAATGGTTTCGGCATCGAGGCGCTGGTTGATAGTTACTACCAAACCGAGCGAGAAACAGTTCATGATGACTTCACCAACAGGCACTTCCATCAAGCCGGCCAATTCACCCGTAGTTACAAACTCGGTTACCTGCAGCTTCATTTTGCCTGCCTCGTCCATCTCCATGCCTTCTCGCATGTCGTTGAGGTCGCGGCGCTGCTTGCGGTATTTAGCACGACTGGCCGTTTTTACGCCACCTTGTAAACGGGCCATGGTGGCCTTGATCTGGTCTTGGATTTCCTTTTCAGTAGGCTCGGCCTTGGGGCCCAATGCCTGCTGGGGTTGGTTCCGCCGACCTTGACCAGGCCCTCCCTGATTATTGCGGTTGTGTTGACCAGGGCCTCCGGGACCACGGTTTTGGCCGCCTTGTCCACCAGGGCCTCCGCCCGGGCGTTGGCCGCCACCACCTCCGCCTTGTTGGCCTTGGGGTTGGGTGCCACCGGCTGCGGGTGGACCGCCGGGACCTTCTTTGCGTTTGCGTTTGCGGCGACCTACCGAACTATCACTCGAGCTGGCCACTGGCTTGCGCTTTTCAAATTGACTGAGGTCGATGGTGCGCAAAACCGTAGTGCCTTGCAGCTTGTCGGCTTTGGCACGAATGACATCGGCCTCTTCGTTTTCTTCTGGTTTGTCAGCAGCGGCAGGTGCCACTGGGCTTGCTGGTGCTGCAGGAGTCTCGGGCGCTGCTTTTTCCTGTGGAGGGGTCACAGGAGCGGGTGGCGCTTGCGGCGGAGCAGGCTGCTCGGCTTTGGGGACAGGTGCGGGGGCAGCAGGCTTTTCGGCTACCGGCGCAGGAGCAGGTGCTTCCTCCACAGGTGCTGGCTTGGGAGCAGGCGCTTCCTCCACCTTCGATGCCTCTGCCTTGGGGGCTTGTGCCTTAGGAGCCTCGGCTTTAGGTGTTTCCACTTTAGGCGCAGGGGCTGGCTCGGGCGCAGGCTTAGTCTTGGGTTTGTTGAGGCTCGCCAGATCGATCTTGCCTAAGACCTTCAACCCCGACTTATCGCCTTCAGCAGCCACTTCGCGTGGAGCGGGTGCGGGTGCAGGTTTGCTAAGACCCTTGATAAGCACCTCATCGGCTTCGGGCTCACTGGGGGCAGGCGCGGCAAAATCTTTTTTGTCGAGCACTACATCCTCCTTGCCCTGCCGACCTATGCTGATGGCGGCAGCTTGTTCTTTGATCTTTTTGTCTTGACCAAAGTCGCGCAGCAGCACCGAATACATTTCATCGGTGATCTTGGCGTTGGGGTTGCTATCTACCGTAAAGCCTTTTGCGGCCAGGTGATCGGCAACGTGCGCCACACTGATGTTAAACTCAGTGGCTGCTTTTTTTATCCTGATACTTCCTTCTGACATTCCCTCTGGTTGTTGTTTTGTTTTGCGTCTTTACTCACCGACGCGGGCTTATTCAAATTCGGCACGAAGAATGGCCAACACCTGGGCGGCGGTTTCTTCTTCGAGTTCGGTACGGCGCACGAGCTCTTCGGCACCTACGGCCAATACAGCTTTCGCGGTATCCAAACCAATGCCTTTCAGTTCGTCGATGATCCAGCCATCGATTTCGTCTGCAAATTCGTCCAAATCCACATCGCTATCGTCTTCCACCACATCGCGGAACACGTCGATTTCAAAACCGGTAAGCTTTGCCGCCAAGCGGATGTTGTGACCACCTTTGCCGATGGCCAACGAAACCTGGTCGGGCTTGAGGTACACGCTGGCCTTGTTGCGGTCAGTATCGAGTTCCATGCTGCTAATCTTGGCCGGACTCAAAGCACGGCTGATGTACAACTGCATATTGTTGGTATAATTGATCACGTCGATGCTTTCATTGCGCAATTCACGTACAATGCCGTGGATGCGCGAACCCTTCATGCCTACGCAAGCACCTACCGGATCAATGCGGTCGTCGTAGCTTTCTACGGCAACCTTTGCGCGCTCACCTGGTTCACGCACAATGTTTTTGATGGTGATGAGGCCGTCGAATATTTCGGGCACTTCAAGCTCGAGCAAGCGGGCCAGGAAGGCCGGTGCAGTGCGGCTCATGATGATCCGGGGACTGGTGTTCTGCGTTTCTACACGCAAAACCACACCGCGCACGGCATCGCCTTTTTTGTAGAAATCGGCAGGGATTTGCTCGTTTTTGGGCAGGATGAGTTCGTTGCCTTCGTCGTCGAGCACCAGCATTTCTTTCTTCCAGATTTGATATACCTCGCCGGTAACAATTTCACCCACGCGGTCTTTGTACTTCTGGTAGATATTGTCTTTTTCAAGCTCCAGGATGCGCTGCACCAAGGTTTGGCGGGCTGCCAAAATGGAGCGGCGACCAAAATGCTCGAGTTTGATTTCGTCTGATACTTCTTCACCTACTTCGAAGTCGGGCTCAATTTGGCGGGCTTCGCTCAAGGTGATTTTGTCGGTTTGACCGGCTTCTTCAGAATCATCTTCTACCACCTCGCGGTTACGCCAAATTTCCAAATCCCCCTTTTCGGTGTTCAGGATGATGTCGAAATTTTCGTCGGTACCGAATTTGCGGCGAACCATGCTGCGGAATACGTCTTCGAGGACGCGCATCATGGTAGCGCGATCGATATTCTTGAGTTCTTTAAACTCCGAAAAGGATTCGATCAGTTCGCTGCTGTTCATGCTTTCTTATTTAAAGGATATGATAACTTTTGCTGTTTCTATTTCTTCAAAAGGCAAAGTGCGTGTGCGCTGCTCGGCCTTTTTGCCTTTTTCTTTGTGGGTGTAGCCGAAGCTTAGGCTGCCTGTGCCTACGGCTTCGAGTACGCCTTTGAATTCGCTGCCGTCGGTGAGTTTTACCTTCATTTCGCGGCCCACATGCTTCGGGTACTGCCGGATAAAGCGCAAAGGAGCATCGGCCCCGGGTGAACTTACTTCGAGCACATAAGCGCCCAAATCTTCGAGCCCATCGAGTTCTTCTCCCAGCTTCCTGCTCACTTCGGCGCAATAATCAATGTCTACACCCTTGTCGCCATCGAGTGCTACCCAAATCTTACGCAGGTCGGAAGTGATTTTCACCTCCACCACAAAATGATCGCCATTGGCCAGTATCTGGTCGAGGGCTTGTGCAACTTTGTTTTTTACCTTGTTCAGCATACGCAAATGAAAGAGGGGACTTTCGGTCCCCTCACGCGTTTTCGAATGCAAAAGTAGTATAAATCCGTGTCTCGTGCAAATTATCCACAAGATGAATTGCGGACGGTGGATTATTTCCCGGCTGGCGGTGCCAAGGCCTGCTGCAGCTTGGTTGCTTCTTGACTGGCAACCCGCGCCAAAATGCCTGTACCTGCTTCTTTGCCAACCTTTTGCATAAATGCTAAACTGCGTTGCAACAGCGCTGGGTCCTTGATACGCAAGGCGAGCTCGCTGTACTTTTGCAAGATGTTGGCACGTACAAATGCTTGGCCGGGCTTGGCGAAGGCCGCTTCAAAATGGTCGGCCTTATCGGCACCGCCTACGCGTGCATACAAATCGGCAATGGCCATGTGCATGCTGCGGTGCTCTTCAAATCCTGCACCCAATGCCAATGCCTTGGCCGGCTGACTGGCCGACAACTGGCGCAAGGCCGCCGAAGCCACAGCAAAAGAGCTGTCGGATTGGGCAGCTTGTTCAAAAACAGCGGAATATGCAGCTGCATCAGCTTCTCCCAATTTGCTGAGAGCAGCGGCACGCACCGACGATTTGGGGTCGTTTTTGGCCATTTGCTGAAGTTTCGCCAACAAAGCCGCATCCGTTTTCCAATTGCTAAAGGCAAAGTTCTGAATGGCATACTGCCGCAGGTACCACAACTCGTGGTCAAGGGCATCTACAAACACCGCACGGGCATCGGCATCAGCGTTCAGGCTGCGGAGGTACAACAGCGCCTCATATTGATCGAGGAACAGTGGCGCCCGGCGGAACTGCATCACATAGGCGGATTTGTCTTTGTTCTCCTTCTTTTCGCCCAGGAGCACCTTTTGCGCATCCGCATTTACCAACAAAGGACGCTCGCTTTTGAAACGGAATTCCTGCGAATCGCGGCTGAGTACCACACGCCGTGTGGTTTTACTGTCGGCCGTGTAAATGTCGATGTGCATGGGCAAACGGTAAACCGGTCCATCGATAGCAGATGGTTTTTGCGCCATGTGCACTACTACTTCACCACTTTCGGCATCGTAATCGTAGCGGATGTCGAGCACCGGGTGGCCCTTGTTGTAGAACCACTGGTTGAAAAACCAGTTCATATCGCGACCCGTCACTTCCTCAAAAGCCAAACGCAATTGCTGGATTTCAACGGCTTGGTGGGCATGGCGGGTGAGGAACAGCTGCAGCGCCTTGAAAAAAGCCTGATCTCCTACCTCGGTCCGCAACATGTGCAACACCCTGCTGCCTTTGGCATAGGAGTGGCTGTCGAACATGTCTTCTTTGTCGTCGTAATAAAAGCGCACCATGTCTACCTGCTTGCGCTTCGATTCGGCCAAATAGCCTTGTAAATTGCCATAAAGGCCGTAATCGGCTTCCATGCGGCCGTATTTGTGCTCGTCCCACAGGTACGAACCATAAGTGGCAAAGCTCTCGTTCACGGGCAGGTTGCTCCAGCTTTCGCAGGTCACCAAATCGCCAAACCAGTGGTGGTAGAGCTCGTGGGCAACGGTGCTTTCGGCCGTGCGGTCGAGCATTTCGCGGGGCGTACGCTGGGCCCATTCGCCAAAAATGACCGCACCTGTATTTTCCATGGCGCCCGACACATAATCACGTACCGCTATCTGCGCGTATTTGTCCCACGGGTACTCCACACCCAATTGGTTGCTGTAAAACTCCAACATTTCTACGGTGTTGGGGTAGATGTCGCGGGCATAGGCGCCAAACTCCGGCTCCACGTAGTACGACACCTCCTTGCCGCGCCAGTTTTCTTTTTGAACGGCAAATTTGCCCACAGCCAACATGGTAAGGTAAGGAGCATGTGGCTTTTTCTGCGACCAGTAGTCGGTGCGCGTGCCATCACCATTGTCGGTGCTATAAACCAACTCGCCGTTCGAAAGCGTGACAAAAGCGGTGTCTACCGTCAGGTAAACTTCCTGTGAGGTCTTTTGGTTGGGTGCATCGATGGTGGGATACCAGCACGAGTTGCTTTCGGTTTCGCCCTGTGTCCACATCTGGACAGGCTTGTTGGGGTCTTTGCCATCGTGATTGATGAAATACAGGCCTTTTGCTCCCTGGATGGCCGAACTGCCGGTGGTGTTTTTGAGTTCGTTGGGCTTGGCAATGTAATCGACCAAGACCTGCGCGGGAGTACCGGCTTCGACTACCCGTCCGAGGTCGATTTTCAATTGCAGACCATCATATTCATAGGTGAGTGCTTTGAAAAAATCATCTCCAACCCATTCCACGCGTTTGATTTCAAACCCTTTGGCATCCAAAACGAGGGTTTTGGAGGGGTAAAAATGGGGGGTGACCGTTAAATAGGCCGTGCCATTCATCCATGCTTTGTTGAAATCGGGCTTCAAATAAAGCTTGGTATGCACCATCTTCATGTCGAGCGGCCGGCTGGCCCGGTAATCTTCAACCGGATGAAAGGCCGATTTATCAGCAGCAGCTACCGGAGCAGGCGTTGTTTCGGTTGTCTTTTTGGAAGCACAGGCCATGCTCAGGGCCAGCAGGGGAATGAGATAAAAGGCTTGACGCATTGTGGTGATGATTAGCGAGAGGTTATCCTCCAAATTTGGGCAATTTTGGCTGGTTTGGCAAACGATAATTGGAAACTGCAACGCTGCTGGTTGGAGTGTCTTAGTCTCACGACCTTTTTTACGAGGAAAGGAGGTGTCGGCACCAGATAAACCGGTTGTGCAATCTTCGGGCAACTGTGCATGGGAAAGGCGTTGCTTAGGTTTGCAAGCGGCTGAACCCCCCAGCGATGAAAAACCCATCGAACAGCGCCAAGCCCCCACCACTCTAAACCATTTTTATTAGCTTTGACAACTCATTAATTCCTCCCCTATGTTTGAAGTACAGCTGCAAGGCAAAAAATACCTCATCGAGCAACAAGGCAACACTTATACCATCAATGGCAAAGCGGTAAACCCCGACTTGGTACGCATCGACGAACACCGCTTGCACCTGCTCATCAACGGAAAGGGCTATACCATTGAGCGGCAACATGCCGAAGGAGGCGAAAGCCGCATTTTGGTGAACAAGCAAACTTTCGAAAGCAGTCTACGCACCGAACTTGACCTCATGCTCGAAAAAATGGGCATCAACAGTGGAGCAGAAGGCAAGGTGAACGAACTCAAAGCGCCTATGCCCGGCTTGGTGCTCCGCATCGTTGCTCAACCTGGCGACGAAGTAAAAAAAGGCGACGCACTTTTGGTACTCGAATCCATGAAAATGGAAAACGTGCTCAAAGCACCAGGCACCGGCATTGTTGATAAAGTGCTGGTAACCACCGGAAATGCTGTAGAAAAAGGACAACCGCTGGTTTTGTTCCGTTGATAACTTCTAGGTCATATATTTTCATACAAATGTGTAATTGCCTAGCTTGCAATTACCTATAGTTTAATGTTTCACCTTTAAACCAATCCGTTGTATGAAAAACCTTGATCTTGTTGGAAAGTACTTGTTCGCTTTACCCTTTGGGGTTTTTGGCTTGATGCACCTGATGGCCGGCGATGGCATGTCGGGACTGGTACCCGCATTTGTTCCCGGCGGTGTTTTGTGGGTATACCTCACGGGTGTCTCCTTACTTGCCGCCTGTATTGCCATTTTGTTGGGCAAACAGGCCAAATTAGCTGCTACCCTCCTGGGCGTTTTGATGTTGGTATTTGTGGCCAGCATCCACCTGCCTGCTGTCATCGGTGGCGACCAAATGGCCATGTCGGGCGTACTCAAAGACCTCGCATTGGCCGGCGCTGCTTGGATGTACGCCGCAAAAACCGATGCTTAATCAGCATCGCTCATAGGTTTAGTTTTTCAACAGGCGCCGGGAGGCGCTTGTTGTGTTTTCAGGTAGTTGCGCACTATTGGCACATCTGCAGGCGCCCAATTTCGATCCAGCAAGTGCATAGCTGCCACCCATTCCACTGCATCATGCTCTAACAATTGCAGTTGTCCGCCACGCAAGCGGCAAACAAAAGGCAACAGGCGGATGTGTCGTTTGCCGCTGTCCCAATCATTTGCGGGCAAAGACATTCCTACCTCCACCTCAAAACCCAATTCTTCCTTTATTTCGCGTACCAATGCCGTTTCGGCACTTTCATTTGGCTCCACCTTGCCGCCGGGGAATTCCCAATAACCAGCCATGGTCATCGAAGGGCCGCGCCGAGCCACTAGCACCTTGCCGTCGTACTCCAAAATGGC
>CAZNWC010000006.1:0-79097 GCA_964577055.1 uncultured Chitinophaga sp. | reverse complement strand
TCATCGAAGGGCCGCGCCGAGCCACTAGCACCTTGCCGTCGTACTCCAAAATGGCTCAAGCTTCTCCATGCCACTCGGCTAAAAACTGATCCACATATGCTTGCAATACGGCATGCCTCCCCTCGGCCATGCGTTTTCCCGTAGCGGTAAGCATCCCGTCTTTGAGCAATAGCAGCTTTTCGTAAAAATGGTTGAGCGTAGGAGCGGTGCTGCCCTTGTAGGCCTCACGGTTGGCATATTGCACCGGAGGCACTGCCGGGTCATACAAGGGCCGGTTCCTGAATCCACCATAATGAAAAGTTCGGGCAATGCCGATGGCACCCATCGCATCAAGCCGGTCGGCATCGCGCACCACAGCATATTCGAGTGAGTAAAATTTGCCCTCGTTGAAGCCCCCTTTGAAAGAAAGATAGCGCACAATGTCAACCACATGCTGTTGTTGGGTAGACGGTAAATCGGTTCCGGCTAAAAAAGCGGCAGCCAGGCCAGGCCCAAGCTCCTCATCACCCGCATGAAATTTGGCATCGGCAATATCATGCAAAAGAGCCGATAGCTGTACGACCAGCATATCGGCTCTTTCGGCTTCCCCAAGCTTGCAAGCAAGGGTAAATACACGGTGGGTGTGCCACCAATCGTGTCCCGCTTCCGCTTCCGCCAATTGCGCTTTTAAAAAGGAAATGGTTTCAGCAAGCAGCAGATGTTGCTTATTTACGTCCACCGGGATTGCCCACGCGGGTCATGGCGCAACGGAAACCAATGTCGTCGCGGCTCATGCTTTCATCGAGGTAACGGCGGGTACCAGGGTTCAACCAGTAAGGCAAATCTCTCCAGCTGCCACCTTTGTAAACGCGGGTTTGGTTCGACACCAAGCTGTTACGCTCGTTGTACATGGCCAAGCTATCGAGATAGTCGATTACGTTGGGATTGCTGTATCGCTTGAAGTCCAATTCCGTAGAAATACGACCCAAACTGTCTTTCTCCACATACCCATCAGCATCTTTCTTGGGCAAAGTATATACGTTACCGCGGTAGGTGTTGAAGTCTTCAGCATCAACATACGTCATCGGACGATAAATATCTGCAACCCATTCGTTTACGTTTCCGGCCATGTTGTACAAGCCGTAATCATTGGGCCAGTAATACTTCACAGGAGCAGTAGGGGCAGCATTGTCATTCAGGCGGTTGGCAACACCCATGTAGTCACCACGACCACGCTTGAAGTTGGCCTGGATTTCACCCTGGCTTTTGCCCTTGGCATAACGAACGCCATGGCCATTCCACGGATAAAGGCGACGGTCGCTGATGTTTTCACGATCAGAGTTACCAATCAAGCCTTGCGCGGCGTATTCCCATTCCGCCTCTGTAGGCAATCGGTACGCAGGCAACATGATGCCGTCTTCGGGACGGATGTTACGGGTATCGCTGTTCGGATTAAGGTCTTTGCGGGCCTTCTTCACCTCAGGCTGATACAATCCGGCATAATAGGCGCCGGTGTTGAAGTTTTCTTCACCATATTGGTTGGGGTTGGCTTTGATGTAACCGCGGTCAACCAAAATTTGCTCGTTCACACGGTCGGTACGCCAAACACAATAATCACTGGCTTGCTTCCAGCTAACACCTACTACTGGATAATTCTGATAAGCTGGGTGACGCAAATAATTGTCTACAAATGGCTCGTTGAAGCCCAAGTCCTTGCGCCAAACAGTGGTATCGGGCAAAGCGGCATTGTATACCTCGGGGTAAGTTTCACCGAAAACACGACCCAACCAATAGAGATATTCCAACCAATCTACATTCGACACTTCGGTTTCGTCCATGTAAAACGAAGCCACCGTAACGCGTCGCGGAGCGTTGTCGTAATCGTGGGCGATATTTTGTTCGGTGGCACCCATCACAAAGGTACCGCCTTGCACCAGCACTAAGCCAGGACCGGTTTCTTGTTCCGAATATTTAACTACCTCGAAACCACCATTTTTGGGGTCGTTGTAGTTCCAGCCAGTTTTGCTGGATTTTTGTGAGCATGACCCTAAAAACAGGGTGGCTCCAAGGGCTGCTACAGAGAGCGTAAGCACGTTGCTTTTCATTGGCGAAGCAATTTTTATATCAAGCGGGGGCTAAATTAACTAAAAAGTAGGGCATTTTATTTTAACCATCTTGCGGCGCGGAATCCTTTCTTTTGATTCGAGCTGGATGGCGAAGGAAATTTCGTGACTGCCCAAGGCCGCAGCACGCAAGCGTGAAGTGGTTATGTCGTAGCTGTATCCCATGCGGAAAACACCTTGCTGCAATCCCAACGACACAATAAAGGCATCGCCAATACGGTACCACAAACCACCTACAATAGGGCCTCGGGTAATGTACGACCCAATATTCACCTGGGTGGCTGGACCCTGGAACATGGCAATGATGTTGGGCGACAAAGTCGTTCCCGGCATATTGCGGCTGCCGCGAACTACTTCAAAGTTGGCCCCGGCATGCAGGGTGGTGCGCAAATTCCAAGGCACAACGCCAGGAGGAATCAGCGATTGGTTGGGTTGGGTAAGGTGATGGACAGCAAATCCACCGTAAAACTGCTCCGAAAACAAAATGGCACCTGCACTGAAGTCGTGCATATTGGCATTGGTGACATTCTGGAAAGGCAAAATTTCCTGGGTCGTGCCCGGCTGAATTCCCAAACGGGCATCTATCTCGTCGGGAAAAACCAAACCCGTCCAGTTCAGCGAACGCTGTGCAAACATGTATTGGAAACCTGTTTTCAACACCAAATTCCGATTGATGGTCAGGTTGTTTGAATACATGACGGCCACTTGGTTGTGCTGAAAGTTGTTGTCGCCAATTTGATCCGACAGCACCTGTATGCCCACGCCTCCGCTCAATGAACTAAAATACTGGTCATAGGAAGCTGCATACGTTACAAAATTACCCGGCAAGCTTGGCCATTGGTTACGGTAATTGAGGATGACACGCGGGCCTACGCCACTTCCGGCAAAAGCAGGATTGAGGTACAACGGATTGGCATAAAATTGAGAAAATGCCACATCCTGCCCCTTGGCGGGAAGCACCATCCACAAGATTAAAAGTGTAAGCGGAAGCCTTTTGAGCATTTTTACAGATTATCGGAAATGTAAATTTTATACTTTTTGAGTTATTAACCAATTCTTCAGCAACCTTTTTGTGTTTTTGGCCAAAATTTAATTCAAACAGCCCGCGCCAAAAATGCGTTTTAACATACTACAATCAAAACCGTGGAGTTATTACAAGGTTCAACTTACATTTGCCTGATGATGAAGAGCATTGCAGCACTGTGGATATCTCTGCTGGCATTTCCCGTTTTGGGAGGCGCACAATCCGTAATCACATTGCGATGGGGTAAACCCACCGTTCATGAAGTTGCCGAAAACGAAAGCTTCAAAAGAATCAACTGTCTCGATTGCGGCTATACCGATTCGCTTGCCAGCAAGCCGGTTTTTACTGGCGTCGTGGGGGGATGGCAAAAACTGCAGCTCGAGGTACTCGAAACTGCACCGCTCAGCACTGAAGAGCGGAACGGATTGCTGCAAAACCAGTGGCCTGCCGATTTTTCGGTAACCACCCAAGCGGTAACCATACGTAAACAAGCCGAAACGCATTATCAAGTCGTGGCAGTACGACAGCGATTGGGGCAGCAACCCGAAAAATTGGTGCGTTTTCGGATGCTTCCCACAGGCACATTGTCATCACCCGTCAGTACCTCAAACCCCAATCAACGTGTGAGCAGTACAAATTCGATGTTAGCTACGGGCGACTGGTACCGCCTCGGCATTGTGGCCGATGGCATGTACAAAATCACCCCTGCCTTTTTAAGCAGCATCGGCTTAAATCCCGCGAATATCGACCCCAACAACATCCGCATATACGGCAATGGCGGTGGAATGCTTCCCGAAGCCAATGCTTCCTTTCGATACGACGACCTCGTTGAAAACCCCATCGAAGTGGTAGGCGCGGCCGACGGCACTTTCGGCGCAAACGACTACATCCTTTTTTACGCAGAAGGCCCGCACAAATGGCGCTTTAACCCCAACAACCAACAGTACAGCCACGAACTAAACCTCTATGCCGATACGAATTACTATTTTCTCACCGTAAGCCTCGGTCCGGGCCAACGGGTGGATGCCGTTGAGCCTCCTCCAGCCTTCAACTACAGCAGCAATAGTTTCGACCTGCTCCAATTCCATGAAAAAGACGAAGTGAACCTGCTGCGGAGCGGTAGAAAATGGTACGGCGAGAGTTTTGACTTGGTGAACAAACGTGATTTCAACTTCAATTTACCCAATCGGCTGCCTGGTGCATCGGTGCTCATCAAGGCTGCTGTGGCCGCACGCAGCTTGGGTGTAGCCTCCTCTTTTCAGCTGCGGGCCAATGGAGCTTTGTTAAGTTCCATCAACATACTGCCTACCAGCAGTTATTACCTCGATTTTTACATGCGTGATGGCTATACCGAAGTGCTGCACGCACCTACCAGCAACAGCCTCACCATCAGCTTAGATTATGCCAAGCCCAACAACTTTTCGATAGGGTGGCTCGATTACCTGGAAGTACAAACCCGTGCCGACCTCAACCTGAGTGCCTTTGGCAACCAGCTCATTTTTCGTGACCGCAACAGTGTTGACAGTGCCCGTGTGACCCGATTTGATCTGGCCGGCATCAGCCCCGGTGACCAGGTTTGGGACGTAAGCCAATTGCACAATATCCGCCGGATGACCCTCGTGCCCGGCACACGTGGCCTTGCCTTCGACCGCATGACCGATACACTGCGCACCTTTGTAGCATTCAGTGGCAACAACTTTCCTACACCCTTGCCCATGGGTACGGTTGCGAACCAAAATCTCCACGGCATTGCACAAGCCGACCTCATCATCATTACGCATCCTGCCTTTCTTGCTGCCTCGAATCGTTTGGCCAATTTGCACCAAAACAGAGATGGCATGACCACCGTCGTGGTTACACCTCAACTCATTTACAACGAGTTCTCTTCGGGCCGACAAGACATCACGGCCATTCGTTCTTTTGTAAAACACCTCTACGACAAAGCCACTGCGGGACAAGAACCCCGTTATCTCCTGCTCATGGGGGCTGCCTCTTTTGATTTCAAAAACCGCATTGCTGGCAACACCAACTTTGTTCCCACCTTCCAGAGCCCCAACAGCAACAATCCACTCGATTCCTATTGTGCCGACAGCTATTTCGGATTGCTCGACCACCAGGAGGGCGCCTTTGCAGTAGGCGGCAACGACCGCATGGACATTGCCATTGGGCGCATGCCGGCCAAAACAGTGCAACAGGCCGAAGACATGGTGAGCAAGATTGAGGCGTATCTCGATCCCCGCAACCACGGTGACTGGAAAAACCAAATCATGTTGGTGGCCGATGACGAAGACAACAACCTGCACCTCAACGACTCAGAAGTGATGGCCGCGCACATTGCGAACCGCTACCCGAATGGTATTGTAAAAAAGGTCTTCTTTGATGCTTATCGCCAAGAGTCGCGCCCTGGCGGAACCCGCTACCCTACCGTAAACCGCGATATCAATGCACGGATGAACCTGGGATCGCTCATTGTGAGCTATATGGGCCATGGTGGTATCAATGGTTGGGCAGAAGAGCGCGTGCTTACCATTCCCGAAATACAAGCCTGGAATAGCGGTGGTCGACTTCCCCTGATGGTGACCGCCACCTGCGAGTTTACCCGTTACGACAACCCAACCTTTACCAGTGCAGGCGAGTGGGTGTTGCTCAACCCTCGGGGTGGTGCGGTTGCCCTCATGACAACCACCCGGGTAACCTTTACCAACTTCAACTTTTCGCTCAGCACACGCGTATACCGCGATGAAATTTTCACCAAGGTCAATGGCAAATACCAAACTTTAGGAGAAGTATTCATGCGGGCAGCCAATCCTGAATTGAGCAATGTAAATACCCGCAATTTTTGTCTGCTGGGCGATCCGGCACTTACCCTGGCCTTTCCCGAACAAAGTGCGGCAGTAACCCAAATCAACAACGTGACCATCTCTGCAGTACCCGACACCCTGCGGGCTTTGGCTCGTGTAGAAATCCGTGGCGAGATGCGTGATGCGGTTACCCAACAAAAACTCACCTCTTATAACGGTATTCTCACCCCCACGGTGCTCGACAAGCCTTCCGACATTAATACGCTGGCCAACGATGTAAATTCTTTCACCCGCAATTACCAAGAGTTCCGCAACATCATTTACCGCGGCCGTGCAACCATCACCAATGGCGAATGGCGTTTTCAGTTCATTGTACCACGCGACATTGCGTACAATTTCGGTTATGGCCGCATCAACCTGTACGCCACCAACCAGCAGGTAGACGCTGCCGGCGATTTCCGCGATGTGATGGTTGGCGGCACCGATACCACCTTTGTGCCCGACAACACCGGTCCGCAACTCACACTTTACATGAACGACCGTTCTTTTGTAAACGGTGGTATCACCAATCAGAATCCCATCTTTATAGCTGAGCTAAAAGACAGTAGCGGTATCAACACGGTTGGTTCGGGCATCGGGCGCGACATTACCCTGATCAGAAACAACGAAATCAATAGCCCCATTGTACTCAACGAATTTTACGAAGCTTCCCTCGACGATTATACCAAAGGCGAAATCCGGTACCCCTTCTTCCAGCTCGAGGCGGGCAATTACAGCCTGCACATGAAGGTGTGGGATGTGCACAACAACTCAGCGGAGGGTGGACTTGATTTTGTAGTAGCGGAAAACAGCAAATTGGCCATTGCCAACCTGTTGAACTACCCCAACCCATTCACAACACACACTACTTTCCATTTCGACCACAACAAACCGGGCCAAGCCCTCAATGTTATGCTGCAAGTATACACGGTGAGTGGTAAATTGGTGAAAAGCATCGACCAAACCATCAGCACCAGTGGCTTCCACGCCGACCAACTCCATTGGGATGGTTTGGATGATTTTGGTGACCGCATTGGACGTGGCGTATACATTTATAGGCTGCGTGTGCGAAGTGCCGACGGAGAAAGCGTGCAAGACACACAAAAACTGGTAATTTTACGTTAACCCTTGTCTGAAAAACGAATCTCGTATCTTTGTCCTCTTCAATAGAATGAATTACATGCATTTGAAATCGCTCACCGTCACAGGTTTGACAGCGTGCGGCCTGTTTGCAGGTCTTGCACAGGGCCAAATCAATCAAGGCCAACTGGGTGGTGCCAACCTCAATACCATCACTACCGCAGTGCCATTCCTCATGATTTCACCCGATGCCCGTTCGGGTGCCATGGGCGATGTAGGTGTAGCTGTTTCTCCCGATGCCAATAGCATTCACTGGAATGCCGCCAAATTGGCCTTTGCCAAGGACAATGTAGGCTTGGCATTGAACTACACCCCTTGGTTGCGCAACTTGGTGCCTGATATCAGTTTGTCGTACCTGTCGTTTTACAAAAAAATCGACGATTTACAGGCTTTCGGCGCCTCATTGCGTTATTTTTCGCTGGGCGATATCACGTTCACGAACATCAATGGCGAACAGATTGCTACCTATCGTCCCAATGAATTTGCCATCGATGGTGCTTACTCACGCAAACTCAGCGACAATTTCAGTATTGGCGTAGCGCTGCGGTACATTTATTCCAATTTGGCCGCAGGCCTCGACCAAAACCAGCAAACCATTCCCGGCCAGTCGTTCGCAGGTGATATTTCGGCTTATTATGTACAGCCTGCCGAAGTCTTTGGCAAAAAGGGTGAAATTGCTTTTGGTGCAAACATCAGCAACTTGGGCGCAAAAATTGCCTATACAGAATCGGGCAATGCTAATTTCTTGCCCACCAATTTGCGTTTAGGCGGTTCAGTAAAGTCGCAAATCGATGATTACAACAGCATCACCTTTTCGCTCGATTTGAATAAATTGTTGGTGCCATCGAATCCCATTTACCAGCGCGACAGCCAGGGCCGCATTTTATTTGATCAGCAAGGAAATCCGCTCATTGCACAGGGAGAAGACCCCAACCAAAAATCGGTACTCGAAGGTGCCTTTAGTTCATTTGGCGATGCTCCCGGTGGCGCTCAAGAGGAATTGCGCGAAGTAAACATTGGTGGAGCCATTGAATATTGGTACAACAATGTTTTTGCCTTGCGCGGCGGATATTTTTACGAACACCCTACCAAAGGCGGTCGTCAGTTTTTGACCATGGGAGCCGGCTTGAAGTACCAGGTATTTAACCTCAACTTCTCGTATCTGGTGCCCACTACACGCTTGCAGGGCGGGAATCCTCTCGAAAACACTTTGCGTTTCAGCATGATGTTCGATTTGGCCGCTTTCAGCAATAACTGATTCGCCCACACAACTTTAAAACCCGCTTCGGCGGGTTCTTTTTTGCCTATGATACATGCTTTTACCTTCAATGCCTTTGCCGAAAACACCTATGTCATTGCCAACGGTTCAGGACAGGCGGCCATTGTCGACCCTGGCTGCCAACACCCGCATGAGCAACAGCAACTTTTCGAATTTGTCGTTCAGCATGGACTTCAACCTACTTTTTTGCTACAAACGCATTGCCATATCGACCATGTGATGGGCAACGCATTTGTACATCGCACCTGGGGCCTAAAGCCCTGGATACACCCCAATGACCTGTCGGATTTACAGCGATTGGTCAGCTATGCCCCCATATTTGGGATCGAAGCCGAGGCTTCGCCCGAGCCTGCGGGCTGGTTAGCACACGGTGAAACATTTATGATTGGCGATATGGAGCTGGAAATGCGCGAAGCACCCGGTCATTCTGCAGGCAGCATTTGTTTTGTAAACCACCACGAAGCTTGGGTGATTGGCGGTGATGTGCTCTTTGCCGGCAGCATTGGCCGCACCGACTTACCCGGAGGCAATTATGAGCGCCTGATTCAGTCGGTAAAGAACCAACTTTTTACGCTACCCGATCATTACGTGCTGTATGCGGGTCATGGGCCAGCCACCACCATTGGCCATGAAAAAGCAACCAATCCGTTTTTTATCGACTGATTGCGCAAGCCTTTTGTCACAATATGACACTGTTGCTGGTCGTTTGGAGGAAAGCAGTTATTTTTAATGTTCTGCACCGCTGGTTAAACCCAGGGCGGCATAATTTGGTTGTTAACAAACATGAAGCTTGGTTTCATCATCCGCCCGATCACCTACTGGCTTTTGCTTGGAAGCACGGTTGTTTTTGGCCAAAACCAATCGTCTCAAACCTTTTTTGGCAAAAACAAAATCCAGTACCGCGACTTTCAATGGTCGTCACTAAGCGGTCCAAACTTTGAAGTTTATTACAGTGTAGGAGGCCGTGAATTAGGGGTATACGCTGCCACCATTGCCGAACAAACCATCCGGCAAATGGAAGATTACCTGAACTACAGGGCAGATGGCCGGTACCAAATCCTCATTTACAATAACATTTCCGATTTGAACCAAACCAATTTGGGCTTCGATTTGGAACAATACAATACGGGTGGGCTTACCCGACTGGGTGGCAACAAGGTTTTGGTACATTTTTCGGAAAGCCGCGATGCTTTTTTGCGTGAGCTGCGGGTAGGCATCGCCAAGGTGCTGTTGTTTGATATGATTTACGGCGGCAATATTGGCGAACGGGTGCAAAATGCAGCGCTCATGTACTTGCCCGATTGGTATATCAACGGCCTCTTTGCTTTTATCCATACGGAATGGGGTACCGAGCAAGACAACCGCTTGCGCGACTTACTCAGCCAAAAACGCATCCGCAAATTTAACCACCTATTGGCCATCGACCCCGAACTGGCTGGCCATAGCCTTTGGCACTTCATCAATGAAAAGCATGGTCGAACAGCAGTTCCGAATATCCTGTATTTTACCCGTGTGAACCGCGACTTTCAAACAGGATTGCGGATGGTGACTGAAGAAAAAATGAAAGGCTTGTCGAAAGATTGGCTTACCTATTATCGCAATCGCTATGCCGGTGACGATAGCTTACGAGAGCTGCCAGCCGATACACTCTACCTGCGCAAATTCAAAAAAAGAAGCGAAATCACCCAGCTCAAATACAGTCCCGATGGTACACGCTTGGTTTATGTAGAACACCGCAAGGGCATACATCGCATGTACGTACACAACTTACTTACCAATAAGCGCCAATTGGTGCACAAAAGCGGTGTAAAATGGCAATTTCTTTATGGAGGCAACCATTACCCCATCGTGGCATGGCACCCCAATAGCCGCAACCTGGCCTACTTTTTCGATATCAAAGGGCGCGTACATTTTGGCAGCATCAAGCTCAACGACAAGGGAAAACCCGAAAAAAACGAATATCCCCAATTCCGTTTTGATCAGGTTTTCGACATGGACTATAGTCCCGACGGTCAGCACTTGGCCCTTGCCGCAGCCCGTAGCGGACAAACAGATATCTACTTGTACCATGTGCCCAGCAAGCGCATCGTTCCGCTCACCAGCGATCCTTACGACGATTTTGAACCCCGTTATTTCGACCAAGGGCAAAAAATCCTCTTTGCCTCTAATCGACCCATTGACACACTCGTGCAAATGATTACCGACAGCATTGAGGCGCAAGCAAAAACCGATTTGTTTGCTCTTTACCTCAATGATGCTAAAAAGGCCAATTTGCTGCGTTTAACGCAAACCCCGGATGTGGAAGAGCGCATGCCCAAATGGCAATATGGTCGCTTTTTCAGCTATCTCACCGACGCCTCCGGTATTTTTAACCGGGCTTTGGGTAGCATCGACAGTGTTGGCTACCAGGTAATCCGCGATAGCCTGGTATTTACACTCGACGCGCAAGGCGACACCATCGATTTTGAAGTGCTTTCAGATACGTTGCAGTTGTTCCGCGATACGGCTGTGCTTGCGCCCGTAAGCAATTACCAACGCAGCATCGTTTGGCACGACACACGCCCACGTTCGGGTGATTACCTCGAGTTATTGGCCAAAAAATCAAAAAGACCTTTGATCTACACCGGCAGGCTCCGCCCCGACTCATTGGCACAATTCACCGCCTCGGCCCAAAGCACCCGCTACCGCGATTTGTTCGAAAAACAAGTAGCGCGCAAACCGGCCAAAACCAAGCAACTTGTTAGTCTTGCCGTTCCCATTGGTATGCTCGACAACAGCGCCTTCAAGCCAAATACCGGTAAAGACAGCACAAAAAACAATCAGTACACCTTTCAATCACCTTATCGTTTTCCATTGCTCGAAGAACAACCAGCAGAACCGTCTGCTCCTCCTGTTGTTCGTGATTTAGAACCCTTCCGAAAACGGCTTGAAAGCACGAGTCGCGACCCATACCGTGTGGCCAAAACCCGCTTGTATACCACAAGCATGAGTACCGACTACCTGGTATCGCAAGTTGGAAACACCATCTTTCAAAACGACATGCCCAGCTTTACGGTAAGCACGGTGAATGCGCTGAACCAAAACACGGGCATCATCCTCAAAGGAGGCTTGTCAGATTTGTTCGAAGACCACAAATTATCGGGTGGTCTGCTCATCAACTCCGATTTCAGCAACAATCAGTATTACTTGATGTACGAATATTTGCGGAAACGTTGGGACAAGCGCTTCCTTTTTGTGCAAAGCCGTTCACAACGCCAAGAAGGGTTCGACGCCATCAAAACCAACACCATCGAAGGCATGGTACAATTGGCATACCCATTCAATCGCTACCAAAGTTTGCGGATGGCAGGCATTTACCGCAGCGATTTGGATACGTATTTGGCCACCGACCGCCGACGTCTGGAGCGTGAAGGCAGTTTTACACACGTGACAGGAGCCAAAATCGAATTTGTTCAAGACAATACCCAAGAACTAGGGCTCAACACCTTGCGCGGAACTCGGTGGAAAGTGTATGTGGAGGGTTATAAATTTTTGAATACGTCCTCCGATTATATGGGTGTCATTGGCTTGGACTATCGCAACTATTTGCAGATTCACAAGAACCTGATCTGGGCCAATCGTGTTGCGAGCAATGTCAGTTTGGGTGATCGCAAGACCCTCTTTATGTTAGGTGGTGTAGATAACTGGTTGTTACCACGTATCGACAATTCGCTGGCACCGCCTGCCAACCAAAACTTTGCATACAGAGGCGTAGGCACCAATATGCGTGGCTTTTTACAAAACGCACGCAATGGCTCTAATTTCTTCTTGATTAACTCCGAAATCCGCTTTCCGTTTGTACAAGTGATTTCTCGCTCGCCTGTTTCTTCTGAATTTTGGCGAAACCTTGCCATTGTGGGCTTTGCCGATGTGGGTACCGCATGGAGTGGTCGTGACCCTTTTAGTCTCGACAATCCGTTTAATGTCACCACATTTGAAGATGGACCAGTGAAAGTGACGGTTGTAACCAACAAAAACCCCATCATTGCGGGTTATGGCATGGGCGCTCGCATGCGTTTATTGGGCTACTTTTTACGAATCGACCGGGCATGGGGCCTTGACGACGGACAAATTCTACGACCTGTTTGGTATTTTTCCCTCAGTCTCGATTTTTAAACGGCTTGACTGAATTGTTTCGCACCACGCAACTCAGGTGCTGGTAAATATGCATCAAACAAGCTGCAGGCATGTCGTGTAAACAGCTGACCGGCCGCTGTAAGGGTTAACTTCTGTGCTTGCTTAACCAAAAGTCGGTCATCTTGCATTTGCTGCAATAGTGCTTCTTGGTGTGGCGCAAAGGACCAGTCGCCCGGTAATTCCACTTCTCCCTGACAACTCATCTGCAAAATGAGTTTTTGCCGCAATGCGTCCTCTCGGGTCAATAGCATGCCTTTGTTGATGGGAAACATTCCTGCATCCACCATGCGTTCCCATTGGGTAATTTCTTTGCTGTTTTGGCCAAATGCCATTCCCAAATCGCTGATAGCTGACACCCCTAACCCTATCAATGTTTGGCAAGGTTGTGTGGTATAGCCCATAAAATTCCGGTGCAATTGTTTGTTTTTGTAGGCCAATACCAATGCATCTTCTGGCAAAGCGAAATGATCCATGCCGATATCCAAATATCCGGCTGCCAAAAAAGCTGCTCTTCCTTGCTCGTACAACGCCATTCTTTCGTCGGGAGATGGAAGATGTGATTCGTCATACAGCCGTTGTGCGCGCGATTTCCAAGGTACGTGGGCATAGCCATAAAATGCAACGCGATTGGGACGGAGTTCAATGGCCCTTTGCAAAGTGAAATTGAGTTTGTCGCTCGTTTGAAGCGGCAGTCCATAAATCAAATCATAATTGATGGAGTTGTACCCCAAAGAACGAGCTTGATCTGTTGCCCGTACCAGGTTTTCAAGCGGCTGTACCCTGCCAATGAGCCGCTGCACTTCAGGATCGAGATCTTGAACGCCAAAACTCACACGTCGAAATCCTTTGGCATACAAGCTGGCCAAATGTGCTGCCGTAGTATTGTTGGGATGCCCTTCAAAACTCATTTCCAATTGGGGATGGCCGATGGCGTGGTGAAAAATCCCGTCTAAAAGCCTGGTCAATTGGTTAGGCGAAAAAAAGGTGGGGGTTCCTCCTCCTAAATGCAGTTCACGAATGGTGAGGGCTTGTCCCCCTAAAGCCTGAACATACATCCGCCATTCCTGGATCAACCGATCAATGTAGGGTTCCTCTACTTTGTGGTTGGTCGTAATCTTCTTATTGCATCCGCAATAGGCGCACAAATGCTCACAGAAAGGCAAATGTATGTATAGCGCAATGCCTTCTTCGGGAAGAGCCTCCCCTGCTAAGTGGTTCAGCTGCTCTTGCCATAATTGCGTATTATCCCAATCGTGCCAATGGGGTACAGTAGGGTAACTGGTATAACGTGGAATGGACTGATTGTACTGCCGGGCAAGGATGGACTGACTCATACTGGACTAAAAAGTCCAAATATACAGATTTGCGGGGCTATTACCCAAAACATTTCACAAGAAGCCCTTTCTAATGAACAAAAGGCTTCTTGTGGTGCATCAGGCTTTGGATTTAGGCCTGTTGTTAAAGCGTCTTTTTTGCTTACGTTCTGTCTGAGTAGGCTTCGCTTTGGGCGAAGGTAACAAAGGCTTTCCTGTTGGAAACGACGGTGGAAATGGGTGCTCGCTGCGCACAGGAATTTGTTGTTTGGTGAGTTTTTCGATATCCCACACATACGACAATTCTTCCTCGTCACAAAAAGAATAGGCAGTACCACTGGCTCCCGCTCGCCCAGTACGTCCGATACGGTGCACATAGGTTTCGGGTACGTTGGTGACTTCGTAATTGATCACATATTGCAAATCATCTACATCGATACCACGTGCGGCAATATCGGTGGCAACCAGCACCCGGGTGGTCCCTGCCTTGAAATTGCTCAGGGCGCGTTGGCGGGCTTGTTGTGCCTTGTTACCATGAATAGCTTCGCTGCGGATGCCATGATGTAGCAATACTTTCACCAATTTATCAGCACCATATTTGGTTCGGGTAAACACCAGTGCAGTAGGGATGTTTTGCGTTTCAAGCAAGTGCAGCAGTAATTTGGGTTTGTTGTTTTTATCCACGTGGAACAGTTCCTGCTGAATAATTTCTACTGTGGAACTCACTGGATTAACCTTCACCTCCACCGGATCTTTCAGGATGGTCTCGGCCAATTGTTGGATTGCGGGTGGCATGGTAGCTGAAAAGAACAACGATTGTCGTTGCTTGGGCAGGGCGGCAATTACCTTTCTAACATCGTGAATAAAGCCCATGTCGAGCATACGATCGGCTTCATCGAGTACAAAAAAGCGTATACCATCGAGCGCTATATAGCCTTGGTGCATCAAATCGAGCAATCTTCCTGGTGTGGCCACCAAGATGTCAACACCATTGCGCAACTGTTGCACCTGTGGTACCTGACTAACGCCTCCAAAAATAACGGCATGTTTCAAAGGAAGATATCTACCATAGGCCATCAAGCTCTCGTGTATTTGGATAGCCAATTCGCGTGTTGGCGTAATAACCAACCCCCGAATGATGCGATGTTTGGCTGGTCCACTTTGTTGCAACAATTGCAACATGGGTAAACTAAATGCCGCTGTTTTACCAGTACCTGTTTGGGCACAACCCAACAAATCGCGGCCTTTGAGCACTTCGGGAATGGCTTGTTGTTGAATAGGAGTAGGCTGGGTGTAACCCTCTTCGTCCAAGGCACGCATAAGTGCCTGGATCAGTTGTAATGACTGAAATGTCTGCATTAAAATATGTTTTCCGAGCTGGCGGCTTGATTACCACCTAACAGCATCCCGGAAAACACAAATGAATTACGTACCAGAATGTAGGAAGGTCTATGCCTTCCACTGACTGCTCTGTGGTACAAAGGTAGCCTTTATTCCGATAACAACGCATTATTTATTTGGCGCGCCACCCAAACCGATGCCAACTTCCCAATTGGCGCGGATAGACACGGCTTCTGGATAGTACCAAACCTGCTCTGGTTGCGTCTTTTGACCGTAGTTTCCTGTGTCCCACTTCCCGTTGCCATTTGCATCGGCAAGCAACCGGATGCGGTACGACAAAGGCCGCAACTGTTGAAATGCTTGTGGCTTGCCTCTTTCCAAAGGCATACGGCGCACAACCTCATATTGTTCATTGAGCAATTCTACATGGGTGAACACAGTTGCTATGCTGTCGGTGTTTTCAAGCAATAAACTACCAAAAGCTTCCTCTGAAACGCTGCTAAAGGCAAAACGAAAAGTATCTACGGGCATATCGAACCAATCGCTTACTGCCCCCTGCGCAACAAACAATTCATAACGTTTATTGGGCAATAACTGCGGCCAAATACGCAGCACATTGCCCATACGCTCATACCGAAACGGCAAAGAATCAAGCACAGTCGTGTCGGTTTTCCATTGGAACAAGGAGGGCTCAATGTTCCCAAAGGGCCTGTTCAACAACAAGGTAATCGGCTCTAATACAGAGGGTTGATTCCCTGGAAATAAGCGCACAGCGGCTGTTTTCAGGACCCTATCACCTGCTTTTCGGTTGTTGATCACCAAAGTATCGTTTTTGCCATCGAAATAGCAAGCCAGTACCAAGCTGTCGGCCCGCAATGCCTGATGGAAAATCCACACACTATCCGCTTGGTGCCACCACACAATACTGTCAGCCGATACACCCAGCAACGGACGGAGGCGGAAACTGTCAATAGGTGTGGCAAACCGCAGCCGCATCCAACCGGGTTCTACACTTCGCTTTTCCGTTACTTTCAGAAGCGCATCTTTGTTGGCAAACAAGCGCAATGAAAGCGTTCGTGCCGCACTCGTATCCGGAAAAAGCATCGAATCAACAAAGGCTACCTCCTCGGTTTTATCGTAAAGCAAGTTGCCGTTTTTATCGTCAAAGGCCAGTAACCCATAATAACCCGACCGAAGATTTTCGAGTTGAAATTTGCCTTGTTTATCGGTTTTGATGAAATAAAAAGGCTTGGTATTCCCCGGAATACCGTCTATTAAACTGTCGCCAGGATACAATCCCACCAACACTTGTTCTATCGGTTTGGCTTTGACAGCATCCTCTACCACCCCAGAAATCAACAATGAATCGAGGTACTCCCCGGTTGAAAACACATATTTGAAATTCGACAACTTGTTCGACTCATTCAAGTCTGTTAAAGCATCTCCGAAATTAAGTGTATACGTGGTATTGGGCGCAAGTGGCGCATCGCCTAAGTCAATGGTGAGGATATTAAACCGCTCGGTGTAGCGCGGAGGTTTCTCCAAAGCGGGACTGATCCTGATTTGTGACGGGTTCTGTATGCGAATGTACTCGCTAAAGGTGAGTTCAATGATTTGGGCATCAAAGCGTACGCTGCCTGAAGGTGGCGTTGCTATTTTCAATACCGGTGGTTCCGTATCGCGAGGCCCTCCCGTTGGA
Source organism: uncultured Chitinophaga sp. (assembly GCA_964577055.1). Classification (GTDB taxonomy): domain Bacteria; phylum Bacteroidota; class Bacteroidia; order UBA7662; family UBA7662; genus PNNG01. The sequence continues at coordinate 62,183 of CAZNWC010000006.1, read as the reverse complement.
GGCACCACGTTGGCGCACCCCCACATCAGGAATGCAAGCACCACCACATACCCCCAGCTACGTTTGGTCATACTGGTTTGCGAAAGAGGTAAATTTGGCTGCTCCACAAGTCTTTTCCCATTTGCGACCTTAACCAAAACCAGGCCCCCTTGGTAAACGCAGGCACCAATCGGTCTTTGCCGTGCACATATCGTTCCGATAGCAAGCTGATGTAAAATGGATCAAACGGCATTCCTTTGGTCGCAACCACCTCAAATCCTTCTTGCTCCATACGCTTCCGCAACATGTGTGGCGGGAAATGGCACAAATGTCGTGGCACATCACGAGCAGCCCAAAATGGCCCGTAATGTTTGCTGTCAACACTCTGTGGGTTCGGCACTGCAATGAGTACATACCCTCCTGGTGCACAAAGATTCCAAAGTTGCGTAAAGCGCTGTTTAAGTGCATGCACATGTTCCAATACGTGCCACATGGTGATGCAGTCAAACTGTTCATTGCTTGTGGCTAACCATGCTTCTTCGTTGACTTCCAAGCCATGCCCCTGTCTTGCCTTTTGAGCCGCTCCCGCATCAGGTTCTACCGCTTTTACGCGCCATCCGAGCGACTGCATGTGGCCGGCGAATGCGCCTGTTCCGCAACCAATGTCCAACAGGGTTCCCTTTTTGGCCACATAGGAGGCCACCAAATCGCCCTTTTGTGATAGGGTGATGCGGCGTACACGACGATAGATGTTGTTGATCAAACCCGGAGCAGCTTCATCGCTATGCGATACATATTCCGTACTGGCATAATAAACACCAATGTCGGCCTGCGCAGGTCTGGGGTTGGTAAATTCTAAGCCACATGCATCACAGCTTACAATTTGAAATTGCTCTTTTGTAACTGTATAGTCTATGCACTGCATCACTACACTTTGTTCGGTATGCTCACATGCCGGACATGTCGCTAATTTTTCCATGTCAATCCCTTATTGATATAAACCATCAAAATCCCCACATCCGAGGGAGATACCCCGCTCACCCGCGAAGCCTGCCCAAGTGTTGCAGGTTTAATGGCCGACAATTTTTCTCGCGCTTCTTTCGACAATGCTGTAATCGACCAATAATCAAAATCTTCTTTCATAAACACCGCATCCAAATCTGCCATTTTCTCCGCCATCTCCTTCTCTTTTGCAATGTAGGAGGCGTATTTCAAGTTGATTTCAGCCTGCTCAAAGGTTTCTGACGGATAGGCTTCCAAATATGTATCTAACAATTTTGATCCTTTGCGCAAATCTTCCAGATGCACCTGTGGCCGCAGCAACAATCCCTCAAGCTTAACCTTCTGACTTATTTCTGCAGATTCCAAGGCTTCCAATACGTGATTCATCTCTTCTGGCTCAGCAGCTGTTTTACTTAAAAATTTCAGTATTTCCGCCGCGTCTTTTTCCTTTTGCAATACTCCTTCATAGCGCTGCTGTCCGATCAATCCCAAAGCATACCCGTATCCAGAAAGCCTGATGTCGGCATTGTCCTGGCGCAACAATATGCGGTATTCTGCTCTCGAAGTGAACATTCGGTAGGGTTCATCTGTGCCCTTATTCACCAAATCGTCTATCAAAACACCAATGTATGCCTCACTCCTTTTGAGAATAAAGGGCTCTTTTTCATTTACTTTCAAGTGCGCATTGATGCCAGCCATCAATCCTTGACATGCCGCTTCTTCGTAACCCGTAGTCCCATTGATTTGACCGGCAAAATACAGGTTCTCTATCCATTTCGTTTCAAGCGTTGGGTACAACTGTGTTGGCGGGAAATAATCATATTCAATGGCATATCCTGGCCGAAACATCTTTGCATTTTCGAAGCCCGGAATAGAACGAAGCGCCTGGTACTGAACATCCTCTGGCAAAGAAGTAGAAAAACCATTTACATACACCTCCACCGTATTCCACCCTTCTGGTTCTACAAAAATTTGATGCCTTTCTCTTTCGGCGAATCGATTGATTTTATCTTCAATGCTCGGACAATACCGCGGACCTAACCCTTGGATTCTTCCCGCATACATAGGAGATTTATCAAAGCCTGTTTTAAGAATTTCGTGCACCTCTGCATTTGTATAGGTGATCCAACAAGACCTCTGCTTTTCCAACGCCTTTGTCGAGGTGTAAGAAAATTTCGCTGGTTGCACATCCCCGGGCTGTTCTTCCATTTTGCTGTAATCGAGTGAACGGCCATCAATGCGCGGTGGTGTGCCGGTTTTCATACGCCCTGACTCAAAACCCAGCTCCACCAACTGTTCAGTAATGCCATGTGCCGCCTTTTCTCCTGTACGGCCACCCCCAAAGCGTTTCTCCCCAATGTGAATCACGCCATTCAGAAACGTTCCGTTTGTAAGCACAACCGACTTGGCCTTAAATACAATGCCCATGCTGGTAACTACGCCTGTTACACGCTTCCCTTCCGTTTCAATACCAACCACCATATCTTGCCAAAAGTCCACATTGGGCGTGTTTTCAAGGATTTCTCGCCAAGTACTGGCAAAAAGCATTCTGTCGTTTTGGGTGCGAGGGCTCCACATTGCAGGGCCCTTAGACCGGTTCAGCATGCGGAACTGGATTGCAGAAATATCGCTCACAATACCACTGTATCCTCCAAGCGCATCAATTTCACGCACAATTTGCCCTTTTGCCACGCCCCCCATGGCCGGATTGCACGACATTTGTGCAATCGTTTGCATGTTCATGGTGATCAACAACACCTTTGAGCCCATGTTTGCTGCCGCGGCTGCAGCCTCACAGCCTGCATGTCCACCACCCACAACTATTACATCGTATATCTGATTCATTTCTGTTGTTCCACGTGGAACCGTTATTTGTTTGTGGCTTGCTGTTCCACGTGGAACAGCCAACTAAGAAGCGCGTCTTCCTCGGCCTGCCGCATGCTTTTCACGTCTTCAACACTCTTGTCATCTTCCCCCATCAAGTGCAACAGGCCGTGGGCCATGACCCTCCTCAATTCCTGCGCAAAGGTAACACCTATTTCTGAGGCATTGTCCTTTACCCTGTCCACGCTAATATAGCATTCGCCACTTATCTTATCTGTTTGGTCTAGGGTTGGAAAAGTAATGATATCAGTATAATAATCGTGTTGCAGGTACTGCTTGTTCATCTCCAATAAATATTCATCGGAGCAAAATATGTAATGCAATCGGTCAATGGACAAACCCCTGCCTTCTGCCAATGACGACAACCAGCGCTTCACTAAACCTCTTTGCTTCAACGGCACGGTTACATCTGCTGCAAAAAAAGAAATCATTTCAGTTTGATACTAAATTTTGCTGCCCTGCTTTCGTTACAATAAACAAAATGTTCTGTCACCTCTTGGATAAACAAGACCCCTCTTCCGCCTTCCTTTTCTCTATTATGCAGGTCTCGGGGATCTTGCACGCTTTCCATGACAAAGCCCTTGCCCTCATCTGATACACAGCAGTATAAACTATCGTATTTTGTTTCTAAATCAATCACCACCCGCTTCTCGGGATTCGCTTCATTTCCATGCAATATGGCATTAATTATTGCCTCAGTGAGCGCCAACCGAACTGCAAACAAAACGCTTTCCGACACTTCACCCAAACCGGCTACCCACAACATGATCTGATCTACCACCTCAATACTCCTGGGTTCACTGAAAATGACAAACCTTCCTTTCATGGGTTCAATTGTAAGAAATACCGATCCACCTTCTTCTTGTAATACGCATTCAATTCAGGATTCATGGTCTTGTACAGCTCCAATGAACGTTGCTGTTGTCGCTTGTACGCTTCAAAACCAGGAGGATTCACCCGTTTTACTTCTTTAGCAGTATTCGATTCGCGCTTATCATCATACTCTCGCTCTCGCTCCGCTTTTTCGGCTTCCAACAAACGCGTTACAATTTCTTCTTGTCTTCTTATACTTTCAGTACTAAGAATTTTATTAACCAATTCCCGTTCAGTCTTTTCCATTTCCTTGGCTAGCTTGTCCAACTCACTCCCTACACCACCTTTGCCGTCTTTCCCCATTTCCTGACTCAACTTTTGAAGCTCACGACGAATGGCCTCCTGCTTGGCAACCATTTCTGCAAAGCCTTGGCTTATTTCCCCGTTTCTACCTTGTTTCTCTCCTGGGTCCTTACCCTTTTGACCCTCCATTTTCTGTTTCATCTGCTGCATTTGCTGATTCAGCGTTTGCTGCATTTGACTCATTGTACTGAGCTTGCTCGGACTCGCACCTCCTGGTTTTTGGCATTGCTGATCACCATCCATTTTCTGCGCCATCTCCTCTTGCATATTCTTCAACAGCTCCGACAACAAAACCGCCAAATTATTCACCGAAGTCATGGCATACTGCTGCCGCGTTTTCGCTTGCGCAGTTTGCCTACTACCTAAGCTTTCCACCGCCTTTTGTAAATTATCATTTACCTGGGCCATCTCTCTGCTTATGGTCGATTGCAACTGCATAACCCTTTTCGCCAATGCAGTCAAACTGTCTTCTATCAACTTCGCTTCTTCGCGCAACTTTGCTTGCTCCTTACCTATTTCTACATAAACAGGTGAATAGTTGCTGTTTTCCTGCAATCTATCCATTAAATTTTCCTGGTTGAATGAAAACTTCACCAGGTTTTCCAGCAGCATCCTCAGGGCTTGAATGTTTTCCTGAAGCATTTGCGCATCTTGCTGTTGCATTTGGTCACGCATTTTTTGAGCCATCTTTTTCATTTGCTGACTCGCCTGCTGTTGCTTTCCGCCTGCCTTTTGCTTCTGACCTTTTGCCAATTCGCTCGCTGCTTCTTCCATTTGTTTTTCAATGGAACCGCTTTCTTCTTTTAAGTCTCCTAAATCATTGGGTTCCTCCAATGCTTTGTTCAACTCTTCAAGTTTATCCATCTTCTCTTGCACGGCATCAAAGGCTTCATTCAATTTCTCCTGCTTCTTTGTTAGCTCTTCTTTGCTACCGCTTTCATTTCGCAATGCCTCTTGCTCTTTGGCCAAGTCATCCAATTCGTTCGCTACTTCCATAACGCGCTGTTCAACTTCCAAGGCTTTGAAAAACTCGAGCATGCGGTCCAATTCCTTCTCAACCTCTTTTTGGTCAATTTGCATATTGTCTAACTGCTGCTGCAACTTATCCTTGTTGGGCAATTGCTCCATCATGCGTTGCAATTCCTCCATCATTTTCTTGATGTCATCATTCAAGAGCCTTTCCGCCATCTCCTGCAATTTCTGCTGTTTTTCAAGCAGCTCTTGGTCTTTCTGACTTTCAGAACGAAAGGCCTTGTTCTCCTCCATCTTGTCTGTAGCCAGCTCTAACTTATCCTGTATTTTCGTTTGTTTTTCCTTCAAACTTTCCAATCGCTGCTTGTCCTCCCAGCTCAACGATTTGCCTTCTTTTAGCTTTTTCCGCAGCTCATCAAGGTCTTTCTGCAGCTTTCGCGCGTCATTGATAGCCGATTCCAAATTTTGCTGAACATCCCCTGTATTCTTATCTATCGAAGCATTTGTTTCATCCTTTGTAAGACTTTTAAAAGTAAATACTTCCGATCTTACCTTTTTTGGTCCATTCACACCATCATTGTCCCACAACTCAAAATAGTATTCAACACTGGCACCTTCTTTCAAAGCATCCAATCGGGCGTCGAAGTAGTGGAAGAATCGCTGACGTGCACCCGTTTGCAAATCTAATTTCACACGAACCGGATCACCCAGGGACTTGCCATCAGCATTTCGTATTTCATACACAAACTCCAGTTTCGAAAAACCGTAGTCATCACCTATGTCCCCACTAAAGTACCGCAAACGATTATTGGTCGAATCTACTGCTTCCGAAACCTCCAACGTAGGCCACGCATCTGCAATTACCTGAAGTGCAAACGACAAAGTATCACGCTTCGGATTAAGTCTGTTCGCCGTGTAAATATGGTAAGGCATTGGCTCAGTTGCACGATAATTCACGTTAAACACACGCTGCTCATTTTGCCGGCCCTGCAAACGAGATGCTCCAATTTCCAACAACAAACTATCCACTCCCTGACTGTGAAACAACCATTCAATAGTAGTTCCTTCAGGTACTACCAAATCACCCGTGTTCGCCAAACGTTCCTCTGCTTTATTCAGATAAGTAGGAAACCGCAATCGCACATCAAATCGGTCGATGACGGGACGTGGTACAACTTTCACATCATACCACTTCGAAAAGAACTTATTTGCTTTGAAACGAATGCGCGCAGGTTCCTGCAAATTGCGTAACGTATACGAAAACCCATCACCTTGCAAAGGATCCATTCGGTAAGTAAAGCCCTCCCACTCCAGGTGCACTTCTTTGGGTAATTCCTTACCTGATAATTGCACATAAATGGGCAAATCACTCCCTGCTTCCACTACCCACTGCAATGAGTCAGTAATAAAATCAAATGGTCTTTCCGGGGCAAAGGCTTTATTGTAACGGAGCACCTTTTCTCCCCCCTTTGTAATAAGCCCGGGTGCAGAAAACAAAACGAAAACGAAAATACCCAATACAGGTATTAAAAATTTCAAGTAACGTCGGTTTTCCCTGAAATCAATGATTTTCAAAAATGGCAGCGGTTGCAACTCCCAAGTACGCTGTTCAATACTGGCCATCAAGAGCTCATGCGAGACACCTGCATCAGCAGAATATTCACTTAACTCAATGGTATTCAGTAATTTATCTCTAACTTCTCCAAGTTCATCTCCAATCCTTTTGGCAGCCTCTCTGTAAGACATCCGCTTCCTCCATCCCTTCATCCGGAATAATGGCAAAAGCACCCATCGCACTAGCAACCAAAGATTCGAACCTACAAATGCATAAAACAGCACAGCACGCGACCACATGGGCAATTGCATGTAAAATGCTGTACTTGCAACCAACAAATAGGTTGACAATAGCAAGGTAAACAACAACAGTGCACCCCTGATTACCTGATTGAGGTAAAAACGGTTGATAAAAGCATCCAGCTTTTCGAGCAACTGTTGATAAGCGTTCATCAAATATTCAATACCAATTCAACGGGACAATGATCGGAATGGTGCACTTGCGGTAAAATCGAAGCCGATTGCAAATGCGGTAACAAGGCTTCAGTAATTACGTGATAATCAATACGCCAGCCCTTGTTGTTACCTCGCGCACCAGCACGATACGACCACCAAGAATAATGGTCAGGAGACTTCACAAGATACCTAAATGAATCTACCAACCCTTCTTGCAGGTAATTGGTAAACCATTCTCGTTCTTCAGGTAGAAATCCCGACATGCCTGCATTCCTTATCGGATCATGAATATCTATCGCCTGGTGACAAATATTGTAGTCACCGCTGATGATCAGACGTGGAAATTCCTTGGTCAATGACAGAATATAGGGTTTGAAAAACTCCAGAAATTGCATTTTCATGTCCTGACGTTCATCTCCACTCGAACCAGAAGGAATGTATACGCTTATAAAACTGAAATCATCGTAATCGGCACGAATGATCCTGCCCTCAGCGTCAATCCAGTCAACTCCGCAACCCTTTGTTACCTTATTTGGTTTTTTGCGCGTCAAAATGGCCGTTCCCGAATAACCCTTCTTTTCGGCTGGAAAGGTAAAAACTTCATACCCAAGGCTTCGCACTACTTGCCAGTCGAACTGCTCGTCCATGGCTTTTATTTCCTGTAAGCCAATGACGTCGGGCGACGCATCTGCCAACCACTGAGAAAAGCCCTTGTTCTCAGCGGCTCTGATACCATTTACATTGTAAGACAATAGCTTCATCAATCGAGCACTTTGGCCTTGATAATCATCATGTCTTTAACCGGACGGTCACCTGCTGCTGTTTGGGTTCGTGCGATACGGTCGAGCACATCGAAACCGCTCACCAATTCACCAAAAACGGTATATCCACCGTCCAAATGAGGTGTGCCACCTACAGTTCCGTACGCTTGTTTTTGGGCTTCGGTGTATTTCCGTCCCGAGCGTGCGGCAATGGCATTTAATTCGTTTTCGTTGAAAATGCGGCCATGAACAATGTAAAACTGACTTCCACTTGAAGATTTTGTAGGGTTTACCTGATCGCCCATGCGCGCAGCCGCCAAAGCGCCTTTTTTATGGATCAATGTGTCAACAAATTCGGCTGGTATGGTATATCCCGGGCCCCCCTGGCCCAACATTTGGCCAGCTTTTGCACCTTTCGAATCTGGATCACCCCCTTGAATCATAAAATCTTTGATTACACGGTGAAAAAGCAATCCATCATAATAACCACTTTTTACCAGTTTCACCATGTTGTCTCGGTGCTGTGGCGTTTCATTGTACAGTTTCACCATCAAGGTGCCTTCGGTTGTCTGGAATTCAATCAACATTTCTTTTTTCTTTTTTCCCTTTTGCGCTTGTACTGAACCTGCCATCAAAAACATGGCCAACAATAAGATTCCTACTTTTTTCATCTTTTTATGTGTTTTCTTTCATTGAAAAGTACTCTATTTCTTCAAAATATTGAATGCTGTATGCTTTCAGCATGTCTTCCTGCTCTAACAAATTGATAGCTGGTAAGGTCTTCAATAAATGGTAATGTGGCCAACCATCTTCATCTCGGCCGGTTAGTTCATAGTATCCTGCCAAACTCATGAGCTCACATATGGCGATGTGCATGAGATCTTGTTTTTCTTCCTTGGTATATTTCCGATGACCTTGCCCCAACACATTCACACCTATCAGAAAAAGCACCGACTGCAAATCGGGTACCTTTCCAAAATCTTTCTCCAGTTGTTCAGTCAATGCGTTCCAGCTTGCTTCGAGTGCAGTATTCATCCAATTAAGTTAAAATCATCTCTATCTTGTAAAAATGGGAGTTTTTCGCGGATTTCGTTCAGGTAGTTTTTACGAAAAACAGCTGTAATGATGTCTTCATGTTCATCTATTTCAGCCAAAACCTCTCCCATTGGGTCAATGATGCGGCTTCCACCATTGTGTGGAATGCCATTGCCATCGTTTCCTACCCGATTCACACCTGCCACATAGCATTGATTTTCAATTGCCCGTGCCACCAATAATTGCTTCCAGGCATATACACGACGGCTGGGCCAATTGGCAACGTACAGCAACAAATCGTAATCGCCACGGTTGCGCGCCCAAACCGGAAAACGCAAATCATAACAAATTTGTAGGTTGATGCGCCAACCCTTCAGTTCATAAATCACCCTTTGATTACCCGCCTGGTACAGTTCATTTTCACCGGCCATGCTGAACAGATGCTTTTTGTCATAGCGCGCTACAACTCCTTCTGCACTTACCACAAGCAATCTGTTAACATATTCACCCCCTTGCTGCAACATGAGAGAGCCAGCTATTTCACAGTTCCATTTGGCTGCTTGTACTCGCATCCATTGTACCTCAGGGCCTGATTCTGTAGTGGCGAAAAGTTGCGGACGCATTGAAAAACCGGTGCTGAACATTTCGGGCAACACCAATAAATCGCAATCGGGTGAATATTTATCCAATTGTGCCGCAAAATGCAGCAAATTGGCTGCACTATCTTCCCAAACCAAGTTTGCTTGTAAAAGTGCTACGCGTAAATCTGACATAATTTCTCCCCTGCCTCCTGTAAAAATGAATCTGTTTTGGCAAAACAAAAACGCACCAAGCGATTAGCTGTCGCACCATCGAAAAACGGACTGACTGGTATTAAACTCATGCCTTTGTTTTGCACCAAGTCAAGCACAAAATCCATGTCGGATGCATTGCTTATTGCCGAAAAATCGGCCAATTGGAAATATGTCGACGCAGTCGCAACAAATTGGAAAGGGGTTTTGCTCAAATAGTTCAAAAACAAATCGCGCTTTTGCTCGTAAAACCTTGGCAACTGATCATCACTTCTGTCACTTTTTAGAAAATCGGCATAAGCTTGTTGCATGGGAGTGTTTACGGAAAACACATTGAATTGATGCACCTTTCTGAATTCTTGTTGCAAAGCGGCTGGTGATACCACATACCCCAACTTCCAACCCGTGCTATGATACGTTTTTCCAAAGGAACTCACCACCAGGGAACGTTGTCGCAAGTGTTCATAGCGCAAAACCGATAAAAAAGGCTTGCCATCAAACACCATATGCTCGTAAACCTCGTCGCTTAACAAAAGCAAAGGTGATTTTTCCATGATTTGGTGAAGCCGCGCCACATCTTCCTCTTGCAAAATTGTTCCAGCTGGATTGTTGGGATGGTTCAAAAGCAACATCCTGGTTTTTGGAGTAACTGATTGCTCAACAGCATCCCAATCGAAATGAAATGCCAAATGCTCGTAAATCATGGGAACTCTGATTGGTATTCCGCCTGCCAACTGTACAGCGGGTGCATAGGCATCGTAGGCAGGATCAATGAGGATTACCTCATCGCCCGGATAAACCAATGCCATAATGGCTGTGAACAGCGCCTGTGTGGCGCCCGCAGTTACCGTTATTTCGGTATTTGGGTTTGGCATATATCCATAACAGCGTTGCGTTTTGAAAGCAATCTGTTCGCGCAAGTCAGGAAGTCCGGGCATCGGGGCATACTGATTTTTACGTTCTTTCATCGCTTGCACAACAAGTTGTTGCAAATGGGTATCAGGATCAAAATCGGGAAATCCTTGTGCCAGATTCAACGCCCCATGCTCGTTGGCCAGGCGTGTCATCACTGAAAAAATGCTATCGCCGGTATGAGGAAGTTTGCTTAGCATGTCCGCTTTTTACAATCCAAAAGAAGCCGATAAATCCAACATACGCTGAATTGGTTTCAACGCAGCTAACCGTAAACTTTCGTTCATCAAAAGTTCAGGTTGTTCGTATTTCAAAGCCAAATACACCTTTTCAAGTGTATTCCTTTTCATGTGCGGACAATCATTGCAAGCGCAATTGTTCGTGGGAGGAGCTGGAATGAAAATCTTTTGTGGTGAAGCCAACTCCATTTGATGCATGATGCCCGTTTCAGTGCCCACGATAAATTTTTGTGCACTGCTTTTTTGGGTATAGTTCAACAAAGCAGTAGTTGAACCGATGAAGTGCGCCAATTCGAGTAATTCGGCTTCACATTCCGGATGGGCAATGAATTCAGCTTCGGGGTGCTGTTGCATCAAGGCACTGATTTTCTCTAACGAAAAAATCTCATGCACCATGCAGCTGCCATCCCACAAAGTCATGTTTCGGCCCGTTGTTTTGTTGATCCAAGCACCAAGGTTTTTATCTGGCGCAAACAAAATGGGTTGATCTTTCGGCAGACTTTCTACGATTTTCACAGCATTCGATGAAGTACAAATGATGTCGGACATGGCCTTTATTTCTGCTGTGCAGTTGATGTACGAAATCACCAAATGATCAGGATGCTCCTCCTTAAATCGTGCAAAAAGCGTAGCTGGGGCACTGTCGGCCAACGAACAACCAGCTTTCAAATCGGGCAACAGCACTTTTTTACCAGGATTCAGAATTTTGGCCGTTTCCGCCATAAAATGTACGCCGGCAAAAAGAATCACATCGGCCTCTGTTTTGGCTGCTTGTTGCGCCAAACCCAAACTGTCTCCCAAAAAATCAGCTACATCCTGTATGTCGCCCGTTTGATAATAATGTGCCAAAATGATTGCGTTTTTCTCCTTTTTCAACGCATTGATTTCGGCAACCAAATCTAAAGTAGGATCAACATCTAATCCGAGGAAGCCAACAGCCTGCAATTGTTCACTGGCAAATTTCAAGTCTTCGTTAAACATCAGCAAATAATGATAATTCTATTTAAAAATCTTTGTTGTTGTTGTTAGGGCCGTGGAAATGTTAGAAGCTTTTTTTCAGGGCACTTGCTTTTCACAGTGCTAACATTCATTCACGCGCTTATCAACAGCCTGAGATCATCAAAGTTCCTTAATTTCAGCGAATCTTCTTGCTTTTCCACACTTGTTCACAAGCTTTTTTAACGCTTGTATTTTGCGAGGTGTAGGTGAATAGCGTGTTGATTAAACCAAACTTTTGCGCCAATGTCTGTATAACTACTTGCCAAAAACTTATGCACGCAGGCTTATGCACCGGTTCAAGGGGCTTATGGAAGGCTTATGCACCTTTATCCACAAGCTTGGTAACAACCTCTCCCCGCTGCTGGCAAACAATGGTTGATTTATACATACAATTGTTCTTTGATGATGTAATCGTGTATGTGTTCGGGTAAAAGGTAGCGCACGCTCTTCCCAACACGCAGATTTTCGCGAATTTGTGTAGAAGATATTTCTATCACTGGGGCTTGTACAAGGTGAATATTTTCGTGACCCGCCAAATGGGTTGGGCTTTGACCTACTCTTGGATACACCCAAATCTCAAAACGACGGATCAGTTCCTCGTAGTTTTTCCAACGAGGCAAGCTCACCAGATTGTCTTCACCCATGATGAGACTGAACTGACGGTCGGGGTATTTTTCTTCGAGATGTATCAGCGTATGAATGGTATAGGAAGGCTTGGAAAGATGAAATTCGATATCACTCGCCCGAAGGTGTGGATTGTTGGCAATGGCACGGTTAACCAAATCGAGCCGTAGGTACTGATCAAGCAGACTATCCTTTTTTTTCAGGGGATTTTGGGGAGTGACAACCAACCAAACCTCTTCCAACCCAGTTTGCGTGGCGAAATATTCGGCCAGAATAAGGTGACCGATATGGATTGGGTTAAATGAACCAAAGAAAAGGCCTGTTTTTTTCATGCCTGTTTTAAAAAATCACCTACCACCTGGGTTGCGGTATTTTTGGCGATATCAAGGTCGTCGTTTACCAGAATGTAATCGAATTTTTCTGCGAAGGCCATTTCTGATGCTGCTTTATCGAGGCGCATCTGGAGTTTTTCGGGACTCTCGGTATTACGTTTTGTTAGCCTCTCTTGCAAAACCTCCAATGATCCGGCTTTCACAAAAATCGCGAGGGCCTTCGGCCCAAAATGCTTTTTGATGTTGAGTCCACCCTTTACATCAACGTCGAAAATGACCGATTTTCCGTTGTTGAGCAAAGCTTCTACCGATGATTTCAAGGTGCCATAATATGTTCCGGCATATACTTCTTCCCACTCAATAAAATCACCTGAGGCTATTTTCGCCTCAAAAGCTTCTTTGCTCAAAAAGTGGTAATCGAGGCCATCACGTTCATTGCCACGTTTTTCTCTGCTGGTGGCCGATATGGAGAAGCACAATGCATCAAATTGACCCAACAGGTGATGAACAAGTGTTGTTTTGCCTGATCCAGATGGGGCGCTGAAGATGATGAGCTTTCCTGCCATAAATCACAAAACGTTCAAAACCTGCTCTTTGATTTTTTCAAGCTCATTTTTCATATTCACAACGAGCTTCTGGATGTCAATCTGGTTGCATTTTGATCCAAGAGTATTGATTTCGCGACCCATTTCCTGTGCGATAAAACCCAATTTTTTACCCCCGGATGCTTGTTTCAGGTTTTGTCGGAAATAGGCACAATGTTGGGCCAGACGTTGCTTTTCTTCGCTAACGTCGAGTTTTTCGAGATAAAAAACCAGCTCCTGTTCCAGTCGGTTGAGATCTATCTTTTCTTGTTCAACAAAAAGCTCCAACCCCGCTTTGATCCGGTTTTTGATGTTTTCGATGCGGATGGATTCATATGGGGCAACAGCAGCCAAATCGGCTTCAATACGCGCTACACTTTGCAACATGTCGTCGCCCGTTTTCCGCCCTTCTTCTTCTCTGAAGTGGTTAAATTGCTCCAATGCCGATTTGATCAGCAGCTCTAAGTCAGCCCACCAACTGATTTCGGCCACACCCTCTCCTGCGGCAACTTCCGGGATGCGGAGAATGGCTTCAGCCAACCCTTGTTCCGACAATTGCAATTCGGCACAAAGCGTATGCAATTCACGGTAATAGGCCTTGAATAGGGATGCATTGATCAGCGATTCGCGTTCAGCGCCGCTGCTATCGATTTGGATGTTGACGGTTATTTTTCCGCGTTCGAGAGGCCCGTTGAGTAAATTGCGTATAGCGTATTCTTTGTCTTGTAACAACCGTGGCAGGCGCATGTTCAGGTCGAGGAACTTGCTGTTGAGTGAACGTATTTCAACGGTTACCACGCCTGCGGGTAAAGCTGCACTGGCTTTGCCGTAGCCGGTCATCGATCTGATCATATAAAGCGAATAAGCGACAAAAGTACGACTTATTTTTTGGCCTCACTCACCAGATACACCCCTGCAAAAATGAGGATGCCATACAAAACCTGTTCGGGTAATAAGCGGTCGCGACCAGCCCACAGGGCAATAATGGTTGCAAGCAAGGGTTGTAAATAAATGTAGGTTCCTACCACAGAAGCACGTGTATGCTGCAAGGCCCAGGCATTGAGCCAGTAGGCTGCAATGCTAATGCCTATGATAATGAACCAAAAGGAAGCCCAATCACTCTGCTGAAAAGCATGCCAAGGAATGCTCGACATTTGAGGCAAACCGAAGGGAAGCACCATAATGCTGCCAAAAAGAAAAAGCCATTTTACGACTGTGAAGGTGCTGTAACGTGCCATCATTGGCTTAATGAGCACGAGGTAAACCGAAAAAAGCATAGCGTTGATCATGACCAGCAAATTGCCCAAGCTGCTGTTAGCGGCGCCACCACGGGCGAATATTTTTTCCGCACTTAAAATAAGCAAAAGGGCACCCGTACTACCCAGAGCCATGCCGGCGATTTTTTTCCAACCCAGCTTTTCTTTCAAATAGAAGGAGGCAAAAGCCAGGATAAAAATAGGACTGGTAATCATGATCACAGAGGCATTGATAGGTGAACTCGTGGATAAACCTTTGAAAAACAAAAGCATATTGCCAGCTACTCCAAAAAAGGCACAAAGGGCCAAATAGGCCAAATCGCGCTTGTTGACTTTGGTTCGGTTTTTTTCGAAAAGCGGATGTACCCCCCAAAAAAACGCTGTGGCCAGTACCACGCGTAACAAAATGAACGCATAAGGCTCAATCAGCCGTGGCATCACTTCTTTGGCCACCGTATAAGAGGCGCCATAAAAAAGGGCCGTTAACAACAACGACCCATGTACCATCAAGCGGATTTTCATGCCGCGAAAATAGTTTTTTTAAAAGACCCTGTAGCCAATCGACAGCAACCATTGGCTTGGACGCGCATCGGTTGTAAAAGACTGACCATTGGTAGTTATGCTGCTGCCAAAGCGCATGAGGCTTCCTTCGTATTTGGCGTCTATTACGAGTTTCCAAAAATCAACCCCTACGCCAAATTGAAATCCTACAGTATTGTTGCGATAAGTATCGGTGATGTTCTGTGTCAAATTGTTCTCGTTCAAGTCGGCTTTGAGCAGATTAGAAAACACTGGCCCTGCATTTACGCGCACTATACCAAAGAAACTTTTTCCTGCTAGCACGGGAATATCGATGCGCTGGAAGGTTAGGTCAGCCGTCGAAGACGTGCCATTGGCGGTTGTGGTAATACTTGAACCCATGCGTGTATACAGGAGTTCAGGTTGGATGTAAAAACCCAAAAGCTGTACACGGCTATAAAAACCCAAGTGTAGTCCGTTTTTGGAAGCCGATTCGATGGAAATATTGTTTACGGTAATTTCATCGTAACGAACGTTGTACGAATTCAGACCGCCACGAATGCCCAATTGAAAAAATTGTGCACTTGCGGAGGCGCTGACGCACATAAAAAATGCTAAAATCTGCAGAAATCGCATGCGTTGAATGGATTAGGTGTTTGTGTATACACAATAATAGCAAAATTTTCGCTTAATTTGTAGTAATGCGTGCATTACGACTGCTTCTGCCGGTTTTTTATGTTTTGAGCAGCTTGCCTGTACAAGCGAGCTATCATTATTGCCTTGGCCGGGTGAAACAGATTAGTTTTTACACGGTTAATGATCCGCATTGTGTTTGTCCTGCCGATGCTGCCGATTTTGGCGAATGCTGCGATACTGAGCAAGCGGTATTGGATTTCCAGGACGAACACACAACGGTTGCCAAGAGCGGTTTTGTTCCTGATGTGAGCCCGTTCCAGCTGTCGGTTTTCCAATACAGCTTGTTCAATGAGGGCAATGGTGGAGCATGTAATTCCTTGCTGCGCGCACCACCACCTCATACGGGTCAAGCTCCACGTTTTATCACCCTTTGCACTTTCAGATTATAGGAGGAGGAAGCACATCTTGCTACCGCAGGTAGCTCATTTATCCTCATTCAACGTATTAAAATCTGAAATCATGAAAAACACAATCAACTTCAAAGGCCTCTTGGCTCTTTTATTCATTCTTTTCTTTTCAATCCAATCTGGTGTAGCCCAAAAACCACCGAAAAAAGCAGAAGCCAAAATTCAAGTTTCGGGCAATTGTGGTATGTGCGAAAAACGCATTAATGCTGCTCTGGATGTTCCGGGAGTTATTTTTTCTTCATGGGACCGTGTGAGCAAAACGGCCACCATTGTATACAAGCCACGCAAAATCAGCGAACAGAAATTACACGAGCTGATAGCCGCAGTAGGGCATGATACGGACAAAGTAAAAGCCGATACAGCAGTTTATAGCAAGTTGCCAGGCTGTTGTTTGTATCGCGATAATGCCAATACCCACTGGGATTAAAGGATGCGTCGTTTGATATTGTTGACGGGCTTGCTTTTCGCAAACCTGTGTACGGTTGCGCAAGATACTTTGCGGGGTTTTGTTTTTGAAGAAACAGAAACAGGGAGGTTACAGCCCCTGGTGGCTGCCAATGTGGTTTGGTTGGGAACCACCACAGGGACCACCACCGATGGTATGGGCTATTTTGTGTTGGCTGCACACCCGAAAACCCGCCAGCTTCAAATCAGTTATATTGGAAAAAAGGCCGATACATTACAGATTGAGCGCTTCGCAGAAGTGAAGGTGATTTTGAAAAGCCAATCGAAATTACAAACGGTTGAAATTGAGGCCGACCGGGCAGCGACTTATGTTTCGTCTTTGAATCCCATCAAAACCCAGGTAATGACGGAGCAGGAGTTGTTCAAAGCGGCTTGTTGCAATTTGTCGGAAAGCTTTGAAACCAATCCTGCAGTAGATGTAAGTTATACCGATGCCGTTTCGGGCGTCAAACAATTGCAGCTCCTTGGCTTATCGGGAACGTACATCCAAATGCAGCGCGAAAACCTACCCGATGTTCGGGCCCTTTCGGCCAACTATGGTTTGACCTTTATTCCTGGCAGTTGGATTGACAACATCCAATTGACCCGCGGTATTGGCTCGGTAGTGAATGGGTATGAGAGCATTTCCGGACAAATGAATGTAGAGTTGAAAAAAACCGATTCGGGCGACAGTGTATTTGTAAACGGTTATCAAAATCAAATGGGCCGTTCGGAGATCAACTGGTACAGCCGACATCAGCTCAAGCCCAGTTTGAGTACGGCTATTTTGATACATGGCAACCGGCAAGGCATGCTAAACGATGTAAACCAAGACGGCTTTTTAGATCTACCTACTGGCAATCAAATCAACATCCATAACCGGTGGAAGTTCGACAATGGACAAGGCTGGCTGGTCCAAGGTGGTTGGGCTTTGGTACGTGACCGCCGCTTGGGTGGGCAAAATGCCTTTGACCCACAAATTGACCGGCAAACGCAAACAGCATTTGGCACAGGTTTTAACGTTGATCGATTTGAGGTTTACGCTAAGGTTGGATATGTGTTCCCGCAACAGCGTTATCGTTCGGCGGGATATGTCACCCAATACATCAATCACCAAACAAATGCTTTTTTTGGAAGGGCTGATTATTTGGGGAAGCAAGCGTCTTTTTATCAAAACCTGATTTTTCAAGACATTCTGGGCAATACCAACCACAAATACAGAGCGGGTTTGAGCCTTATGTCAGAGTCCTATGGCGAAGCCTACAAACAGTTTCTGTTCAATCGGAGGGAAGTGATTCCGGGTGCCTTTTATGAATACACTTACACTGGTTTGCGGTTACAACTGATCGGTGGCTTGCGCGTTGATCACCATAATTTGTATGGTTGGTTGTTTACGCCGCGTTTGCATGCCAAGTACGACATCACCGATGAAACGGCCTTGCGTTTGGCGGCAGGCAAGGGGTATCGGGTAGCCAATGTGTTTGCTGAAAACATGGGGGGTTTAATAAGTTCACGTCAGGTTGCCATTATTGGGAGTGGAGCCGGTGCTTATGGATTGGACATGGAGCGCGCATGGAACTTTGGATTGAGTTTAACACAAGGATTCAAATTCCGTTACCGTGATGCGAGCCTCAACATAGATGTGCACCATACCCGTTTCAATCAACAAGTGGTGGTTGACTACGACTATTCTCCTCAACAGTTGCTTTTTTACAATTTGCAAGGCGAATCGTACAGCAGCAGTTTTCAGGCAGAGGTAGATTTGAAGCCTGCAAGGCGTTTGGATGTACGTTTGGCTTACCGTTGGCTGGATGTAAAAACCCAGTATCAAACGGGCTTTTTTACCCGTCCATTGGTTGCCAAACACCGTTTATTCATGAATATTGCCTACGAAACCCGAAGCAAATGGATGTTTGACTATACGGTGTCGCGCATAGGCACCAAGCGCTTGCCAGATACACGGAGCAATCCGGAAGGCCTGCGTTTTCCTGAGCAGTCGCCAGCTTATTGGATCATGAATGGACAGGTGACCAAGCGCTTCAAACGCTGGGATGTATATGTGGGGGTAGAGAATTTGGCTGATTTTAGGCAAACGCAGCTCATCAATGCGGCGGATCAACCGTTTTCTCCCTTTTTTGACGCAAGCATGATTTGGGGTCCGGCCATTGAGCGAATGGTATATGTGGGTTTCCGTTACCGCATACCCAACAGCACGGAATAAGAGAAGGGGCTTCGGCCCCTTTTTTATTGAACACACACAAAAAAATACGTGTCAACACGTACAAACACAGGTGAAAACAGGCTTTTGTCTTGTTAAGAATGCGATTCAATATGACTTTGACGAGTCAAAATGCTCTTGAAGCAGATGGATTGCTAAAACTAAACCTGTTGATATGAACAACAAATTATTTATAATACCCTGCAGGGTAATTGGAAAATCCTTTTCGCTTGCTGTGTTACTGCTCTTGATGTCGACCTCATTGAAGGCGCAATTAAGCGCATATAATTTCCAATCAAGCTCAGGGACATATTCAGCTATTTCAGGCGGAACGCTCTTAGGAAACACAACAAGTGATGACCAAGCCTTTGTAGACCCAGCGATTCCTTTAGGGGGTGTTGTGCAGACAGGTGTGGGTTTTCCAATAGGTTTCGAATTTGTATTTGATGGTCAAACATTTGATCGATTTGGTATTAACGCCAATGGTTGGATTTTTCTGGGTCAATCGGCACTTACTCCCTCCGTTAATGTTGCAGCAAATTCATATTCGCCTTAAAGCGCTTTAAATGTCACCACGCCAGCGCAATTAAGAAGCCGTATTTCAGTATTCGCTGCCGATTTACAAGGTCAAACTGGATCGAGTATTCGGTTTGAGACCATTGGATCGTCACCTAATCAGGTTTTAGTAGTTCAATTCAGTAACTTTAGAAGATACAATGCCACAGGCGATAATCTAAACTTTCAAATTCGTTTGCAGGAGACCACGAATACCATTTCGTTTGTGTATGGTGCAATGACCTTGGCTGGATCCACATCTGTGCAAGTGGGTTTAGGAGGAAGTTTCAATTCGAATTTCGTTAACCGTGCTAGCACAACCAGTTGGACAAATAGCGCTGCTGGTAATTCCAACACTGCAACCATGACGGCTTCCGCAAAGGTTTTTCCACTTTCAGGAACGAGTTACCACTTTACAATACCTTCGCTAATGGTATTTAACACTGCCTCTGTTTCAGGAGTAAATTCGGCGCCTGAAGGTCAAAATGTTGCGAATGTGCCCATGTTTATTTTGAACGTCAATAAAACTGGAGCAACCAACCCACGCACTATTTCTCAAATTGATGTTAGTGTATTGACTCAAAATCTGGGGAATGTTGACTCTGTAAATGTGTTTTATACTGGAAGCACGTCTTCATTTAACATGAATAATTTATTTGGTACAATTGGCTCTCCTTTGGCTGGTAGCAACGCGATTGGTGGTTCGCCAAACCGATGAGGTGATTGGCAGTTGGTACGCAGGAGCTGAAAGTGAGCTGGCCAACGGATGGGCTGAGGTGCATGGTCCAGCGCAATTGCGTATGCCACGCTTGGTGGATGGCAGCAAGGGCTTGTTCGCGGCCAGTGCTTATCCGAACCCAACCCGTGACGCATCAACCCTAAGCCTTAATTTGCCTACAACCGGCAAAGTGAGCATCCGCATTGTTGATGCACTTGGCCGCGTGATGTTTGAAAGCACACAAGAGCAGGCTGTAGGCAATCACCAGCTGCAGTTGCCAACCGAGCGTTGGGCAGCAGGCACTTACCAAATTTCGGTGCTGTTCGAAGGAGAAATCACGGAGATGCAGCAGTTACGTCTCCAAGTTGTTCGATAATCTATTTGGAAGAACACCTTGAACAAAGAGGCCCCGAATTTCGGGGCCTCTTTGCATTAAGTATTTCTTAAGAATTACTTTTTTACAAAACCAAGGCTAACGGAGTTGATGCAATAACGCAGTCCTGTTGGATTAGGGCCATCGTCAAATACGTGTCCTAAGTGCCCATCGCAACGGGCACAGCGCACTTCTGTGCGAATCATGCCATAACTTTTGTCGAGCACCTCTTTGATTTTGGTTTTGTCGATACCCTGATAAAAGCTTGGCCAGCCGCAGCCTGCGTCAAATTTGGTGTCGGAGGTGAAGAGTTCCGCGCCACAGCCTTTGCACACATAGGTGCCTGCTTCCCAGTGCTGGTCGTATTCGCCGGTGTAGGGGCGTTCGGTACCATGTTGACGCAATACGCGGTATTCCTCGGGGGTTAATTTTTTCTTCCAGTCTTCGTCTTGAAGCTTGAGAAAATCGATGCTATCGTTCATGGCAGTAACGGTGGTTGTTGATTTGGATTTGACTTTGGTTTGCGCGTCGCAAGCTGCTGTGAGCAGCAAAAGCCAAGTCAGGCTATAAAAGGTAAGTGTGCGCATGATAATAAAACGATGAGGTGAAAAAATAGTTTCGAAAAAAAAGCCGGAGCAATTGGCCCCGGCTTTCTGGAATGCATTCCATTAAGGAAGGAGTACACGATCGATGACATGAATAATGCCATTTGATTGATATACATCATACGTGCTGATGTTCGCGATTTGTCCTTTCGCATCTTTCACGGTGATGTTGTGCGGACCATTCATCATAAAGGTCAGTTCGGCACCTTGTACGGTTTTAAAGGTGGCTTTGCCTTTACCGGCCTTGATGGCTTTTGAAAGGGCTGCAAAGTCGATTTAGCCAGGCAGTACATGGTAAGTAAGCACAGCAACCAATTGGTTTTTGTTTTCAGGCTTCAGTAAACTGTCAACGGTACCGGCAGGAAGATCTTCAAAGGCATTGTTCACGGGTGCGAATACCGTAAATGGCCCTGCTGATTGAAGGGTTTCTACCAAACCGCCGGCTTTAACAGCGGCCAGGAGCGTGGTGTGGTCTTTAGAATTAACCGCATTTTGAACGATGTTTTTGGCGGGATACATGGCTTCGCCTCCTACTTGAACGGTTTGGCCAAGGGCAGGAACAGTGAGGAATGCGGCTGCTACAGCCATACTTCCGAAAATGATTTTTTTGAAAATGTTTGAATGATTTGTTGCTGATATCTACGGAGCCATCAGGACAGTTGGATTGCCGACGTGAAAGAATTATTTGTTGACCGTGAGGGAGCTCTGCCGATTCTCCACAGGAGGGTGCATAATTTTTATCGTAACTTTGCACCAAGTTGATATTCATTTTGGTAATTTGAACCATCGGCAGCCAGCTGTGTAATGAATCGACTTAAAGAACGCTTATGTTGAATGATGATGATTTCCAAAACGGCTACGATCCTGAATTGATTCTGGCGGTAGAGCGGTTTGAGGAGATGCAGAAAAACAAGGGTCACTATTTCTTTGAGTCCGACGAGCTGGAAGAAATTTTTGATTATTACTACCACCAAGGGCACATTGAACAGGCTTCGCAGGTAGCGGAGTATGGTATCCTACAAAACCCGTATTCAGCTAATTTTTTCGTGAAAAGGGCCCAGGTGTGTATGAGTCATGGCAAATTCGACGAGGCCATGGAGCAACTTAACCAGGCCGAAATATTTGAGCCCACCAATTATGAGCTTTATCTTTTGCGTGGCAGCATTTACGATTTGCAAGGAAACCCGAAAGAAGCGGTAAAGCATTTGAAAACGGCCGAAGGTTTTGCAGAAGATCAGGTAGATGTTGTGTACAGCGCCTTGGCCGGCGTCTTCATCAACTGGAAGAAGTACAATTCAGCCATATTCTACTTGCAAAGGGTATTGAATCTGTTGCCCGACCATCCCGACGCCCTGTACGACATTTGTTTCTGCTACCATCAGCTCGACGATCTTGGCAGCGGCATCGGCTTTTTTCAGGACTATATCGACAAAAACCCTTTTTCAGATGTTGCCTGGTACAATTTGGCCACCTTGTTTAACAAGCAGATGCTATTTGAACGCGCCTTGGAGGCCTTTGATTATGCCCTGTTGATCAACGACAAAAACAGTCTGGCATGGTTCAACAAGGCCAATACCTTCATCAATATGGAGGAATTCCACAAGGCACTGGATTGCATGTACAAGGCACATGATGTAGAACCCGATAACCCGGTTTTGCGCTGTGGTATTGGGGTTTGCCATGAAAAGATGGGCAAAATTACCGAAGCACGTACATGGTATGCGCGTGCTCTTGAAATGGACCCAATTTTAAGTGATGCTTGGTACGGCTTGGGCATATGCGACGAAATTGAAGGAAATTTTGCGGATAGTGTCATTCACTTGCGCAAGGCACTGGAGTATATGCCCGAATCTGAAGAGTATTGGTACAGTTTGGGCGAAGTTTATGCCAAAATGGGTGACTTTCATCAGGCGGTAGCCGCGTATGAGCAAGCGCTAGAAGTAGATGAAACCTATTTTGAGGCGAGGTTTGACTTGGCTTCATTGTTTTGGAGGGCAGGTGAAGAAAAGAAAGCCAATCAGTTGGTGGCGGGCGGAATTTCGCTGCATCGTGAGGAGCCCGATTTTTTGTACCATCTGGCCGCATATTATTACAAACACAATTTTATGGCCGAAGCCTTGGTGCGTTTGCAGCAAGCCTTAACTTTGGACTTCGAAAACCACGTTCAGTTTTTTGAGCAGGCTCCCGATGCACTCGATGACCTGCGCGTAATGGATCTGGTGCATAAGGCAAAAGAATGAATTATTCACTCACACAAATACCCGATCGTAGCAGTAAGCCGCGATTGGAAGGCATGACCATGGTCATGGACAAAGGGTTGAGCACCCGCGAAGCAGAAGATTTTTTATCGATGTGCGGTGATTACACCGACGTTATCAAATTGGGTTGGGCTACCTCCTATGTAAGTCCGAACTTGAAAGAAAAATTGGCTTTGTATCGTTCCGCAGGCATTCCGGCCTATTTTGGCGGTACTTTGTTCGAGGTATTTATTGCACGGAACGCATTCGACGATTACCGCAGGGTGCTCGATCAATTCAGCCTGGAATATGTAGAAGTATCAGATGGGTCGCTGGAAATTCCCCACGACGAAAAATGCCGCTACATCCAAACACTGGCCAAAGACTTCAAAGTATTGTCGGAAGTGGGTTCCAAAGACGCAGAAAAAATCATCGCCCCTTATAAATGGATTGCGATGATGAAGAGCGAATTGGAGGCAGGTTCGGTAAAGGTCATTGCAGAAGCACGCGAAGCAGGCAACGTAGGCATTTTCAGGGGAACCGGAGAGGTTCGGTCGGGTTTGGTAGATGAAATACTCACCCAAATTCCAGCCGATTCCATCATTTGGGAGGCGCCTCAAAAGGCCCAGCAAACATGGTTTGTAAAACTATTAGGGGCCAACGTGAACTTGGGTAACATTGCGCCCAATGACGTTATTCCACTTGAAACCCTCCGTTTGGGCTTGCGCAGCGATACTTTTCACCACTTTTTAAACGGCTGATATGGACCGGTTTAGCGCACGCATTGTGTTGTTCTTGAAGGGCGTTGCCATGGGTGCGGCCGATGTAGTGCCAGGTGTATCGGGCGGTACCATTGCCTTTATTTCGGGCATTTACGAAACGCTCATCAATGCCATTCGGTCAGTAGATTTAACGGCTTTGCGATTGCTCCTAAAGGGCGATTTTAAGGGTGTTTGGCAACACATCAACGGGAATTTTTTAATCACCCTGGGGGCCGGCATTGCGGTAAGTATTTTGAGCTTGTCGCGCTTGGTGCTTTGGCTGTTGGAGCATCAGCCCATTTTGTTGTGGTCGTTCTTTTTCGGGCTTATTCTTGCATCTATTTGGAGCGTTGGCAAGAATATCAAAAAATGGCAACCCGGACGTGTGAGCATGTTTGCCATAGGCGCATTTATCGCTTGGTGGATTACATCGGTTTCGCCGGCGAGCACACCAGAAACATGGTGGTTCATCATGCTCAGTGGAGCCGTGGCCATTTGTGCCATGATTCTGCCCGGCATCAGTGGCAGCTTCATTTTGCTGCTATTGGGCAAATACAAATTCATCTTAGGCGCAATCAAAGCGTTGAATATCAAGGTTATTGCCGTTTTTAGCATTGGCATGGCAGGAGGAATTTTGGCCTTTTCACATTTACTGAATTGGCTGCTGAAGCGCTATCATGATTTAACGGTAGCGTTGCTAGCGGGTTTTATGTTGGGTTCGCTCAACAAAGTATGGCCTTGGAAAATCCCCACCGAAGTATATACCGACAGTCATGGCAAAATCCAACCCTTGGTTGAGCGCAATCTTTTGCCCTGGACCTATGGAGACGTAACCGGTAAAAATCCGGAGCTGGCCATGGCTGTTTTGCTGTTTTTGGTAGGCATGGGTGCGGTAATATTGCTCGACCGCGCCGGACGGAAGTCGGCATGAGTAGCTACGGCTTGTTGGGGTATCCGCTGGCCGTATCCTTTTCGCCAGCTTATTTTGCCGATAAGTTCAAGCGTTTGGGCTTGTTGCACACCTACAGCTTATTTCCCATGGCGAATGTAGATGGATTTCGTTCATGGGTAGAAGAACAGGTCGATTTGGCAGGGCTGAATGTGACCATCCCGCACAAACAAACTGTTTTGGGGCTATTAGATGTGCTCACCGAGGAGGCAAAAGCGGTAGGAGCCGTAAACACCATTGGCATACAGCGGCATCCGTTGCGGCTAAAGGGCCACAATACCGACGTAACAGGCTTCGGCCAAACCTTGCTGTCTTTTTTGGGTGAAGCTCGTCCGGCTGCGCTCGTATTCGGAACAGGCGGTGCTGCTCGTGCTGTTTGGTATGTACTCACAAGCTTGGGTATTCCGTTTTTAAAGGTGGGACGAACTGCAAGCGAAGGCATTCTTGCGTACGAAGGGTTGAGCTTGGCGCAAGCCCAAAAGCACTTGCTTTGGATCAACACCACTCCATTGGGCATGGAACCCACTTATATCGGTGAAAAACCAAGGGTACCCTATGCGGCCTTGGGACCAAACCATTGCTTATACGACCTTGTATACCATCCGGCTGAAACGCCTTTTTTGGAGCAGGGTCGAAAAGCCGGAGCCAAAACCCAAAACGGACTGGCGATGCTGCATGCCCAAGCCGAAGCTTCTTGGACCTTTTGGCAAAATAAATAGGTTTTACTTTGGTTGACCCAGCTATTCATTGTAATTTTACGATGAAATAAAAAATCGCCTTGAAAAACGTCGCCACCCCCGAAGAATCGGCTCGACTGAAGCAGCTGGTCCGCGAAAAGTACAGTCAAATTGCGCAACAAACGTTGGCGGTAAACGCATCGAGTTGCTGCGGGTCCACGTCAACGAGCAAAGAGGTGTACAACATCATGATGGATGATTATTCACAACTCGATGGTTATGCGCAGGAGGCAGATTTGGGTTTGGGTTGTGGTTTGCCCACCGCCTTCGCACAAATCAAACCCGGCGATACGGTGATTGATTTAGGTTCGGGTGCAGGCAATGATTGTTTTGTAGCCCGCCATGAAACCGGAGCCGAAGGAAAGGTCATTGGCATCGACTTTACCCCAGCGATGATTGCCAAAGCCCGCGAAAATGCCTTTAAACTTGGCTTCAACAACGTGGAATTTATTCAGGGAGATATTGACCAAATGCCGTTGCCTGGTTATGTGGCCGATGTGGTGGTGAGCAATTGCGTGCTCAACTTGGTACCCAACAAAGCAGCCGTGATGTCAGAAATGTTTCGGGTACTAAAAGCAGGGGGTCATTTCAGTGTAAGCGACGTGGTGTTGAAGGGCGACTTGCCAGAAGCACTTCGCAACGATGCCACCATGTATGCGGGTTGTGTAGCTGGGGCCATGCAAGAAAGCGACTACTTAGCAGCTTTGGAGGCTGCGGGTTTCGAAGAGGTGCTGGTGCAAAAACGCAAAACCATCACGATTCCACGCGATATTCTGGCGAAATACCTCGATCCAGATCAAATCGTGGCTTTTCAGGCCGGCACAACGGGTATATTCAGCATCACCGTCTTTGGTAAAAAACCGGGTAGCACCACACGGGGTGTAAAAGCCAAAGTGAAGCTAAGCGAACTTCAAAGTTGTCAGCCTGCGTCGGGTTGTTGTTAACAGTCACACATGAAAAAAATAGCTCTAATGGGTTGTCTCCTGGTACTTACAATGGTGGCAACGGCACAAAATAACCATTCCATGACCGCAAATCTTTATCCCGCCCTGGCGCAATACCTCAACGCGCGTGCAGCCGAATTTGACCAAATTCCGGCGGAGAGACGCGACGAACTTAGCGCATTGGCAGCCTACATCAGACAGGAACAACTGGCAGGAAATACACCGCAGCTCACCTTCATTTGCACCCACAATTCGCGGCGCAGCCACATGGCCCAACTTTGGATGGCCGTAGCCATGGTGCATACCGGGGCCGGTTCAGTACAGACGTATTCGGGCGGAACCGAGGTGACCGCCTTCAATGCTAGGGCAGTGAAAGCCATGCGCGAAGCGGGAT
Source organism: uncultured Chitinophaga sp. (assembly GCA_964577055.1). Lineage (GTDB taxonomy): Bacteria > Bacteroidota > Bacteroidia > UBA7662 > UBA7662 > PNNG01. The sequence goes on along the minus strand of CAZNWC010000006.1, from coordinate 35,070 downwards.
TTGTCATCACAGCCGAAGCAGGAGAAAATAATCCGGTTTACATGGTGAGTTGGTCGGACCAGCGCGCTGGCGCTGCCTGCTTTTCGAAGCATTATGGTCATGAGACCAACCCACAGCAAGATTTTGCAGCGGTAATGACTTGCTCACAAGCCGATGAGGCCTGCCCCATTGTCTTTGGAGCGGCGGCACGTTTTGCCATTGCCTATGAGGACCCCAAATTGGCCGATAATACCCCCGAAGAAGCCGAACGATACGCCGAAAGGTGTAGGCAAATTGCCCGAGAGATGTTGTTTGCTGCATCGGCTGTAAAGAAGTAACGGCCCTAAACGGATTTACCATCCTGCCTTATTCCCTTCGCCGGTCTTTCACAGAACCGGTAGCAGACTTTACCAAGTAGGGCAATATTTTTTTAATGCTACGTTAATGCCGTATCTTTAGCGGAATTAAGGTTTAGGCATGTTGAAAAGAAGTACAGGGTTATTGCTATTGGGATTGGTATGGGGTCAATTATTTGCCCAAACCCCCACCCAGCCCGTACCCAGCACTTTCGATCAGGAAAACGAACAAATCATCAGCGCCCTCGACAGCTTGGTGCACCTTACGTTTTTTGACCTGAAAAAGCGGCCCGGGCAGGTACGCAAACTCAACAAATATGGATTCCGTCCGGGCGACGTGCCCGTGTATCCCGATTCGATACTCGATTTTCGCATCCGCCACATTCCTTCACCCATGAATTTGGCTTACAACGAGCACGTGAAGGGTTTTGTGGATTTGTATGCCGTTCGCCGCCGTGGTTTGATGGAGCGCGCCATGGGCTTGAGTCAGTACTACTTTCCCATCTTCGAAGAAACACTCGAAAAGCACCAGCTTCCCCATCAACTGAAATATTTGGCCATCGTTGAATCGGCCTTGAACCCCAATGCTGTGAGCCGTGCGGGCGCTACAGGCTTGTGGCAATTCATGTATGGCACCGGAAAGATGTATGGTCTCGACGTGAATTTTTATGTGGATGAACGCCGCGATCCTTGGCTGGCATCGGAAGCTGCGGCCATGTATTTCAAAGATTTGTACCGCATTTACAAAGACTGGCTGCTGGTGCTGGCCGCTTACAATTGTGGTCCCGGCAATGTGAATAAAGCCATCAGAAAATCAGGTGGCAAAACCAGCTATTGGGATTTGATGCCCTACCTGCCTAAAGAAACACGCGGCTATGTACCCGCCTTTATTGCGGTAACTTACGTAATGCAATACGCTGCCGAGCACAATTTGTATCCTACACCGCTGATCAGCCTACCTGCACAAACCGATACGGTTTTGGTAGAAGGCCCGGTGAGTATTCAATACTTTGCACAGCTGCTCGACATACCGCAGGAGCAAATGGCCCTGCTGAACCCACAGCTCAAGCAACAGTTCATTCCGCGTTCCTACGATCGTTATGTAATGCGCTTGCCTGTAGAGAAGAGCATGGAGTTTGAGCGCCGCCGCGGAGAAATGCTGGCCTATTTAACACCTGCTGAGGTGCTAACCGATAGCAGCAAATCCGATTCAAAAGTTTATCAACTGCTGGCTTCCGCAGAAGCGGCACCTGAGGTCAAAATCATCAAACACCGGGTAACCAAGGGTCAAACCCTGCGTGCTGTTAGCGCCAAGTACGGCGTGAGCATTACCGATATCAAACGCTGGAACAACCTCCGCAGCAATACCTTGCGGGTTGGACAAATCTTGCGCATTGAAAAACCGGTGAAAGCGAACAAACCACCGGTGCAAACCGTTGCCAACCCAGCTGAAAGTAAAAGCGACAGCAATACGTCAGCAACCGCTGAAATACGCCAGGAAGCGGTGTCTGAGATAGTGGTCAAAAGACACAAGGTGACCAAGGGACAAACGCTTACAGCCATTGCCCAAAAGTACGGGGTCACCGTTGCCGACCTCAAAGATTGGAACAAGTTGCAAAGCAATGCCCTGCAAATAGGGCAAGTGCTCAAAGTGCAAATTCCCCAAGAGGCGCCTAAACAAATCGCAGATGCTACACCGGCTCCGGCACAAAAGAAAATGGCGGAAGAGTACACCGTTCAGCCCGGCGATACTTTATGGAGTATTTCCCAAAAGTTTGATGGGGTCACCGTTGCCGACTTGCAAAAGGTTAATAGTTTGGGCAAAAACGCCAAGCTGAAGCCTGGCCAAAAACTTAAAATTCAGCTGGGCTGATGGGCATACGCGCACTTTTGTGCCTTTTGGCCATGCTGTCGGCCTGTGGGACCGGGCAATTCGATGAAAATTCTTTGCCCGATGCCGTAGGCAGTCCGGGCGAATTGGTGATTGTTTGCGACGATGCCGTTTGGTTGGGCGAATCGGGCGACCAGATTCGGAAGACCTATGGAGCAGAACAACCTGGTTTGCCACAAGCAGAACCCTGGTTCAAACTGATTCGATTCAACGAGGGCAAGTTCAACAGCGTTACCCGCAAGTACCGCAGCATTTTACTGATCACCACGCTCGACAACGATTCCAAAACCAGCCGCTACATCAAGGAGCTTCTGGGCGAAAAACAATTCAGTCAGCAACTCACCGATACCACATTTCTATTTGTAGAAGGCACCAACCGTTGGGCAAAGGGTCAGCAGGTCATGTATTTGATTGGCCAAGACGATAAGGCCCTGGCCCGCGCAGTGCAGCGCAAACAACAAGAACTATTGAACTACCTGAATGCCCGAGAACTTAACCGATTGGTGGCCACCATCAAGCTAAAGGGGCGCAACAGTAAGGCGGAAAAGGCAGTTGCCGATAGTTGTGGTGTTCGATTGTTTTTGCCAAAAAGTTATCAAGTCCGTGTGGCCGAAAAGGATTTTGTGTGGCTGGCGCGCGAAGACGATGAAAAAGTACTGAACCTTGTTGTCCATCGGAGGACCTACAACAGCACCAGCCAATTTGAGGCTGCCCGGGTGTTGGCCTACAAGGATAGCCTCACCCAGGCGCGCATTCCAGGCCCAACCGAAGGCAGCTATTATACTACGGAATATTTGTTCCCACCCGATACGACGGTTACCACTTTTGACGGCCAATATGCCTTGAAGCTCCGCGGCTTGTGGAGAGTTGAAAATGATTTTATGGGGGGGCCTTTCATCCATACCACCGGTGTGGATGCACAAACTGGCAAGTTGATCATGCTTGAAGGCTTCGTTTATTACCCCAAAGAAAAAAAGCGTGAGCTGTTGCGCGAATTAGAGGCCATTATCGCCTCGGCCCGGGGATTGTAGTTTTTTTGTAAGGATTAGCATAAAATAATTGTTCGTAATGCACTGCTGTGTATTTTTGGTTATTAACAACCTGCGAACATGCGCACTACATTCTTTTTGCTTTTCTTCTTTGGCGTTAACCTTTATACAGCACAAAGCCAAGTCGTTGAATGGGCTCGGGCCATGCGGAGTGCGGGTAGCAACTTCGGTTTCGGCTTAACTGTTGACGATGGTGGAAATGTTATTTCAACCGGCTGGTTTGCAGGCACTGTTGACTTTGATCCCGGTACAGCCACGTTTAACCGTACCAGTGTAGGGGGAGAAGATGTTTATGTGCAAAAGATCGATCCCAATGGCATTTTTGTTTGGGCCGTGAGCTTTGGCTCTTTTTCAGCAGATAGGGGATATGACATTGCAACCGACCGGATGGGAAATGTTTACGTTTCGGGTGTTTTTTCGGGAACAGTCGATTTTGATCCTGGGACAGGTGTCGCCAATCGCAGCAGTATGGGCGGGTGGGATGCATTTGTGGTGAAGCTCGACTTTCAGGGCAATTTTGTTTGGGTACGTACATTTGGAGGCAGCGGTGAAGATTATGGATATGCGATTACCCGTTCCGACAGTGGCTTTGTTTACACTGCGGGCATGTTTCAAAATACTGTCGATTTTCACCCCGGTACGCCTGTTTTGAATCGCAATTCGGCAGGTGGCTACGATGTTTTTGTCCATAAAATGGATGAACAAGGTGATTTTATCTGGGTACAAACGTTTGGGGGCCCATCGAACGACTTTTCTTACACCGTTCAAACCGATGATGCGGGATATGTGTACCACGGGGGATATTTCAGCGGAACAGTTGATTTTGACCCAGGTCCTGGCACCCTCGTCCAAAGCGGTTTAGGCGCCAACGATGCCTTTGTTCAAAAACTGAGCCCTTCGGGTACTCACGTGTGGAGCCGGTTTTTCTTGGGCTTCGGTAATGTTTTTTTACACAACATCCGTTACGATGCCTTTAATGGCTTGTATTGCAGTGGTAATTTCCAGTCTACGGTTGATTTTAATCCCGGAACTGGTGTAAATAATCACCAAAGCAATGGAAATTTTGATGCCTTTGTGGTAAGACTCGATACGGCCGGGCAGTACGTTTGGTCGCGTACTTTTGGGGGCCAAGGTAACGATTTGGCGGTAGCAGCAGCACCCGATCGCTTGGGAAATGTAAACATTGGCGGCTTGTTTAGCGAACAAGTAGACATGGACCCAGGCCCTGGTACCCTAACACGGCTATCTAATGGAGGCTATGACGTATATGTTTCAAAGTTTACGCAAACCGGACTGCTGCTTTGGAACCTGACTTTTGGAGGAACCGGCAATGACGAAGCTTGGGAGGTGGGTTCCGATTTTATCGGTAATGTGCATACCACCGGACCGTTTATGACCACCGTTGATTTTGACCCGGGACCCGGAAACATCATATACACCAGTTTAGGCTCTACTGATATTTATGTGCATAAAATACGTTGCGGCAATCTCAATACGCAACGATTTCGGGGTTGTGGCAGTGTAACGGATCCTTTGACCGGTGTCATTTATACGCAAAACGACACCATTGTAGATTCTCTGGCCAATCAATGGGAGTGTGACAGCATTGTCACCCGCATTTTTGAGGTTTTGCCAATACCCACGGCCCCACAATTAACAGGAACACTGAGCCCGCCTTCTTATAGTTTGCAAGCCTACCTCATCAATAACTACAATCCCAGCTGGCAATACAGTTGGCAAGTTGAAGGAGGAACCATTGCCGCGGCATCTGCCAACATCCTTACGGTAAACTGGGGAGCTGGTGGCGTACAAGGAAGGGTCATTTTGAGGTCGGCTCCTGACAGCGTATGTGCTCGGACGGACACTTTTGTGGTACAAATAGCCGCTGGCACCTCGGTAGCAGAAGGGGTGCTTGACCGCACGCTTGTTTACCCTTCTCCAACCTCGGATGTGTTGTACATTGAATCTCCAACCGAAAAGCTCGAGCTGCGGTTTTATGATTTGCGTGGGGCTGTCCTGCCTGTACCAATACAACACGATGGTCAACGCTGGCAGGCCGATTTGCGTTTGCTGGCCGCAGGCATGTATGTGCTTTCGCTCGAAACGGCTGGAGAACGGGTCAGCAGAGTGGTGCAAGTAGTCCGCTGATTACGCGTTAGATCGCCATTTTTGGGCAACTAGCAAGGCTTTGTGCAAATAAATCTGCAAATCTGCCGACAAGTGCAGGCGGTAAACCAAAACAGCGTACACCAAGCCAATCAGCAAGCTCCTCATGCCCATTTCAACAAGTACCCATAGGGCGCCGCTGCTTTGAAAAGGGAGGAGGAAAGTGATGCCTAACAAACTTGCAATCATTAGCATGCCCTGCAGGCTTTGTACACTTATCAGTTTGAGCTGGAATCGCATCCTGATAAATCCACTTTTCAGCAGATTGTAGAGCAACATCGATAAAATAGTGCCGGTAGCAGCACCGGTAATGCCAAAGAGTGGAATCATCACATAATTGGCAGCAAAAGAAATTAGCGCAAGAAAAACGATGGAAATAAGGCTGAACCGATAGAAGGGTGAATTTAGGATGACTTCGTTGTTGATGCCGAAAAACATGTCGATGACCCGCGAAAGCCCAATGAAAAGAACCACATATTTTCCCTGTGCATACACATGGCCATTGGGCATCAACTGGAAAAGCCCATCGATATTGGCCCAAATGAGTAAGAACAACAATCCTCCGAGTAAAAGCTGGTTCACGCTCACCTGCTGATAAAGCTTCTGCATGCCGGTGAAGTCTTGCTCTTTCCACTGCCGGGCCACAATGGTTGTACTCAATTGTGCAATGGCCCTGCGTGGCATTTCGATGAGGGTGGCGATGAAAAACGAAATGGCGTAGATGCCAGTTTGTTTCAAATTCACCAGGGAAGCCAGCATCATGCCGTCGATGCGTTCGGCAACGATGTAGCCTGCACCACCTACCATCACCCAAATCGCATATTTAATCATTTCCTTGCCCAATCCGGGTGGAACCCGCAAATGGTGCAGGCGCAAATAAAGACGCTTGTCGTAGATGAGGTAGGCTATCAGAAAGACAATGGCGAACAGGTAGCTGGTTACAAAGCCCAGCACAAACCATTTGAAGGAAATGGCACCCAAGCCATAGGCCACCATTAAAGCGGTTTGGCATACCCTCAACAACACTTCACGGGCAATGGCGTTGGCCACAATGCGCAGGTGCAGCCGCGCCCAAGTTTCGAGAATGGCATGCAACACCAGCAGACCTGTCAAAGGCATGATGAGCCAGGCAAAGTCGCCCACAAGACCAATATCGGCCCTGAACAAGCGCAGAAAATCGGCTTTGAACAAGCCAAAAAGCAAGGAACAGAACAAAGTACCTACGAGCCCTACCAGGAGGCTGAGCACCAAAAAGCCGTTGTGCTGGCGATGATCGTCTTCGAAATACACAAAGTAGCGCGACATCACGTACTGAATGCCCAGTTGTGCCACAATGGTGAGTCCCATGGCCGAACTGAGCAACACTTCGCGCAAACCTATTTCCTCGGGCGTTAAAAACTCGGTAGCCAATACCAATTGGTTGAGCGCGCCAATGAGTACGCCGGTGTAAGAAACCACGGTTGACTTGAAACCCTGACGGATGATAACGCCCATTGGGCAAACTTAGCGCTAATTTTTTGCACCTGAATCCCCCCTGAAATACTTATTATTGGCCTTTGGAGTACCCTACATCAGCCATGAACATTCCACGCTTATCATCTGCCAGCATTTCGAAAGCCAATGCGCATTACCTCACCTATAAATCTTTGGTGCCGACCATTCAAAATGCGTTGGCCCAATATGCGCAAGGCAGACTGCTCGACATTGGATGTGGCAACAAGCCTTACGAAGAGGTGATGCCCGTGACCGTTACCAGCTATGTAGGCTGCGACATCGACCAGTCTGATTTGGGAAAAGTAGATATTCTCTGTCCGGCCGATGCCATTCCGGTGACCGACAACAGTTTCGATACGGTGTTTTCTACCCAAGTGCTCGAGCACGTGGCCAACCACCAGGGCATGTTGGCCGAGGCTTTCCGGGTGTTAAAGCCTGGCGGAAACCTCATTTTGTCGTGCCCCATGTATTGGCCACTGCACGAAGAGCCGTACGATTTTTTTCGTTTCACCAAATATGGTTTGCAACACCTGTTGTTAGAAAAAGGGTTTACGCAGGTAGAGATAGTGCCCTGCGGAGGTCGTTGGGCTGTGGCGGGCACCATGTTGTTGGAGTTGCTGCCTTTGCGCCCCAAATTGGCAAACCGACTGTTGAATCCGATTTTCGATTGGCTCGATACGCGCCGAGCCGATTATTCTATCGTGCTGAACTACGTACTTACCGCCAAAAAGCCAGCTTGAGTTTGATGCCTTTTTCCACCTTCAGGTAAAACAACAGGGCATCTTTCCAGTCGATTAGGCGAAAGTTGGGCCGGAAGCGCTGCTTGTAGGTATGTGCGTATGCTGCGTGCCAGGCATTGGCCAGGCTGCGGAAATAGCCGATGCCCCAAGGTTTGCCTTTGCCATCGTAATGCACAATGCAAATTTTTTCCTTTGCGGCAGCATCGAGCAGGGGCAACATGCCATGGCAAACATTAAAATAAATGGGCAGGCGTTCCCATTGATTGGCCAGCGACAGGTTGAGTACACATTGGTCCCAATAATGAATACGGTGCTTTTGGTATTGCAATACCTCCATAAAGACGTTTTGAAGGCCTTCTTGGCGCCAGTGACGCAGGTTGATAAGCAATACACCTGCCTGAAAATAATCTCCACCACTTTCGCCCCACAATTCAAGCGACATGGCCGGACTGAAATGATCGACAGCAGCAATGGCGGAAGTCAAGGGGCGCTCGAACAGTGGGCGGATGCTTTGCAGCACCAGCAAATCGGCATCGAGGTATAGAGCTTCGTCAACGCTGGTCGGGAGGAGGTCGGCCAAAAACAAACGAAAGTAGGTGGCCACCGACACATGGTCACCAGCTGAAACTGGGGTGTTTGCGAGCAAACTTTCGCGTACCTCCACAAATTGCAAGTCAAATTGCCGGGCATTGGCAAATGCCTTCAGGCGGCTTTGCGAGGCAGCCGACAGGCTTTGGCCGTGCAGCACAAAAATGGGGGTATTTGGTGGGATGCTGTTTGTTCTCACCAGCGAGTCGAACAGCACCTCAAAGGGCATCACATATTGGTTGTCGATGCTGAAAACCAAAGCCCGGGCATTGGCGGGGGTGTTCATTCGGTGCTTCTTTTGCGCAGGTTTTTGAAGAAGAGATAATCGAATTTGACGTCGAGTTCAAAGTCGTAGGCCTGCAAGGCATCAAAAACGGCACGCGAACAGCCAGGCAAGTAGCGGTCGTGCGTTTCTACAATGAGGTGCCGCACTTTTGGCAGCCATTCAGCTACATCAGGCGCTGAAAACACCTGCTTTTCGGCACTTTCAATGTCTATTTTCAACAGATCAAGCTGTTCGAGGCCGTTTGTACGCATCAGTTCGTGCAATGTAATGGCCTCGAGTTGGGCCTCGGCAGCTGTGGCAACCTCTCGCACACTAAAGCTTACGGCACCTTCTTTTTGCTCATCCACCACCTTGAGGTAGGCCGATTTGCCCCAAAGGCCGTAGGGCAGCACCCTAATTTGGCGCAGGTGTTGGGTGTTTTGTGCAAGCATCTGGCGGTTGCCAGCGTCGGGTTCGATGGCCCAAACGCTCGCGTCGGGATACATTTGTTTGAAATAGCGCACCGACAGTCCGATGTTGGCGCCGGCATCTACAATGGTTCGAATATTGGGCAAAGGCGCGTGTGCATATTCTGCGCCCAGGATCACGCTGCGAAATATGCCCACATCGCTGGTGCCTCTGCGTAGAAAGTAAGGGGCCGCATCGAGGTAATCAATGGAAAAAGCTTTGTTGGAGGCATTGAAGAGCTGTAGAAACAGCCTGCTGCCCTTGGTGATGCCAAATCTGACGATGTATTCGGCGAGTATGGGGAGTTTTTGTACGATTGCCATGGGTATGTTGCATTTGGAAAATGCCTGCCTGTGGGTGCCGATGCATCACAGGGAGTCATTCTGTGCGAAACGCAAGCCCGAATATCCACCTAATTTTGCACTTTTGCACCGCATGGCTTTACAAACCCCTGTTTTGTTGCTGGCTTTTAGTCGGCCCGACACCACCCGGCGCGTATTGGAGCGCATTCGGGAAGCGGCACCGCTGCGTTTTTATGTGGCTTGCGATGCTGCCCGCGATGGCCGACCTGCCGAGGCCGAAAAAGTGGCCGCCGTACGATCACTTGTTAGCGAGCTGGTGGATTGGCCCTGCGAACTTCATACGCTGTACCGCGAGCAAAACCTGGGCTGTAAGTTGGCCGTAAGTGGTGCGCTCGATTGGTTTTTTGCGCAAGAAGAAATGGGCATCATCCTCGAAGACGACTGCCTGCCCGATCCCAGCTTTTTCGGCTATTGCGAAACCCTTTTGCATCGGTTCAAAGACGATGAGCGCATTTTTATGATCAGCGGCAACAACTTCCAGCGGGGAAAAAAGGTAACCGAATACAGTTACTACTATTCGTGGCTCACGCACATTTGGGGTTGGGCCAGTTGGCGCCGTTCGTGGCAAAAGGTGGATTTGGAGATGAAAAACTGGCCGGCTTTCCAGGCGGCAGGCGGGGTGAAACAAATATATCCAAAGGCCCGCTATGCCCGTCGATGGGAAAAAACCTTTGAGCGCTACCTGCAAGGCCGCTATAATACGTGGGATTACCCGCTGTTGTTTGCCAGCTGGTGGCACCGGCAATTCACCGTGTTGCCCGAAGTGAATTTGGTGAGCAATATTGGGTTCGGGGAAGGCCATACACATACAGCGTCAGATGTTCAAACAAGGTTGTCCGAAATTTCGACACAGCCAATTGGGTCGTTGAGGCATAACCCAGAAATCCATATTCACCTTCGCGCTGAATATCGTACGTTTGCATATTACATGTTTCCGAGTAAGTTGCGAAGGTTCTTTCGCTTGCTTGAAACTTATTTGAAAAGATTATTTTAAGGTGAAGATGAAAAGCCAAACAGTGGTGTATTGCCCTTTGTGCAAAAGCGACCAGGTTGAGTTGTTAGAACGCATTCCACTCAAAGAACTAGATGCCTTGTATCAGAGGCTGTACAACGCCCCCATCAGCCGATTATATCCCGGGCGTGATACCATTGACATGTATAGATCAAAAGAAAGCGATTTGATTTGGTTCGATCCTCTCGTACCTGGAGACGAATCGTTTTACAATACCTTACAGGAGAAAGAATGGTATTACGTTGATCATAAGCATGAATTTGATGTTGCTGCGAACTACATTGCGCCTACAGATGCGGTTCTGGAAGTAGGTAGTGGAAAAGGAAATTTTGGAAAAGTAGTTCGGTCCGGTGCTTATGTAGGACTTGATTTTAGCACAAAGGCCAAGGAAATGGCTGCTCAAAATGGAATTGATGTACGAAATGAAAGCATCCAAGCCCATGCAGCAGCGCATCCGGCTGCCTATGATGTTTGTTGTGCTTTTCAGGTTTTAGAGCATGTGCCCGATGTATTGGAGTTTTTAAAAGGAATGGTCGACGCACTAAAACCTGGTGGCAAGCTCATCGTCGCTGTGCCAAGTGAGGAGTCATACATTTCAAAAGCCAATAACTTGGCTTTGAATTTGCCTCCTCATCACATGAGCCGTTATACCGATAGGGCTTTGAGAAAAGTGTGTGATTATTTACCGGTCGATTTGTTGGCAATCGAACACGACCCTTTGCAGCCTCAGCACTATTTTGACTATCCTTATCAGATTACCATGGAAGCTTTTCGGGTAATGCTAGGACAAAGCTACAGGTCAGTCAATAATTCTCTTGTAAACAAGTTGCTCCGAATTCCTGCAACTTTATTGGCGAAGTTTTTGGCACCAGCGCTTCAAGCCAAAAACACGCCTATAGGACATACAGTGGTAGCCGTGTATGTGAAAAGAGGGTGATTATGGGACTATTGTCGGTTTATAAAAAGCAGCAGTTCATCCCTCGATGGTACAGTGTATTTATAAATCCGTTTTTTATCATACGATATCGCCTTTATGAGCAATTGGCTTCAACAGCAAAGGCGTTTAGGGGCGGGAGCTTGTTGGATTTTGGTTGCGGCGCGAAGCCGTATCGAAGTCTTTTTGATGTTGAACGTTATGTTGGAGTTGATATTGAAAATCCAGGACATCCGCATTTAACCGAAGAAGTAGATGTTTTTTACGATGGAAAAACGCTTCCTTTTGAGGGCAGGTCTTTTGACTATTTTTTATGCAGCGAGGTGATGGAACATGTTTTTGAGCCTGATGCCATTTTAGACGAACTGCATAGGGTATTAAAGCCGGGTGCTCGCGGGATATTTACCGTTCCTTTTGTTTGGAACGAACATGAAATGCCTTATGATTACGCGCGCTACAGCGCAGGTGGATTTGCATATTTACTTGAAAAGCATGGGTTTGAAGTAGTGCAGCGTGTAACAACTACGCATTTTACAGAGGTATTGGCACAATTAACCATTTTGTATTGGTACCAACTCCTTGAAACCCAAAACAAGTATGTGAACATTGTGATTTGTGCTATATTTATTTCTCCCTTGACGCTTTTCTTTCTCCTTTTGACAGCCATTTTGCCAAAAAAGCGGGATTTGTATCACAACGTGGTTATGTTGGTTGAAAAAAAGCAATGAAAGTAGTTTTCTTGTCTACATTCGATGCCAGTGGGGGGGCCGCAATAGCTTGTTTGAGGTTGGTTGAAGCCATGCGCCAACAAAACATAGATGCGAAGGTTTTGGTGCTTGAAAAAAAGAGAACGGATGATTGGATACAAGAAGCGGATGGTGGATCGGTTCATTGGAAATCAATAAAGAAACACCTGCTTTATTACATACAACAGCATTTCATCACTTCACCCGGTTTTCAATTCACTGGAATTAATTTTCAGGTGCATGATTTAACAAATCACCCTTGGGTTCAAAGTGCTGATGCCATTTGTTTGCATTGGGTTAATCATGGCTTTTTAAACGATGCCATATTGGGTCGATTGTTTGCATTGGGAAAGCCCATTATTTGGCACATGCACGATTTTTGGGCGTTTACTGGTGGCTGCCACTATCCGGGTTCTTGCCAAGAGTTTCGAAATGGTTGTAACTCTTGCGTGGCCTTGAAAAAGCCATTTAAGTTTCTTTCACCGAATCAGTTTTCGAAAAGGGTTAAAGCCTTTAAAATGAATTCACCTGTTTTGGTTGGTGCTAGTAATTGGATTGCCAATGAGGCGCGTTCGAGCAGCTTGGGGCGATATGCCATGGTTGAGCACATACCCAATCCATTAGACCCTTATTTTGAGCCAGGTAACAAAGCTGAGGCCCGGGAGCAGCTTCACTTGAACCCAGAAAAAAAATACATCTTGTTCGCAGCCATGAACATTGGGGATCGTCGTAAAGGGTTTCATTTGTTGAAAGGGGCATTGGAACAAATACAAGGACAAGACATTGGCTGTATCATTGCCGGTAAATTCAAACCCGAAGACCTGAGAGAAGTGGCATTGGAAATCAAAACGCTTGGTCCTTCAAATAAGGCTGCCATGCGTCAAGCCTACAGGGCAGCGGATGCTTTTGTTATTCCAAGCATCGAAGAGAACTTACCGAACACTGTTTTAGAAAGTTTGGGCTGTGGAACACCGGTTGCTGGTTTTTCAATAGGCGGCATCCCAGAAATGGTTGAAAATGGACTAAATGGCTTTCTTGCACCCACTCTGGCGGCAGATGCGTTAGCTAAAGCCATTCAAGACACGGTGAAACTATCTGAGCATAAAGATACATTGAACAACTGCGCGGACTCTTTGCAGGCCTATTTGCCTCCAAAGGTTGCGGATCAATATATTCAGTTGATCAAATCACGCATAAACAAAGCATAATTTGTTTTTTACATGGGTGATTCGTAACATTGCGTCAAAGACATTTATGTATCGCTTGCTCTGTATTGTTGTGGCGATTGGTTTCGCGTTGCCTTTGAAGGGACAAGTTCCGGCTTTCATTCCTCAAACCGGTTTAATTGGTTATTGGCCATTAGGAGATACAATGTCGAACATGGCGTCTAATAGTCACCATGCAGTATCGCAAAACTTAACAACTGGTTTTGATAGATTTGGCAACCTCAACAAGGCATCACAATTTAATGGCGTTAGTTCGTTTGCCACAATCCCTAACACGGCGATGAGTCAGGTAAACGGAAGTTTTACTGTTTCGGTTTGGGTTTCTCCTGACACCATTATTCCAGCAGTAAATGGCCATCATATCATCGATGACCGGTCCATGGGAGGTTGGACACACCGGTTTCGCCTCGGATTTGCGTACAGCCCAAGCCCGATTTTTAGCGTTGACAGCGCATATGCGGACAGAATTTATTCTGGAAATCAGCGAGTAGCCATGCCCTCACCTCCTACTGATGGATGGACACATTATGCATATGTTTTTGAAGTGACTTCAGGCGGCTCGTTCATCCGTGGATATAGAAATGGCACTTTGTTCAATTCCGTATTATCAAATGGTACAGAGCCTGGTTCCAGGCCAATCAATATTGGTCGTACGTTTTATCCCGGGGCTCCTGTCAATGGTGATGGGTTCTTTAGAGGTAGGATAGACGATATCGGACTTTGGAACCGTGCACTTACTGCAAATGAAATTTCTGGCATTTACAATGGTTGTCTTATCTCTTTGTCAAGTTCGGGTGCACAAACCGTTCAAGCAGGCGGAACAACACAATTTTCTGTAACTGGGCCGACCATCTCTAACTATCAATGGGAAATTGATTCAACCAATTCCGGTAGTTTTTTACCATTGTCTAACGGCACTCACTTTCAAGGGGTAGACAGCAGTGTATTACTGGTGCAACATGTGAATTTTGGCTTGAACGGATCAAAATTCAGATGTATTGTTCAGGATTCAGCCTGTTTGACAAGAACTAACCCAGCTCAATTGACGGTTGTTTGTTCTAATTTAATAAGTGGAACTCCACAAACAGCACAAAAACTCCCCGGCGACTCCGCCATCTTCACCATCGGTGCGTCACAAGCTACCCACCAGTATCAATGGCAAATTTTGAATGCGGGCAACTGGGCAAACCTAACTGATTTTGGACAATTTTCGGGTACCCAAAGCGCGCGTTTGGTGGTGCGCAACCTCAGCAACCAAAACCACAACCAACAATTCCGTTGTTTGGTTACAGCATTCGGATGCAACGATACGAGCGCTGTAGCGGCGGTCAATATTTTATGTAGTCCACGCAATTTGAATGGACCTAACAATGCCCCTGTGGTGGAATCACAAACTGCGATTTTTAGGGTCGATTCTGTAGCCGGCGCTACCTACAGCTGGCAGCGTAATACTGGATTTGGTTTCCAAACATTAACCAACGGCGGCAATGTGCAAGGGGCAAATCAACCCACTTTGCGTATTTTGAACACACAATGGGCCGATAACAATAGCGGCTATCGTTGCGTTGTGCGTGTTGACCATTGTGCTGATACCTCGGGAGCTGCCATTTTGCAGATCATTGGTGGCGTGTCGGTGCAGGAAAACGAAATGGGAAGTTGGAAAATGTATCCCAATCCAGCCAAAGGAGAAGTTTACGTAGAGCGCAATGCCGCAAACATGCCGGCAACCCTCACGGTGCGGAATGCAGTCGGACAAGTGCTGCTACAAACAGAAGTGGCCGAACAAACATTCCAGATAGTTACCTCATCATGGGCCGAAGGCGTATACTTGGTTGAATGGGAAGGACAAACCCGCCGCCTGCTCATCAGTAGGTAAATAGCTAAAACACGCGTACAACACTACCAAAGCGAAAGCTACCACAAGAGGGAGCTTTCGTTTTTTTTGTTCATCAAAAATTAACGGATAAAAATGTCCGCAATAAAAAATTCTTCCCTAACTTACCTTGCAAACACCAAGGTATGGAGGACAAGCTGCGGCAACTGGCCGAAAAACTGGTTAACGACGGGCTCGAGGAGGCCCGTATCGAAAAAGAAAAGCTGTTGGCAGCAGCCAAAGCCCAAGCCGACAGCATTGTGGCCGAAGCCCGTGTTGAGGCGCATGCCTTGCGGGCACAAACACAAAAGGAGATGGAGCAACTGCGTACGGCGGTTCATAGCGAATTAGGTCAACTCACCCGAAGGGCGAAAGACAGTCTCAGTGCCGATTTGCGGAATATTTTCACGGTGGAGGTGCTGCAGAAACCGGTACAGCAAACGCTCGACAAACATTGGCCGGCATTGCTTCAAGCGGTGGTGCAACAACTTTATCGCGATGGCCAGGGTCGGCTGCACATCAGCTTGTCTGCCGAAAAAGCCGCCGCATTGGAAGCGGCTTTTGCCAACGACTTGCAAGCGCTTGCACAGGCGGGCATCGATTGGCAAAGCGACCCACGCCTTCGCTCAGGCTTTCGCATAGGCGTGGCAGGCGAACGCTATGTGGTTGATTTCACTGAAGCCGATTTTGAAAAGGTATTGGCTCCTTTTTACGGCACTGCCCTCAAAAAACTGCTGGCCAATGGCTGATCATCCTGCATTGTATGGCCTCATGAGCAGTTTGCCGGCTTTGTCGCTCGAAGAGCCCGTGGAGGTGCAGCATCCGGTTTGGCAGTTGGCCATCGACTGGCTTCGTCCTGCTGAAATGACCTGGCTGGCGGCTGTGTACGCCCCTGCGCAATGGAGCAACTTTTTGGGAAGCGTAATCAACCCGACTGCCTTGCCAGCGCCTGAAGCCTGGAGGAGCTACGCCGCCAATCTTCAACCGGCGGAAATACCCTATCGCCAGGCACTGCGCGAGGAACGCGTGGCATGGCGCCATTGGCTGTTGAACCAACCCTTGCCCATGCTGCACCAGTGGCTATTGCTGCATGAACAACTTGAAAACCAACGATTTGAGCAAGTGGTACAGCTACACCCCTGGGCGCAGTCGATGCGAAAACCAACACCATCGCTTGAAGCCACTGAGCATCCATGGCCGGCAACCGACTGGTCGTTGTGGCAACATGCTACCGAACTGTATGAGCAAGAATACCGCACCGATCAGCTCTTGTGGCATTGGTTGAACGAGCAGGTATTTTACCGTCCCTTTACGTTCGACGCCCTGCTTTCGTATGCCCTCCGCCAACAGATGCAACACCGTTGGTTTGTGTTGGCGCAGGCCGAAACCACTTCCTTACTCGAAAACATCATCCATGAAAGCCTCGCTTGATACCCACAGCACCGGCCGGGTTACGGCATTGCTGGCCAATTTGCTCACCATTCGGCCCGACGGTCCGGTGCGCCAAAACGAAATTTGCTATTTGCACACCGGCGGGGTGGCACTCATGGCCGAAGTCATCAAGGTGCAAGGCGATGAGGTATTTGCTCAGGTGTTCGACAGCACCCGAGGTGCCGCACCTGGCGACGAAGTCCGCTTTACCGGGCAGTTGCTCGGCGTAAAACTGGGTCCGGGCATGCTTTCACGCAAATACGATGGCTTGCAGAATGATTTGGATGCCCTGGAAGGCTTGTTCCTCGAGCGCGGTATGGCCTCGGAACCACTTGATTTCAACCTGCCTTGGCCTGTGCGACCCCTTGCCCAACCGGGCGATGTGGTGGAAGCAGGTGCCTGGTTGGCCGAAACCACCGAAAATGGACTCCCGCATCGCATCATGTTGCCATTTGGATGGGAAGGGCGCTGGGAAGTGACTTACGTATGCCCGCCGGGCGATTATCCCATTACGCACACCATTGCCCGGGTGAAACAAGGCAGCGATGTCCGCGAAGTGAGCATGGTACAGGAATGGCCCTCGCGTTTGCCCATCAAAGCTTACCGCGAAAAATTGCGGCCCGAGCGGCTGCTGGTTACCGGGGTACGTGCCATCGATACGCTTAATCCGATGCTCGAAGGAGGTACGGGTTTCATTCCCGGTCCCTTTGGCTGCGGTAAAACCGTACTACAACAAGCCATTGCCCGCCAAGCCAATGCCGATGTGGTGATTGTGGCGGCTTGTGGCGAAAGGGCAAACGAGGTGGTGGAAATTTTCCATGAATTCCCCCGCTTAGACGACCCTACTACCGGCCGCAAACTCATGGAGCGCACCATCATCATTGCCAACACTTCAAACATGCCGGTAGCGGCACGTGAGGCCAGTGTATACACCGCCATGACCTTGGCCGAATATTACCGCGCCATGGGATTGCGGGTACTGCTGCTGGCCGATTCAACCTCGCGTTGGGCCCAAGCCTTGCGCGAAATGTCGAACCGATTGGAAGATTTGCCAGGTCCCGACGCTTTTCCCATGGACCTCACGGCCACCATTTCTGGCTTTTACGCCCGGGCCGGCACGGTGGTGCTGGGCAATGGCGAGCGCGGGGCGGTAACCTTCATCGGTACCGTATCGCCCGCCGGGGGCAATCTGCGCGAGCCGGTAACTGAGGCTACCCGCAAGGCCGCCCGCTGCTTTTATGCACTGGTGCAAAGGCGGGCCGACAGCAAGCGTTATCCGGCCATCGACCCCATCGACAGCTACTCGAAATACCTCGATTACCCGGAGTTTGCGGGATTTATGGAGCAGGAAGGACAACAGCAGTGGGTGTCCAACGCCAACCGCATCCGCCAGGTATTGGTGAAAGGGCGCGAAGCTGCCGACCAAATCAACATTTTGGGCGACGATGGCGTGACCATTGACTTCCACCTGCTTTTTTGGCGCTCTGAATTGCTCGACTTTATCCTTTTGCAACAAGATGCCTTTGACGCGGTAGACCAGTTTTGTTCGGTGGCGCGACAATCCTATATGACCCAATTGTTGCTCGGCATCTGCGCCAAACCCTTTGCTTACGCGCACTTTCAGGAAGTGCGACCGCATTTCAGCGGCATGATCAATGCCTGCAAGCAAATGAACTATGCCCCTTTTGAATCGCCTGCATTTCGAAAACACCTGGCCGAGCTCGAAACCCTGGCGGGCCAATACTTGCCCCAAACCGTTTGAGTATGGAACACATTGCATTTAACCGCTATTTCACCGAAATCAGCCACATTACCAAGGCAACGGTAAGCCTCGAAGCCGAGGGTGTGAGCAACGAAGAATTGGCGCTGGTCGACGGCCGATTGGCGCAAGTAGTGCGTTTGAAAGGCAAAAAAGTGACCTTGCAGGTATTTGCTGGCACCGAGGGCATTGCCAATAACGCCCGCGTGGCTTTTTTGGGAAAAGCACCTGATTTGAAAGTAGGAGACGATTTGCTTGGACGTTTTCTTACCGCTTATGGCGAACCGCTTGATGGTTTGCAGCCCTTGCAAGGCCGATCGGTAGAAATTGGCGGTCCCTCAGTGAACCCCGTTCGCCGAGCACAGCCCTACCAGCCCATCCTGACGGGCATTGCGGGCATCGATTTGAACAATACGCTTTTGGGTGGACAAAAAATTCCCTTTTTCGCCGACCCTGACCAGCCTTACAACGAGGTGATGGCCACCGTGGCCTTGCGTGCCGATGCTGATGTGATTGTGTTGGGAGGAATAGGCTTGTCGAACGATGACTATTTGTACTTCCGCCAGCGTTTTGAATCGGCCGGGGTATTGCACAAGCTTGTGGCATTTGTGAACACCTTCGAAAACCCGCCCGTAGAACGCTTGTTAGTGCCCGACATGGCGCTTACAGCCGCTGAGTATTTTGCCGTGGAGCACCACCGCAAGGTTTTGGTGCTGCTCACCGACATGACCTTGTTTGCCGATGCCCTCAGCATTGTGAGCAACCGCATGGACCAGATTCCGTCGAAAGATGCCATGCCGGGTTCCTTGTACAGCGATTTGGCCCGTTTATATGAAAAAGCTGTTCAGCTGCCTACCGGGGGGTCCATCACCATTGTGGCGGTAACCACCCTCAACCAGGGCGACATCACCCATGCCATCCCCGACAATACGGGCTACATTACAGAGGGACAGTTGTTTTTGCGCAAAGACGCGGAAACAGGGCAGGTAATCATCGATCCATTCAGGTCCTTGTCGCGCCTCAAGCAGTTGGTCATTGGCAAAAAAACGCGCGAAGACCATCCGCAGCTCATGAATTCCTGCATTCGCTTGTATGCCGATGCCAGCGATGCGCGGGTAAAGCAAGAAAACGGCTTCGACCTCACCGATTATGACCGTCGCGCCTTGGGTTTTGCAGAAGTGTATACCCGCGAATTGTTATCTATTAACGTACAACTCAGCATGGAAGCCATGCTAGACAAAGGCTGGGAGTTGTTGGGGAGATGGTTCAATCCAGCCGAAACGGGCATGCGTGCAGAGTTAACCGAGCGTTATTGGAAGCACACATGAAACAAACGGCCTACAACAAAATTGCCTTGCAGCAGTTGCAAAAGGCGCTCAAGATGCGCCTGGCGGCTTTGCCTGTCATTCGCAGCAAGGAGAGTGCCTTGCGGATGGAGGTCAAGCAGCAGCAACAAGCCTTGATGGCCATGCAGCAGGCCTATCAGCAGTCATTGCATGCGGCTGCGGGAGCCAAAGGATTTTGGTTGTTGTGGCAGCGAATCGCGTTGAAAGTAGAAACGTACAGCACCAGTGTGCGCAATTTTGCCGGTGTAAAATTGCCGCGTTTAGCGCAGTTGCAGTTAAGTCCCCTCGACTGGCAAGCTGGCGACCCCGTTTGGGAGCTAACAGCCTATGGACTGCTCCGCGATTTGATAGAAAAACGACTGCTTTGGCAGCTCAAGGAGCAGGAAATCGCCTTGCTTGAAGCTGAGCGGAAGCGTACAACCCAAAAGCTGAACCTTTTCGAAAAAGTGCAGATTCCGGCTTTCGAAGACCAAATCAGAAAGATCAAGCGCTTTTTGGAAGATGAAGAAAACCTGGTGAAAGCCACCCAAAAGCTCGTGAAGCAGAAAAGGGAGGAAGCTGCATGATAGTGCACATGCGCAAATACCGGGTGTTGGTGCACCAGAAAAATTATCCTGCATTTTTGGAGGCGTTGGCAGCACTGGGCATAGCACATGTGGAAACCATCCGCCATGACACACCCGCTGCCGCTGCCGAAATGTTGCAACGCATGCATATGTTGCGTTCGGCTTTGAACCTGTTGGCAGCGTACAAGGAGGATGGTTCTATGGCTGTTGCCGGTACGGCCACCGATTTGGCCTTAGAGGCTGAACGATTGCAAGCCGCCATTGTACTGCACAGCCAGCAATTGGAGCAGCTTGAAAAACGTGCCAGTGGGTGGATGCATCGGGCCGGAGGCTTGCCTGTGAAACAAATCGAACAATTGGCAAGCAAGGGAGTGCATTTTTACCTGTTCAGTTGCAGCAAACGGGCCTTTGATCCAGCTTGGAAAACGCAATATTTAGTCGACATTGTTTGGGAAGAAGCCGAAGCCTTGGGCTTTGTGGTGGTGAGCGATACGGAGGTGCAACTCCCCAAAAAGGCTGGCGAACAATGGTCGGTGGCTGATTTGAGTGCTTGGACAGCCGATTGGAACCAGCACCAAAGACAACGCGAAGAAGCACAAAGCGGGATGCAAGCCCTTGCCCGTCACCGGCATTTGCTGGAGGAAGCGCTGGCTGCCGAAACCGATGCCTTGCAATGGGCGCATGTGGCCCACCATACCGATACACCGGTTGAAGGAGGGTTGCGTTTGCTGGGCATGTATGTGCCAGTTGACAAGGCAGCAGCAATCGAAGGGCTGTTGAACCAGCAAGAACTGCTTTGGGAAGGCGGCCGTCCGGGACCTGCTGATGAGGTGCCCATTCTGCTCAACAACAAGCGTTTTAGCCGACTTTTCCATCCCATTGGCGATTTGTTTGCGCTTCCGTCCTATCAGGAGATGGACTTAACGCCCTTTTTTGCGCCTTTTTTCACCCTCTTTTTTGGCATGTGCCTGGGTGATGTGGGTTACGGATTGGTGATGGTAGTCGCTTTGTGGTTTTTCCGCAAGCAGCCGGCCTTGACGGAACAAAAGGGGGTGGTGCGCTTGGGCTTGATCTTGGGAAGTGCAGCAGTGGGTTTTGGTTTGGTGACCGGAACGGTGTTTGGCGCCAGCTTGGCCGATTGGCCGGCATTGGCGCGGTTAAAAACGGTTTTTTTGGACGTTAACGAGCTTTTTACCTTGTCGCTCCTCATTGGTATTGCGCAAATATTGTTTGCCATGGGACTGCGGGTATACAACCGCAGCCGGATGTATGGGTTTCAGTATGGTTTATCGACCCTTGGCTGGATGCTTGGGATTGTGTCGGGAGGAATGTTGTATCTGATGCCTGCTTGGGCAATGCTGGGCAAACTGGGTATTTGGTGCGGTGTGGCGCTGATCCTGTTGTTTTCCGATCCTGACAAAAAGTTGCTGGGGCGCTTGGGGCTTGGCTTGTGGGAATTGTATGGCATCACGGGTTTGTTTGGTGATGTGCTCTCCTACGTGCGTCTTTTCGCCTTGGGCTTGTCATCCGGCATTTTGGGCTTGGTCATCAACAACGTCGCTTTTTCCTTGCTCGAGGGACCGCCGGTAATAAGTTGGTTGCTTTTTGCAGCGGTTTTATTGGTTGGCCACGGACTCAATATGGCCATTGCCACCCTGAGTGCCTTTGTGCATCCGGTGCGCCTCACTTTCGTTGAATTTTATAAAAACGCCGGCTTCTTGGGCGGCGGCAAAGCCTATCAACCTTTTAGAAAATCAAAACAAACCAACAGCATATGACAACAGCAGTAATTTTAGCGTATTTGGGACTGGCCCTCATGCTCGCCTTGTCGGGCGTAGGCAGCGCCATCGGGGTGTCAATCGGCGGAAAGGCCACCATTGGGGCACTCAAAAAGCGGCCCGAAGCTTTCGGCAACTATATGTTGCTTAGTGCTTTGCCCGGTTCTCAGGGGTTGTACGGTTTTGCCGGATTCTTCATTATCAGCAGTCAATTGGGCGGCATGACGGAGCTCGACATTTTTCAAGGTGCCAGCATTTTGGCAGCAGGTATTTCGTTGGGTGTTGTAGCCTTTTTTTCGGCGGTGCAGCAAGGGCAGGTTACGGCTCATGGCATTGAAGGCATTGCCGCTGGCTACGACGTTTTTGGCAAAACCATGGTGTTGGCGGTATTTCCCGAGCTGTATGCCATTGTGGCATTTGCAGCCACCTTCTTGATTTCGGCGGCTATTTGAGCATTGGCATTTGGCCAGGCCTGGCGAAGTAGTGGCTTGGACGGGCTTGGCAACAGGCCAAAGCTTTGGTGTAAAAGACTTCGTGGTCAAGGGGCATTTTCATATCTTTGCACAATTTTGAACTCCCCATTAACCATATTCTAACGAATTTTCCATGCCCAGGGACAACTCCATCAAATCGGTTCTCATTGTAGGTTCAGGTCCCATTGTCATTGGCCAAGCCTGCGAATTTGACTATTCAGGTTCACAGGCGGCGCGCTCGCTCAAGCAAGAAGGCATTGAGGTTGCGCTGATCAATTCCAATCCGGCGACCATCATGACCGACCGTGTGACAGCCGACCATGTGTATTTGCTCCCGCTTACAGTTGAATCGATTGAGCAGATATTGCAAGAGCGCCGCATTGATGCCGTATTGCCTACCATGGGCGGCCAAACGGCGCTCAATTTGTGTAAAGAGGCCGACGAATTGGGCATTTGGGAAAAATATGGTGTGCGCATGATTGGGGTAGACATTGCCGCCATCGAAACCACCGAAAACCGCGAAGAATTCAGAAAGCTCATGGGCCAAATTGGGGTGGCCGTGGCACCTTCTAAAATTGCCAATTCCTTCCTTGAGGGCAAAGAAGCTGCCGAAGAAATTGGCTTTCCTTTGGTAATCCGTCCATCTTACACCCTGGGAGGCACCGGAGGCGCTGTGATTCGCCACAAAGAAGATTTTGAAAAAGCCCTGATGCGGGGCTTGCAGGCCTCACCTACCCACGAGGTGCTGATCGACAAGG
Source organism: uncultured Chitinophaga sp. (assembly GCA_964577055.1). Taxonomy (GTDB): domain Bacteria; phylum Bacteroidota; class Bacteroidia; order UBA7662; family UBA7662; genus PNNG01. The sequence continues at coordinate 11,810 of CAZNWC010000006.1, read as the reverse complement.
CGGTTTTGGGTTGGAAGGAATACGAGTTGGAGTTGCTGCGCGACAACAACGACAATGTGTGCATCATTTGTACCATCGAGAACTTCGACCCCATGGGCATCCATACGGGCGATAGCATTACGGTGGCACCGGCCATGACCTTAAGCGATACTGCTTTCCAGGACATGCGGAACCAAGCCATCAAAATGATGCGCGCCATTGGCAACTTTGCCGGCGGATGTAATGTGCAGTTTGCCATGAATCCCGAAACTGAAGAGCTGATTGCCATCGAAATCAACCCACGTGTTTCGCGTTCTTCGGCCTTGGCATCCAAGGCCACGGGTTATCCTATTGCCAAAATTGCCGCCAAGTTGGCCATCGGCTACAACCTCGACGAGTTGCCGAACCAAATCACCATGAGCACTTCGGCCTATTTTGAGCCCACGCTCGACTATGTAATCGTGAAAATTCCGAAGTGGAACTTCGATAAATTCCCGGGTGCCGACCGCACACTTGGCTTCCAGATGAAGTCGGTGGGTGAAGTCATGGGCATCGGCCGCAGCTTCAACGAAGCCTTGCAGAAAGCCTGTCAGAGCCTGGAAATCAACCGCCTGGGCATTGGTGCCGATGGCAAAGAAGAGCGCAATCTCGACAAGCTGATGCACAGCCTTGAAAATGCCAGCTGGGACCGCTTGTTCCATGTTTACGATGCTTTGGCCTTAGGTGTGCCTGTTAAATCGGTACAAAAAGCTACCCGCATCGACCGTTGGTTTCTCAAGCAAATCCAGCATTTGGTTGATTTGACCCAGGAGTTACGCCGTTATACCCTCGGTTCTATTTCGAAGAGTTTATTCGAAGAATTGAAGAAAAATGGCTTCTGCGACGCCCAAATCGCCCATGTTTTGGGAGAAGGCACCACCGAGGCCATGGTGCGTGCCCGCCGCAAGGAATTGGGCCTTAACCGCGTTTGGAAATTGGTTGACACTTGTGCGGCCGAATTTGAAGCCGAAACCCCCTATTACTACAGCGCCTACGACAGTGAAAACGAGTCGATAAAAAGCGATAAGAAAAAGATCATTGTACTCGGTTCGGGTCCCAACCGCATTGGCCAGGGCATCGAATTCGATTACAGCTGTGTGCATGGTTTGTTGGCCGCCCGCGAGGTAGGTTACGAAGCCATCATGATCAACTGTAATCCCGAAACAGTGAGTACCGACTTCAACATGGCCGACAAGCTCTACTTTGAGCCTGTGTTCTGGGAACACCTGCTCGACATTGTAGAGCACGAGCAACCCGAAGGCGTGATTGTGCAGTTGGGTGGTCAAACGGCTTTGAAATTGGCCCAGCATCTCGAAAGCGCAGGTATTAAAATCATCGGCACCGATTTCACCAATATGGATTTGGCCGAAGACCGCGGACGCTTCAGCGATTTGCTCAAGGAGCTCGACATTCCATATCCCAAATACGGGGTAGCCGAAACGGCTGAAGAGGCCATCGAAATTGCCCGTGAGGTAGGATATCCCGTGCTGGTTCGACCCAGCTATGTGTTGGGTGGTCAGGGCATGAGCATCGTCATCAACGAAGAAGAGCTGGAACATGCGGTGGTAGACCTGTTGAGGAAAATTCCGGGCAACCGTATCCTCATCGACCATTTTCTCGACCGTGCCATGGAAGCCGAAACGGATTGCATTTGCGACGGTGAAGACGTGGTTTTGTGCGGGGTGATGGAACATATTGAGCCTGCGGGCATCCACTCGGGTGACTCAAACTCGGTTTTGCCGCCCTTCGGGCTTTCGCCCTTGGTGGTAACCCAAATGGAAGAATACACCAAAAAGTTGGCGCATGCCCTCAACATCCGGGGTTTGATGAACGTGCAGTTTGCCATCAAAAACGAGATGGTATATGTCATTGAGGCCAACCCTCGGGCATCGCGTACAGTGCCGTTTTTGGCCAAAGCCTACGATGTTCCGTTCGTGAATATTGCCACCAAAGTGATGTTGGGCACCCACAAGCTCAAAGATTTCGACATTAAAAAACGATTAGAGGGTTGGGCAATTAAAGAACCTGTGTTTTCTTTCGAGAAGTTTCCGAATGTGAACAAGGAATTGGGCCCTGAGATGAAATCGACTGGCGAGGCCATTCGCTTCATCAAAGACCTGAAGGACCCCTATTTCCGGGAGTTGTACAAGCGGAAGTCGATGTACTTAAGCAGATAAAACATGAAAATCCTGGTTGTAGAAGACGAGCAAAAAGTAGCAGCATTCATCCGCCAGGGCCTCGAAGAAGCCGGTTATCTGGTGGAAGTGGCGCACGATGGTATCAACGGTAAACGTTTGGCCGAGGAAAAGCGCTTCGATTTGTTGGTGCTTGACTTATTGCTTCCGGGCATTAATGGTACGGTGGTGTGCAAGGCCTTGCGCCAAAGTCAGCCACGCTTGCCGATTCTGATGTTAACGGCTTTGGGCACCAGCGAAGACAAATTAGCTGGTTTTGATGCCGGTGCCGATGATTATTTGGTGAAGCCTTTTGAGTTCAGCGAATTGTTGGCCCGTATAAAGGCTTTGGTGAGGCGGGCCAATCCGTCGGCCATGGAAGAAAAGTTGGTGGTAGCGGATCTGGAACTCGATACAGATAAAAAAATTGCTATTCGCTCGGGCCAACCTATTGTGTTAACGGCCAAGGAATATGCCTTGCTAACCTATCTCATGCAGCACAAGGGCAAGGTGGTTTCGCGCCAACAAATCGCAGCCGATGTGTGGGACATTCATTTTGACACGGGTACCAACGTGGTGGATGTTTATGTGAATTTCCTCCGCAAAAAAATCGACAAGGATTTCGAGAATAAACTCATCCATACGATGATAGGGATGGGTTATATGATGGATGCCTGATGCAAATCAGAACCCGGCTTACGCTGCAGTTTGTAGTCATTGTGGCCTTCATTCAGTTGTTGGCTTCGCTGGCTATTTATGTTGTGACGGCTGATTATCGGCAAAGCAGCTTTTATGAGCAGCTGAAAGCGGCTGCCATGAACCGCACGGTGTTGCTGATGGAAGTGGAAGGCATGGCGCCCGAACGATTACAGGAACTACGTGCATTGGGGGCTGCTGAGCTCAATCAAGAGCACATATTCATCTACAATTTCAAAAACGAACTGCTGTATTGCACCACCGATACAGGGGTTCAAGTGACCACTGACATGCTCGATGCGGTGCGGTTGAACAAAGAACAACGGTTTGTGGAGGGTGACTTTGAAATGGCTGGTCTGCTGTTTGCCGACCGTTACAACCGCTTGGTGGTGATTTGCGCGGCAAAAGATGTGGCGGGATTTGAGCAATTGACCTATTTGCGCAGGGTATTAATAGGGGTGTTTTGCGCGAGTCTTTTCTTTTTGTGGTTGTTGGCGTGGGTATATGCAGGACAAGCGTTGCGCCCAATCACCAACATCATGCGCAAAGTTTCGGCCATCACATTTGTCAATTTGCACGAACGGCTTGAAGTGTCGGATAGCCAGGACGAATTGAGCCGATTGGCGGCCACTTTTAACAGCATGCTCGACAGAATAGAAGCCAGTTTGGCCATGCAGCGTAACTTTGTTGCCAATGCATCCCATGAATTGCGTACACCACTTACAGCCATGCAGGGCCAATTGGAGGTACTGTTGCTAAAAAAACGCAATGAAGAAGAGTATCTCGATCGGGTACGCAGTGTATTGGAAGACATCAGAAACCTTACCAGCATGGCCAATCGTTTGCTCATGTTGGCACAAGCCGATTCGAGTTATGCAGCCCGCTTGTTTGCACCGGTTTCTCTGGTCGACGTGCTTTGGCAAAGTCAGGCCGCCATTCAATCGCGACAGCCCAATGCCGTCATCCACATTACATTGGATGAAGCGCTCGAAAACGCCGAAGATCTTTTGGTAAAAGGGAATGAACAATTGTTGATTACTGTTTTCCAAAACCTGTTCGAGAACGGTGTCAAATTCAGTCATCGTAAAGAGGTGTTTGTGATGGTGAAGCCCGGTGCCATGGGTGTTGAGGTGCAAGTGAAAGATGAAGGCATAGGCATTCCTGCCAGCGAGATGGAACAAATATTCCAGCCTTTCTTCCGCAGCAGCAATGCGCAAACGGTAAGTGGACATGGCATTGGATTGTCTCTGGTAGAGCGTATCATACGCTTACATGGAGGCAAGGTAGAGGTGCGCTCACAAGAAGGGAAGGGAACGGCCTTCAAAGTATATTTTGGCACGAATTAGCGAGCCAAAATTTGCGAATTCCACCAATACTTCTTTTCTTTAAGCCATTGTGATTCAGGAATTATGAGTTATGTAAAAAGGACAAAAATTTTCGCTGGTTTAGTTGCTGGCGTAGTGGTTTTTTCTGTGGCTTCGGTGCTGGGTTTTTTCATGATGTTTCTCAACCGCGAGCAACTTCGGCAGCAGGTAGACAAGGAAAAATTGGCACATGAACGCACTGTTTCTGAAAAGCTACTGGCAGATAAAGACCTGGGTTTTCTACAAACAGAGTTTCAAAGATTAGACGAGGCGAATAACCGTTTGAGCGAATATCTGAGTCGCACAGAGGTTGAGTTGCGCGACAAGGACTTGACCATTCAGGGTTTGGCCCGCGATACACGCGAATTAACTGCTGTGAAGTCTGAGTTGGGCAATATGAAAGTGACCAGCAAAGATTTGGATGCGCAAGTGAAGCTGTTGAGCAAGAGCATCGACGAGCTTATCAAGCGCAACCAGCAAATGGCTGCATATCTTGAATCCCTACAGGAAGAACAAGAGCGCATGCGCATGGAGTACGAGCGAACTGTGGTGCACAAAGGCATTGGACGTGCTTTCAGGGTAGATGCCTTGCGCGGAACCAGGTTGACAACCATGGCCCGCAGAGCCAAGCGGTTGATTGTAAGTTTTGAGCCCGTTGACCGAAAGGAGTTTTTAAAGCTCAAAACAGAAACCTATTACATCATTCTTTCGGATGAAAGCGGCAGGGTTTACAACCTGCTTAAAAACCAGAAGGCCACTGTTTCCTTGCAGGGCAATCCGGTTGAAATCATGCCCTCGTTCATTTTAGAAGCCAACACCAGTGCCGACCGCATCAACCGCTTGGCCCTCGAAATGGGTGACTTAAAATTGAATGGCGGGGTCTACAACCTCGAAATTTATACGCCTACAGCTTTTGTGGGGAGTACACAAATACGGTTAAATTAAGTGCGTCTGAGGCACTAATTGCCTATTTTTGGCCATGCTTCTTAAATTCATCCTGATTTTTATTCTGGTGGTCATGGCTGTTCGCTTGTTGCTGCGCTTGTTTTTACCCACCATCGTTAAATCGGTTTTTCAAAATTTGCAAGAACAACAATCCCGACAATCCCGGCAACCCGAACGGCCGGAGGGCTCTGTTTTTGTGTCTGGAAAACCAAAGTCTTCCAAAGCGTCTGGTAGCGAGGGGGGCGATTATGTCGATTACGAAGAAATAAGATAAACCAAACACCATGGGAATACAGTTTAAAAATTGGTTGCCACACCTTTGGGTGGTGCTCATCATGTTGGCTGCCGCCTTGATTTACAACAGTCCGGTGCTTACAGGCAAGAGCCTGCGCATGGAAGACATGACGCAAGTGGCGGGTATGTCGAAAGAATTGAATGAATACAAAGCCAAAGAAGGGCGTTATCCTTTGTGGACCAACAGTCTGTTTGCCGGCATGCCTGCCTATCAGATCGCGATGGATGCGCCCAATATGTGGATTGCCAAATTGGGCGGAATCGTATACAAATGGCTTCCCAATCCGGCCAATCTCCTATTGCTTTACTTTTTGGGCTTTTACCTCTTGCTGGTATTGTTGGGTTTTTCGCATTGGCAAGGCTTGCTTGGGGCTTTGGCATTTGGCTTTTCGAGTTATAACCTCATCATCATCGATGCTGGTCACGTAACCAAGGCCATCGCCATCGGCTTTATGCCACCCGTATTGGCGGGTTTGATCTTGCTTTTCAGGGGCAAATTGCTCACAGGTTTTGCTTTGCTGGCCTTGATGCTGGCTTTGCAGCTCTATGCTTACCATTATCAAATTACCTATTACTTGGGCATGCTCATCGCATTGTATGTAGCAGTTAAGGGGGTAGAAATGGTGCGGAACAAACAGCTGGTGTTGTTTGCCAAAGCTTCGGGCTTGGCGGTGGTGGCATTGGTCTTGGCCATAGCCGCGAACTATACTTCTTTCAGTGTAACCAACGAGTACAGCAAAGAAACCATGCGCGGCGGATCGGAATTAAAACAGCTCGAAGACCCATCGGCCAGTGGTTTGGACAAAGAGTATGCTTTGCGCTGGAGCAATGGCATCAGCGAAACTTTTACCCTTTTGATTCCCAATTTTCATGGCGGAGCGTCGGGCAGCAACATTGGCACCGACAGCCGTACGTATGAGGTACTGACCAAGGGAGGAATTCCCCGAGCGCAGGCCCAGGCTTTTGTAGAACAGGCACCCACTTATTTTGGTGATCAGCCTGGCGTGGCCGGACCAACCTATTTTGGGGCCTTGATTGTATTTCTATTCGTATTGGCATTGTTCGTTGTAGACGGTACGGCCAAGTGGTGGTTGGGTTTGGCAGCTTTGTTGTCGATTGTGTTGAGCTGGGGCAAAAACTTTGAACTGGTAACTGATATTTTCTTCAACTATGTGCCTTATTACAACAAATTCAGGGCGGTAGCTATGAGTTTGGTGATCGCCAGTGTGGCTTTTCCGTTGCTTGCCATGATTTTGCTCAAGCGCATGGAGGCCGGAGAAATAGCCAAAGAAAAGCTCAAGAAAGGCCTGTTGTATGCCGGTGGTTTGGTGGGCGGCTTTTGCGCATTGTTCGTTTTGGCACCTGGTATGTTTTTCGACTTTTCAGCACCAGTGGATGCCAACTTCAGCAATTTCCCGGGATTGGCCGATGCCTTGGTGGAAGACAGATCAAGTATGTTGCGCAGCGATGCCTTGAAATCGCTTTTGCTTGTGGCGCTTGGTGTTGGAGCCATTTGGTACCACTTGCAAGGAAAGCTATCAATACAACGCATGTTGGTGGTTTTCCTGGTGGCAAACACCATCGACTTGTGGGCAACCGATAAGCGTTACCTGAACGAAGAGGATTTTGTGAACAAGCGGCAAGTAGAACAGCCTTTTGAGGCCACACAAGCTGATCTACAAATCTTGCAAGATACCACGCTGCATTATCGCGTCTATGATTTGGGGAACCGCAATCCGTTCAATGAAAACCGGGCGGGGTACTTCCACAAATCGTTGGGAGGTTACCATGCGGCGAAGTTAAGCCGCTACGAAGACGTGAAAGTACAATGGCTTGAAGCCGGGAATATGGGTGTAATTAACGCTTTCAACACCCGCTATATCATTACCAATCAAGAAGGTGTTGGCTTGGTGCCGCAGTTTAATCCCGAGGCTTTTGGAAATGCATGGTTGGTACAGAATGTACTGATGGTACCGGATGCAAGGGCTGAAATCGATACCATTGGCAGTCCGATGGTGTCGTTGCGTGAAACTGCCGTGGTCGACCAGCGTTTTGCTTCGTTTGTAAACGGCAAACAGTTTTTGCCTGATAGCACAGCAAGCATCCGACTGACGGGTTATCACCCTGAACACATGGTATATGCATTCAGTGCTGGTAGCGAACAGCTGGCGGTGTTTTCGGAGATTTATTACGATAAAGGTTGGAAGGCATTTATAGATGGTAAGGAAGTACCGCATTTTAGGGCCGACTATGTATTCCGGGCACTTGTAATCCCCGCGGGTGAGCATCAGGTGGAATTTAAATTTGAGCCTGAGACTTATTATGCAAGCGAAAAAATAAGTCTGGCCGCAAGCATATTGTTGCTGTTGGTAAGTTTGGGAGCCTTGGCTGCTCCCTGGCTGCAAAAGAAAAAGGTATAAAAAAAGCCGCTGTGATGAACAGCGGCTTTTTTTAATAATTGAAATACCGGTGCAGGCTCAACCTAAAATTAGGCCGGTATGTAGTGCCATGCACAAAGTTGTAAGATTTGCCAAATCCAAACTGAATGTTTAGCTCGCGTGCCAAATCATTGCGGTTCCAGTATCTATACCCAAAGTTCATCACAGGTTGCACGAACGAGGCTGATGCGGTTTGCGAAAAGCCACGTTTGGCAGCTTCGTCATAAAAAGGCGTTTGTTCCAAAAAGCTAAATACGCGGTTGATTTCTACTCCTACACCAAAACCGAAGCCCCTGCTGGCCGTCGATGATTTGGTGGCCATGTGCCCGATATTGTAATTCACCACGATGGGGATCTGCAAGGCCAAGCCCACATCAGGTAGCCTTGTTTCATTTAAGATGCCACTGCTTACGAAAGCCGTGCCCACCAAGTCAACATGCAGGGTCACGGATTTTTCATCTGAAATGTCATACAAATTAACCCTTCCTCCCCAATTGAGGCCCAATTGCAGACCAGCAGAGTTTTTGTAAGAAAGGGTATCGTCTATTTGATTGAAGGTGGTATCGGGCGCAAAATAAAATGGTGCACTGCTATAGTTGCCAATGATCCAACCCCTATGAAAGAGGAATTTATCTGAAAGTTGGGCATGGGCACTATCCGACAGGCCCAGTTGAAGCACAAACAGGCCCAATACGGAAAGGAAGCGACGCATATTAATAGCTAATAAATTTGTGCAAACTCAAACGTACAGTTGGCCTGCTAAAAGTGCCAAACGACAATTCATCACGTTTGCCAAAACCTATTTGCAAGTTCAGTTCACGGGCGTTGTCGTTGCGGTTCCAATAACGATAGCCCAAATTCACAACGGGTTGGACGAAATTAACAGCGCCCATTTCGAAATTGGCACTGGGCTGGGATTGATAGTATGTAGCGTCTTCATTGGCAAAAACAGAGTACAGGCGGTTGATTTCTATACCCAATCCAACACCAAAGCCGCTGTTGGCGGTCGATAGACGGGTTGCCAGGTGCCCCATATTGTAATTCACCACAATTGGGATTTGCAATGCCAAGCCAACGTCGGCCATGCGATCATCGCTACCATCAAGCGAAAAAAGATTGGTGGTTGCATAATATGAACCTACAGCGTCGACATGCAAGCTGATCGACTTTTCTTCCGATAATTCCACCACATTAAAACGAGCTCCCCAATTTAGGCCGAAAGACAAAGCGGTTGAAGCGGCATACGTGGTGGTGCCTGGTGTGCTGCTCCCAAAATTCGAGAAGGAATATTGCGCTGGTTGGGCAGTTAGCATGCCAAAGGCAAAGCCACGGTGGAATATGAACCGATCTGCAAAGCTTTGTGCTTCAGAAATTTGTGCCAAAAGAAGTGTAAAGAGTAGGGAAAGTAAGCGTGCTTTCATGAATAAGTAAGATGTTAAGTGGAGTGCCAAATATAAGGCATCATGGTTTAGCACAATATTATAATTGGCTTTTTTGGAGAATGCACTAAGCGGAATGCGGTTCGCGTGTGTAGTGCCTGAATCTGTATCGCTCACTTTGTTCGATACCATCCATGATTTGGGCCAATATGACATCGGCCGAGGCTTCGTAATCGATGTGTAAAGGAGGCTTTATTTCAACAGAAAGTCGGGTGCCCCGCTTCTTGAGTTTTAATCCCTGCTTGTTAAAAGCCCTGCGAAAGCCATTGATGACTACGGGCACCACTACGGGTTTGTTTTGCTTGATGATGTGTGCCGTGCCTTTACGTCCTTCGGCAAATGGCTTGGTAGTGCCTTGCGGAAAAGTAATCACCCAGCCACTCGAAAGGGCCATGTCTATTTTTTGGGTGTCTGCCTTGTCTACTTCCCGATCAACTTCTTGTCCCTTGCTGCGCCAAGTGCGTTTCACAGTAATGGCACCCGCCAACATGAACAATTTGGGCAGCCAGCCGCTTTCCTTCATGGTTTCTTCTGCCGCCACGTAATATACCCGCGTTTCGGGTGCAAACAGATAAAAAGGATGCGGCAGCCGATCGTATATTTTCCATTTGGCTGCACAAATCACGTGCAAAATGGCGGCTACATCGCGGTAGTAGGTTTGATGGTTCGATACAAAAAGCACGTTGTGCTCGGGTAAATCGGCCAATACGCGGCTTCCACGTACCTGCATTTTGTTCCGAACGTTCAGCCCGATATACGAAATGAGCCCGGCAACGGTATACATCAACCGCTTGACCCACACATAATACCCAAACACATCGCGTTTCATGCAGGGGTGCAAATTAAGTTTTTTTTGCCAACGACCATGCAAATTGGACCATGGGTTGCCTTAGCTGATGGTGCCTCCATTATCGGCAGACCCGTTAGGAGCAACAAAGAGGAGTTTGCCATCTTTGTTTTCAGCCATCAAAATCATGCCTTGCGACATAATGCCACGTAGTTTGCGCGGCGCCAAATTGGCCAGCAATGTCACTTTACCTCCCACAATTTCTTCAGGCGAAAAGTGCATGGCAATGCCACTCACTACGGTACGCTGTTCGAAGCCCAAATCAATGGTCAGTTGCAGTAATTTGTCGGCCCCAGCTACTTTTTCAGCCGCAATTACTTGGCCTACCCGCAAATCGAGTTTGGCAAAATCGTCGTAGGTGATTTCGGGTTTGAGCGGTGTAAATTCGGTTGGTGCGGTTTCTTCCACAGGCGTTGGTTTTACAAGACGGGCACGCTGGGCATCCATCGCGCCGTCTTCAATATTTTGAAACAATAAGAAAGGCTGACCTAGTTGGTGGCCGGCCTCTAACGGAAATACAGCATCCTGCTCGCGCCACCACCTTCTGCGTGTTGCCGTATCAGGCTCCCATTGCAACTGCTGCAAGAGTTTTCCTTTGGTAAAAGGCAAAAAGGGCTCGCAAGCCAAAGCCAATTGCGCGCAAAGCTGCAGGGCATAGTCGAGAATGACGGCAGTTGCAGCTGCATCGGTTTTGTGGAGCTTCCAGGGCTCGGTTTCGGCCAAAAAGCGATTTCCGGCACGCGCAATGTTCATCATGGTGGCCTGCGCCTCACGGAAACGGAAGTCGCTGAGCGAGCGAATCATTTCATGTTGGTAACCGGCAACTTCGTCTTGGTTGGCGCGAATGGCGTCGAGCACAGCCGCACGGGCAGCCGTATCGGGTTTGAGCTTGTTGCCAGGCACCATGCCCTCAAAGAATTTGTGGGTGAGCACCATCACGCGGTTCACAAAATTGCCCAAAACGGCCACCAATTCGCTGTTCACGCGACTTTGATAGTCCTTCCAGGTGAAATCACTGTCTTTGGTTTCGGGCGCAATGCTGGTGAGGGTGTACCGCAACTCGTCTTGCTTGTCGGGAAAATCGGTGAGGTACTCATGCAACCAAATGGCCCAATTCCGTGAAGTGCTGAGCTTATCCCCTTCCAGGTTCAAGAACTCGTTGGCCGGCACCTGATCGGGCAGGTTGTAACCACCATGCTCGTTCAAAATCATGGGGAAGATGATGGTGTGGAACACAATATTGTCCTTGCCAATGAAGTGCACCAAACTGCTCGACGGATCTTGCCACCAGGTTTTCCAAGCATCGGGCTGGCCTTGGGCTTCAAAATACTCGCGGGTGGCACTGATGTAGCCAATGGGTGCATCGAACCACACATACAACACTTTGCCTTTAACACCTTCCACAGGCACAGGCACACCCCATTTGAGGTCGCGCGTCATGCTGCGGGGCTGCAAACCCTGCTGGATCCACGAACTGAACTGCCCCTTTACGTTGGTTTTCCAATGCTCCACACGCTTGGCGTATTCCATAAAGCCAGGTGCTTCGGCCAATTCGTCCATGGGCAAAAACCAGTTTTTGGTCTTGCGCTTGATGG